>NZ_SOHM01000051.1 GCF_004403945.1 Cryobacterium lactosi | reverse complement strand
GCGAGCGCCACGCGCTGCCCGCCGGGCATCCAGCCCTGGCCTGACGGGAGCCGGCCGCGCCCGCGAGCGTCAGCGCGCCGGGCGGGCGACCGAGGACTGGCCGGGGGCGGGGGCGCCCAGAGCCGAGGAGCCGGGGCTCGGCGTGAGGCCCAGGCGGCGCACGATCTCGGCGGCCTCCTCGGCGGGCTTCCGGCCGGCATCGATGGTGATCGCGTTCTCGTCGGATTCCGGCGGCTCCAGCGCCTCCACCTGCGAGTCCAGCAGCGACGTGGGCATGTAGTGGTCGTGCCGGGTGGCCAGGCGTCGTCCGATCAGATCTTTCGACCCGGTCAGATGCACGAAGATCACGTTGTGCTCGCGCAGAACGTCCCGGTAGCGACGCTTGAGCGCCGAGCAGGTGATGATGCCGGGCACGCCCGCCATGGTGTGCTCGATGATCCACGAGGAGATCGTGTCGAGCCAGGGGGCGCGGTCCTCATCGTTGAGCGGCTCGCCGGAGGACATCTTGTCGATGTTTTCCTGCGGGTGCAGGTCGTCGCCCTCCTCGAGGTCCCAGCCGAGCTGGCCGGCGAGGATGCCCGCCACGGTGGACTTGCCGGATCCGGAGATGCCCATGACCACGAGCACGGGTTGCTGATTCTCGAACACGGCTAGATCACCACGTTCAGCAGGAGGACCCCGGCCAGGCCGGTGACGGAGATGAGGCACTCCATGACTGTCCAGGTCTTCAGAGTCTGCGGAACACTGGTGCCGAGGTACTCCTTCACCAGCCAGAAGCCCGCATCGTTGACATGCGAGAGGAACAGCGAACCGGCGCCGATGGCCAGAACCATGAGCGAGACATCCGTGGCGCCGAGACTGGCGGCGACCGGCGCGAGGATGCCCGCGGCGGTCACTGTGGCGACGGTGGCCGAACCCGTGGCGACGCGCACCAGCGCGGCGACGACCCAGGCCAGCAGCAGCACCGAGACGCTCGAGCCGTTGACGGCGTCGGCGATGACGGTGCCGATGCCGGTGTCGATGAGTACCTGCTTGAAGCCACCGCCGGCGCCGACGATGAGCAGGATGCCGGCGATCGGGGGCAGCGAGTCGGCGAGCGACTTCGACACCGCGGCACGGTCCATGCCGCCACCGCGACCGAAGACGATCATGGCGTAGATCACGGCGATGCCCAGCGCGATCATCGGGGTGCCGAGGAAGTCCAGCGTGGCGTTGAGCGGGTCGGTGGAGCCCGGGTTGATGGCGTCGGCGATCGAGCGGGCGAGCATCAGTACGACCGGCAGCAGGATGCCCGAGACGGTGGCGATGAAACTCGGGCGCTTGATGTTCTCCTCGAGGCCCTGGTCGGCAGCGGTGATGAACATCTCGGGGACCGGCACCTTGACCCAGCGCGCCGCGAACTTGCTGAACAGCGGGCCGGCGATGATCACGGTGGGGATGGCGATGAGCACGCCGATGGCCAGGGTGAGGCCGAGGTTGGCGTTCAGGGTGGTGACGGCCACGAGCGGGCCCGGATGCGGCGGCACCAGGCCGTGCATGACCGACAGGCCGGCCAGGGCCGGGATGGCGATGCGGATGAGCGACTGGCCACTGCGCCGGGCGACCAGGATGATGACGGGGATGAGCAGTACCAGGCCGACCTCGAAGAACATCGGCAGGCCGATGAGGCCACCGATGAGTGCCATGGTCCACGGCAGGGTGCGCACACTCGAGCGGCTGACCAGCGCGTCGACGATGCGGTCGGCTCCGCCGGAGTCGGCCAGGAGCTTGCCGAACATGGCACCGAAGCCCACGAGCACACCCACGCCGGCCATGGTGGAGCCGAAGCCGGCGCCGAAGCTGGTGACCGCGGCGTTGGGGGCCATGCCGGCGCCCACACCCACGCCGACGGCGCCGATGGAGAGGGCGAGGAACGGATGCACCTTGAGCCAGGTGATCAGCACGATGATCACGGCGACGCCGATGGTCGCAGCGAGGATGAGTTGCAGGGTGCTGCCGGCGGGAACCACTGGTTCCACCGCCTGAATCGCGCGGGTCACATTCATCTGGAGAATCCGTTCCGGGGCCGCGTCCCTGCGACCTCTTCGTCATGTGGTGAACACGCAGGTCCCCCTCACGGCGCAGGATGCGGCATAGTGAAGGAAGAGGTACGTGATCTGATTAATCTGATTAATCGGATTAATGAAGTGTTACACAACAACGGTGATGTGGTCAACAACACCGAAAGGGCAGCCTGCGACGACGCAGGCTGAAGCGGATCGGTGCGACGGGTCGCACCGGGGGAGTGAGCGTGTGACAGTGACGGCAATGGGCGACGAAACCTGGCGGGACCGGGGATTGCACGCACGGGTGGTGAACGCGCTCGGTCAGGAGATCGTCGACGGCAGCTACCAGACGGGCGACATCCTGAACCTCGACCGGCTGAGCGAACGCTTCGCCGTGTCGCGCTCCGTGCTGCGGGAGGCCCTCCGGGTCCTGCAATCGTTGGGCATGGTGGAGCCTCGCCAGCGGGTGGGCACCCAGGTGCTCGCCCGTCGGGCCTGGGACCTGTTCAGCCCGCAGATCATCCAGTGGCGCGGCCAGGGCGACTACTTCGCCCAGATGCGCGAGATGCTCGAGCTGCGCCTGGGCATCGAACCGGTGGCCGCGCGGCTCAGCGCGCGCCTGATGACCGCCGAGGAACGGGAGGCCGTGGCCAGGGCCGCCGCCGCCATGGTGCAGGCCGACCGGGCCCACGACGGCCGGCGCTATCTCGAGGCCGATGTCGAGTTCCACACCCTGATCCTGCAGGGCGCCGGCAACGCCGTGATGGGCCACTTCGCGAGCACCGTGGCCGCCCTGTTGCGCACCCGGGAGCAGGAGAAGCGCTTCACGATCACCGACTACACCCCGGCATCCGCACATCGGCACAACGACCTGGCCGAGGCCATCGTTGCCGGCGACGAGGATGCCGCGTACGCCTCGGCGTATGCCACCCTCGAGGCCACCCTCACCGAGTTCGTGCAGGAATCGGCGGACGCGACCAGCAGCGCGTAACCCGCGAAGCCGCACCGCCCGGCCCCGGTCAGAGCCGGGCGAGCCGGTCGATGTCCTCGAGGAACTCGGCGGCCACCTGCGCCGAGACCGTGGTGCGGGTGCCGCGGATACCGGCCAGATAGTCCGAGGTGCTCGGCCCGCCGGGCGCTGACTCGTCGGCGCCCGCGGAGAGGGCATCCTCCAGCGCCTGCTGGGAGGCCCGACGGGCGGCGTACTCGATGTCGGCGGGGGAGAACCCATCACTGGCGGCGACCAGGGCGGCGAGGTCGACGGTGCCGGTCACGGCGGCGGGGATGTAGCGCTCCCAAATGGCGTGCCTGGCCTCGGCATCCGGCAGCCCGATCGGCACGACGTAGTCGAATCGGCCGTGCCGCAGGAACGCCGAGTCGAGGGTGCGGATGAAGTTGGTGGCGCAGACGAGCAGCCGCCCGGGCCGCTCGCGGAAGGCCGGGATGAGCTTGAGCAGCTCGTTGGTCACGCCCTGCAGCGGTGAGGGCGGTTCGCCGCCGCGCTGGGCGGCGATCTCCTCGACCTCGTCGATGAAGACCACCGCGTGGTCGAGGTCGTCGATCTTGCCGAAGGTCTCCCGCAGCGCGCCCGCCAGGCCCTGCGGGTCCGCCGCCAGCCGGGACGGGAACACCTCGACGAACGGCCAGTCCAGCCGGGAGGCGATGGCCTTGGCGAAGGTGGTCTTGCCGGTGCCGGGCGGGCCGAAGAGCACCACGGCCTTGGGCGGCACGACGCCGTACCTGTCGGCCATCTCCGGCCGGGCCAGGGGCGTCACCAGCCGCCGCTCGAGCAGCTCCTTCTCCCGCACCATGCCGCCGACGCCCGCCCACAGGTCGCGCGGCAGGATGCGCCCGCCGAGGTCGGCCAGGGCCCGGATCTCCTGGCCCTGCACGGGGATGCGGCGCTCGAAGTAGCTGAGGTGGTTCTTGATCTCGAAGCCGCGGTTGAGGAACGCATCCACCCGGGTGGCGGTCTCCGGCATCAGCGCGGAGAGTTTGGTCAGGGCGTGCGGCGCCATCCGTCGCTCGAGGGCGGCCAGCAGGGCCGAGCCGATGCCGCGGCTCTGCCACGGTTTGGTCGTGGCGAGGAACACGATCCAGCCCTGGGCGTGGGCGGCCCGGCCGACCGCGGCCCCGACCACCTCATTGCCGTGCACGGCCACGACCGCGTCGTCCTTCTGGCAGGAGGCGAGCACTTCGGCCAGCCCGTAGACCGGGTCGGTGCTCGACGCGGTCACCTCCTCCCAGAGGCGCAGGATGCCGTCGAGGTCGTCGGTGTGAAAGTCACGGATGCGCCATTGGGTCATCTGTCTCCCTTGGGGTCTGCGGCCACTATGCCACCCGTGCCCCCTTTTCCTTCCGCGAACCGTGAGCAAAGCACCGAAAACTCGTGATTTTCGGGGCTTTTCTCACAGTTCGCGGAGGGGCGGGGCGGGCTACCGCAGGCCGTCGACCGAGACCAGGCCGTCGTGGCGGCGGCCGTCGAAGATGATCGTGGGGATCTTCACGGTGGCGATCTTCTCCTCGACGAGGGTCTTGTTCGCGGCGATGACCTCGGCCACGGTGTCGGAGCCGGCCTCGGTGACGATCACGTCGATCTGGTCGGCGGACAGGCCGAACTCGCCCAGCCAGTCCACCAGTGTGGCGGTGGCCTCGTCGGCATCCATCGAGTTGATGGTCTCCTGCCACGGCAGGCCGGTCTCCGCCTTCTCGGTGAAGATGCGCTCGAGGATCTGCCAGTCGACGGGGGTCTCGGCGCCGTCCAGCGGGTGCAACCGCAGGGCCTCGAGGTAGCGAGTGACCAGCAACGAGTTGGGGAACTTGTAGCCGTCGGTGCCCGCGATCGGGTAGGCGATGTAGGTGAGGTTGTACGAGGATTCGAAGCCGACCTCCTCGATGTTCGCAAAGAGCGCCTTACAGAAGGTGCAGCCGGGGTCGATGACCTCGACGGCGATCGGGTTCGCGGCGTCCTCGGCGAGGTAGCTCGGATTGGCGGGCAGGTAGTCCTCGGCGGTCCAGGTCTGGAACCGGGCCGGGATGGCCGCAAAGGTCTCACCGAGGCTGGCGAACTCGTTGCCGAAGGCGCCGAGCACGTCGAACTCGCCCAGCGATTCCATGAAGCCCGGAGTCTCGTCCGGGATCGAGCAGGCCTCGGCGCCGAGGGTGCAGGATGCCGAGTCCTGCTTGTTGCAGGTGCCGTAGACGTAGAGGTTGACGGCGCTCTTGACCACCGTGTAGCCCGACCAGATGGTGGTGAGCAGAACCAGCACGGCGAGGATCTCCAGGCCGATACTGGCCGGCTTGACCAGGCCGGGCCGGCGCGCGGCTACGGGGGCGAGCAAGTGGTCCTTGATGTCCTGCTTGAAGGTCGTGTCGCAAGGGCGGAAGGTGACCCGGCGCCAGGTGCAGTTCCAGGCCGTGCCGACGTAACGCCGGTACCTCGCCGAGAAGGCGGCCATGACGACCAGGATGATGAACGCCGCGATACAGAACACTTAGGAGAGGCCTTTCATCAGCCGAGCGAGGGCCTGGGTGGCCGTGTCGATGTCCGACGCGGTCGAGTGCAGGCCGAGGGAGAAGCGCAGCAGCGGGGGCAGCCCGAGCTGTTGTTTGAGGTAGTGGTGCGCGCAGAAGTAGCCGCTGCGCACCATGATCGTGGAGTGCGACAGGAAGACGGCGAGCCGGTGCGAGTCCTGGGCGGGCGCGTACAGGCTGATCACCGGGCTGGCCGCGGTGTTCAGCAGCGTGAGACCCGGGATCTCGGCGAGGCCGTCGTAGAGACGCCGGGAGAGCGCGCCGATGTGCTCGGCGGGAGCCAGGCCGCCGGGGCGGACGCTGCCCAGCCAGTCGATGGCGCGGCCCAGCGCGATGATCTCGCCCCACGCCTGCAGGCCGGGTTCGAGCAGCGCACCCGGGTCGCCCTGCACGAGGTCGAAGTCGCTCTCGCGCACGTCCTGCACCATGCCGCCGCCCACGAAGCCGAGCTCGAGCGAGGTGAGCAGCTCGTGCCGGGCCACGACGACGCCCAGGCTGGCGCCGTACATCTTGTGGGCGGAGAAGCACACCGCATCCGCCTCGGTCTTCTGCAGCAGTGCGCGAGCGTGCCCCATGGCCTGCGCCGCGTCGATGATGACGATGCCGCCACGGGCGTGGGCGTCGCGCACCAGGTCGGTGAGGTTGGTCAGCAGGCGGCCGTCGATGTTGGACGCCGCGTTGACCACGACCACCGCCTTCTCCAGCTGCGCAGGGTCGTAGAGCAGGGCGCCGTCGGCGGCCCGGTCCAATACCAGGCGCTCAACACCCAGCCGGCGGGCGGCCGTGATGGTGGGCAGGAACACCGAGTTGTGTTCGATGTGGCTGGTGACAACGCGGTCGAAACGGCCCATCGGCAGCTGCTGCAGCAACAGGTTGAGGCCGTAGGTGGTGTTGAGGGTGAACGACACGGCGTGGCTCTTGGCCGAGAGCCCGAGCAGGCCGAGCACGGCGCGGCGGGTGTCGGCCACGGCGTTGTCGACCTTCTGGCCCCAGGCGTACTTCACCCGGCCGCCGCAGGCGTTGTAGCTCGTGTAGTAATCGGTGAGGGCGTCGATCACGCTCTTCGGGCGGAGGCTCTGGCAGGCGGCGTCGAGGTAGATCTCGCCGGGCTGCAGATAGCCGAAATCACCCTGCCGACCCGTGTCGAGCGGTGCGGCGGCGGGCCTCTTGAACAGCGTGCTGCGCTTCATTGATCTCAACTCCCGGCTCAGCTTAGAATTGCCGCCGAGCCGGGAGTGGGGACCAAAGTCCCGTTTGACCGGGAGTGGCGCCTTTACACAGCTAGCTCCAAGCGTTGGGCGAGATAGGGCGCTGTACGGCTGTGCGGATGCGCCGCGACGGCAGCCGGGGTGCCCTCGGCCACGATGCGTCCGCCCGCGCTGCCGCCGGACGGCCCCAGGTCGATGACCCAGTCAGCCGCCGCGACCACGCCCATGTCGTGCTCAACCACGACCACGGTGTTGCCGGCGTCGACCAGCCGGTTCAGCTGGGTCATCAGCAGCTCCACGTCGGCCGGGTGCAACCCGGTCGTGGGCTCGTCGAGCAGGTACAGGGTGTGCCCGCGGCGGGCGCGCTGCAGCTCGGTGGCCAGCTTGATGCGCTGCGCCTCACCGCCGGAGAGTTCGGTGGCCGGCTGGCCCAGCCTCAGGTAGCCCAGGCCCACCTCGCGCAGGGTTTCCAGACTGCGGGCCGCGCTGGGCACGGCGGCGAGGAACTCCGCCGCCGCGTCGACCGTGAGTCCGAGCACGTCGGCGATGGACTTGCCGTTGTAGAGCACCGCGAGGGTCTCGGCGTTGTACCTCGACCCGCCGCAGGTCGGGCAGGGCGCGTAGCTGCCCGGCAGGAAGAGCAGCTCCACGGCCACGAAGCCCTCGCCCTGGCAGGTGTCGCAGCGGCCGCCGGGCACGTTGAAGGAGAACCGGCCGGCGCCGAAGCCGGCCGCCCTGGCCGCGGCCGTGGCCGCGTAGGTGGAGCGCACGGCGTCGAAGAGGCCCGTGTAGGTGGCCAGGTTGGACCGCGGGGTGCGGCCGATGGGCTTCTGGTCCACGCGCACCAGGCGGTCGATGGCGCCGGCGCCGGTGACCGCGTCGACCACGGTCGGGCTCTCCTCCTCGCCGGTCTCGTCATCGGGGTCGGCCGCGGCGTCGCGGCCGGCCGGCGCGGCGTCGACCGGGCCCTGGCGCAGCTCCCGGCCCACGGCATCCGCCAGCACCTTGCTCACCAGGGTGGACTTGCCCGACCCGGAGACGCCGGTGACCGCGGTGAGCACGCCGAGCGGCACGTCGACATCGAGGTCGACCAGGTTGTGCCGGTTGACGCCGGCCAGGCCCAGCCAGGCGGCCGGCTTGCGGTGCGCGGGCGCGGCCGAGTCCGGCGCGGCCGGGAACAGGTACCCGCGGGTGATGGAGCCGGCCACATCGGCCAGGCCAGGCACCGGGCCGCTGTAAAGCACCTCCCCGCCGCCGTCGCCGGCCCGGGGGCCCACATCCACGAGCCAGTCGGCGCGTCGCACGACGTCCATATTGTGTTCGACCACGAACACCGAGTTGCCGGATGCCTTGAGCTGTTCGAGCACCACCAGCAACGGTTCGGCGTCGGCGGGGTGCAGACCCGCAGAGGGTTCGTCGAGCACGTAGATCACGCCGAAGAGGCCGCTGCGCAGCTGGGTGGCGATGCGCAGCCGCTGCATCTCGCCGGGGGAGAGGGTGGGGGTGGCGCGGCTCAGGCTGAGGTAGCCCAGGCCGAGGTCGATGAGCACCTCGAGCCGGCGCACCAGGTCGCCGGCCACGGTGACGGCGACCTCGGTGACCTCGCCGGACTGGGCCGAACGGTGTGAGCCGGCGGCGCCGGTGAGCTCAGCGGTGGGCCGCAGCACCTCGGCGAGCTCACTGAGGGTGAGGGCGTTGAGTTCGTTGATCGGCCGGCCGGCGAAGCGCACCGCCAGGGCCTCGGCGCGCAGGCCGCTGCCGCCACAGAGCCGGCACGGGCCGGTCTCCACAAAGGGGAGCACGCGCTGGCGCATCTGGGCACTCTTCGAATCCGCCAGCGTGTGCATCACGTAGCTCTTCGCGCTCCAGAACCGGCCCTTGTAGGGCTTGGCCACCCGGTCGCGTTGCGGAGTGACCTCCACGACGGGCTGTTCCTCGGTAAAGAGGAGCCAGTCGCGTGCCTCACGGCTGAGCTGCCGCCAGGGCAGGTCGATGTCGTGCCCGAGCACCGCGGTGATGTCGCGCAGGTTCTTGCCCTGCCAGGCGCCCGGCCAGGCGGCGATGGCGCCGTCGCGGATGCTCAGGCTCGCGTCGGGCACCAGCAGCGACTCGGCCACGGTGTGGGAGATGCCCAGGCCGTGGCATTCGGGGCAGGCGCCGGTGGCTGTGTTCGGGGAGAACGCGTCGGAGTCCAGGCGTAGGGCTGACCCGGCCGGATAGGTGCCGGCTCGGGAGTACAGCATCCGCATCGAATTGGACAGCGTCGTGACGGTGCCGACGCTGGACCTGGAGCTGGGCGAACCGCGGCGCTGCTGGAGGGCCACGGCCGGCGGCAGGCCGGTGATCAGGTCGACGTGCGGGGTGTGGCCCTGCTGGATGAGGCGGCGCGCGTAGGGCGCGACGGATTCGAAGAAGCGGCGCTGGGCCTCGGCGAAGATCGTGCCGAACGCCAGGGACGACTTGCCGGAGCCGGAGACGCCGGTGAACGCGACGATGGCGTCGCGGGGAATATCGACGTTCACGTCGCGGAGGTTGTTCTCCCTGGCGCCGCGCACGCGCACGAAGCCATCGGCGGCGGGGTGGGCGGCGGAGTCGGCCGGATCGGCCGGGGAAGTCTGTGCCGGAGAAGTGGAGGGAGTGTGAGGCATTCGATTAACTCTAGTTCGACCCCCTGACACTGAGCCCGGCGCGGCACGCGTATCGTGGAGAAGTCGATCCGCGAAAGGCTTTTCCCAGATGCGCCGCACCATGTTCAAATCCAAGATCCACCGCGCCACCGTGACGCACTCCGCACTGCACTACGTGGGGTCGCTGACCGTCGACCTCGACCTGCTCGACGCAGCCGACCTGCTGCCCGGCGAGCTGGTGAGCATCGTCAATGTGAACAACGGCGCCCGCTTCGAGACCTACCTGATCGCCGGGGAGCGCGGCAGCGGCGTGATCGGCGTCAACGGTGCCGCCGCACGGATGGCGCACCAGGGTGACCTGGTGATCATCATCTCCTACGCCCAGATGGGCACCAAGAAGGCCAGGGCCTACCTGCCCACAGTGGTGCACGTCGACGAGAACAACGCCATCATCGCCGTGGGCACCGACCCGGCCGCAGCGCACGGCGATGACCTGGAGCGCCCGCCGCACGCGGTCTGAAAATAGTTCTCCACAGGCGTGAATTTCATGCCACAAACGTTCGATACTGAGCTATTCTCACTGCATGGTCACCATCGCAGCAGCCTTCGAACCCGGTACCCCGCCGGATGCCACGCTGCCAACGGCCTCGCTACCAGCGGCGGCGCTGTCGGCCGATTCGCTGCCCAGGCCGTTGATCGCCGCGGTTGAAGCGGTGGAGCACCTGGGGGCGTGCAGCGCCGACTACGACGCGCTCTCCGACGCGGAATTGATCGCCGGCCAGAAGGACCTGGCCAGGTTGCGTGGCTTGGTAGAGACCCGATCGGTGTGGCTGGCGAAGACCCTCGCGCACCGTTCGCGGCCCGAGTTGGGCCAGCGGGGCCTGGCCGCCCGACAGGGTTTTCTGTCTCCGGCCGAGCTGATCCAGACCCTCACCGGTTCCACCCGCGCCGATGCCCGGAAGCTTGTGGATGTGGGAACGATGCTCGGCGATACCGAGGCCGCTCAGGCGGCCGCCGCGGCGGCCGCCGCCGAGGACGAAGCGGCCCGCCGGCAACTCGACGAGGAGGCCGGGCTCGGCGGCGCCGGCCGGGACGAGGTCGGTGGAGTTGACGGTGTTGACGGGGCCGACGGGGCTCACGGAATTGATGGGGTTGATGGAGTCGGCGATCTCGATCGCCTCGACTGTGCCGACGCGGGTTTGTTGCCCTGGTACAGCCCGATCTCCGTCGCCGTCGCCACCGGAACCCTCACCGTTTCTGCGGCACATGCGATCCGGGCCGGCCTCGGGAAGATCGACGAGGTGATCACCGCCGGGGCTCTTCGGGCTGCCGTGCAGAAGCTCCTCGCCGAGGCGACGGAGATGACCGTCGACGAGCTACTCAAACGCTCCCGCCGCATGCGCGACACCCTCGACGAAGCCGGCATCGCCACCCGCGAGCAGAAAGCCTGGGACGATCGCTACCTGCGGATTTGGACCAGCGACTCCGGACAGGTGCACCTCAACGGACAGTTCCCACCCGAGCAGGGCGCATTCCTGCTCTCCGTGTACGACAGCGCCACGGGGCCGCGCCGAGGCGGAGTGCGCTTCGTCGACCCGGACCGGGCCGCCTGGGCCAAAGCCGTCCAGGACGACCCGCGCAGCACCGACCAACTCACCGCCGACACCTTCATTGACCTGCTCAAGGCTGGCGGCACCGTCAACCCGAACCGCATGCTGGGCGGCCGCATCCCCGCCGTCCGGGTCCTCGTCACCCCACCCGCGGCATCCGCGCCATCACCTCACGACCCGACCGAGGTGCTCGTGGCGATTCCCGACGGCACCGGGCACGGCTTCATCGAAGGCCACCCCCAACCGGTCTGCCGCGAGACCATAAACCGGATCATCTGCACCAGCGGCACCATCGAGGTCACCTTCGACGACGATGGCCAGCCCCTCAACCTCGGCCGCGAAGAACGCATCTTCACCGCCGCGCAACGCATCGCACTGGCCGCGCGCGACGGCGGCTGCCGATGGGGAGACTGCGACAGACCCCCCTCCCGAACCGAAGCCCACCACCTCGAAGAATGGGCACGCGACCACGGCGCCACCGACATTCGTGTCGGAATCCTGCTCTGCCCGCCCCACCACCGACTGCTCCACGCCCAGGGCTGGCAGATCTTCGAGAACCACGGGGTCTACTGGCTGAGGCCACCGGCAACCGTCGACCCAGGACAGGCACTGATCCGGATGCGCAATACGAGCGCCGCCGCCACGGACGAGCAGGCGAACCGAGGTGACGTCAGTGGCTGTCGTCCACCAGCTTCAGGCCGATGACACAGCCGATAAGGCCGAGGATAAGCAGAACCTTGATCAGGGACGCCGGCTCCCCGCCGAAGATCATTGCGTACAGCACGGTCAGGGCGGCGCCGATTCCCACCCAGACCGCGTAGGCGGTGCCGATCGGGATGCCGCGCATCGCGAACGCGAGGCCGCCCATGCTCAGCACCAAGGCCACCCCGAAGATCACGGTGGGCCAGAGCTTGCTGAAGCCCTCGGACTTGCCCAGGGCCGTCGCCCAGACGGCTTCGAGAACCCCGGACACGATCAAGATGATCCACGACATGACAACACTCCCGTGGCCAGTCTTGTCGCGTTCCGGGTACTGATCCCTCGTCCGGGACCGCGGTGAGCGGTCTCCCGGAAGGTTATCCCGGCGGCCTGTGCAATGACTGGGCAGGCCGCCGGGGTTGGCTACGCGGCCGCGATGATGTCGACGACGAAGACGAGGGTGTCGGTTTCACTGATGCCGGCCGTCTCGTTGCCGCCTTCGTAACCGAGTTCACCCGGCGGGATGACGATGACAACCTGGGAGCCGACGGTCTGCCCGACCAGGCCCTGGGTGAATCCGGTGATCAAGCCGGAGACAGGGAAGGTCGTGGGTCCGACGCCCCAGCTCTGGTCGAACACTTTGCCGGTGGCCCAGATCGCGCCGGTGTACTGCACGGTCACCGTCGAGGTGTCCGTCACGGCAGCGCCGTCGCCCTTCTTGAGTACCTCGACCGCGAGGTCCGCGGGCGGGTCGCCCTTGGGCATGGTCACGGTGGGCTCGCCGTCATCGGCGAGCTTCACGGCGGGGAAGCCGTCGGTGGGCTTCTGGTCTTCGCCGGTGGCGCGGGTGGGCAGCTTCTCCTTGATGTCGATCACGAAGAGCAGCTGATCGGTGGCGGCCACGCCGAGGTCGGTGTTGCCGGTCTCGCCGAAGCCATCCGCGGGCGGGAAGACGACGGCTACCCTGTCGCCCACGTTGGAGCAGGCGACACCCTTGAGGATGCCGGGGATGACGCCCTGGCCGTCGACCACGTTGACGGTGAGGCCGGCGTCGTCGCCGAAGCCGCCGGCGGTGAGCTTGGCCCCGGTGGTCGCGTTGTACGCGGCGTAGGAGATGGCAACGGAGTCGCCCTCCTTCACCGCATCCCCGGTGCCCTCGGTGACGACCGTCCGTTCGGTCTCCTTCGCGGCCAGAGGCGCTTCGAAGGTCACGGTCGGTTCGGCGCCGGCATCACCGGCGACGGTCACCGCGTCCGAGGTCGAACCCGGATCGGTGCAGGCGATCGCCGCTGTGGTGGCCGACGGGGTCGCCGCCGGATCGGGCGATGCCGCACACCCGGTGAGGGCGACGGCCGCAACCGCGGTCAGGGTGAGGAAAGTAGGAAGTGTGCGCACGCAGAAGTCTCCAGTCAGATTCGGGCCTCGAACAGTCTGGCCCCTGCACCTATGTATGCGCTGAATCGCTGCGGCTCCCAGTCAACTCCCAGACAGGTTTCAGTCATGTCTTCGAATTGGGACTTTCGTCCCCTGACGGCGCCGGACGGTGAGATCTAAACTGGATTCACGGCCCCAGAAATCCATCAGGCCGAGCTGGTCGATGGCGACCGAACCCACCGACAGTGGCGCCATGCATATCACGGCAATGTTCTCGTTCGATTGACGCCCTGCCCCACCCGTCGAACGCCGCTCGACGTGGTGAACGCACGTCAAGAGAAGAGCCACTCGTGTCCGACCCGAAGTCCACCTCAGCACATGCCGTCAGCATGGACCGTTGGGCGAGCCTCAAGCGTGAGTACTTCTGGCGCACCCACCGCAACGCCCCCGCCCCGGCGCCGGCGTCCACGGTCGCCGACCCCAACGCCGAGTAGCCGCCGGCTCAGCGATAGCTGGAGTGCGAGCGTACGCGCGTCCGGCTTGTGGCGTCGTCGGCGTTCCCCACTTCGGTAAGGCCAGAGCTGCCGCTGCCGCTGTCGCTGCCGCGTGACCGGCGACCCGACCGACGGGACCTTCTTCCGGGTCCACTCTTGCGATACCGCGATATGATGAATTTATGGAACCGCTGAATCAGGACCCGATCGACAACTTCACGGATGCGAACCGTCCGCTCTACGAGGTGAAGGCCAACCTGTTCAAGGGCTTGGCGCATCCGGTGCGGGTGCGGGTGCTCGAGGTCCTCGCCAACGCCGACGCCGACCTGTCGGTCTCCGACCTGCTCACCGACACCGGCCTGGAGGCCTCGCACCTCTCCCAGCACCTGTCGGTGCTGCGCAGGCACAACCTGGTGGTGGCCGAGCGCCGCGGCAGCCTGGTCTTCTACAGCCTGGCCTACCCGCAGGTGGCCGACCTCCTCGCGGTGGCCAGGCAGCTGCTCGTCGAGATCCTCGAGACCACCCAGCAGCGCCTGATCAGCACGGTGGGCCTGCCCAGGCCCGCGTCGACGGATGCGCGCTCCAGCTTGCTGACCAGCGACGCGGTGTCCCGGTGAGTGTGATCGGCACTGCTGCCGCCTCATCCGGCCGTTACGTGCGCGCCCTGCTGCCCAGCTGGCAGGACTACCGGGACGTGAAGCGCACCTGGCGCGGGGACATCGTCGCCGGGCTCACCGTGGGCATCATCGCGCTGCCGCTGGCCCTGGCCTTCGGGGTCAGCTCCGGCGCCGGCGCCGAGAGCGGCCTCATCACCGCCATTGTGGCCGGTGTCATCGCCGCCGTGTTCGGTGGCTCCAACATCCAGGTCTCCGGGCCCACCGGCGCCATGGTCGTGGTCCTCGGTCCGGTCGTGGCCGCCCACGGTGTCGGCGTCGTCGCCGTGCTCAGCCTGATGGCCGGCCTCATCGTGATCGCCGCCGGCGCGCTCAAACTCGGTCGCGCGGTCAGCTTCATCCCCTGGCCGGTGATCGAGGGCTTCACGCTCGGCATCGCCGTGATCATCTTCCTGCAGCAGGTGCCCGCAGCGATCGGCTCGCAGGCCGGGCCGAGCAGCAACGCCTTCGTGGCCGCCGTGCAGTCCTTCGAGACCGTGGACTGGTCCACGGTGATCATCCCCGTGGCCATGGTGCTCGTGGTCGCCGCGATCATGCTGCTGGCGCCCCTGGTGCACAAGAAGCTTCCCGGCTCGATCGTGGCCATCGTCGTGGTGACCGTGATCGCCAATCTGGCCAACCTGCCGCTGGCCCGCATCGGCGAGCTGCCGAGCTCGTTGCCGTCGCCGATGCTTCCCCAGCTCGATCCCGGTATGCTCGGCTCGCTGGTCGGCCCCGCGCTCACCATCGCGGCGCTCGCCGCGATCGAATCCCTGCTCTCGGCCCGGGTGGCCGTCACCCTCTCCGACACCGGCCCGTACGACGCCGACCGCGAACTGGTGGGCCAGGGCCTGGCCTCGATCGCCTCCGGCTTCTTCGGCGGCATGCCCGCCACCGGCGCGATCGCCCGCACGGCCGTCAACATCCGTTCGGGCGGCCGCACCCGGCTGGCGGCCATCGTGCACTCGATCGTGCTGATCGGTGTGGTCTACCTGGCCACCGGGGTGGTGTCGCAGATCCCGCTCGCCGCCCTGTCCGGGGTGCTCATGATGACCGCAGCGCGCATGATCTCGATCGCCACGGTGCGCAGCATCATCGGCTCCACGGGCTCGGACGCCACCGTGTTCATCATCACCGCCCTGGTCACGGTCTCGGTCGACCTCATCGTGGCGGTCGGCATCGGCATCGCCGTGGCGGCGTTCTTCGCCCTGCGGTCGGTCTCGGCCTCCAGCGGAGTGCACCGCGAGGAGCTGCCCGGCGAACCCGTGCCGGGCGACGAACGCATCGCCCTGTTCCGCCTCGACGGCGCCCTGTTCTTCGGCGCCGCAGAGCGGATGCTCGAACGCGTCAACCAGACCAGCCACATCACCGTGGTGATCATCCGGATGTCGCAGCTTCAGATCCTCGACGCCACCGGAGCCCGGGTGATCACCGAGATGATCCAGGCCCTGGAGCGGCGCGGCATCACGGTGCTGGTCAAGGGCATCCAGCCCCGGCACCTCAAGCTGGTCACCCGGGTGGGCGTGATCACGTCACTGCGCCACCGCAACCACCTCTTCACCGACCTGGACGCCGCGATCGAGCACGCCCGCAGCCACGTCACTCGGGCCGCGACGGCCGGCGGCGCGGATGCCGGCGACTTCGGCTGGACATCCGCGGTCCAGCTGCCCCGGGACTAGCTGCTGCCCCGAGGCGCGAGTGCCTCGAAAAAGGAAGAAGTGAGATTACAGGGACGGAATCGGAACTCCGGTCCTTCTCTGCGACCTTTGTCCCGATAAACGTGCGTCGCTAACGGGCCAGCGAGGCCAGCTCGGCCCGGGTGGAGGCACCCACCTTGCGCAGCAAGTTGGCCACGTGGAACTTGACGGTGTTCTCGCTGATCGACAGCTCGGCCGCGATGGCCTTGTTGCGGGCGCCCGAGGCCACGAGAGCGAGCACGCCCTGCTCGCGCGGGCTCAGCCCCCACTCGGCGGCCGGGGCCAACGGAACCAGTGGGGCGTCGAGCGGCAGCGACACCGCGAGCTCGGAGCCCCAGCCGGCGGTGGCCTGCACGCCGAAGGTGCCGCCGAGGGCGGCGACCCTGGCGGTGAGCGGGCCCACGCCGGGGGAGTCGGCGGTGAGGTTTCCCGCGCCGTCGTCGCGGATCTGGATGAGCAGGTTGCTGCCATCGCAGTCCCACTGCACCCGCACGCGGCTGACGCCGGCCTGTTCCACCAGGGCGAGCACGGCCCCGCGCACGATGGCGCGGCCGGCATGGGCGACCTCGCCGGGCAGGGCCCGCCCGTTCGCCGGCGGATCGACGAACTGCACGTCGAGGTCGCCGAACCGCACCAGCGGCCGCAGGTCGTCGCGCAGCCGGGCGAAGGCCGCGCCCACCGGCTCCTCGGCCAGCGACCGGTCCCGGTCGGACACCGCCCGCAGGCTCACCATGGCGCTCGCGGCCAGGTCTGTCGCCGTCTGGCGGGCGGCCTCTGCGCTGACCGTGGGCGAGCGCAGCACGGCGAGCACCGACTCCAGGGCGGTCGAATGGGCATCCGTGAGGTCGGCGATGAGCTTGGCCCGCTCGGCCGAGGCCGCCCGCGAGTCGAGCAGGTAGGCGGGGGCGGCCGCGGCCACCTGCTGGCGGATGCTTGTGGCCACGAGCTGCCACAACCGGCCGACCAGCGCGAGGGTCGACTCGGGGTCGGCACGACCGGCCGGGGTGAGCTCGGGGTCGGTGAGCACCAGCAGGGCACCGGTACCGGCCAGCCACGCGGTGATCGGTCGGTCGGTGCCGCCGATCACGGCCCGCAGACCCCACGGGTCGGCGGCTTCGGTGTTGAGGGACCGGCGCACGGCGTCCAGCTCGAGCAGGGTGACCTCGTCGATGATCGCCGGGTCGCCGGCCTTCTTCTGCGGCCGGCCGGTGCAGTCCTCCGTGAAGATCACCAGCGCGGTGTGCCCGATCAGCGGCTGCAGCAGCGCGGAGAAGCCGCCGGCAATGTCGAGGAGCGAGCTGGCCACGACGGCCTGCAGGGCATCGAGCAGCTCGATGGAACGGGGGTTGGCGATCGACTTCACCGAGTCAGCCTACCCGGATGCCCGCGGTTGGACCGCTACTCCTACCCATCCGGGTAGGCCGGCTGCCCGTTCGGTGGGCCGCACGCGGGGGTGGGGGCGGCAACCATTGAGGGATGCCCCGTACCGAGACCGCCAGAACCGAGACCGACAAGGCCGAACCCAGTCGCACCGAGACCGCCGGCGCGGCGACCTCAGCAGTACTCGCCAACGTGCAGTCGATCCTGGCCGAGAACACCACCGTGGCGGGCCGGCTGGCCGCGGATGCCGGTGCGGCCGCGAGCCTCGATGCCCTGGCGGCGGGCATCGCCGCCGCCGACCGGGTCTTCGTGCTCGGCGCCGGCCGGTCCGGGCTGGCGCTGCGGATGACGGCCATGCGCCTCATGCATCTCGGCCTCGTCGTGCACGTGGTCGGCGACGTCACCACCCCGGCGATCACGGCCCAGGATGCCCTGCTGGCGGCCAGCGGCTCCGGCAGTACGGCCGGAATCGTGCGCGCCGCCGAGACCGCGCATGCCGCCGGCGCGAGCGTTCTCGTGCTCACCACGGCGCCCGAGTCACCGCTTGCCGACCTGGCCGACGTCACCGTGGTGCTCCCCGCCGCCCAGAAGCAGGACCACGGCGGCACCCTCTCCGCGCAGTACTCAGGCGCGCTGTTCGAGCAGTCGGTCCTCGTCGTCGGCGACGCCGTCTTCCACACCCTCTGGCAGGCATCAGGCGCAACGGCCGACGATCTCTGGCCCCGGCACGCCAACCTCGAATAGGCCAGCCCCCCCCTCTTTTCGCAGCACCCACCGACAACAGAAAGCAGATCCCATGAAGCTTCAGGTAGCAATGGACGTACTCACCACCGACGCCGCGCTGACCCTCGCCGGCCAGGTGGCCCCGTACGTGGACATCATCGAGCTCGGCACCCCGCTGATCAAGGCAGAGGGCCTCCGCGCGGTCACCGCGATCAAGCAGGCGCACCCCGACAAGATCGTCTTCGCCGACCTCAAGACCATGGATGCCGGCGAGCTCGAGGCCGACATCGCCTTCACCGCCGGCGCCGACCTGGTCACCGTGCTCGGCACGGCCGGCGACAGCACCATCGTGGGCGCCGTCGCGGCCGCCACCAAGCACGGCAAGGGCATCGTCGTGGACCTCATCGGCGTGGCCGACAAGGTCAGCCGGGCCCGCGAGGTCATCGCGCTCGGCGCGGTGTTCGTGGAGATGCACGCGGGCCTGGACGAGCAGGCCGAGGAGGGCTTCACCCTGGAGACCCTGCTCAGCGCCGGCGAGAGCGCTCAGGTGCCGTTCTCCCTGGCCGGCGGGGTCTCCACGGCCACCATCGCGGCTGTGCAGCGCGCCGGAGCGGAGGTGGCCGTCGCCGGTGGCGCCATCTACAGCGCCGCCGACCCGGCCGCCGCCGCCGCCGAGCTGCGCGCCGCCATCAGCTAGCAGCCGCAAGCCGCACCGCAAGCCGCACCGCATCCGCCATCGGCGAGTTGCGTCGAATACCCCCTTCAGCGCTCCCGAAGGGGGTATTCGCGGCAAGTCGGCGCCCCTGCATCCGCACGATGTGCCGAAAAATGCCCCTTCACGACGTGTGAAGGGGCATTTTTGCGCTAACTCGGTGCAGCGGGCGGTCCGGCGGCGCGGATGCTGCGGATCCGGGCAGGTCAGCCCAGGAGCAGCTTGGCGAGCTGGTCGGTGGAGTGCACCACGGCGGTGGCCAGGGCGGCCTCCTCCGGAGAGCCGTAGCCCCACTCGACGAGGATCGTCGGCACGCCGTTGGCGTTGGCTCCCTCGGCATCGTAGACCCGGTCGCCGACCATGACCACGGCGGAGGTGTCGACCCCGGCGGCGCCGAAGCGCAGCAGAGCCTCCTCGACGATGTCGGCCTTGTTGCTGCGGGTCTCGTTCTCGGTGGCCCCGACCATGACCGTGAAGTACTGGGCCAGCTCGAAGTGCTCCAGGATCGCGATGGCGGTGTGCTCGGGCTTGCTCGTGGCCAGGCCGAGCGGGATGCCGGCCTCGTGGATACGTTCGAGCAGGCCGGCGACGCCCGGGTACACGGCGGTGTCCAGCGATGCGGGGCCCTGGTAGTCGGCGCGGTACACGGCGATGGCCTCGAGGGCCTCGTCGGGAGTCATGCCGGCGTATTCGACGAATGCGGCCAGGAGGGGCGGGCCGACGTACTTCATCAGCTCGGTGTCGGAGGGAATCGGTCGACCGAGCAGCGCGAAGGTGCGGGCGAGCGAGTTGGTGATGGCCGGGGCGGAATCCGTGATGGTTCCGTCGAGGTCGAAGAGGATGGCGCTCCAGGTGCGCGTCAGGGTGGGGTTCACTCGCAACATCTTAGGGCCGGGGTGGCCAAACACTTGCATGTGAACCCTCATCAGGGTAGGCGCGACACGCCATTCCCAGCCGTCTCCCGCACGCAGCCCACGCGTAATTGTTGTCAGTCTGGACTTTTGCGCCCGGTGCGCTAGAAGAGCTTGGAGGCCGTGTCGTCGAGGCCGCGCATGGCGTCGTAGTCCAGCACCAGGCAGCGGATGCCGCGATCCTCGGCCAGGGTGCGCGCCTGCGGCTTGATCTGCTGCGCGGCGAACACGCCGACGACGGGCGCCAGGTGCGGGTCGCGGTTCATCAGCTCGAGGTAGCGGGTGAGCTGCTCGACACCGTCGATGTCACCGCGGCGCTTGAGTTCGACGGCGACCGAGGCGCCCTGGGCATCCCTGGCCAGGATGTCGACGGGGCCGATCGCCGTCATGTACTCGCGGCGCACCAGGGTGTGGCCGTCGCCGAGCAGGTGGATGTGCTCGGCGAGCAGCTTCTGCAGGTGCGCCTCGACACCGTCCTTGATCAGGCCGGGGTCGATGCCGAGGTCGTGGGCGGAGTCATGCTCCACCTCGTAGATGCTCACGATGAGCTGGTCGGCGGTCTTGGCGTGCGTCACGGTCCACAGCTCGGTGATTCCGGCCTCGGCCTGCAGGTCGTCTGGCGTCGAGACGGCCAGGCTGCACGGCGGGCTCATCCAGTTCAACGGCTTGTACGAGCCACCGTCGGAGTGCACAAGCAGGCTGCCGTCGGACTTGACCATGAGCAGGCGGGTGGCCAGCGGCAAATGCGCGCTGAGTCGTCCGGCGTAGTCAACTGAACATTTTGCTATTACGAGGCGCACTGAACGAGCTTAACCGGCGACAGGGGTGCGTGTGCGCTCGCGGGCGGCCGGGGCGGCCAGTCCGGCCAGGGCCATCAGCACCACGATCACGAACAGGGCGTTCAGGATGCCCACCTGCTCGCCGATCAGGCCCAGCAGCGGCGGCCCGACCAGGAACGCGAAATAGCCGATCATGGCGACGGCGCTGACCCGGGCGGCCGCGTTGGCGGTGTCGTCGGCCGCGGCCGACATGCCGACGGGGAAACCCAGCGACGCGCCGAGGCCCCACAGCACGGTGCCCACCACGAGCAGCCACACCGACGGCGCGAGGATCACCAGCAGCAGCCCGGCCACGCCGAGCATCGAGCAGGCGCGGAGCACGGGCACCCGGCCGAACCTGTCCAGTACCGGACCGCCCGCCACCCGGCCGACCGTCATGGCCGACACGAACACCCCGAAGACCAGCGCGCCGGTGGCGTCGCTCTGCCCGTGCCCGTCGACCACGGCCAGGGCGAGCCAGTCGCTGGCCGAGCCCTCGGCGAAGGTCATGCCGAGCACGATCACCCCGATCATCAGGATGCTCGGGTCGCGCCACACCGCGAGGCTGCCGCGCATCCGCTCGGCCCAGTTCGGCCGCACCAGGGTGTGATCGGTGGGATCGCCGAGGGCCGGCCGCAGCGGAACGAAGCGCACCGCGATCGCGGCGGCGGCCAGCGCGAGGGCGGCGACGCCGATGAGGTGCCAGCCCACCGACACGGTCAGGCCGGCGGCCGCGGCGCCGACCAGCGCCCCGGCGACGGTGCCCAGGCTGAAGCAGGCGTGCAGCAACGGCATCAGAGTGACGCCGAGCTCACGTTCGACGGCGGCTCCTTCGACGTTCATCATCACGTCGGTGGAACCCATGCCGAAGCCCACCAGGATCAGGGCGGCGAACGCGAGCGGCGCGGACCCCCACACCGACGCGGCGACACCCACCAGGGCCAGCCCCGTCGAGGAGACCGCGATGCTCGCCACGATCGCCCGCCGGGCACCGAACGCGGACAGCAACCAGACCGCAGAGACCAGGCCGAGGATCGATCCGGCGGAGAGCCCGAAGATCAGTAGCCCCACCTCGTCGGTGCGGAGCGCCAGGCCGTCACGCACCGTGGGGATGCGGGACACCCACGACGCCAGGCTCAGCCCGCTCACGAAAAACAACACAAAGATGGCATTGCGCCACCCGACCGGTCCTCTGCTCACCTCCCCACGCTACCAAGCCCGCGAACTGTGAGCAGAGCCCCAGAAATCCCGAGATTCTGGTGCTTTTCTCACGGTTCGCGAGAGGGTCAGGCGCCCAGGTGCACCCAGCGGGTGCCCCGGGCGCGCAGCGACAGGGTCACGGCGCGGGCGCCCAGGAAGCCGAAGGCGAATGCGGCCATCAGCCAGGCGAGCCCGGCCGCGCCGTCGGGGGCCCAGAGCAGTACCAGTCCGGCCAGGGGAACGAAGGTGGCGAGGTTCACCAGGCCGGTCAGGGCGAGGTAGCGGGCGTCGCCGGCGCCGATCAGCACGCCGTCGAGCACGAAGACCAGGCCGCCGAGCGGCACGGACAACCCGAGCACGATCAGGGTCGGCGGCAGCAGCGCCGTCACCTCGGCGGCGCCGGTGAACACGCCGCCGAGCACCCCGCTCACGGCCACCAGGGCCAGGCCGAGGAGCGTCCCGCCGCCGATGCCCCATTCCAGGCACCGGCGCAGCACCTGCCGCACCTGCCGCTCGTCGCCGGCGCCGAGACCACGGCCCACCAGGGCCTGCGCGGCGATCGCGAGGGCGTCGAGGGCGAACGCCAGCGTGGCGAACAGGGTCATCGCGATCTGGAACGCCGCGAGCTCCGGCGAGCCGAGGCTGGTGGCCACGAACACCGCCAACAGCATGGCCGCTCGGAGACTCGCGGTGCGCAGGAACAGCCAGCCGCCGCTTGTCGCCCCGCGGAGCAGGCCCGCGCGGTGCGGTCGCATGGGCGCCCGCTCGCGCCGGGCATGCCGCACGACGACAACGAGGTACACCGCCACCATGCCCCACTGGGCCAGCACCGTGCCCAGCGCCGACCCGACCAGGCCCAGGCCCAGCCCGTAGATGAACCAGAGGTTGAGCAGGATGTTGACCATGAAGCCCAGACCGGCGACCCAGAGCGGCGTGCGGGTGTCCTGCAGGCCGCGCAGCAGCCCGGTCGCGGCGAAGACCAGCAGCATGGCGGGCACACCGAACATCGACAGGCCCAGGTAGTCGGCGGCGGCGCGGGTCACCTCGGCTTCGGCACCGAACGCGCCCACCAGGGCGGGCGTCGCGAACCAGCCGGCCGCGGCGAGCACCACGCCGAGGCCGAGCGCGAGCCACAGGCCATCCACCCCCACCGACACCGCGCGACGCCGGTCGCCGACCCCGAGCCAGCGGGCCACCGCGGGGGTGGTGCTGTAGGCGAGGAACACCATCAGCCCGATGATGGTCTGCAAGACGGCGCTGGCCAGGCCGAGGCCAGCCAGGGGCACCGCACCGAGGTGCCCGACCATGGCGGAGTCGGCGAGCAGGAACATCGGCTCCGCGACGAGCGCGCCGAGGGCGGGCACGGCCAGCCGGCGGATCTCACGGTCGATGGGTTGGGGGCGTAGAAGTCTGATGACTCGACTCTAGTTATCCGCACCGACGGGCGGACACCGAGTGAGCGCGGCCCGACCGGCGCCGTGGGGGGTTCGCCCGGTCAGCGGATGCCGATCCGGCGGCGGCGGTCCTTCGTGCTGCGCACATCCCGAGCCAGGCGGCGGTCGCCGTGGTACAGGATGCGCTGCCAGTCGACGGGGCGGGTGGGATCCACGAGCGATGCCGGGTCGAACGGCACCTTCTTGGGCTTCTTCTCGTCGACGTAGAGGAAGTTGAGGAAGCCGAGCCAGGTGTCGACGATGGAGTTGCGGATGCCGATGTAGTTGCGGATCGCGCTAACGGCCATCACCGCGTTGAAGCCGGCGAAGAGGGCGTTCCCCCAGTTCTGCTGGCTCACATCGCGGTACAGGGTGAGCAGCGAGAACAGCACGATCAGGTACGGCACGACCACATACAGGGCCGGCGCGGCCGTGCGGTCCTTCACCTTGGGAGTGCGCACGAAGGGGATCTTCTCGCCCGTCAACATCTGCTGGAATGACTTCAGCACACCGGCCAGGTTGACCGGCAGCAGCACCAGGTTGAACCCGTAGATGCGGAAGATGTCGCTGAACCGGTGGCCGGACTCGCGCAGGTCGAAGCCCATCGCGATGAAGTAGGGCATGGCCGCGAGGAACACGAACGGGCTGAGCAGCCGGCTGTCGTAGGGGTAGGCGAGCAGGAACAGCAGACCGAAACTGCCCCAGGCGATCGACGCCATGTAGTTGCCGCGCAGGGCGATCTCGGTGAGCAGCACGTGCTCGCGGTTGAACCGGCGGGTGCGCAGCTGGTCGAAGAACTTGGGCAGGATCAGCAGGCCGCCGTTTGCCCAGCGCCGACGCTGCACGATCAGGGATCCGAAATCGGGCGGGGTGGCGCTGTAGCTGAGGCGTTCGGGGTAGTTGACCAGCGTCCAGCCGTGGGTGCCCAGGTCGATGCTCGACTCGGTGTCCTCGATCACCGTGCGGTCCTGGATGAAGGTCTTCACGGTGAACCCGGCGACGACCTCGGTTTCGACGATGTCCTCGAGCGCACGCTTGCGGATCACGGCGTTCGCGCCGACCCAGAAGGTGGCGTTGTAGTAGGTCATGCCCTGGTGCAACATGTGCTGCAGATCGGTGCTCGCACCGGCGACGCGCTCGATCCGGGTGGGTGCGCCGCGGAACGCCGAATACGGTGTCTGGGTCACGGCCACCCGGGCGTTTTCGGCCTGTTCGAGCAGGTAGACCAGACGCACGCAATAGTCCCGCAACAACAGCGAGTCGGCATCCAGGGTGAGCAGGTAGGTGGTGTCGGCCACGAAAAGGTCGGGGACGTCGCCGTCCGGCGTCTCGCGCAGCACGACGCCGTCCGAGGTCTGCTCGGTCGTCCAGTTCTTGCCCATCAGCCCGATGTAGGAGTTCAGGTTCATGGCCTTGTTCGCCTCGTGCGAGAGCGAGGAGAAGAGCTTGCGTTCGAAGAAGCCCACTCGGGTGGTGAACAGCCGCGCCAGGCGCAGACCGAGGGCGATGATGGCGTCGTGGCTCGGGTAGGACTCCTGCGCGAGCGAGGCATTCAGGGCCAGCAGGCTCAACCGCAGCTCGCGGGCCAGGCCCATGATGACCTGGTCGACGAAGAACTCGTCCACGTGGTCGGCCACCTGCTCCTTGTCGGCCAGCTCCTCCAGCCAGTCGGCCGCCGCGGCGTAGTCATCGGCGAGGGCCTGGACATCCCCGTGCGCCACGATGCTGTCGTCGGCGAACCGCGTCGCCCTGGCCAGGGCGGCGGCGCGGAACCGTTCGCCGGGTTCGGCGAGGGCCTGCTCGATCTGGCTGGGCAGCGCGCGGGTGGCGTTGAGCGTGGCCAGCTTGCCCGGGTCGCTCGGGAACGGCGGGTCGTCGAGCAGGAGCACCACGCTCAGATGCGGGAACTCCTGCAGCGCCGCCGACCACAGGGTCGCCCGCACGACGTTCGTCTCCTCCGCATAACTGGGCACGAGCACCGTGATGGCTTCGTTGTAGTGGGCGAAGTGCCGGTCCAGTTCACCGCGGGGCACCCTGTCGTGGCTACGGAACCTGTACAGGGCACCCTGTCGGGCCACGAGGTACATCAGTGCCGAGAAGCTGAGGATCGTCACGACGGTCACGTAGCCGACGGCCTCAACGGTGAAACGGAAGCCGGAACCGGGATTGTTGACGAATTCGCGCACGATGGTGGTGAACACGTAGCAGAGCCAGAACCCCACAGTGCATACGATCCCCAGGCGCCCGAGGGTAATGGTGCGGTTCGAGGGGCGAGCATGCACGATCGGCAGCGGCTCGCTGCGACGCTCAGAACCCCACTGCCGTCTGCGTCCCGCGGAAACCTCGCTGGTCAGGTCCATCTTGATCCCCAATTTCCCGCGCCACCCACTTGTATACAACTGTATGTTGATCGTAGTGAACCAGAATTGGGGGCCCATGTCCAAGCGTTTTCCCGGCAGGCGACTGTCGGTTCTCCGTCTCACCGGCGTGTTCGTGGTCGTCGCCGGACTGCTTTTCTCCGGTTTCCAGGGTTGGCGCTGGTTCCAGGACACCACCACCCAGCGCCCGGCGGCGTGGATGGCCGGATACGTCGACGTCACGGCGACCCCGAGTTACGCGTTCGAGAATCCGGCCGGCTCGTCCGGCGCACACGTGGTCCTGTCGTTCGTGGTGGCCTCGTCCGAGGACGCCTGCACGCCGTCGTGGGGCACGTACTACTCGCTTGACGAAGCGGATGTCGCCCTCGACCTCGACCGCCGCGTGGCCCGTCGCGTGCAGCAGGGCGGCGACGTCATCGTCTCGTTCGGCGGCCTGCTCAACAACGAGCTGGCCACCGGCTGCACCGACGCCGCCGACCTTCGCCGGGGCTACGAGTCGGTGATCGACCGGTACAAGCTCAACACCATCGACCTCGACATCGAGGGCGACAACCTCGCCGACACCGCGGCCGGTGAGCGGCGCGCGCTGGCGATCGCCGCCATCCAGGAGCAGCGCTCGACGACGGAGGCGCCGCTGGCAGTCTGGCTCACCCTGCCCGTCCTGCCCACCGGGCTGTCGGAGGTCGGCACAACGGCCGTCGCCCAGATGCTCGCCGCCGGGGTGGACCTGGCCGGCGTCAACGTGATGACCATGGACTATGGAGCCAGCCGGGACGGCCTGAGCATGGTGGAAGCCACCGAGGGAGCCCTGAGCGGCACGCACCGTCAGCTGAAGACCCTCTACGGCCGCCAGGGCATCGAACTGGGCACCAAGGAACTCTGGAACAAGGTCGGCATGACCCCGATGATCGGCCAGAACGATGTGGCCGGTGAGATCCTCACCCTGGAGGACGCCCGCGCGCTCAACACCTTCGCGCTCGAGAGCGGGGTGGGCCGGATGTCGATGTGGTCGCTCAACCGCGACCAGACCTGTGGGTCGAACTACCCCGACGTCACCCGGGTCTCCGACTCCTGCAGCGGCGTCTCCCAGGGCGACCTGAAGTTCGCCGACCTGCTCGGGGACTCGTTCACGGGAACGCCGGAGGCATCCGCTGGCGTGCTGACCACGGCGGGACCGACGGCGTCGGCCGCGGACCTGGTGGACGACCCGGACGCGAGCCCCTACCCGGTGTGGTCGGAACTGGTGGCCTATGCGCAGGACACCAAGGTGGTCTGGCACCGCGAGGTGTATGTCGCGAAGTACTGGACCCAGGGCGATCTGCCGGACAACCCGGTGCTGCAGTCAACGGAGACTCCGTGGACGCTGATCGGCCCGGTCCTGCCCGGTGAGACGCCGGTCCCGTTGGCCACGCTGCCCCCCGGCAGCTACCCGGAGTGGGACGGGGCCTCGGTGTTCACCGCCGGCGACCGGGTGATGTTCGATTCGCTGACCTTCGAGGCCAAGTGGTGGACCACCGGCGACAGCCCGCAGGCCGCGGCCGTCGACGCGGATGTCTCACCGTGGCGCCAGCTCAGTGCCGAGGAGATCGGTGCGCTGCTGAACCCGCCGGCGACCCGGTAACCCGGGCGCCGGCGGGCGGCAGCCGGTCAGACGAGCTCGTCGACGGTTACGGCAGGATGACGAGCTTGCCGCGTGCTCCGGACTCGAAGTCGTCGAAGGCCTCTGCGACGTCTTCGAGGGCGTAGCTGCCCTGCACGGTCACCGAGGTGCGGCCGGCGGCCAGGCTCTCGGCCAGGCTGGCCAGCACCTCGGCGGTGGGATCGGCGAGGATCGGGACCACGGTGACGGTGTCGGTGGTGAGCTGGTCGGGCGAACCGATCAGGGTCGACACCAGACGGCCACCGGCGCGCACAGCGGGCAGCACGGTCGCCGCATCCCCGGCGAAGTGCAGCACGACGTCGACGCCGTCGGGGTGGGCGGCGAGCACGGCCGCGCTGAGGTTCTGGGTGTGGTCGACGACCTCGCTCGCGCCGAGGAGGCGCACCTGGGCGATGCCCAGAGCGGTGCGCGCGGTGGCGATCACGGTGGCGCCGGCTGCGGCGGCCAGCTGCACGGCCTGGTTGCCGACACCGCCGGTGGCGCCCACCACCAGAACGGTGCTGCCGGGGGTGAGCTGGGCGGCATCCACGGCGGCCTGGGCTGCCGTGCCGGCCAGGCCCAGGGCGGCGCCACGGGCGAAGTCCACCTGATCCGGCAGTTTCGCCAGACCCGTCGCGGTGGGCACGACCACGAACTCGCCGAACGAGCCGTCGCCCAGGTGGGCCTTGGTGACGACGCCGAAGACCCGGTCGCCCACGGCGTAGGCCGTGACGCCGTCGCCGAGGGCATCCACGATGCCCGCGAAGTCCTTGCCCAGCACCACCGGGAACCGGTGCTCCATCAGGCCATTGAGATAGCCGGCGGCCACGGCCAGGTCGAACCCGTTGACGGATGCCGCGTGAACGCGAACCCGCACCTCTCCTGCGGACGGCTGAGGGGTGTCGATCTCGCTCAGTTCGAGGGCGGAGCCGAACTCGGGCAGGGTGATGACGCGCATGGGGACCTCCTGGGTCAGAGGCGACCCGTGTGGAGCGCCGTTCTGCTTATGCTCCCACGCCCGCCGCATCCGCCACCATGGCCCATGGTCCCATGACGCCGCGCCGCGCCGAGCCCGCCCCACCCCGGTGCGGTGAGGATTAGGCTGGGCGGATGACTGATCAGGTGACTGCATCCGGAATCGATACCGACGAACTCGACCCGGGCGTGCGCCCGCAGGACGATCTCTTCCGCCATGTGAACGGCAAGTGGATCGCCCGCACCGAGATCCCGAACGACAAGGCGCGCTGGGGGTCGTTCTATCTGCTGGCCGAAGAGGCCGAGAAGGCGGTGCAGGAGATCATCCTCGAGGCGCAGACCGCCGCCGAGGGCACCGAGGAGCGCAAGTTCGGCGACATGTACGCCAGCTTCATGGACGAGGAGCGCATCGAGCAGCTCGGCGCCACCCCGCTGGCCGCGGACCTGGCCACCGTGGACGGCATCAGCAGCGTGCCGGTGTTCCTGGCCACTCTCGGCCGCCTCGAGCGGGCCGGCGTCGCCGGAACCTTCCAGCTCTACGTCGACAACGACCCGGGCAACCCCGAGCGCTACCTGGTCTTCGTCGAACAGGCCGGCCTCGGCCTGCCGGACGAGTCCTATTACCGCGACGAGAAATTCGCCGATGTGCGCACCGCCTACCTCGCCTTCGTCGAACGGATGCTGACCCTCGCCGGCGTCGACGACGCGCCGGTGCGCGCCGCGCGCATCTTCGCCCTGGAAACCGAGCTCGCCAGCCACCACTGGGACAACGTGCGCACCCGCGACAGCGAGAAGACCTACAACCTCAAGACCTGGGACCAGCTGTCCGCGCTCGCCGCCGGCGCCGACCTCGACCTGTGGCTGGAGGGCCTGGACGCCCCGGCCGTGGCGTTCGCTGAGGTCGTCGTGCGCCAGCCGAGCTTCGTGGTCGGCCTGGCCGAGATGCTCACCGAAGACCGGCTCGACGCCTGGCGGGACTGGCTGCGCTGGCAGGTCATCCGTTCGAGCGCGTCGTACCTGTCGAGCGACTTCGTGGAAGCGAACTTCGACTTCTACGGTCGCACCCTCACCGGCACCCCGCAGATGCGCGCCCGCTGGAAGCGCGGCGTCTCGCTCGTGGAGGGCTCGCTCGGCGAGGCCGTCGGCCGCATCTACGTCGACCGGCACTTCTCGCCGGACGCCAAGACCAGCATGGACGTGCTCGTCGAGTACCTGGTCGAGGCCTACCGGGCCAGCATCACCGGCCTGGACTGGATGACGGAGGAGACCCGCGCACGCGCGCTGGAGAAGCTGGACAAGTTCACCCCCAAGATCGGGTTCCCGGTCAAGTGGCGCGACTACTCCAGCCTGGCCATCGATCCCGGCGACCTGATCAAGAACGTGCGCGCCACCGGCGAGTTCGAGTTCCACCGGGAACTGGGCAAGATCGGCAACCCGTTGGACCGCGACGAGTGGTTCATGACCCCGCAGACCATCAACGCCTATTACAACCCGGGCTTCAACGAGATCGTCTTCCCCGCCGCCATCCTGCAGGTGCCGTTCTTCGACGTCAACCGGGACGCCGCCGCCAACTACGGCGCGATCGGCGCCGTGATCGGCCACGAGATCGGCCACGGCTTCGACGACCAGGGCTCCAAGTACGACGGCGACGGCCGGCTCACCGACTGGTGGACCGAGGCCGACCGGGCCGCCTTCGAGGAGCGCACCGCGTCGCTCATCGAGCAGTACGACGCGCTCGCCCCGGCCCAGGTGCCCGACCACCACGTCAACGGTGCGCTCACCATCGGTGAGAACATCGGTGACCTCGGCGGCCTCTCCATCGCCTGGAAGGCCTACCTGCTCTCCCTCGAGGGCGCCGAGCCGCCCGTGATCGACGGCCTCACCGGAGCCCAGCGGTTCTTCCTCTCCTGGGCGCAGGCCTGGCAGATGAAGCTGCGCGACGAGGAGGCCATCCGCCTGCTCGCCATCGACCCGCACTCGCCCAACGAGTTCCGCTGCAACCAGATCGTGCGCAACATCGACGAGTACTACACGGCGTTCGGCGTGACCGAAACGGATGCTGCGTGGCTTGCTCCTGAGAAGCGCGTCACGATCTGGTAGTGGCCCGGCCATGCCTCGCGGCCCGTGGGTTAGGGTGTTCGCGGGGGCTCAACAGCACCGATAGTCAGAGGACACCGAGAGCAGTGGTCGCGCCAGCACAGGAATCCGAACGCCGGTCACGGCACGCTGTCGAGCGTGCCGGGAAACACCGGCAGTCCGCTGTGCCGTCCAGCTTCGAACGCGGCTTCCAGTCCCTCGGCGAGCTCGCCATGGGGGGTGCCCAGGTGTCCGCGCGGGCGACCGACCTGGCCACCGGGCGGGTGCTGTTCTCGGTCGACGACCACGTCGTGATGCCCACCGCCGGCATCGGCACGGTGCTGCTGCTCATCGAGGTGGCATCACGGCTGCGCGACGCCGACTTCGGCGCGTACACGATCCTCGACCGCACACCGCGGGACTCGGTGGACGGCTCCGGACTCTGGCAGCACCTGCAGGCTCCGTCGCTGCCGGTGGCCGACCTGGCCGCGCTGGTGGGCGCCACCAACGACAACCTGGCCACCAATGTGCTGCTGCGCGCGGTGGGCCTGGAGGCGGTGCGCCGCCGCACCGAGGAACTCGGCCTGGCCGGCACCGGCCTGCTCGACCTCGTGCGCGACAGCCGAGGCCCCGACGACGCCCCCAACCTCTCGGTCGGCAGCGCCCGCGAGCTCACCTGGCTGTTCACGGCGTTGGCGCGCGGTGAGATCCTCGATGACGACGGCAGCGAACGGGTGCTCGGCTGGTTGTCGCTGAACTCCGACCTGTCGATGGTGGCCAGCGCGTTCGGGTTCTCGCCGCACGCACACCGGGAGCCCTCGCACGGGGTGCTGCTGGTGAACAAGACCGGCTGTGACAAGGGGGTGCGCAGCGAGGTGGGCGTGCTGCGCGGCCCGCGTGCCGGCGTCGCCTACGCCGTGTCGATCTTCTTCGACGACCACAACCTCTCCTCACGTCTCTCGGTGCTCGACGGCATGCGCTCGGTCGGTCTCGACCTCCTCGAATACGTGCACTAGCGCCCCTCCGCGAACTGTGACTTAAGCCCCGAAAAACCCGAAAATATGGGGCTTTTCTCACGGCTCGCGGATGGTTCGGGTCTAACGGGCGCGCTCGTTACGGCCCGCAGACTCGGCGGCGTCACGGATGCGGGCCGCCCGGGTCTCTGGGCGTTTGGCGAGGACGATCCACTCCAGGATGGCGCGGCGCGGGGAGCGTGGGAACGCGTCCCAGTTCGCCCGGGCGCCGGCGATCGCGGCCAGGGCCTCGGCCAGGTCGGGCGGCACGATCAGGTCCTCCACCTCGTCCAGGCGGGTCCAGGAACCGTCCATTTCGGCCGCGCGAACCGCGGCCTCCCCGGCCGGGAGCATCAATCCCTCCGCGCGCAATCGCTCGATCCGTTGCTTGTTCGGTCGTGACCACGAGCTGCCGCGTCGGCGCGGGCCGAAGTAGAGCATGGTGCGCGACTCGTCGAGCCGGGCCCCCTTGCTGTCCACCCAGCCCACGGCGAGGGCCTCGAGCACCGCGTCCTCATAGGCGAGCACAGGCATCCCGGCGCCCTGACGCCAGGTGACCAGCCAGGCACCCGTCTTCACGGTGTGGTTCTCCGCCAGCCACAGGCGCCAGGCCGCCCGATCTGCGGGGTGCACCCGCTCGGCGTCTCCGCTCACCACCTGACGCCGGGTTCGTAGCTCCCGAAGCTCCACTCCAGCCCGCCTTGATCCAGGACCCGGGCCCGCCGTGAGCCCCAGTCGGTGTCCTCGGGCCCGATGACGGAGGTCCCGCCCGCGGCGATGGCCCGGCCGAAGAAGGCGTCCACGTCGTCGACCAGGAGATAGAGCCCGCGCCCGGTGGAACGCCCGAGGAGCGGGGCTGTGACGTAGTCCTCGTCGAAGGACGACACCATCACCACCACCTCGCCGAGACGGAGCTCGGAGTGGATCACCTGGTTCCCCTCGCCATCCTGCCGGCGCACCACCGTGAAGCCCAGGTCCCTCAGCCACGTCAGCGCCGCCGGCGCATCCGCATAGCTGAGATAGGCGAAGAGTTTCGCATCCATGCAGGCACGATAGTCCGCAATTCGTCCGGCCGAGGCACGCTCGCGAGTAGTCTCGTCGCATGAGCGACCAGACCACCGCGCTGAGCGTGGAGCGCAACGGCATCAACTCGATCGATCAGAGCGAGCACAAGGGGCATCCGCGGGATCTGTTCTGGCCGTGGTTCGCGGCCAACGTGTCGGTGCTCGGGGTCAGTTACGGGTCGTTCCTGCTCGGCTTCGGCATCTCGCTGTGGCAGGCCACCCTGGTGGGACTGACCGGCATCGTGGTGTCGTTCCTGTTCTGCGGCTTCATAGCCCTGGCCGGCAAACGCGGACACGCCCCCACCATGACGCTCAGTCGGGCGGCCTTCGGGGTCACCGGCAATCGAGTTCCCTCGGCCATCTCCTGGCTGCTCACCGTGGGCTGGGAAACCGTGCTCGCGTCGCTGGCGGTCCTGGCCACTGCCACGGTGTTCCGGGAGCTCGGCTGGGAGGGCGGCGACCTGACCAAGGTCGTCGCGCTGATCGTGGTGGCCGCGCTGATCGTGGCCGGGGGCATCATCGGCTTCGACTTCATCATGAAGCTGCAGATGTGGATCACCATCGTCACCGGTGTGCTCACCGTGGTCTACATCGTGCTCACTTTCGGGCAGATCGACGGTGCCACCCTGGCGGCGATCCCGGCAGGCGGGGCGCCCCAGGTGATCGGCGCACTGGTGTTCATGATGACCGGCTTCGGCCTGGGCTGGGTGAACGCGGCCGCCGACTACTCCCGGTACCTGCCCCGCACGGCGTCGAGCGCCGGCGTGGTCGGCTGGACCACCTTCGGCGCCTCGCTCGCGCCGATCATCCTGCTCGTATTCGGCCTGCTGTTGGCCGGCTCGTCGCCCGAGCTCAGCGCGGCCATAGCCCTGGATCCGATCGGCGCGCTCACCACCATCCTGCCGGTCTGGTTCCTCATCCCGTTCGCGCTCACCGCGGTTCTCGGCCTGGTCGGCGGTGCCGTGCTGGACATCTACTCCTCCGGCCTGGCCCTGCTCAGCACGGGCCTGCGGGTACCCAGGTTTGTGGCCGCCGGCATCGACGGGGTTCTCATGGTGCTCGGTGCGATCTATGTGGTGTTCTTCGCGGCAGACTTCCTCGGCCCGTTCCAGGGCTTCCTGATCACCCTCGGCGTACCGGTGGCCGCCTGGTGCGGCATCTTCATGGCCGACGTGCTGATGCGCCGCACCGGCTACTCGGCGAAGGACCTCTTCGACCCCGCCGGACGGTACGGCAACGTGCGGGTCCTCGCGATCGTGCTCATCGCGCTGGGCTCCGTGATCGGCTGGGGCATGGTCACCAACGGCTTCGCCGAGTGGCTGGCCTGGCAGGGCTACCTGCTCGAACCCTTCGGGCTGGGCGGCAAGGAGGGCGACTGGGCCTTCGCCAACCTCGGCGTGCTCGTGGCCCTGGTGATCGGTTTCGGCGGCACCTGGCTCTTCGGCCGTGGCACCGTGCGTCGCCAGGAGGCATTGCCGCTGGCCGACGGTGACCACTTGACCGACGAGCTGGATGCGGCGGCCCGGGCATGACCACCGGCTCCTGGCTGGTGCTGGTCGACCTGCAGCGCATCTTCGGTGAGCCCACGAGCCAATGGTTCACCCCGCGGTTCGACGACGCGGCGGCGGGCGCCGTACGGCTGCGCGAACTCTTCCCCGGTCGCACCGCGCTCACCCGGTTCCTGGCGCCGGAGATCCCGGCGGGCGCCTGGGTGGAGTACTACCAGCAGTGGCCGTTCGCCCTGGATCCCGCCAACGCCGACCTCTACGACCTGGTGCCGGCCCTGCCGCCCGGTGACGCCGTGCTGATCGATCGGCCCACCTTCGGCAAGTGGGATGCTGCCACCAGGGTCGCCCTCGGCGGCGCCAGCGACATCATCCTCGCCGGGGTCTCCACCGACTGCTGCGTGCTGTCAACGGCCCTGGCCGCGGCCGACGACGGCGTGCGGGTGCGGGTGGTGGCGGATGCCTGCGCCGGGCTCAGCGACGCCGACCACCGGCGCGCTCTCGACGTGATGGCGTTGTACGGACCGCTGATCGAGATCACCACCGTCGAGGAGATCCTCACCGAACGAGGGCTCGGCCGGTGACACCGGCCCCGGGCCGCCGACCGGCCGGCCAGCCGGACCGCGCACTCGGCGCGCTCACCGGTCTGGCCATCGGCGACGCCCTGGGCATGCCCAGCCAGATGATGTCGCGCCCCGAGGTGCTGCGCCGGTTCGGCGTGGACGGCGTCACCGGGTTCGAGCCCGCGGCCGACGACCATCCGCTGGCCGCCGGGATGCCGGCCGGGTCGGTCACCGACGACACCGAACAGGCCCTGCTGCTGGCCTGGACCCTGGTGGCAGGGTCTGGTCATCTGGATACCGCCGACTACGCCAGGTCGCTGCTGGATTGGGAGCGGGCGATGCGGGCCAAGGGATCGCTGGACCTGCTGGGCCCGTCCACCCGGGGCGCTCTGGCCCGCATTCTGGCGGGGGAGTCCACCGCCGAGTCCGGCCGGTTCGGCGTGACCAACGGCGCCGCGATGCGGGTGGCTCCGGTGGGCGTCATGATGCCCGCCGACGACCTGCCGGCCCTGGTGGACCGGGTGGTGGAGAGCGCGCTCGCCACCCACAACACCGGGGTGGCCATAGCCGGCGCCGCCGCGGTCGCCGCTGCCGTGAGCGCCGCGATCGACGGCGCCACCGTGGCCGAGGCGACCGAGCTGGCCATCGAGACGGCCCGGCTCGGCGCCACACGCGGCTTCTGGGTGGCCGCAGCGCAGGTGGCCCCGCGCATCCGCTGGGCGGTAGGCCTGATGGATGCCCGCCGGCCGGTGGAGTCGCTCGACCTGGTCTACGAACTGGTCGGCACCAGCCTGGCCAGCCAGGAGTCTGTACCGGCGGCCTTCGCCGTGCTGGCCCTGTTCCCGGATGACCCCTGGCGCGCCTGCCTGGCCGCCGCGTCCCTCGGCGGCGACAGCGATACCATCGCCGCGATGGCCGGCGCGATCGGCGGTGCCGTGCACGGGGTCTCCGGGTTCCCGGCTGAGGCGGTCGGCACGGTTCGCCGGGTGAACGACCTGGACCTGGCGCCGGTCACCGCGGCGCTGCTGGCGCTGCGCCCGCCGGGTCGGTGACCGCGGCGGCGGCCGGCCCGGGGTACCCGGCGTGCGGCCCGATCCACCGGCTGGTGAGCTTCGGCACCGTGCTGATCGACCTCGTCTGCGTCGTTCCCGCCCTGCCGGAGCCAGGCGGCGACGTGTTCGGCTCGAGCGGCTCTCTCGTGGCCGGCGGCGGTTTCACCGCGATGGCGGTCGCCCGGCGCGAGGGTCTTCGCACCCTGCACGCCGGCACCACCGGCACCGGCCCATTCGGCGACCTGGCCAGGGCCGCGCTCGCCACCGCCGGCATCGAGACGGTCCTGGCCCCGGTTCCCGGCCTCGACACCGGCGTCTGTGTCGTGATGGTGGATGCGACCGGTGAACGGACCTTCGTGACGATGCCGGGCGCGGAAGGCCGGTTCGAGCAGGCGTGGCGTGCCCAGGTTCCGTTGCGGCCGACCGACGCGGTACTCATGTCCGGTTATGGCCTTCTGCACGCGGTGACTCGGCGCACCATCCTGGCCGTGCTCGCCGGGCTGCCGCACGAGGCCACCCTCGTCGTCGACCCGGGCCCACTGGGCCACGAACTGGATCCCGCCAACCTTTCGGGCCTCTTCGCCCGGGCCGACTGGTGGAGCTGCAACGGGCGGGAAGCGACCCTGCTGACCGGCCTGGCCGATCCCCGACTGGCGTCCGTGGCGCTCGCCGAGCGCCTGGCGTCCGCCGGTGCGGCTGCGGATGCGCCGCGCCGTGGGCCGGCTCACGCGGTCGTGCGCATCGGCGCGGAGGGCTGCATCCTCGCCGTGCAGGGCCGTCCGCCGGTCCATGTCGGCGCGGCGCCGGCATCCGTCACCTCGACGAACGGGGCCGGCGACGCCCACACGGGCAGCCTCATCGCGGCCCTGGCCGCCGGGCGGGGGCCAGTCGCCGCCGTGCGGCAGGCGAACGGCGCTGCCCTGGACCACCTCCTCCGGCGCGAATCGTGACAGCGCCCTGGTGCCCCGTTTCTCCCCGTGAATTCGCCGGGCGGAGCGTGATGGAAAGTGGGAGCCTCCCGTCCTATGGTTGAAAACACCAGAGGGCGCGTGTCGTGATCGAGCGCGCTCTTCGCGAAGGAGGCTCATCATCGGCAAGCTCATCTACGACGGCATCGAGGTCGAGTTCGAGGACCGTGCCCTCGTGCACCTGCAGGTCGTCATCGGATCGAAGCTGCGCCGCGGCGAGAGCTTTTTCCTGTCCTGGAACGACTCGCCCGCCATCGGCGACGGCCGGTCGAGCGTGTGGCTGCACGCCAGCATCCCGCTGTACTTCAAGTACTACGGCGGTAAGACGCCCACGCTCAACCGGGCCTGGATCGACGTGCTCACCACATCTGCCAACAGCGGCCAGGGGTTGCTCTTGACGGCCGAACCCGGGCCGCAGCGGAGCTGACCGGCGGCCGGGATCAGCGCGGGGCCAGATCCAGCGGGTCGTCGTCGAGGAACGGCGCGTCGTTCTGGATCTCCTCCGGGGGCAGGGCGTAGGCCTGGCCGCCGACGGGCGGAAGCTCCGGCACGGGAAACCGGGTGCCCTCTTCCTCCTCGGACAGGCCGTCCACGTCGATGACCGCGAGTTGGGTGGCGCCGCTGAGAACCAGCGTGTGCGCCTGCACGGTGCCGTTGGGCTCCAGCACCGGAACCTCCACCGCGACAGCGGAGGCCACCGCTGCGACATGCGTGACGTAGTGCACCAGCGACTGGGCAACGGCTGTCCCGGTGATCATCGGTTCGCCGTTGTAGGTGATTCGCTTCATCCGTCGACCCTACGCCGGCTGGCCGGTTGGGGCCTCTGGTTCGGTCGTGAAGCCGACAGCCTTGTGGCTGCCGTCGCAGAACGGTTTGAGGGTCGAGATGCCGCAGCGGCACAGGGCCACGGTCTTGCGGCGGGAGGGGATGACCTCGCCGGCGGGGGCGAGGATCTCAAACCTGCCGCGGACCAGCAGCGGGCCGTTCGGGCACGCGGTGATGCTCACGGTCGCATCCCCGCCTGACGTGCCGGCCTGCTCCGTCATGACAGTGCCCCTGCCGGCTCGAGTGCCACTGTAGGCTCGAGCGTGCCGCCGCGCAGGGCGGATTCACCCGCCGTCCACGCCGTCAACAGAGCCGCTCCGGCGAGGGAGTCCACGAAGAGGCACGCGGATGCGCCGAAGACGACGTCTTCCACCAGGCCCGGTTCGTCTTCGGTGAGCCCGCCGGCCAGGTCGCGCGCGGCAATCTGCTCGTGCACGGCGTCCGCTTCGACGTGTTCGTCGAAGTAGAAGGTGACGCTCTGGTCGTAGCCGAGCCTCCGGAAGCCGTTGCCGTATTGCCGGTTGGGCAGCGACGAGGTCATCTCGAACGCTGCGAGATGCCCGGCGATGGCGCCGCGCAGGCGGCGCTGGGTGCCGAACATGGTCATCATGTTGCTGGAGGCGAGAACTATCGCCGGAACCATGTCGACGTAGCCGCCGGGGGTGTCGTCGAGGCCGAGTCCCCGCATCGTGCGGGCGAACAGCTCGGAGTGCATGTGCGCGAGCCGGCCGCCGCCGTATTCGTCGGCCTGGATCTCGACGAGTGCGGCCTTGGCCCGGCCGCGCAGGCGCGGGATCGCCCAGCTGTGCGGGTCGGCCTCTTTCAGTTGGTAGACCGAGCGGTGGATGAGGAACTCGCGCGCCTGTTCGTCGGTGGCCTTCTTGGCCAGGTAGCGGGAGACGCTCGGCCCGGTGTCGGCGCCGGTCAACTCGAACAGGGCGGCGGCGACCGTGTCGACACCGGGTGCGGGCAGGGGCGGCATCGGCACCCTGTCGCGCAGGGCCTGCTCGAAGCGAGATTCGATGGCGGCGCAGAGCGCGAGCACGTCGGCATTCCACTCCCAGGCGTCGTCGACGCCGGTGAGGCCGCCGTAACGCAACTCGTAGGCTGCGTAGAGGGCCGATTGCAGATCCTCGTCGAGCAGGATGTCGTCGGTGTCGCGGATGGCCCTGGCAGCGGTGTCCCGCAGGATCCTGATCAGGTCAGGTTCGGCGGCGGGTTCCGGGTTGGTGAGCAGTGCGCCCAACGCCGAACTCACCGGCCCGCGGTCGCCTGGCAGTTTCATGCGCGACCCCGCACCCGAAGGTGGTGGCCGCGGGCGCTCTGGCTGCGGTGTTCGCGGAGGTGCATGGTGATCCCTTCAGGCCATATCGGTCCGGGCGCGCTTGCGCGCCCGAAACCCGATCCTCGTCGGGTCCAGGCCTGAGCACAATGACAGCGGCGGATCCGGCCAATTCAGGGGATTTCGTGACGAATCCGGGGTTCTTCCGTCTTTAACGCGCGAGGCCGATTCGACGACTGCGACCGAGGGGGGTAGCCGGCGGCGGTGATTCGGGCTAACATTCCGCTCCCGTCACAGGGTTGCGTCGTAGGCGTGTTTGAGCCAGGCGGCCACCTCGGAGTCGACCTGGCTGGCCGCAGTGAGCGGAATCAGCACAGGGAAGTCCGCCCCGAGCTTTGTGGTCGGCCGCAACCGGGTGCTGGGTGCCGCCACCGGCATGGCGATACGCAGTCCCAGGTCTACCCGGTGCCTGGTGGTCGGCTGCACCACTGCGAAGGTGCGCTGCGGCCCGGACAGCGCCACGTGCGTGGTGCGGGTCTGGATGCTCACCTCGTCGAGGTCCCCGGCGTACAGCAGCACGGCATCCAGGATCGGCCGCAGCGACGGCCGGTCGGCGTATTGGGCGTCGATCAGCTCGTCGGCGGCTCGCACCGTGGAGTCCGGGTAGCCGAACGTCTCGTGCACGAGCAGCGCGCGCGGGTAGCCGCTGACCCCCTCGGTGCCGAGCCACTCGCGCAGTGCCGCCTCGGTGGGCGGGTCGAGATCCCGGATGCGAGCGAGCCAGTGCTCCAGACCGCTCCCGGTGGCATTCTGCAGCTGGCCGATCTCCCAGAGCCGGATGTGGTCCCAGGGGAGCGGCACGTGGTCGGTCATGCAGGCAGGGTACGCCCGCTCCCGCCCTCCCGCGAGCCGCCCGCGAACTGTGAGCTAAGCCCCGAAAACTCGCGTTTTGAGGGGCTTTTCTCACGGTTCGCGGGCTGGGGTCAGATCACGCCGAGGGCGAGCATCGCATCGGCGACCCGGGTGAAGCCGGCGATGTTCGCCCCGGCGACGTAGCTTCCCGGAGTGCCGTACTCGTCGGCGGTCTCCAGGCACCGGTCGTGGATGCCCTGCATGATCTCGGCGAGACGATCCTGGGTGTGATCGAAGGTCCACGAGTCCCGCGACGCGTTCTGCTGCATTTCCAGCGCACTGGTGGCCACACCACCCGCATTGACCGCCTTCGCGGGAGCGAACATCACGTCGGCCTCCGCCAGCAACCGGGCCGCGTTCGGGGTGGTCGGCATGTTCGCGCCCTCGGCGACGATCGCGCAGCCGTTGCGGATCAGGGCCGCGGCGCCGTCGGCGTCGAGTTCGTTCTGGGTTGCGCACGGCAACGCGATGTCGCACGGAACATCCCAGATCGAGCCGTCGGTGACGTGCGTGGCGCCTTGGCGCAGTGCCGCGTACTCGGAGATCCGTCCCCGCCGTTCATCCTTGACCTCTTTGAGCAGGGCGAGGTCGATGCCGCCCGGGTCGACGACGTAGCCGCCGGAGTCCGAGCAGGCGACCACGGTGCCGCCGAGCTGGTGGACCTTCTCGATCGCGTAGATTGCCACGTTGCCCGAGCCGGACACGACCACGCGTTTGCCGCCGAAATCGGCACCGGATGCCTTGAGCATTTCGTCGACGAAGAAGACGGTGCCGTATCCGGTCGCTTCCGTGCGCACCTGGGATCCACCCCAGCTCAATCCCTTGCCGGTCATCGTGCCGGACTCGTAGCGGTTGGTGATGCGCTTGTACTGGCCGAACATGTAGCCGATCTCGCGCCCGCCGACGCCGATGTCACCGGCAGGGACATCGGTGTACTCGCCCAGGTGCCGGTACAGCTCGGTCATGAACGACTGGCAGAAGCGCATCACTTCGGCGTCGGACCGGCCCTTCGGGTCAAAGTCTGACCCGCCTTTTCCGCCGCCGATGGGGAGCCCGGTGAGGGAGTTCTTGAAGATCTGCTCGAAGCCGAGGAACTTCACGATCCCCAGGTTGACGCTGGGGTGGAACCGCAGTCCGCCCTTGTACGGTCCGAGGGCGGAATTGAATTCCACCCTGAACCCGCGGTTCACCTCGATCTTGCCCGAATCGGTCACCCACGGCACCCGGAAGATGATCTGTCGTTCGGGTTCGCACAGGCGCCGGATCACGGCCGAGTCCGCATACTGCGGGTGCTTTGTCACCACCGGTCCGAGACTCTCCAGAACCTCGCGCACCGCCTGGTGGAACTCGGCTTCGCCCGGGTTCCGGTCGAGGACCTCCTCGAAAATTGGAACCAGCTGCTTGTCGAGCACCGACATGGATCTCCTTCACGCTATGGAAAGCCGAAGGGCAGCTCAGATGCTGCGTGGTGGGGTTCGGCCTTTCCACCGTATCGGCTTCACCCGGGCGGGGCAGTCGAGGAGCCCGCCGCCCGGGCCGCCCGGGGCTCAGTCGATCAGGCCGGCGGCGTGCAGCCGGCGCAGCACCTCGACGCCGGCCGGTGGGCAGCGGTGCTGGTCGGCCGAGGTGGCCCAGTGCAGGGCGCTTACCTCGGCGCTCGCGGTGGGCTCTTCGGCGGTCTCGGCGCCGAAGACGGCCATCCGCACGAGCCGACCCTCGGGTTCGCCGTGGGCCTGGATCAGCACCGTGAACAGCGGTTCGAGGGCGGTGGGGTCCAGGCGGAGCGTCACCTCTTCCCAGGCCTCGCGAGCTGCGGCATCCGCCTCGCTCTCGCCGTAGTCGATCTTGCCGCCGGGCATGAACCACACGTCGCGGCCACGGGCGGTGACCATGAGCACCCGACGGTCGCGAATGAGGGCGACGGCCCCGACCAGGATGTCGGCGTCGGTCACGGCGCGGCGCTCACGCGCGGGCGAAGGCCGACGCGGCCCGCACCTGCTCGTTCGTCGGCCGCAGACCGGTGTAGCGCTCGAACTGTTCGGCGGCCTGGAGGGCGATCACCTCGGCGCCGGTGATCACGGTTTTGCCGGCCGCGCGGGCCGCGAGGATCAGGGGCGTCTCGGCGGGCAGGGCCACGACGTCGAAGACGGTGTCTGCAGCAGCGATGGCCGCGGCGGTGAACGCCGACTCGGTGGCCTGCGCGCCGCCGGCCATGCCGATCGGGGTGACGTTCACCAGCAGCGGTGCGGTGGCCTCGCCCGGTTCGGCCAGCCAGGCGTAGCCGAGCTCGTCGGCCAGGGCCCGGCCGCGCGTCTCGTTACGGGCCACGATGGTGCCGGCGGCGAAACCGGAGTCGCGCAGGGCCGCGGCCACGGCCTTGGCCATGCCGCCGGAGCCGCGCAGCAGGAACGGGGTGGCCGGGTCGAGGTTGTTGCTCTTGAGCAGGTCGGCCGCGGCGATGTAGTCGGTGTTGTACGCACGCAGGTAACCGTCGTCGTTCACGATCGTGTTCACCGACTGGATGGCCGTGGCCGAGGCGTCGAGTTCGTCGACGAGGGCGATGACATCCTCCTTGAACGGCATCGACACCGAGCAGCCCCGAATGCCCAGCGCCCGCACGCCGGCGATCGCGCCGGCCAGGTCGGTGGAGGTGAACGCCTTGTAGACGAAGTCCAAGCCGAACTGTTCGTAGAGGTAGTTGTGGAACCGGGTGCCGAAGTTGCTGGGCCGGGCGGCCAGCGAGATACAGAGGCGGGTGTCCTTGTTCAGCGGGGGCTTGGTCGGTGTCGCACGCGGGGGGATCGTTGAGTCAGTCATCGTCTCCAATGCTACGGCCCGCCCGGGTTCACACCCGGGCGGGCCGTCAGTCACAGATCGTCGGAAGGCGTCAGCCGCGTCAGCAGCACCGGCCCTGCGGGTTGGTGTCCTGCCGGTCGGTCTGGTCCCGCCAGAACTCCCGTTCGGTCAGCACGGGCACCTGGGCATCGGTGCCGTGCACCGACTCGTGGTGCGCCAAGTACTTCTCGTAGGCATCCTCACCCATGACCCCCTTGACGTACCAGGCGAGCCCGGCCACGGCCGAGCGCACCGCGGTGGCCACGCCCATCAGCGCCCGGCCATCAGTGCTCGCGAGTCTTGCGCTTACCGGTGCTCGGTCGGGCGTCCCACAGGGCCTGGGTGGCCTTCTCTGCCGGGGTGGCCATGATGCCGGACGGCGCGAAGATCCGCGACGGCACGGCCAGGTCCTCGTTGGTGGCATTCGAGTGGGTCTTCCACGCATTCCAGGTGGCCTGCAGCGCGGTGAAGATCACGATGACGGCGAGCGTGACGAAGACGATCGACAGGATGCCCTGCACCATGGTGTTGCGCACAACGGCCTCCATCGCCGCGACCGAGGTGGCCGTGCCGAAGCTCGTCTCCCCGTCGGCCAGCGCCTTGGAGAACGCGGCGTTCTGCGCGAAGTAGCCCACCGACGGCACGGTCGAGAAGATCTTCATGATCGAGGCCGTGATGGTCACGACGGCCGCGAAGCCGAGCGGCACCGCCACGATCCAGATGTACTTGAACATGCCGCGCTTGGCCACAATGGCCATGCACACGGCCAGAGCGATCGCGGCGAGCAGCTGGTTGGCGATGCCGAACAGCGGGAACAGGGTGTTGATGCCGCCGAGCGGGTCGGTGACGCCCATCACGAGCACAGCACCCCAGGCCGCCACCATGATGCCGGTGGTGAGCCAGGCGCCCGTGCGCCAGGAGGTGTCCTTGAACTTCGGGAAGAAGTTGCCCAGGCTGTCCTGCAGCATGAACCGGGCCACGCGGGTGCCGGCATCCACTGCGGTGAGGATGAACAGGGCCTCGAACATGATCGCGAAGTGGTACCAGAACGCCATCATGCCGCTGCCGCCTGCGACCTGCTGCATGATGTTGGCCAGGCCCACCGACAGGGTCGGCGCGCCGCCGGTGCGCGAGACGATGGTCTCCTCGCCCACGTTGAGCGCGGTCTGGGCGAGAAGCTCCGGGGTGACACTCACGCCGGTCAGGCCCAGGCCGTTCACGAACGCGGCTGCGCCCTGCACGGTGCCGCCCGTGAGGGCGGGGGACGCGTTCATGGCGTAGTAGATGCCCTGGTCGATCGAGAGCGCGGCTACGAGTGCCATGATCGCCACGAACGACTCCATCAGCATGCCGCCGTAGCCGATGAATCGGGTCTGGCGTTCCTTCTCGATCAGCTTGGGCGTGGTGCCGGAGGCGATCAGCGCGTGGAAGCCGGAGAGGGCGCCGCAGGCGATGGTGACGAAGAGGAACGGGAAGAGCGTGCCGCTGACGACGGGGCCGGCACCACTGGTGGCGAACTCGGTGACGGCGGGGACGGTGATCTCGGGCCGCACGACGATGATCGCCACGGCGAGCATGCCGATGGTGCCGATCTTCATGAAGGTAGAGAGGTAGTCGCGGGGGGCCAGCAGCAGCCAGACCGGCAGGATCGCGGCGATGAAGCCGTAGACGATGATTCCGATGGCCAACGGCACCTTGTCGACGGTGAAGAGCGCAGCGCCCCACTCGGTGCCGGCGATGGCGCCGCCGCCGACGATCGCGGCGATGAGCAGCACGAAGCCGATGATCGAGATCTCGGTGACCTTGCCCGGTCGGAAGAACCGCAGGTAGCAGCCCATGAACAGGGCGATCGGGATGGTCATGCCGACCGAGAAGACGCCCCAGGCGCTTTCGGCGAGGGCGTTCGTCACGACGAGGGCGAGGATGGCCACGATGATGACCATGATCGTGAGCGTGGCGATCAGGGCGGCGGTGCCGCCGACCCGGCCGAGCTCGTCGCGGGCCATCTGGCCCAGCGAGCGGCCGCCGCGACGCATCGAGAAGAACAGCACCAGGTAGTCCTGCACGGCGCCGGCGAAGACCACGCCGACGATGATCCAGATCGTGCCGGGCAGGTAGCCCATCTGGGCGGCGAGTACCGGGCCCACCAGGGGGCCGGCGCCGGCGATGGCGGCGAAGTGGTGGCCGAAGAGCACCCGGCGGTCGGTCGCGGCGTAGTCCTTGCCGTCGGCCTTGTACTCGGCGGGTGTGGCCCGACGGTCATCCGGGCGCAGCAGGTGCTTCTGGATGTAGTTGGAGTAGAACCGGTAGCCGATCAGGTAGGTGCAGATCGCGGCGAAGACGAACCAGATGGCGTTCACGGTCTCGCCGCGCACCACGGCCAGCATCACCCAGCTCAGTCCGCCGAGCAGAGCGATGGCCACCCAGATCGCGATCTTCACCGGAGTCCAGTGGGCTTCTTCAGCCTCGTGGATTGTCGGGTCCAAGGCCACCGGCGGCAGCGCGGGGTCCTGGGTGAGGTCTGGTTCGTCGATCGCGTCGTGCGGAATCTTGGACGTAGCGTCCATATTCTCCCCTTTGAGATGCAGAGAAACTCACAGCTGATTGCCGGGTAACTTACGCAACGCTAACAGCCGAGAACTCCTCAGGAGGGGCCTTTGGTCCCGCGCGTGTCGGCAGGAGGCCCACCCCGCCGGCCTCGCTCAGGGGTGTGCGGTGCTGGTGAAGACGTCGTTGAGGGTGACCGTTGTCAGGCCCCGGTCGTGCAGCAGGCCGGTCATTTGGCCGAACACGTTGGTCACCGGTTCGAAGTTGAGGTGCCCGATCACGATGCGCTGCGGCAGGAACCAGGTGGTCGCGAAGTCCACCACCTGTTGTTCGGTGATGAGCCCGGAGTCCGACAACGAGCCGTACCAGGTGGTCGGCACCGTATAGCCGAGGTCGGCGGCGAGGGCATCCACCCTGGCGTCGTGTACCCCGTACGGCGGCCGGAAGAAGGGGCGGGCATCCACCCCGAACGTGTCGGTGATGAAGTCGTGGTTGCGGCCGAGCTCGGAGCTGACATCGGCGTCGCCGAGGGTGCTGAGGTCGGGGTGCGACCAGGTGTGGTTGCCGAGCTGGATCTGGCCGGACTGCACGAGTGGTCGCAGCGCTTCGGCGTTGTCGGTCCAGGAGTCGTAGCAGCCGGTGACGAAGAGGGTGAGCCGGGTGCCGGTCTCGGCGGCAAAACGGATGTACCGGGCCACCACCTCACTGCTGGAACCGTCGTCGACGGTCCAGGCCAGCAAGGCGCCCTCGCCCGGCAACTCGGAGAGGGTGCCTGGCGGCACCGGCACCCGCAGGAGGCCGGGCGCGGGCTGGCGGAGGGGCGCGGGCGGCGGGATCGCACCGGGCAGCGGCCGGGGGAGGGGGCTGGGCGTCGGGGTCACGGCGGCGACCGGGGCGGCCGTCGGGGTGGGCGCGAGGGCGGCGCAGCCGGCGAGGGTGAGGGTCAGCCCCAGCGACACGAGCACGGTGCGCCGGCTGAGGGCGGGGCCGTCCGGCCGCGTGCCGGCCGACGGCGAGGGGCGTGCTGCCGGGTCTGCTGCCTGGTCTGGTGCCTGTCGCACGCGGTCCTCCCCCCGGAGCCGGTCGATGGAGCCGAGAGAGCGGAACCGGCCCGGTGCGGGTCGAACGAGTCGACGATATCGCCCGTGCGGGTGGGTCGGCAACGCCCGTAATCGGGGGCCGCGGCCGCATCGCTAAAATGGACAAATCCGTACCCGGGCCCTGCCCGGCGTTTTGACCATCCTTTTGGACCATTGGAGCCACCGTGGCCGCACTTTCCCGTCTTGATTCCGTCATCGCCCTCGCCCGCCACCGCGGCTTCGTCTTCCAGGCCGGTGAGATCTACGGCGGTAGCCGGTCGGCCTGGGACTACGGGCCCCTCGGTGTGGAGCTCAAGGAGAACATCAAGAAGCAGTGGTGGCGCTTCATGGTCACCAGCCGCGACGACGTCGTGGGCCTGGACTCCTCTGTCATCCTGCCGCGTAAGGTCTGGGAGGCCTCCGGTCACGTCGAGGTCTTCTCCGACCCGCTGGTGGAGTGCACCAGTTGCCACAAGCGCTTCCGCGAGGACCACCTCGTCGAGGAGTTCGAGGAGAAGAAGGGCCGCGCCCCCGAGGGCGGCATCGACGGCATCGCCTGCCCCAACTGCGGCAACCGGCACACGTGGACCGAGCCGCGCGCGTTCTCCGGCCTGCTCAAGACCTTCCTCGGCCCGGTCGACGAAGAGGCCGGCATGGTCTACCTCCGCCCCGAGACCGCTCAGGGCATCTTCGTGAACTTCGCCAATGTGCTGCAGGCCGCGCGCATGAAGCCCCCGTTCGGCATCGGCCAGATCGGCAAGAGCTTCCGCAACGAGATCACCCCCGGAAACTTCATTTTCCGCACCCGCGAGTTCGAGCAGATGGAGATGGAATTCTTCGTCGAGCCCGGCACCGACGAGGAGTGGCACCAGTACTGGATCGACCAGCGGATGGGCTGGTACACCGGCCTCGGCATCAACCCGGAGAACCTGCGCCTGTTCGAACACGCTCAGGAGAAGCTCTCGCACTACTCCAAGCGCACCGTCGACATCGAGTACCGCTTCGGCTTCTCCGGCAGCGAGTTCGGCGAGCTCGAGGGTGTGGCCAACCGCACCGACTTCGACCTCAAGACGCACTCCGAGGCATCCGGCAAGGACCTCTCCTACTTCGACCAGACCAAGAACGAGCGCTGGGTCCCGTACGTGATCGAGCCCGCGGCCGGCCTCACCCGTTCGCTGATGGCGTTCCTGGTGGATGCCTACCACGAGGAGGAAGTGCCCAACGCGAAGGGCGGCGTCGACAAGCGCACCGTGCTCAAGCTCGACCCGCGCCTGGCCCCGATCAAGGCCGCCGTGCTGCCGCTCTCGCGCAACGAGGCCCTCTCGCCGATGGCCCGCTCGCTCGCTGCGCGCCTCCGCGAATCGTGGAACGTGGACTTCGACGACGCCGGCGCCATCGGCCGCCGGTACCGCCGCCAAGACGAGATCGGCACCCCGTACTGCATCACGGTGGACTTCGACTCGCTCGAGGACCAGGCCGTGACCGTGCGCGACCGCGACACCATGGCGCAGGAGCGCGTGCCCCTCGCCGAGCTGGACGCCTACCTGGCCGTGCGCCTGCGCGGAGCGTAACCGCCCCGCCGCATCCGGCGCCTGACCCGCATAGCGGCGCCTGACCCGCATAACGCGTTCTGCGGGGTAGGCGCCGCTGTGCGGGTGGCGTGCCACCCGCCTACCGGCGCGCCACCCGCATAGCTCCGGATGCCGCGCCCTTCGCCCTCTGCGTGTGCCTGTGCAGCCCTCCGCAAGGCAGCCCTCCGCAAGGCAGCCCTCCGCAATGCCGCGCCCCGGCGGTGTTACGGCAGCGTCAGGTCGATCAGGGTGACACCGGCGGTGGGCAGCGGCGCCGACATGGCGGCCAGGGCCGCCGGCGCATCCGCCAACGGGATGCGGTGGCTGATCAGGTCCTGCGGGCGCAGTTTGCCGCTGGCCACGAGCGCCATCAGCTCCGGGTAGTCGCCGGCGGGCATGCCGTGGCTGCCGAGCACGGCGAGCTCGCGGCCGATCACCAGGCCGAGGGGCAGGCGGGGGTCTTCGGCGAGCAGGCCGATCTGCACGTGCCGCCCGCGGGTGGCCAGCGAGCGGATGGCGATGCCCACGGTGCTCTCCCGGCCGAGCGCCTCCACCGACACCTGGGCGCCTTCGGGGGCGAACAGGCGCACCCGCTCCACCACCTTGGCGTCGGTCATACCGCTGGAGTTGACCGTATAGGCGGCGCCGGCGCGGGCCGAAGCGGCCAGGGCGTCCACGCTGATATCGACGGCGATCACCCGGGCGCCAAGCGCCGCCCCGATCATCACGGCCGACAGGCCCACCCCGCCGCAACCGATCACCACGAGGGTTTCGCCCGCCACCAGTTTTGCCTGGTGCACGAGACCGCGGTACGACGTGGCGAACCGGCAGCCGAGCAGCGCGGCGGCGCCGGCGTCGAGGGCATCCGGTACCGCGATCAGGTTCACGTCGGCGTGGTGCAGCGCGACCCGTTCGGCGTACGAGCCCCAGTGGGTGAAACCGGGCTGCGTCTGGTTACGACAGACCTGGGCGTTGCCTCCGGCGCATTCCGGGCAGTCGCCGCAGGCGCAGACGAACGGCACGGTGACCCGCTGGCCCACCGTGAACCGTCGCACCAGCGGGCCGACGGCATCGATCACGCCGACGAGCTCGTGGCCTGGAACGTGCGGCAGGGCGATGCCGTCGTCGTGGCCCAGCCAGCCGTGCCAGTCGCTGCGGCAGAGCCCGGTGGCCTCGACCCGCACCACGACGCCGGCGGCGCTGGGCTCCGGGTCGGCCACCTCGCGCAGGACGGGCAGCTCCCCGAACCGATCGAACCAGACTGCCTTCACGTCAGAACCACGTCAGCCGCGAAAGCGGACCAGGCCGATGTTCCGCGCACGTCAGGACGCGGCGTCGGAGATGCCGACCACCCCGGGCAGCTCGACGGGTGCCACCGTCGACTCCGGCAGGGCGATCTCGATACCGAAGAGGGCGCCGAGGCCGCCGAGGAACGCATCCTGATCGCCGGCCCTGGCCAGCTCGCGGGAACGGACCATCGGGGTGTGCAGCAGCACGCCGGCGAGGTGCCGCAGGGCGGACTCGGTCGCCTCGCTGCTGTCGCCGCGCTTTCTGGCCCGCTCGATCTCACCGTCGAGGATGTCGAAGACGTGGGAGCGCAGGGCCACGACGGCCGGTGCCAGGCTCTGCTCCTCGGCCACGGCGGAGAATTTCTTGGCGGCCCGCCCCACCAGCTTGCGCGCCTCGCTGGTGGCGTTGAGCTGTTCGAGGGGCGCGTGGATGCGGATGGTCTCCAGGTCGAGCAGCTCCACTCCGGGCACGTCGCTGACGTCGGGGTCCACGTTGCGGGGCAGACCGAGGTCGATGATCAGCTGGCGGGCGGCCTCCGGCTCGGTGCCGACCGGGCACGAGCGCACGGCATCCGGCCCGGCCATCAGCGGAGGGACCTCCGCGGCGTGCTTCGCGGCCATGAGGGCGCGGCCGGCGGTGAGGATGCCCGCGTCGATGACGTGGTGCTCCACGGTGGTGCAGGTGAGGATCAGGTCGGCCAGCGCGGTCTCGGTGGCCAGTTCGGCGGCATCCGTCGGCACGGCCCCGATGTCGTGTGCGGTGGCGAACTTCACGGCGCGGCCGGACGGCGAGTAGACCCGCACGTCGGTGACGCCGAGGTCGCGGAGGGCCGCCAGCGACGCGCCGGCGTACCGACCCGTGCCCACCAGCAGCACCCGGGTGTGCGCCCAGTCGGTGACCCGGCTCTCCGCCAGTTCCAGCGCGAGGCGCACGAGCGAGCGACCGGCGGCGCCGATGCCGGTGCGGTTCTTCACGCCGCGGGAGGTCTGCGAGGCACGCTGGAACAGCCGCTCGAGTTCGGGGCTGGTGGTTCCGGCGGCGCGGGCCTCCTCGAGGGAACGGCGCACCTGCCCGGCGATCTCGCCCTCGCCGACCACGACGGACTCGAGCCCGCTGGTCACGGCGAACAGGTGCTCGGCCACGCCGTTGCCGTGCACGAGGTCGAGCGTGTCGCGCAGGAGCGCGGCGCTGACGCCGGTGCTCGCGCTCACGGCGTCGATCGCGGCATACACAGCGGGAAGCGGGGAGACCCCGAACGGTTCGTCGAGATCGAGGTAGGCCTCGAAGCGGTTGCAGGTGGCCACGACCACGGCCCCGTTGAGAGCGTCGTGACCCGTGAGCATCCCGCCCGCCGCTGCATCCGCGCCCACAGACAGCTTTTCGAGCACGTCGAAGCTGGAGTTCTTGTGGTTCGCGGACAGACAAATCAACACCGCTTGATTCTACGTTGTGTCGAACAACACCTCGAATCGTTCCCCCAGCTTATGTAGAGGACAATCGAGCGTGATGAACCTCGAGACGACGCACCCACTTTCTTCCGGCCTCACCTCGGACTCCCGCCTGGTGCGGGCCTACCAGGGCACCCGCCCCGCCGTGACCCCGGTGTGGTTCATGCGCCAGGCCGGCCGCTCCCTGCCCGAGTACCGCGAACTGCGAGTGGGCACTCGGATGCTCGACGCCTGCCTCGACCCCGCCATGGCCAGCGAGATCACCCTGCAGCCGATCCGCCGGCACGGCGTCGACGCGGGCATCCTGTTCAGCGACATCGTCGTGCCGCTCAAGCTCGTGGGCGTCGACGTGGAGATCGTCGCCGGCAAGGGCCCGGTGCTCGCCGAGGCCGTGCGCACCGCCGCGGACGTCGACCGCCTCATCGCCCTTGACCCTGCCGTGCTCGACACCGCGCTGGCCCCCATCAGCGAGGCCGTCGCCCTCACCGTCGCCGCGCTGGGCTCCACCCCGCTGATCGGCTTCGCCGGGGCACCGTTCACCCTCGCCGCGTACATCGTCGAGGGCGGGCCGTCCAAGGACCACATCCACGCCCGCACCCTGATGCACTCCGACCCCGAGGCCTGGGCCAAGCTGATGGCCTGGACCGCTGAGGTGACCGGCCGGTTCCTCCGCGCCCAGGTGCTCGCCGGTGCCAGCGCCGCGCAGCTGTTCGACTCCTGGGCCGGCGCTCTCTCGCTCAATGACTACAGCCGCTTCGTCGCCCCGGCGTCCACCGCCGCGATCGCACACGTGCGCGACCTCACCTATCTGGAGTCCGCCGCCGACCTGGCCGCCGACCCGGAGTCGATCCGCCGTAACGTTCCGGTCGTGCACTTCGGTGTCGGCACCGGCGAGCTGCTCAAGGCCATGCACGGTATCGGCGCCGACGTCGTCGGCGTGGACTACCGGGTGCCCCTGGATGAGGCCAGCCGGCGCCTCGGCGGCGTCGTGCCCGTGCAGGGCAACATCGACCCCGCACTGCTGAACGCGCCGTGGTCGGTGCTCGAGGCGCATGTCCTCGACGTGCTCGAGCGTGGCCGTACGGCGCCGTCCCACGTGCTCAACCTCGGCCACGGTGTGCCGCCGGAGACGAACCCCGACGTGCTCACCCGGCTGGTGAAGTTCGTGCACGAAACCACGTCAACTCACACCCCCGCGGAGAGCACAGCCTCGTAGCGCACCGCTTCAGGGAGCAGCTCACCAGAGCATCGCTCACCAGAGCCCGTGCCGGCCGCAGACGCCGGCGGAAAGCAAGGTCATGAAGGACGTCTTGGTCATCGGCGGAGGTGTCGCCGGTCTGGTGGCCGCCCGCGAGTGCGCCCACCTCGGTCTCAGCGTTGTCGTGCTGGAGGCGGCAGGCACGCTCGGCGGGGCCGTGGCCGGCCACGAGGTCGCCGGCCTGCAGCTGGACGCCGGAGCAGAGAGCTTCGCCGTGCGCGGCAACACCGTGGCGGCGTTCATCGCCGACCTCGGCCTCACCGATCAGATCGTCGAGCCGAACCCGGCCGGCGCCTGGCTGCACCTGCCCGGACACCGCCCCGGCGGCGCCCCCGTGTCGGTGCCGCTGCCCAAGGCCGGCGTGCTCGGCATCCCCGGGTCGCCGCTGGCCGAGGACGTGCGCCTCGCGATCGGCTGGTCCGGGGCGCTCCGCGCCTACGCCGACCGGCTGATTCCGGTGCTCAAGATCGGCCGGGAGCACAGCCTGGGCGCGCTCGTGAGCAAGCGGATGGGCCAGAAGGTGCTCGATCGCCTGGTCAACCCGGTCGCCGGCGGGGTCTACGCCACCGCGGCCGCCGATCTCGAGGTCGACGTCGTGGCCCCAGGCCTCAACCGCGCCCTCACCTCGGCAGGGTCCCTCTCCGGCGCGGTCACCGCGATGCGCACAGCCGCGCCGGCCGGTTCCGCAGTGCGCGGGCTGAACGGCGGCATGCACCGCCTGGTCGACGCCCTGGTCGCCGACCTCGGGCGCTACGACGTCCAGATCCGCACGCACGCCGCCGTGACCGGCTTCACACCGGTCGACGTGCCCAAGACCGGCGCGGACGGCAGCCAGACGACCAGCCGCAGCTGGGTCGTCGAGTTCGCCCCGACGACGGATGCCGACGCCGCAGCCGGTGACGCGGCTGCCGAGGCCGACGCACCCACCACGCCCGCCGAGCCCCGCACGATCGAGGCCCGGCACGTGATCCTCGCCGTTCCCGCCGCAGCAGCCCTGGGCCTCTTGGCCCCGCTCGGCGCCGATTTCGCCGCCCTCGCAGCCCTGGGCTGGCCGGCGCCGGCCGCCGTCGAACTGGCCACCCTGGTGCTCGACGCGCCGTCGCTGGACGCGCACCCGCGCGGCACCGGAGCGCTCGTGGCCGAGGGCACCCCCGGGGTCACCGCCAAGGCGATCACCCACGTCACGGCCAAATGGGCCTGGGTGGATGCCCTCACCCCACCCGGCCGGCACATCCTGCGGCTCTCCTTCGGCCGCGCCGGCGCCCCGGTGCCCACCCTGGGCCTCAGCGACGCCGACCTGCAACAGCTCGCCGTGCACGACGCCTCGGCGATCCTCGGCGTCGACCTCGCCGGAGCCCCGGTTGTGGGATTCGCCCGCACCCTGTGGAGCGACGGCCTCTCGCCCGCCACGATCGGCGCGCCCGAGCGCATCCGCCGGGTGCGCGAGACGGTGGAGGCCACAGCCGGCCTCGACGTCACGGGCGGATGGCTCTCCGGCACCGGCCTGGCCTCGGTGATCCCCGATGCGCTCGCCGCGGGTATCCGCGGCAGACGGGCAGTGCTAGACCTCTGATCAGGACTGTTTCAGGCGTTGCACATATGGGCCTCTCCGTGCCGGGGGGTTACGCTGGGACACTACATGAACGTAAAGGAATGGAGTCACAATGCGGGGAAAGCTTCTTTTCATCACGGGTGGCCTCGTCGGCTACGTGCTGGGTGCACGCGCCGGACGTAAGCGATACGACCAGATCGCGTCGGCCGCCTCAGACCTGTGGAACCGGCCTCCCGTACAGCGCCGGGTGAACGAGGTCAAGGACTTCGCCCTCGAACGCGTCGGCGACGTGCCCGGCGCCCTGTACGAAGCGGGCAAGAAGGTCGCCTCGGCCGTTGCGAACAAGTCCGACAAGACCAAGGAAGCCCCGGCATCCAGGTCCGGTATCAAGCCCGGCGAGGCCACTGCGGCCACCAAGGCCGCCGCCTCCGCCACGAAGTCCGCCAAGTCCGCCGCGGCCTCTGCCACCTCCGCGGCCGAGTCCGCGCAGACCGCAGACGACACCACGGCCGCGCAGTAACCTCACGACGACAGTCCAAGGAAGGATGCCAGTGAGCAACAGCGGGTACAACCCCAAAAGCAAGCAGTCACTGTTCACGCTCCTCAGTGAGCTTCCTGGCCAGATCATCGATCTGGTCAAGGCTGAGATCGACGCCTTCAAGGCCGACATCTCCGGCAAGGCGAAGAATGTCGGCATCGGCCTGGGCCTGTTCATCGGCGCGGCGGTGTTCGCATTCTTCGCGGTCATCGTGTTCATCGCGTTGGCCGTCATCGCGCTCGACCTGGTGCTGCCGCTCTGGCTGGCGGCGCTGATCGTGGCCGTCGCGCTGCTCCTCATCGCGGTGATCCTGGCCCTGATCGGGCTCAACCGGGTCAAGAAGGGCACCAGCCATGATCCGGAGGGCGTGACCGCGAGCATCCAGAAGGACGTCAACGCATTCAAGGGAGTTGGCGAATATGAGCACTGACAAGGACACCACCCCGGACACCGCCCCCGACCACCGGAGCACGGCCGAACTGCGCGCCGAAGCCGACCGGGCGCGTGCCGCGCTCGCCGGCACCCTCGACGCCATCGAGTACAAGCTCAACGTGCCCAAGCAGATCAAGATCAACACCCGGCGCTTCACCCTGGGCCTGCACAGGCTCGGCGATGACAACCCCGTCGCCCTGGCCGGCATCGCCCTCGGCGCTGCTGCCGCGGTGGGCACCGTCGTCTGGTGGGGCGTCAAGACGGTCCTCGACCGCCGCTGAACGGCCGGGTGGGCTGGGCTACTTTTGGCTCTCCGGGCAAAGCGGTAGAGACTAGTAGACATGACTCACCCGGCTGCCGGAGAGGCAGTAGACAAGACCACGCCCACCCCCGCTTCACACACCTCGTCAGAGGCTGAACCCACCGAGGCCTCCCCCTCCGGATTCACCCTCTTCACTGTGCTGCGCAAGGACCCGTCCAACCCCGACGATCTCGACGGCCGTGACGTACCGCGTTTCGTCGACGAGCTCGACGACATCATCGCCCTCGTCGAAGCCGAGGGCGTGACCCTGCGCGGGATCTACGACGTGTCCGGCCTCCGGGCCGACGCCGACGTGATGCTCTGGACCCACGCCGACGAGGCCCAGACCCTGCAGTGGGCTAACCGGGAGCTGCGTCGCAGCCGCCTGCTCAAGAGCCTGCTGCCCACCTGGAACGCCATGGGGGTGCACCGCGACGCCGAGTTCAACAAGAGCCACGTGCCCGGATTCCTCCGCGGTGTCGAGCCCAAGGGCTGGCTCACCGTCTACCCGTTCGTGCGCAGCTACGAGTGGTACCTGCTGCCGGAGGCCGAGCGCAGCCAGATGCTCGCCGACCACGGCCGCAAGGGTGCCGCGTTCCGCGGGGCCATCGCCAACACCGTCTCCTCGTTCGCCCTCGGCGACTACGAGTGGCTGCTGCCGATCGAGTCCGACGAGCTCACCGAGCTGGTCGACCTGATGCGCGAGCTCCGCGCCACCGACGCCCGCATGCACGTGCGCGAAGAGGTGCCGTTCTACACGGGGCGGCGCATCACCACCGCCGAGCTGGTCGAGGTGCTGCAGTAATGACGAGCTACGACGCCATCCTGCTCGCCGGCTTCGGTGGACCAGAGGGCCAGGACGACGTGATCCCGTTCCTGCGCAACGTCACCCGCGGCCGCGGCATCCCCGAGGAACGCCTCGAAGAGGTCGCGGTGCACTACCGCCACTTCGGCGGCATCAGCCCCATCAATCAGCAGAACCGTGTATTGCGGGCCGCCCTGCAGGCCGAGCTGGACCGCCGGGGCATCGAGATCCCGGTGATCTGGGGCAACCGCAACTGGGCGCCCTACCTGCCCGACACCATCGCCGAGGCGCACGCCAACGGCCAGGACCGCCTGCTTGCCATCGCCACGAGTGCGTACAGCTCGTACTCCGGCTGCCGCCAGTACCGGGAGGACTTCGCCCAGGCGCTGGATTCGACCGGGCTCGCCGGCACCGTGCAGATCGACAAGATCCGCCAGTTCTTCGACCACCCCGGCTTCGTCACCCCGTTCATCACGGGTGTGCGCCAGGGCCTGGCCGACATCGAGGCCCAGATTCCCGGCATCGACCTCGCCACCGAGGTCGAGGTGCTGTTCTCGACGCACTCGATTCCGTCCACCGACGCAGCCAAGAGCGGACCGGCCGAGCGTGGCTTCGGCCCCGACGGCGCCTATGCCGCCCAGCACATGGCCGTGGCCGACGTGGTCATGCAGGGCCTCGAATCCTCGTGGCAACTGGTGTACCAGTCCCGCAGCGGCCCGCCCAGCATGCCGTGGCTCGAGCCCGACATCAACGACGCCATCGCGCTGCTGCCGGCGCGCGGCATCCGCGCCGTCGTCATCGTGCCGCTCGGCTTCGTCAGCGACCACATGGAGGTCATGTGGGACCTCGACAACGAGGCCACCGAAACGGCCAAGGAGCACGGTCTGTTCTCGGTGCGGGTGCCCACCCCCGGCGCCGACCCGGTCTACGTGAGCGGGCTGATCGACCTGGTCGAGGAACGTCTGAACGACGTGCCTGCCGAGGACCGCCCCGCCCTGACCGACCTCGGCCCCTGGTACGACGTCTGCCGCCCGGGCTGCTGCGAGAACGTGCGCCTCGGCTTCAAGCCGGCGGTCGCTGGAATCGCGCCGTGAGCGTCATCCGCGTCGGCACCCGGGGCAGCGCCCTGGCCATGGCCCAGACCACGGCGGTCGCGAATCGTATTCAGGCGGCCATCGGCGGAGACGTGGAGATCATCCCGATCACCACACACGGCGACGTGTCCCGCGAGTCGCTCTCCAGCCTCGGCGGCACCGGCGTCTTCGCCAGCGCCCTGCGTGAGGCGCTGCTGAATGACGAATGCGACGTTGTCGTGCACTCGTTCAAGGACCTGCCCACCGACCCGTACGCGGGCCTGGCCATCGGGGCAACGCCCAAACGCGCCGACGCCAGGGACGTGCTCTGCGCACGCGACGGCTTCACCCTCGCCACGCTGCCGGAGGGCGCCAAGGTCGGCACCGGTTCGCCGCGCCGTGTCGCGCAGCTGCGTGAAATGCGCCCGGACCTCGAGGTCGTCGACATCCGCGGCAACGTGGGTACCCGCCTCGCCCTGGTCACCGACGAGACCCTGCATGCCGTCGTGCTCGCCGCCGCGGGCCTCGGCCGGCTTGGCCTGCTCGAGAATGTGGCCACCGACTACCTTGAGCTTTCCGACTGGCCCACCGCGCCCGGCCAGGGCGCCCTGGCCATCGAGGTGCGGGAGGGCAAGCCCGACCGGCTGCTCACCAAGGCCCTCGCCGTGCTCAACCACGCCACCACCCAGGCCACCGTCACGGCCGAGCGCCACGTGCTCGCCCGGCTCGAGGCCGGCTGCGCGGCACCGATCGGTGCGACCGCCGTGATCGATGACGGCCTGCTGTTCCTCACCGCCACCGTGTACAGCCCGGACGGCACCCGCCGGATCACGGCCTCGCACGCCGCGACTCCCGAATCACACTCCACCGCCGACCTGCAGGATGCCGCCCTGGACGTCGCCGAGCGCGCCGCCCGTGAGCTTCTGGCCGGCGGCGCCGCCGAGTTCGCCCCCCTGTCGGTGACCTCGTGAGCGCCGTACGGCACAACCCCGACAAGCCCTTGGCCGGCTGGCGCGTCCTCGTGCCGCGCGGCGGGCCATGGGGCGACCAGGTCGCGGCGAACCTGCGCAGCCGTGGTGCCCTGCCGATCGTGGCACCGATGATCAACTTCGCCCCCACCGACGACGCCGCCGCACTCGACACGGCGCTGGCCAAGCTCGCCGCCGGCGACTTCGACTGGATGACCGTCACCAGCGCCACCACCGTCGACGTGCTCTCCTCGCACCGCGCCGTCGTGGCGCCGGGTACCCGCATCGCCGCGGTCGGTGAGACCACCGCCGCCGCGCTCGTGGCCGCCGGCTACCACGTCGATATCGTGCCGTCGGAGGACAACTCCGCCAAGGGCCTGCTGGCCGACTGGGAGGCCGCCACCCACGGCGTCATCCCGCTTCGGGTGCTCACCCTGCGCTCGGAGATCGCCAAGCCGCTGCTCACCGAGGGCCTGCGCCGGATCGGCCACGACGTCGAGTCGGTCGTGGCGTACCGCACCGTGGGCGTCCCGGTCTCCGACCGGGTCGTCGCCGACGTCAAGGCCGGCCGGGTGCACGCGGTGCTGGTCACCAGTGGCAGCGTGGCCCAGCAGGTGCAGGACCAGCTCGGCCCGATCCCCACGACCACCCTGGTGGCCTGCATCGGCCCGCGCACGGCGAAGGATGCGGCGGCCATCGGCCTGCGCGTCGACGTCGTCGCCGACGAGCGCAGCGCCGAGTCCCTCATCGAGGCCCTCGTGCGCCTCGCCCCCCGCGACCTGTAACGGAGCGGCACCAGGGCCCGACCGGCCGCCGCTCCCGCTCTCAGGCGGGAGGCCTAGGCTGGTCGGGTGATAAACCCCGTCATCCGCCCGCGACGACTGCGCACTACCCCCGCACTCCGCCGCCTGGCCAGCGAAACCCGTGTCCACCCCGCCGAGCTCGTTCTGCCGATGTTCGTGCGTGAGGGCACCGACTCCACCCCGATCTCCTCGATGCCCGGCGTTGTGCAGCACAGCATCAACGGCGCCCGCCGCGCCGTGGCCGAGGCTGCAGCGGCCGGCATCGGCGGGGTGATGCTCTTCGGCGTGCCCGCCGTGCGTGACGCCACCGGCACCGGGGCCACCGACCCCGACGGCATCCTGAACGCCGCCACCCGCGCGCTCGTGGCCGAGGTGGGCGACGCCCTGGTCGTGCAGACCGATCTGTGCCTGGACGAATTCACCGACCACGGCCACTGCGGCGTGCTCGCCGCCGACGGTCATGTCGACAACGACGCCACCCTGCTGCGTTACAACGAGATGGCGCTGGCCCAGGCCGAGGCCGGCTCGGCGTTGCTCGGCCTCTCCGGCATGATGGACGGCCAGGTCGCCTCCGTGCGCGCCGCCCTCGACGCCGCCGGCCACGCCGACACCGCCGTGCTGGCCTACTCGGCCAAGTACGCCTCGGCCTACTACGGCCCGTTCCGCGAGGCCGTGCAGTCCACCCTGGTCGGCGACCGCCGCACCTATCAGCTCGACCCCGCCAACCGCCGCGAGGGCGTGCGCGAGGCCCGCATCGACATCGACGAGGGCGCCGACGTCGTCATGGTCAAGCCCGCGGGCAGCTACCTCGACGTGCTCGCCGAGGTCGCCGCCATGAGCGAGGTGCCCGTCTGGGCGTACCAGGTCTCGGGCGAGTACGCCATGATCGAGGCCGCCGCCGCCCAGGGTTGGATCGACCGCCGCCGCGCCATCGAGGAGTCGGTGCTCAGCATCCGCCGCGCCGGCGCCGACGCCATTCTCACCTACTGGGCGGTCGAACTCGCCGCCTGGCTCACCGAAACGGATGCCCGATGACCCACACCACCCACAACGACGAGCTCTTCGCGCGCGCGCAGCTCTCCATCCCGGGCGGCGTCAACTCGCCGGTGCGTGCCTTCCGCTCCGTCGGCGGCACCCCGTTGTTCCTCGTGAAGGCGGCCGGGGCGTATGTCACCGACTCCGACGACCGGGAGTACGTCGACCTGGTCAGCTCGTGGGGCCCGGCGATCCTCGGTCACGCGCACCCCGCCGTGGTCGCCGCGGTGCAAGAGGCCGCCGCCCTGGGCCTGTCCTTCGGCGCGTCCACCCCCGGCGAGACCGTGCTGGCCGAGCTGATCAAGAGCCGGGTGGGCGCGATCGAGAAGCTCCGCCTGGTCTCCACCGGCACCGAGGCCACCATGACGGCCATCCGGCTGGCCCGCGGCTTCACCCAGCGCGACCTGCTGATCAAGTTCGCCGGCCACTACCACGGCCACTCCGACGGTCTGCTTGCCGAGGCGGGCTCCGGCCTGGCCACCCTCGCCCTGCCCGGTTCGGCCGGCGTCACCGCGGCCACCGCCGCGCAGACCCTGGTGCTGCCGTACAACGACCTCGACGCGGTGCGTGCCGCCTTCGAGACCTACCCGGGCCAGATCGCCGCCGTGATCACCGAGGCCGCCGCGGCGAACATGGGCGTGGTCGCCCCGGATGCCGGCTTCAACGCGGCCCTGTGCGACCTCGCGCACGAGTACGGCGCGCTGCTCATCGTCGACGAGGTGCTCACCGGCTTCCGGGTGCACTCCGGCGGCTTCTGGGCGCTGCAGGCGGAGGACGGCGAGAGTTACACACCCGACCTGTTCACCTACGGCAAGGTCATCGGCGGCGGGCTCCCGGTCGCCGCGCTCGGCGGCCGGGCCGACGTGATGGACTTCCTGGCCCCGGCCGGCCCGGTCTACCAGGCCGGCACGCTCTCCGGCAACCCGGTGGCCGTGGCCGCCGGTATCGCCACCCTGACGGCGGCCGACCACACCGTGTACGCACGGCTCGACGAGACCGCCGAGCTGCTCGCCGACGCCGTCTCGAGCGCGCTCTTCGCCGAGGGTGTGGCGCACAGCGTGCAGCACGCCGGCAACCTGTTCAGCTTCGTCTTCGGCCAGGACGCGGCCATCACCCCGCCACGGAGCTACGCGGGGGTCAAGCGCCAGGAGACCTACCGGTACGGGCCGTTCTTCCACTCGATGCTGGAGAGCGGTATCTCGCTGCCGCCGTCGGTGTTCGAGGCCTGGTTCGTCTCCGCGGCACACGACGGCGACTCGATCGGCAAGATCCTCGAGGCGCTGCCGGCCGCCGCCAAGGCCGCCGCCGAGGCCCGCCCCACGGTCTAGCCTTCCGATAACTGTTCCCAAAGCGGACAATTGCGCCCGGCGTCCCGGGCGCAATCGTCCGCACGGGTAACAGATGGCAACGGATTCCACCGCGGCGGCGTTACGGCTTTGTGAGTTAGCGACAGGGGGTTTTCCAGCCGGACCGGGCAGACTGGGGGAATGGCTTCCTTGCGCGTACATCCCGACCGGCTGGAGATTCACCTGACGCCCGCGGAGAAAACGCTGGCCTTCCGCCGAGAGAACGTGGTGATCCAGCGGGAGAACATCCGGTCGGTCACGATCACGGATGATCCGTGGATCTGGGTGCGCGGCATCCGTGCCCCCGGCGCACTCGTGCCGCTGGTCGTGGCCGTCGGCGTGTGGAAGTTCCACGGCGGCAAGGACTTCCTGGCCATCAAGCGCCGCCGCCAGGCCGTCGTGATCGACCTGACCGGCGACGACTTCGCCCGGGTGATCCTGTCGACCAACCACGCGCCAGACCTCATCGCCTCGCTCAAGCTCGAGGCCACCGAAGCCCAGGATGTGCCGGAACTGGACGAATCCGTCGCGCCGGCAGAGTCGACTGCGACGGAGGCCGCACGGCCGACCGAGCCGACCGAGCCGGCCGAGCCGGCCGCACCGGCCGCACCGGTCAAGCCGGTCAAGCCGGTCAGGCGCACGCGTACCCCCAAGGCCGTCAAGCCTGTCGCGGCAACCGACCCCGCGGAGCCGACTACTCCGGTCAAGCCCGCCAAGCGGGTCAGGCCGGCCAAGGTCGTCGCGGCCGCCGAACCCGCTGAAACCACCGGTTCGGCCGACCCCGCAGCGCCGGTCGACCTCTCTGCGCCGGTGAAGCCGGCCAAGCGGGCATCCCGCGCCAAAGTGACCCCCGCCGCCGACCTCGCCACCGAGCCGGTCGCCGACCCGACCGCGGAGCCGCTCGCGGAGTCTGCCGGCCGGCCCGAGGCATCCGCCTAGATCACCCCTGCCGGGTCAGCGAACGGTGCTGGCCCGCACGTGGATGCGTTCGCCGGTCTGGCCGAACAGGCTGAGGATCTCCGTGGGCTCCGGCCCCGCACTGTCGAAGGCGTGCGGCACGCGGGTGTCGAATTCGGCGACCTCGCCCACCCCGAGGAGCATCACGTGCTCGCCGAGCGCCAGCCGGAGCCGGCCGCTGAGCACGTAGAACCAGTCGAAGCCCTCGTGGGTGCGTTGCTCCAACGGCTCGTCGCTGGTGCGGCCGGGGATGATCACCTTGAAGGCCTGCAGCCCGCCGGCGGTGCGGCTGAGCGGCACGAAGGTGCGGCCGTGGCGGGTGAACGGTCGCTGGTCCAGGCGCGGGTCGTCCTCGGCCGGTGCGCGCACCAGATCATCGATGGTCACGTCGTGGGCGGCGGAGAGGGCCAGAAGCAGCTCCAGGGTGGGTTTGCGTTGTCCGGACTCGAGCCTGGAGAGCGTGCTCTCCGAGATCCCGGTGGCCGCGGAGAGCTGCGCCTGGGTGCGCCCGCTCTGCAGGCGCAGCTCGCGGAGCCGGGCACCCACGGTCTGCAAGACGGATGGCGTGTCTGAGGTCATCCCCTCATCGTGCCAGATCGGCAAGCCAAGTTGCGCCTTTCGGCCGCTCTGCCACCCTTTCGCGGACTCAGGCGAGGCGGTCGAGGAACGCGATCGCGCGCGCCAGGATGAGTTCGGCGATCTCCTCGTCGTACTCGTTGAGGCTGGAGTCGGCGACCAGGTGGGCCGAGCCGGGGTAGATGAACAGCTCGGCCGCCCCGGCGTCCTCGGCCAGCTGCTCCACCTCGAGCAACTCGATCCACTCGTCCTCCGCGGTCACGTGCAGTTGCAACGCCACCGTCGCAGGCCAGTCCGACCCGAACATGGCGGCCGGAACGCCGCCGTGGAACAGGATCGCGCCGCGCGCACCACCGCGGGTCTGGGCGAGCTTCTGGGCGGGCAGGGTGCCCAGTGAGAAGCCGGCGTAGACAGTGTCCAACGGCATCGTGTCCGCGGCTCGTTCGCCGCGCTCGATGATGGTGTCGAAGCCGGTCTTCTCGGCGTGCGCGACGCCGGCGTCGATGGTGTCGAAGATGAGGCCGTCGTAGAGGTCGGGCACGACCACGTCGTGGCCGGCGTCGCGCAGGCGTTGGGCGAACTCCGCCACCCCCTCGGTGAGGCCCTGCGCGTGGTGGAAGAGGATGACGTGGGTCACAACGGTCCTTTCGGCGGGGTCCTGCCGGCCGGGATCTCTAGGCGAACAGGAAGAGGATGAATCCGATCAGCGGCAGCGTACCCTGCGTGAGGGCAGACCTGACCTTGCCGGGCCCAGAGGTGGTCAGAACGATCGCGGCCACGAACATCGACGCGGTGCTGAACAGGATCAGTGCCGCCCCGGCCTGCTCAGGGCCGCCGAAGTAGAGGAACAGTCCGATGATGGCGCCGACCGCCAGAAAGAGGTTGTAGAAACCCTGGTTGTAAGCGAGCACCCGGGTCGTCTCCGCCTCGGCCTGGCTGGCCAGGCCGAAGCGCTGCCAGATTTTCGGCCGGGTCCACCAGGCGCTCTCCATCAGGAAGATGTAGACGTGCAGGACGGCCGCGAGTGCGACGAAAACGGATGCGAGAAGGCCCATTCCGTCAGCCTAGCCGGGGGTTGCCGACCCGCGGGGGTGAGCCCCGAGAGATACGCCGGGTCAGCGTCGCACGTCGACCACGGTGCGGCCGTGCAGCCGGCCGGCCAGGATGTCATCGGCGGCGGCAAACGCGTCCTCGAGCGCGATGACCGAGGTCAGGCTGTCGAGCTGGTCGAAGTCGAGGTCGGCGGCCAGGCGGCCCCAGGCCTCCTGGCGGAGTACCAGCGGGGCTTCCACGGAGTTGATGCCGGCCAAGGTCACGGCCCGCAGGATGAATGGCATCACCGTGGTCGGCAGATCGGCGCCCTGGGCCAGCCCGCAGGAGGCCACCACGCCGCCCTGGTTCGTCTGGGCGAGGATGTTGGCCAGCGTGTGACTGCCCACCGAGTCGATCGCGCCGGCCCAGCGCTGGGTCTGCAACGGCTTGCCCGCCTCCGAGAGAGTGCTGCGGTCCAGCAGCTCGGCCGCTCCCAGCCCACGCAGGTAGTCGCCGAGTTCCTCGGCGCGGCCGGTGGAGGCGACCACCCGATAGCCGCGTGCCTTGAGCAGGGCGATGGCGACGGACCCGACGCCGCCGGCCGCGCCGGTCACCAGCACATCGCCGGAGTCCGGCAGGACGCCGCCGCGTTCGAGGGCGAGCACGGCCAGCATGGCCGTGAACCCGGCGGTACCGATGGCCGCGGCACGCGAGGCGCTCACACCCTCCGGCAGTCGCACCAGGGAGGCGCCGGAGACGCGGGCGCGCTCGGCGAGGCCGCCGTGGTGGCTCTCGCCGATGCCCGCGCCGTTCAGAATCACTCTGTCGCCGACGGCCCAGCGGGGGTCGGTGCTCGACTCGACGGTGCCCACCAGGTCGATGCCGGCAATCAGCGGCCACACCCTGGCCACGCCGGGCCGGCCCATCAGGGCCAGGCCGTCCTTGTAGTTGATGCTGGAGAATTCCACCGCGACGGTGACATCGCCGGGCATCAACACGTCGTTCCCGACCGTGGTCAGGGCCGAGGATTGAGTGCGTTTGCCCGACTCATCTTCGGTGCGGGTGACGATGATCGCGCGGAATTCGGTAGCAGCCATGTCTTCACCCTAGACCCGGGATCCCTGCCGGATCCTGGCGCACACCGGGCCTTTCTGCCCGGAACGGCCTAGGTGACGTCGCGCTTCCAGCTGATGAAGTAGCCCGCGGCCGTGGCGAGCAGCCCGTAGGCCAGCAGCACCAGGCCACCCTGCCAGCTGGTCAGAACCGCCCCGCCTGGACTGGCCAGGGTGAAGAAGCTCTCTCCCACCAAGGCGTCCGACGCGGCGCCTGGCAGGAACTTGCCGATGTCGGCGGTGATCTGGGTGAAGGTGGACGCGAAGCGCAGCAGGGGTTCGATGAACTGGGTGAACGCGAGCACGATCACGATCGAGGCCACCTGGCTGGGCACGAGCACACCCAGGCCCACGCCGATCACTGCCCAGACCGCCATGGCGAGCACGGTGCGGCCGATCAACCCCCAGGTCTCACCGTCGGCCAGCAGCGGGTCGATCCCGAAACCGCCCAACACCAGCGCGCCGATCCCGACGGATGCGGCCAGCGCCACCACGCCGAGCGCCGCGCCCATGACGATCAACGCCACTGTCTTGGCACCGAGCACGCGGCCGCGCTTCGGGGTGGCGAGGAACGTGGGGGTGAGGGTCTGGTGGCGGAACTCACCCGTGGTCGCCAGCGCGCCCAGCAGCACGGGGAAGACATAGCCGACCGAGGCGGCGAAGCTGTAGATCAACGGAGGAATGCTGCCCAGGCCGGTCAGACCGGCGGTGCCGCCGCCGCTGTTCACGGCATCGGGGCTGATGGCGCCGCTGTCCAGACCGCCGAACAGGGCGGCCAGGCCGCACGCGATCAGGGCGATGTAGCCGAACAGGACGAGCGCGAGGATCCACCACATCCGGGTGGTCAGGATCTTGCTGAATTCGGCGGCCACGGGGCGCAGGATCAGGTTCACAGCGAGTCGCCTCCTTCGACGAGGGCGAGGAAGGAATCTTCCAGGCCCGCCTTCTGCCGGTGCAACACGTTCAGTTCCACTCCGGCGGCGAAGGCGATATGTCCCACCTGGCCGGGGTCGGGCACGGCGACGATCAAGCCGGTGCGGCCGGAGGTGAAGGCCAGCCCGGCCTCCGTGAGGGCGGTCACGAGGGCGTCCCGGTCGGGGGAATCCACGATGACCTGTGGGGCGATGTCGGTATCGAGGCTGGAGAGCGGGCCGGAGTGCACCAGCTCGCCCTTGGCGATGATGATGACGTCGTCGACGCTCTGCTGCACCTCACTGAGCAGGTGGGAGCTGACCAGCACGGTGCGGCCCTCGGCGGCCATGCTGCTGAGGAAGCCGCGGATCCACTTGATGCCCTCCGGATCGAGGCCGTTGATCGGCTCGTCCAGGACCAGCACGCCGGGGTCGCCCAGCAGGGAGTAGGCCAGGCCAAGGCGCTGTCGCATGCCCAGCGAGTAGCCGCCGACCCGTTGGGTGGCGTGTTCGGCCAGTCCCACGGTGTGCAGCACCTCGGCGACCCTGGTGCGAGGAATGCCGGCGGCGGTCGTGTACACGCCGAGGTGATGCGCGGCGGTGCGGCCGGGGTGGAAATTGGCGGCCTCGAGGGCCGCTCCGACGGTGTTCAGAGGTCGGGCCAGGTCGCGATAGCGCAGCCCGCCGAAGGTGGCGGTGCCCGACGTGGGGGCGACGAGGCCCAGCAGCATCCGCAGTGTGGTGGTCTTGCCGGCGCCGTTCGGGCCGAGGAAGCCGGTGACCCGGCCGGGCTCGACGGTGAAGGACAGGTCGTTCACCGCCGTGACCTGGCCGAACTTCTTGGTGATGTTGGTGAATTCGATGACAGCGCCGAGTGGCATCCGTGTCCCCTTTGTTGCTTGGTGCCCAGCTTATGGGGAGAACGGGCCGGTCCGCCCGGGTTTTTCGGACAAGCGGCAGATTCGCCAGCCGGCGGGGGTCAGCGGAGCGCGAACTCGGTGACGGCCGCGAGGAGCGCGTCGATCTCACCGGCAGTGCTGTACGGGGCGAGGCCGATGCGCAACGCCCCGGTCTCGCCCAGGCCCAGGTGTCGGGAGGCCTCGAGCGCGTAGAACGAACCGGAGGGAGCGAGGATCCCGCGCTCGAACAGGAACTCGGTGGCGTCGGCGGCGGGGCGGTGTGCGAAGCCCACGAGCACCGTCGGAGTGCGCTCAGCGGAGCGTGAATACACCGTCACCCCGGGCAGGGCGGCCAGTCCGGACTCCAACCAGCTGCGGAGGGCATCCTCGTGGGCCTCGGCCAGTCGCAGTGAGGTGCGGAGGCGTTCCCGGCGGCTGACGCTGGGGCGCGGTGCCACCCCGGTGGCCAGCTCGCCGAGGCCGGCGAGGAAGTCGACCGCGGCGGTCACCCCGGCCAGGGTCTCGTAGGGCAGGGTGCCGAGTTCGAAACGCTCAGGTACCGCATCCGTCGACGGCAGCAGCTTGTCGGGGTGGATGCCGGCCAGACGTGCCGGGTCGGCCGCGAGCACCCCGCAGTGCGGGCCGAAGAACTTGTACGGCGAGCAGACGAAGAAGTCGGCGCCGAGCGCCGCGAGGTCGACGTACGCGTGCGGCACGTAGTGCACGCCGTCGACGAAGAGCAGCGCCCCGGCCCGGTGCACCACAGCGGCGATCTCGGCGATCGGCGGCCGGGTGCCGATCAGGTTGGAGGCGGCGGTCACCGCGACGAGGCGGGTGCGGTCGGTGAGCACCGCGGCCACGGCCGCCGCGGGCAGTTCCCCGGTGGTGGGGTCGAAGTCCGCCCAGACCACCGTCGCACCCGCGTGACCGGCGGCCTGCAGCCACGGGCGGATGTTGGCGTCGTGGTCGAGTCGCGACACCACGATCTCGTCGCCGGGGCCCCAGCCGCGGGCGAGGTGGCGGGAGAAGTCGTAGGTGAGTTGGGTGGCGCTGCGTCCGTAGACGATGCCGAGCGGGTCGGCGCCGAGAAGGTCGGCCATCGCCGAACGAAACCCGGTGACGGCGTCGTCGGCGTTTCGCTCAGAGCGGCTGCGGCGACCGCGGATCGACAGCGGGCCGGTGAGGGTGTCGAGGATCGCCTGCCCCACGCTCCGCGGAGTCTGCGTGCCGCCCGGACTGTCGAAGTGCACGGTTCCTGCGGCGAGGGCGGGAAAGTGGGCGCGGATCGATTCGACGTCGTAGGTCACCCTGCCATCCAAGCATTGATCCGCCGGACACCCACCGCGCAGGCCGGCACCGAACTACGATGGCGCCATGCCAGAGATCGCGGCGGGACCCTCCGGTCGTCGGCGCGTCTCGCCCGGGGCCGTTCTCGACTCGTTCTTCTTCGTGCTGGCCGGATTCGCGTCGGTGTGGCTGGCGGTGCTGCTGGCCACCGAGAGCCTGGGGCTCGGCTGGGGCCTGCTCTGGTTCGCGGTGCTGTTCTGGGCGTTGCTGGCCTACCTGGTCCTGCCGCGGCTGCATCGCATCCTCACCAGGCTCTATGTGCCCGACTACTTCATCGGCCGCACGCGCACGAGCGACGGCCTGCTCGGCGACCCGGTCAATCTCGCCGTCGCCGGCAGCGCCGACCAACTGCACATGGCGCTCGCCGCGGCGGGCTGGATCCGTGCTGACGACGTGACTCTCGCGTCGAGCTGGCGCATCGTCACCAGAACGGTGAGCCGGCGCAGCTACCTGCAGGCGCCCGTGAGCCCGCTGCTGCTCTTCGACAGGGTGCAGGACTTCGCCTACCAGCAGGAGGTGGCGGACAATCCGGCCAAGCGCCACCACGTGCGCTTCTGGCGCTGTCCAGACGGGTGGATGCTGCCGGGCGGGCACCGGGTGGATTGGCTGGCGGCCGGCACGTTCGACCGGTCGGTGGGGTTGAGCCTGTTCACGCTGCAGGTCACCCACAAGATCGACGAGCACACCGACATCGAGCGAGACCACATCGTGGCCAGCATCCGACAGGCGGTGCCGGAGACCCGCATCGTGCTGCTGCGGGACTTCGCCACCGGCTACCACTCCCGCAACGGCGGCGGCGACAGCATCCAGACGGATGGTGACCTGCCGGTGATCGACCTGCGCGGAATGCCGGTGGCCGGCGAACCGGCCGGCGAATCCGCGCCAGGCACCGCGGTCCGCGGCGAGCCCGGTGGCGTCATCGAGTTCACCGGGCTGTCGTGACGACCTCCGGAGCCCCCGCCGGGATCAGGCGCCCCGCCTCGGTGGTCGGCGGGGTGCTCCTGATGTGCGCCCGGGTGGTGTCCGGCGGGGTCGTCATCCTCACGGTCGTTGCTTCCTGGGACACCTTCGCCGCCACGATCGTGCTGGACGGCCAGAAGCCCGGGGAGCAGACCGCGGGTGTGGTGCTGGGTGTGATTCTCGGGGTGTACGGGTTGTACCTGCTGCTCTACCTGGGCCTGGCCGGGCTGGTGTTCACCGGCCGCAACTGGGCGAGGGTGGTGGCGATGTCATTCGCCTCGATGAGCATCCTGATCTCGTTCGCGGACTATTCCCTGAACGGCGCCCAGATCACCCTGCGCACCTCGTTGGTGAGCGTCACGATCGACATCCTGATCCTGCTGGCGCTCTCGAGCACGAAGGCTCGCCACTACGCCAGGGCCGCCAGGATGGCCGGGGTGCCTGCGATTCGGGAAGGTTAGGAAATGCTGCTGACCAGCGGGGCCGGGATGGCCGCGGCGCTCGGCGGACTGAGCACGCTGCGGCGGGTGGCAGCCACGATCATCACGATCGCCGCTGCCGCGGTGATCGCGGCCCCTGCCCAGAGCGGTGACGTGTAGCCCAGGCCCACGCTGATCGTGATGCCGCCGATCCAGGCACCGAGGGCGTTGCCCACGTTGAACGCGGCGATGTTGGCGCTCGAGGCCAGGGTCGGCGCGGTGTCGGCGTAGAGCATGATGCGGGTCTGCAGGCCGGGAACGGCGCCGAAGCCGAAGCCGCCCATCAGCACCAGCGCGATCACGGTCGCGACGGGGTTCGCGGCGGTGAGGGCGAACACGACCATCACCACGGTGAGCCCGATCAGCAGCACCACCAGGGTGGGGTCGAGCCGCCGGTCCGCAGCCTTGCCGCCGAGGATGTTGCCCACGAAGAGGCCGGCGCCGAAGACCACGAGCAGCCACGGTACGGCCGCGCTGGAGAAGCCGCTCACCTCGGTGAGCGTGTAGGCGATGTAGGTGAAGGCACCGAACATGCCGCCGAATCCGAGCACGGTGACCACCAGGGAAAGCCAGACCTGGCTGGACCTGAACGCGCGGAGTTCGCCGCGCAGGTTGCTCACGTGGGCGGTGTCGTCGGTGGCGCGGGGCACCAGCGTCACGATGCCGGCCAGGGCGATGACGCCGATCACGGTGATGGCCCAGAAGGTGGCCCGCCATCCGAAGCTCTGGCCGATGAAGGTGCCGAACGGCACCCCGAGCACGTTGGCGAGGGTGAGGCCGGTGAACATGATGGCGATGGCGCCGGACTTCTTGCTCCCCGGCACCAGGCTGGCCGCGACGACCGAGCCGATGCCGAAGAACGCGCCGTGGCAGAGGGCAGCGATGATGCGGCCGAGAAGCATGATCGAGTAGGTCGGTGCCAGCGCCGAGACCAGGTTGCCGACGATGAAGAGCACCATCAGGCCCACGAGCACGTGCTTGCGGGGCAACCGGGTCACGGCGGCGGTGAGCAGGATGGCTCCGACGGCCACGCTCAGGGCGTACCCGGAGATGAGCCAGCCGGCGGCGGCCTCGGTGACGGCGAAGTCGGCGGCCACCTCGGGCAGGAGGCCGGCGATGACGAATTCGGTCAGGCCGATCCCGAAACCGCCGAGGGCGAGTGCGATCAATCCAATGGGCATGAAAAATCCTTCACGTTTCTGAGCGGGTTGTTGCACGTCCGCATGGTGCACGCGCTGGTAGTTGCAGGCGCGTCATAAATGATTGCACACGCTAGGTAAGTGCGCAAGCAACTACATTGCGGGATGGCTGTCGGCCCGGTCCCGCGGGTCGGCTCAGGCCGCGTGCACCGCGCAGGCCGGAGCGGACACGGACACGCAGTCCGGGCACACCACGAGTTGCTCCCGGCAGGACAGGTCGCGGCAATTGAGCATGTTCTTGGTGCCGGCGCCGCAGACCCGGCAGTGGCCGAGCACGGCGGCGTGATCGCTGAAGTCCACCGACATCCGCTGGTCGAACACGTACAGGGAGCCGTCCCACAGGCCGTCGTCGCCGTACGCCTCGCCGTACCGCACGATGCCGCCCTCGAGCTGGTACACCTCGCCGAAACCGCGGTCCTTCATCAGCGATGAGAGAACCTCGCAACGGATGCCGCCGGTGCAGTAGGTCACGACGGGCTGGCCCTTGAGGTGATCGTACTTGCCGCTGTCGAGCTCGGCCGCGAACTCACGGGTGTTGGCCACATCCGGCACCACAGCACCCCGGAATCGGCCGATCTCGGCCTCGAAGGCGTTGCGGCCGTCGAAGAACACCACGTCGTCACCGCGCTCGGCGACCAGGGCGTGCAGCTCGGCCGGGGCCAGGCGGGTGCCGCCGCCGACGACGCCGCCGGCATCCACGCTCAGCGACTCCGGCGAGCCGAAGCTCACAATCTCGTCGCGCACCTTGACGACCAGGCGCGGAAAGTCCAGGCTCGCCCCGGCCTCGTCCAGCCCGGTGCCCTCGCTCCACTTGAAGTCGATCTCGGCGAACGGGGCGTACTGGCGGGTCTTGCGCACGTAGCGTTTGAGCGCGGGCAGGTCGCCGCCCACGGTGCCGTTGAGGCCGTCCTTCGAGATCAGGATGCGGCCGCGCAGGCCGAGCGACTCGCAGAGGTCACGCTGCCACAGGCGAATGGCCTCGGGGTCGGCGAGCGGGGTGAAGACGTAGTAGAGCAGGATCTTCGGGATGGCCATCCCCATATTTTATGGCCGGGCCGCCGGCGTCTTCAGCGGGGCGCCGAGATGCTCCACGTAGGCTGGGTCCACCAGACCGCCACCAGTGCAATGGAGTGTGTATGCCCACGACCGATCCCTTCGCCCGTTTCGGCGAGGTGCCCCTGTTCAGCCTGACCAGCTCGGTGATGACCGATGGCGGCCCGCTGGCCGCAGCCCAGTACGGCGCCGGCGCCGGCGGTGCGGACGTCTCGCCCGACCTGCACTGGAGCGGCTTCCCCGCCGAGACTCGGAGCTTCGCGCTCACGGTGTTCGACCCGGACGCCCCGACCGGGTCCGGATTCTGGCACTGGGCCGTGTTCAACATTCCCGCCGACGTCACCAGCCTGCCCACCGGCGCCGGAGTCGAGAGCTCGCCTCTGCTGCCCGCCGGCGCCGTCGTGATGCCCAACGAGGCGCGCCAGCCCACCTTCATCGGCGCGGGCCCGCCGCCCGGAACGGGCACGCACCGCTACCAGTTCGTGCTGCACGCCCTGGACGTCGCGGACCTCGGCGTCGACCCCGCCGCGACCCCGGCCGTGCTCGGCTTCAACGTGCACTTCCACACTCTGGCCCGAGCGGTGCTCGAGGCCACCGGCGTGGCCGGAGGGGCCGCGGCGGCTGCCTAGCCGGCCGGCCCCGCACGCACCCCGGTCGTTCCGGGGCCGGATGCCGCTGGGCGGGTAGGCGCCGGTATGCGGGTGGCGCGCCACCCGCGCAGCGGCGCCGTGCCCGCCTAGCGCTGCAGAGCCGCTGCAGAGCCGCCCGAGCCGGCCCAGTGCCGCCTCCGAGCTACGCCCGAGGCCACCCCAGACCGGCTCGCAGGCGGCTCTGGGGCGAGTCCACACCAACACTGAGGGATTCTCAGGTGATCTCAGGGTGTGACGCCTATCGTCGTCTCGCGGCACAAAACGATGCAAGCGCTACCAACGCCAAACGGCACTTCGACGCCGCATCCGTTAGCGCCTCGTCGGCAGTAAGGCACCATGTTCCACACCTCTCCCCACTCCAGCAACAGCTTTGACCCCGCCGCCGGCCCTGCCGCGGACTCCCACCTCACGCACCGGGAGACCGGTTTGTCCAGGGTGCCGGTCTGGCTCTGGAAAGCCCTCATGACGCGCATCGCGCCGGGAGAGCTGCACAAGTTCAACGCCGACCCGATCGACGACGTCGACTACCACTTCGACCTCGACTACGTGGGCGATGGCATCCGCGACCACCGCCTCGACGTTCTCGTGCCGCACGAGCGCCACGACAGCGAAAGCCCCGCCGTTCAGCGCGCGCCCGACGCGAGCACGAGCAGAGACCCGCTGCCCGTCTACATCTACTTCCACGGCGGCGGCTGGACCTCCGGCGACAAGGCTCCGCTCACCAAGTACGCCGCCAGCCAGGCCGTCGAGGGCATGGTGGTCGTCAACGCCAACTACCGCATGGCCACCCGCTTCAAGATCGGCCACATGCTGAGCGACGCCAACGCCGTGCTCACCTGGGTCAAGCGCAACATCCTCGACTACGGCGGTGACGCCACCCGCATCGTCATCGGCGGCGACTCCGCCGGCGGGCATATCGCGGCCCTGCTCACCGCCGCGGCCCACGACGAGGACCTCGCCGCGCACTACAACCTCGACCTGCAGATCGAGCCAGGGCACCTACGCGGACTCGTGCAGCACTGCAGCATCGCCGATTTCTCGGTCATGTTCGAGCGTGGATTCGTGCTCAGCCTGAATTTCCTGAGGATGCTGCTGCCCGAGCGCAGCCGCGGCATGTCCCTGCGCGACGCCGCCCGATTCCTCTCGCCCATCGAGTGGCTCGACAAGGGCTTCCCGCCGGTCTTCATCACGACCTCGGAGCGCGATTACTTCTACCGCGCCAATCTCAACTTCATCGAGGCGCTGCGCCGGCGGTCCATCCTGGCCGACACCGTGATCTACGGGCGGCACCGCACCAACACTCGGCACACCTGGCAGCAGGACGCCCGGCACCCCGAGTCGCAGGAGGTCTACCGCCGGCTGGGTTCGTTCGTGCGCACCGTCGCGGCGCTGCCCGCCCAGGCCGCGCACAAGCTGACCGCGACCGCTCCGGGCGTGCCGGTCCTGGCCTAGCCCTGGCCGGCTCCGCGGCCGCGCGGCCCGCCTGCGCGCGCGGGCATGGTAGACAAGTTCGGTACTTGCCAGGCCATCCGGGCCGCGCCACCCAAAGGAGCACAGATGAGCCAGGCCGACACGTTCCCGGTGACCGGACTTCCCAAGACCGGGCTGCCCACCCGCGCTCTCGTCGTCGGTGACCCGTTCCGGGCGGAGCAGATCTCCCACCAGCTCGACAACGTGCGCGAGGTCGCTCACCAGCGCGAGTACCGCTCGTTCGTCGGCGACTGGAACGGCACCTCTGTCATCGTCTCCTCGCATGGCGTGGGCGCGCCGGGGGCGATCTGCCTGTTCCAGGAACTGATGGATGCCGGCGTGGACACCATCGTCCGGCTCGGCACCGCCGGCGCGCTGCTCCGCGGCATCGGCGACGGCGACCTGATCATCGCCGAGTCCTGTGTGCGCGACGACGGCGTCACCCACCAGCTTGTGCCGGAGAGCTATCCCGCCGCCGCCAGCGCGGAGGTCGTGATCGCGCTGGCCGACGCGGCCCGTCGGCACAACGCCCCGCACCACCGCGGCATCGTCTGGACCCGGGCGGCCTTCTACCCGGGCATCATCGACCTCAACCAGGCCGGCTACGTCAAACTCGGTGTGCTCGCCATCGAGATGGAGCTCTCCGCCCTGCTGGTGCTCGCCTCCACCCGTGGGGTGCGCGCCGGCGGTGGCCTTGTGATCGACGGCGCCACCGCTGACGATCTCGTCGACACCACCGGGTACGACCCGCACCGCACCGTGGTGGCGGATGGCGTCGGCCGCGGCATCGTCGTCACCCTCGATGCTCTTGTTGCCCTGCCGGAGCTCGTCTGATGGCCGCCGAGGCGGTCGACCTGATCCTCACCGCGGATGCCGTGCTCACCGTCGATGCCGCGGGCACCGTCGTCGAGGCCGGCGCCGTCGCCATCCGAGCCGGGGTGATCGTGGCCGTCGGGCCGGCCGTCGACCTGCTCGCCCGCTTCGTCGCGGTGGAGGTGCTCGCGAGTCCGGGCTGCGTGATCGCCCCCGGCTGGGTGAACACCCACACCCACCTGGCCATGAACCTGTTCAGGGGCGCGGCCGACGATGTCACACTCGAGGTGTTCCTCGAACGCATGATCAGCGCCGAGATGCGCACCCTGAGCGCCGAGACTGTGTCGATCGGCACCCGCGCCGGCATCGCCGAATGCCTGGCGGGCGGCACCACCACCGCTCTGGACATGTACTGGTTTCCCCGGGCCAGCCGCGCCGTCGCTGCCGAGGCAGGCTTCCGGCTGCTGAACGGCCCGATCTTCATGGGTGATCAAGACCCGGAAGGCCGCGATTTCGCCGGCATGCTCGCCGAGGGGCGCGCCATCCTCGCCGACAACCGGGCCGAGACGCCCGACGACGACCTCTGGGTGATGCCGCACTCGGCCTACCTGCTTGATCGCGGGCAGCTCGAGAGCATCCGCGCGCTGGCCGCCGACGCAGGTGCCCGTGTGCACACCCACGCCTCCGAAAGCCACGGCGAGGTGGCGATGGCGGCGCAGGTCAACGGTGACCGGCCCGTGGCCGTGCTCGATCAGGCCGGGCTGCTCACCGCCCGCACCGTTCTGGCGCATGCCGTGCACCTCACCGACGGTGAGATCGACCGCATCGCGGCCAGCGGTGTAGCCGTGGCGCACTGCCCGGTCTCCAACCTCAAGCTGGGCTGTGGCATCGCCAGGGTGCCCGACCTCCTTGCCGCCGACGCCGCCGTGAGCCTCGGCACCGACGGGGCCGCATCCGCCGGCGCGCTCGATATGTTCGCGGCCGTGCGGATGGCCGCCCTGCTGCACAAGGGCACCACCAACGACCCCACCATGATCAGTGCCGAACGAGCCGTGCGACTCGGCACCGTCGACGGCGCTCGCGCCGTGGGGCTGGCGGATGTGGGCACCATCGAGGCCGGCATGCAGGCCGACCTGCAGGTGGTGCGGGTCGAGACCCTGAACGCGCAGCCCACCCGCGACCCCTGGTCGGCGCTCGTCTACGCCGCCACGGCCACCGACGTGCGGCACACCGTGGCGCGGGGCCGGATCGTGCTGCGCGACCGGGTGCTGCAGACCATCGACGAGAACACGGCCCTGCGCGAGCTGTCGGAGGTCGCCGCCCGCTAGCATCGTCGGGTGCACATGTTCTTCCGAACCCTGCTCCACACGCTGCTGTCGCGCTTCGGCCCGCGCCTCGGGCACTACGACGTCGCCCGCACGCGGTTCATCACGCTGCCCACCGACCAGGACATCCTGCGGCACATGAACAACGGCGTGTACTTGTCGATCATGGACATCGCCAGATTCGACATGCTGCACCGCACCGGCATCTGGGCGATCTTCCAGGCCAAGGGCTGGTATCCGGTCGTGGTGGCCGAGACCATCAGCTTCCGCAAGTCACTCACCCTCGGCCAGCGGTTCACCGTGGAGTCGCGCATCCTGGGCTTCGACGAGAAGGCCGTCTACGTCGAGCAGCGCTTTGTGCGACCAACCGAAGGCCCGGATGCAACGCCCGGCGAGGTCGAGGTCTACGCCCGCGGTTTCATCCGGGGCCGGTTCCTCAAGCGCACAGGCGGCGTGGTCACCATCGACGAACTCACGGATGCCGTCGGCGCAGTGCCCGACGAAGTGACCGTTCCGAACTGGCTGCTCGAGTGGAGCGCCGACGTGGCGATGCCGGCCACCCGGGCTCCGGCCCCCAGCGTCTGGGAGTAGCGGCTAGGCCAGGTCCTCCCCAGCCGGAGCCGGAGCGGGCTTGGGCACGAGGAGCTCCTGATAGTGGCTCTTCAGCGCGGGGTAGTACTTGCTGAAGGACGGCAGTGGGTGGTGGGTCCGCGATGCGACCAAGCGATCGAGGTAGTAGTCCCAGACCGGGCCGAACGTGGCTGCCTCCGCCGGGGAGTGCAACCGCAGCCCGAAGGTCAGCACGGTCTTGCCCGATCCCTCGGTCAGATGGGCCATCACCCGCCAGGCGTCCTCACCCTCGCCGATGTCCAGGGCCAGTTTTTTGAACTCCACACATTCCAGGATGCTCACGTACTCCCATTGGGAATCGTGCTTCGATTCCATCCGGAACCGCACGGCGCCGGTGCGCGGGGACCCCGTGTAGGTGCCGATCCAGCCGTGCAGGCCCTCAGGTTTGGTCACGGCCTCCCACACCGACTCCGCGGTCGCAGGGAAGATGCGGTCGAAGAGCAGGTAGAGCCCGTCGGCCCGGTGGGCGAGTCTCCCCGTGGCATGGGCGACATCCGGCGGGCCGGGCAGGGGCGAAGTGGGCATGGTGACCTCCACGTTGAGTGAAACACGAGCCTTCACCTTGAGGCTATGCCTAGTTCGGGGCAGGCGCCAGAGTCCTCAGTCGCCCTCGAGCACGGCCATGGCGGCGTTGTGCCCGCCGAGGCCGCTGACCCCGCCGCCGCGCTGGGCGCCGGCCCCGCAAAGCAGGATCCGCGGATGCCTGGTGGCCACACCCCAGCGCTCGGCCGCCGTGCCCCTGGGGGCGTCGTCTTCCAGGAACGGCCAGGACAGGAGCCCGTGGAAGATGTCGCCGCCGGGCAGGTTGAGCGCCTGCTCGAGGTCCGCGGTGGTCTTCGTCTCGATGCAGGGCCGGCCGTCGGCATCCCTCAGCAGCAGGTCTTCGACAGGCTCGGCCAACACCGAGTTGAGCGAGGCCAGAACTGCCGCCTGCAGCTGTGCCCGCGCTGCGGTGTTGTCCGAGCGGGTGAGCCGGTCGGGGGTGTGTAGGCCGAACACCGTGAGGGTCTGGGCGCCCGCCGCCACCAACTCGGGCGAGAGGATGCTCGGATCGGTCAGTGAGTGGCAGTAGATCTCACAGGACACCAGCTCGGGGATCCGGCCGGAACTGGCCTGCTGAAAAGCGGTCTCGAGTTGGCTGAGGGTCTCGTTGATGTGAAAGGTGCCGCCGAACGCGGCCTCGGGGGACACCGTCGCATCCAGCAGCCGGGGGAGCCTGCGAAGCAGCAGGTTCACCTTGACCTGGGCGCCCTCCGGCTTCACAGTGCCCGCCGGGCGTTCCCCCAGCAGGCCGTCCAGCACCCACGGCGCCACGTTCGCCAGCACATGCCCGCCCACAACGCTCTCGTCGCGGTCCTCGTACCGGTAGCGCACGGCGCCGTCCGGATCGATACCGGTGACCTCGGCGCCGGTGAGGATGCGCGCCCCGGCCTGGCGGGCCACCCGCTCCAGCTCTGCCGTCACCGCGCCCATGCCGCCGATGGGCACGTCCCAGTCGCCGGTGCCGTTGCCGATCGAGTGGTACAGGTAGCAGCGGTTCGCGTCCAGGGTGGTGTCGTGCACTGAGGTGAACGTGCCGATCAGGCCGTCGGTGGCCACCACCCCGCGCACCAGGTCGTTCGAGAAGCGCCGGTTCAGCATCTCGCCCAGCGGATGCTCGATGAGCTCGTCCCACAGGGCGTCGTCACCGACCAGCCGGCGAGCCTCGGTCCGGGTGGGCAACGGTTCGCACACAGTGGGGAACAGCGCCTGCCCGAGGCGCCCGAGGTCCAGACCCAGTTGCTGCCACGCCCCATTGTCCGCCGCGGCGCCGATCCGCTCGAAGGACGCCCGCGTCGCCTTGGCGTCACCCGCATCTACCAGCAGTCCAGTGGCCGGGTCGGCGGGGTCAGGGGTGTACGACGAATACCGGCGCCTGGCCAACTCGATTGACAGGCCGAGCTCGTCGATGATGCGGGTGGGGAGCAGGCTCACGAGGTAGGAGTACCTGGACAGTCGGGCATCCACCCCGGGGAAGGCTGCCGCCGACACCGCGGCCCCGCCCACGTGGTCGTTGCGCTCGAGGACCAGCACGCTCCGCCCGGCAGCGGCCAGATAGGCGGCGGCGGTAAGGCCGTTGTGGCCACCTCCGACGATCACGATGTCGTGCGTGGTGTCCATGGAAGGGCCCTTCTCAAGCGACGATGCTGGTCTGTCGACCCTATCCTCGACAGCGCGACACGCCCGGGATGCGGATGGGATTTGCGACCCCCTCAGAATCCCCGTAATGTCATCTCTCGTCACCCCACAGGTTCGGAAAGCCGAAGAGCTACCGGCCTCAAGCGGGACCAAATCCAAGCAGAAAAGAAAGCGATTCTTCGCTTTGTACAGCTTGATGAAGTTTGCTTCGAATTCCTTTACTGGGATTCCAGCAGACAACAAGAACAACATCGAAGTGCCCCGGAGCGACAGCCTTTCAGGCCTGAAGTCGGGTGCGTCCGATCCTTGNGGGTGCGTCCGATCCTTGAGAACTCAACAGCGTGCACAATGTCAAATGCCAAAAACCTCGGTCGTAGGGCTCCTTTCTAGGGAGTACCGCGGAAGAGATTCCTTTGGAAAACATTTAAACAACAAAGCAAGTCAGTAATGATTTGTTCTGTCAGTTTCAAACTTGTTGATTGTTCGCCTATTCCGGTGGCTTTCAGCACTAGATGTGCCCATCACTTCGGTGGTGAGGCTATTAAACATTTACGGAGAGTTTGATCCTGGCTCAGGACGAACGCTGGCGGCGTGCTTAACACATGCAAGTCGAACGGTGAAGAGGAGCTTGCTCCTTG
>NZ_SOHM01000024.1 GCF_004403945.1 Cryobacterium lactosi | reverse complement strand
CTGCGGGAACTCTGAAATGTCCATGCGGACGTCCTTTTCCCCGCCCTGAGCCGGCCCATGATGAAACGATGATCTGTCTCACCACAGGCTGACACTCAGGGTACGCCGGGCGCAATTGTCCGCACGGGCAACAGTTACGGCCGTCGGGCGAGGGGCGTGCGGGGCGGGGGCGGGCGGGGTCAGAGGCGGGCCAGGTGGGCCCGCCAGCCGCCGGTGACGGTGATGTCGGCGGCGGTTTCGGTGGCGATGGGCTCGCAGAGGAAGCCCTCGACCTGACGTCCGTCGGCCAGGCTTAGCCTGCCGATGGCCATGGGCTGCGGCAGCGCCGCCACGAACCGGCCGAAGGCCGCGGCGCCCAGCGCCCACAGTTCAACCTCGATCGGCGCGCCCGATCCCGGGGCCACCCGCACCAGGCCGGGTTTGGGCGGCACGGTGTCGAGGGCGAAGAGCCGGTAGTCGGCGGAGGTGGTCGTGGTTTCGAGCAGGCGGCCCGCCAGGGCGGTGAGCTGGTGGTTGAGCGGCTGGCCGGACAGGTGCGCGCCGGCCACGGCCAGCACGATCTCCTGCGGTTCCGCCTCGCCCCGTGCGGCAGGCCGCTCGGCCTCGGCCGGCACCGGGGCGGGCCGCTCGGCCTCGTCGTCGGCCAGGATGCGCCGGGCCAAGCCGGCCAAGCGGGCATCCGTGAACGCCGGGCCCACCAGTTGCACGCCGAAGTGGGTCTGGCCGACCATGCCGCCGGGCACGGCGATCGCGGCCAGGTCGAGCAGGTTGGCGAAGTTGGTGAACCGGCCGAGCCTGCTGTTCACCGCGAGGGGTTCGGCGGCCACCTCGGCCAGGGTGGGATGCTCCACGGTGGTGGGCAGCAGCAGGGCGTCGATGGTCGTGAAGACCTGACGGCTGACGGCGCGTTCGGTGTCGAGGGCCTCCAGATCGCTGAACAGGCGGTGCGCGGGCACGTCGCGGGCGCCGGCCACGATGGCACCCACGACCGGGTCGACCTCGTCGGGGTGCGCGTCCACGAAGGCGCCAACCGCGGCGTAGCGTTCGGCCACGAAGGCACCGTCGTAGAGCATCCTGGCGGTGCGCAGGAACGGCTCGATGTCGATCTCCACGAGGTCGGCACCGCCGGTGCGCAGCCGGCCCACAACGGCGTCGAACGCCTCGGCCCACCCGGGTGCGAGCTCGCCGAGCTGGCCGGGCCGCGGGATGCCGATGCGCGCGCCGGTACCTGACCCAGAAGCGGCGCCGGCGCCGGCGCCGCTGTTCGCCTCAGCGGATGCCTCACCCGGCGCCACCCGCGACTGCGGGTCGCGCGGGTCGAAGCCGGCCAACACGCCGGCCACGGATTCGGCCAGGTCGAGGTCACCGGCCAGCACGGTCACGCAGTCCAGCGACCGACAGGCGGGCACCACGCCGGCCGTCGAGACCAGGCCGCGGGTGGGCTTGATGCCCACCAGCCCGTGGAACGCGGCCGGCACCCGGCCGGAGCCGGCGGTGTCGGTGCCCAGCGCGAAGTCGACCAGGCCGAGCGCCACGGCCACGGCGGAGCCGCTGCTGGAGCCGCCGGAGATGTACTCGGGCCGGAACGCGTGCCGCACGGCGCCGTAGGGGCTGCGGGTGCCCACCAGCCCGGTGGCGAACTGGTCGAGGTTGGTGGCGCCCAGGCACACCGCTCCCGCGGCGCGGAGCCGGGCGACCGCCGTCGCATCCGTCTCGGCGACCTCGCCGTAGGCCGGGCAGGCGGCGGTGGTGACCATGCCCTGGATGTCGATGTTTCCCTTGGCCGCGAAGAGTAGCCCGGCCAGGGGAAGGTCGGCGCCGGCTCGCAGCAGGCGATCCACCTCGGCGGCCTCGGCGCCGACCTCCGCCTCCGGTCGCAGCTCGATCCATACCTCGGGCCGGTCGGCGGCGATGATGCGGGCGTAGGCGGCCCGAACGGCCTCCGTCGCAGTGACCGAGCCGGGTGTGTCCGTGCTGCTCATGCTGCCTCTTCCCGTTCGACGATCACCAGTACCGAGCCGGGAGCGACACTGTCGCCGGCGGCCGCCAGCATGCTCACCACCCGCCCGTCGAAGGGCGCCACCACGTGGGCCTCCATCTTCATCGCCTCGAGCGACACCAGGGTCTGCCCGGCGGCAACCGAGTCCCCCACGGCCACATCGAGCCTGAACACGCTCGCCGTGAACGGCGCCTCGACGCCCTCACAGCCCTCGGGCACCAGCACGGTGCCGGCCGCGAGAACCGGGGCCAGGGCCGCGGCGTCGTCCCTGTCGAACTCGCCGGACTCCTCCCAGGCATGCCGTTCGGCCGCGAACGCCTCCCCCTGCTGGGCGCGGAACTCGGCGATCGACTCGGCGTTCTCGGCGAGGAAGGCCTCGTACTCCTTCATCGAGAACTCGCCCTCCTCGATGCGGATGGGCAGCCGGCCGGCCTTCATCTCGGCGCGCATCTCCAGCAGGTCCTCCGGCAGCACCGGGTACCAGCTGATGCGGTCGAAGAACTTGAGCAGCCACGGCACCCCGGCGGCGAACGGCCCGCGCTGCGCGTGGGTGGACCAGATCGGCACCGTGCGCCCCACGAACTGGTAGCCGCCGGGCCCCTCCATGCCGTAGATGCACAGGTAGGCGCCGCCGATTCCCACGGCGTTCTGCGGCGTCCAGGTGCGCGCCGGGTTGTATTTGGTGGTCACCAGGCGATGCCGAGGGTCCAGCGGCGTCGCCACGGGCGCGCCCAGGTACACATCGCCGAGCCCCAGCACCAGGTATTCGGCCTCATAGACCGTGCGCATCACGTCGTCCACCGAGGCGACGCCGTTGATCCGGCGGATGAACTCGATGTTCCACGGGCACCACGGCGCGTCGTCCCGCACTCCGGACATGTACCTCTCGATGGCCTCCCGGGTGGCCGGGTCGTCCCACGACAGCGGCAGCGACACCGTGCGGCTGGGCACTGTGAGTTCGCTCGTGGCGGGCAGCCCGGCCTCCACGGCGGCCACGATGTCGAGCAGCTCCGGCAGCGGCAGCAGGTCTGGGTCCACGTGCACCTGCAGTGAGCGGATGCCGGGGGTCAGGTCGATGATGCCGGGCAGCTCGCCGGCGTCCCAGCGCTGTTGCAACACGGCGGCGAGCGCGTGCACGCGCATCCGTGAGGCCAGGTCGAGCACCATCTCGCCGTACTCGACGAGCAGGTTGGCGTCGCCGCTGCGGCGGAAGGTCATGGCCGGGCTGGTCGCCGTGGCGGGGAGGCTCTGCAGGACCCCGCCGTCCACGGTGGGTGCACGCCCGGCGGTGACGGCCAGGGTCGGGTCCAACCGCAGGGCGTAGGCCTGCTGGTCGTCGACCGGCACGAACTCCACGGTGTCGCCGGGGCGCAGCTGGCCGAGCTTCCAGAGCTGGCCGCTGGGCACCGTGGCGGGGCAGGTGAACCCGCCCAGGCTCGGGCCGTCCGGGCCGAGCAGGATCGGCAGATCACCGGTGTAGTCCACAGCGCCCACGGCGTACGGGGTGTCGTGGATGTTCGACGGGTGCAGTCCGGCCTCGCCGCCGTCGTTGCGTGCCCATTCGGGTTTCGGGCCGACCAGGCGCACGCCGGTGCGGGCGGAGTTGAAGTGCACGGCCCAGCGGGTGCTGTGGAACACCGCGATGTCGGCCTCGGTGAAGAACTCCGGGGCGGCGTGCGGGCCCTCCAGCGCCGCGATGCGCCACTGGGAGGTGAACACCGGACGCTCACGCACGGCCACCTCCCGGGGCGCGGCCACGGGGATCCGCTCGGCGAGCGCGATGATGTCGCCGGTGCGCAGGGCCCGGCCGGCGGCGCCACCCATCTCGCCCAGGTCGAAGGTGGCGGCGCTGCCGAGCACCAGCGGCACGTCCAGGCCGCCGGCCACGAGCAGGTAGCTGCGCATGCCGATGCTGGGCGTGCCGATGCTCAGTAGCGCGCCGGCCGGCACCGTCACCGGGCTCCACTGCGGCGCCTCGGCACCGTCGACGGTGAGCGGGGTGGGCGCGCCGGTGAGCATCACTGTGGCCTCGGTGTGGAAGCGCAGGGTGGGGCCCTGCATGGTGATCTCCAGGCCCGCCTCGCCTTCGGTGTTGCCGAGCGCCGTGTTGCCGAGCCTGAACGACAGGTCGTCCATCGGCCCCGACGGCGGGATGCCGACGGCCCAGTAGCCGGTGCGGCCGGGCCAGTCCTGGATGGTGCAGAGCAGACCGGACTTGACGACCTCGAACCGGCCACTGGTGTTGCGGATGCCGGCCAGGGTGTCGGTGGAGTGCCGGGCGGCCCGCACGTCGGGGTCGGCGGCGATCGAGCGCAGCAGCCCGAGGTTGGTGGCGACGCCGTCCACCCGCACCTCGGCGAGGGTGTCGGCGAGGGCCTGCCAGGCGGCCTCGCGGCTGTCGCCGTGGGTGATCACCTTGCTCAGCAGCGGGTCGTAGTGGGTGCTCACCTCGGCGCCGGCCTCGAGCCAGGAGTCGATGCGGGCGCTCTCGGGGTGGATCACCCGAGTGATGGTGCCGGCGCTGGGCAGGTTGCCCAGGTCGGTGTTCTCGGCGTAGACCCGGGCTTCGACCGCGAACCCTTCTGCGACCAGCGGAGTATGCACGACGGCCGTGTCGCCGAGCGCGAGGCGCAGCATCCACTCGACCAGGTCGATGCCGTAGACGGCCTCGGTGACCGGGTGCTCCACCTGCAGGCGGGTGTTCACCTCGAGAAAGGCGGCTTCCTGCCGCACCGGGTCGTAGATGTACTCCACGGTGCCGGCCGAGCGGTACCGCACGGATGCGCAGAGCCGCCGGGCGGCCTCGGCGATGCCGTCTCGCACGTGCGCGGGCAGATCCGGCGCGGGCGCCTCCTCCACCACCTTCTGGTTGCGGCGCTGCAGGCTGCAGTCCCGGTCGCCGATGCTCACGACGGTGCCGAGTCCGTCGCCGAAGACCTGCACTTCCACGTGCCGGGCGCCCACCACGAGGCGTTCCAGGAACACCCCGGCGGAGGAGAAGCTGGCGCCGGCGAGGCGGGTGACGTTCTCCCAGGAGCCGGAGAGGTCGGCGGCACTGTGACAGGCCTGCATGCCGATGCCGCCGCCGCCGGCGGTGGCCTTGAGCATCACCGGGTAGCCGATCTCCTCGGCCGCGGCGAGCGCGTGCTCGAGGCTGTCGAGCAGCCCGGTGCCGGCCAGCAGCGGCACCCCGGCGGCCGTGGCGGCGTCGCGGGCGGTGTGCTTGGTGCCGAACAGGTCGAGCTGCTCGGCGGTGGGCCCCACGAAGACGATGCCGGCGGCCTGGCAGGCGCGGGCGAAGTCGGCGTTCTCGGAGAGGAATCCGTAGCCCGGGTGGATGGCGCCGGCACCGTGTTCGAGGGCTGCGGCGATGATCAGGTCCCCGCGCAGGTAGCTCTCGGCGGCCGGCGACGGACCGAGCAGCACGGCGGTATCGGCCAGGTGCACGTGGGCGGCGCCGCGGTCGGCCTCGGAGTACACGGCCACGGTCTTCAGCCCCATGGCGCGGGCGGTGCGGATGATGCGCACCGCGATCTCGCCGCGGTTGGCGATCAGAACGGTGTCGAAGGCGCTCATGCGGGCACTCCGTCGCTGATGATCATCTCGGCCCGGCTCGGGTTGAAACCGTTGCAGGGGTTGTTGATCTGCGGACAGTTGGAGACCAGCACCAGGGTGTCCACCTCGGCGCGGAGCGACACGGCCAGTCCGGGCGCCGAGATGCCGTCCACGATGCCGAGCGCGCCATCCGGGTCGACGGGCACGTTCATGAACCAGTTGATGTTGGAGACCAGGTCGCGCTTGCCCAGGCCCCGGCGCGAGCCCTCGGCGAGGAAGTTCTCCACGCAGGCGTGCTGCGCCCAGGTGTGCAGGCCGTAGCGGAGGGTGTTGGACTCCTTGGAGCAGGCGCCGCCGAGGGTGTCGTGCCGGCCGCAGTCATCCGCGATGATCGTGAGCAGGGCGTTGGATTCGTTGTCGCGCAGCACGCTGCCCACTCTGAGGTAGACGCTGTCCTGCTCCTGCAGGGTGGCCTGGGCGCTGTAGGCCCTTGCGGTGTCGTCGGCCGCGTAGGCGAGGAAGTCGACGGCCTGGTTGCCGTCGAGGTCGACGATGGTGAGCACCTGGCCGGCCTTCAGCACGGCGGACCACGGCGCGCGGGCGGCGACGGTCTCGCGGGAGAGTTCGGCGCCGAAGTCCACGGTGGCGGGCACGGTGGCCGTGGCGGTGACGGTGGTCGCGGTCATTTCAGTCCCCTTGCGGTGAGGTAGTCGGCGGTGTTCACGAAGGCGCGGCGGCCCTCGGGGCTGGCGTTCCAGAGCGGGTCGGCCGGTGTTGTGGCGGTGTCAGTCCAGGCGAGCACCTCCAGCGCAGTCGAGGCGTAGTCGGGGCGGTCGTCGAGCGGATGCGCCGTGTTGGCGATGAGCACGATCACCGGCATCTCGGTGCGCAGGGTCACGCTGGCCCCGGCGGCGGCGCTGCCGGTGAAGCGGGGCCGGCCGTCGTCGTCGACCGTGACGCCCTGAAAGTAGGAGACGCTCGGCGGCAGGTCCCGCCGGCCGAGGCCGTTCTTCGCCCCGGCGAGGGCGAAGAGTTCCCGGCCGGCCGGTGTGGGGCCCTGGGCGGCGCCGTCGCCGTATCTGGCGGTGTTGCGCATCGCGGTGCTTGTGCCGAAGATCGTGTCGTGCCGGCCGGAGCTGTCGGCCACGACGGTGGCGAGCACCCGGCCCTGATCGGAGAGCAGCAGCTGGCCGGCCGCCGCGTAGACCTGCCACTGCACCTTGACGGTGTCGGCCACGTTCAGCCGTTCGAACGGCTGGTCGGCGTTGAAGAGCAGCACGTGGGCGCAGGCGTCACCGGCCAGGTCGGTGAGCCGCAGCGTGGTGCCGCGGGCGAGCACCCTGTGCGTGTAGCCGCCGCCCGCCACGGTCTCGGCCCAGACCAGCCTGTCGGTGTCGACGCCGGCCGTTGCGGGCCAGGCAGAGGCCGGACGGGCTGGCGCGGCCTCGACGAGAGTGCCCTCCTGGGCCCTGGCGTGCGCCCGGGCACCGGCGGTGGTCGACGTGGTCGACGGTGCGGTTTCTGCTGTCACGGTGGCTGCTCCCTATCCGGCGACCCGGTTTTCGATCACCTGATAGAAACTAAACCGCGGTGTCGCGTCGCCACCGTGTCCCCCGCGTTAACAGCGTGTTACGGGGCATCCGAGGCGGCGCACCCCCTTACCCGCGCGAGGGGTCACCGACCCCACTCCGGAGCCGGACGAGTTAACACGACCGTTGCAATCCGGAAAGACCACCGTGACAGTCAGCGGGCTGAATTGGGTTTATCGATCGGTTGACCGAAATCCAAGCCAGCGCCACGTCAGGAGCACAATGATCGTCATCGGGGTGGGCATCAGTGTCCTCATCGTCCTCATCGTCGGAATCGTCGTGGCCCGCAAGGTGGACGGCGACAGCGCGAACTACCTCGTCGCCGGCCGCAGCCTCGGCGTGCCCCTTGTGGCGGTGTCGCTGATGGCCGCGGCCGTCGACAGCAACGCCACCGTCGGGAACACCGACCTCACCTCCGGCTACGGATTCTGGGCCGGAGCGTCGCTGGCCATCGGCCTGGCGGTCTGCCTGCTGATCTCCGGGCTGTTCCTGGCCAAGCCGATGAACAAGCTGGGCCTGTACACGCTGGCTGACTTCTTCCGCCGCCGCTACGGCCGCGTCGTCGAGGTCGGCTCCTCGGTGATCATGATCTTCTCGTTCACCATCCTGCTGGCCGGCAACCTCGTCGCCGTCGGTTTCCTGCTCGAACGCTTCGCCGGCATCTCCTACGTCTGGGGCATCATCCTCTCGGTGTCCCTGGTGCTCGCGTACACGCTGGCCGGCGGCCTGTTCTCGGATGCCTACACCGCCGCCATCCAGACCGTCATCACCGTCGTGGCCTCGATCGCCTTGCTCGGCTGGGTGGTCATCAACTTCGGCATCATCGTGCCGGCCGGCATGGGCCCGTTTGACCTGGGCCAGCTCACCGACCCAGCCCAGGGCGCCCCGATCAACTGGGCCACGCTGATCTCGCTCGGCATCGGCGACCTCGTCGCCATCGACTTCATGCAGCGCATCTTCGCGGCGAAGTCGCCCCAGGTGGCCCAGAAGTCCTGCTTCTACGCGGCCGGCGGCACGTTCGTGATCGGCATCATCTACGCCCTGGTCGCCCTCACCACCACCGCGGCGCTCGGCCTCTCCACCGCTGACGGGCCGATCCTCTACACGCTGCTCGGTGATTACGCGCCGCCGCTGCTGGCGGTGCTGGTGCTCTCCGGCATCGTGGCGGCCTCGTTCTCCACCGCGGCCGGGGCCATCCTGGCCACCTCGGCCATCGCGGTGCGCAACATCTTCGGTGTGCGCCGCATCGTCTCCGGCGGCGCGGACCCGCTGCTGCGCTGGACCCGGGTGGCGATGGTTCCGATCGTCGTGATCGGCGTGCTGCTGGCGATCCGGGTCAGCCAGACCGGCATCCTGCTCACCTTCGCGTTCGACCTGATGCTGGCCTGCCTGGCCGCGCCGCTCGTGCTCGGGCTGTTCTGGAAGCGCCCAGGCGCCAGCGCCGTGATTGTGGGCGCCCTGCTCGGCTTCACCGTGCGCATCACCCTGCTGGCGCTCACCCCCACCATGTACGGCGTGCCCAACGACCTGTTCTACGTGCCGAACAGCCTGATCACGGTAGACCTCGACGGCTGGACCACGATGATCTCCGCCGTGGTGGGCATCGGCTCGTTCGTGCTCGTGGCGTTCCTGCACCCGCGCCCCGCGCGCGAGCAGGACCTCGAGCTGCAGGTGGCCCAGGAGCTCGACTCCGAGCAGGCCGCCCTCCTGGAGCCCACCCGCTAGCCTCACCCCTCGCGAACTGTGAGTTAAGCCCCAAAAACTAGCGTTTTTCGGGGCTTTTCTCACGGTTCGCGGATGGTGCGGGGAGGGAGGGGGCTAGCGGGCTAGCGGCACTTCCAGGATGGTCGGCTCGGCCACCGGGGCCGTGAGGGCGCTTTCCAGGGTGCTTCGGGTGGCGGCGCGGGTGTACGACCAGCCGTACGCGGCGGCCAGGGCCTCCAGGTTCACCCGGTGCGGGGTGAAGAGCACCCGGTCCACGGCGCTGGGCGCGGCTGTCGCCGCCACCTCGAGACCGTCGAAGATGGTTCCGCCGCCGTCGTTGCCGACCACCACCTGCAGCCGGGGCCGGGTTTCGCCGGGCGCGATCAGGAGCGACCCGGCATCGTGCAGCAGGGTGACGTCGCCGACGAGCAAACGGGTGGTGCCGGTCGACCGGGGCTCCGGGCCGGCCTGGCTGGCCAGCGCGATGCCCACCGCCGTGGCGATGGTGCCGTCGATGCCGGCCAGGCCCCGGTTGGCGTGCACGGGGATCTTCTTGCCGGTCACCCGGGTGTCCAGCTCACGGATCAGCCTGGACGCGCCGAGCACCAGGCGGTCGTGCGGCCAGGAGGCGCGCCAGAGCGCGTCGGCGAGGATCGCTCGGGTGACCGGGGCCTTCATCGCGGCGAACTCGGCTCGACTCATGCCGTGGGCGCCGAAGGGCGGGGCGTCGAGTTGGGTGTCCTGGGCCAGGATGTGCCGGCTCGCCATCACCCAGCGGCCCACCCAGGCGCGCGCCTCGCGGGTGCCCGCGACCTCGATCACCTCGTCGGTGACGGCGACGGCGCGGGCGAACCTGGCCACCCGGTGGCCGGGGTTGTACCACTCGAGGCCGGCCGGGGCCACGACGATGGTCTCCACATCCGCCCGCTGCACCAGCGCCGGGATCTCCCGGCTGAGGGTGGGGTGGCCGAACACGATCACACGCTGCACCTGGCCACCGAAATCGGTGTCCCCGAGCAGCTCGCGGTAGGCCACGATGAGGTTCGGGCCGAACCTGGCGCCGCTGGAGACCTCGGCGATCAGCGGCCAGCCGGCGCTGCGGGCCAGTTCTTCCGCGGCCGGGCCGGCTCCGGCTCCGGCCACGACGACGGTGCGGGGACCGGACGACACCACCAGGGGCGGGGCTTCGTCGCCGGCGGGCGACGACGCATCCGGTCGGTCCTGCCTGGCCGTACCGGCCGCGGCGAGGTCGGCCACCGACCTGTCAGCGGCGAGGTCGACGGCGGCGGAGAGCGGCTCGCGAAACGCCAGGTTCAGCTGCACCGCGCCGGGGTTGGCGGTCTGCGTGCCCATCGCCGCCCGGTAGGCCAGTCCGGCCAGGGTCGCAGCCGCCTCGGCCTCCCCGGCGGATCCGTCTGGAGCACTCACGTCCTGGCAGAGACGCACGGCGCCGGCGAAGATGCCCGGCTGCACTGTGGTCTGGTTCGAACGGATGCCGCGCAGCTCGGCGGGCCGGTCGGCGGTGAGCAGGATCATGGGCACGACCGAGTGATGCGCCTCGAGCACGGCGGGGTGCAGGTTCGCCACGGCGGTGCCGGAGGTGCAGGCCACGAGCGCGGGGCGGCCGCTCTCGATGGCGAGGCCGAGCGCGAGGAAGCCGGCGCCGCGTTCGTCGATGCGCACGTGCAGGCGGAGCAGGCCGAGGCGCTCGAACTCGGCGGCGGCCAGTGCCAGCGCCTGGGACCGCGACCCCGGGCTGAGCACGATGTCCTGCACGCCGAGTCGCACGAACTCGGCCAGCAGCGCCACGCTGAAGTCGGTGGCGGGGCTGCCGCTCTGAGCGATCTGGCGCGGGATGGCCGCGTCAGGCTGCGTGGTCGATCCGGTGTCCTGAGTGGTCTCAGGCATCCCGTCGGCCCGGCTGGTCGCCCTCACCGGGTTCGGTCTTCTTGGGGTCGACTCCGGCGGTGCCGGGGTGGGACGAGTCGTCGGCCGGCGGGTCCATCTTGTCGAAGTCGGCCAGCTCCTGCTCCAGGTCGCGGATGCGCCGTTCCTGGTCCTTGGCGCGATCCAGGCCGCGCAGGAAATCCGGGTCGTCGTCCGGAGCCATCGACCGGGTGACCCGGCCGCCGGTGCTCGCGGCGCTGCTGCGCCGGCCGCGACCGATCAGCAACCAGAGTACGGGACCAATCACGGGGAGCAGGATGATCACCAGGATCCACGCCCACCGGGGAATTCCGCGGATGCGATTGCGGTCGAAAACCGCGCAATCCACCGCCGCATAGACAGTGAGAATGACAACGACGACTCCGAGGCCGAACAACAGGCGGAACATGGTGCCAATTGTAGGCCGGTCAGCCGAGAGATCGGTGAGTACTCTCAGCAGCACGGTTTAAGCTGCAGGTATGAAAGCTGTTCCAGCGTGGTTGGTATTCACCGTGCTCCGCGTCCTGATGTTCGCCGTGCCGTTCGTGCTCCTGCTGGTACTGGGCATCGAAGGCTGGTTGGCGGCCCTGCTGGCCGCCGTTATCGGGCTGTGCCTGTCCTACATTTTCCTGCGCACCCCGCGTGACACCGTCGCCCGCGGCCTCTACGAGGTGCGGCACCGCGAGAAGGAACCCGTGCACCCGGACGCCGAGTCAGAGGACGCCGCGGTCGACCGTGCCGAGGCTGGAGCACCTCAGTCCGGCCAGTCCCCCACCGCGCCGTAGCCATCCGCTGACCCGCCTGCGGCAGGCCATCTGTTACCAGTTGCCCGGTTACAGCGCGAAGGCCAGCCCGAGCAGGATGCCGTAGAGCAGCGCCGCCATGCTGGTGAGCTTGAGCGCCAGGATCAGTTCCTTCGCTGTCTTCGCGGTCGCCACGATCAGGCAGGCCGGCAGCACCAGCAGCAGCACGAAGAACGTGAACCAGGCCAGCGGGTAGAACAGCGCGAAGAAGCCCACGATGGCAAACGGCACCAGCAGGAACACGCAGAATACGACGCGGGAGGCGCGGGCGCCGATCCAGACGGCGAGGGTGCGCTTGCCGGCGACCTTGTCCGGCTTGATGTCGCGCAGGTTGTTCACCATCAGCACGGCGCAGGCGATCAGCCCGATGGCCACGGCGCTCAGCCAGCTCTCCAGGTTGACGGTGCCCACCTGCACGTAGGTGGTTCCGACGGTGGCCACCAGGCCGAAGAAGACGAACACGAACAGCTCGCCAAGGCCCAGGTAGCCGTACGGCTTCTTGCCGCCGGTGTAGAACCATGCCGCCACGATCGCCAGGGCGCCCACCGCGAGCAGCCACCAGAACTGGCTCACGATCACGAGCACCAGGCCGGCGACGGCGGCAATGCCGAAGAAGCCCAGCGCCACGGTCAGCACGGCGCGGGGCTTGGCCGCTCCACCGCCGGTGAGCCGGGCCGGGCCGACCCGGTGGTTGTCGGTGCCGCGGATGCCGTCGGAATAGTCGTTGGCGTAGTTCACGCCGATCTGCAGGCTCACCGCCACCACCAGCGCGAGCAGTGCCCGCACCCAGTGGAACTCCCCGGCGCCGCCGGCCACGACGGCCGCTCCGGTTCCCAGCGCCACCGGCGCGATGGCCAGCGGCAGGGTGCGCAGGCGCGCACCGGAGATCCAGTCGCCCAGGCTGGCCGGCCCGCTGCGGGCGGGTCCGGTCACCGCACCGCTCTTCCGGGCCGGGTTGCCCGACTTCGCCGGGTTCTTCGGCCCGCCAGATGCCGACTTCCGGGCACCGGTCGGGCTGGTCTGACGGGGTTTCTGTTGTTTCGGCTCGTTCGGCCGCGCTCCATGTGCCACGACCTCATGCTACTGGCCGCATCCGGGCGGCGGCCGAGGTGCCCAGCCGGCCGGCACGGTGAGGCGGTTCAGCGCCCGACGAGCCTTTCCACGGCTTGCCGGTCCGGCTTTCCGGACGCCAGCAGCGGCACGGTCCCGACCGTCACGATCCGGGCCGGCCGGGCGGCGCGGCCGAGCTCTGCGGCCACGGCGGCGCGCACGGGTTCCAATGCCGGCGCTTGGTCCGCGGCCAGCACGACCACCCCGGCCTGACCCCAGACCGGGTCGTTCGCGCGCACCACGAGGGCGTCACCCAGGCCGGGGAGCGTGCGCACCAGGGCCTCCACGGCGTCGAGGGACACCTTCTCTCCTCCGGAGATGATCACGTTGTCGGCCCGGCCGGTGACGCTCACGGTGCCGTCCGCGCCGACCGCGCCCAGGTCGCCCGTGCGGTACCAGCGCACACCCTGGTCGTCCACGAACCTCTCGCGGGTGCGCTCCTCGTCGTCGAGGTACCCGTCGGCGAGCACCGACCCGCTGATCTCGAGTTGGCCGTCGACGGCGCGCACCACGGTGTTGCCGATCGGCACGCCGTCGTACACGCACCCGCCGGCGGTCTCCGACGAACCGTAGGTGCGCAGCACCCGGATCCGGAGCCGTTCGGCCCGCTCGATCAGGGCAGGAGCGACGGCCTGGCCGCCCACGAGGATGCCGGTGAACCGCCTGAGCACGGCCAGCATCGCCGGGTCGGTCTCCGCCGCATCCAGCAGCCGCGCCAGTTGCACGGGAACCAGTGAGGTGAATCTCAGTGGTTCGACGAGCCAGCCGGCGTAGGCGGCGAATTCGGCTGGGTCGAAGTGCCCGGGCGGAAGCAGCACGGGCTCGGTGCCGGCAGCGATCGACCGCACGAGCACCTGCACCCCGGCGATGTAGTGAGCCGGCAGGGCGAGCAGCCACTGGCCGTCGCCGCCGAGGGCGACGCTGGACGCCGCCGCGGAGGCGAGCAGCGCGTCGGTGCTGAGCATCACCCGTTTGGGCGCGGCCGTCGAGCCCGACGTTTCGATCACCACCGCCACCCGGCGTGGCACCGGTCCGAGACTCTCGCGGTCGGTGCCGGTCTCGCCCGCCGGCACCGGCAGCAGCGCCTCATCGGTGGCGGAGAGCGCCAGGCGCAACTCCGCCAGGACGTGCAGGGGGTCACCGACGGGGACGACGCGAACGGGCCTCACGGATGCGCCTAGAACTGCCAGGGGTACGGCGACCAGTCCGGTTCGCGCTTCTGAAGGAACGAATCCCGCCCCTCGACGGCCTCGTCGGTGCCGTAGGCCAGGCGGGTGGCCTCGCCCGCGAACACCTGCTGGCCGACCATGCCGTCGTCGACGGCGTTGAAGGCGAACTTGAGCATCCGGATGGCTGTGGGCGACTTGGTCAGGATCGTGCGCGCCCAGTCCAGCGCCTCGTTCTCCAGCTGGGCGTGCGGCACGACCGCGTTGATGGCGCCCATCTCCAGTGCGCGCTGGGCCGAGTACTCCCTGGCGAGGAAGAAGACCTCCCTGGCCGCCTTCTGGCCGACCTGGCGGGCGAAGTAGGCGCTGCCGTAGCCGCCGTCGAAGGAGCCGACATCGGCATCCGTCTGCTTGAACTTGCCGTGCTCGGCGCTGGCGATGCTGAGGTCGCAGACCACGTGTAGGGAGTGCCCGCCGCCGGCCGCCCAGCCCGGGATCACGGCGATGACGACCTTGGGCATGAAGCGGATCAGACGCTGCACCTCGAGGATGTGCAGGCGGCCGCCCCTGGCCTTGTCGATGCCGCTTGCGGTCTCGCCCTCGCCATACTTGTAGCCGTCGCGGCCGCGGATGCGCTGGTCGCCGCCTGAGCAGAACGCCCAGCCGCCGTCTCGCGGACTCGGGCCGTTGCCCGTGAGCAGCACCACGCCGATGTGCGGATTGGTGCGGGCGTCCTCGAGGGCGGCGTAGAGCTCGTCGACGGTTTGCGGCCGGAAGGCGTTGCGCACCTCTGGGCGGTTGAAGGCCACTCGGGCGATGCGACCGGTGAGGTCGTGGTGATAGGTGATGTCGGCGAGAGAGCCGAAGCCCGCCACCGAACGCCACTGGGTCGGGTCGAAGATCTCTGAAACCAGTTCGGGCATGGGATCAGCCTACGCGTCAGGCTCCTGCTCCTCGTGGGGCAACCGCACGGGGTGGGAACCTGGGACCGCTCACACGAGACATGAGGGCTATTCAGGTGTACCTCCTCGGCGGCATGCACGTCAACCCCTTGAACGCGTGTAATGCCGAGCTGTGTACTTATCTCACCCGAAAGACCTGGAGGTGGTCATGTTTTCTAACAGCCCCTCGGCACCCGACACCGCGTTACCCGAACACGCACCCGTCACCAGCGCCGAAACCCACACAGCTCTTGCTCAGAACCCGATAGTCAGCCCCCGCAACACCGCCGGAAACACAGTCGTTGACCTCGCGGACGTTGAGATCACCGAGCTGTCCCCCACCGAATGGCGCGTCGCGGATCATGCCATCGAGCATGACGACCCGACCGCGCTGCTCGGCTTCATCCAGATCGTGGGAAGCGCCTTCGAGGTGACCAATCTCGGTCGCCCGCGCGAACGTGCCTACTTCACTTCCTTTGACCGCGCCACCGCCAGTCTTCTTACCCGGGGGGTCCTCGCATGACAACCATCGTCCAGACGCCAACGACTCGAACCACCCAGAAAGCCGTGAAGGCGCCTGCCGCGCCGCCGGCCGAGCCCACCGCCTCGTCGTACTCCCCGTCGGCCGCCGCAAGCGCCGCCGCCACCTCCAGGTACAGCCGGGCGTCCACGGATGCCTTCGGCGACTACCTGCGCCGCATCGGCAAGGGTCCGCTGCTCTCGGCCGAGGACGAGGTGACCCTGGCCCGCAAGATTGAGGTGGGCCTGTTCGCCGAAGAGAAGATCAACCGGGCCGACGCCGACGGAGACCCGGTGAACCCCGAGTTCAGGCGCGAGCTGATGACCCTGGTCTTTGAGGGCCGGCGCGCGAAGAACCACTTCATCGAGGCCAACCTGCGTCTCGTCGTGAGCATCGCCAAGCATTACTCGGGCCGTGGCGTACCGATCATGGACCTGGTGCAAGACGGCAACATCGGTCTGGTGCGGGCGGTGGAGAAGTACGACTTCATGACAGGCTTCAAGTTCTCCACCTACGCGACCTGGTGGATCCGCCAGGCTATCCACCGCGGTATGGCCGACAAGTCGCGCATGATCCGCATCCCGGTGCACACCGCCGAGAAGCTCAACAAGATCAAGCGCATCCGTCGTGACCTCACCAGCACCCTCGACCGGGAACCGACGCTCAAGGAGATCGCCGAGCTGTCGCAGATCGCTGTGCGCGATGTGTCCCGTCTGTTGCAGTACGACAACGAGCCCATCTCGCTGCACGCCCCTGTCGGCGACGGCATCGGGGACATCGCCGAACTGATCATCGATGACGACCTGCCCCAGCCCGATGAGTGCGCCACGATCACGCTGCGGGCGGCCGACATCACGTTCTATCTCGACGCCCTGCCCGACCGGGAACGGTCCATCCTTACGGCCAGGTTCGGCCTGACCGGTGAAGAGCCGCGAACCCTCGACCAGATCGCGGTGATCCAGGGTGTCACTCGGGAGCGGGTGCGGCAGATCGAGAAGCGTGCTTTGGCCCTCCTAAAGGTGCCACGACTCGAGCGATATCTCAGAGACTAGAGGCCGAAACCGGCGTAGCGTAACACCAACCCCTATCAACGGAGTGGTGCAATGGGCAAGCTGACTTACGATTCAAGCCTCACGGCGGATTTCGATGATCGGGTGCTCGCGCACATCCAGGTGGTGATCGGTGCCAAGCTACGCCGGGGTGAGTGCTTCTACTTCACCTGGCGTGACGATCCTCAGGGCGGTGACGGCCGGAGCACCATCTGGATGCATCCGAGCATCCCGTTGGCGTACAAGTACTTCGGCGGTCGTTCGCCCAGCCTCAACCGGGACTGGATCGAGGCGCTGATGCTGACCGCGAACTCGTCCGGCGGCCTGCAGATCGTGCCGGAGCCGCACCGGCTCGGCACCACGTCGAACGGGAAGGATGACTCGTGAGCCGCATCGACATCGTCTACGGCGGCAAACCGTACACCCTCGGCGACCGCACCCTCGAGTCGTTGCGTACCGAGATCACCGATGCGGTGACGTCGGGTGTGCCCGCCTGGCTGCGGGTGAACAGTGGTGCCGGCCGGTACCAGGATGCCTACCTGCTGATCTCCCCCAGTACCGCGATCGCCATTGTGGACGTGCAGCCCAACGGCCCCGATGTGGCGCTGAGCGAAGAGCAGACCTTCGTGGCCGATTCGACCGAATGAGCAGGTCGGAGTCGGGCCCGCGGATGCTGGCACACTAGAGCCATGCTCCCTTCACTGCACGACGTGCTCGCCACCGCCCGCGTGGTCGACCTTCCCCTTGTCACCGGCTTCCGCGGTCTCACCAGCCGCGAGGCCGTGCTGATCGAGGGGCCGGCGGGCTGGACCGAGTTCTCCCCCTTCGCAGAGTACGACGACGAGGAGGCCGCTGCCTGGCTGCGCGCCGCCCTGGAGTTCGGTTGGGAGGAGACCCCGGCGATCAAGCGCGACCGGATCCCGGTGAATGCGACGGTTCCCGCGATCGACGCGGCGGACGTTCCTGCGCTGCTGGCCCGGTTCCCCGGCTGCCGCACGGCCAAAGTGAAGGTCGCCGATCCCGGCCAGACCCTCGCCGAAGACGTGGAGCGGGTGCGCGCGGTGCGCAAGGCCCTCGGCGCCGAAGGGCGAATCCGGGTGGACGCGAACGGGCTCTGGAACTTGGACGAGGCCGAGCACGCCATCCACGCCCTGGCCGAGTTCGACCTCGAGTACGTCGAGCAGCCGTGCGCGTCGATCGACGAACTCGCCGAGATCCGCCGGCGCACCGACTACCTCGACCTGCCGATCGCGGCCGACGAGAGCGTGCGCAAGGAATCCGACCCGCTGCTGGTGTCGCGCTCCGGTGCCGCGGATCTCCTGGTGGTCAAGGTGCAACCGCTCGGCGGCATCCGCGCGGTGCTCGCGATTCAGGCCGAGACCGGCCTGCCGCTCATCGTCTCCAGCGCCCTCGACACCTCGGTCGGCATCTCGATGGGCGCGTTCCTCGCGGCCGCCCTCCCCGAACTCGACTACGACTGCGGGCTGGCCACGGCGTCGCTTCTGGCCGCGGATGTGACCCGGGAGCCGCTGCTGCCGGTCGATGGCAGCATCCCCGTTCGACGGGTGGTGCCGGATGCCNATGTGACCCGGGAGCCGCTGCTGCCGGTCGATGGCAGCATCCCCGTTCGACGGGTGGTGCCGGATGCCGACCTGCTCGACACCTACGCTGCCGGCCCCGAGCGCCGCGACTGGTGGCTCGCCCGGATCACCCGCGTGCACGCGCTGCTCGCCGACTGACCGACCGGTTTCGCGCTGCGCGGGCAAGGCGCCGCTATGCGGGTGGCGCGCCACCCGCATAGCGGCGCTGCACCCGCGCACGTCACGAGGTCTCGACAAGCTCGACCAGCGATCGGTCGCGATCCACNGCGCTGCACCCGCGCACGTCACGAGGTCTCGACAAGCTCGACCAGCGATCGGTCGCGATCCACGCACGCGTCGCGATCGGACCGGCGGTTAGAGGCCCGAGTAGGCGTGCAGGCCCTTGAAGAAGACGTTCACGATGCCGAAGTTGAACATCACCGCGGCGAAGCCGATGATGGCCAGCCAGGCCGAGCGCGATCCGCGCCAGCCGCGGGTGGCTCGCGCATGGATGTACCCCGCGTAGATCACCCAGATGATGAAGGTCCAGACTTCTTTGGTGTCCCAGCCCCAGTACCGGCCCCAGGCGCGTTCGGCCCAGATCGACCCGGCCATCAGGGTGAAGGTCCAGAGGATGAAGCCGATGATGTTGACCCTGTAGGCCAGGTTCTCCAGGGTGAAAGCGGACGGCAGCGTCTGGAGGAACTTGAGCCGGCCGGGCTTGGCGGTGCCGACGCGTTCCTCGCGGCGTGCCTGCAGCAGCTGCACGAACGAGAGCGCGAAGCCCAGCGCGAAGAAACCGGTGCCCAGCGACGCCACGAACACGTGGATGACGAGCCAGACCGACTGCAGCGCCGGCGGCAGTGGGGCGACCTCCACGTAGTACTGCAGGGCGCCGATGCCGAGCAGGATCAGGACCAGCCCGCTGACGAAGGTACCGAGGAACCGCAGGTCGGTGCGGGTGAGGACGATGAGGAACACTGTGACGATCAGCAGTGTGCCGGTCATCGCGAACTCGTACATGTTGGCCCACGGCACCCGCTCGGCGGCGATGCCGCGGAGCACCGCGGCCACCAGGTGCAGTCCCCAGGCCAGGACGATGAGCGAGACGCCGACGCGCAGGCTGGCGGAGCGGCCGTACGGGGTCGCCGCGTCGTTGGCGATCCGGGCACTGATGCGGGTGAGCGTCGTGGTGCTGCCGGCGGCAACCGCGCCGGCCACCGAGGCCTCGTCGGCCGCGCCGGCGGGCCGCTCGGCCGAATCCACGGCGGAGCTGCGCTTGGCCAGGTCGATCGCGAAGGCGATGAACGCCAGCGCATAGACGGCCATGGCCGAGTACAGGCTGAGGATCGAGAGCTCGTTCAGATTCACTTTTACAGCCTAAGCGGGTTCGACGGGTTTGACGACCGAGGCTGAACGTTCCAGCAGAGCCGCGTGCCGGTCGGCGAGAGCGGTCACCGCCGACTCCAGGCCGGGGTCCTCGCCGCGGGCGAGGCCGGCGTATTCGAGGCGCACCGACCCATCCGCCTGCTCGACGGCCTTCACCCAGAGCCGGCGGCGGGGCACGAACAGCGACGTGAGCAGCCCGCCGAGCACCAGCACTGCGAACAGGAGCACCCAGCCCTGGGTGGGGTCGTGGTGGATGTCGAAGGAGGCGAACCGTGGCACCGAATCCGAGTAGTCCCCCGCGGCGGCGTCCGGGGAGGCGTTCTCGAAGGTCACCGAGCCCAGTCCGTTCGGCAGCTCCTGCGTCTCGCCGGGCTTCAGCTCCAACGGCTTGATGTCGCTGGTGCGGGTGGCCAGCGGCTCCATGGTGTCGGTGTCGAGGGCGTAGACCGAGGTGGGAACACCGTCGTCGAGTCCCAGGTCGCCCGCATAGACGTTGAGGGTGAGCACCGGGTACTCCAGGTCGGGGAAGCTGGAGAAGTAGGAGCCGGTGGTGGTCTCGTCCTGGGTCGGGTAGAAGAAACCGACCAGGCCCACCTGGTCTGCCAGGCCGTCCGGCACCTTGACGATGCCCAGCGACGTGAGGTTGGCGTCCTGCGGCAGGAACGGCACGGAGTCGGTGAACACCACGGTGCCCTCCGGGTCCTTGACCGTGATCGTGGGCGCATAGCCGTTGCCGAGCAGGTAGACGCTGGTGCCGCCGGTGCGAAGCGGGTCGTTGACCCGCACTGCGCCGTCTTTCGCGTCGCCGCCGCGCGGGGTCACCGTGACACCGGCGGTGAAGTCGACGGGCTGGCCGAACGCCTCGAGGTTCGCGGTCTCGTAGCTCACCTCGAAGTCGTCGAGGGTGAGCGTGTACGGGTCGAGTTCGGTGTCGTTGAAGAACCGGCCCGGGTTGAACGAGTCATAGGCCAGCAGCGTGTTCACGAAGGTCTGGCCCTCTACGAGCACCCGCTGGCCGCTGAAACCGAAGCCGCTGCCGAAGCCGACGACCACGAGCAGGCCCACCAGGGCGGAGTGGAAGACCAGGTTGCCGGTCTCGCGCATGTAGCCGCGCTCGGCCGAGGCCGAGAATTCCTTCGGGCCGTCGAACAGGGCCACCCGGTACCGACCCTGTTTGAGCAGGGTGCGGGCGGATGCGACGGCGGTGGCGGCATCCGTGCCCGCGGGAGCGCTACGGGTGGTGAAGCCGGCCAGCCGGGCAAGCCGCGCCGGGGTCTTGGGCGGCTTGGCGCGCAGGGCCTGCAGGTGGTGCTTGGTGCGGGGAATCACGCAGCCGATCAGCGAGACGAACAGCAGCAGATAGATAGAGGAGAACCAGGCCGACGCGTACACGTCGAACGCCTGGATCTTGTCGAGGATCGGCGCGAGGTCGGGATTGTCGGCGAAGTACTGGGTGACGCCGTTCGGGTCGGAGCTGCGCTGGGGCACCAGCGAACCGGGAACCGCCGCGATGGCGAGCAGCAGCAGCAGGAACAGGGCTGTGCGCATGCTGGTGAGCTGGCGCCAGAACCAGCGCAGGGTGCCGACGAAGCCGAGCTTGGGTTGGCTGATGCCGTCGCCGGAGGGCGCCGGAGCGGAGTCGATGTGGTCAGATGGCCGGGACATAACTGCCAATCACCCCTTGCAGGTTCAGGAGCCAGGCATTCCACACGCCGCTCACCATGAGCACCCCGATAACGATCAGGAGCACGCCGCCGAACAGGTTGATTGCCCGCACATGACGCTTGAGAAAGGCTACGGCCCCGGTGGCCCAGTTCAGGCCCAGGGCGATCAGCAGGAACGGGAGGCCGAGGCCGAGCGCGTAGAACAACGCCAGCAGGCCGCCCTGCCAGGGCGAGCCGGTGCTCAGGCTGAGCGAGTTGATGGCCGTGAGCGTGGGTCCGGTGCACGGGGTCCAGCCCACCGCGAAGACCGCGCCGAGCACGGGCGCGCCGGCCAGGCCCATCCGTGGCCGCCAGGAGGACTTGACGGTGCGCTGCATGGCACCGAACTGGCCGACGAAGACCAGGCCGAGCAGGATCACGATCGCGCCGGCGATGCGGGTGATCAGGTCACGGTACTGGTTGAGCCAGAATCCGGCGAAGCCGAACACTACGCCGGTGAGCACGAAGACCAGGGTGAAGCCGAGGATGAACAGGGCCACACCGAGCAGCAGCCGGTTGCGGCCGCGGCGGGCGGATAGCTTCGATCCCCCGCTGCCATCGGCGAAGCCGCCGATGTAAGCGAGGTAGCCGGGCACGAGCGGCAGGATGCACGGTGACGCGAAGGACACCAGGCCGGCCAGCACCGCGATCGGGATCGCCAGGAACAGTTGCCCGCTGAAGACGATCTCGCCGAAAGGATTGCCCACGCCTAGCCGTCCTCGGCAATCGTGTCTTCGATCAGCGTCTTGAGGATGGACGGGGAATTGACCTGGCCGAGGATGCGGGCGGCGACCCGGCCGGAGGAGTCCAGCACCAGCGTGGTGGGCACGGCGTTGGGCGGGATACTGCCGCTGAAGGCGAGTTGCATACCACCGTCGTCGACGTCCATCACCGACGGGTAGCTGATCTCGTAGGCCTCGTTGAAGGCGATGGCGCTTGCGGCCTGGTCGCGCACGTTGACGCCGAGGAAGCTGGCGCCCTGGTCGGCGAACTGCTCGCTGATCTTCTTGAGGTCGGGGGCCTCGGCCCGGCAGGGAGCACAGCTGGCGTACCAGAAGTTGACCACGAGCACCTCACCGGCGTAGTCGGCGGAGCTGACGGTGGAGCCGTCTTCGAGGGTGCCGTCGAACTCCACGGACTCGCCGCGTTCGTCGGCGGGGATCTCCGTGACGCTGCCGTCACCGGCGATGTAGCCCTTGCTGCTGCCTTCCCGGTACTGGTCGGCGAGCGAGTCCCCGCTCGTGCAGCCGCTGAGGGCGAGGGCAACGGTGACCAGGCCGGCGAGCGCCAGAGGCCGCAGGCGTGCGCGGCTCACACTGCACCCACATCGTTGGCGGGTACCAAAAGGGCCGCGGCGGGGCTCGTGTAACCGATCTCCGCGGGCACATTGCCGCCGAGCGACAGCGTGGTGATGCTGGACAGGTCGCAACGGCGTTTGCGCGGGTCGTGCGCCAGGCGTTCCTGGGCCAGACTGCGGTGCACCATCCAGATCGGCAGCTGGTGGCTGACCAGAACGACGTCGCCCTCGTCGACGGAGTGGAACGCGTCGTCGATGGCGGCCAGCATCCGGGTGGAGATGGAGCGGAACGGTTCGCCCCAGCTGGGCCGGGCCGGGTTCACCAGGCTGGGCCAGTTGCGCGGGTCGCGCAGGGCACCGCCTGGGCCGCGCATCCGCTTGCCTTCGAACCGGTTCGTGGGTTCGATGATGCGCTCGTCGAGGTGGATCGGAAGGCCGAAGGCCGCCATGATCGGGGCCGCGGACTCCTGGGTGCGCTGCAAAGGCGACGCGATGACCCGCACGATGGGGCGCTTGCGCTCGACGAGGTCTGCGGCAGCCGCCTCGGCCATCCGCTGCCCCAAATCAGACAGTCGAAAGCCGGGAAGTCTGCCGTAAAGCACGCGCTCGGGGTTGAAAACCTCACCGTGCCGCACGAGATGTACTTGGCTAGCTACCACACGCTCCAGTCTACGGAGGGGCCACCCGCGAATTCGCCGAGAGCTGTGCGGCTAAACTTCAGGGGTGAATGCTCGCGTACTGATAAAGAACCTTGCCGCCCTCGACGACGGTCTCGTTTCCGTGTCCGGGTGGGTCGAAACCGTCCGAGACCAGAAGAAGGTGCAATTCGTCGTTCTGCGAGACGAATCCGGCGCGGTGCAGCTGGTCAATCCGCGCACCACGGATGCCGAGGGTGTTGTCGTCGACGACGAGCCGGCCACCACCATCTCCGGTCTGTCCCAGGGCAGCTTCGTCACCGTGACCGGCCAGCTCAAGCACGACGAGCGGGTCAAGCTCGGCGGCATCGAGATCAAGCTCGCCTCGCTCGAGGTTGTCACGCACGCCATCCCGGAGACCCCGATCGCGGCGGACTCCAGCCTGGACAAGCGCATGGACTGGCGTTTCCTCGACCTGCGCCAGCCCAAGTCGAGTCTCATCTTCCGCATCCAGACCACGTTCGAGCACGCTCTGCGCACGTACTGGATCGAGAACGACTTCATCGAGCTGCACACCCCGAAGCTGATGGCCAGCGCGAGCGAGTCCCGCGCCGAGCTGTTCGAGGTGGAGTACTTCGACACCAAGGCCTACCTCGCGCAGAGCCCGCAGTTCTTCAAGCAGATGGCCCAGTCCTCCGGCTTCGGCAAGATCTTCGAGGTGGGGCCGGCGTTCCGGGCCGACCCGTCGTTCACCAGCCGGCACGCCACCGAGTTCACCAGCGTCGACTCCGAGATCAGCTGGATCGACAGCCACGAAGACGTCATGCAGCTGCACGAAGAGCTGCTCGTGGCCGCGTTCACCGCGGTCAAGGCGAAGCACGGCGAGGAGGTGCTCGCGCTGTTCGGCGTGGAGGTCACCGTGCCGAGCACGCCGTTCCCGCGCATCCCGCTGGCCGAGGCCAAGGAGATCGTGAAGAGCCGCGGCTACGAGGTTCCCCGCGACGACGACGACATGGACCCGGAGGGCGAGCGTCAGATCGCAGCGTACGTCGCCGAGACCTACGGGCACGAGTTCGTGTTCCTCACCGACTACGCGTCGAGCATCCGCCCGTTCTATCACATGCGCCACGAGGGCGACGCGAGCCTCACGAACAGCTACGACCTGATCTTCAACGGCACCGAGATCTCCACCGGCGCGCAGCGCGAGCACCGCATCGACGTGCTCACGGAGCAGGCCATTGAGAAGGGCGTGGACCCGGCCGAGATCGCCGGTTACCTCGACTTCTTCCGCTATGGCGTGCCGTCTCACGGCGGTTTCGGCATGGGCCTGGCCCGCGTGCTGATGCTGATGCTGCACCAGGCATCCATCCGCGAGGTCACCTACTTGTTCCGCGGCCCGACCCGCCTGGAGCCGTAGCCCGCAACTCCCACACACGAATCGCGCCTGTCCCCTGGACAGGCGCGATTCGTTGTTAACCCCTCCGTTCGAGTCCCGTGCGACGCTACCGTCCCGCTATTCGCCTGGGCACGAACGGTGTTTGAAAAGAATTCTTGAGAAGACCAAACCATTTCTGGGCTGGGGCCGAACCACATGCATACCAAGCAAGTCCCCCACACATTCCACAGCAAAGGATCACATCATGCGCAGCTTCACCAAGACCGCACTCGGACTGACCACCGCCGGCCTGCTCATCACCGGCCTCGCCGCCTGCTCCATGGACGAAGGAACC
>NZ_SOHM01000047.1 GCF_004403945.1 Cryobacterium lactosi | reverse complement strand
CGGCCCCGCCGGCCAGCCAGCCTGCCGGTCGTCCCGCTGCCGATGCTCCAGCAGCAGCGGCGCCCGCTCCCGTCGGCTCGGGCTGGGCCACCCGCGTGCCCGGATCCCCGGCCGCCACCCCGGCCGAGACCGCCGCCGCTGCTCGTGCGGCCACTGGGGCCACGCCGGCCGCAGACGCCGCCGCATCCTCCGATGAGGCCGGCTCGAGTACGTCTGTCGCCACGCCGACCGCGCCCGTTGCCGGCTCGACCGAACCCGCCGCAGAGATCCCGCCGGCTGCGGCCCCGCCGGCTGCGACCCCCGTCGTGCCGGTCGGCCCGGTCACTCTGGCCCAGATCAAGGATGCCTGGCCGCAGATCCTCGAGGCCGTCAAGGAGGTCAAGCTCAGCGCCTGGCTCGTGGTCTACACCGCACGCGTGCTCGACCTGCGCGGCGAAGACGTCCTCGTGCTGTCCTTCCCCAGCGAGCAGGACATGCAGGGTTTCAAGGCCCAGCAGGCTCCCGGCCAGGGCGTCAGTGAGTTCCTGCGCGGCGCCATTGTGAAGGTGCTCGGCCTGCGCGTGAAGTTCATCGCCCGCGCCGACTCCGAGACGTTCGCCGCCGCGGGCGCCGGCCACCCCTCGGGTGCAGCCCCCGCCCCCGCGTCCACCTCCGCGCCCGCCTCCTCACCGACGCCCTCCGCCGAGTTGCCCACCTCCGGACGAGCTACCCCGGTGCGCCAGGGCAACTCGTCCGCGGCCGGGCAACTCGCGGATGCTTCCTCCGCGGCCCCCTCTGCCTCAACGCAGTCCGCGTCCCCGACGAACGCCCCGCCGACCTCGGCGGCCTCTGTTGATCTGCCATCGGCCGGATCCGCGGCATTCGGCGGCCCGTCAGGCGCCAGTTCTGGCCCGGGGTCGGCCACGTCAACCGGTACCGCGACCGCCACCCTCGCGCCGCCGACCACGTCCACCGGATGGGCCACGGTCGTGATCCCCGGATCCGCCGCCGCTCTTGCTGCCGCGGAAACTCTGGCCGACGAACCCGTGGTGGCCCCGCCCGCCCAGGGTGAATCCGTCTCTGTTGGAGCTCCGGCCCCGGCCCCGGCTACCAGCGCCGGCAATGCTGCCGAAGCCGCCGACAGCGCACCCGCCGGCGTCCCGGCGTCGTCAGCGCCCTCCGCTGCCCCGAAGGCGTCGGCCCCGTCGGCACCGGCCTACGATTACGCGCCCGAACCCGACTTCGAGCCGCCCTTCGACGAAGAGCCGCCGCCCTACGACGACCTCCCGCCGGACCCGCAGCAGTTCTCCGCACCCCCGGAGGCCGCTCGCGGCACCCGGCCGGCCACGCAGCAGCCCACGGCGCAGCAGCAGGCACCCCGCCAGCAGCAGGCACCCCGCCAGCAGCAGGCACCCGGCCAGGCGCAGGCTCCCACCCAGGCGCAAACGCCCGCATCCGTCCCCGCAAGCCAGCGCGGCGCGCCCGCGCGGCGGTCGCCCGCGTTCGCCGAGAAGCAGCGCTACGGTGAGGCCGTGGTGCGCGAGATCCTCGGCGCCACCTTCATCGAGGAGCAGCCGCACGACCCGATCTCGCGACAGAGGAACGACAACTAAATGTACGAAGGCATCGTTCAGGAACTCATCGACGAGCTCGGTCGCCTGCCCGGCATCGGCCCGAAGTCGGCGCAGCGCATCGCGTTCCACATTCTGCAGACCAAGAACTTCGACGTGACCCACCTGGCCAACGTTCTGCTCGAGGTGCGCGACAAGGTCAAGTTCTGCGAGATCTGCGGCAACGTCTCCGAGCAGGACACCTGCATGATCTGCCGTGACCCGCGCCGCAACCCCACCTCCATCTGCGTGGTCGAAGAGGCCAAAGACGTCGTCGCGATCGAACGCACCCGCGAGTTCAAGGGCCTGTACCACGTGCTCGGCGGGGCGATCAGCCCCATCGACGGCATTGGACCCGACGACCTGCGCATCCGCCAGCTGATGACCCGCCTGGCCGACAACACCGTGCAGGAGGTGATCATCGCCACCGACCCCAACCTCGAGGGCGAGGCCACCGCCACCTACCTGTCGCGACTGCTCACCACCCTGGACATCAAGGTCAGCCGCCTGGCCTCCGGCCTGCCCGTCGGCGGCGACCTCGAGTACGCCGACGAGGTCACCCTGGGCCGCGCCTTCGAGGGCCGCCGCACCGTCACCAGCTAGCCGCCCGCCGATCCGCCGCGGCTCGGCCTCACTGTTCCCCTGCGGACATTTGTGCCCACAGCCGACCTCACCAGCCGAGTAACTTACGGAATCCCGTGCGTTTTTACTTGATAAGTACGTAATAATGGACGTATGAGCCTGTCGGACGACCACACACACGAACTCGCTGAGCTGCGGGCCCGCGTGGATGCCCTCGAGCAGGCCGTGCAGGCCGGCCTCGGCACGGGGGCCGCGACCGTTCCACTCGCGACGCTCCAGCCCGGGGCGGATGCCGGTCCGCCGGCCGTATCCGCGCCGAACGCCGTCCCGTCCGTCACGGCGCCCGCCGCCACCGGCCCCACCACCGACGTCTTCTGGGCGCTGAATGCTCTCAAGTCGATGGTTCCGGCCCCCGGCGCGGTTCTCTACACCGGCAGTGTCTCGCTGCCCGGCGGGGGAGCGGTCGACTGGCAGTACGCCCTCACCACCGAGGATATCCTCGCCCGCGACTGGAGCCGCCCGTCCTCAACCTCCGCCCTGGCGGCGCTCGGCCACCCTGTGCGGTTGCGGTTGCTGCAGGCCATCGCGACCGGCACTGTCGCGGTCTCCGAACTCGCCGCGCTCGAAGGAGTCGGCACCACCGGGCAGGTCTACCACCACGTCAACCAGCTGATCGCGGCCGGCTGGGTCTACTCCACCTCCCGCGGCCACTACGGCATTCCGCCCGAAAAAGTCGTGCCTCTGCTCACGGTGGTCCTTGCCGCCGGAGGCATCTGATGCCCGCTGCCGCACTCCCGTCCGCTACTCGACGGAGGTCTCCGATGAAACGCCCCACCCGCATCCGCCTGATCGCCGTCGGCGCCGCCCTCGCCGTCATCGTGGCGGGCGTCCTGGCCGCGCCCCGACCGCCCACCCTGTCGACATCAGCAACCGGCGATCCCGGCCTCGCCCAGAGCCTCGCCGACAAGGCCGGCATCGAGCCGGGCGCCCGTGACACCCTCGTCACCGCCGTGATCGACGCCGAGGGCGTCGCCTACGCCGGCCTCGGCGCCGACGAGACCACCGAGTTCGAGATCGGCTCGATCACCAAGACCTTCACCGCGCTGCTGCTGGCCCAGGCCGTCGAGCGCGGCGAGGTCGCCCTCACCGACCCGGTCGGCGATTACCTCGACCTCGGCGACAGCGCCGCGGCCGACGTCACCTTGGCCGACCTCAGCAGCCACCGCTCCGGCCTACCCCGCATCGCGATCACCGTGTCGGCCCTGGCCACCAGCCTGTGGAGCAGCTACCGCGGCAGCGATCCCTACCCCTTCGACCTCGCCGCCCTCGAAGAGCACGCCAGGGCCGCCGCCCTCACCGACCCGGGCACCGTCGCCTACTCCAACCTCGGCGTCGCCCTGCTCGGCCAGGCCCTCGCCGCCGCGGCAGGCACCGACTACCCCGAGCTGCTGCAGACCCGCGTCCTCGAGCCGCTCGGCATGGCCCACACCTCGATCGCGGTCACAGCGGATGCCCTGCCCGCCGGCGCCCGCACCGGCTACACCACCGCGGGTCGCCCGGCGGATGCCTGGACCATGGGCGCCTACGCCCCGGCCGGCGCCATCCGGTCCACCGCCGCCGACATGGCGCTCTACGCCCAGGCGTTGCTCTCGGCCGACCCCGCCCTCGGCGTCGACCCCGCCACGGTGCTCGACCCGCAAGGCCCCGCCGGCGCCGGTCCGCTCATCGGCCTGGCCTGGTTCACCCAGGCTCCCGAAGACGGCACCGCCACCTGGCACAACGGCGGCACCGGCGGGTTCGCGAGCATGCTGGCCCTCGACCGCACCGCCAACCGGGCGGTGATCGTGCTGGGCAACACCGCCACCAGCGTCGATGCCCTCGCCATGTCGATTCTGGAGGAGAACAAGTGACCAACTGGATCCCGCTCATCGTGGTCGTGGCCTTCGTCGGCGGCTTCGCCCTCTCGGCCTGGTCGCCCCGCTTCGGCGCCGCCCGCGACCGCCTGGCTCTGGCCACGGATGGCCTGGCCGCCGCCGGTATCCTCATCGCCAGTCGTGCGCTGGTCGACTGGTCCACGGCGACGACACTCGCCTGGTACGCCCTCGTGCTGCTCCTGGCAGCAGCCACCGTGGGCGCGGTGCTCCGCTGGCAGAGCCTGCCGCCGCTCAAGGATCCCGCCAAGCGCACCCGCCGCGCCATCGGTGCGGGCTTCGCGGCGACCGTGATACTCAGCCTCGTCGCGGTCACCAGCCTGTAGCCCGCCCGGCTGCCGCCCGGCTGCCGCCTCGGCCGGTGCACCCCGCGCAACTGTTGCCCGTTCGGAGAATTGCGCCCGGTGTGCCGGCCACATTGGTCCGCAACGGCACCAGTGGCGCCCGAGTGCCACACCCGCACCCTCTTCGGCAGTGCCATGGGACCGCTTCCATGAAATCCTTGACAGGCGCTCACGACCTTGCCTAGTCTTGTCAACATTCCATGGGAGCGCTTCCATGAGAGCTCATCGGAAGCGTTTCTGTCCCTGTAACACGTCCACAAAGGAGTGCCGTGAGTTCACGACGCGCAATAACAGCCTCGATCGCTGGTGCCGCAGTCTTCGCGATCGTCGCCACAGGATGCAGCGCATCCACCGGCGGATCCGACGATGGCAAGGTCACCCTGTCAGTCACAACCTTCGGCACCATGGGGGTCGACGCCAACTACACCAAGTACATGGAAGAGAACCCGAACATCGTCATCGAGGCCACCAATCTCGAGGGCGGCGGCGCGGCCCGCGACGACGCCTACGCCAAGATCGCCGCCGGAACCGGCCTCAGCGACGTCGTCGCCATCGAGGAAGGCTGGCTGGGCACAATCCAGGAGGTCAGCGACTCGTTCGTGGACCTGCGCGACTACGGCATCGAAGATGTGGCCGACGACTGGCTGGACTGGAAATTCAAGCAGGGCACGGATGCCGACGGCCGCGTGATCGGCGCCGGCCTCGACATCGGGCCGCAGGGCCTGTGCTACCGCGGCGACCTCTTCGCGGCTGCCGGCCTGCCCAGCGAACGCACCGAGGTCGCTGAGTACTTCGGCGGCGACACAGCCACCTGGGAACGCTTCTACGAGGTGGGCGAAGAGTACGTCGCCGCCGCGGACAAGGCGTTTTATCACAGCCCCCGATTCTTCTGGAACTCCTTCGTGAACCAGCAGGAGGAGGGCTACTACAAGTCGGATGGCGAGACCCTGAACATCAAGGGCAACAAGGTGCTGAAGGACCAGCTCGCCCTGGTCGTCGACGCGGAGAACAACGGCCTCGGCGCCGGACTGCCGGGCTGGGACGTCGGACCGCAGGCCAAGGCCGGCGACTATGCCACCTACATGTGCCCGAGCTGGATGCTGGGCATCGTGCAGGGCTACTACGACGAAGGAACCACCGACAGCGGCTGGGACTTCGCCGATGTGCTGCCCGGTGGCGCGGCTAACTGGGGTGGCGCCTTCCTCGGTGTTTCCGAGTCGAGCGAGCACAAGGAGGAGGCTGCGGCCCTCGCCCTCTGGCTCGCCGCCCCCGCCCAGCAGGCGGCATCGTTCGAACTCGCCGGACCGTTCCCGAGCACCATCGAGGGCCAGTCTCTCGTGGCCGACTCGACGAACGAGTTCTTCAACAACGCACCGGTGGGCGAGATCTTCAGTGCCCGTTCCGAGGGCGTCATCGCCCAGGTGAAGGGCCCGGAGGACTCCAATATCCAGGACAACGTCTTCGGCCCGGTCTTNGCGTCATCGCCCAGGTGAAGGGCCCGGAGGACTCCAATATCCAGGACAACGTCTTCGGCCCGGTCTTCGACCGCATCGGCCAGGGCGAGATCACCGATGGCGACGTCGCGTGGGATGAAGCCATGGTGCTGCTCGACCAGTTGGTCGGCTAGCGCACCCGCCCTCCCGCCCCACCCGGCGGGCGGTCCCGAGCACACCGCCCGGGACCGCCCGCCGCCCCACCCACGCCCCTCTCTCGGATTGGCCGCCGATGTCCAGTACCAGCACGATCACAACCAGCTCCACGATCCCCAATCGCAGGCCCGCCAAAACGCGGTCCGAGCTCACCTTCAAGCAGAGACTCTCGCACTTCGACCACAAGGCGTCGCCGTTCCTCTACATCGCGCCGTTCTTCATCCTCTTCGCGCTCATCGGTGTATTCCCGATCGCGTATACGCTCAATGTCTCGCTCTACGACTGGCACCTGCTCAAGGGCCAGGGCGACTGGGTCGGCCTGGCGAACTACGCCTCGGTGCTCTCCGACCCCTTCTTCTGGAACGCCTTCGGCAACACCGTGAGCATCTTCCTGCTCTCCGCCGTGCCGCAATTGCTGTTCGCCACGGTGATCGCCGCGCTGCTCGACCAGACGCTGCGCGCCAAGACCTTCTGGCGCATGAGCATCCTGCTTCCCTACATCGTGGCCCCGGTCGCGGTCGCGGTGATCTTCGCGCAGGTGTTCAACCAGTACACCGGGCCGGTCGCCGGGCTGCTCAACCTGTTCGGCCTCGAACCCATCCGCTGGGCCTTCGACGTGCTGCCCTCGCACATAGCGATCGCCAGCATGGTCAACTGGCGCTGGACCGGATACAACGCGCTCATCCTTCTCGCCGCGATGCAGGCCATTCCGCGGGATGTCTATGAGTCGGCCGCGCTGGACGGCGCCAACAAGGTGCGCCGGTTCTGGGCGATCACCGTGCCGATGATCCGGCCCACCATGATCTTCGTGGTGATCACCTCCACCATCGGCGGGCTGCAGATCTTCACCGAACCCAAGCTGTTCGACGGCCGCACCAACGGCGGCGGCGGTCGCCAGTTCCAGACCATCGTGCTCTACCTCTACGAGCTGGCATTCCCCAGAAGGGACTTCGGCCGGGCTGCGGCAACCGCGTGGATCCTCTTCCTCATCATCATCATCGCCGGTCTCGCGAACTACGCGATCGCCCGCGCTATCCGCACCAACGACATCAAGCCGGTCAAGATCGCAGTACCCCGGCGGCCGTATGTGACCAGGTCCATCAACGGAGGCCGCAAGTGAGCACCCTGACCGAACGCCTGATGCCCGCCACCCCCGAACGCCGCGCGGAGCGAAAATCGCGCCGTCGCGCCACCTACGAGGCACCCGGCTTCCTCACCTACGGCCTGCTGTTCGCGTTCTTCGCCGGTGCGGCGTTCCCGCTCTGGTGGTCGTTCGTGATCGGCAGCCGGCAGTCCTCCGACACCAACCTGGTGCCGCCGGCGGTGCTGCCCGGGCCGAACTTCCTGGAGAACGCGTTTGAGGTGTTCGCCACGGTGCCGTTCCTGCAGGCGCTGGTGAACAGCCTCATCATTTCCACGGCGATCACGATCTCAGTGGTGTTCTTCTCCACCCTCGCCGGCTACTCCTTCGCCAAACTCCAATTCCGCGGCCGCAACGGGCTGTTGGTCGCGGTCATCGCCACGATGGCCATCCCCACCCAACTGGGCATCATCCCGCTGTTCATGCTGATGTCCGATTGGCACTGGATCGGCACTCTGCAGGCCGTCATCGTGCCGGGCATGGTCACAGCCTTCGGCGTTTTCTTTATGCGTCAGTACCTGGTCGATGTCATCCCCGATGAGTTGATCGAGGCGGCACGGATGGACGGAGCGAGCATGTGGGGCACCTTCTGGCACGTCGCCGTGCCCGCTGCCCGGCCCGCCATGGCGGTGCTCGCGCTGTTCAGCTTCATGGCGGCGTGGACCGACTTCCTCTGGCCGTTGCTCGTGCTCGGCCCCACCAACCCCAGCGTGCAGACGGCTCTCGCGGCGCTCACCGCCAGCGGTGGCCAGACACCCGACAACTCGATGGTGCTCACCGGTGCCGTGCTGTCGGTCGTGCCCCTGCTCATCCTGTTCATCGTCGCCGGCAAGCAGCTCATTGCCGGCATCATGCAGGGTGCGGTCAAGGGCTGACCGGGCCGGCACTGCCTTGGCACGCATCCGTCGCCACACTTCTTCACCAGCACCTACGCAAAGGATCACTGTGACCACTCTGACTTCCGTGACAACGGGCACCAGCACGTACCGCGACTCAGGCCTGGAATTCGCGACCGACTTCCTGATCGGGTCGGCCACCGCGGCCTACCAGATCGAGGGCGCCGTAGACGCGGATGGCCGGGGCCCGTCGATCTGGGACACCTTCAGCGCCACGCCGGGCAAGATCGTCAACGGTGACACCGGCGAGATCGCGGATGACCACTATCACCGGCTCGAGAGCGACCTCGACCTGATGGCATCGCTGGGGCTGGAGGCCTACAGGTTCTCGGTCGCCTGGCCGCGCATCCAGCCGCTCGGATCGGGCGAACCCAACCAGGCCGGCCTGGACTTCTACTCCCGGCTGGTCGACGGGCTCCTGGCCCGCGGCATCCGCCCGATGGTGACCCTCTACCACTGGGACCTGCCGCAGGCGCTGGAGGACGCCGGCGGCTGGACCTCACGGGAGACCGCGTACCGGTTCGCCGAGTATGCCGCCATCGTGGGCGCCGCGCTCGGCGACCGGGTGGATTGCTGGACCACCCTCAACGAACCCTGGTGCAGCGCCTACCTCGGCTACGGCTCCGGCGCGCACGCCCCCGGCCGCACCGACTCGCTCGCGGCCCTGCAGTCGGTGCACCACCTGCAGCTCGGGCACGGCCTGGCTCTGCAGGCGCTGCGGCAGACCGTCACGACGGATGCCGAGTACTCGGTCACGCTCAACTTCCACGTGCTGCGCGGTGACGACGCCAGCTCGCCCGAGGCCAAGCGCCGCATCGATGCCCTCGCCAACCGTGCCTTCACCGGCCCGATGCTGCGCGGGGAGTACCCGGCCGATCTGCTCGAGGACACCGCGGCGATCACCGACTGGTCCTTCGTGCTGCCCGGCGACCTCGAGACCATCCACCAGCCCATCGACTTTCTCGGCGTCAACTACTACTCCACCGCCACCGTGCGCATGTGGGACGGCACCTCCACCAGACAGAACGCCGATGGGCACAAGGACGTCGGCGGTTCGCCCTGGCCCGGGAGCGGCCACGTCGAGTTCCTCACCCAGGCCGGCCCCTACACGTCGATGGGCTGGAACATCGCACCCGACGGCCTCGAAGAACTGCTCCTCTCGCTCAGCGAACAGTTTCCCCGGCTGCCGCTGATGATCACCGAGAACGGCGCCGCGTTCGACGACGTCCTGGAGCAGGGAGCGGTGCACGACCTTGACCGGCTCGACTACCTGCGCCGGCACTTCACCGCGGCGCACCGGGCCATCGCGCAGGGGGTCGACCTGCGCGGCTACCTGGTCTGGTCGCTGCTCGACAACTTCGAGTGGGGCTACGGCTACAGCAAACGGTTCGGCATCGTGCACGTGGACTACGACACCCAGGAGCGCGTGGTCAAGGACAGCGGTCTCTGGTTGAAAACGCTCATCGCAGGCCGTCGCCTGCCTGACTGAGCGACGCGTGGCGGCGCCTCCGGGTGCCGCCGCGGCGCACCAGCCGCCTCGGCGATAGAATCGCACTCGCCGTCCACGAAAGGCCAGAATGACGAACGACAGGGATCAGCCCGCCGTCGCACCGCCCACTCTGCTGGCCGTCGCCCAACGCGCCAAAGTATCCCGCTCCACGGCCTCCCGGGTGATCAACGGGTCGCCGCAGGTGACCGAGGAGGCGATTCGTGCGGTCACCAACGCGATCGCCGAACTCAACTATGTGCCCAACCGGGTCGCTCGGAGCCTCGCCAGGCGTTCCACCCAAACCATCGCCATGGTGATCCCGCAGCACACGTCCAAGTTCTTCGCCGACCCGTACTTCGCCGCGGTCATCCAGGGTGCCGCGCTGCACGTGGCCACCACCGATTACACGCTCACCCTGATGATCGAATCCGACGACGACCCCGACAAGACCCGCCGGTTCCTGGAGGGCGGCAACGTCGACGGGGCCCTGATCTTGTCGCACTTCAGCCGCGATGCGGAGTACATCTCGCTCTCACGTCTCCTGCCGGTCGTGTTCGGTGTGCGCCCGCTGACGACGGATGACGGGCCCTACTACGTTGTGGACGTCGACAACGCCGAGGCGGCAGCCCTGCCGACCCGGCACCTGGTTGAGCGCGGCCGCACCCGCGTCGCCATGATCGGCGCGCCGCAGAGCATGTCCGCCGGCCGCGACCGCCGGGAAGGATGGCAGACCACCCTCGCGCTGGCCGGCCTGGACGAGGGCCCGTTCGAGGAAGGCGACTTCACCCCTGCCGGTGGCGCAGCCGCGATGGAACGCCTCCTCGGTCAGGGCCGGCCGATCGATGGTCTCGTCGCCGCATCCGCCCAGATGGCCTACGGCGCGATGGGGGTGCTCAAGGAGCGCGGGATCGCCGTTCCCGCGGACATCGCCGTGGCCACGATCGACAACAACTTCTTCTCCACCAGTGCGGGGCCGCCGCTCACCTCGGTGGACCTGAACACCGACACCAAGGGTGCCGTGATGGCCCAGACCCTGTTGCGCATCATCGCCGGCGAAACCGTGGAGCGCACCACCACCATCCCCATCGACCTCATCGAGCGCGACTCCACCTAAACCCGCATCGGCAACAGTTGACGCGGGCATCCGGCCACTGGTCCGCGCACCGCGTCACATGAACGTCCGAGAATACGAACGCATTTAGGATGGGAGCGCGGGATGTCTCCGCGTACCCGGAAGCCAGGAGTGCCCACGTGAGCCTGATCGTGCAGAAGTTCGGCGGATCATCCGTTGCCGACGCCGAGAGCATCAAACGCGTCGCCAAGCGCATTGTCGACACCAAGAAGGCCGGCAACGACATCGTCGTGGCCGTCTCCGCGATGGGCGACTCCACCGACGAGTTGCTCGACCTCGCCCACGAGGTCACCCCGATCCCGGCGCCCCGCGAGCTCGACATGCTCCTCACCGCGGGGGAGCGCATCTCGATGGCGCTGCTCGCCATGGCGATCAAGAGCATGGGCTACGACGCCCGCTCGTTCACCGGCAGCCAGGCGGGCATGATCACGGATGCCCAGCACGGCGCCGCCCGCATCGTCGACGTCACCCCCGGCCGGCTCCGCGACGCGCTCGACGAGGGCGCCATCGCCATCGTCGCCGGCTTCCAGGGCTTCAACCGCGACACCAAGGACATCACCACCCTCGGCCGCGGCGGCTCCGACACCACCGCCGTCGCCCTCGCCGCTGCCCTCGGCGCCGACATCTGCGAGATCTACACGGATGTCGACGGCATCTTCACCGCCGACCCCCGCGTGGTGCCCAAGGCGCACAAGCTCGACCGGGTGTCCAGCGAAGAGATGCTCGAGCTCGCCGCCGCCGGCGCCAAGGTGCTCTACATTCGCGCCGTGGAATACGCCCGCCGGCACGGGGTCACGCTGCACGTGCGGTCGTCGTTCAACAACAACACCGGCACCATCGTCTACAACGCGGGCGCCACCAGCCCCTACGCCGCCGCACTATTGAATGGAGAGCCAGTGGAAGAGCCCATCATCGCGGGGGTCGCCGCCGACCTCAGCGAGGCCAAGGTCACCGTCGTCGGCGTCCCCGACATCCCCGGCAAGGCCGCGCAGATCTTCAAGATCGTCGCCAAGACCAACGCGAACGTCGACATGATCGTGCAGAACGTGTCCGCCGCATCCACCGGACTGACCGACATCTCGTTCACCCTGCCCAAGTCCGAGGGGCAGCAGGTGCTGACCGCGCTCACCAACGAGCAGCAGAACGTGGGCTTCGCCGGGCTGCAGTATGACGACCAGATCGGCAAGCTGGCCCTGGTCGGCGCCGGGATGCGCACCAACACCGGTGTCTCCGCCAAGCTGTTCGAGGCCCTGTTCGAGGCCGGCATCAACATCGAGATGATCTCCACCAGCGAGATCCGCATCTCGGTCGTCACCCGCGCCGACACCATTAACCAGGCCCTGCGCGTGGTGCACACCGCCTTCGGTCTCGACGGCGACGGCGAGGCCGTCGTGCACGGCGGCACCGGCCGCTAACCCGGCCCTAACCGGCCCCGGCCACCCCGGCCGCCGCATCCGCATCCGGGCATAACTCCTGCAATTTCTGCCAAAAACACCCGTTTGGGCCCGATTCGGCTTCGTTCGGGGAGAATTGCAGGAGTTGTGCGCACCCGGCACCAGACCGACCGGCACGAGACCAGATTGAGTAAGGACCACACAGTGACCAGCACCGCAGCCACCGCAGCACCCACCCGCGCGGGAATCAACATCGGCGTCGTCGGCGCCACCGGCCAGGTCGGCGCTGTCGTGCGTCGCCTGCTCGAGGAGCGCGACTTCCCGGTCGCCAACATCCGCTTCTTCGCCTCGGCGCGCTCGGCCGGCACCACCCTCCCGTTCAAGCACGAACAGATCGTCGTCGAGGACGCCTCCACGGCCGACCCGACCGGCCTGGACGTGGCGATCTTCTCCGCCGGCGCCACCCTGTCCAAAAGCCAGGCGCCCCGGTTCGCCGCGGCCGGCGTCACCGTGGTCGACAACTCGTCGGGCTGGCGGATGGACCCCGACGTGCCTCTGGTGGTCAGCGAGGTCAACCCGGAAGCCATCGACCAGGCCGTCAAGGGCATCATCGCCAACCCCAACTGCACCACCATGGCAGCCATGCCGGTGCTCAAGGTGCTGCACGACGAGGCTGGCCTCGAACGCCTCATCGTGAGCACCTACCAGGCGGTCTCCGGCAGCGGCCTGGCCGGCGCGCAGGAACTGGCCAGCCAGATCCGCGCCGCCGCGAGCGACGACAACCTCTTCCAGCTGGTGCACGACGGCTCCTCGGTGAGCATGCCCGAGCCCACCATCTACAAGCGCCCGATCGCGTTCGACGTGATCCCCCTGGCCGGATCGATCGTCGACGACGGCCTGTTCGAGACCGACGAAGAGAAGAAGCTCCGCAACGAGAGCCGCAAGATCCTCCAGCTGCCCGAGCTTCTCGTCAGCGGCACCTGCGTGCGCGTACCGGTGTTCACCGGCCACTCGCTCTCGATCAACGTCGAATTCGGCAAGCCGATCTCGGTGGCCCGCGCCACCGAACTGCTCAGCGACGCCCCCGGCGTGCAGCTCACCGACATCCCCACGCCGTTGCAGGCTGCCGGTGCCGACCCGAGCTTCGTGGGCCGCATCCGTCAGGACCCGGGTGTGCCGAACGGTCGCGGACTGGCGCTGTTCATCAGCAACGACAACCTGCGCAAGGGGGCCGCGCTGAACGCCGTGCAGATCGCCGAGCTCATCGCCGCGAAACTCACCGCCAAAACTCACGTCGGATAGTTGCCGCGAGGCGCGCAGCCCCGGTCCGCTCCACTAGTGTCAGACCTTGTGGAGACCATAAAGGGGGCAACGGCCGTGGGCCGGGCTGCTTTCGCGATTTTCGCGACGACCGGGCTGGTTTTCATCGGCTACGCACTGACCCAGTTGGTGCTGGGCGGCAACGCTGAACACCTCGTCATCGCGCTGATGGCGGTCGCCTGCGCCGGCACCATCGACATCGTCCGGCTGCGGCTGGGCACGGTGCCCCACCGCAGCCCGGTAGTCAGCATGCCGATTCTGGTCGTGCTGGCCCTTGAGCCGGTCTTCGACACGGTCACGGCGGTCGGCCTGGTCTGCCTGGGCGTTCTCATCGTGGTGTGGCTGCGTGCCCGCCGCCCCGAGGTCGCGCTCTACGCGGCCGGCCTCACCGGTGCCGGCGGTGCCGCCTTCTTCTTCGCCCACGATGGGATGCACGCCCTCAACGCCGGCGACCCCGCGGCCTCGGCCGTCGGCGCCCTCGCCTACCTCGTCACGGTCATCGTCCTGGAGGCGCTCCGCCGCCGGTTCGACCGCCCCCTCGTCGACGTCGGCCCCGGGCGGCACTACTCGGCGCTCCGTTTGGTGCTGATCGGCGGCGGCTACACCGGCCTCTGCGCCCTGATCGCTGCCTGGACGCATCCGTTCTTCGACCTGAGCACCGACACCCTCGCCGTCGTCGTCACCCTCGTGCCGCTCGCGGTCCTCGGCACCGGCGCCATTCTGATCGTGCGGGCCACGGCCATGCGCCGCCGCCTGGCCGGCGTGGTCGACGGGGTCATCGACCTCAACGCCACCAACCAGTTCGTCAAAACCGGCGGGCAGGCCACCCCTATCACCATCGCCCCGGCCGGCACCAGCACCGACCTGGCCACCGTGCTCCTCCGCGCCGTGCACGACACCGTCGGCGTCGAGTCCGCCGGGGTGCGCCACGAGCCGGCCGGACTCGGCGAGATCGACGCCCCACTGGCGATCAGTGCGCTCGGCGGCCAGTACCTGGTGGCCCGCCGCGACGTGATGGACTACCCGTTCACCCGCGACGACCGCCGCGCCCTCGAAGCCCTGGCCCACACCGCCGACGTGGTCTTCACCGCAAGGGAGAGCATCGGCGGCCTCACCATCCGGGCCAACACCGACCCGCTCACCGGCCTGCCCAACTACGGCGCCTTCCAAGACGCCCTGGCCAACATCAACGACCACCGCGACTACTCCGAGGCGCTGGCCGTGCTGTTCATCGACCTCGACGACTTCAAACGGATGAACGACCGCTACGGGCACCAGGCCGGCGACGAGATCCTCAGCGAACTCGGCCGCCGGCTCAGCGCCGTCATCCGCTCCTACGACGTGGTCGCCAGGGTCGGCGGCGACGAGTTCGTCGTCATCCTCACCCGGCTGTCGTCACTGGCCGAGGCCAAGCTGCTCGCCGAACGCATCATGGAGGCCACCGGCGAGCCCCTCGCGGTCAGCGGCACCGTGCTCAACCCGATCCTCAGCATCGGCCTGGCCTACTCCGCGCACCGCGAGACGGATGTCAACCAGCTGCTGCGCGACGCCGACCGCAGCATGCTGGCGATCAAGAAGTCCCGTCGCCGCGGCGGCCCGGCCAACGAGAGCAGCATCAACATCTCCGGGCACCGCTCCTCGCAGATGAACGACATCGTCGCCCGCGCCATCGACGAAGACCTGCTCGAACTGGCCTTCCAGCCCATCGTGAGCCTGGTTACCGGGCAGATCTGGGCCTTCGAGGCCCTCGTACGCTACACCGACCCCGAGCTCGGCCCGCTGTCACCGCCGTCGCTGGTGGAGAAGGCCAAAAGCCTCGGCCGGCTCGACGCGCTCACCCGCCAGGTGGCGCTCAAGGCGATGGCCGCCGCGGCGGACTTCCGGTTGATCGAACCGAGGATCGTCTGCATGACCATCAACGTCGAGGCCGGCCAGATCCTGCCGCAGCGGATCGGCGGCTTCGTCGAAGACCTCGCCGACCGTTACCCGGGCATCTCCCTCTGCCTCGAACTCAATGAACGCTCCGTCGCCCGGGTGTCCACCGCGGTGCGCGCCCAGGCCGACCACCTCCGCGACATCGGCATCATGATCGCCCTCGACGACTACGGCTCCCAGGACTCCTCGGTCGACGCGCTCGTGCGGATGCCGATGGACATCCTCAAGATCGACAAGAGCCTTGTCGACGACCTCGACGATGTGCGCCAGCGCGAGGTGCTCACGGCCCTGCAGGGCTTCGGCGACAACCTCGAGTATTCGATGATCGTGGAGGGCGTCGAAAACGAGGCCATGGCCACCCACCTGTCCGCGCTGGGAATCCGCAGCGCCCAGGGGTTCCACTACGGCGTGCCGCGCAGTTTTGAGAAGACTCTCGCCCGACTCGAAGAGTTCGGTGCCGACGCCGTGCTGCCCGTGCGCGCCGCGTCTGAGCTTTCGCTGTAAACGCTAGGGTCGCAGTATGGTCGAGCAGAGTCTGAGGGCGCCCCGGGTGGGCGTGCGGGAGCGTGTCGAACGCTCCGTGTTCCTCTCCCAGCTGCTCCTGGCCGCGGCCACGCTGCTGCTCGTGGCAGTCACGGTGGCCAACAACCCGGCCATGTTCGTCGAGCCGCTGTACTTCCTTGGCGTCATGATCATTTTCGGCACCACCGGGCTGGCCGCGGCCGTGCCTTGGCGGCGGCTGCCCAAGATCTACATTGTTGTACTGCCGCTCCTCGACATCGTCGGGCTCACCCTGGCCCGCGAGGCGCAGCCGCAACTCGGCGTGAGCTTCCTGCTGGTGTTCCCGGTGATCTGGATGTCCACCCACTTCGGCCAGGCCGGCGCCACCGGCAGCGTCATCTTCGCGACCCTGCTGCTCTGGGCCGGGCTGCCGCTGAAGTTCTTCAGCGACCCGCTCAACGCCACCGGCTACGCCACCACCCAGGCGCCCCTGCTGGCCGTCGTCACGATCATGCTCGCCTTCGTGGCCTCCGTCACCTACACCTCCAACCGGCGGGCGCAGGCCCAGCGGGTGCTGCTCACCCAGCAGGCCGGACTGTTCGAGGCGGCCCTGCAACGTTCCCGGCGCCAGGAGCAGACCCTCGACGAGATCTTCAACACCGTCGACTTCGGTGTGGTCGGCTACGACAGCGAGGGCCGGGTCAACTTCGTCAACCGGGCCCAGCGCTCCATGCTCACCCGGTTCGGCGTCAGCGACGGCGTCGGCCTGTCCAGCATCGTCTACAAGGAAGACGGCGTCACCCCGTTCGACGGCCCCGACCGGCCCACCCAGCGCGCCATCCGCGGCGAGACGGTGGACCGGGTCACGGTGTGGCTGGGTTCGCCCGACCAGCAGCAGGCCGCCGTGCTCGTCTCGGCCCGGCCCATCCGCGACCACACCGGCCGCTACGACGGCGGCGTCATGGTGACCCGCGACGTGACCGCCGAGGTGCGTGCTGTGCAGGCCAGGGACGACCTCGTCGCCTCGGTCTCGCACGAGCTGCGCACCCCGCTCACCTCCATCCTGGGCTACCTCGAACTGGCCCTCGACGACGAGAGGGTCGAGCCCGAGACCCGCCGGATGCTCGAGATCGCGTCGAAGAACTCCGACCGGCTCCTCGAGATCGTCTCCGGCCTGCTCACCGCGGCCAGCGAGTCCAAGGAGGGGCTGGCGCTCAATGTCGCCGCCTGTGACCTCTCCGCGGTCCTCACGGATGCCGTCGAGTCGGCCGAGCCGCTCGCCGCGCAACGCGACATCCGGTTCGAAATCGCCGAACTGCCGCCGATCATGGTCGTCGCGGATGCGTTCCGGCTGCGCCAGGTGATCGACAACATCTTCTCCAACGCGATCAAGTACAACGTGGAGTCCGGCAAGGTCAGCGTCACCGTGCACGAGGTGTCCTGCGGCATCGAAGTGCGGGTCGCCGACACCGGCCGGGGCATGAGCGAAGACGAACAGGGCAACCTCTTCGACAGGTTTTATCGGGCCGACTCGGTGCGGGGTTCCAGCGTGCACGGCACGGGACTGGGCCTGAGCATCAGCCGGGACATCATGCGCGAACACGGCGGCGATCTGCGCCTGGAGTCGACCAAAGGCAAGGGGACGACGGCAATCGCCACGCTCCCGGTGAACAGAGGTTGAGCGTGCTACACCACGCTCAGCGGGGGACAGAATGCAATTAGACGGACCCACCCTGCAGATGATCAGTGGGTTGATCGTGATCCTGTGCGGGGTCTCGTTCATCTTCAATACCGCGCTGAACCGCAACGACCCCCCGGGCCGTTTGTGGAGCCTCGCGTTCGTGGCGGGCATCATGGTCGCCGTCGGCTACGGCGTCTACCTGGTCAGCGACGAGGCCTGGTGGTCCATCACCGTCGCCAACGCGTCCCTGGTGGTGACCGTGGGTGCGCTCTGGTCGGGCAGCCGGGTCTACAACGGCCGCAGCTCGGGCTTCGCCGTTGTCGGCGGCCTCGCGTTGGTCGTGGCCGTCATCACCCTGATCCCCGGCGCGGATGGCGGCGAATGGGCCGGAGCCGGCCCGCTCTGGCTGATCGTGGCGCTGATGGGCGCCCTGGGCGGTGCCGAGGCGCTCCGCGGCCGGCTGCGCCGCAACGTGAACGGACGGATCTTCTCGATCGTGCTCTTCATCGCGGCCGTGTTCTACACCGGCCGTGCCATCGCCTTCATCACGGATGGCGTCGACAGCGCCACCTTCACCACGTACTTCAGCTCCGGCACCACGTCGATCCTCAACATGGCCCTCATCGTCACCGCCTGCATCGCCACGTCGATCCTGCGCGCCGAACGCGTCGGCAGCAACGCCGTCGGCGACATCACCGTGGGCATCCACTCGGCGGCCGGCGTGCTGTCGGGCACGTCGTTCCAGCAGGCGGCCACCGACCACCTGCAGCGCGGCGAACGTGCCGAACTCGGGCTGGCCGTGATCGGTGCCGACATCGACAACCTCCCCGAGATCAACACGGCCTTCGGCCGCGTCGCCGGCGACGACGCCATCGCCCGTTTCGCCGACACCCTCCGCGGCAGCGCGCCGCTGATGTCGCTGATCGGACACCCCGCCGCCGGCCGCTTCTACGTGCTGGCCGCGGTCGGTTCGGCCACCGAGGCGCTCACGATCGTGCAGCGGATGCAGAACGCCCTCGTCGACGGACCGATGGGGGAGTCGTACCAGATCCGGCTCACCGCGAGCTTCGGCATCGCGGACACCTTCGACCACGGCTACGACCTCGAAGAGCTCAGCACGGCCGCTGGCCAGTCCATCGAGGTCGTCAAGCGCCGCGGCGGCAACGACATCGCCGTCACCACCGAGCCGGCCCCCGCCCGCGACCTCTAGCCCCCGCGCCCCCCTTCCGCGAACCGTGAGCTAAGCACCTAAAAACGCGAGTTTTCGGTGCTCAGCTCACAGTTCGCGAGGGTGGGTTCGCGAAACCGGGGCTAGGGAACGATCGCGACCGTGATCTGGTCGCTGGCGGTCTGCTTCGCGAACGAGGCCGCGGTCGGCGTCGACTGGATGAGCAGCTCGAAGGTGAACGACAGGGTGACGCTGGTGGCCGCCGGGTCGATGGCCGACATCACGTAGGTCTGGCCGTAGCTGTACGGCGCCTTCATCAGGTAGCCGGGCGCGAGGGTGGACTGGTCCACAAACGTTGCGGGCGACTCCAGCGGGCCCGTGGGCCCGGTGACGGCCGTTACGACGGTCATCTTGGACAGGAAGACGTCCTGGCCGTCGTCGGTGCCGAGCGTGGCGCTGAGCGAGAAGCTCACGGGCTTGTTCGCGGCCGCGGTCCACTGGCCCATGTTCAGGCTCGAGGAGTAGTCCACGGTCAGCGCCGCATCCCCGGCCGTGAGCTGGTGACGGGTTGAGCCGGCGGACAGGTCGTTCTCGATCGCCGTGATGGTGGCTTTCGCCGTGGGGGTGGCGGATGCGCCCGCGTCCAGGTCCGCCCATGGCGCCTGCCCGCACGCGGAGAGGGTCAGCGTGAGCCCGGCGGCACAGGTGAGCGCTGCCAGGCGGGTGCGGATTGACGTCGGCATGGGATCCCCCGATTTGCTCTGCGTAGGCGACTGCTGCGCTGTTCTTGAGTTTATCTTGTGAAAACCTTGACCCGATTAGGGGTGAAACCGTGTGTCGGCCTGACAGAGTGGATTTTGTGAACGAGAGAAACAACTACACCAAGATCATCCCGGCCGTCGACCCGGTGGCGGATGCCTATGCCAACGAGTTCAACTCGATGGTGCAGGGCCTGCCATCGTCCCGCCCGATGGTCGGCTGCATCGTTCCCGCGTACAACGAGGCCGACTCCATCGGCGGTGTCCTCGAGTCGCTCCTGGCCCAGACCCGGCTGCCCGATGTCATCCACGTGGTGGTCAACAACACCACCGACGACACCGTCAAGATCGCCAGCAAGTTCGCCGGCCCGCACGAGGTCGTCACCGACGGCGTCATGCAGTTCACCGAGGTGTTCGTGCACGACATCGGCGAGAACCCCGACAAGAAGGTCGGCGCGCTCAACTACGGCTACTCCCTCATCGAGGGCTGCGACTTCCTGCTCGGCGTCGACGGCGACACCACCGCCTCGCCGAACGCCGTGGAGCAGCTCGAGGCCGAAATCTCCTCAGACACCCGGGTCGGCGGCATCTCCGCGATCTACAGCATCGACGACACCGTGATCAACGGCGTCATCCCCAGCTTCCTCATCGCCGGCCAGCGCGCCCAGTTCGCGGCGTTCAACATGCAGAACATGCTCCGCGGCCGCAACATGGCCGTGCTCGGCGGCCAGTTCTCGATCTTCTCCATCAAGGCCCTGCGCGAGGTGATGGTCGACAGCCACCAGGCCACCCCGTGGGTGAAGGACAGCGAGGTGGAGGACTCCCTGCTCTCGCTGCAGATCAAGAGCGCCGGCTACCTCACCAAGATCAGCGCCCAGGCCCGCGCCAACGTGGGCGGCATGACCACCCTCCGCGGCCTGGATGCCCAGCAGGTCAAGTGGAACTTCGGCGCCATCGAGCTCATGTGGCCCGGTCAGCGCGGCGACACCAAGGGCCAGCCCTTCCACCCCAACCTGCGCCTGCGCTGGCTCGAGAACTTCTCCATGATCGTCAACGTGCTCACCCGGGTGATGTTCTTCATCCTGCTGTTCGCGTCGCTGTCGATCGGCGCGTTCGTGTTCAGTCCGATCTGGCTGGTCCCGCCCGTCGTGGCGCTGCTGCTGAACCTGCGCACGGCGCTGTCGATGAAGAATCGCAACGGTAAGGACATCTTCTTCGCCATCGGGTTCTTCCCCGCCGAGATCTACATGTGGGTGCGCATCGGCCACTTCGTGCGGGCCTGGACCAAATTCGCCAGCAACAAGCAGGTCGACAACTGGGCGGAGCAGGCCAAGGCGGAGCGCGGCTCAGGCAACGCCTACCTGGTGCCCCTCCTAGTGGGACTCGCCGCCGCGGCGGCAATGGTGTTCATCTGGATGCAGCTGCCCATCGTGATCCAGTCCACCATCCTGTGGATCGGATGGCCGATCCTTGGAGTGACCACAGTGCTGCAGACCCTGACCATGTTCTTCACCCTGATCAAGCGCCACCGCGGCTACAAGGTTTGAGCGCCCACATCGAAGCCACTGCTCTGCGCGCGCTACTGACCCAGGTAGGCGGCGATCGTGACTTGCAGCGCCGTTTTGTGCACGACTTCGTGCATCTCTGGCACAGCCGGTCCCAGCGCCTGGCCGCGGCTTTGGGCGCGCAGTATCCGGATGCCGAAGAAGCTCACGTGGTATTGCTGAGCATCCGCTCGAGCAGCACCATGGTGGGGGCGATCACGGTGGAGGCCACCGCCGCCATGATGCACGACGCCCTGCGCGACGGCGACATCCCCGGCTCGATGCGTCACATCACCCGCCTCAACGAGGTCGGCGAGCAGGCCTGCGCCGACCTCGCCACCATGTTCGCGCTGCAGCGCTGACGCACCCGCTCATCAAGCGGATGGCCCGAGCTAGAACGTGTCGCGCCCAGCCTCATCCGACGCCGCGAGCCGGTAGCCCACGCCGCGCACGGTCTCGAGCCAGCGCGGCGAGGTGAGGCTGTCACCGAGCTTGCGGCGCAGGTTGCTCAGGTGCGCCTCGACAGCTCGCTTGTCGGCCTCGTTCACGTAGTACGACGTCACGTAGCTCTCGCCGCGCAGCAGCAGCGCGAGGTCGGCCTTGCTGCGCACCCGCCGTTTCGATTCGAGCAGCGCGGCCAGCAGGTCGAACTCGGTGCGGGTGAGGTCCAGCTCCACGGTGCCGAGCATGGCCAGGCGCATGTCGTTGCTGAGCCGCAGGCCGTTGTGCTCCAGCCAGTCGTCCGCCCGCTCGTCGCTGCTGGCGGATGCGGGGGAGGTCGCCTGCGCCACCGGTGCTGCCTGCGCGCCCGTGTACGTGCCCGGAACCGGGGCCAGGCTCGGCGGCAGGTCAGCTGCCGGGGGAGTGGGCGCCGTGACCGGCGGTTCGTAGGCGGGGGTGAACGCGGGCTCGGCGGCCACCGGCGCGGGCTGGGTGTACGCGACGGGCACAGCCGGAGCGACAGGGGCGACGGGCGCGGCCGGCTGCGGCTCGACGCCGTCCGGCGGCAGCGTCAGGCGGGGCCGGCGCAGCATGGCGTCGATGCGGGCGCGCAGTTCACGCGGCCGGAACGGCTTGGTCAGGTAGTCGTCGGCGCCGGCCTCGAGGCCCTGCAGCGTGTCGATCTCTTCGTCGCGGGCGGTGAGCATCACAAGATAGGTGGTGCTGAACGCGCGAATCCGCTTGGCGGTCTCGAAGCCGTCCATGCCGGGCATGCTCACGTCGAGTGTGGTGACGATCGGGTCGTAGGCGCGAACCGCGCGTACCCCGTCGAGGCCGTTGCTCGTGGCGATGGCGTCGAATCCGGCCTGCGTGAGTACGGCTTCAAGCAGATGGCGGATATCGGCGTCGTCCTCGATAATCACCGCTACCCTGCGAATTTCCCCGGCTGACGACATACCTGAGTATATTACGTGGTCTGAGCATCCATCACCTCGACTCAGGTGACCCGTGGGGCCCGCTACCAGCCGGCAGCGGCCGCGAGTTCGAGGGCCCGCTCGTTCCACCATTCGCCAGCGGCCGGCCCGTTGTTGCAGGTGCCGTCGCTCTCGCCGGGCTCCTTCACCCACAGGTTCGCGTCGCGCAGGCCACCGTCAGTGGTCGCCTCCGGGGTGGTGCCCAGCGCCCGGCCGGTGGGGTTGCACCACTCGCCGTTGCCGCCGCGGCCGTTGCGCGAGGTGTCGACGATGAAGTGGGCGCCATTCGTCAGGGCGGACACCGCTTCGCCGAAGGCCTGCTCCGCGGCCGAGTCGTTGTAGTTGGAGACGTTCGTCGCGAACCCGCGTACGTTCTGCACGCCGGCCCGGTTGAGCAAGTCCGCGGCGGTGGCCGGGTCGAGCCAGTCGGAGTGGCCCGCGTCGAGGTAGACCGTGGCGAGCGTGGGCGCGAAGGTGGTGATGCCCTGCTGGATCTGCTGCACCCGCTGGTCGACGTTGCCGCACTCGGTGGCCAGTGACAGGGCATCCGGTTCGAGAATCACCACGGATGGTGTGAGCGTGAGCGCCGTCGCAATCGAGGCAACCCAGGTCGGGTAGTCGGTCTCCGAGAGCCCGCCGGCCGAGAAGTTGCCGCAGTCGCGGTCGGGGATGCCGTAGATGACGAAGACCGGCGTCTGCCCGGCGGCGACGGCGGCATCCGCGATGGCGGCGACATCGGCCTGCACGGTGTCCATCGGGTACTTCTCCGGCAGCAGCCAGATCGCGGAGGGCTGCTCCGCCATCCGGGCCAGGGTGGCGGCCTCGGCGGAGTCCGGGTCGGCGGTCGCGGCGTCGGCGGCGGCCAGATTCGCGGTCGAATCAGGGTTGTTATAAAAGGAGAGCCCGGCGAGCGGGTTGCTGTGGGCGGCGCTGGTGACCGGGGCGGCAAAGGTCCCGATGAACAGGCCCAGGGCCACGATGGGCGCGGCGAGGGCGATGATGCCCAGGGAGATGCCCAGACGGCTACCGGTGGAGTCCATTCGGCAATCCTACGGGCCACCCCGATGGGTCACCCCTGTGGGTCACCCCGACACGGCGCCGCGGATGCTCGTCCGCGGCACCCCGGTCGGCCGCCGCGCCCGCGATGGCGCCCCGCCGGAGCCGCCCGCGCGCCGGGTTAGAGTAAGAAGGTGAATTCAGAAAAGGTCGATGTCGCCCTGATTGGCGGGGGAATCATGAGCGCCACCCTGGCCACCCTGCTCGCCGAACTGCAGCCCGACTGGAACATCCAGGTCTACGAGCGCCTTGGCGAGCTTGCCCAGGAGAGCTCGAACCCGTGGAACAACGCCGGCACCGGGCACGCGGCGCTCTGCGAGCTCAACTACATGCCCCAGGCCGCCGACGGCTCCGTCACCGCCGAGAAGGCCGTGGCTATCAACGAGCAGTTCCAGATCAGCCGCCAGCTCTGGGCGCACCTGGTTGAAACCGGCGTGCTGCCCGAGCCCGAGAAGTTCATCAACTCCACGCCGCACATGACGTTCGTGCACGGCGCCGACAACGTGGACTACCTGCGCAAGCGCCGCGACGTGCTCGCCGACCAGCCGCTGTTCGCCGGCCTCGAGTACAGCGAAGATCCCGCCGTCATCGGCGAGTGGACCCCGCTGCTCACCAAGAAGCGCGACGCGAAGCAGAAGATCGCCGCGACCCGCATCGAGTCCGGCACCGACGTGGACTTCGGCGCCGTCACCCGCTACCTCTTCGACTCGCTCAAGGAGCGCGGCGTGAAGGTGCACCTCAACCAGCAGGTCACGAGCCTCAAGCAGCAGGACGACGGCTCCTGGAAGCTCAAACTGCTCAGCCTGGTGGGCCGGTACACGAACACCGTCGAGGCCAAGTTCGTCTTCGTCGGCGCCGGCGGCGGCGCCCTCGCGCTGCTGCAGAAGAGCGGCATCCCCGAGATCAAGGGTTTCGGCGGCTTCCCCATCAGCGGCCAGTTCCTGCGCACCTCCAACCCGGCCATCGTGGCTCAGCACCAGGCCAAGGTCTACGGCAAGGCCGCCGTGGGGGCCCCGCCGATGTCGGTGCCGCACCTCGACACCCGGGTGGTGGATGGCGAGACCTCGCTGCTCTTCGGCCCGTTCGCCGGCTTCAGCCCCAAGTTCCTCAAGACCAGCACCTGGTTCGACCTGCCGTTCTCGGTGCGCGCGCACAACCTCGTGCCGATGCTCGCCGTGGCCAAGAACAACTTCGGCCTGATGAAGTACCTGGTCGGTGAGGTCTTCGCCTCCCGCAAGGCGAAGCTGGGCGCGTTGCAGGAGTTCATGCCCACGGCCAAGGCCGAGGACTGGGAGCTGATCACCGCTGGTCAGCGCGTGCAGGTGATGAAGAAGGACGCCAAGCTGGGCGGCATCCTGCAGTTCGGCACCGAGGTCATCACCTCCGCCGACGGCAGCATCGCGGGTCTGCTCGGCGCCTCGCCCGGAGCCTCCACCGCGGCCCCGATCATGGTCGACCTGCTCAAGCGTTGCTTCCCCGGCGAGTACTCCCGTTGGGAGCCGCAGCTGCGCGAAATGGTCCCGAGCCTGGGCACCAAGCTCTCCGACGACCCCGCCGCCGCGGCCGCCAGTCTGGCCGCCACCGCGGCAACCCTGCACCTCACTGCGTAGGAGCCGGCCGCGCCGGCCTGCATCTCCCCGAGTAATCCCCCCTGCTTCGGCCTTGGCGGGCCCCGCTCGGCACTAAAGGCGGAGAAATTCGCGACACGCCGCATCCGCCGCCCGACCCGCCGGCGTGTCCCGAACATCTCCGCCTTTACTCACCCGGATGCGCCCCATCCCGCTGGTCGAGCCTGTCGATCAACGGATGACCCCACCACCTTGCATCGCACTCGAACATGTGTTCGACTGGATGCATGCGCTGGAGTGGACAGGAACTGACGACCGAGCAGGCCGGCGCGCTGCCCGGCCTCGCCCGGCTGAACAACCTGGTGCGCAGCGTCCGCACCCCCGAATTCGACGGCATCACCTTCCACGAGGTGCTCGCCAAGTCCGCGCTCAACCGCGTGCCCGGCCAAAGCGCCATGCCGTTCGGCTGGACCATCAACCCCTACCGGGGCTGCTCTCATGCGTGCTCCTACTGCTTTGCCCGCCCCACCCACAATTACCTCGACCTCGACGCCGGCAAGGACTTCGACAACGAGATCATCGTGAAGGTCAACGTGGCCGAGGTGCTCCGCAAAGAACTCACCAAACCCACCTGGGGCAAGCATCCGGTGGCCCTGGGCACCAACACCGACCCCTACCAGCGCGCCGAGGGCCGCTATCGGCTGATGCCCGGCATCATCGCCGCGCTCGCCGACTCCGGCACCCCGTTCTCGATCCTCACCAAGGGCACCCTGCTGCGCCGCGACCTCGACCTGCTGCAGGAGGCCAGCCAGCGGGTACCGGTAGACCTCGCCCTGTCGATCGCGATCTACGACGACGCCCTGCAGCAGTCGGTCGAACCGGGCACCCCCAGCACCAAGGCTCGGCTGGCCACGGTCAGCGCCATCCGCGACAAGGGCATGGATTGCTCGGTGTTCATGATGCCGATCCTGCCGTTCCTCACCGACACCAAGGCGCACCTCGACGAGGCGATGCGCCAGGCCAAGGCCGCCGGCGCCACCGGCGTGCTCTACAGCGCCCTGTATCTCAAGCCGGGCGTCAAGGAGTGGTACTTCCACTGGCTCGAGCAGGACCATCCCGAGCTGATGCCCCAGTACCGGGAGCTCTACAAGCGCGGCGCCTACGCACCCAAGGAGTACCGCCAGTGGCTGGCCGAGCGCATCCACCCTTTGCTGCGCGCGCACGGCCTCGAGCGGCGCCGCGAAGACCCCGCCACCGGCGGCATCCTCTCCAAAGCGCTCACCGGCCCGGCCGCCGCCGGCCCGGCAACGGATGCGGGGCCCGTCGGCTCGCTGATCTCAGCCGAGCTTCCGCCCGACCTCTCGCCCACCCTCTTCTGAGCACCTAATATGCGTTATCTGCGGCGCTGGCGGCCCCTGAACCTCGCCGCCGCTGTGGATCCAGCGTGGGGACCTTGCGTCGGGAATCGCCACACTGATCGGCGGTCTTGCCCCCCAAAAGGGACACTCTTCATCACTGCCATACTCAAGGCATGACAACATCTGAACCGCTGGGGGACGGCTCACGCGAGCCCCGACCTGACGCATCGCATCCCCCTACCGCGCCCGCCTACGGACCTTCCACAGTCACAATGCCTCCGCAGCGGCCGCCCGGTCCGGCGAGGGGCCTCGCACTGGCAGCCCTGATCGTTGGTATCGGTGCGTTCCTCTTCGGGCTCATTCCAGTCTTCGGTGCGCTCGTGGGAATTGTCGCGGTCGTGCTCGGCATTCTCGCGCTTCGCAAGCACCAGTCCAAGGGGATGGCACTGACCGGAGTTATTCTCGGTGGTATTGCCGTTGTGTCTTCGATCGTGGTGACGATCGGCGCTTTTGCGCTCGTCGGCACAACCGGCGACGCTGTTGCAGAGATCGTCGCGTCGGCCACGGCGCAGCCTCTTGAGCAGTCTGAACCGGTCGAGCCGGCTGAAGCGGCGGAGGAGACCGTAGCCCCCGAACCCGAGGCGGCAGCTGTCCCGGCGGAATACAAGTCAGCGCTGACCTCAGCCGGCACGTACGCAAGCATGATGGACATGAGCAAGGCCGGCATCTTCGCTCAGCTCACGTCGGAATACGGCGGCCAATTCACGGTCGAAGCAGCGCAGTATGCCGTCGACAACGTGGACGCGGACTGGTCGGCGAACGCGCTGGCCAGCGCGAAGACCTACCAAGAGCAGATGGCCATGTCCCCCGCAGCGATCCACGATCAACTGGTCAGCGAGTACGGGGCACAGTTCACCGTGGAAGAAGCTGACTACGCCATTCTGCACCTGAACGACTGACCCGCAGCAGCACGGCAGCTGCGGTCAGGCCCGTCGGCCCGCTCATCGCGGCGTGCGTGCGTGCGGCCTCGGCCGTCGCTGCGCCTCTTCTGGCTGGATGAGCCCCCTATAGCGGGCGCATCCAGCCACACGGGGTGCAGCGGATGCGGCAGGACCGGCCGCGTCCGAGCCCCCCCCCCGCCCACGCCAAAGGGGCGCGGCCACAGTGTGACCGCGCCTCTCCCTGGCAAAAGCCGCTTAGCCCGCGGCGACCGCCAGCTCGTTGGGCGTGATGTCGAGCGTGCCGGTGGACACGACCTCGCCGGTGGTCAGGTCGACCGCGTGGATGCTGTTCGCGGCCGGCTCGGTGACGTAGGCGATGGTGCCGGAGACGACGATCGCGGGATGGGCATCCTGCCACTCAACCGGGCTCTCCCACGCCTCGATCACGGGGAACGAGTCGGTGATCGACCCGGTCTCGGGGTCGAGCACGTGGATCGCGCCGTCCGAGCCGATGATGTACGCCAGGTCGTCCGGGCCGCGGGCGACGCCGCGGAAGGTGTACCCGACGCCCTCGGGAAGGTCCACGACCTCCGAGGTCATGGCCGCGGTGTCGATGAGGTTCACGGCCTGCAGGAAGTAGCCCTCAGCATCCGGGTCGCTCTTGTAATCGCCCACGATGATCGGGCTGGTCTCGCTCACATAGGCGTTGCCCATGCGTCCGTAGGGCTGGTCGCGGGCGTCGAGCTTGGTGATCACGCCGTCCTTGTAGACCAACGCACCGTTCTCGCAGCCGAACACCACGGCCTCATCGGATGCCGTGCCCTCACCGTGCACACCGGGGCACTGGTCGCTCGTGGCGACGACCGTGCCGTCGGCGTCGCGCACCTCGATGCCGTTGCGGCCGTCGGCGTTGCCGACGGTGGTGAGGAAGGTGCCGTCTTCGAGCAGGACCGACACCCCGTGGTGCGCCTCGACGCCGGGGATGGTCTCGACCTCGGGCAGACCGTCGATCGCGGCGAGGTCCGCCGTGTCGAACACCGTGGTGTCGCTGGTGCCGTCGGCGTAGAGGATCGTCTTGCCCGCGTGCCGCACCACGTGGCCGGCGGTGTCGGCGGAGAAGATGCGGTCGGTGAGCTCGGCGTCATCGGCCGTGCCGGCCGCGGTGTCGAGCACTTGGAAGCCCTCGCTCATCGTGACCATGACGTGCCGGCCGTCGCCGGCGGGATTGAGCCGGGTGAATTCCTCGGCGTCGAAGTCCGCGACGGGCTCGAGGGTGTCGCCGTCGAGCACGAGGATGCCGCCGGGGTAGGAGACGGCGACCCGGGCGCCGGCATCCGCGGCGGGCGAGGAGGTGGTGTCGCCCGGTGTTGTGCCGGTCGAGCAGGCGGCGAGGGATGCGGCCAGTCCGAGGGTGAGCGCCGTGGCGCCGACTCGGCGGAGATAAGGGGTACGCATGGGTGGTTCCTTTTCTATGGGGTGGTTGGTGCTGTGATCTGTGAAGCGGATGGCGGCGCTCACGAGGAGAGCCCGGTGGTGATGCGCTCGGTGTTGACGCGCATCATGGTGAGGTAATCGGGTGCGCCGCCCGCCGGATCGGTCAGGGACTCGGTGAACAGCTCGACCACCCGCACGTGCACGTCGGCCTCGCTGGCGAGGGCCTGCACGAGGCGATCGGGCGAGGAGGACTCCGCGAAGATCGTGGGCACCCCCGTCTCCTCCACGGCGGTGACGAGGTCGGCCAGGTCGGAGGCGGAGGGCGCGGCGAGGGTCGTGCCACCGGGAATGACGGCCCCGACAACGTCGAAGTCGAAGCGTTGGGCGAGGTAGCCGAACACGTGGTGGTTGGTCACGAGCGCGCGCCGCTCCGCCGGGATGCCGGCGAAGGCGTCCGTCATCTCGTCGTCGAGTCGTTCCAGCTCGGCGCGATACTCGCCGGTATGTGTGGTCACCTCGGCCGGGTCGACACCGGGCAGGGCGCCGAGGACCGGTTCGAGAGCGTCGACGACATCGAGCATCCGGCCAGGATCGGTCCAGAAATGCGAGTCGGGCATGCCGGCGGCGTCGCCCGCCCGGTAATCCAACACGTCGATGGCGTCCCCGGCGACGAACAGGCGCACACCGGCAGCCGAGGCCGCGTCCAGGTGCTGCTGGAGTCCCTCCTCCAGGCCCAGCCCGTTGGAGACGACGAGGTCGGCCGAACGCAGGCGGGCCGCCGCCTGGGCGGAGATCTCGAACGAGTGCGGATCGGCATTGGGCTTCATCAGCGTCACCACCTCCGCCTGGTCGCCGACAAGCTCGCCCACCACGTCGCCGAGGATGTTGGTGGAGACGATGACAACAGGGCGATCGTCGGCGGCGGGGCTGCACCCGGTCAGCATGCAGACCGCGGTCAGGGCGAGCGCTGCGAGCGCCGCACGGGTTCGTCTCACGGTCAGCGTCCCGTCTCTGCCACGAAGGCGGGTTCGGTTGTCGAGTCGAAGGTGCGGGCCAGCCGGGCGCCGTCGGCGAAGTCGATCTCGTAGAGCAGTCGCTCGGTCGGGGCGCTGAGGTAGGCGCGTTGCTGGTCGGCGATCAGAACGGGGGTCTCGCCGGCAGCCAGGGAATCCGCCACGAGCGGTGCCGTCTCGGCGATCGTCGACCCATCCGCGCCGTTCAGCACAAGCAGGCGGCCGTCAGCGGTGAGGGCCAGGAGGTGCTGGTCGGCGTCGTCGACGGCGGTCACCTGCACGAGCGGGGCGGGAGCGGCCAGGAGTGTCCATGCTCGTGCGCGGGTGTCGAGCAGCCAGATGCCCTCGGTGCCGGCCAGGGCGGCAACGGTTGGCCGGCCCTCCCGGTTGTGGAACGACGTCGCCGCCGGCGCGTCGACCGGGTAGGGGATCCTTTCGACGGTGAGCTCGTCGTCCTGCACCGAGGCGAGCAGCGCGCCGTCCGCGCATCCGATCACCGCGCCCACCCGGGTGGTGACGGTCCCGGCCGGCTGCACGCAGGGTTCGTCCAGCCCGGTCGGCTCGCCGTCCGCGGTGTAGCCCAGAACGGATGCCGCGGCGCCGTCGGCGACGAGCGCGAAGGAGCCCACGGGCACAACCAGGCCGGCGCCCGGGGCGGTGCTCAGCCGGAACCTCTCGGTGATCTCGCCCTTGGACAGCGCCTCGGTGTCAACCAGAACGGCCTCGCCGGACTCGGCAAAGAACATCCCGGTGCTGCCCGTGGTGGACAGATTCGTCGTGGCGATCGTGGCCACGCCCGCCCCCGCGACGGTGCCCAGTATGCGGGGGTCGGCCTGGTAGTAGTGGAAGTGGTCGACGTGGTCCCAGGTCCAGACACCGCTGTCGACGATCTCCACGCCGGCGGGCGTCTGGGCGAACAGGTACCGTCCGTCGGTGCTCAGCGCGGTCGGCTCGCCCACGGTGCCGAGATCACTGACACTCTCATCGAGCAGGTCCAGGTGTGAGATCGCGCCGCTCTGGTCGATCGTCGTGAGGCCGAGCCGCGGCTCGGCTAGCTCTACGGCGCCCGCCACGCTGCCGTGGCCGTCGGCGGTCGAGTCGGTGTCGGCAGCCGGTGCCGGAGCGCCGGAGCAGGCCGTGAGGGTGAGTACGCCGGCGAGGGCGAACGGGGTGAGGCGAGAGCGCACGGAGTCCTTTCGGGACACGGGTCGGGGTGATAGGCGAGTTGGCGGATGTGACGGGCGGGCTTAGTGCCGGGCGACGCGGGGGTCATCGGGCTGTGGTGAGCCTCGTCCTGGTCGATCGGGCCGTGGTGTCTCTCGACGTGGTCGCTCGGGCGCAGGCCATCCTCGACGGGGTCGATCGCCACCCGATGACGGCCGTGTGCAGCATCCACGACAGACAGGCGATCCCGATCGCGGTCACGGCGACCGAGGCGCCCGCCGCGGTGGCGGCGAACCACGACACGAGCAGGCCGATGAGCACCGCGGCGATGCCCAGCACCGCGGCGAGCGCCATCCGGGTGGGGATGCGGGTGGTCCAGTGGGCCGCGGCCACCGCGGGGGCGAGCAGCAACCCGACAACGAGGAGGGAGCCGACGGCCTGGTAGGAGGCGACGACGGCAAGCGAGACCAACCCCACCAGGGCGGCCTGCGCCGATCTGGGACCCAGTCCGAGGGTGGCGGCGACCCGGGCATCCAGCGCCAGAGCGACCAGCGGGCGGTGCGCGGCGGCGGCGACGACCAGACCGACCCCGGCGGCGATCGCCAGGAAGACCAGATCGGCGGGTGCGATGGCGAGGATGTCGCCGAACAGGATCGAGGTGGCATCGGTGGCGAAGCTGCCGGAGTGGGAGATGATGACCACGCCGAGTGCGAGCATCGAGACGAACAGCATCCCGATGCTCGTGTCGTACGACAATCTGCCGCGGCGTTGCAGCATCCCGATGCCCAGGCTCATGGCCACGGCGCTCGCCGCGCCACCCACCAGCACGGGGATGCCGAGGAGGGTGGCCAGGGCCACGCCGGGCAGCATCCCGTGGGCCAGTGCCTCGCCGAGAAAGGCCATGCCGCGGATGACAACCCACGTGCCGACCACCCCGCACAGGATCGCGACGAGACCGCCGCCGACGAGGGCGCGCTGAAAGAAGTCGAGCGTGAACGGCTCGAGAAGTGCAGCGGTGGGGGAGGGCATGGTGGTTGACCGTACTCTAAATGAGAACGCTTCTCAACTGTGTAGACTGTGCGGGTGAGCCAGACCCGTGACACCGCCCCCGCGGCCAGCCTCCGTGGGGTGACGGTCGACTTCGCCGGTCGCGACGCCCTCCGGGGTATCGACCTCGATGTGCTGCCGGGATGCCTCACCGTGCTGGCCGGCCCAAATGGCGCGGGCAAGACCACCCTGCTGGAGGTTCTCGCCGGCACCCGTCCGCCGACGGAGGGAACCCGCTCCGTGACGGGCGCCGTGGCCCTCGTGCCGCAACGCACCGCCGAGACGGACCGCCTGCCGGTGACGGTGCGCGACGTGGTGACGGTGGGCGTGTGGGGCCGGCTCGGCCGCTGGCGCCGGCTCGACGCTGCCGCCCGCACCGCCATCGACGACGCCCTCGAACGGCTGCAGATCCAGGATCTCGCCAGGCTGCCCTTCGCCACCCTCTCCGGCGGACAACGCCAGCGCACCCTGCTGGCGCAGGGACTCGCCCGCGCCGCCGCAGTCCTCCTCCTCGACGAGCCCACGACCGGCCTGGACAGCGACAGTGCCCAGCGGATCCGCCAGATCATGCGCGCAGAAGCCGAGAGCGGCGTGGCCGTGGTCTGCGTGTCCCACGACCCCGAGGTGCTCTCCTCCGCCGATCGAACAGTGCACCTGGCCGACGGCGCGATCGCCCGCTGATGCGCCGGCCACCCGAGCGGCACCCCGCCCCGCCAGCCACGGTCCCGCCCGAGCTGCGCGGGTCAGGCGCCGTTATGCGGGTGGCACGCCTGGCGCGTAGCGGCGCCTACCCCGCATAACTCCCCAACGCGGATGCGTACCCGAACGCTGCCATCTGCCGCGCACTCTCTCCGTGGCCCGTGCTTCCCGGCCGAGGTGCATGGCATCCGCGGCTCCACTCGAGGTATGCGGGTCAGGCGCCGCTACGCGGGTGGCGCGCCTGGCGCATAGCGGCGCCTACCCCGCGTAGTGCCCAGACAGGCTCAACCGGCGAGCGGATGCGCCTGCGCGACGGCTCCCCGGATCCCGACAGGCGCGATCGACGGAACAACCCGTTCGATCAACGGACCTCACCCGCACTCCTGAGATAATCAAACGCGGAGCCGTCACGGACAGAGAGGGCGCAATGTCACTAGGTCTACCCGACCACCTGGTCAAGGCCACGCTGAGTCGTGCCCTCGCCCGTGCGTCGCACTGGTTCGGCCTCATCTGCCTGGCCGGCGCCCTGCTCTCGGTGCTGGCGCTGAGCGTGTTCCCGCCCACCGACCGGCTGCAGGTCACCGTCGCCGCGATCCTCGGCATGGGCGCGCTGCTGGCCCTGCTCGCCCGCTGGCGCACCGTGCCGCTCACCATCGCCTACCTGCTGCTCGGCGCCGTGTGCACCTACCTGTTCACCAGCGCGGTGCTGGGCATGCCCGGCGTCTTCCCCTCCTCGGACATGTTCCTCATCTCGCTGCCCAAAATGGCCCTGATCATGGTCGGCGGCGCCGGCTCCGGCGCGCTGATCGGCGTGCTGTGGAGCACGGTCGGTTTCCTCCTCGCCGAGGTCGCCGCCACCCTCGCCGTGTCGCAAACCCCGGTGCCCGACCGCCCCGACGTGTTCACCATCGTCACCTACCTGTTCCTGGTCGGCGTGATGCTGCTCGACGGCCTCGCCCGCCGCACCGGACGCACCGCCCAGCCCGCCATCCACCGCGCCGTGCAAGACGACGAGTCCCGCATCCTGCGCCACGACTTCGACGTTCGCGCCATCGCCCTCATGCACGACACCACCCTCAACCAGCTGGTTTCGGTGGCCCGAGCCAAACCCGGCCCCATGACCCGCGGCCTCGAGGCGGGCCTCCGCGAGACCCTGCAGACCCTCGCCGACCGTGACTGGCTCACCCACGTCGACGAACGCACCGCCACGTCCGCCGGCAATGACGGATGGCTGTCCAGCGCCGTGTTCCGCGCCATCGACCGCATGCGTGACCGCGGCCTGGTCGTGGACATCACCGGCGACAAGGAGTCCCTCGCCCGGCTCGACCCGCAGAGCGACCGGGAGCTGGGCCTGGCGGTGCAGCAATGCCTGGTGAACGTGCTGCTGCACGCCGGTATCGTCACCGCCGAGGTGGTCATCGACGCCGACGACCAGAACGTCTCGGTGATGGTGCTCGACGCCGGCCGCGGCTTCATGGAGGCCGAAACCGGCAGCGACCGGCTGGGCCTGCGCCAGTCGGTGCGCAAACGCATCGAACGGCTCGGCGGCTCCGTGCAGATCTGGTCCCGGCCCGGCGCTGGCACCTCGGTGCTGCTCACCCTGCCCGCCCCGCCCGTCGTGGCGAGCACCATCGCGGCCGCGGCCGCAGAAGAAGCCGCCGAGGCCGCAGAAACGGATGCCCCCACTCCGGTCATCCCCGCGAACTCCTCCGACTTGCCCCCCTCCGGACGAGTTGCCCCTGCACGCCGGAGCACCTCGTCCGCAGCAGGGCAACCCGCGAATGCCCCCACCCCCGCGAACACCCCCACCCCCACCGACGGGCCCACCCCGTGACCCGCCGCCGCTCCACCCAGCAGCGCCTCGACCCGCTGGGCACCCTCGCCGCCTGGCCGCTGGCGCCCCTCATCGCCTCGATCGTGCTCTGCTACTCGGTGATCGCCACGGTCCTGCAACAGAGCCAAATCCAGAACCCGCTCTTCGCCACCCTCGCCGTACTCGCCATGGGCGCCGCCGCCGGCACCCTGGTGATCGCCGCCCAACCGGCCAACGCCCCGTTCAACGGCCGCATGCACCTGGTCATGGCCGCCCTGGCCCTCGCCGGCTACCTCTTCGAACAGTTCAGCCGTTGGGGCTCCAACCTGCTCGTGCAAGACGACTTCGGCCCGGTCTGCATCGGTTTCCTGCTCCTGGCGCTGGCCCCCTATCGGCCCTGGCGGCAGATCGCCCTCTCCGGCGCCGTCGCCAGCGTCGTCGCGGTCGCGGTCACCCTGCCGCAGGCCGACTCGTTCGAGGTCACCGTGCCCGTCGCCGTGTACGCGATCGTCTCGGCCACCCAGATCCTCGCCCCCACCGCCGCCGGCGCCGCGTACTCCCGCCGTATCGTGCGCTCCATCCTGGCCTGGCAGACGGATGCCCGCCGCGCCATCGTCGCCCGCACCGAGGAAGCCCGCGGCCAGATGGCCCGGGCCGTGGTGGAGCAGCAGGTCGCCGCCCTGAAATCCGGCGTCATCCCGTTCCTCGCCGACCTCCTCGAACGCGGCACCGTCACCGCCCTGGACATCGCCCAGGCCGGCCAGCTCGCCGCCGATGTGCGCCGCACCCTGGTCGCCGAGATCGACCGCACCTGGCTGGACACCGTGGCCACCCGGGAACGCGCGGCCCTGACCGAGCGCGGCACCCCCGGGCTGCTCGTCGTGGCCGACCCCGAGCACCGCGCCACCGCGTTCCGCGCCGACCAGCGCGCCGCCACCGCCGCCCTGATCGGTGCCCTCTGCGCTGCGCCCGGCTTCGACCCGCACAGCCTCGTCGTGCAGATCACCGGCACCGCCCCGCCGGTCAAGCCCGCCCCGAGCAAGGCCAGACCGGCGCAACCACTGCCCACCACGGCCCAGGACACCGCATCCGTGCCCCGCCTGCCCCGGTCGTCCGCGGCCAAGCCCGCGCCCGCCGCCCCGGCACCGGCCCAGCTGGACACCATCACCATCCAGGCCGCCCTCGACCTGCCGCCGCGCAAAGTAAAAGCCCTGCTCCGCCCCTACCTGGGCGTCATCCGGGTGGTCTTCGACAACGTGCGGGTCACCGTGAGGCGGCCCTCGCTCACGATCGAGTACGACAGCGTCCGCGACCCGAACGACGCATCCGCTGCCCCACAGGCACCGGCCACCCCGGCCACCCCCGCAGGGGTGCGCGCGCAGAAAGCGCCCCGCCAAGTACGCTGAAACCTCAACGTACAAAAGGGCGGTACCGGCGGTTATGGCGAAACTGTATTTCCGATACGGGGCGATGAACAGCGGCAAGAGCACCTCGATGCTCCAAGCTGCCTACAACTATGAGGAGCGCGGCCACCAGGTGTTGCTGGCCAAACCGTCGATCGACACCAAGGGCGACCGCGGCATCCTCTCCCGGCTGGGCGTCACCCGCGGCGTCGACTTCCTGCTCACACCCGAGACGGATGCGTACGCCCTGTTCCAGCAACACCGGCAAGATGCCATCGGCACCACCGGTGTCGACGTCTCTGCCCTGCTCGTCGACGAGGCCCAGTTCCTCACCGAAACCCAGGTCGACGACCTGCTGCGCATCGCGATCATCGAGAACATCCCGGTGCTGGCCTACGGCATCCGCACCGACTTCCAGACCGTCGCATTCCCGGGCAGCCGTCGGCTGCTCGAGGTCTCGCACAGCCTCGAAGAGCTCAAGACCATCTGCCGGTGCGGCCGCAAGGCCGTGTTCAACGGGCGCAAGGTCGACGGGGTCTTCGTCTTCGACGGCGACCAGGTGGCCATCGACGGCGTCGAGGTCACCTACGAGTCGCTCTGCGGCTCCTGCTACCTCGAGGAGAGCCACGGCGTGCTCAACAACCGCCGCCGCGAACCGGTGAGCCACGACGAGGGCCAGGTGCCGGGGCGCTCAACCGATGCGGATGCGCAGAATGCGAATCATCCCATCGAGAGCGCCCCAGCGAGCCCCCCGGCTCGTTCCCCTTCACTACCCTAAGCACGCGGCCTCGCACGCAAAAGCCGTTACTTATAGGGGCACCCGTTTTCAGGTCGGCACGAGAGGCACACAATGAACCGGTACCGGGTCGCGCTGATCGACGACCATGAGATCGTGGTGCGCGGCTTCGCCAGCCTGTTCGCCACCCTCCCCGAGATCGAGGTGGTGGCCACCGTCGCCACGGTCACCGAACTGCTCAACCAGGTGGGGGAGACCCACATCGACCTGGTGATCCTCGACCTGCGTCTGGCCGACGGCTCCACCGTCACCGGCAACGTCGACCGGCTGCGGGCCACCGGCGCGGCCGTGCTCGCGTTCACCGGCGGCGACGACGCGCAGCTCATGCGCGCCGCCGCCCGCAGCGGGGTGCTCGGTGTGGTGCGCAAATCCGAACCCACCGGCGTGCTGCTCGACGCGGTCACCCGCGCTGCGGCCGGCGACACCATCGCGTCCACCGAGTGGGCGGCGGCGCTGGATGGCGACCCCGACCTCTCCGACGCCGGCCTGAGCCCGCGCGAACGCGAGGTGCTCTCGCTCTACGCCGCCGGCGCCAAGGCGCCGCTGGTGGCCTCGCACACCGGGCTGTCCGAGCTCACCGTGGTGGACTACATCCGTCGGGTGCGCTCCAAGTACGAACGCGTCGGCCGCCCCGCGAACACCAAGATCGACCTGTACAAGCGCGCCCTGGAAGACGGCATCCTGCCCGTTCCCGGCCGCTCATGACCACCCCCGACCCCCACCCGCTCGCCGTCGCCCTTCCGCCGGTCGAGCCCTCTCCGTTGGTCGAGCCTGTCGAGACCTCCCCCAATCCGCTGGTCGAGCGTGTCGAGACCGCCCCCAATTCGCTGGTCGAGCCTGTCGAGACCCCGCCAGTCGACCCCGCAGCCATCCCCACCCACACCGCCACCGCCAACCTCACCCGACTCGTCTGCATCGCCGTGGCCGCCGCGGCCGGCATCTTCGGCATCCTGGCGATCCCCCCGTTCCTGGCCCAGGCCGGCAACCCGAGCGCGCCGGCGGCCGCGATCGGCTTCGCGGTGTCGTTCGGGCTGCCCGTCGCTCTCGGCGTCAGCGTGCGGTGGGCCACTCGGCGCATGTTGCAGGGCATCGTCGCCGCGATGGCGCTCTGCTTCGTCCTGATTCTGGGTCTCCGGTTCCTCCTCACCGCCGAACCGATGCCCGCCGGCGCCGACATCCCCTGGGTGATCACCTTCACCGGGGTGCCCTGTGTGGCCGTGGCCATCTTTGCCCGCGTGAGCGTGGCCTGGGGGTTCACGCTGCTGGCCTGCACCCTCAGCGGGATCGTGCGGTTCCGCACCTCGGCCGAGGCCCACCCGGCCCTCGTCGGCCTCGCCGACGGGCTCTACTCCCTGCTGCTGGTGAGCGTGTTCGTCGCCTTCACCCTCGCCGCCCGCCGGTCCGCGACCCGCGTCGACAACGCCGCCCTCCTCACCCGGCAGGCCGAAGCGCACCGGGCCGCGCAGGTGGCCGGCCGGCAGGAGCGGTTGACCATCGACGCGCTCGTACACGACAGCGTCATCTCCACCCTCCTGATGGCGGGCCTGGACCGCACCCCGCCAGAGGTGGTCTCCGAGCACGCGTCGAAAACCCTCCACCAGCTCGACGCGCTGCGCACCCCGCCGGTGGAGCCGGTGGTGTTGGTCTCCGAGGCCGCCCGCCGCATCGGCCGGCTGGTTCAGCAGATCGCTCCGGATGCCGCGGTGCGGGTCGACAACCCGTCTCGCGCCGGCCAGGACGCCAACATCGAGCGCACCGTGCCGTCGGCGGCGGTGGCAGCCATCCTCGGTGCTGTCGGCGAAGCCCTGCGCAACTCCGTCGCGTCCGCCGCCGGGCACGACCCGATCCGCACGGTGCACCGCGCGGTCGCCATCCTCTCCACCACCGACGGATTCCAAGTGACCATCAGTGATGACGGAGTGGGCTTCGACCCCGCCGGGGTGCCGCCGGAGCGCCTCGGCATTGCGGAGTCCATCCTGGGCCGCATGGCTCGGCTGCCCGACTGCGCCGCCCACGTGCGCTCCGCCCCCGGCCGCGGCACCGACGTAGTCGTAGCCTGGGCCCCCGACCGCCGGTCCCTCGACGCCACCGAGCCGTCTCCGCTGGTCGAGCCGAACCCGCTGGTCAAGCCGAACCCGCGGGTCGAACTTGTCGAGACCCGCCGCCACGACCGTCGGGCCACCGAACGCCGCCCCGAGCCCGTCCCGCAGCCCGACTCCACCCCGCTGGTCGAGCCTGTCGAGACCCCGCCCGAAACCAACCCCGCCGCCCTGGCCCGCACCCTCGACCTCACCACCCCCATGGCCAGGCTCATCCTGGCCCTGTTCGTCCTCGTTCACGGCCTCCTCGCTCTCATCGACATCGTTCCCGGCCGCCCCCTCGCGCTCATGTTCGGCGCGCTGCTCGCCATCGTGTTCTCCGGCATCACCCTGATGCGCCCGATGTCCCAGCCTTTCCCGCGCGCCCAGGTAGCGCTGGCCCTCGCCCTCAGCGGGGTGGGTGCCGTGCTCATGTTCGTCTACCTGCCCGCCCACAACGGCGTGCCGTTCGCGCACTGGCACCTCGGTGCGATCACCCTGATCCTGGTGGTGCTCGCAGCCCGAGGCCAGATCCGGTCCGCCTGGGTCGGCTACGCGGTGCTCACCCTGCTGGCCGTGGCCTGGGCCGTCGCGACCGGCCAGTCCGGCCTGCTCGGCGTCGAACTGGTCAGCCGGCACGCCGGAACCCTGCTCGCCGGCACCCTCTTCGTGGTGGGGCTCAGCCGCACCGAACGCCACCTCCAGGTGCTCAACCAACTCGACCTCGACCGCGCCCGCCAAGACGCCACCACCGTCGCGGCCATCCGGGAACGCAAGGCCCAGCTCCGCCGGGTCAACGCCCTCGCCCGGCCCACCCTGCTACGCCTGGCCGAGCCGCACGCCCTCACCGCCGCCGAGCGCGCCCAGTGCCTCCTCGTCGAGGCCAGCCTGCGGGACGCCATCCGCGGCCGCGCCCTGTTCCTGCCCCCGGTCATCGACGCCGTCCAGGCGGCCCGGCAGCGCGGCGTGGAGGTCACCGTGCTCGACGACAGCGCCGACACCCCGCCCGAGCAACTCGACACCCTCGCCCGCACCGTCGCCGACGTGCTCGACAGCATCGAGCACGGCCGCGTCACCGTACGCCTGCTGCCGGCCGGCCGGGCGGATGTGGCCACCCTTGTGATCGAGTCCGGCACCCCCCGCATCCTGTCCGTCGGCCCCGAAGGAGCCCTGCGTACCCCCTAGGGCGCACTCAGCCGAGCAGCGCCGGCACCACCACGAGCGCGTTGAAGGTGACATGGGCCACAATCGCCCCGCCCAGCCGGCCGGTCATCACGGTCAGCGCCCCCGCGCCGAGGCCGAACAGGAACGTGGACACCCCGATCACCACTGTCGCGGTCACCGATCCAGTGTCGATCACATGCACCAGCGCAAAGACCGCCGCGCTCACCACCACGGCGGTACCCGCAGCGACCGCAGGCGAAACAGCCCGGCCGGATGCCGCGCCCCGCACTGACCGGAGCACCAACCCGCGAAAGAACATCTCCTCTATAAAGGGGGACAGGACCACGGGGGCCAGAAGCACCACGAAAAGCCACCACAGATCGCGCACAGGCTCACCCAGAGTCGCGCCCGCCGACCCCATCCGCCCATACCCGGCGATCTCCACGATCGTGGCCAGTACCCGGGCGACGACACCCACAGTGAGCCCCCACAGCACGTCGAGCGGACGGAAAAGCAGTCCGATGTCACGCACCAACGATCGCGTGCCGAACCCGAAACAGAAAATTAACACGGCGCCGAGAAGCGGCACCCACGCCACAAGGTAGCTGAGCAATGTACCCAGCTGCTGATCGAGAACGATGCCTCGGGAGAACAGGCTATTCAGCCCCACCACCAGCAGAACAGCCGCGACCACGCCCAACGCGGCGATCTCCACCCCGAAGCGCGGGCGGGATTCACGGTGGATTGATGGAGTCATGAAGCCCAAACTAGTGGTTCGTGGGGTTGCGGTTCGCGTCCATCGGTGGATGGACAGCGGCTCAGGTGTGGCACCATAACAGGGGGGTGAAGTATTCCGGCCTCGCACCAACATGGCAAAGCACCAAGGAAAGGCCGCTGAGTGGAACTTCGCGACTACATTCGTATCCTCCGCAAGAGCTGGGTGCTGATCGTTCTACTCACCCTCGTCGGAGTCGGTGCCGCCGCGGCATTCTCCCTTGTGCAGACACCCAAATACAGCGCAACGGCAAAGGTCTTCGTTTCCACGCAGTCGGGGGGAACGACGAGCGAGCTGGCGCAGGGCAACACGTTTACAGTCCAGAGGGTAAAGACCTACTCCGACCTGGCGACGACGCCCATCGTGCTCCTGCCGGTGATCGGCACCCTTGAGCTCGGTATCCCCGCGGACGAGCTTGCGGAGCGAGTGGCCGCCGCGGCTCCACTCGATACGTCGATAATTGACATCACGGTCACCGACACGGACCCCGTTCGCGCAGCCGATACGGCGAACGCAATCTCCCAGAGCCTCACTGCAGTAGTTGAGGAGATCGAAACTCCCGAAGCCAGTGACGCAATCTCACCGGTCAAGCTCACGCGTGCCCAGGAAGCAACTGTGCCATCGGCGCCGGTTAGTCCCAATGTTCCCCTCAACGTCGCCCTGGGCGGGTTGGTCGGACTTGCAGTAGGCCTAGGGCTTGCCATTCTTCGGGAAACCCTGGAGACACGTATCCGCAATGAACACGACGTGGAGGGCGTCACGGACGTCGCGATCCTTGGAGGCATCGTCTTCGACCCCAAAGCGCAGGACCGCCCGCTTATCGTGCACGTCGACCCGCGCAGTCCCAGGGCCGAGTCGTTCCGCACCCTGCGAACGAATCTGCAGTTTCTCGACGTAGGTCGCACCGACCGCAGCTTCGTAATCACCTCGTCAATCGAGAGTGAAGGCAAGAGCACCACTGGAGCAAATTTGGCCATCGCCTTGGCAGACGCCGGGTCCAGAGTTCTGCTCATAGACGCCGATCTGCGCCGCCCTAAAGTCGCGGACTACATGGGTGTTGAGGGAGCCGTCGGTCTGACGGATGTGCTGATCGGTCGAGCTGAACTTGACGACGTCATTCAGCCGTGGGGTCGAGCTCAGCTCTTCGTCTTGCCCGCTGGCCAGGTACCGCCCAATCCGAGCGAGTTGCTTGGGTCGGCGCGAATGACCCATTTCATCGGTGAGTTCAACCGCATGTTTGATGTGGTTATCTATGACACGCCTCCGCTTCTGCCAGTCACCGACGCGGCGATTCTGGCTAAGAACGTAGGAGGCGCCATCATCGTGGTTGCTGCGGGTCGTACCCAGAAGAACCAGCTAAAGGGCGCAATCTCGTCGCTCACAAATGTTGGCGCTCCCATCTCAGGCCTGGTTCTCACGATGCTGCCGACGAAGGGCCCCGATGCTTATGGTTACAACCGCTACGGCTACGGCTACGGGTACGGCTATGGCGATGAGGTCACAACTGACGAGCCCACGCGCCGTGAGCGCGCCCAGCAGGCCAAGCGTGCCAGGATCAAAAAGGCAAAGGAGTGAACGTGCAGAGCCCCGCAATATTCAAGGTGCTCGTGGTCTGCACCGGAAACATCTGCCGATCGCCGGTGGCTGAGCGGCTTCTGCACGCGCAACTCGAGGCTGCCGGAATTCCGGCACTAATTGTTAGCGCCGGTACCCAGTCCATGGTCGGGTACGGTATGACCCCCGAGGCGGCCCAGCTCGCGCAGCGCTACGGTGCCGAGCAGAGTGGGCACCGGTCCCAGCAACTCACCGAACAGCACATAGCCGACTCCGACTTGGTTCTTACCGCAACCCGAGACCACCGGAGTGCTGTCGTCTCGCTCCACCCCAGGGCCTCCCGCTACACTTACACCCTCAACCAGCTGGCCCGTCTGCTACCTGCAGTCCTCGAACCGGGTGCGCAGTATCAGCAACTAGAGACTGACGAGACTCGGCGGCCAGATACAGCCGAAACTCTCCGCGCCCTATTGGCCGAGGTCTCCACCACGCGAGGCTACTCCCCACCTCCTGCCCACCCCGACGACGACGACATCGAAGACCCTTATCGACAGTCTGTCGACGTGTATGCGCGCGTTGGTGATGTTCTCAACGCATCAGTCACGACCATCACCAGTGCCTTCGTCGCAGCGGTCGGCCGCAGCTAGACCATGCCCCGCCCACCCCGCAGCAGGCCCAGAGATTCGTCACGTCGTGGCGTCTGGATGTACCTAGGTGTCACGGCCTTCCTTGTTGCTGACGTAATTCTGGTTGGTTGGGCTCTGGGAGCGGGAGATGGAGGCGCGCCGTCCTCGTCCCCGAGGCCCCTTCCGACCTTCACGCCCAGCCAGACAACAAACACGCCGACCTCGTCTGTGCCAGCGACCGTCGTGATTCCCTCGACTCGTCTGCTCTCTGCTTTGGACGGTACCACCGCGTGGCGAGCCATAACGGGGGAGTGCCCGACTGCTGCCGCTGCTCCTGAACTTTCTACTGATTCGGGTGCTACGTGGCAGAGTAGGGATGCCACAAGCGACGTTCGGGTCACAGCCCTGCAGACCCTGGACGTCGTCTCTAGCTCGTTGGTTGAAATGATTGGTCTCTCAGCCGATGGCTGCGTCCCGCAATTTGTCAAGTCTTTCGTCGCCGGCAGCGATTTCTCCGACTATCCGGACCAGCTCATTGGTGAGTGGTACGTCGATCCGGCGGATCGTTCCGTCATCCACACGCCTGGCAATGCCGTAGTGGCTCCGTGCACGTCGGTCGTCGCTTTGGCACCGCGCTCTGACGTTGAAGACGGCGCCGCGGTTCTCTGTAGCGATGCCCAGATATTCACTACCGAAGACGCTGCGGCAACCTGGAGTAGTCCGGTGCAGGTCCCGGGCGCAGTTAATCTGGCCGTAACCACAATGGGGTACGTTATAGCAACGGTCGGTCTCCCGGAATGTGCGGGAGTGCAGCTGACCTACCTGTCGGTGGAACCGCTCATAGCGACCCCAACAGGCTGTCTCCCGGTGGCCATACCAGCGGAGACCATGCATGGCAATGTAGCTATTTCGGAAGCAACCGGTTCCTTGTGGGTGTGGGCCGGCGACACCGTCAAGCGATCCATCGACCAGGGAATATCGTGGCAGTAGCCACGTGTCACGCGGGGGAACATGAGCAAGACGACAACGGGCGAGGTTTCCGTTAACGCTCGGTCTGAGGGCCGCAACTGGCGTGATATCTACGCATCTCGGTTAGTGCTGACCGACCTTCTAGTTCTCGTTTGGGTTGTTTTCGGTGTTCAAATTCTCTGGTTCGGTGTCGCCGCTGCAGACGTGCGTTTTGGGGGCAACCTCACTGAGGTGGCAGTCAGCTACACGGCGATTTCCGTTGCCATCATTACGGCCTGGATGCTCATGCTCGGCATCTTCGGCAGTCGTGGATACAGGGTGCTCGGCACTGGTACACAGGAGTATCGGATGGTGGCCGACGGTACCTTCCGGCTGTTCGGACTCGTAGCAATCGTTTCGTTTCTTTTCCAGATCGAGTTCGCTCGGGGTTACATTCTCATCGCATTCCCGCTTGGGCTGGCCGTTCTTGTGTTTTCGCGGTGGATATGGCGGCTTTGGTTGGGCGCGAAACGGCTCGACGGAGAGTTTTCTTCTAGGGTTCTTCTCGTTGGCTCGCGTGCCTCTGCGGAGCACCTGGCGCGTGAACTCGCCCGCCACCCCGAGGCGGGGTACATGGTCGTCGGCGCATGTATCCCCGGTGATTCTGGAACCTACTCACTGCCGGATTCGAGCATTCCTGTGTTCGTGGACATTGACAGGGTGCAGGAAGCCATGGCGACCGTCGGCGCGGACACGGTTGTGGTCAGCAGTAGCGACGAACTCCCTCCACAACGAATGCGAGAGCTGAGTTGGGGACTCGAGCCAGGTCGTCAGCACCTAGTCGTGGCTCCCAGCCTCACAGACATCGGCGGACCGCGCATTCACACAAGGCCGGTTGCCGGACTGCCCCTCATCCACGTAGAGACTCCGCGCTACGAGGGAATCAAGCTCTACGCTAAGCGAGGGTTCGATCTTTTGGGCAGTGCGCTTTTAGTCTTCTTTCTTTCGCCTTTGCTGGCAGCAATCGCGGTGGCAATACGCCTTAGCACCCCCGGACCGGTTCTATTTCGTCAGAACCGTGTGGGCATCAACGGCAATCATTTCAAGATGCTGAAATTCCGTTCTATGAATACGGGCGCCGAGGCCCAGTTGTCGACACTGCAGGAACAATCCGAGGGGAACTCGGTCATGTTCAAAATGAAAGACGATCCTCGCGTCACTCCGATCGGCAAATTCCTGCGTCGGTTTAGCCTCGATGAGCTACCCCAGCTATTCAACGTCCTCGGTGGCTCTATGTCTCTGGTCGGTCCTCGCCCCCCACTGGAACGCGAAGTTTCTGAATACGAGCATCACGTTCATAGGAGGTTCCTTGTCAAACCAGGGATAACTGGCCTATGGCAAGTCAGCGGTCGTTCAAACCTTTCGTGGGAGGACACCGTGCGGCTGGACCTCTACTACGTTGAAAACTGGTCAATTGTCGGCGACGTCGGGATCCTTTGGCGAACTGTTAAGACAGTTCTAAGTCGCGAAGGAGCGTACTAGTGGCTGCCAAGGTGGGAGATGTCTGAGAGTCTCACATTCTGGCCGACGCTGACAGTGTTTGTCGGGCTGACCGCCTGGCTGCTAACAACCCGCTTTCGCCAAGGACGACTTGTGTCGCCATTCTCGGTATCGATGCTGATGTTGGTAGCCATCTTCGGTGCCAGACCGCTATTGATGCTGTCTACCTCGACCTACGATTTCTACGGGTTTGACGTGGTTTCCGGGTTTGAGGACGCTGCGATTATCGGGTTCGTGGCAGTAGTGTGCCTCGCCGCGGGCAATCTATTTGGGGCGATAATGGGTCGTCAACGCGCCGGCGTGGCAAGAACAAACCCGAATCGTTTGAATCAACCATCGGAATTCGAAAAGCCGCAGCCGCGCTTGTTGCCGGCTGTCTCAGCTATTGCAGCGGTGAGCGTACTCGGAATCTGGATTATCGCGATGATCGTGCTGGGAGGCGGAGTCGCCTACATCGCAGTCCTATTTGCCGGGCGCTCGCAGGCCGCCGGGGAGACGCTTCTTAACGTTCCCGCGCTCGTGCCTGCCCTGCCTGTCATCGCGGCACTCGTTGTGGCACTTACTCGGTTTCGGTTCGAACGGTTCATTCCGTACACCGCGCGCCAATCCGCGGTCTACTGGATCGTAGTTGCCCTTTGCATCATCCCCCCGTCAGCTTTGGGGACGCGCCGGTTTCTGATTCCCTCAATCGTCGCCGCGTTGCTCGGGGCTTGCGGGCCAGGGTGGACGAGAACCCTGAGATTGAGATGGTTGATTGGAGCGGCAGCCGCATTTATCGCTTTGGCGATATTCCCGTTCGTCAGAAGCGCCGGATCCAGAACGGGCGACACAAGTCTTGTTGGGGCAATGGGTGAGTACTTCAGTTCCGAAGGTATTCAAGGAGTTCTCAATAGCTTCTTTTTGTCATATGACACGGAGATGTTCAATTATGTGGCCTACCTCGCGCCACGGCTGGGAGATTCGCTACCGTATGGGTTCGGCCGTGGAACTCTGGGGGAAGCGCTTCTGGCTCCAATTCCGGCTAACATTCTGCCTTTTCAGACTTGGAGCAACGAATTGCTGCTGCAAGCGTTCGGGGGAACCTGCGCGCAGGCAGTTTGCCCAGTCCCAAGCGTTGTCGGCACCCTCTATTACGATCTCGCATTCCCGGGTGTCGTCATTGGCATGCTTGTTCTGGGGCTGCTCTGCGCTGGCTTCGAATCCCGGCTCTGGGCATCCCAGGGGAAGATGACAGGATTACTGCTCCTTCTCGCCGGGTTCGCTACCGTCATCGTTCGTGGAAACCCCATTTCCCAGCTCTGGATAGCTGCTCAGTGTTGGATAGTGCTACTCATCGTGGACTGGGCCGTTCGGCGTCTGGCCGCTGCGGGTAGCAGCCCGCCAGTCACACAAGGCGTGAGGACACCACATGCCAGTGCCGTACGGCTGGACGTAGGAACAAAGGTTGAGTGAGCAGCACAAAGCGCAAAATCGACCGCCAACGACTCTGAACGGAATCACCATGATCTCGCAGTTTGTTTGGGTCGCGGCTGGCCGGATAGCGGCTGCGTTGATCCAAGCCCTAACGTTCGTGCTCCTAGCGCGAGCGCTAGCACCCGAAGACTTCGGAATGTTCTCGGCGGTTCTGGGCGTCGCCACGTTAGCTCAAACTGTGTTCGATTTAGGCATCTCTACCTATGTGGTGAGGGAACGTTCGCGGCACCGCGACAGTGGTTTTATCGCGCCGGCTCTCAAAGTGAACAACGGGTTGTCGCTTGTGCTCGCGGCAATTACAGCTAGCTGCCTTATTGTTCTGGCCTTGGCTGGAGACTCCCGGTTTTGGGAGATTCTCCCTCTGGCTATATGGGTGGCCAGCGAACGCAATGCCGACGTCTGGCTAGGCGTAATTCTTGCAGATGGTGATGCACGGGTGAATACGGGCAACTTGGTCATGCGACGTGCCAGTGCCCTTGCGCTCTTTGTCGGCATGTGGACTGCAGGCATGCCGCCGATCCTCGCTTTTTCAGTTGCGTCAGCAGTATCGGCGGTCGGATCCTCGATATTCGCGCACTCATTCGTCGTGCGGCGCTTGGCTCCTTCAGTTCGAATCTCCGTTCGCGAACTCTTGATACAGACGTGGCCGTATTGGATGAATTCTGTCGCAACGCAGGCCCGGAATCTCGATGTCACCGTCGTCACCTTTTTCGCCGGTGCGCATCAGGCGGGGTTCTACGCTGCCGCAAGCCGCATAACGGGTCCACTACGCATACTCCCCACGTCCCTCGCAACTGTACTTCTGCCCCAGGCCTCTCGGCGTAACCACTCGAACCTTTTTGGCTTGGTCAAACTTGTGGTTGCATGCTTGGCAGGTCTGGCGCTTTTGTACGTAGCCATCGCTTTCGCTGTACCGTACTTCGTTCCTTTTGCCCTGGGCGAGGCCTACAAAGGTGCGGTTCCAGCAATTCAGATCGCAACTTCCGGCCTTGTCTTTGCAGCAGCGGCTTCCCTGCTGGGAGCTTTGCTCCAGGGAGTCGGCCTAAAACACTTTGTTGCCAAGACGTCCCTGGTGATGACAATCGTGTGCCTGGTTGGATGCGCCCTAGGCGCGTCCTTTAGCGGGGCCTACGGCGCAGCTTGGGCGCTCGCGTTGGCCTTTGTCGTGCAGGCGGTCCTACTCCTGAGCCGTGTGACGATCTTCATCGCTCGCAAGGAACCGAACCAATGAGACAAGCCGAAGTTGAAAGTGAGCCAATGCGTCGCCGCATTCTTTTCTGCAGTGTCAGTGCCCAGTGGGACAACCTGGGCGACATCGAAATTCGTCAGACTCTCGTTGATTGGGTGTCAGAAGGAGAACGGTCAGTCACCGTTTTCGTCGGTACCATGCCTCAGTCCTACATTGACGCTTTCGCATTCTCGTCGAACGTGCGGGTGGTTCGTTCGCCGATTAAGTTCCAGGTCCTGCTGCTAAGGGCTATCTTGGCGCGACGTGCTTCCATTGCCTTCGCGCCCGGGCCACAACTTCTCGGCACCCAGCCCAAAATACTAGCTAAAACTCTCGCCAATTTTGCAAACGTGACGTTGGTAAGGCTCTCTGGCGGGCATGCGATCGCGGTCGGACGAGCGTTGAGAGGATCGGGCCGTCTCGCGAAAGCAATCGAACGAGCCCTGGTGAACAAGTTCGCCATATATACCGTGCGGGACAATGCATCGTCATCGGCGCTAGGAAGCGCCCTGGAAATGCAACCGGACTTGGCCTTTGCCCATTCTGGGTTCGCAAGTGCACGAAAGGGGTTGGCACTGATATCGCTCCGCGGGGACAGAAAAGTCGACCGCGAAATGGTCAAGACTGCGGTTGAGGTCCTCAAGGGCGCTGGCTACGACGTGAAGTTCGTTACCCAGGTTAAACGAGACGACAATCAGCACAGTGAGCTCGCATACGAGTTCGGGCTCGACGCCATTCTCTGGGGCTCAAAGTCCCACCTTGACCAGTTCGATACGATTCGAGCTGCCTACGCCGAAGCAGACATCGTGATCAGCAATAGGCTTCACGCGCTGATTCTGGGAATTCAGCATGGAGCGTTCCCAGTCGCCGTCGTCGAACCATCCGCCGACAAGCTCCCCACTACTCTCTCACCCTGGATTCAATTGGTTTCGGTACCGTCGGTAGGTTCGTCCGCGCCTGTCTTGGAAACACTCCTGGCGAGCGGCTTCCAAGCGCGGAAGCAGACTTTGAGTCTGGACGTCGATGCGGCTAGGAGCCGACTTCATGTCTTGAAGAGCAGAGTCCAGGAGTTCTTGTAACTCCGGTGCCAGCGTGACTGGAGTCAGCGCATCTCACAGATCCTTACGCGAAAGGGAACGTTATGACCACTAGCAGTCAGGGTCCTCCGCCGTTTGTCCTATACCTGGCGGTGCTTCCCTTCTACCGACAGAAGTGCATTGAGTCCCTCGCAGAGACGGAGAACCTCAATGTGGGCCTCTATGCGGGGTCCAGACACATCGATCCGACGATTCGAACTGGCATAGACAGTTCTCTCTATCAACTCGTGACGAACACAGTTATCGCTGGACGCGGGCTCATTCAAACGGGACACTGGGGTGCGGCCCTTCGCGCTCAGACGACGATTCTCGACCTTAACCCCAGGAGCGCGACTGCCTGGGTGCTTCTCATCCTCCGTCGCGTAGGCCGCAGGAGAACTCTCCTTTGGGGCCATCTGCATCCGCGAGCGGGGGGTGAGAGCAAAACAGCTTCACTGAGACGGCTGATGAGGAGGCTGGCTCAAGGCACGGTCTTATACGGTTACGACAGCGTCCTGCCCGCGCGCGCAGAACTCCCAAATTCGCCGGTCTGGGTAGCTCCGAACTCTCTATATCGGGCGAACGAGATGGGTGCATCTAGTACCAACGACTCCTACTCCCACGTGCTTTATGTCGGGCGGCTGGTTGCGGACAAGAAGGTCGAGGTACTCATCCGGGGCTTCCTGCAGAGTGAGCTCCGGAAGTCCGGTGCGAGACTCCTCATCGCGGGACAGGGGGAAGAGCTAGTGAGGCTACAACAGCTAGTGACTTCTCTCGGTGGATCCAAAGACGAGGTGAGTTTCCTCGGGCAAGTTGCGGAGGTTAGTGAACTGCAGGCGTTGTATGCAGGTGCCGTTTGTTCCGTTTCCCCTGGCTACGTTGGGTTGAGTTTGACACAGAGTCTGGGTTTTGGAGTGCCCATGGCAATTTCGCGGGACGAACCGCACGCCCCTGAAATCGAACTTGCAAGGTTCGGTGGGGTGGCGTTCTTCGACACAGACGACCCGGCGTCGCTCGCGCGCACCTTGGATTCATTCCCGAGACAAGGGGCAGGAGCCGAGCGTTCTGCACTCGCAGACTCTGTCCGTCAGGCATATTCTGCGGAGGCGATGGCGTCGGGTATAAAGCATGCCCTGCGCAATGACGATCAAAGATTGGGGGCAGACGGATGGCCGAGAATTCAATGATTAGGGTTCCGGAGAACCGAAGCAGAATCCCGGCGCCACTGGAACGAATAGTGCGAGGTGTGATGAGGCGGATCGCCGTGCACGGCAAAGTTACACACGGTCTCAATCTGAGGTTGGGCCGCGGTAGTTCCATTAATTCTTTGCACGGGCTGATTGTCGGCGACAATGTGTCGCTCGGTCAACGCTCGGTGATCGAGGTGGACGGAACGATAGGCGACTACTGCCTCATCGGCCGGGGCGTGCAAATCGTTGGGCGGGCGGATCACGACACGGATCAAGTTGGCATGCCCATGGCCTTTTCAACTTGGGTGGGCGATCGCGAGAACATTCCGCTCGACTCTGTACAGATTGGCCGCGACGTGTGGATAGGCGGCGGAGTCATCGTTCTGGGCGGAGTTCAAATCGGGGATGGAGCCATCATCGGCGCCGGAGCCGTGGTCACAAAGGATGTCGAGTCATACGGCATCGCCGTCGGCAATCCAGCGAGGGTCGTAAAGCACAGGTTCAATTCCGCTGAAGAGCGGGAGTCGCACTCAGCCGCGCTACGGGGCAGGACAGGCTAGGCGGCGGTGGGAAATCTCGTACCCAATGGACGTGCGGGATTTCCCCCAACAATTGTGTTCGGGGCCACATCTTCGGAGACCAATGACATCGGCTTGACTAGAGCAGAGGTCCCAACGGTGACTCCGCCCAGGACCATGCAGCGTGAAGTAATCCAAACTCCAGATTCGATCAGAATCGGCCGGGTGAGTAGAGACATGTCCCTTCGGTAGGCGTGAGTGCCAGTGGTGAGGAATGTCTCTTGAGAAATAACGACATCGCTTCCGATGTGGATGTGGTCCTGATTGTGAAACCAAACGCCCTCACCAATCCAGGCCCGGTCGCCGATGTGCAACTTCCACGGGAATTTCACTCGTGTGCGGGGCCGGAAGATGACTCCGTCGCCGATCTCCGCGCCGAAAAGGCGAAGGGCGCGGATTCGCAGGGTAGAACTGACTTGCCATGCGTTGGTGATGAGAAGCAGTTCGACGATCGCCCAAAGGTAGACCTGTGCTTTCGGCCTGTCCCATGCGGTTTTCTCGCCTGGCGCGTCAGCCAAGTCGATTACGCGCACGTTGCTTGGCTGATTCGGTTCCCTGAATCCCATGGAGTCCTCCCAAAATTGCCCGTCCCCATATTGTCTCGCCTCTGCACCCCGTCCAGGGCGCGCGGGTGGGTGTGTGCTGAATTGTAACGTGTCCGAAACTCGCAATTTACCCTGTCGACGTCCCCGCATTTGGGGGCCGGGGTGCTGTCGTGGTTAGGCTGGGATTCCACACCGTGATTGACACCCGGATGGGGGCGACCACATTGGGCGCAGCGATTGGGAACATCGATCCACTTGGGGGGATTCTCGTGAGAAGAAATGAAGCTGGGTTGGCACACTTCGCGGTGCTCGGACCTGCGACAGAGGAAGTAGCTCCATTGTGACGCGTCTAGACGTCCCGCTGCCCACGGCGAGTGGGTCCGAGGGATCCTCCCCAAGAGTTCTCATTATCGGACTCAACTATGCGCCGGAGACCACCGGAATATCACCGTACACCAGCGCTTTAGCACGTGGATTGGCGGAGCGCGGTGTTGCGGTGAGCGCGCTAACTGCCCACCCGCATTACCCCGAATGGGAGATCCACGACGGTTACGGCCGCTGGAGGAGCACTGAGGTCATTGATGGGGTAACGGTCACCCGATTGCGGCACTACGTACCTGCCAAGCCCGGCGGCCTGAATCGGCTCGTTTCGGAGCTCACCTTCGGATTGCGCCTGGTGTTCGCCCGCTGGGGCAACCCCGATGTCATCGTGATGGTGTCACCCGCGCTGTTTTCCACGGCGCTCGCCATGGCACGCGCGCGACTGAGCCCAACGCGGCCGCTCGTGAATGTCTGGGTGCAAGACATCTACAGCCTCGGAATCACCGAAACCGGAATGGGCGTTGGCCCGGTTGCGAAGCTCATCACGTGGGTGGAGAAGACCACCCTCAGGGCAGCTTCGGGTGTCGTCGTGATTCACGACAGATTCGGCGAGCATCTCAGCCGACGGCTCGGTGTCGCCGCCGAGCGGATTGAAGTTGTGCGCAACTGGACACACCTCGACCCTGCCGCGCCGACTGACGTTGTTGCCACAAGGGCCCGTCACGGCTGGGCGGACGGTGAGACCATCGTGCTGCATGCGGGCAATATGGGCGTAAAACAGGGCCTCGAGAATGTCGTGCATGCGGCCGGTCTTGCAGACGAGCAGGAGCGTCCGGTGCGATTCGTGTTGTTAGGCAACGGCAGCCAACGCGACGAGCTCCAGGCCCTCGGCGCGAGCGTCACACGCTTGCAGTTCATCGGGTCGTTGGACGATGCCGGCTTCCAAGACGCGCTTGCGTCAGCGGACGTGCTGCTCGTCAATGAAAAGCCGGGTGTGTCCGAGATGGCAGTGCCCAGCAAGCTCACCTCCTACTTCAACGCGGCCCGCCCCGTCATCGGCGCTACCGATCCCGATGGGCTCACCGCCAGCGAGATCGAAGCAGCCAACGCTGGCCGGATCGTCTCGGCCGGCGACCCGCAGGCGCTCCTAGACGCCGCCCTTGCGCTCGGTTCTGACGCTGTTCTTGCCCGCAGCTTGGGCGAAAACGGGTTCCGCTACCGCACGGACGTGCTGGGCGAGGGAGCGGCCATCGACAAGTTCGCAAGGTGGCTACACAGGATTGTGACCCGTGCCGGCACTCGCCGATGACACACTCGGGTACCCCCCGTTTGCGTCCCTGCATTCGAATCCATATGCTCAGCCTTGAAGCGAAACAGCCCGGCATTGACGACGGACGTCATGTCCGATTGTTGTTGCCCGACACCCCTGGGGGATCAATTGACTAAGCGCGCGTTCATTACCGGTATCACTGGCCAGGATGGTTCCTACCTGGCCGAGCTTCTGCTCGCCAAGGGTTACGAGGTGCACGGCTTGATCCGTCGCGCGTCGACCTTCAACACCTCGCGGATTGATCACCTCTACGTGGACCCGCATGACCCGTCGGCGAAGCTGTTCCTGCACTACGGCGACCTTTCCGACGGGTCCCGTCTGGTGACGCTCCTGGCCGAGATTCAGCCGGACGAGGTCTACAATCTGGCCGCGCAGTCGCACGTGCGGGTGTCTTTCGATGAGCCTGAGCACACCGGTGACACGACCGGGATGGGCACCATTCGTTTGCTGGAAGCGGTGCGGATGGCGGGTATTCACCCGCGGTTCTACCAGGCGTCGAGTTCGGAGATGTTCGGTGCGACGCCGCCGCCGCAGAACGAGGACACCCCGTTCTACCCGCGTTCCCCGTATGGTGCCGCGAAGGTGTATTCGTACTGGGTGACGAAGAACTACCGGGAGGCGTACGACATGTTCGCCGTGAACGGGATCTTGTTCAACCACGAGTCCCCGCGCCGTGGTGAAACGTTCGTGACGCGCAAGATCACCCGTGCCGTCGCGGCGATCAAGGCCGGCACCCAGGATCACGTCTACCTGGGCAACCTGGACTCGATCCGCGACTGGGGCTACGCCGCGGAATACGTTGAGGGTATGTGGCGGATGCTGCAGGCCGACGAGCCGGACGACTTCGTCCTGGCCACCGGCGGTAACTTCACGGTGCGTGACTTCGTGGAAACCTCGTTCAGCCACGCCGGCTTGAACTGGGAAGAGCACGTCCGCTTCGACGAACGCTACCTGCGCCCCACCGAGGTCGACGCCCTCGTCGGCGACGCGTCCAAGGCCCAGGACAAGCTCGGCTGGAAGGCCGAAGTCGATACCGCTGAGCTGGCCCGCATCATGGTCGACGCCGACATCGCCGCGCTGTCGCACTCCGGTCGGCCGTGGATCGATGAGGTCAAGCTGACGAGCTGGGGAACGAAGTAACCATGACTGACACGGCGACGGACACCCGCGACCAGGTCGACTTCACCCCGGCGGCCCTGGACCGGGATGCCCGGTTCTATGTGGCCGGGCATCGCGGCCTGGTCGGCTCCGCGATCTGGCGGCACTTGGAAGCGGAAGGCTTCACCGACCTCGTCGGCCGCAGCTCGGCTGAGCTGGACCTGAAAGACCGGGACGCGGTGTTCGCGTTCTTCGCCGAGACTACGCCCCGGTACGTGGTGTTGGCTGCGGCGAAGGTCGGCGGGATCCTGGCCAACAGCACCTACCCGGTGGATTTTCTTAGCGACAACCTGCGCATCCAGGTCAACGTCCTCGACGCTGCCCTCAAGTACGGTGTCGAACGCCTGTTGTTTCTGGGTTCGTCGTGCATTTACCCGCGTCTGGCGCCGCAGCCGATCCGGGAAGACACCCTTCTCACCGGGCACCTCGAGCCCACGAACGACGCGTACGCGATCGCGAAGATCGCCGGGATCCTGCAGATCCAGGCGATCCGCCGGCAGTACGGCCTGCCGTGGATCTCGGCGATGCCGACCAACCTCTACGGGCCCGGTGATAACTTCTCGCCCAAGGGCTCGCATGTGCTTCCGGCCCTGATCCGCCGGTATGACGAAGCCGCCCAGTCGGGTGCGACCAGTGTTACCAACTGGGGCACTGGCACGCCGCGGCGGGAGTTCCTGCACGTGGACGACATGGCCGAAGCCTGCCTGCACCTGCTCGAGCACTACGACGGGCCCGACCAGGTCAACGTCGGCACCGGCAGCGACGTCACCATCCGGGAGATCGCCGAAACCATCGCCCGCGTCGTCGGCTTCACCGGCACCACCGAGTGGGACACCGACAAGCCCGACGGCACCCCCCAGAAACTGCTCGATGTCAGCAAACTCGCCCAGGCCGGCTGGACCGCTAAAATCGGCCTCGAAGACGGACTCCGCTCAACCGTCGGCTGGTACCGGGCCCACTCCGACACGCTGCGCGAGTAGGTGGTGGAGTCTCTCTCCTCGACTCGGCCGCGCCGACGCGATCGGAGGCGTGCCAAGCGCGGTCGCAAGAAGGCGGCTTTGTTGGTTTTGCTTGCGGTGGTTATCGTCCTTCTCGGGTCGGTAGCGTGGGTAGGCGTTCGCGCTGTCCTCGCTCGGGGAGAGCTTGAGGGTGCGATTCCGCTGGCCAGCACCATGCAACGCCAGGTTGTGGACGGTGACGGTGACGGGGCTCGGCTTACTGGTGAGGAGTTGACCCAGCGCGCTGCCTCGGCGGCCGCTCTCACCAGTGATCCCGTGTGGCGTGCATTCGAGGGAATCCCAGCGCTTGGGCCCAACCTCGCCGTCGTTCGACAGCTGGCGGCAGTTGTCGACGATCTGGCCAAGAACGGGATCGCTCCGCTCGCCGAAGTAGCGGGCGGCATCTCGGTCAACGACTTCCGCCCCGTTGATGGCGCGATCGACGTGCAACCGCTCATCGATGCACAGCCAGCTATAAGTTCGGCCGCGACAGCGATAGTCGCAGCGCAGACACAGGCTAGTGCGCTCGACACGAACGGTACCCTCGACGAGGTATCCGGCGCGGCGGGAAGGCTGAGCGCAGCAGTCGACGAGGCTGCCGTTTCCATTAGCGCCGTCGACAGAGCAGTTCGGATTATTCCAGCCATGCTGGGTGCCAACGGCCCGCGAAACTACGCGGTACTTTTCCAGAATCCTGCCGAACTTCGCTCCACGGGTGGCATTGTTGGTGCTGTTGCATTGATCCACACCGAGAATGGGGCAATTCAACTCACTCAGCAGGCACCCGGTGCAAGCTTCCCCCGTCACGCTGAATCGGTGCTTGATCTTCCCCCCGACACCGGCAACCTCTACAGCCAGAGAACCGGTCAGTACATGCTGAATGTCGGCCTTACGCCCAGTTTTCCCCTCTCGGCCAAACTGGCGCAGGAGATGTGGCGTCTGGAATATGGCGTCCAGGTCGACGGTGTACTGTCCATCGATCCGGTAGCGCTGGGATACATCCTCGCCGCTACCGGCCCCATCACGCTCCCAACGGGAGACGTGCTTAGTTCGGAAAACGCCGTCAGTCTTCTACTCACCGATGTGTACGCGCGCTACGCAGAGCCGTCCGACCAGGACGCCTTCTTCGCAGCAGCGGCGGCCTCAGTGTTTTCGGCCGTCGCCGGCGGTGACGTCGATCCGGTCAAACTGATTACTGCTCTGGGTAAGGCCGGGGCTGAGCATCGCGTGCTGGTGTGGAGCTCCTCTGAGGGTGAGCAAGCGATTCTGGCGGACACCAGTTTGGCCGGATCGCTGCCCATAAGCGACGATGCGACGCAGAGATTCGGGCTGTATCTCAACGATGCGACCGGCGCCAAGATGGGAACCTATCTCGACGTGAACTCGAGTATTGGGCAAGTCACCTGCCGTAACGATAGGCGGCCCAATTACACGGTGGAGGTCACGCTCACGAACACGGCGCCGGCCGACGCCGCGACAGTCCTGCCCCGTTACGTCACGGGTGGAGGGGTGTTCGGTGTTGCGCCCGGAAATGTGAAGACTATTGTCTCCGTCTACGCAGCGCCTGATATGCAGAACCTGGGCTTATCGCAGGACGGCCAACCGGTCCCCTACCTTCCCGCAAGCGACGACGGCTATCAGGTGAGCGCGATCGCTATCGAACTTTCGCCCGGGCAGAGCACGGTCCTGCGCTATAACTGGCTCGGTCCACAGCAGTTCGCCGGAGAAAATGAGTTGCAAATGACACCCGTAATTCACAGAAATGAAACAAAGAAACTGGATATCGGCTGTTAACATCCCCTAGTGTTGGGGGTATCCCCTCCTCGGGGGACAGCTTCAATCGAAGCACCGCCAGTGTCGGCACATTCATTGCACATCAGCAGGGGGTACCTCCATGTTCAAAAAGTCCTTAGCGGCAGCCGCACTCGCGGTTCTCGCAGTTTTCGCAGTTCCGGCCGCAGCTAACGCAGCGGGCTATGTACCGGAGAGCAACGTCGTTGTCTCCGGCACCGTCGCACCCGGGGCAACGGTCGCCGTTGCCTTCACCGACGGATCCTTCACCGCCGGCGAATCGGTTTCGTTCGCCGTAACCGGGTCTGGTACCGCCACACTCTCTGTCGTCAAGGCCGCCACGGTCTCGCTGACCAAGTCGGCAACGTCCGCTGGTGCTGCCAGCGTCAACGTTGCACTTCCGGCTGACGCGACCGGCACCTACACCACCACAGCCACCGGCCTCACCTCCGGCACCGTGGGCACCGCCTCGATCACCGTTCCTGCCGCTGACGCGGGCGCTGGCGCTACCTCGACCGATGGCGGCCTTGCCAGCACCGGTTACGACGCTCCGATGCTCGCGATCTGGGCGGCTGCTGGCGCCCTGCTGCTTGGCGTTGCACTGATGGTTGCTCTGACCGTTGTGCGTCGCCAGCGCTCCAACGCGTAGTCAAACTCGGTAAGGCTGGAGGCACCACCTTCCGACACTGCGTGAGGTAGCTAGCCATGCATCACAGAGGGCCCCGAACATACTGTTCGGGGCCTTCTTTTTGAGAAGCGCCGTCTACGCTTCTAGTCGCTCGTCGCCCCCGGGCACCTCAGGTGCTGCCGGTAGGCTCTGTCACATGGGGATAAAAGCATGAGAATTTCTGTTATCGGTTGTGGTTATCTCGGCGCTGTGCACGCTTCGGCTATGGCCGAGCTCGGGCATGAGGTCGTCGGTATCGACGTCGACGCGGCCAAAATCGCGGCTCTGAGCGAGGGGCGCACCCCGTTCTTCGAACCGGGGCTACCCGAAGTGCTGACGTCCGCCATGGCCTCAGGTCGGCTGCGTTTCAGTACGGAGATCGCCGACGCAGCCGGCGCTGAGGTGCACTTCGTTGCTGTGGGAACCCCGCAGAAAAAGGGAAGCTATGCCGCCGACCTGACCTATGTCAACGCGGCAGTAGAGGCGCTCTTGCCGCACCTTAAGGCAGGCGACCTCGTGGTCGGCAAGAGCACGGTGCCGGTGGGCACCGCCGCCCGTCTCGCGCTGGTCGTCGAGGCTTCCGGGGCAGGCGCGGCGCTCGCTTGGAACCCCGAGTTCCTGCGCGAAGGATTTGCAGTGCAGGACACAATTGCACCAGACCGACTCGTCTATGGGGTGCCTCAGGGACCGAGCGGGGATCGAGCGGTCGCTCAGCTCAACGAGGTCTACGCTTCCGCCGTGGGTGCTAAGACCCCGCTGGTAGTTACCGACTATGCCACTGCCGAGCTTGTCAAGGTCGCCGCGAACGCATTCCTGGCGACCAAGATTAGTTTCATCAACGCCATGGCCGAAATCGCCGAGGTCTCCGGCGCCGATGTCACCCAGCTGGCCGACGCCATCGGCTACGACACGCGTATTGGGCGCCGTTTCTTAAATGCCGGTGTTGGTTTTGGTGGCGGATGCCTGCCCAAGGATATCCGCGCATTTACTGCACGGGCCGAAGAACTTGGGCGCGGCGAATCCGTCGCCTTCCTCAAGGAGGTTGATGCCATCAACCTCCGCCGACGCCAGCGCGTTGTCGACCTCGCGGTATCGGCCCTCGACCGCCCGGTCTACAACGCCAAGGTCGCTGTCCTCGGGCTAAGTTTCAAGCCTCACTCCGACGACGTGCGTGACTCGCCCGCCCTCGACGTTGCCGTGCAATTGCGAGGACTGGGCGCCGACGTGGTCGCCACCGACCCGCAAGCCATCGAGAACTCACGGTCACGTCACCCCCAGATCACCTACGCCACGGATCTCGAAGAGACCCTTCGCGGCGCAGACGCTGTCGTGCTGGTCACCGAGTGGCCAGAATTCAAGTCGATCGACCCGGAATGGGCCGCTGGTCTTGTGAACACCCGAACAATTGTCGACGGTCGGAACACCCTCGATGCAGCAGCTTGGCGAGCCGCCGGCTGGACCTACTACGGATTGGGCCGTCCCTAAATGGCATTGCAGAACCCTCGTTTGGTCGCCTTCGACCTGGACGACACCCTCGCGCCGTCTAAGTCACCGATCGATCCGCGTATGGCGGCACTTCTCGTGCGGCTGTTGGACGTAGCGGAAGTGTGCGTGATCTCGGGCGGCCAATTCGCTCAGTTCACCATGCAGGTCGTGGATAACCTGGCTGATGTGGACGAGTCCGCGCTTGCGCGTCTGCACCTCATGCCTACCTGCGGCACTCAGTATTACCGCCACAGTGCGGGGGAGTGGCAGCAGGTCTATGCCGAGAATTTGACCGATGATCAGAAGTGGCGCGCCTTGGCCGCTGTGGAAGCGATCGCCCGCGAGCTCGGTTACTGGGAGAGCGAGACCTGGGGTCCGATTCTTGAGGACCGCGGTTCGCAGATCACCTTCTCCGCCCTCGGGCAAGCGGCGCCGGTGGCAGCGAAGACCCAGTGGGACACAGATGGTGCAAAGAAGACGGCGCTTCGCGAGTCCGTTCAGGCGTTGCTGCCCGACCTTGAAGTGCGCTCGGGAGGCTCCACCTCCGTAGACATTACCCGGCGGGGCATTGACAAGGCGTACGGCATGAATCGGCTCGCCGAACTCACCGGCATTCCCCTCGACGAGATGCTATTTGTGGGGGACAGACTGGATGAGAATGGGAATGATTACCCGGTGAAGGCTCTGGGCGTTGACTGCGTCGCCGTCGAGAACTGGAACGACACCGCGGCATTCCTTGATGAGCTCATTCCGACCTTGGCGATAGTGCGCCCTTAGAGGAGTTCGGCGGCGGTGCCTGGTCGGCTGAAGCGTCGAGCAGATGTTCGTCGATGCGGCCGTACATCGCGGTGAGTGGCGCTGTGATTTCGCGCTCGAACCACCGACGAAGGCCAAAACGGGTTGACGGCATAGGTGCATCCTCTTCGGGGAGCATGTGCTTGCCGCGCCGGCGGGCCCGGCGCGTGAAAGAAGCGGGGTAAGCGCCGCGATCGGTGTCAAGATACCCCGGTGCCGCCGAAAGGGCGACCCTCAGCCGGACGGACTCGATGGCGCTAGCACCGGAGCTTCACTCTGTGAGGTCGGCTGCGACGCGTCCGCTCTGATCCGGGCAGCTCTTAGCTGCGGACTGTTCTAGCACGCGGTGGGCGAGTTCCACTCGAGACTCCTCGGAGAGACCCTCGGTGGCGTAGGTGGCCAGCACCTTGTCGACGGCGTAGTTGAGGTCGAGGTCGGGGTGATCAGCAAGGTTGGTGCAGACCACCTGGCTGTAGAGGTTCACCATGGTCTTGGTCTGCTTGTCGAGGAGCTGCGGTTCGGTCAGCGTCGTAGGCGCAGGGGTGGCGGTTGCCGTCCTCGACGGAACCGCAATGGTTGGTGTGTCGGCGCTGGCGCAGCTAGAGAGCAAAAGGACGCTGCACATGAGTATTGCCGGAGCTAGTAGACGCATTGGGAGAGCCTACCGAATGGGCCCAGCGAAACGTCGATACTCAACGCCTGACTCAAAACGCCATGAGAGATTTCGACGGCAACAATCGGCACTTGAGAAGCGGAGAACGCGGAGTCCTGCGTTTAGGGGTCTAATAGTCGGTGCAAATCCCGTATGCGAAGTACCAAAGGGAACGACGGTCGGGAATATATTGGCGATGCAACCAGAGGAGAAGGATATGTTCCTCGTCGTCTCGCAACTGGCGCTCCGATAGGCTAAGCCCATGGCATGGGGGAATCGACGAGGTCGCAGGAATCTCCGCGAATCTACGAGCATGCGCTCTTTCAAAATTGGAGGGCTTGGTCTAATCGCTGTAGCCGTGGTGGCACTCACTACATTCGCATTGGGTAGCGCGCAATCGAATGCTGATCCGACCGCGACAGCCGGCCCAATCCCTACATATGGAACCGCCCGGGTGGCGCCGCCCGCCGTGAAATTCTTTGGCGATTCCTACACGGGCGGTTCCGAAATGGGAGGAGTCGATGACGTTGGCTGGCCGGCCATTGCCTGTGTGGAACTGGGTTGCACAGCCTCAGTTGAGTCGAGTAGTGGCGCAGGCTACATCAATGGTGAGGCTGACGGTCGAGGTCTGAATGCAGCCTTGGACTCTACTCGCCCCGGCTCACTCGCGAATGTAATCGTGCTGGCAGCGGGCGCGAATGACTATCGCGCGACGCCGGCCGAGAATGCCCTGGCTGCAGACGCGTTCATTGCTCGTCTCCAAGGTCGCTGGCCCGACGCAAACCTGGTTATTCTCGGCCCTTTTTGGCGGGACGACCAGCCGTCCGAGGTGCTTCTGCAGTTGGACGCGCATTTGGAAGCCAGGGCAGCAGCGATTGGTGCGAACTTCGCCTCACCGATCCGGCTTGGCTGGCTCACCGGTGAAAATGGACGCTTCATTGGGAGCGACAACGTGCACCCTGACGACGAAGGGCACGCTTTCATCGCGACCCAAGTAATCCCGTTGCTTGATGCCGCGGGCGCGCGGCGGGAACCGTAGCCTAAAGCTAAACGCTTTTGCGGAGACCTCATTTCCCGGGCATCTGATAACGCGAGCTGCTCGACGACGAATCTTCTCGCCGTAAGCGGACCTGACGGCAGGGCGGGAGCCTCTAAGAGGCTCACTGACTGGGCCTCCGCAACCGCCAAGAATGCCTCACTGGCACATCTAGCCGACGCTCGCCAACAGAACGGGATTTCTGGGGGCCGAATGTAAATGGCGTCTACTGCAGTCGGGGATATGTGAAGCGGTGATGAGGCGTTACATGGCGATGAGAGCGATTGTTAGTGCTGTGCAAGCGGCCAGCGCAATGAGAATCACACGGGCGGCAAGCATCCCGCTGCTCTGTTCGTGTCGTCGGTACCAACGGCGAATCCGACGAGTTCGTCGTCGGATTCCCATGCAGCGACTCTAATGGGGGAGCGGGGGATTTGCACCCCAAATGGGTGACCCCCAATTCGGGTGTCGGCACAATGGAGGACACTATCCGGGCCTGAATCGGCGGTCTATGGTGTGCGCACCGCACCCCTACCGGTCCGCAGGAGGCAACCCGATGCCCGAAGTGCAGAACGCGCCAACGCGCCATCAGACTCGGCCTGCGCGCGGCAGCCGGGCCTGGCGGATTGTCTTTGTTGTGTTCAGTGCTTTCGCGATTGTGGTGCTGGGGGCGGCCGCGGTGACGGTGTGGAACCTCTCGAGGAGCTTCGAGTCGGTGGAGAAGATTCCCGCGGCGTTCCCGGCCGACGAGTCGGTGCGGCCGCCGGTGGCGACCGGCGCGGCGGCATCCGCGCTGAATTTTCTGTTGCTGGGCTCGGACAGCCGGGGCGCCAGCACCGGGTCGATCGCCAACCTCAGCGGGCAACGCTCCGACACCATCGTGATCGTGCACGTGCCGGCCGATCGCAAGTCGCTGTCGGTGATGTCGATCCCGCGCGACACCTGGCTGGAGATCCCCGGCCACGGCGAGGCGAAGATCAACGCGGCGCTGTCCTACGGCGGGGTGCCGCTGGCGGTTCAGACGGTGGAGGGGCTGCTGGGCTCGCGCATCGACCATGTGGCGGTGGTGGACTTCGCCGGGTTCGCCGCGCTGACGGATGCGCTCGGCGGCGTGGACATCGACAACCCCATCGCCTTCGATTCGTACCATCTGGCTGGGCACACGTTCCCGCAGGGGGCGCAGCACCTCACCGGCACCGAGGCGCTGGCCTTCGCCCGGGAGCGCTACGCGTTCACCGACGGGGACTTCCAGCGGGTGCGCAACCAGCAACTGCTGATCCGGGCGCTGCTCAGCGGGCTGATGCAGAAGTCGGTGCTGGCGAGTCCGGCCACGATGGGCGGGGTGGTGGAGGCGGTCAGCCCCAACCTGGCGATCGACGCGGAGCTCTCGGCCACCGACCTGGTGAGCCTGGGCGTGGAACTGCGGGAGGTGCGGGAGGGCGACGTGAGCTTCTTCACCATCCCCACCACGGGTACCGGCACGTCTGCCGACGGGCAGTCGATCGTGAACCTGGACTGGGAGGCGCTGCCGGCCCTGCAGGAGGCCTACCGCTCCGACACCGTGGCGGCGGTGGTAGGGCCGCTGCAGGCGGCTGGGTAGGCGGGCTGCGGGGGTCTCTACAAGCTCGACCAGCGAGAACGGCTACGCCAGCTGCCGGGGGACGGCGGGGGAGCGGGCGGTGACGGCGGCCAGCAGGGCCAGCGCGAGCAGGGCGCCGAGGGCGGCGCCGGCGGTGTTGGCGAGCACGTCCATGACGGTGGCGTACCGGGCCGGCAGGAAGATCAGCTGGCCGAGTTCGATCAGGCTGCTGGCGGTGAAACCGGCCAGGATCGCCAGCCACCAGCGGGCGGAGCCGAGCAGAAGCACGCCCAGCAGCCCCACAGGCAGGAACAGGGCGATGTTCGCGGTGAATTCGACCAGGGTGTAGTTGAGCCAGGTCGGCACGCCCTGGGCGTGCAGGCGGTCAAGCACCCGCACGATGGTGCCGTGAGCGCCGCGGTCGACCGGGGTGGGCCAGAACGCGATCAGCGTGAGGGTGAGCAGGTACGCGGCGGCAAGCCAGCGGGCGACCGTGCGGAGAGTGGCGTGCCGGCGCCTAGCTAAAGCGTTCACGAGACCTCCCACGGGCTGCGGGTCACGGCCTCCGGCAGGGTGCATCGCGGGAGGACATCACCGTCAACGGACCAAGCTCCCAGCGTAGCCAGGCCCGGCTGGGAGCAACAGGTGTGGCTCAGCGCCCGCCGGGAACCTCGACGCGCTTGGGCAGCAGGAACACCAGCAGCAGGGCGACCACGCTCAGGGCGGCGCTGACGGCCATGGCCAGGGTGGCGCTGTCGGTGAAGCCGGTGGCCACAGCATCCGCGCCGGGGCCGGCCACCACGAGGGTGCCGAAGAAGACGCTGCCCACCACGGCGATACCCGCGGCGCTGCCCACCCGCTGCATCACGCCGACAACGCCGCTGGCCGCGCCGGCCTCGGCGCGGTCGACGGTGGCGACGATGAACGACACGTTCGGGGCGATGAACGCGCCGCTGCCCAGGCCCGCGATGAACAGCGGCGGCAGCAGGAGCCAGTTGGTGAGGTCGGCCGGGGCGGTGAGAAGCAGCACCAGCCACACCCAGACCAGGCCGATGGTCACCAGGCCCACGCCGAGCACGAGCACGGTGCGACCCAAGCGCAGGGTGAGCCGGTTGCTCTGCGACGATGCGACGATCGAGCCGATCGCGAACGGGATGGACACCAGGCCGGACTCGAGCGCGGTGTGGCCGAGGCCCGCCTGCCAGAGGATCGAGATGGTGAAGAAGATGCTGGTGAAGGCCGCGAAGTACACCAGGGCCAGGATCACACCGCCGGTGAAGGCGGGGTGAGAGAACAGGTGCGGCGGCACGAGCGGGCTCTGCCCACGCTTGCTCACCCGCACCTCCCAGGCGCCGAACGCCACGATGAGCAGGGCGCCGGCGGCGAGCACCAGGTAGGTCCAGAGCGGCCAGCCGCGGTCCTGGCCTTCGATCAGCGGCACCAGCAGCGCCACCAGGCCGGCCGACACGAGCAGTAGACCCACCCAGTCGATGCGGGATGCCTGTGCGCCTGCGGTGGCCTTGGTGCCGGTGCCTGAGGGCAGCAGCACCGCCGCGGCGATGAGGGCGACCACGCCGATGGGCAGGTTCACCCAGAACACCAGGCGCCAGCCGTTCTCCACGCCGAAGGCCTCGATGATCAGGCCGCCCACGATGGGGCCGAGCGCGGTGGAGACGCCGATGACCGAGCCCATGATGGCGAACGCCTTGCCGCGGAATCGCGGCGGGAACATCAGCTGGATGACGGCGGTCACGGCGGGCACGAACATGCCGCCGGCCAGTCCCTGCAGCACCCGGGCCACGATGAGCTGGAGTTGGTCCTGCGCCAGGCCGCAGGCCAGGCTCGCCACGGTGAAGAGCGCCAGCCCGGTGAAGAACACCCACTTGTGACCGATCCGGTCGCCGATGCGGCCGGCCGGGATGAGCGCGAGGCCGAATGCGAGGGCGTAGCCGGAGATGATCCACGACAGCGTCGCCTCGGAGGCGTTCAGGCTGGTCTGGATGCTCGGCAACGCCACGTTCACGATCGTGGTGTCCAGCAGCGCCATGAACATCCCCGCGAGCAGCACGATGAGGGCCTGCCAGGCGCGGCGGGTGACCACCGGGGCCGAATCGGTGCGGGGGGAGTCAGTCATGGCGGGCCTTTCCGGGCGCGAAGGAACAGAAAAACCCCCACTCGCAACGAGTGGGGGTTTGTTTCTGTCGGGGTAACAGGATTTGAACCTGCGACCTCGTCGTCCCGAACGACGCGCGCTACCAAGCTGCGCCATACCCCGATGGCCCTGTGGACCTCGACAAGTATAACCCCATCGGGTCCCGGGGTTTCGACCAGCGGATTTCGCCGGTCTCGACAAGGGCTACGGGATCTTGCCGACGACCACGATCACGGTGCCGCCCGGGATGACCGGGCTGCCCGCGGCGGGGGCCTGGGACAGCACCTTGCCGTTCTGGCCCGGGTCGGTCACCGCCTGCTCGTTGGCCACCACGCCGAAACCGCTCAGCGTGCCCTTAGCCTGGTCGACGGTCTGCCCCACCACATTGGGCAGCAAGATCTGCGACCCGTTGCTGGAGTACACCGTGACGGCGGCGCCGGTGCTGGTGGTCGCGCCGCCGGCGGGGTCGCTGCGCGCCACGGTGCCGGCGGGCAGCTCGGAGTCGGTCTGCCCGCCGTCGAGGAAGCCGAAGCCGGCGCCCTCGATGGTGTTGCGGGCCTGATCCACGCTCTGGCCGCGCACATCGGGCACGGTGACCTGCACACCGCGAATGAGGTTGTTCGCGGCCTCGTCGAACTCGTCGCCGCCGTACTTGGCGTTGGCGACGCTCATGATGTCGGGCCATATCCGGTGCCGGGCCGTGGCTGCGGAACCGCTGTCGAACCTGAGGCTGCGCTGGTTGTTCTCTTTTCCGGTGACGCTGACCACTCCCACGACGGTGGCGACCTCGGTGCTCGCGCCGCTCATCCAGGTGTCGTTGGAGCCGTCGGTGGTTCCGGTCTTACCGATCATGTCCAGCCGCGGCGATGTGTTGCGGTACGACTCCCCGGCGGAACCCTGGGTCATCACCCGTTCCATGGCGTACGCCATACCGGCGGCCACTTCGGGCTTCACGGACTCCGTGCAGGTGGACACCGGCGCGGGAATCTCCACGCCGTCCGCACCGATGATGCGGTCGATCACGATGGGGGAGCAGGTGGTGCCCTTGTTGGCGATGCCGGCGAAGGCCACCGCCATGCTCAGCGGCGCGACCTCGTTGGTGCCGAGCACCGACGAGGCGCCCTTCTGCAGTGGGTCGCCATCCGCCCGGTGCACCCCGAAGGATGTGGCGGTGTCGCGGATCTTGCACAGGTCCAGTCGCTTGGCCATGCCGAGGAAGCCGGTGTTGATCGAGTCGATGGTCGACTCCAGCGCCGAATAGTTGCGGCCGGACTCGTTGGAGTCGTTGCGGGGGTTGTACCCCGGGAAGCTCTGGGCGCCGTCGCAGTAGTCCTGGAAGGTGCCCCAGTTGGCCTTGCGCGCGGAGTCGACCCGCTCGCCGAGCGGGTGGCCCTCCTTGAGCCACTCGGCCAGGGTGAACACCTTGTAGGTGGAGCCGGGCTGGAAGCCCAGCGAGCCGCCCTGGGTGAAGTCGGTGTTGTAGTTGATGCCGGTGTACTCCGGGCCCGGAGCGACCTCCAGCTGGGTGTACAGCTTGTTCTGCGCCATCGTGAGCACCCGGCCGGTGCCCACCTCCACGCTGGTTGCCACGGCTCCCACGTCCCAGCTGTCGGTCATCGGCACGTTCTCGGCGATGGCCGCCTCGCTGGCCATCTGCAGTTCGATGTCAAGGGTGGTGTAGATCTGGTAGCCGCCGCGACGGAAGTTGGTGATGCGGCTGTCTTCGTTCTCGCCGAAGGTGGGGTCGGTCTTGAGCTGGTAGGTGACGTAATCGCAGAAATACGCGGCGCCGCCGGCGGTTTGGCAGCCGGTGCTGGGCTCGGTGATGGCCGGCTCGATCGCGCTGGCGACGGCGGCGTCGTAGTCAGCCTGGTTGATCTTCTTGTGCTTGAGCATCTCGCGCAGGATGTAGTCGCGCCGGTCTTTATTGGCGGCGTACCCGTTCGCGGCGCCGTTGGTTTCGCTTTCGGGCTCGTCCAGGCGGAACTTCTCCGGGTTGTTCACGATCGCGACCAGACTGGCCGCCTGCGGCAGGGTGAGCGTGGCGGCGCTGGCGGAGAAGTAGTACTCGGCCGCGGCCTGGATGCCGTAGACGGTGCCGCCGAAGCCGGTGATGTTCAGGTAGCCCTGCAGGATCTCGTCCTTGCTGTACTCCTTCTCCACCCCGATGGCCAGCCGCATCTCCTTGAGCTTGCGTTCCTCGGTGGGGTCGGTGGCCTCCTCGAAACAGGCCTGGAGCTCGTCCGGATCGGGCATGACCTCGCACTTTTGCACCAGCACGTTCTTGACGTACTGCTGGGTCACCGAGGACCCACCCGAGGTGGGTCCGCCGGTGAACTTGGCCAGCGCCGCGCGCAGGGTGCCCTGCAGGTCCACGCCGCCGTGCTCGCGGAACCGGGGGTCCTCACCGGCGACGACGGCATCCTGCACGAAGAGGTTCATGGCCTCGAGCGGCACTTCGACCCGGTTCTGGTCGTAGAACGACGCGAGCTCGTAGGGCTGACCGTTGGGGTCGATGGCGTAGATGGTGCTCACCTGCGACAGCTCGTCGATCTTCAGGTAGTTCGGCAGGTTCTCGAAGGCGTTGATCGTGGTGCTTGTGGCCAGACTCGAGATCGCGAGGGCCGGCGTGATCCCGACCGCGATCAGCACACCGGCGACGGCGCTCATGGCCACGAATCCGACGAGTCCCCCGACGACGCCGGAAAAAGTTCTTTTGTATTCCCCCATAATCGTGAGCTTAGAGGATCAACGGTGGGGGAAAGCGGTGATGGTCACCCCAGGACGAGGGGTCCCGGCGTCAGCTACGCGGCGGTGAGGGTCAGCAGCGTCGCCTCGGGCGGGCAGGCGAAGCGCACTGGCGCGTAGATGGATGTGCCCAGTCCCGCGGAGACATTGAGGTACGAGGTGCGCAGCCCCACGCTCCAGAGGCTGAGGCCCTTCACCTGTCGGCGGGGAATATCACAATTGGTTACCAATGCGCCGAACTTGGGCACGCAGACCTGGCCGCCGTGGGTGTGGCCGGCCAGGATCAGCTGGGCGCCGTGGTTCACGAACGAGTTGAGCACCCGCTGGTAGGGCGCGTGCACGACGCCCACGGTGAGGGTGGAGCGCCGGCCGGTCGGTTCTTCGGGGTCCGGCCAGGTCTCCTCGGTGAGCGGGTCGTTGCCGCGCATCTCGTCGATGGCGCCGGTGATCAGGTCCAGCCGGTCGCGGCGGATGTGCGGATCGTCCACCCCGAACATCTCCAGGTGGGTGCCGTTGATGTCCAGTGCCTCGGCGGCGTTGTTCAGGTCGGTCCAGCCGAGGTCGGCGAACACCCGGTGCAGGTCGTCGGTGTCGAGCTCTGCGTGCCGGGTGCGCAGCATCGACGGGCCGCCGAAGTACTTCAGCGGGTTCTTCGGCTGTGGGCCGAAGAAGTCGTTCGAGCCGTTCACGAAGATGCCCGGGATGCCCTTGAACGGTTCGAGGGCGTACTCCACACCCGCGATGCCGTCTTCGTGACCCAGGTTGTCGCCCGTGTTCACGACCAGGTCGGGGTTCAACGCGGCCAGGCCGCGCACCCAGTCCTGCTTGTCGCGCTGCCACGGCGCCATGTGCAGATCGGACAGGTGCAGCACCTTGATCGGGTCGGAGCCCGGCGCGAGCACCGGAACCGTGATCTCACGCAGGGTGAACCGGCGGCGCTCGATGAGCGAGCCCCAGGCGAACGCGGCCAGCCCGGCCGCCGCTACGGCTGACGCCGAGGCGACGACGGTGCGTGCGGCGCTCAACCTGCCGCTCCCTGCTGTTTGCCGACCACCAGGGTGACGCTGCTGCCCTTGGTGGCGGCCGTGCCGGCCGCCGGGCTCATCGAGATCACCTTGTTGTTCTGGCCGGGGTCGTTGACGGCCTGGTCGGTCACCACGACGTTGAAGCCGGCGAGCGTGGCCCTGGCCTGTTCGAGGGTCTGCCCGGCGACATCCGGCAGCAGCCCCTGGGCGCCGTTGCTGGAATACACCGTGATGGTCGCGCCGCTGCTGGCCTGGGATCCCCCGGCCGGGTCGGTGCGGGCCACCGTGCCTGCGGGCAGCTCTGAATCGGTTACGCCGCCGTCGGCGAATTCGAAGCCGGCGCCCTCGAGAGCGCTCTTGGCGTCTTCCATGGACTGACCACGCACGTCGGGAACGGCGACCTGGGCACCCTGAATGACGTTGGTGGACGCCTCGTCGAACTCGTCTCCGCCGTACTTGGCGTTGGCGACGCTCATGATCTCCGGCCACATCCGGTGCCGGGCGGTGGCGGCGGAACCGCTGTCGAAGGCGTACTTGCTGGAGCGCTGGTTGGCATCGCCGGTGACGCTGACGACACCCACGACGGTGGCGACCTTGGAGCTCGCGCCGCTCATCCAGGTGTCCTTGGCGCCGTCGGTGGTTCCGGTCTTACCGATCATCGGCACCCGGGGGGAGGTGTTGCCGTAGGACTGGGCGGCGGAGCCCTCGGTGAGCACCCGCTTCATGGCGTACGCCATGCCGGCGGCGACAGACGGGTCGACCGACTGGGTGCAGGTAGAGGCGGGCGGGGCGATCTCGGTGTCGTCAGGGCCCACGATGCGGTCGATGACAATCGCCGAGCAGGTGTTGCCCTTGTTGGCGATGCCGGCGAAGGCCACCGCCATGCTCAGCGGAGCCACCTCGTTGGTGCCGAGCACCGAGGAGGCACCCTTCTCCAGCGGGTCGCCATCCGCCCGGTGCACGCCGAACGATTCGGCGGTGTCGCGGATCTTGCAGAGGTCGAGCTTCTTGGCCATGCCTAGGAAGCCGGTGTTGATGGAGTCGATGGTCGACTGCAGGGCGCTGTAGTTGGTGCCGGGCTCGTTCGCGTCGTTCTTCGGGTTGTAGCCCGGGAAGGTTTGCGGGCCGCTGCAGTAGTCCTGGAAGGTGCCCCAGTCGGACTTGCGGGCCGAGTCGACCCGCTCGTTGAGCGCGTGACCCTCCTTCAGCCATTCGGCGAGAGTGAAGACCTTGTAGGTCGAGCCGGGCTGGAAGCCGCGCGAACCGCCCTGGTTGAAGTCGGTGTTGTAGTTGATGCCGGAGTACTGGGCGCCGAGGGCCTGCACTTCGGGGTCCTGGCTGTAGGTCTTGTTCTGCGCCATCGTGAGCACCCGGCCGGTGCCCACCTCCACGCTGGTGGCCACGGCGCCCACGTCCCAGCCGTCGAAGGTCTGGGGCACGTTCTCGGCCATGGTGGTCTCTGTTTCCAGCTGCAGGTCCAGGTCGAGGGTGGTGTAGATGTCGTAGCCGCCGCGACGGAAGTTCATCATGCGGGTGTCTTCATCTTCACCGAAGGTGGGGTCGCTCTTGAGCACGTGGGTGACGTAGTCACAGAAGTAGGCGCTGCCGCCAGCGGTCTGGCATCCGGTGCTCGGCTCGGTGATGGTGGGCTCGATCGGCGAGGCGATGGCGGCGTCGTAGTCCTCCTGGCTCACCTTCTTGTACTGGAGCATCTCGCCGAGGATGTAGTCGCGGCGTTCCTTGTTGGCGGCGTACCCGTTGGCGGCACCGTTGGCTTCGCTGTCCGGCCTGTCGAGGCGGAATTTCTCCGGGTTGTTCACGATCGCGATGAGGCTGGCCGACTGCGACGCGTTGAGGTTCGCCGCGGTGGTGTTGAAGTAGTACCCGGCGGCGGCTTCGATGCCGTACACGCTGCCACCGAACAGGGTGATGTTCAGGTAGCCCTGCAAAATCTCGAGCTTGCTGTATTCCTTCTCGACGCCGATGGCCAGGCGCATCTCCTTGAGCTTGCGCTCCGGGGAGGTCTCGGTGGCATCGTCGTAACAGGCGTCGAGCTCGTCCTGATCGGTGAGAACCTCACACTTCTGCACGAGAACGTTCTTGACGTACTGCTGGGTGATGGATGAACCACCCTGGGTGCCGCCGCCGGTGACGGTGGAGAGGGCGCCGCGGATGGTGCCCTGCAGGTCAACGCCGCCGTGATCGTAGAAGCGGGGGTCCTCGCCGGCAACCGCGGCATCCTGCACGAACTGGCTCATGCTGTCGATCGGCACCTCGACCCGGTTCTGGTCGTAGAACGAGGCCAGCGCGTACGGGGCGCCGTTGCCGTCGAGGGCGTAGATGGTGCTCTTCTGGGAGAGCTGATCCACCTTGAGATAGTTGGGCAGGTTCTCGAACACGTTGATCGTGTTCGTGGCCGTCATGCCTGAAACGGCGAGAGCGGGGGTGACGGCGACCGTGACGAGGACACCGGCTACGGCGCTCATCCCGATAAAGCCCAGGAGGCCGCCGAGGGCTCCACTAACCGTACGATTTTTGGCAGACATACAATTGAGCGTAAGGGACAAAGCCTGAAAAACCGCCTGAATCGGAGCCTTATGACTGCCTGGGAGTACCTCACCACCCCGCTGATGATCCACAACACAGCCGCCATCCTCAACAACTGGGGGTCGGAAGGCTGGGAACTCGTGCAGGTCGTCACCGGCCCCGAGGGTGGACTCGTCGCCTATCTCAAGCGTCCGGTCGCCGGCGCGGAAGGAGCATGACCATGTCACAGATCGAGGCTCGTCTGGCCGAACTGGGCATCGATCTGCCGTCGGTCGTGCCGCCGGTGGCCTCGTACGTGCCCGCCGTTGTGAGCGGGTCGCTGGTCTACACCTCCGGCCAGCTGCCGATGGTGTCGGGTGCGCTGCCCGCAACGGGCAAGGTCGGTGACGGCCACGGCCTGGTGCCGGCCGCCGACGCGCGCGAGTACGCCCGGCAGTGCGCGCTGAACGCGCTCGCCGCCATCCAGAGCGTGATTGGGTCGCTGGACCGGATCACCCAGGTGGTCAAGGTCACCGGCTTCGTCGCATCCGCCCCCGACTTCACCGGCCAGCCCGGTGTGGTCAACGGCGCCTCCGAGGTGCTCGGCGAGATCTTCGGCACCATCGGCGTGCACGCCCGCTCCGCCGTGGGCGTGGCCGTGCTGCCGCTGGACTCGCCCGTCGAGGTGGAGCTCATCGTCTCCTTCGCCTAAGCCTCATCTCGCGAACTGTGAGTTAAGCCCCAGAATCTTCGGATTTCTGGGGCTTTTCTCACAGTTCGCGAGCGTTCTACGCCGAGGGTGCCCCCTCCGGCCGCGGATGCCCGGCCGAGAACGCGGCCCCGACCCGGCCGGCCAGCGTCTGCGCGGGCCGCTCCACCCAGCGGTACATCAGCTGGGCCAGCACGAGGCTCAGCGGCACCGAGATCAGTGCGCCCCACCACCAGTGCTCCGGCCCGAACATCTGCCCGAAGGTCACCACGACGGGGAAGTGCACGAGGTACAGGCTGAAGCTGATCGTGCCGAGCCAGGCGAGAAGGCGGCCGCTGAGCATCCGCTGCACCGGCGGCCAGAGCGCCACGGATGCCACGATCAGCGCCGCGCCCGGCACCCGCAGGGCCAGCGCCACATCGTTCCACGGCTCGGTGAGAGCCGGCCGCAGCAGCCAGTAGCCGATGAGCAGCACCGGCCCGAGAACCGTGAGCGCGGCGCAGACCAGGGTGCCGCCGCGGCGCCGGGCCAGCCGGGTGGTGCGGGCCAGGAGAGCACCGTGGTTGGCGGCGAGCAGCGCGCCCAGGCCGAACGCGGGCAGGTACATCAGCGGTTCGATGCCGAGCAGGTACCCCGCGGTGGACACGGCCAGCAGCACCGCCACCCAGGCCAGGGTCCACCGGCGGGTGGCCACGGCCAGGATCACGCCGACCGGCAGCAGCAGGGAGAACCACATCTCCCACGCCAGTGACCAGAGCGGCGGGTTGACGTCGGGGCGGCCGGTGAAGCCCACGATGCTGGCCTCGCGCAGCAGGTTGCCGAGGCCGAGGTCGGGGCTGCCCTGCTTCGCCATCCACGCCCCGCCGTCGCCGTTCACGGTGCGCGGCACGATCAGGATCCACAGCGCGGCCAGGACCACCGACACGAACACGGGGATCGCCAGCCGCACGATGCGGCGCGGGTAGTAGGCCAGCCAGTCGTAGCCCGCGGCCGGGGCCTCCGCGGCGGCCGGATGCGCGGAAGCTGAGGCGGCGGCTGCGGGGGAGGCGGCTCCGACCGGGCCTCCGGCGGCGGCGGGCGCGGGCCGGCGCACCCACGGGAAGCGGCGCAGCGGGCTGAGCACGAGCACGAATCCGCTGAGCACGAAGAACACCAGCACGAACTCCGGGCCGGCGAAGAGGATCTTCAGCGGCGACAGGGTGACCCACCAGGCGGGGGAGAACACCGCCACGTTCGCGCTCGAGGAGTACGCGGCCGAGATGGACGGGGCGGTCATCGACACGTGGTGCACGAGCACGATCACGGCGGCAACCCCGCGCAGGGCGTCGAGCCCGACCATGCGGTCGCGGGAGATATCTCGAGACATTCCGCCCACCGTAGGTGCCGTTCGTGAACGTTTCCTCCGAGCGCCCCCGCATCCGCGAACTGTGAGCTGAGCACTTATCCGGGCCTCCGGAAGGTGCTTAACTCACAGTTCGCGAGAGGGTGTTAGCGCATGCTCGCCGAGATGATCTGCATGATCGAGGTGTCGGCGAGGGTGGTGGTGTCGCCGATCTCGCGGCCCTCCGCAACGTCCCGCAGCAAGCGCCGCATGATCTTGCCCGAGCGGGTCTTGGGCAGCTCGGTCACGATGTGGATCTCCCGCGGCCGGGCGATCGCCCCGATCTGCAACGTCACGTGGGCACGCAGCACGGCGCTGATGTCGGCGTGGCTCGCCGCATCCGTCTGGCTGTACTTGATGATCACGAACGCCACGACGGCCTGCCCGGTGGTGTCGTCGTGCGCGCCCACCACCGCGGCCTCGGCGACCACGCCGTGCGCCACCAGCGACGATTCGATCTCGGCCGTGGACAGCCGGTGCCCGGACACGTTCATCACGTCGTCCACCCGGCCGAGCAGCCAGATGTCGCCGTCACGGTCGAGCCGGGCGCCGTCGCCGGCGAAGTACAGCGGACCGTTCGGGGCATCCTGGAATTTCTCCCAGTAGGTCTCGATGTACCGCTCCGGGTCGCCCCAGATGCCGCGCAGCATCGACGGCCAGGGTTCGGTCACCACGAGTAGGCCGCCGTTGCCGTGCCCCACGTGTTCGCCGTCCTCGCCGATCACGTCGATGGAGACACCCGGGATGGCGACCTGGGCCGCGCCCGGCTTGGCCTCGGTGAGGCCGGGCAGCGCCGAGATCATGATCGCGCCGGTCTCCGTCTGCCACCAGGTGTCCACCACCGGGGTGAGCTGGTTGCCGATCACCTCGCGGTACCACATCCAGGCCTCAGGGTTGATCGGCTCGCCCACCGAACCGAGCAGGCGCAGGCTGGTCAGGTCGAACTTCTGCGGCTCCTGGCGGCCGATCTTCATGAACGTGCGGATGGCGGTGGGCGCCGTGTAGAGGATGCTCACCTTGTACTTCTCGATGATTTCCCACCACCGGCCGGGGTGCGGGGTGTCGGGGGTGCCTTCGTAGAGCACCTGGGTGGCGCCGTTGGCCAGCGGCCCGTAGACCACGTAGCTGTGCCCGGTGATCCAGCCCACGTCGGCGGTGCACCAGAAGACGTCCTTCTCGGGCTTGAGGTCGAAGACGTTCTTGTGCGTGAACGCCACCTGGGTGAGGTAGCCGCCGCTGGTGTGCAGGATCCCCTTGGGCTTACCGGTGGTGCCGGAGGTGTAGAGGATGAACAGTGGGTTCTCGGCCGGGAACGGCTGGGCTTCGTGCTCGTCCGAGACGCCGGCGAGTTCCTCGTGCCACCACTTGTCGCGTTCGTTCCACTCGACGTCGCCGCCGGTGCGTTCCACGACGAGCACGGTGTGCACGCTCGAGTCGCCGCTGGCCAGGGCGGCGTCGACCGCGGGCTTGAGCGGGGTGGCGCGGCCCTTGCGGTAGCCGCCGTCGGCGGTGATCACGACTACAGCTTCGGCGTCGTCGATGCGGGAGCGCAGGCTCTCGGCGCTGAAGCCGCCGAAGATCACCGAGTGCACGGCGCCGATCCGGGCGACGGCGAGCATGGCCACGACCGCCTCGGGGATCATCGGCAGGTAGATGGCGACCCGGTCGCCGGCCCGCACGCCGAGGCCGAGGAGCACGTTCGCGGCCCGCTTGACCTCGGTGGTGAGCTGCGCGTAGCTGATCGCGCGGGAGTCGCCCGGCTCGCCCTCCCAGTGCAGCGCGATGCGGTCGCCGTTGCCGGCGAGCACGTGCCGGTCGAGGCAGTTGTACGCCACGTTGAGCTCGCCGTCGTCGAACCATTTCGCGAAGGGAGGATTGGTCCAGTCCAGCGTGCGGGTGAACGGCTTGTGCCAGTGCAGCAGGTCGCGAGCCTGCTCGGCCCAGAAACCAAGGCGATCTGCTGCGGCATCCGTGTACAGCGACTCGGTGGCCACCGAAGACGCGGCGAACTCTGGGGAGGGCGGGAATCGGCGGGATTCGTGGAGAAGATGGTCGATTTGCACGCTCATGATGGTTCGCTCCTTTGCGAGTTCAGGCGGTGTGGGGCGCCGCGGCGGCCCCGTCCCTGAACCCTACACGGCACACCCAGCCGTTTCGAGGGCAATTGCTCACGGAAGAAACAACGAATTTCTGCCCGGGATATTTTCGAAAAACGGTTCTCACGGGGGCTTCTTTTTATGTCCTCATTTAGGGGGACCCAGAGGACTTGCACATCTGATTTTCCCAAGTATGCTTATCAATGTCTGAACGAAAGTTTTGACCTGTGGTGCGTTGGTTCCCCCCAATCAATGCACTGCCGAGGCGGCACCTGTTCCCCCCAATAGGTGCCGCCCCCCTTCTTTTAACGGCACGTCCGGTGTCTCTCAACGGCACCCGTGCTTTCCCCGCGCGGCTCTCGCATCCCCCATGCGAACCGGGCACCTGTGTGACCAGCTGTACCGCATCACCGCTGTATGAGCCCTCCAGGCAAACTGTTGCCCGTTCGGACATCTGCGCCCCGCATACCGGGCGCAGAAGTCCGGTCGGGCAACAGTTGTATCGGGCTCCGGGCTCCGCTGTGGGTGCTTCGTGGTGCTGAGGCGACCATACGACCGCCTCCTCGGGTGAATGAGAGCAGCTGGCTGAGAACACGACGCTGTAGCCGCTCCTCCACAGCCGCCCGGCGAGGGCGACACCGCACCAAAACGGATGCCGCCCGCACCCCAGTGCGCCCGACGGTAGCGTGCCCGCATGCCAGAGCCCTACGTCGCGGTGCCATCCTTCCTCAACCGGCCCAGCACCCTCATCGTCAGCACCGATCCGCATCCGGACCCGCTCCGCGGCACCGACCTCGGCCGTGCGCGTGGCCCCGACCTCGACCGTGCGCGCGACCTCGACATCCGCGACCCCGCCCCGGGCCACGCTCGGCCTCCGGTCGCGCCCTCGCGTACCGACCTCTCGCTGCTCGGCCCGCTCAGCCGATTCGCCCGCGACCCCGCCGTCACCGACCTCTTCGTCAACGGCGATGCCGGCCTCTGGCTGGACGCCGGTCACGGATTGGTGCCCGCGCCGGACTGGCGCAGCGACGAGCGCGGCATCCGGGACCTGGCGGTTCGGCTGATCGCCCTTGGCGGCCGGCACATCGACGAAGCCAGCCCCTGCGTCGACGTGCGGCTGGCCGACGGCATCCGGGTGCACGCCGTGCTGCCGCCGGTGTCGAGCACGGGCACGCTGCTGTCGATCCGGTTGCCGCGGGCCGAACGCCTCAGCCTCGACGCGCTCGCGGCCGGCGGCCTGTTCGGCCAGGGGGAGGCCCGGTCCGCCCAACTCGGCCGGCTGCGCGCGGCGGTGCACAACCGGGAGAACGTGCTGGTCACCGGCGCCGCCGGCAGCGGCAAGACCACCCTGCTCGCCGCGCTGCTGGGCGAGGCGCCCGCGGCCGAGCGCATCGTGGCCATCGAGGACGTCGCGGAGCTGCGCATCGCGCACCCGCACGTCGTGGCCCTGGAATCCCGCCAGGCCAATCTTGAGGGCGCCGGCCGTATCGGCCTGGACAGCCTGCTGCGTGAGGCCCTGCGGATGCGCCCGGACCGGCTGGTGCTCGGCGAGTGCCGGGGTGTGGAGATCCGCGAGCTGCTGGCCGCGCTGAACACCGGCCACGACGGCGGGGCCGGCACCCTGCACGCCAACTCGCTGGCCGACGTGCCCGCCCGGCTCGAGGCGCTCGGTGCCCTCGCCGGTATGAGCCCAGCGGCGGTCGCTCGGCAGACCGTGAGTGCGATCAATCTGGTGCTGCACCTGGAACGGCGCGGGGGACTGCGGCGGCTCGCGCAGGTGGGCCGGTTCGTGCTCGACTCGGCCGACCGGCTCAGCACGGTGCCCGCATGAGCCGTCCGCCACAGATCTTGCCGATCGAGGAGGTGGCCCGGGTGGCCGAGCGGCTCGCGGTGCTGCTGGCCGCCGGGGTGTCGCCGGTGTCGGTGTGGGACTACCTGCTGCCGGCCGGGCCGTCGGCTGCACCCGAGCGGGCATCGCCAACCGCCGACGCCTGGCCGCCACGGACCGAGCCGGCCGCCGGGGCGGAGCCCTCGCATCGGGCGACGCCGGTCGAGGCAGCCCGGTCGCGGCTGTCCCGCCGAGCGCGGGCTCAGGCCGAGACCGAGCGGGCGCAGCACAGCATCCTGGCCGCCGCGGGCCGCGC
>NZ_SOHM01000006.1 GCF_004403945.1 Cryobacterium lactosi | reverse complement strand
CGCGCAGCACTACCCGGATGGCTTCACGAATACAATCACCACAGGCCCCACACCGCCATCGGAGGCAAACCACCGATCACCCGGTTAACCAACCTCCCTGGGCAGTACATCTAGCCGCGCTGGTTGAGCCTGTCGCGCGCACCCGGCGTCACTCATACTTGACGCATGTCTCCTGCTGCATCCGGGAACGACGCGGCGCCACAAGCAGCCGCCGGCGTACCCGTCACCGTGTCCATCCGCCGCAAGGTCGACCCCGCCCGATTCGACGAGGCCACCCACTGGGTGCAGACCGGGATGGACCTCGCCAACGAGTACCCGGGATTCCTCGGTTCAGGCTGGGTGCGCGCTCACGCCGGCAGCGGCCACTGGCACATGCTCTACAAGTTCCAGGATGCGGCCTCCCTTGAGGCCTGGGAGAACTCGATCGCCCGCACCAGCTGGCTGCTCGAGGGCGAGGGCCTGGTTCTGGAGGCCCATGTGGTCAAGCGCACCGGCATCGAGGGCTGGTTCGACGAATCCCAGGAGAACGCCGGCCCGTCCTCGCCGATCCAGCCGCCGCGGTGGAAGCAGGCCGTGGCGATCGGGCTGGGCTTCTTCCCGCTGAACGTGCTCTTCACCTACCTGGTCACCGGCGTCGACCCCGAGTGGAACGACATCCCCACGGTGCTGCGCATCCTGCTGACCACTCTGGTGATGGCGCCGACGATGACCTATCTGGTGATGCCGTTCATCACCCGGCGGCTGCGGCCGTGGTTGCAGAAGGCGCCGAAGAAGAAGGTCTGATCCGGCCGCACCGGCAGGTTCAGGCGAGCAGCGCCGCGACGATCACCAGCGCGGGGATCGCGCCGATCGTGGTGACCAGCACGGTGTCCCTGGCCACCACCACGCCCCGGTCGTAGCGGGACGCGAAGTTGAAGATGTTCTGCGCGGTCGGCAGCGCGCTCACGGTGACCACGGCGAACAGCTCGGCGCCCTCGAGGGCGAAGACGAACCGGCCGAACAGGTACGCGATCACGGGCATCAGCACCACCTTGATCGCCGACGCCGCGAACACCTGCTTGCGGCCGGTGCCGGCCTGCAGTAGCCGCTGGCCGTGCAGGGACATGCCGAACGACATCAGCACCAGCGGGATCGCGGCGCCGCCGATGATGTCCAGCGGCGCGATCACGGCGGCGGGCACCGGGATGCCGAAGGCGGCCACGAGCACGCCGAGCACCGAGGCGATGATCATCGGGTTGCGAAGCGGCTGGGTGAGGATGCCGCGCACCGACACCCGGCCGCGGGTGGAGGCGTCGAGGATGCTCAGGGTTATCGGCGCGAGCACGAGCAGCTGCAGCAACAGCACCGGCGCCACGTATTGGGCGCTGCCGAGCACATAGATGGCCACCGGCAGCCCGATGTTGTTGGCGTTCACGTAGGTGGCGCTGGTCGCGCCGAGCACGGTCTCCGGCAGCGGGTTTCGAAAGAAGAACCTGGCCAGAGCCACATACAGCAGCATGCCGACGATCACGCTGCACAGCACCGTGGCGAGGAACGCGGAGAACAGCACGTGCACATCCGCGTGCGAGAGCACGGTGAACAGCAGCGCCGGGGTGGCCACGAAGAATGCGATGCGATTGAGCACCCGGCCGGCGCTCTCGCCGGCAACGCCGGTGCGCTCGACGACGTACCCCACCAGGATCACAAACCCGATGATCGAGAACCCGACCAGTACACCGCCCACGTTTCGAGCCTACGGGGTCGGCAATGTGCCGCCGGGCCGCGAAAAAGTCCTCCGCCGGCGGCGCGGCCGTCGTACGCTCGATGCATGCCTCACCTCGATGTACCGGGCGCGAGCCTGTATTACGAAACCGACGGACACGTCTCCAAGCCGGCGCTGCTGCTGATCCACGCGGGTATCGCGAACCTGCGGATGTGGGATCCACAGATCGAGGCGTTGGCGGCCGACCATTTTGTCATTCGTTTCGACACCCGCGGCTTCGGCCAGACCAGCACCGAGGATGTCGAGTTCTCCAACCGGGCGGATGCCCTGGCGGTGCTCGACCACCTCGGCGTGGCCCGGGCGACGGTGATCGGCTGCTCCCGCGGCGGCACCATCGCCATCGACCTCGCCGTGGACAGCCCGGACCGGGTGGCCGGACTCGTCGTGATCGGGTCGGGCCCGAGCGGGTTCCCGGACACCGAGCTGACCGAGCTGGAGGATGCCCGGTTCGACGAGATCGACCGGGTCTTCGAGGCCCAGGACTGGCACAAGCTGGCCCGGCTCGAGGCGGCGATCTGGGATTTCGGTCCGCTCCGCCGCGAAGAAGACCTGGACCCCGAGTTCGTCGCCACCGCCTACGCGCTCAACCGGGTGAACGTCATTCACGCCGAGGAGAACCCGGTGTCGATCCCGCTCGAGCCCCCGGCCTACGACAGGGTGGTCGACATCGACGTGCCCACCCTGGTGACGGTGGGCGAGTACGACATGTCGGAGGTGCTCGCGGCCTACGAGTACCTGGTGTCCACGGTGCCCGACGCGAGCGGATGCGTGTTCCGCGACACCGCACACCTGCCGAACGTGGAACGTCCGGCCGATGTGCAGCGGGTACTGCTCGGCTGGCTGGCCGAGAACAACCTGTAGCGCCCGGAACTAGACGCGGGTGGTGGCGCGGGCCTGGCCCGTGCTGCCGGGCGCGGCATCCAGGGGCCGGTTGTCGGCCAGCACCTTCTGGTAGGCGGGCAGCTCCACGAACAGCTCGTCCTTCAGCGGGTTGCGCTTGGTGCGCACGATGACCCGCACCTGGTAGACCACCACGGCGATGTTGGCGACCAGCGAGATCGCGCTGACGATGAACAACGCGGTGGGGTTGTGCGAGGACTGGACCGCGAACATCGAACTGGTCACGAACGTGGGCACGGCCATCGTGAACATCATCCAGAACGCCAGGGTCTGCGCCCGGTGCTGCAGCCAGGCGCCGCGCTTGATGAAGAAGGCGGGGATGGTGCAGGAGATCAGCAGGGCTGCTCCGGCGTAGAACGAGTGGTCGCCGACGGCGTTGTAGACGTAGGCGAAGTTCCACAGGTCGTACGCGATGATCCAGAACCAGAGCATGTCGGGCCAGATCATGTCTTTCTGCTTGCCGCGGCTGATGATGATGCCCGCCCAGCCGCAGATGGTGAGCAGGTTGAGCAGACCTGCGATGCCGTTCATGATGTTCCACGGGCCGCCCACCATGAAGACGCCGTCGACCATGCCCTGCATGCCGTAAACCTGGAAGTCGCGGATGACGGCCTCGAAGATGTTCAGCGCGAGGATCGCCGCCGGGAACATCAGCCAGTACTTGTTCTTCGCCAGCTTGGGGATGAACCGGATGGCCATGAAGCCCAGGCAGCCGGCCAGCGCCGAGTAGACCTTGACCCAGTGGAACCAGGTGCCGGTGCTGGAGTCGGCACCGGCGGTGTGCGGCCAGACGAAGATCGTGAGCACCACCGGCAACCCGATGAACAGTACAAGCGCGGCCCACTTGCTGGCGCGGGCGATCTCGTTGGCAAGCATGAGGCCCGCCACCACCGCGACCCACATCAGTGTGGAGTACCAGGGGATTGACTCGTACAGGAACATCTTCGTTTCTCCTTATTCGGTTGTCTTTATTGGTGGTGCGTTTTGCGGAGGTGACGCGTTTTACGCGGTGGTGCTCGACGTGCCCATGTCCAGGTGCAGCGTCTGTCGCACGATGGCGACGAGAACCGCATCGTCGATGTCGGGCGAGGAGCGCACCAGGCCGATCAGGCCGTAGACCAGCACATAGAAGACCTCGCCGACGTGGTCGATCTCGATGTGGTGCGCCTTGGCGTACGCCTCGACCGTGGTCACCCGCAGGCGCTCGACGATGGCGCGCACCGCGCGATCCACGAACCGGTTGTAGAGGCCGGCGTTCTCGGGGTGACCGAGGTCCTCGCGGAACATGTCCTTGGCGTGCAGGTGGTGGCGGAACAGCACGACGCAGTCCAACAGTGCCTTGGACACATTGCCGGGCTCCCGATCGGCGTCCCAGCGGGAGACGGCCTCGACGAACTCGTCGATGTGGTCTTCGAAGATCAGGTCGATCAGCGCGTCGCGGTCGGGGAAGTAATGGTAGATCAGGCCCCGCGTGACGCCGACGCGCTTGGCGATCTCAGTGACCGAGACCTTGGCCACCCCCCGTTCGGCGAACAGTTGACGGGTGGCGGCAACGATCTCCTCGTGGCGTTCGTCGGGCTGTTTGCTCAGGCGCGGGGAGGTCTTCGTGGTGCTCATACCCGCACGGTACTCCCGCGGTTGACACAGCGTCAATGACGGTGCGTCAATCGCCCCGAAGTGGGGTGTCGCCTGTGGGTAACTCGCCCGGCTATTCCGCCGAACCACTAGCCTGTGGAAGCCGCACCATTCATCAGGGGGATTGATGTCACCGAGCAGCTCTATTCGCGACTTCGCGCAGTACCTCGGGCGCTTCCGCTGGCCGCAGAGCGTGGCCGAACTCACCGACACGTCCCGCTGCCCGGCCTGCCTGACACCGCTGCCGAGCCCGGTCTGCCCCTCCTGCGGGCTCGATCTGCGCCATCCGGCCGCCGGCCTGCTGCTCACCGCGTCGACGGATGCCGCCACCGCCCTCGAGCGGCGGGTGCAGCTGATCGGACAGATCCGCTTCGAGGTGGCCGAGGCCCAGGCGGCCGACAAGGCGTCGCAACAACAGTCGTTGGAGCAGGTGGCCGCACGGGCCGAGGAGGCCAAACGCCGGATCGCGGCCGAACGCCAGGCCCATGCCCACGCACAGGCCCAGCGCGCCGAAGCCGACGCGGCACGTGCCGCGCTGGCCGCCGCGCAGGCCGCGCAGGCCGCGCAGGCATACGCCGCCAGCCAGGCCACTGCTCCGACCCCGGTCAGCGTCGCCTCCGCGGCCCCGGCCTCCGCCACCGTCGCGGCGCTCGCAGAACCCGCCCGACCCGTCCGGCCCATTCCCCCGTTCGCACTGCCCGGCGTCCCGACGGCCGCTCGCCCGGCCGCTCACACACCGCCTACACCGCCTAACACGCTCGCGCCGGCATCCGCCGTGGGCCCGGCACCGCACAAACGCTCGAGCGTGCAGGTTGTGCTGCTGCTCGTGGGCGTCACCCTGGTCTCCGTCGCGGCGATCGTCTTTCTCACCGTGGCCTTCGTCGTCGCCGGGCTCGCCGTGCGTTCGGCCCTCGTGGGGCTCTTCACCCTGGCCATGCTGGCCACGGCGGGGCTGCTGCGACGCAAGGGCCTGGTCAGCACGGCGGAGGGCATCGGCGCCCTCGCCGTGGTGCTGGTCCTGCTGGACTCCTGGGCGATCCGGCAGAACAACCTGTTCGGCTTCCGAGATATCGACGGCCTGGTCTATTGGGGCGCGGCACTGACGGTGTGCACTGGAGTGTTCCTGCTCTGGCACGCGGTATCGTCGCTGCGGGTGGCCAGCGTGGCCGGATTCGCCGCGGCGGCGCCGGCCGTCGGATTACTGGCCGCCGGCCTGGCGGCAGACGCCGAACCGCTCACCCGGCTGTTCCTGGCCGCGCTGGGCGCAGCCGTCGGCGCGCTCCTGCACAGGTTCACCCGACCGGGCACAACCACGCTCTGGCCCGCCGTGGACCGCCGGGTCGAACGGATCGCCCTGCTCGTGTTGGCCGGCGCCGGGCTCGGCACGGCCACGGTGACGGCCGGGTTCGTGGCTCCCACCGACGTGGCCATCCCCCTGCTCAGCTTCGGGGCTGTTACTGTCGTTGCGCTCACGCACGCCGTCGTGGCCCTGACCGGGCGCCGGCCGGATGCCGCCTACCGGGCCTTCGCCCACGCATCCGCCGGCCTGGCCACCCTCTCGGTTGTGCTGGGCACCGTGGTCTACGCCTGGCGCACCGAGAACACCAATCTGCTCGTGACCGTGCCGTTCCTCGTGGCCGCCGTTCTGGCCCTGGGTCTCGAACTGCTCTGGCGGCGCCGGCCGGCCGGCGCCGTGCGCACCAGCCTGCTCACCGCCGCGCTCACCGGGGCGTCGCTGCTGGCCGCGATCGGCGCGATCGTGCTACTCCTGGCCGCCGCGCCGCTGGCCAGCACGGTGGTCTCCGCTCTGGCCAGGCTGAACGATCCGGTGGCCCTGGTGAGCGAGAGCAGTTCCTGGGCTCTGGCCGCGCTGGTCGGCGTGGCCGTACTGGTCGCCGGGTTCTGGCGGGCCGGGGCAGTGCTCGCGGCGCGCCTGCAGGTGCTGGCCTGGTTCGGCCTCGCCGTGCTGCTGCTCGCCGTGCCGTTCAGCCAGGGACTCTGGCCCGTGCTGGCGCTCTACCTGCTCCTGGCCGCCGCCGCCCTCGTTGTTCTGCTGGTCGCCCGCCGCCGGACCCTGCCGCTTCGCGGTTACGGCCCACTCCTGGTCACCGTCTTCATTGCCGCCGAAACGCTCGGCTACGTCGTGAGCTGGGCCGGCACCGGCAGCTGGTGGGTGGGCACCCTCTCGGCGGTCATCACTGTATTCAGCGCCCGGCTACTGCTGCAGCGCGAGTCCCAGTCCACCGGCCGCGGGATCCTGCTCTCCGGTGCCGTGGTGCTCACTCTCATCGGAGCCGTCGCCGCCCCCGAGGCGCTCACCCGCGCCGCGCCACCGTCCGAGGCGGTGCTCTGGCTGCAGGTCACCGTCGGCGTGGCCCTGGTCACCGGCCTTCTTCAGCTGCTGTTCGCCCAAGGCCGGATCGGCCTGTTCACCGCCACCGAGCGCCGGTGGGCGTTCTGGACCCTGCTGGCGCCGACCCTGCTGGGCATCCTGCTGCCCACCGGTCGCGTCATCGACGGCCTGAGCATCGCGGATCGGGCGACGATCCCGCTGGGACTGCCCCTGGCCGGCATCCTAGCCACCGCGCTGGTCGTGGCGGCGGCACTCTGCTGGACGCTGCTGCCCGGCCGGGGCCTGCGTTGGGAACGGTTCACCGGGGCGCTCCTGGTGGCTCCGGCGCTCGTCGCGCTCACGGTGAACCTGATTTCGGTCACGGATGCGCCCGGCACGGTCTCGGTTCTCGCCGCCCCGATCGCCGCCCTGGCCGCGGTGGCCCTGGCCCTCGTCCTTCGCACGACCGGCGGCACGCCCGGCGGCACGCCCGGTGGCACCACCAGCGGCACCACCGGCGGCTCCACCCACGGCTGGGCGCGAACCTCGGTCGGCCTGGAGATCAGCGCCGCGGTGGTGCTCGCCTCGGTGTTCCTGCGGCCCGGCCTCACCGAGCTCGGCTGGCTGGTCCTGCTGCTGACCGGCGTGGCCCTGCTGCTGACCGCGATCGACGCCGACGGCCTCTTCGCCTCAACGTCCTGGCGCCGTCACGTGGGCTGGCTTTCGCTCCTCACGGCCACCGCCGGGCTCTGGTGGGGCCTGGCCCGCGCCGGCACCACCCCGGTGGAGGCCTATGTGCTCCCCCTGGCCGGCCTGGTGCTGCTCCTGGCCGCACTGCTTGGGCGTTACGGCCGCGTCGACCGCGCCGTCACCGCGAGCCCTGGCGCCGCGCTGCTCACCCTGGCCGGTCTCTCGGTGGCCCTGCTCCCCCTGGCCCTGACCGGGCAGACCGGTTCACCGGTGCGTCCGGTTATCGTCGGCGCGGCATCCGCGGTGCTGCTCATCGGCGCCACCCTGCCGCGCTGGACGCCGCCGCGCTCGGCCTATCTGGCCGCGGCCGGACTCGCCGGCGCCCTCGGCCTGCTCAGCACGAGCGTCGCCCGCTCTCTTCGCCTGCTCGACACCGCGGGCACCCCCGGCCCCCTGCTCGAGGCGTGGCTGCTGCCCACTGTGGGCATTCTGGCGGCCGCCGCGTTCCTGCTCGTGCGGCACCCGGATGCCCACACCCGCCTGGCCAGGGATCGCGCCGGTGTGACGCTCGTGATCGTGGCCCTGGGCACCTTGGCCGCTCTGGAGACGGCCTCGTTCGACAGTTCGTCCCTCGCCTTCGGGCGAGCCACTGCTCTGGCGGCCGTCCTGGCCGTCGTGCATGTGCTGGCGCTCTGGCGGCCCCGCGCGCCGCTGGGCCGCGCCGTGGCGTGGACCGCCGCCGCCCTGGCCGGTTTGACCGCCGTCGCAGCCCTGGCCACCGGCGCTGTGGAACCGTTCGAGCTGGTGACGGTGCCGCTCGGGGTGGCCCTGGTCGTCGGCCAGCTCATCACCGTCCGTCGCACGGAGCCCATCGGTGTGCCGCTGGTCCGGATCGGGGCCGGGCTCGCGCTCGCGCTGCTGCCCAGCGCCGTCGTGGCGGCGTCTCCCGCCGCCTCGACCATCACGGCGGCCGGCCTCACCGACGATGCGGTGCGCCAGCTGCTCATGCTCTCGATCGGCGGCCTGCTCGCCATCGGCGGGGCCGTGCTGCTCGGCCGTGCCCGGGGGCGCCTGCTCGCCTGGCCTATTCTGCTGGTGGGGGTCGCGGCCGTCGTGATCACCGCGACCGGCCGCATCCTGGCGCTGCTGAACGGCACGGTCACCGGCGTGGCTGGCGCGGATTGGCGGCTCGAGGCGTGGCTGCTGCCCGCGGCGCTGCTGCTGGTGCTCACCGGCGGAATCATCATCACGAACACGCCCGCCCCGACGACACCTCCAGGCGCCGGCAGCCCGGCGACCGGGCCCCGCACCGTGCGCCGCGGCACCGGCTACGGGCTGGTCGGCCTGGCCCTGCTCGGCATCCTCGGCGCGGAAACCGCCGCGCTGAGCTACACCCCGTATGCCGAGGCTCGCGTGATCGCCCTGGTCGGCCTGTTCGCGGTGCTGCATGTGGCCGTGCGCTGGTTCGACCGCAGCCCCGCGGGCAGCCTGCTCGCCTGGCTCAGCTGGACCGCGGGCCTTTTCGCCCTCGTGACCGGCCTGGCTTACGCCCTGCCCAGCCCGCTCGAATTGACGACGGTGCCGCTGGGGCTCTCCCTGATCGTCGGGCAGCTGCTGGCCGTTCGGCTCATCGGCCCGGCCCGCGACCCGGCCGCGTTGAGCACGACGGCCGCCGGCCCTGTCGTGCAGGCCTGGCTCGCCGCGGGTCTGGCCCTGGCGCTGGTGCCCAGCGCGGTCGACGGCGCCCAGGGCGCCCTGCTGCGCCCGGTGCTGGTTCTCGTGTGCGGCGGCATCCTCGTGATCGGCGGGGCCCTGCTGATCACCAGGACGCGCTGGCCGATTGTGGCCTGGCCCGGCGTTCTGGTCGGCGCGGTGGCGGTCATCGTCGCCGCGGACGGGCGCATCCGTCCGTTGGTCGACACCCCGACCGGCGCGGACTGGCGCCTCGAGGCCTGGCTGCTGCCGGCCGCACTGCTGCTCATCGGCGCCGGCTATCTCATCATCGCGCGTTCGCCGGTGCCGGTTCGGCCGATCACCGGTGGCCCGAGCGCGGTCGGGTTTGGCACCGTCCGGGCGGTCGCCGGCGGCTCGAGCGCCGTCGGGGCTGCTGCCGGGGCAGCGGATGCCCACGCCCCGTCGGCTGTCGGGCCACGCCGCCTGCTCGGTTACGGCCTGGTCATCGTGGCCCTGGCCGGCATCCTCGGGGCCGAAACCACCGCGTTGCCCTACGCCGCGTTCGCCGAGGGCCGGGTGGTCGCCCTGCTCGGCCTGTTCTCCGTGCTGCACGTCGCCGTGCGCTGGGTCGACCGCAGCCGCGCCGGCGACCTGCTGGCCTGGCTGCTCATTGCCGCCGGTTTCCTGGTGCTGATCGCCGGTCTCGGCCGCGACCTGCTCGACCCCGTGGAAGTGGGCACCGTGCCGTTGGGGCTCGCCCTGGTGGTCGGATCGCTGATCACGGCCCAGGTCATCGGCCGACCGCGCGACCCCGCCGCCGTCCCATACGTCTCCTCGCGCGCCTTCGTGCAGGCCGGCATCGTCGGGGGCCTGGCCGTGGCCCTCCTGCCGAGCGCGGTCATCGGCGCCGATGGCACCCCGGTTCGTGCGGTGCTCACCCTGTCGATCGGCGGTGCGCTCAGCATCCTGGGCGCGTTGCTTGTGCCCCGCGCCGGCTGGAACGTTCTGGCCTGGCCGGCCTGCCTCATGGGCACGGTCACCGTGCTGGTCACGGCCGGCCTGCGGATCGTGGCCCTGCCGGGCACGCCCGCCGGGCCGACCGGCCTGCTCGAGGCCTGGCTGCTCCCGGCCGCGGCCCTGCTCGTGGTCACCGGCACCTGCATCGTCCGGGTGGCCCGCGGCACGGATTCCGCGGATGCCACCAGCCTGCCGCTCCGCGCCGGCTACGGGTTCGTCGTGGCCGCCCTGCTCGGCACCGTGCTGGCCGAGGTGCTCGCGCTGGGCTACGCGCCCCTGGCCACGGTGCGGGTGGTTCTGGTGGTCTGGGTCTCCGCGGCGGTGTTCCTGGCCGCGATCTGGGGCGACCGCAGCCCTCTGGGCCGGTTGATTGCCTGGGTGGCTCTTGCGGGCGCGGTCGGAATGCTCGTGGCGGGGGTGCTTCGCGACGTGCCGGATCCGGTGGAGATCGTGACTGTGCCGCTCGCGCTGGCCCTCGTGGCGGCTGGGCTGGTGCACCTGAGGCGGGTTCCCGCCGCCGGCAGCTGGCTGGCCCTGGCGCCCGGCCTGCTTCTGCTGCTGGGGCCGTCGCTGCTGCTCGACCTGACCAGTAGCCCGCTCTGGCGCGTGGTGGGACTCGGCATCGTCGCGATCGTGGTGCTGCTGCTCGGCACCGCGCGGAAGTTGCAGGCGCCGTTCGTGCTCGGTGCCACGGTACTGCTCATCCACGCGCTCGCGCAGCTCTGGCCGTGGATCGCCCTGCTCTACGTCTCGGTGCAGTGGTGGCTGTGGCTCGGCATCGGCGGCGTGCTGCTGATCGTGCTTGCCGCACGCTACGAACAGCGCATCCAGAACCTCAAGTCGGTGGCGCTGAAGATCTCCGCGCTGCGGTAGCCGACGGCGCCGAGGTACAGGCGGAGATCTTGGGGCCGAGGCGGAGTGTCGCGCCACCTGGCGCGGCGTGTGCCGGATTTCTCCGCCTCTACGTCACCAGCGCTTGGGAGGCGTGGAAGCATGGGGACGTGCCCAAATCCGTCACCCCCGAGCGCCTGACCACCGCGCGCCTTCGCCTGGAGCCCCTCGCCGCGGCCGATGTGGCTGCGGTGCATGCCATCTACGCCGATCTGGGTACCTGGCTGCACCTGCCGGCGGGCCGCCACACGACGATCGCGCAAGCCGAGCGGATGGTCAGCGAGAGTGAGCAGAGCTGGGCGGCGTCCGGTCTGGGCCGCTGGGCGATTCGGCTGCGGAAGGACCTGCCCGGCACCGGCCTGGTGGCGGGGACGCTCATCGGGGTGGCCTCGGCGACGCTGCTGGACTGCGGCGCCCGCAACTTCGGCTATCGGCTGACCCCGGCCAGCTGGGGAGTCGGTCTGGCGACCGAGGCCGCCACTGTGGCCCTCGTCGCGGCGCAGGCATCGACCTACCCGGTGACCGCCCGCGCGTTGGCCGGCAACCCGGCCTCGGTGCGGGTGCTCGAGCGCATCGGCCTCACCCTGGTGTGGCGTGGTCAGGGGACGGCCGGCGCGGATGCGCTCGGCGCCTCGCCTGGCAGCGCCGCACCACGGTCGTCCGCGCGAGACTCAGCGCCAGCGCACGCGCCCGCTCAGCCGGACACCACGGTGCTCGAACGGTTCATCTTCGCCGACCGCCCGCTGGCGCCGGAGTTGCTGGCCGCGATCATCCGGCTCGGCTGAGTCGCCGCCGTCGATCGCCTCGTCCGCGCGGTAAAGGCGGAGATCCTCGGGCAGGATCGGCGTGTCGTGGCCGCCGACACGGCGTGTCGCGAATTTCTCCGCCTTTACCGCACGGCACTCAACCGGCTCAGGGCTTTTCGCCGAGCTCGGCCACCTGTTCGCGGTACTGCTCGGTCGTGAGCTCGCCGCGGGCGTAGCGCTCGTCCAGGATGCGCCGGGCGTCGCTCCGGCGCGCACCCACCGGGCTGGATGCGTCGTCGCGGAAGACCCGCACGGTCCAGACGATGAGTATCACCACGGCCACCAGCGACAGCGCCCCGTAGAGCCAGAGCCAGGCCGGGTTCATTCCGTATCCCCACATCATCAGGGTCCCTTTCGTCGACGAGCACGCGTGGTCGTGCTCCCACGGTAGCCTCCTTTCCCAACCTTGATTGGTACCCCTAGGGGGTATACAGTACGGGTATGGCTTCCCACTCAGATCACCGGTCGACTGACCACGGCTCGACGGCCGACGCACCAATAGACCACGCCCCAATGGACCACGCGTCCATGGATCACGGCTCCATGGATCACGCAGCACTGGGTCACGCGTCCATGGACCACGCCTCCATGGACCACGGCGCCATGGGTCACGCCGGGCACGGGGACCACGTCGGCCAGTTCCGGCGGCTGTTCTGGGTGATGCTCGTGCTGGCCGTGCCGGTCGTGGCCTTCAGCGGCATGTTCGCCATGCTGCTCGGCTACGACCTGCCCGACGCCGCTTGGACGGCCTGGATCTCCCCGGTGCTGGGCACCGTGATGTACCTCTGGGGCGGCCGCCCGTTCCTCACCGGCGCCGTGACCGAGCTCAGGCAGCGCTCCCCCGGCATGATGTTGCTGATCGCGCTGGCCATCACCGTGGCGTTCCTCTCCTCCTGGGGCGCGAGCCTCGGCCTCCTCGCGATGGAGCTGGATTTCTGGTGGGAGCTCGCCCTGCTGATCGTGATCATGCTGCTCGGCCACTGGATCGAGATGCGCTCCCTGGCGCAGTCGTCTTCAGCGCTCGAGTCCCTGGCGGCACTGCTGCCCGATACGGCCGAGCGGGTGGATGCCGGCGAGGTCACCGTCGTCGCTCCCGCCGACCTCGAGGTGGGCGACCTGGTGATCGTACGGCCGGGCGGCCGGATTCCCGCCGACGGCCAAGTGACCGAGGGCACCGCCGATGTGGATGAGTCGATGATCACCGGCGAGTCCCGGCCGGTGCGCCGGGGCCCCGGCTCCCCGGTGGTGGCCGGAACCGTCGCCACCGACACCGCCCTGCGACTACGGGTGACGGCGGTCGGCGACGACACAGCGCTCGCGGGCATCCGCCGGCTCGTGGCCGAGGCGCAGGGCTCGTCGTCGCGCGCGCAGCGCCTGGCCGACCGGGCGGCCGGCTGGTTGTTCTGGTTCGCGCTCGGCGTCGGAGTGCTCACGGCGATCGCCTGGACCGTTTTCGGCAGCCCGGAGGATGCCGTGATGCGCACCATCACCGTTCTCGTGATCGCCTGCCCGCACGCGCTGGGCCTGGCCATCCCGCTGGTGGTGTCGATCGCCACCGAGCGCGCGGCCCGCGGCGGCGTTCTGGTGACCGACCGGCTCGCGCTGGAGAGCATGCGCACCGTGGACACCGTGTTGTTCGACAAGACCGGCACGCTCACCAGGGGTGAGCCCGTCGTGAGCCGGGTGCACGCTGTGGCCGGCCACACCGACGACGAGGTTCTCGCGCTGGCGGCGGCGGTCGAGGCCGACAGCGAGCATCCGCTGGCCAAGGCCATCGTCACGGCGGCTCGCACCCGCGCCCTGACGGTGCCGGCCGCCACCGGGTTCGAGGCATCCACCGCCGTGGGAGTAACGGCGAGCGTGGACGGCCGGGTCACCGCGGTTGGCGGACCGAGCCTGCTCAGCCGCCACGACGCCGAGCCGCTGCACGTCACCGAAGCCTGGGCCGCCGAGGGCGCCATCGTGCTGCACGTGCTGCGGGACGGCCGAACGATCGGCGCCATCGGCCTCGCCGACGAGGTGCGGCCGGAGTCGAGGGAGGCCGTCGACGCCCTGCACGCCCTGGGCATCGCCGTGGTGATGATCACCGGCGACGCCGAGGCGGTGGCGCACGCGGTGGCCGCCGAGCTGGGCATCGACAGGGTCTTCGCCGGCGTGCACCCCGACCGTAAGGCCGCCACCGTGGTGCAGTTGCAACAGGAGGGGCACCGGGTGGCGATGGTGGGCGACGGCGTCAACGACGCCCCGGCCCTCACCCAGGCCGATGTGGGCATCGCCATCGGCGCCGGCACGGATGTCGCGATCGCCTCTGCCGGGGTGATCCTGGCCAGCGACGACCCCCGCTCGGTGCTCTCGGTGATCGAGCTCTCCCGGGCCAGTTATCGCAAGATGACCCAGAACCTGTGGTGGGCGGCCGGCTACAACCTGCTCGCCGTGCCGTTGGCCGCCGGGGTACTCGCCCCGATCGGTTTCGTGCTGCCCATGGAGGTCGGCGCGCTGCTGATGTCGGCCTCCACGGTGGTGGTGGCCGTGAACGCCCAGCTGCTGCGCCGCCTCGACCTGCGGCCAGAGGTGAGCACGGCCAGGGCTCACGGCGAGCGCCGCCCCGACACCGCGCCCGCCACGCCCCCAGCCGCGGCGCCCCACGGCACCGGGCACTGAGCGAAACGCACGGTGACAACTATGGCCGGCAGGATCACCCGCCGCACGGCGCTGGCGCTCGGCGGACTGGGAGTGGTGGCCGTGGCCGGCGGCGGCGCCCTCCTGTGGGCCGGGCTGAACCCGGCCGACCCGCGCACCGGCATCCCCGAGGGCTTCACCTCGGGCGACGACCTGAGCCAGCCCGCCGAGCTGCGAAGCACCGGCGGACTGCTCGAGGTGACCCTGTCCGCCGCGCCGGCCGCCGCCACCATCGGCGGGCGCGCCGCGAGCGTGCTCGGTTACAACGGCGGCCTGCCCGGGCCCACCCTGCGGCTCCGCGCCGGCGACCGGGTGCGGGTCGCCCTGAAAAACGGCCTGGCCGGCCCGACCAACGTGCACGTGCACGGGCTGCACGTCTCCCCGGAGGGCAACGGCGACAATATGGCCGTCATGGTTGCCGCCGGCGAGTCCTTCGACTACGAGTACCGGCTGCCGGCGAACCATCCGCCCGGCGTGTACTGGTACCACCCGCACCACCACGGCACTGTCGCCGACCAGGTCTTCGGCGGACTCTACGGCGCCATCGTCGTCGACGATCCGACGCCCATCGAGACCGGCCGGGAGCGGGTCATGGTGATCTCCGATATCACGCTCGACGGTGCCGGCACGGTCGCCGGCGCATCCGCCGCCCAGCGGATGCAAGGCAGGGAGGGCGACCTCGTGCTGGTGAACGGGCAGCTGGCGCCCACGCTGACGCTCCGCCCCGGCGAGCGCGAACGCTGGCGCGTCGTGAACGCCTGCGTGTCCAGGTACCTCCGGCTGCGGCTGGACGGGCACCGGCTGCAGTTGCTCGGCCTCGACTCCGATCGGCTCGAGAAACCGGCGGAGGTGGACGAGATCGTGCTTGTGCCCGGCAACCGGGCCGACGTTCTCGTCACCGCCGGCTCAGGCAGCGCCGTCCTGCGCACCCTGGCCTACGACCGGGGCACCGCCACCTCCGGCGGCATGATGGGCGGCTCCCGCCAGCGCGCGACCGACTCTGACGTCATCCTCGCCACGGTCACGGTGGGCGGCGACCCGGCCGCGGCGCCGGCGGCCGTGCCACGCCAGCCGGCCCCCGCCGACCTGCGCGGCGCCACCGTGACCGCCAGGCGCGAACTCGACTTCGCCATGGGCATGGGTATGGACGGTGGGTCGATGATGGCCTTCACCATCAACGGGCAGGAGTTCGACCCCGACCGCCTCGACACCACGGTGCTGGCGGGCAGCGTGGAGGAATGGACGCTGCGCAACAGCTCGGGCATGGACCATCCGTTTCACCTACACGTCTGGCCGATGCAGATCGTGGCGCAGGGCGGCACACCCGAAATGGCTGTCGTGTGGCGGGACGTGGTGAACGTGGCGGCCGGCGGGCAGGTCACCGTGCGCATCGGCTTCACCGACTTCGCCGGGCGCACCGTGTACCACTGCCATATCCTCGACCACGAGGACGCCGGCATGATGGGGACGATCCTGGCGCGGTAGACGACCGGCCGGCATCCGGCCCGGCGGCCGCGCGGTGGTGCTCCGGTCGACCGTTCCTCTCGTGCGCCGGGACGCCCGAACCCGCGCACCCCTCGGAAAGCCACCCGCCGGTCAGCGAACACGACTAGCCTCCAGGGATGGCCGAAATACGCACGCCCGCCGCGCCCCGCGAAGTGGGGCTCTACTGTCCCGTCGCCGACGACTGGGCCGGACTCCGCGACATCCGGCTCCGGTCGATCGCAAACTTTCCGCTGGGCTTCTTCGAATCGTTCGCCGCAGCCCTGGCGCTCACCGAAACGGACTGGCGCGCACGCGGCGCCCGGAACACCGAACCGACCAGTTTCCAGGTCGTCGCCCGCACCCCGGGCGAGCAGTGGGTCGGCACGATGGCCGCATTCGTGTCCTCCGGCGCACCGAGCTATCAGCCGGGCGAGCTGCCCGTCGGCGGCCCGGCCCGCGCCAATCTCGTGGGCGTCTGGGTCGACCCCACCTACCGCGGTCGCACCGGAGTGGCCGCGCAACTCCTGCGCGCGGTACGCACCTGGGTCATCGACGAGCAACACCTCGACCTGGTGTACCTGCACGTGCACGAGAGCAATCACCGCGCCATCCGCTTCTACGAGAAGAACGGCGCCCGGCCCACCGGCGAGTACATCGCCGACCCCCGCCGTTCCTCGGAGCGGCATGTGGAAATGGTCATGGCCGCGGCCTGCTGAAATGGACCTGCTCGTCGAATTCTGGGCCCGCGTCTCGGCCCGGAACGCCCCGCTGCCGACCCTGACCGTGTGGCTGACCGTCGCCGTGGCGATTCTGCTGGTGCTGGTGCCGCAGGCCTGGAAGCTGACCCGGCACGGCATCACCATCGTGCACGAGGGCGGCCACGGGCTCGTGGCGGCGCTCGGCGGCCGCCGGCTGCAGGGCATCCGGCTGCACTCGGACACGTCGGGCCTCACCGTCAGCCGCGGCAAACCGCGCGGGCTGGGCATGGTGTTCACCCTGCTGGCCGGCTACACGGCGCCGGCGCTGCTCGGGCTCGGGGCGGCCTGGATGCTCGGCCGCGGCCATGACGTCGGCCTGCTCTGGGCGCTGCTCGCGGCACTGGCGCTGCTGCTGGTGCAGATCCGCAACTGGTTCGGGCTGTGGTCGGTGGCCGTGACCGGCGCGCTGGTCTTCGGCGTGACCTGGTTCGGCTCCCCCGCCGTGCAGAGCATCTTCGCGCTGCTGGTCACCGCGTTCCTGCTGATCGGGGCACTGCGCACCGTGGTCGAGCTGCAGGCCACCCGGTCGCGCCGGGGCGGGCAGGCCTCGGACGCCGACCAGCTGGCCCGGCTGAGCCATCTGCCCGGCCTGTTCTGGGTGTTGGTGTTCTTCGCCGTGGCCGGCGCCTGCCTGGTAGGCGCGGCCCGGCTGCTCGCCCTGGACTAGCCACACGGTCTCTCCGGCCCGGTCCATCCGTCAGAGGGCGGCGCAGGCGCCGGCGACCGGTGGCTAGAAGACGGTCACACCGAGCAGGGTGCCCACCAGCCAGGTGACGAACAGCGCCGCAGCGCCGCCGGTGACCACGCGCACGGTGGCACGGGCGAGTCGGCTGCCGCCCAGCCGGGCGCCGAGCGCGCCCGTGAGCGCGAGTGCCACCAGCACAGCCGCAAAGGTCACGGGCACGCGGATGCCCTCCGGCGGCAGCAGAATCGCCAGCAGCGGCAGGATCGCCCCGAGGGTGAACGCGAGCGCCGAGGCTCCGGCGGCGTGCCAGGCGCTAGCAACGTCCTCTTCGACGATGTTGAGTTCGAGGGAGAGATGCGCCTTGAGCGCATCCTTCGCGGTGAGTTCGATGGCCACCTGACGCGCGGTGGCCGGCTCGAGGCCGTGTGCCTCGTACAGCCCGGCGAGCACGTCCAGTTCCCCGGCCGGGTCGTCGCGCAGCTCGCGCTTCTGCTTCTCGATCATCGCGCGCTGGCTGTCGCTCTGGCTGCTCACCGAGACGTATTCGCCCAGCGCCATCGAGATGGCGCCGCCGACGAGGCCGGCCGCGCCGGCGGCGACGATCGCCGGGGTGCTGCCGCCGGCACCGGCGACGCCGACCACGATGGCCGCGACGGAGACGATGCCGTCGTTGGCGCCGAGCACGCCGGCGCGCAGCCAGTTGAGCCGGGTGGCCAGGCTGCCGCGTGTGGACGCACCGAGCTTCTCGGCCGGTGGTGCGGCATCCAGAGTGGCGTGCGAGGGCCTGAAGAGTGAGGGCGAGAGGATGGCCATAGAGTCACCATAGGCACCTGGCGCCGGCACCGCCAGCGTGGAAAGCCTTGCCTAATCCCCCTGGTCAGGGCATGGAAAGGCTAACCTAATCCGCTAGAACGGCACCCCGCACACGAGCGCGGCGTTGGCGAAGGCCGTGGCCTCCCCGGTGCGCACGAACACCCGCGCCGACGCGGAGAGCGCCTTGAGTTCGCCGTGTCCGATGTACTCGATGTCGGTGAAGCGCCCGCTCAGCCAGTCCCCGGCCACGGTGCCCTGCGCCTCCGTCGCGGCCACGCAACGCTCGATGACGAGTTCTCCCAGCAGCGCGTCGAGCACCTGCTCGAACCGGGGCACGCCGTGCATCAGCGCGAGGTCGATCACCGGTACGCCGGCGGGTGCCGGCATCCCGCAGTCGGCGACGAGCACGATATCGCCGTGGCCCAGACGGCTGAGTGCCGCGTTCAGGTCGGCGTTCAGGATGCCGGTGCGTTTCACGGGTGTGCCTCGTTCGTCTCGGTTGATTGATCGGTGCCGACCTCGGGCAGGGCATCGCCCGCGTGCGGATAGGACGGCTGCGTGCCGCGGGACTGCACCGCGAACGCCCCGACCCGCACGGCCAGCCGGGCCGCGTCCCTGAGGGTGTCGCCGGCGGCGAGCCGGGCGCTGATGGCGCCCACGAAGGCGTCGCCCGCGCCGGAGCTGTCGACCGCAGTCACCACGGGTGAGGCCACGTCGTCCGTGCCGTCGCCGTCGGAGACGATCGCGCCGAGGGCGCCGCGGGTCAGAACGACCGACGTCACCCCCCAGTCGCGCAGCCGGGCCACTGCTTCGGCATCGGAGGCGGGCGGCGGCGAGCCGGGCGTGAGCTGCGCCAGGAGCAGCGCGGCTTCGTGTTCGTTCACGATCAGCGGGTCGGCGGCGGCGATCGTCGCGGGGTCCAGCTCGATCACGGGGGCGAGGTTGAGCACGACCCGGCCGCGGGCCAGGCGGGCGGCCGCCGCGCTGGCGGCCGCGGGGATCTCGCCCTGCAGCACCAGCACGGCCGCCGCGCCGATGAGGTCGGCGCTCCGGCCGACGACGTCGGCATCCACCGCGGCGTTGGCCCCGGGAATGACGATGATGGTGTTCTCGCCGTCGGCGGCCACGGTGATCACGGCCAGGCCGGTGGGTCCCGCCACGGCCTCCACGGCCGACAGGTCGACGTTCGCGGATTCGAGGATGGCGGTGGCCGGGTGGGCATAGGCGTCCTGGCCGATGGCGCCGACCATGCTCACCCGGGCGCCGAGTTGGGCCGCGGCGACGGCCTGGTTGGCGCCCTTGCCGCCGGGCAAGACGGTGATCGAGGTGCCGATCAGCGTCTCGCCGGGCAGCGGATGGCGCAGGACCGTGGTGACCTGGTCGGCGTTGATCGAGCCGACCACGACGACGCCGGCCAGGGTCGCCCCGGTCAGGGTGGCCCGGGCGACCGGGGTGTGGGTTGACGGAGTCACTTGGAGAAGTCGCCCACGTTCGTCTTCGTGACGGCGACGACCTCGACGGGAACGGTGGCTTCGACGTCGTCACCGGCGATGGCCTTGACGGCCAGTTCGATGGCGAGGCGACCGAGCTCGGCGGGCTGCTGGGCGACGGTGGCGTAGAGCGAGCCGTCCGAGATGGCCGTCAGGCCATCCGCGGTGCCGTCGAAGCCCACGACGGAGACCTCAGAACCTGCACGGGCGCCGAGGGCCTGGATGGCGCCGAGGGCCATCTCGTCGTTCTCGGCGAAGATGCCGGTCACGCCGGGGTTGGCCTGCAGCAGGTTGGTGGTGACGTCGAGGGCTGAGGCGCGGTCGAAGTTCGCGGTCTGCTCGGCGACGACGGTGATCTCGGGGTACGCGGCGATGCCTTCGTCGAAGCCCGCGCCGCGGTCGCGGCTGGCGGAGGTGCCCGACACACCCTGCAGGGAGATGACGGTGCCCTTCTCGCCCATCGCCGCGGCGAGCTCATCGGCCGCCTGCTTGCCGCCGGCCACGTTGTCGCTGGCCACCAGGGAGGTGAGCTTCGCGTCGTTGACCGTGCGGTCCACGGCAATGACCGGGATGTTCGCGGCGGTGAGTTCACCCACCGAGGCGCTCGCGGCATCCGAGTCGACCGGGTTGACGATGACGGCCTTGGTGCTGCCCGCGGCGGCGGTGGCCAGCTGGTTGGCCTGGGTGGCCGAGTCGTTCTGGGCGTCGACGATGTAGAGGTCGACACCGGCCTCGTCGGCGGCGGCCTGGGCGCCGTCGCGCAGTTCGACGAAGAACGGGTTGTTCAGCGTGGAGATCGCAAGCACGACCTTGGGCCCGCTGGCCTCGTCGCCGCTGCCGCGGCCGCAGGCGGTGGTGCCGGCGAGGATCAGCGCGGCCGTGGCGGTGACGGCGGCGATACGGCGAAAGGAGGATGACTTCATTGTGGTTCCTTTGTTGGGTGGGGCGGGGAGAGGGACAGAGGGAGAGAGGGGCTCAGCTGTTGCGGGTCTTGCGGCGCAGCACGTCGGCGCCCACGGCGAGGGCGATGACCAGGCCGATGACGACCTGCTGCCAGAACGACGACACGTTGAGCAGGTTGAGGCCGTTGCGGATGACAACGAGGACCAGGGCGCCGATGAAGGTGCCGGAGATCTTGCCGAGCCCGCCGGAGAGCGACGCGCCGCCGATGACGACCGCGGCGATGGCATCCAGTTCGTAGCCGGCGGCAGCCTGCGGCTGGGCGGAGTCGAGCCGGCCGGCCAGGAGCAGTCCGGCCAGGGCCGCGAAGAGGCCGGCGAGGGCGAACACGGTGACGATGATGCGCTTGACCGGCAGTCCGGAGAGCCGGGCGGCCTCGGCGTTGCCGCCGACGGCGTACATGGAGCGGCCGAGCACGGTGCGGTTGAGGATGAACGAGGCGACCACGGCGGCCAGGACCAGGATCACGATGGGCATCGGCACCGGGCCGATGTTGCCGCCGAGGAACGACACCTCGGGGGCGGTCTTGATCGGCCGGCCATCCGAGATCACCAGGGTGAGGCCGCGGGCCACGCTGAGCATCGCGAGGGTGGCGATGAAGGAGGGCAGCTTGCCGTAGGCGTTGGCGGCGCCGTTGATGACGCCGGCCGCCAGGCCCACGACCAGGCCGCCGATCAGGGCCATCCAGCCGGGCAGGCCGGCGCTGACGAAGAACCAGCCGGAGGCCATGGCCGAGAGCGCGGCGACGGCGCCGACGGAGAGGTCGATGCCCCCGGCGACGATGACGAAGGTCATGCCGAAGGCGAGCACGGCGACCGTCGACACCTGGATGCCGATGTTGAGCAGGTTCTGCCCGGTGAGGAAGTCCGGGGTGGCGATGACCAGCGCGATGCAGAGCACCACCAGGCCGACCAGGGCGCCGTTATTGGCCAGGAAGGTCTTGTAGTCGAAGGATCGTCGGGTGGGCGTCTCGGTGGACGGGGTGGTGGTCGTCGTTGACATGAGTTCTTGTTCCTTCTGGTTCAGCGCTGCGCTGCGACATCGCGGGCGGCGAGGGTCATGACTGTGTCTTGGGTGGCATCCGCTGCGCTCAGTTCGCCGGCCAGGCGGCCGTCGCGCATGACGAGGATGCGGTCGCTCATGCCCAGGATCTCGGGCAGCTCGCTGGAGACCATCACGATGGCTCCGCCGGCGGCGGTGATCGAGTTCATCAGCTCGTAGATCTCGACCTTGGCGCCCACGTCGACGCCGCGGGTCGGTTCGTCCAGCAGCAGCACTGTCGACGCGGCGATGATCCACCGGCCGAACACCGCCTTCTGCTGGTTGCCGCCGGACAGCGACCGGATCGGCTGGTCGATGGTGTGCATCCGGATGCGGAGCTTCGCAGCGACGGCCTCGGCGCGGGTGCGCTGGCCGGTGAAGTCGGCCAGGCCGAGCTTGGCGCTGGAGGCCAGGGTGGCATAACCGAGGTTGTCGTTGACCGAGGCGTCCAGCACCAGGCCCTGGCCCTTGCGGTCCTCGGGAACGTGGCCGATGCCAGCCCGGATCGCCGCCTGGATGTCGCCCTTGGGTAGCTTCGTGCCGCGCACGGCGACGGAGCCGGTGTCGTACTTGTCGGCGCCGGCGATGGCGCGGATCAGTTCGGTGCGGCCCGCCCCGACGAGCCCGGCGATGCCGAGCACCTCGCCGGCGCGCACGGTGAAGCTGATGTCGTCGAACCGGCCGGCGCTGGTGAGGTTCGACACGGCGAGCACCTCGGTGACCGCGGGGGTCTCGTCGGCGCGGCGCGGGAACTGGTCCTCGATGCTGCGGCCGACCATCAGCTTGACGAGTTCGTCTTCGGGGGTGGAGGCGGGAACCTCGGCGATGAAGTGGCCGTCGCGGATGACGGTGACGGTGTCGCCGACCTCGGCGATCTCGTCGAGGTGGTGGCTGATGAAGAGCATGCCCACGCCGCGTCGGCGGAGGTCCGCCATCACGGCGAACAGGGCCTGGGTTTCGTGCCGGGTGAGCGCGGCGGTGGGTTCGTCCAGGATCAGCACCCGGGCGTTGATGCTCAGGGCCTTGGCGATTTCGACCAGCTGCTGGCGGGCGATGCCGAGCCGGCCGACCGGGGTGTCCACGTCGATCTCGAGACCGATCAGCGCCAGGGCGGCGCGGGCCTGCCGGCGGAGTTCCTTGCGGTCGACCATGCCGAACTTGGTGGGCATCCGGCCGAGCATCACGTTCTCGGCCACGCTCATGGTGGCGACGAGGTTGAGTTCCTGGTGGATGGTGGCGATGCCGTGTTCTTCGGCGGCCTTGGTGGTGGGCAGGGTGGTGACGGTGCCGTCGACGAGAATCTGGCCGCCGTCGGGCTGGTAGACGCCGGCGACCATCTTGATCAGGGTGGACTTGCCGGCGCCGTTCTCGCCGAGCAGCACCTGCACCTGGCCGGGGTAGACACTCACGGTGACATCCTGGATGACGGTGACCTGACCAAAGGTCTTGGTTACGTTCCGCAGGGTGATCAGGGGGTTCACGGTCATTGCTGGCTCCTTTGCCGAGGCTGCGTCGTGGGTTCGGTGCGGGTGATCGGGGTGGCCGAGGAGGCTCGCACGATTAGTTCGCTCGGCAGCACCACGGACTGGGGCGTCTGTCCGTTGATCACCTGCAGGAGCAGGTCGATGGCGATCCGGCCCATGTCTTCGACGCTGTGCGCGATCACGCTGAGGGCCGGGTTGAGCAGGGCGAACCACTCGATGTCGTCGAAGGCGACGAGGGCGATGTCGGTGCCGATGCGCATCCCGAGTTTGTGCAGAATGCTGATGGCGCCGACGGCCATCAGGCTGTCGGCGGCGAGCAGGGCGGTGGGCGGGCTGGCCAGCTGCATCAGGGCGTGCACGCCGGCCGAGCCGCTGGCGGCCTGGTAGTCGCCGAAGTAGACCAGCTCGGGGTCCTGGCTGAGACCGGCCTCGGCGACGGCGCGGGTGAAGGCGGCGTACCGGTCCCGGCCGGTGGAGGTGGCCTGCGGGCCGGAGATGTATCCGATGCGGGTGTGGCCCAGCTCGGCGAGGTGCTGCACCGCCTGGCGGATGCCGGATTCGCTGTCGGTGGTGACGCTGGGTAGGTCGAGGCCCGGAACCGTGCGGTCCACGAGCACCGTGGGAATCTTGCGTTCGATCAGGGCGCGCAGCCGGCCGCCGTCGTCGCCGACCGGGGCGACGATCACGCCGTCGACCCGGCGGGAGATGAGCGTGTCGAGGTAGCGGTCCTGCTGGTCGCCCTGCTCGTTGGCGTTGCCGAGCAGGGTGACGTAGCCCGCCGAGAGGGCGGCCTGCTCCGCGGCGTGCGCGAGGTCGGCGAAGAACGGGTTGCGCACATCCGGCACCAACAGGCCGAGGGAGGTGGACCGGGTGGACCGCAGTGCCTGCGCCTGGGCGTTGGGCTGGTAGTCCAGCTCGGCGGCCGCGGCGGCGACCCGTTCGCGGGTGTCGGCCGAGGTGGCCGGGTTGCCGGACAGCACGCGGGAGGCGGTGCCCACCGACACGCCGGCGAGGGCGGCGACGTCCTTGATCGTTACGGCTTCCACAGCCACTCCCTTGTGTGTGCGCGATCCTCGTGGAATCGTTTCCATGGAATCGTTTCCATCGTACGTCGGGCAGCGCCAGGATGTCAACCGGCCCGGCTCATCGGGCTACGTCATCTGCCGAGTTGCCCACCTGTGGACGAGTTGCTCCGCTCTACCGGGGCATCTCGTCCCCAACGGGGCAACTCGGCGTCGGGGAAGGGGTCAGCGGCGCCCGACGAAGGTGTCCATCGACCTGTACACGCCGAACACCCGGCCGGCCACGGCGTCCCAGGCGGCCAACGGCAGCACCCCGCGCAGCTTCTTGGAGAGCCCGACGGTCCACGGCATCAGCAGCTGCGGCGAGCCGGCGAGCATCGCCCGCCAGACCCGGTTGACCACGTACTCCGGGGTCATCACGGGTGTGAACAGGGGCCCGCGGGCACCGTCGAACATGCCGGTGGAGATGTAGCTGGGCGCGATGGTGCTCACCCGCACGTTGTCGAAGCCCTGTTGGGCGAGCTCCAGGCGCAACGAATCGCTCCAGGTGATCACGGCGGCCTTCGAAGCCGCGTACACGCTCATCCGCGGGTTGGAGAGCATCCCTGCGGCCGAGGCGATGTTGACGATCCGGAATTCGCGGAACGGGTTGCGCATCATCGCGGGCAGGAACTCCCGGGTGATGTACATCGGCGCCAGGGCGTTCACCTGCATGGTGGCGCGGGTGTCGTCGCCGTTGTCGTGCTCCCAGAAGAACGACCCCCGCACGATACCGGCGTTGTTGATCACGATGTCGGGGTTGCCCACTTCGGTGCGCACCCGCTGGGCGGTCTGCGCGATGGCGCCGAGATCGGCGATGTCCACGACGTAGGGCGCGATCTGGGTGACCCCGGTCGCCCGTTCGGTGAGGACGGCGGCGGTGGCCGACAGCGCGGCGGCGTCGCGGTCCCAGAGGATCACGGACCTGGCGCCCTCGGCGACGGCCCGCTCGGCGTAGAGGCGGCCCATGCCCATGGCGGCGCCGGTGATCAGAACGCGGGCTCCGGAAACGGTTCGAGTCATGGATCAATCATCCCCTTCTTGGCTGTCGCGCACACACACGGGGCGCGCACGCGAGCGGATGCGCACCGCCGGCCCAAATGCGCCGCACCAATTACGCAGACCCAATTGCTACGTTGCGTTTCACGGCGGCGTGCGCGCATCCGCCTGGCTGGGTAGCGTCGAGGCACGCTCACCCCCGATCCGATTGGCTGCCCATGTCTGCCAGCACCGCCACGACCACCTCCGCCCGCCTCGCCGCGGCCGCCGGCGGCGCGCCGGGCCGCGCTCGGGCCGCAACCGGAACCGACGCCGCGTTCGCCGTGGAGTTCGCCAGACTGGGCCGCACCTTCGCCGCGACCGCGCCGGCCAGCGCCCGGCCGGTGCTGCGGGACGTGTCGCTCACCGTGCACCCCGGCGAGGTGCTCGCGATCCTCGGCACCAGCGGCTGCGGCAAGTCCACGCTCTTGCGTATCGCCGGCGGGCTGGACTCCCCCAGCGCCGGCTCGGTGCAGATCGACGACTCCCCCGTCACCGAGTTCGACACCCGCTGCGCCGTGGGTTTCCAAGAGCCCCGACTGCTGCCCTGGCGCACGGTGGCCGCCAATGTGGCGCTCGGCCTGCCGCGCGGCACCACCCGCCACGCCGGCCGTGCCTGCGTCGCCGAGCTGCTCGAACTGGTGGGCCTGACGGCCTTCGCCGGGCACCGGCCCGCCGCGATCTCCGGCGGCATGGCCCAGCGCGCCTCGCTGGCCAGGGCACTGGCCCGCAATCCCGGCGTGCTCCTGCTCGACGAACCGTTCGGCGCCCTGGATGCCCTCACCCGGCTCAAGATGCAGGACCTGCTGCTCGACGTGCACGCGGCCGCCCCCACCACGGTGCTGCTCGTCACCCACGACGTCGACGAGGCGCTGCAACTGGCCGACCGCATCATCCTGCTCGGTCAGGAGCAGGTCGCACCGGATGCCGCTGCCCCCGGCGCCACCATCGTGCAGGAACTCACCGTGCCCGGCAACCGCCCCCGCGACCGCGGCTCGGCAGAACTCGCCGAGCTGCGCGGGCGCCTGCTCGCGGGCCTGGGCATCGACCGGCACGGCGACGCCCGCGGCGTGGCCTCGAGCACCGGCATCCCGCACTTCCCGTACTGAGAGTTCCGCCCGTCCCGACCCGGCCCGCCGGTTCCCCAACGTTCCCCTGCACCACATCCACAGCACGGATGCCCGTCCCGTACCCAACGAGAGACCAGCCATGAAGAATCGCTTCACCGCCACCGCCCTGATCGCGTCAGCCGCGGCCGCCGCCCTCCTGCTCACCGGCTGCGTCGCCGGCGAGAACCAGCCTGCCGCCGAGCCGGCCTCCAGCGCCGACGCCGCCGGCATCGTCACCCAGGGCGGCACCCTCAACATCGACTTCGCCACCTACAACCCGCTCAGCCTCGTGATCAAGGAGAAGGGCTGGCTCGAAGAAGCCCTCGCTGACCAGGACATCACCGTCAACTGGGTGCAGTCCGCCGGCTCGAACAAGGCCAACGAGGCCCTCCGCGCCAACGCCATCGACGTGGGATCAACGGCCGGTTCCGCCGCGTTGCTGGCCCGCTCGAACGGTTCGCCCATCCAGGTGATCGACATTTACTCGCAGCCCGAGTGGGCCGCCCTCGTCGTTCCGGCCGGCTCCGACATCGGCTCGGTCGACGACCTCAAGGGCAAGCAGATCGCTGCCACCCAGGGCACCGACCCCTACTTCTTCCTGCTGCAGTCCCTCGAAGAGGCCGGCCTCAGCCTGGACGACGTCACCGTGCAGAACCTGCAGCACGCCGACGGGTGGGCCGCCCTGCAGAACGGCTCCGTCGACGCCTGGGCCGGACTCGACCCGATCATGGCCGGCGCCGAAGCCGCCGGAGCCGAGCTCGCCTACCGCAACGTCGACTTCAACAGCTACGGCTTCCTCAACGCCACCGAGTCCTTCATCACCGAGAAGCCGGATGTGGCCCAGACCGTCGTCGACGTCTACGAGCACGCCCGCGCCTGGGCCCTCGAGAACGAAGAGGAGACCGCCCAGATCCTCGCCGATGTGGCCGGCCTCGACCTCGCGGTCGCCACCAAGGTCATCACCGAGCGCTCCAACCTCGGTGTCGACAACGTTCCCGGCGCCGCACAGGTGAAGGTGCTCACCACCATCGGCCCGATCTTCGTCGAGACCGGCGACGTGCTCGACCAGGGCAAGGTCGACGACGCTCTCGACACGATCGTCAACGACACCTTCGCCACGAGGGCCGACCCGACGATCGTCGAGTAGCCGCGCGGATGCCGGGGCGGCCGCACACCGGCCGCCCCGGCATCCGTTTCATCACATTCACCCAGCACGGAAGGCCCCCGATGACCGAGACCCTCGCCCCGAGCACGGCACCTGCCGTGCGCCGGCCGCTGACCTCGCGGCGCGGCGTGCGCATCCTCGGCGGGCTGCTGCTGCCGGTGCTGATCCTCATCGCGTGGCAGCTCAGCAGCGTCCTCGGCCTGGTCAGCGTGTCCCAGCTGCCGTCACCGGCCATGGTCTGGATCGCCACCGTCGACCTGTTCGACCGCGGCGAACTCACCCTGTACGTGGCGATCTCCACCCAGCGGGTGCTCATCGGCTTCGTCGCCGGCGCCGTGCTCGGCCTCATCGCGGGTGCGCTGGTGGGGCTCTCCCGCGCCGCCGACGTGCTCTTCGCCCCCACCCTCGGCGCCATCCGCGCCGTGCCGTCGTTGGCCTGGGTTCCCCTGTTGATCATCTGGCTCAAGTACGGCGAGGAATCCAAGATCGTCCTCGTCGCCATCGGCGCCTTCTTCCCCGTCTACACGACCGTGGCCCTGGCGCTAAGGCACGTGGACCGCCACCTCGTCGAAGCCGGCCGCGCCTTCGGGCTGCGAGGCGTGAAACTCTTCACCGCCGTGCAGTTGCCCGCCGTGGTCCCCTCGGTCATCTCAGGGCTGCGCCTCGCGCTCGCGCAGGCCTGGCTGTTCCTGGTGGCCGCGGAGTTGCTCGGCGCCTCGATGGGGCTGGGCTATCTGCTCTCGATCTCGGGCACCAACGGCCGGATCGACCGCATCCTGGTCGCCATCATCCTGCTCGCCCTGCTCGGCAAACTCACCGACGCCATCCTGGGCGTGTTCGAGAAGTACGCCATCACGAAGTGGGCCTGACCCGGCCACTGGCACGGGGGCTCACAGTTACGTCGTGGCGCAGGTTACGCCGCGTTGCGTCACCCTGTGCGACGGATGCCCGCCCTGCGTAGCGTCGAAGGTGCCCGCTAGTTCCGCCCCCAGAACCGACCGCCGGAGTGTGCCCATGCCGAACCCCGACACCAGTACCGGTGCCAGCATCGGCGCCCGCATCGACACCGGCACCACGCATACCCCGGCCAGCCGCGCCGCCACCGCCGACTGGACCGACACCAGCGCCACGATCCGCAACCTCTCCACAGAGCACCGCCGCTACCCGGCCCCGACCGCCTTCGCCGCCCAGGCCAACGTCGACGCCTCCTGGTACGAGAAGGCCGCGGCCGACCCGGTCGCCTTCTGGACCGAGCAGGCCAACCGGCTCGACTGGGCCGAACCCTGGCACACCGACCACAGCTGGCAGCCCACCGAACCGGATGCCGACGGCGTGCTGAGCGTGCCGCGCGCGGAGTGGTTCGCCGGCGGCACGCTCAACGTAGCCGTGAACTGCGTCGACCGGCACGTGGCCGCCGGCCGCGGCGACAAGGTCGCGTTCCACTTCGAGGGCGAACCCGGCGACCGGCGCACCCTCACCTACGCCGACCTCGAGAAGGAGGTCGCCCGCGCCGCGAACGCGCTCACCGACCTCGGCATCGAGAAGGGCGACCGGGTCGTCATCTACCTGCCGGTGATCCCCGAGACCGTCATCATCACCCTCGCCGTCGCCCGCATCGGCGCCATCCACTCGCTCGTGTTCGGCGGCTTCTCCGCCGAGGCGCTGCGCTTCCGGGTGGAGGACACCGGCGCGAAGCTGCTCGTGACCACCGACGGCCAGTTCCGCCGCGGCAAGGCCGTGCCGGTGAAGGAGGCCGCCGACGAGGCCGTGGCGGGTGTGGACTCGATCGAGCACGTTCTCGTGGTGCGCCGCACGGGCGACCTGACCCCGGGCATCCCCTGGACGACCGGGCGCGACGTGTGGTGGCACGACACCGTCGGCACGGCATCCGACACCCACGAGCCGGAGTTCTTCGACGCCGAGACGCCGCTGTTCATCATCTACACCTCGGGCACCACCGGCAAGCCCAAGGGCCTCGTGCACACGAGCGGCGGCTACCTCACCCACGCGTCCTGGAGCCACTGGGCCGTCTTCGACGCCAAGGACGACGACGTGCACTGGTGCACCGCCGACCTCGCGTGGGTCACCGCGCACAGCTACGTGCACTACGGCCCGCTCTCCAACGGCACCACCTCGGTGATCTACGAGGGAACCCCGAACACCCCTCACGCGGCCCGGCACTTCGAGATCATCGAACGCTACGGTGTGACCACGTATTACACGGCGCCCACGCTCATCCGCACGTTCATGACCTGGTTCCCGGATGGCCTGCCGGCAGAGCACGACCTGTCCAGCATCCGCCTGCTCGGCTCGGTCGGTGAGGCGATCAACCCCGAGGCCTGGGTGTGGTTCCGGGAGAACATCGGCGCAGGGCGCGCTCCGATTGTGGACACCTGGTGGCAGTCCGAGACGGGCGCGGCCGTGATGGCGCCGCTGCCCGGGGTGAGCACCCTCAAGCCCGGCTCGGCTCTGCGCGCCCTGCCCGGGCTGACCACCCTGGTGGTGGATGACGCGGGCCAGCCGGTTCCGCACGGCACCGGCGGTTACCTGGTGCTGGCCGGCACCTGGCCCGGCATGGCCCGCACGGTGTGGGGCAATCCCGAGCGTTACCGCGACTCCTACTGGGCCCGGTTCAGTGAGCAGGGTTACTTCTTCTCGGGCGACGGCGCCAAGTACGACGACGATGGCGACATCTGGCTGCTCGGCCGGGTCGACGACGTGATCAACGTCTCCGGGCACCGGCTGTCCACCATCGAGATCGAGTCGGCGTTGGTCTCGCACCCGGCCGTGGGCGAATCCGGCGTGGTCGGCGTCGCCGACGCCACGACCGGCGAAGGCATCGCCGCGTTCGTGATCCCCGCGGTGGCACCGGCCACGGATGACCCGACCGCCTGGTTGGCGCTGGCCGCCGAGCTGGCCCCGCACCTGCGCGCGCACATCACCCACGAGATCGGCGCGGTGGCCAAACCCCGTGACGTGTTCCTGGTGCCCGACCTGCCCAAGACCCGCTCGGGCAAGATCATGCGCCGGCTGCTCGGAGACATCGTGGACGACCGCCCCCTCGGCGACGTCACCTCGTTGCAGGACGACACGGTGCCCGGCCGCATCCAGGCCATCGTCAAGGCCGCCCGCGCCTAGACCACCACGTTCGCGGCGAGCCAGGCGAGCAGGGCCCTCGGGTCACACCTCTCGGGTGCGATACATCCTCACCGCCGTGACAATCGCGACGCCGATGCCTGCAACGCCGACGGCAGCGCTGACGCTCGCGAGAGTCACGACCGGCACACCGGCCAACGCATCCTGCACAGCGCTGAGCCCACCCGTCTCCTGCAGAAGCCAACCGGCGCCGGCGATCACGAATACAGGCGCGTAGGCGATCAATCGGCCTCGCGAATACCCGATCCGGAAGAAGACCGGGAGCTGCAAGGCCATCGAGAGGCCGACGAATGCCAGGGCAGCGGCGTGGGCGATCAGCAGAAGTCCGATCGAGAGATCGCTCCCGCGCACAAGGGCGACCGCGACCGTCACGGCCGTCGCCAGCAGGGAGGCGGCAGCGTAATACGTCAACACGGCCAGGGCGCGGCCGATCACGACGGTGCGCCGGGAGATCGGCAGCACTCCATACAACGTGTCCAGGCGCCCACGCTCGTCCCCGAGGAACGGCGCCGACACCATCAGCGAGGTGACCGTGGCGGCGGCGGCGATGGCCATCCCCGGCACCGGGAGGAGCACCCCGACCGCGGCCACGAAGGCGAGCGTCAGGAGCGTCTGTGTCCGGGGGAACCAGGACGAGAGGTCCAAGCGGGTGAATGCGGCGATCATGCGGCGACCTCCTTCTGCTCGACGGCAAGATGAACGACAACATCGTCGATCGTCGCGGCATCCACGACCACATCCGCGCCGAACTCTGAAGAGTCCACCATTCGGATCAGCGCGGACCACTGCGCTCCAGAACGCTGTAGTCCGAGTACTGACGCGGTCGGGACGGCGCCGGAGCCCCGTGCCATCGCAAACTCCTCAGTGATGTCGGGCAGTGCGCCGTGATACTCGATGCGGCCGCCGACGATCACGATGAGTTCATCGGCGAGGGCATCCAGATCCGTCGTGATGTGCGTGGAGAACAGCACGGCGTGCTCGGGGTCGACCATGAACTCCCGGATGAGATCCCCGATCTCGCGCCGACTGGCCGGGTCGAGACCGCTCGACGGTTCGTCGAGGATCAGCAGCTCCGGAGTCTGGGCCAGCGCCATTGCGAGCGAGAGCTTCACCCCCTGTCCCCGTGAGAGCTGCTTCACCCGCTGCCCGCGGGGAACGGAGAGTCGCTCGAGCAGCTGCCCGAAGCGCCTCTCGTCCCACTCGGGATAGAACGGGGCGAGATGCCGGCCGAGCGATCCCACACGCCACTCCGGCGCAGCCGTGGGCTCGTCCAGCACGATCCCGATCCGGGCCAGGGCCTCGGGGGCACCGGCAGGATGCCCGAGGACCTCGATGTCACCGGAGTCCGGGGTGATGAGACCGAGCAACGTGCGGATGACCGTGGTCTTGCCCGCGCCATTGGGGCCGACAAAACCCACGACGGACCCGCGGGAGAGGTTCAGGGAGATCCCGTCGATCTCGAATGCGGGCCGTCGGACGTTCAAATCGGCGATCTTCACCACGTGCTCAGTCATCTTTACTCCAAGTCTCATCAAGAAGGGTGTGCATGTCAGTCAGGCTCAGTCGGGCATGCCGGGCGGCACCGCGAAGCTCGCGGAGCACCTCATCGACCCGCGTCTGCAGCGCCGCGGCTGCGACATCCGGCTCGACCTCCAGAACAACGAAGCCGCGTCCGTGCTCGCTGTGCACGAGTCCCTCGGCGGCAAGATCGTTGTAGGCGCGGGTGATGGTGATCACGCTCACCCGCAGGTCGGCGGCGAGCTGCCGCAGCGAGGGCAAAGTCTGCCCGGGCTGCACATCACCCGACAGGATCGCTGATCGGACCTGCACCTTGATCTGTTCGTAAATGGGTGTGGTCGAACTTGTCGACACCACTAGTCGCATATCACCCCAACTGTTTATGTGATTAGCAACAGTACATCAGTTGGGGCCGGCTGGCTAGGGGCGGCCTGCGACGGCCAGCACGCGGCGGATGGTGTCGGGGTGCGAGAGGATGCGAAAGTGGCCGCCGGTGTCGATCCGCACGTTCTCGGCGCCGGGCAGGATGCTGCCCCCGGGGATATGCGGATCGAACCGGCCGAACAGCGACACGACGCGCCCGTTCACGCGCTCATCGCCCGACAGGGCCAGCAGTGCCGGATGCTTCACCCTGAAATCGCGAAGGCTCGGGGTGACCATGTATCGGGCGTAGCGCGAACCGGAGAATGGGGTGCTGACGGCCACCATCCGCTCGACGCGGTGGTCGGGGTCGAGCTGAGACATCAGATATTTGCCGATCAGACCGCCCTTGCTGTGCGCGACGATCACCAGGCCGTGCAGGTGGCGACCACGCAGGTACTCGGCCACGATCTCGGCCGACGGCACAACCGGCCGACGGTTGGTGTTCAACGGTGTCACCATGTGCACCGGATGCCCCGCCTCGTGCAGCGCCTCGATGAGCGGCCGCATGAAGTGCCAGCTTTCGTAGATCCCCGGGATGATCAGCACCGGCGCCAGATCGCCAGAGGTGTACCTCTCGGGTGATGTGCGCGAGACGGCGCCACGCAGCTGAGCGCTCACCGCGTACCTGTAGTCCAGCAGCCAGGAGCCGGCCTTCCACAGGCCCTCCCGCAGCCGACCCCGGTCCGCGCTTCCCGGCAAGCCGGTCACGTCGCGGCCGCTCCGGTCGCAGCGTGCTCGCCGATCGGGGCCGGCGGCGTGTGCACGTGCGCGCGGATGGCAGCCGCCGTGGCGGTGGCGGCGCTGAACTGCACGAGGTGCCGGCCGGGCAGCTCGAGCAGCCGGCCCCGCGGCGCCTGGGCTGCGAGGTGCACACCCCAGTCGTGCCGAGACACCGGGTCGTCCTTCCCCCGGATCACCAGGGTGGGTGCCAGGACCTCGCGCAGCCGCAGGTCGGTGCGGTAGGCCAGCATCGGACGCAGGGTCGCCAGGTACCAGCGCGGGCCACAGCGCAGGTAGTCGGCGAGCACGATCCGGGAACCGTCGAGGGGTTCCTTCAGGGTGTCCCTGCCCAGGTCCAGGCCCTGGCGCAGCACCGAGCTGCGGGTCGGGTCGGTGACCGCGCCGATCAAGACCAGGTGCGCCACCAGAGTCGGATGCCGCACAGCGGTCTCGGTCACGAACTGCGCGCCCATCGAATGCCCGACGAGCACCACGGGGCCCGGGCTCAGCATCGGCAGCAGTTCCCCGAGGTACTCGGCGTACTGCTCGATCGTCACACCGTCGCGCGGCTTCGGCGAGCGCCCGAAGCCGGGCAGGTCCACGGAGTGCACCTCGCCCGCCTGCGCCAGTTCGCCGTGCAGCCGGGTGAGATAGCGGTGCGACATCCCGATGCCGTGCACCAGCACGAACACCGGCCCGTCCGCGCCCTCGGGGCCGGCCGTGGAGAGCACGTTGACGGTTGCGCCGGTCACCGGCAGGTTCAGCTCACGCACGCGGTCCCCTCAGCTCGACCGGGTATATGGCGGTGAGGGAATACGAGGTTGGGGTGGGAGGGTCACGCCTTCGGAACCCGCACGCGCAGACCGCCGGCATCCACCCGGGCCTTGAACGCCGTTGCGGTGCCGAAGCCGTCGCCGTCGAGCTCGATCTCCTCCGGGTGGTTGAGCTTCACGACCACCTCGGTGCCCTTCACGTAGTTGAGGGCGTCGACCTCCTTGGACATCATCCGGCGGCCGATCGGGGTGCGGCGCAGCACCCCGTTCTCCCAGAGCACCTTCACCAGGATCTGCACCCAGCTGAGGAACCCCTCCGGGCGTAGCATCACGATCTCGAACTGGCCGTCGTCGATCACGGCTTCGGGCAGCAGCAGCACGTTCGCGGTGAGCAGGCCGGTGTTGCCCACGATCATGGTGTGTGCGCGCACCGACTTGGTGCTGCCGCCGTCGAGGCTGTAGCGCATCCGCAGCTGGTTCTTGTCACGCAGGGCCGTGAGGATCGCGCCCACATAGGCGAGCCAGCCGATCTTGGCCTTGAGTTCGTCGTTGGTGCTCGCGAGCATCTTGGCGTCCAGGCCCAGCCCGGCCATCACCAGGAACGCGTGTTTGCTCACGCTGTTGTCTTCGTGCCGGATGTCGATCCGGGCGATGTCGATCGAACGGTCGACCCCGGTGAACGCGGTGTGGATCGAGTGCTCGAGGTTGTCGAGGGCGAGGTTGAGGTTGCGGGCGAGCAGGTTTCCGGTGCCGGACGGCAGCAGGGCCAGCGCCGCGCTGCTGCCGTGCACGACCTCTGCCACGGCACGAACGGTGCCGTCGCCGCCGGCGGCGATCACGACGGTGGCGCCGGCATCGATGGCCCGCTGGGCGGCACCCTGGCCCGGGTCCTCCTTCGAGGTCTCGAACCACAGCGTCTCGCCCCAGCCGGCCTGGGCCTGTTCTGCGGCCACGACGCGCTTGATCGCGTCGAGGTCCACCTTGATCGGGTTGTAGACCACGGCGGCGACGCCGGTGTCGGCGTCGGTGTTGCTCGTGGTGGCGTCGACGTCTGTCGGTGACGACATGCGCGGTCTCCTCAGGCAGGTGAGCGGATGATCACGCTCTGGTCGGTCCCGCTGCGGCCGGCAGCGTACGGGTGCACCTACGCTACACGGCCCATCCACCCGGCAGCGAGGGACACAGGCACACTCTGTTCGCAGCCACCCGCACCGTGGATTGGTCAGGCGCACGCGCGGCCCGACCTGGCGGCGCCTCTTCAGGCGGATTGACAGCGAACGGGGCGGATTCCTGCGCGGCAGCCGCCCAAAGCCTGAGACGATATTCAGGTGACCTCTGCCATCCCGACCCCCTCGCCGACTCCGACCCGGTCCTTCCGGGCATCCAGGCTGGCCTGGCCGGCCTTCGCCATTGCCCTGGTCGTGATCCTCATCGACCAGGCCAGCAAGTGGTGGGCGGAGGCGGCGCTCGGCGACGGGCAGACCATTCCCGTGATCGGCGACGTGATCCGGTTCGTGCTCGTGTACAACCCGGGGGCCGCGTTCTCGATCGGCTCCGACTTCACCTGGGTGTTCGCGGTGGTCGCCGCCGCCGCCGTGGTGTGGATCACCATGCTCACCTGGCGGGTCGAGTCCCGCGGCTGGATGGTGGCCCTCGGCCTGCTGCTCGGCGGCGCCACCACGCACCTCGGCGACCGGCTCTTCCGCGATCCCGGCTTCGCCCGCGGCCACGTGGTGGACTTCATCGGCTACGGCAACCTGTTCATCGGCAACGTCGCCGACATCGCCATCTTCGCCGGGGCCATCATGCTCGCGATCCTCACCGTGATGGGCGTGCACCTGCGCCGCCCCGAGGCCGGCCCGTCGGCCGAGCCGGCTCCACCCGAAACCGGCCCCGCCGCCGAGGAACCCGCACCGGAGCATCCCGACACCAGGGCCTGAACCGACCAGACGTCCACCGCCACCCCTAGGCTGGGCAGCATGCGATTCGGACTCTTCATTCCCCAGGGCTGGCGTCACGACCTCGTCGGCATCGACCCGGCCCAGCAGTGGGCCACCATGAGCGGCCTGGCCGCGCACGCGGATGCCGGCGCCTGGGAATCGATCTGGGTGTACGACCACTTCCACACCGTGCCGGTGCCCAGCGAGCAGGCCACCCACGAAGCGTGGACCCTGATGAGCGCCTTCGCGGCGACCACCAGCCGGGTGCGGCTCGGCCAGATGTGCACCTGCATGAGCTACCGCAATCCGGCCTACCTGGCCAAGGTCGCGTCCACGATCGACATCGTCTCCGGCGGCCGCGTCGAGATGGGCATCGGCGCCGGCTGGTACGAGCACGAGTGGCGGGCATACGGCTACGGCTTCCCGCGCGCCGGCGAGCGTCTCGCCCGCCTCGACGAGGGCGTGCAGATCATGCAGCAGGCCTGGACCACCGGAACCGCCACCCTGGACGGCGAGCACTACCAGGTGGACGGCGCGATCGTGCGGCCGCTGCCGCTGCAGGAGGGCGGCATCCCGATCTGGATCGCCGGCGGCGGCGAGAAGGTCACGCTGCGGATCGCCGCCCAGTACGCGAACTACACCAACTTCGACGGCTCCCCTGAGGGCTTCACCCACAAGAGTGACCTGCTGCGCGAGCATTGCGCCACGGTCGGCACCGACTTCGACGCCATCGTGCGCTCGGCCAACTACAACACGGTGATCGGCCGGGACGAGGCCGAGGTCGCCGAGCGGCTGGACGCGATCCAGGCCCGGGTCACCCCGCACCTCGGCGTGGACGGCGCGGCCGACTTCATGGCCGAGTACCGCAGCGGCCAGGCGCAGGGCGTCGGCACACCCGAGCAGATCGTGGAGCGCCTGAACGGCATGAAGAACCGCGGCCTCGGCTACGCGATCCACTACTTCCCCGAGGCGGCCTACGACCGGTCCGGCCTGGAGTTGTTCGAACGTGAGGTCATGCCGGCGCTCCTGTAGTCCCCACCCCAACTGTTCCCCCGTGCGGAACCAGTGGCGGCGGCGGATGCGATAATCGAACAGGTCGCGAGAGCCTTCTGCCCCGCAGAGCCGACCGAGAATCCCGGCGCACGAACCCGGGCGGATACGACACCTAGCGGCACAGATCGGACGCCATGTCCACCACGAACACCCGCGGCAGCACGGCGACGGCCGACATCCGCTGGCAGACCGGCAAGACCGAGCACACCGCCCGCTGGCACTCGGAGGGCGGCTGGCCGGCGCCGCGCCGCGTGGTCGTTGTGGACGACACCCTCACCGCGGATGCGGCGTACCGGATGGCCAAGTCCGGTACCGGCATGCTCTGGCAGGGCGACTTCCAGAACGCCCGGCAGTTGCTCACCGCGATGGCCCGCCGGGTGGACCGGCACCGGCGCACTCCTACCGATACGCTCAAGGCCGCGTTCGAGCTGCATCGCACCGAGGCCCTGCGCCGCGCCCGGCTGCTCGGGCTGCTGCTCGTGCCGCTCGACGCCGAGCACGGCCTGAACCTGCGCCGGGCGCCCGACGTGCGGCAGGCCTGCGACGAGGCCTATGGCCCCGGCACCGGGCCGTCGGTGCTCGCCCTGCGCGAGCTGCTCGGTGTGATCGGCGCGCACGAGTGGCGCACCAGGGGCGTGCCCGTGCCGGCGCTCGGCGCGAGCATCCACCCGCACTACGGCGTGTTCTCGCCGGTACGCGGCGAGTACCTCGACCTCGTGGCGACCGCCCCGCTCGCCGCGCGCGGCGTGGCCTTCGACATCGGCACCGGCACCGGTGTGATCGCCGCGCTCCTGGCCCATCGCGGCATCGAGCGGGTGGTGGCCACCGACATGGAGCCCCGCGCCCTGGCCTGCGCGAGGGAGAACCTCGAGCGGCTGGGCTTCGCCGGCCAGGTCGACGTCGTGGAGGCCGACCTGTTCCCGGCGGGACGCGCGGACCTCGTGGTGTGCAACCCGCCCTGGTTGCCGGCCTCGGCCGCCACCAGCACCGACGCCGCCGTCTACGACCCGGACAGCCGCATGCTGCGTGGCTTCCTGGCCGGGCTCGCCGAGCACCTCACCGACAACGGCGAGGGCTGGCTGATCCTCTCCGACCTGGCCGAGCTGCTCGGGTTGCGCTCCCGCGGCGCACTGCTCGACCTGATCGACGAGGCAGGCCTGGCCGTGGTCGCACGCCTGGACATCCGCCCCACCCATCGCAAGGTGGCCGACGCCTCCGACCCGCTGCACGCGGCGCGCGCCGCTGAGGTCACCTCGCTCTGGCGGTTGCGCCGGTCCTAGCGCCGCACACTCAGGCCTCGGGCTTGCCCGCCGTGCGCCAGCGGGCCCACGGCCACACGCCGTCCATCTCCACCTCGAGCGAGAAGCTCAGCAGCACCCGGATGATCACGATCGCGCCGAGCACCAACACGCTCTCCACCGTGGGTTCCACCACGATGGTGCGGATGATGTCGGCCACGATCAGCACCTCAAGGCCCAGCAGGATGGCCCGGCCGAGCTCCCGCCGCATGGCCTGGTAGGCCGTGGGCCGGGTGTCGGCCTTGAGCATCCGCGGGACGCCGGCCAGCAGGGCCGCCAGCCCGCCGAACACCATGATGGCCGCACCGACCACCTCGACCACCCGTACGGCCGCTTCGACCACTGCCTCGAACGTCATCCGCGCCCCCTCTCTGGCGCGAAGATACTCCCCCACCCGCTCTCCAGCTCGCGAACTGTGACTTAAGCCCCGAAAACCCGCGAGTTTTGGGGCTTTTCTCACAGTTCGCGGGGCGACGCTAGTCGCTCACGACCGCGATTCCGGTGCTGGCGGATGCGTCGGCCAGGCTGCCCGCGTTGGTCACGTCGGTGAAACCCAGCGTGGTCATCTGCGCCACGGCCGCCGCGGCCCGGGCGCCGGTGCGGCAGTACACGATGTACTCGGCATCGGTGGGCAGTTCGGCGATGCGTTCGGCGAAGTCAGCGGCCTGCACGTCGATGTTCATGGCGCCGTCGAGGTGGCCCTCGGCGTACTCAGCGGGGGTGCGCACGTCGATGATCGTGCTCAGGGCCAACGGAGCGGTGGTGGAGTCCGGCGTTGACTGCGGGCCGATCGTCTCGGTGCCCGGCGAGGTGGCCGGCGACGACGTGCCGGCCGAGCAGCCGGCGAGGCCGAGGGCAGTGGCCAGGGTCAGCACGAGGGCGAGGTGGGGGGTCTTCATGGGGTGGGTCCTCCAAGGGAATGGGGGCGGGCGGGGAACAGGGGTCGACAGGTGCTGCAGGACTCGCCGTCGGTGCTGAGTGCGTGGCTGGTGCTGAGAGCGTGGTGGCCGGCATCGGCGTCACCGTGCAGCACCGCGTCGCGGCGCCGGCCGGCGGCGAGGGCGTGCCGCTCCCCACGCATCCGCTCGGCCAGCGCCCAGACCAGCACGGCCACCGAGGCCAGGGCCACCACCGGGCGCACCTCGGCGGACAGGGTGGGCACGAGCGCCCTGGCGTCGCTGGCCAGATAGAGGCCGAGCAGCCCGAGCAGCGGCCAACGCAGGTCGCACACGGTGGCCTCGGCGCCGATCGGCGCCTCGAGGTAGCCGGCCACGATGAGCCCGACCAGGATGCCACCACCGGCGACGCCCACGAACGCCCACCACGGCGCCCCCAATCCTGGCGCACTCGACACCATCGATGCCGCCAGGATCAGCCCCACGCTCGCGCACACCGCCACCGCCGTGGCGACCAGCCAGCGCCGCCGCGACCACAGGCGCAAGTCAGCGAGCACGATCGGCCTCCACGACGGTGCGAGATACGTCCCCGGTGGCGCGCGAGGCGCCCCGCGGCAGCCGGCAGCTGTTCTCCCGGGTCACCCGGGCATAGAACGCCCAACCGAGCAGCCCGATCGACGCGGCGGCCAGATAGGGCTGCACCGGCTCGAAGAACTGCATCGCCCCGGAGGAGCCGAGCGCCAGCAGCACGATCTTGTTGCACACCGGACAGCCGACGGCGAAGAAGGTGACGAACCAGCCGGCCATCCCCACCCGCGACTCGGCCGGTTTCGGCGCCGCGCCATCCGGGTAGGCCACGTAGGTGGCCGTGACCAGGCCGGCCAGCACGGCGCTGACGGCGAGCACCGGCCACGACCACGACGTGGGTGGCACCTCCCGGCCGAAGAACGGCGTGTCGACCAGGTCGGTAGGGATGGCGATGACGAGATACGTCCCCACGGCCGTGGCCAGGGCGACCCACCAGCGCCGGGCCGGCCAGCGGAGCAGCTCGGCGCCGAGCAGGCGCAGGCGCCCGCCGGCCGGCTGCTGCGGCCCCGAGTTCGATTCGGTCTGCATGGGGGTCCCTCCCAACGAGAATTCATACCCCTAGGGGTATCAGGCCACAGTACCGTAGGCTGATCGACGTCGGCCACTTAGGCACACTCGTTTGACAGGGACCAGACCATGACCGAACACCGCCCGCCCGCCGCGGCGGAGTCGACCGTGCCGGCGCACGCTCACCTTCAGCGGAAGGTGGTGCGGGTGCTCATCCTCGGCCAGGTCCTGGGCGGCATCGGCATGGGCGCCACGCTCTCCCTCGGCGCACTGCTGGCCGCCCAGCTCTCCGGCTCGAACGCGTGGTCGGGCATGGCCGCCACGATGAGCACCCTGGGTGCCGCCCTGGTGGCCGTGCCGCTGGCCCGCCTGGCCCAGGCCAGGGGGCGCCGGCGCTCTCTGGCCACCGGCGCGGGCATCGCCGGGATCGGCGCGATTCTGGCCATCACGTCGGTCGCGATCGACGTTTTCCCGCTGCTGCTGCTCGCCCTGATGCTGCTGGGCGCCGGGTCGGCCACCAACCTGCAGGCCCGGTTCGCCGCAACCGACCTGGCCGGCTCCACCTCCCGCGCCCGGGACCTCTCGATCGTGGTCTGGTCCACCACCATCGGTGCGGTGCTCGGCCCCAACCTGTTCGGTCCGGGTGAGGTCGTCGGCGCGCAGCTCGGCCTGCCGCCGCTCACCGGGGCGTTCGCCTTCTCGCTGGCGGCACAGGTGGGTGCCGCCCTAGTCTACACGGTGGGGTTGCGGCCCGACCCGCTGCTCACCGCGTTGTCGGCCCGGGAGGCGCGGCCGGCCAGCACCCGGCAGCACGGCGGCCTGGCCATCGTGCGCGGCAACCCGCTGGCGCGCTACGCCGTCATGGTCGTCGCCCTCAGCCACGCCACCATGGTGGCGCTCATGTCGATGGCACCGGTCCACCTCACCGAACACGGCGCATCCCTCACCATCGTGGGCCTCACCATCAGCCTGCACGTGGCCGGCATGTATGCCCTGTCGCCGGTGTTCGGCGCCTTGGCCGACAGGGTGGGGCGGATGCCGGTGATCCTGACCGGCCAGGCACTGCTGTTGGCCTCTCTCGTGCTGTTCTGGCTCGCCGGCGAGAATGCGGCGGCGATGACCACCGGGCTGATCCTGCTGGGGTTGGGCTGGTCGGCATCCGTCGTGGCCGGCTCTGCCCTCATCGCCGAGGCCGTCGGCGTGCACGACAGATCGGCGCTGCAGGGGTTCTCCGACCTCTCGATGAACGCCGCGGGCGCCCTCGGCGGCGCCCTGGCCGGCCCGGTGCTGATCCTGGTGGGCTACTCGGGCCTCGGTCTCGCCACGATGTCCCTGGTGGCCGTGATCGTGGCCTGGTCGCTGCTCCGCCGCCCGGCCGCCCCCGCCCTCAGCTGAGGCGGAGGCGGAGGCCGAGCACCGCACGTTTATCAGGAAAACGGCCGATTATCAGGACGTTCTGCCGATTTCCGTCCTTTCAAACTCGCTTCTTCCTCACAACGAAGCGTGTGTGTCCACCCGCGGCGGCGGTCGCGGCTACACGCTCGTCACGTCTTCCACCTCGCCGACGAGCTCCTCGATGATGTCCTCCAGGAACAGCACCCCGGTGGCCACACCGTTCGCGTCGAACGAACTCGCCACGTGCGAGCCCGTGCGGCGCATGGCCGCCAGGGCGTCCTCAAGGTCGCTGTCACGCAGCACGGTCGCGAGCTTCCGCACCCGTTTGGCCGGCACCGGCTGCGCGAAGACCTCGGGTCCGGTGAGGTCCATCACGTCCTTGAGGTGCAGGTACCCGCCGGGCGCCCCGGCCGCATCGGTGAGGATGTACCTGGAGAACCCGTGCTCGGCCACGGCCCGCTGCAGGTCGGCGGGTGATGCATGCTCCGGCAGGAATACGATGCCGGACAACGGCACCTCCACGTCGGACACCCGTTTGGTGGTGAACTCGAACGCCGCCGACAGCGTGCCGGAGGCATCCATCAGCATGCCCTCGCGGGTGGACTGGCGCACGATGCCGGCCACCTCGTCGAGGGTGAAGGCGCTCGTCGCCTCGTCCTTGGGCGTCACCCTGAACAGCCGCAGCACCCCGTTGGCCAGCCAGTTGAGGCTGAAGATCACCGGCTTGAACACCCGGGCCACGAACACCAGCGGCGGCGCGAGGATCAGCGCGGCGCGATCGGGCACCGAGAACGAGATGTTCTTGGGCACCATCTCGCCCAGCACCACGTGCAGGAAGGTGACCAGGCCCAGCGCCACCGCGAACGCGATTCCGCTGATGGCCGCTGGCGACAGGTCGGTGTAGCCCAGCGGGATCTCGAGCAGGTGGTGGATCGCCGGCTCGGAGACGTTCAGGATCACCAGTGAACATACCGTGATACCCAGCTGCGAGGTGGCGAGCATCAGCGTGGCGTGCTCCATGGCCCACAGGGTGGTCTTGGCCGCCTTGTTGCCCTGCGCGGCGAGAGGTTCGATCTGCGAGCGGCGTGCCGAGATCACGGCGAACTCCGCGCCGACGAAGAAGGCGTTGACCGCCAACAGAACAACAAGCCACAGCAGCCCGGGGAGGTACTCACTCATGGGTCAGCCTCCCTTCCATGATGGCGGTGACCGGGTCATGGTCGGCCGTGGTTTCGGTGGGGGTGAGCCGGATGCGCGACACGCGTGAGCCGTCCATCCGCTCGATCCGCAGGGTGCCCACGTCGATGGGCACCGTGTCGCCCAGCTCGGGCATTCGGTCGAGCCGGTCGGTCACAAAACCGGCGATGGTCTCGTAGTCGCCGTCGTCGGGCACGGTGACACCGATCCGCTCGAGCAGTTCGTCGGGGCGGAGGCCCGCGTCGAACACTATCGACCGGCCGCTGCGCACGATGCCTGCCTTGGCGCGGTCGTGCTCGTCCTCCAGTTCGCCGACGAGTTCCTCCACGAGGTCCTCGAGGGTGACGATGCCGGCCGTGCCGCCGTATTCATCGGAGACCACGGCGATCTGCAGCCCCTGCTGGCGGAGCGCGCCGAGGAGCCTGTCCACGCCCATCGACTCCGGCACCCGCAGGGCGGGCAGCATCAGTTCGTCGGCCCGCACCAGGGTGCGGCGGCCGAGCGCCACGGCGAAGGCCTGCTTGACGTGCAGCACTCCCAGGATGTCGTCGGTGTCGCGGCCGATCACCGGGAACCGCGAGTAGCCGGTGGCGCTGGCCAGGGTCACGATGCTCTCGGCGGTGTCACCGGCGTGCACCGAGGCCATCTGCACCCGCGGGGTCATCACGTCGGCGGCCGAGTGGTCGGAGAACCGCAGGGTGCGGTTGAGCATCTCGGCGTGGTCGGCGTCCAGCAGGCCCTCCAGGGCGGAGCGGCGCACCAGGAAGCCGAGCTCCTCGGCGCTGCGCGCGCCGGACAGTTCTTCCTTGGGCTCGATGCCGACGAGGCGGATGAGGGCGTTGGCGGTGTTGTTGAACAGCAGGATCACGGGTTTGAACACGGCCGTGAACGCGGCCTGCATGGGCACGACGAACTTGGCGGTGGCCAGAGGCACGGCCAGCGCGAAGTTCTTGGGCACCAGCTCGCCGATCACCATGGAGAACAGGGTCGCCAGCGAGATACCGATCACGGTGCCGAGCACCGGCACGACGCCGTCGGGCACGCCGAGGTCGAGCATCGGGCCGCGCAGCAGCGAACTGATGGCCGGCTCGAAGGTGTACCCGGTGAGCAAGGTGGTCAGCGTGATGCCCAGCTGCGCGCTGGACAGGTGCGTGGAGGTGATCCGCAGCGCCTTGATGGTGGGGCCGAGGCGTTTCTCGCCGCGATCGCGGCGGGCCTCGAGCTCATTGCGGTCGAGCGTGACGAGGGCGAACTCGGCGGCGACGAACACGCCGGTACCGAAGGTCAGAATGAGCCCGAGGCCCACCATGATCCATTCGTTCACGAGGTGGCTCCCTGCGCCCGGAAGCATTCGGGGCGGGCAGGGAGCATGGGTATATGCGTGGGAGGGTCATCCATAGTGGATCGAGCTTACCGGCGGATCCTGTACAAAAGCACAGGATGCCTGGGCCTCAGCTCAGGGCCGCGACGCACTTCCCGAGCAGCAGACGCAGCTGCTCGCGCTCGGCGGCATCGAGGTCCGAACGCATCCGGTCCTCGACCCCTCTGACGGCCGCACTGGCCACGTCCAGGCGGCTCCTGCCCAGCTCGGTCAGCCGGGTGGGCAGCACCCGCCCTTCGGGTGCGTGCTCGGGTCGGGTCACGTAGCCGTCCCGCTCCAGGGACTGCAGCAGCACGTTCATCGATTGGCGGGAGACGAAGGCTCCGCGGGCCAGGTCGGAGTTGGACAGTCCGGGCCGTTGGGCGAGCAGTTCGAGGCAGGCATAGTGCGTGATGCTCATGCCGAGCGGTCGCAGCACGGCTTCCATGGCCGCCCTGAGGGCGCTCGCGGCCTCCTTGAGCAGGTAGCCGACGGACGTGTCCAACTCGATGCGCGCATCCTTGTGACTCATGTCAATATTCTGACATACTGGTTCTATGTCAATTCACTGACACTCACGAAGGAGAACCAACATGACTGCATCCGGTCCCGGCTTCATTTCCCTGCAGGTGCGCGACATCGATCGCGCGGCGGCGTTCTACGAGCACTACCTGGGCCTCACCCGGCAGGCCGGTCCGCCTCATGCCATCGTCTTCAATACCGCACCGGCAGCATTCGCGGTGCGCGCGGCACTTCCGGGGGTCGACCTGGATGCCGTGGGCCAGCTCGGTTTCGGTGTCGGCCTGTGGCTGCACGCCCCGGATGCGCAGGCGATTCACGACACCCTCGTGGCCGACGGCATCCGGATCACCGCGGCACCCGTCGATGGCCCGTTCGGCCGCACCTTCACCTTCGCCGACCCCGACGGATACCAGATCACCCTGCACGACGGAGTCTGAACATTTGGCAACAATGCTGGCATTTAAAACCGAGCAACGTTAGGTTTGTTCCTGCAGATATGGGGACGGGCGCCGGTCCCTCCCCACACTTTCAAAGGAGCAAGCATGTCAAGCACCCCCTCTGTCCAGCTGTACACGGTGCGGGATGCGATCTCCGCCGACCTGCAGGGCGCTGTCGCCCGGGTCGCCGAGATCGGGTTCACCCAGGTCGAGCCCTACGCGTTCGTCGAGCGCGTCGACGAGTTCGAGAAGGCCTTCGCCGCCGCGGGCATCACGGCGCCGTCCGGCCACGCTCCGGTCATAGATTCCGAGGACCCGGCCCGCACCTTCGCTGCCGCAGCGCAGCTGGGCATCGGCACGGTCATCGACCCGTTCATCCCGAGCGATCGCTGGCAGAGCGCGGATGACGCGGCCCGACTCGCCGAGCGGGTCAACGTCCTGCAGACGCTCGCCGCCGAGTCGGGGCTGGGCTTCGGCTACCACAACCACCAGTGGGAGTTCGCGAACCTCGTCAATGGCCGGCCCATCTACGAGCTGTTCGTCGAGGCCCTCTCGCCCGAGGTGGCCCTCGAGGTCGACACCTACTGGTCCACCGTCGGCGGCGCCGACACCCCCGAGCTGCTTCGCCGGCTCGGCGACCGGGTGAAATTCATCCACGTCAAGGACGGCCCGGTGCGCGGCGACATCGCCACAGCCCTGCCCAGCAGCGAGAGCGCCCTCAGCGTGCCGGAGGCCCTCGTCGCAGCCTTCGCCAACCAGCTGCCCGCCGGCAGCGGCGATGTCGGCGTCGCGGCCATCCTCGCCGCCGCCCCGAACGCCCTGCGGGTCGTGGAGTTCGACGGCTACACCGGCGACGTCTTCGACGGCATCGCGGCGTCCTTCGCCTGGCTCGCGGAGAACGACAAGTGAGCCGCACGGGACGCGTCGGCGTCGGCGTCATCGGCGCCGGCGTCATCAGCGGCACCTACCTGGAGAACATGACGGCGTTCGCCGACCTCGACGTGCTCTTCGTCGCGGACCTCGACCTTGCCCGCGCCCAGGCGCAGGCAGAGGCCTACGGGGTGCCCGGCCACGGCTCGGTCGACGAGCTGCTGGCCAGGGACGACATCGAGATCGTGGTGAACCTCACCATCCCCGCCGTGCACACCGAGGTGGGGCAGCAGATCATCGCCGCCGGCAAACACGTCTGGAGCGAAAAGCCCCTGGCCCTTGACCACGAGTCCGGCGCGGCGCTCCTCGCCGCGGCCGACGCCGCCGGCCTCCGGGTTGCCTGTGCGCCGGACACCGTGCTGGGTGCGGGCATCCAGACGGCCATGCGGGCGATCGCTCGCGGCGACATCGGCGAGCCCCTCACGGCGACCACGATGTTCCACGTGCCCGGCCCAGACGCCTGGCACCCGAACCCCGAGTTCCTCTTCGCCTACGGAGCCGGCCCGCTCTTCGACATGGGGCCGTACTACGTCACGACCCTGGTGCACGCCTTCGGCTCCGCGAGCCGGGTCGGCGCGGTGTCGTCGCGCTCCAGCGCCACCCGCACCATCGGCAGTGGTCCACGGGCCGGCACCGAGTTCCCCGTCGAGGTGCCCACCCACCACGCCGCCGTGCTCTCGTTCGAGAGCGGTCAGTCCGCGCAGTCCACGTTCAGCTTCCAGAACGCCCTGCCCCGGATGGGCTTCGTCGAGATCAGCGGCACCGACGGCACGATCGTGCTGCCCGACCCGAACACCTTCGAGGGCGAGTCCACCCTGTGGCGGTTCGGCCAGGAGGGGCCCAGCACCATCGCCCCGGTCGGCTCCACCTACGGCCGCGGCTCCGGGGTACTCGATCTGGCCCGGTCCATCCGTGCCGGCATCCCCGAGCGTGCCAGCGGTGCGATTGCGGCCCACGTGCTCGACGTGCTGCTGGCCGTCTCCGAGGCGGCCGAGACCGGCAGCATGGTCGACGTGCGCTCGAGGATCACGAAGCCGACACCGCTGGCCGAGACCTGGGATCCCGCCGCGGCCACCCTCTAGGGCTCTCCACCACCCGCGAACTGTGACTTAAGCCCCAAAAACCCGGGTTTTTAGGTGCTTAGCTCACAGTTCGCGGCGGGCCAGCGCGATCACGGCCTCGACATGGGCGCCCATGTCACGAGTCTCATCGAACATCCACTGCACCTGCATGCCGTCGCTGACCGCCATCAGGATCGAGGCGAACACCTCAGGGTCGACCGCGGTGTCGAGCCGCCCCGAGGCCTGCATGCGGCGCAGCCCCGCCGCGATCGTGGCCCGCGACCGCGCATAGCGCTGCCGAAAATACTCGTGGGCCGGATGCTCGGGGTCGGTCGCCGCCGCCGCCGACAGGTTGGCGAACATCTGCACGAGCCCCGGCACCTCGGCGTTGTGCCGGATCAGTGCCGCGAAGGTCGCCGCCGGGTCGGGGTCGTCCGGGTCCTTTGCCTCGTCAATCTTGTCCCTGGTGCGCAGAATGGCCACCCACAGGTCGTCCTTGGACTCGAAGTAGTGCAGCAGTCCCGCCTGCGTGAGTCCCACCGCGGCGGCGATGTCCCGCACCGACGTCTGCCGGAAGCCCCGCTGCGCCACAAGCGCCAACGCGGTCTCGAGGATCTCGGCGCGCTTCGCAACGCCCTTCGGGTACCTGCCCACGCTCGCCATTTCCCAAGGCTACCGAGCTTGGGCGAACCGTGAGCACAGCACCGAAAACCCGAGATTCAGGGGGCTTATCTCATGGTTCACGCGATGTGGCTTTCCGTATCGCGGAAAGGGCACCCACATGGTGGAAACAATGTGTGATTCTGATCCCGCGCCGGTCACCGGTCGCACGCTCAACGAGCAGATTCCGCACACTGGTTTCAGACAACAGACAGAGAGGTCTCCATGTCATCGTCAACCCCCGCTCCGGCTGCGCCACCCCGCACGGCAGACGCGAGCATCTCCGAGGCGGACCTGCGCCGGGCCGGCTGGGCCAGTTCGCTGGGCAGCGCTCTGGAGTACTACGACTTCGCGCTCTACAGCCTGGCGTCGGCGCTGATCTTCAGCGAACTGTTCTTCACCGACAGCGACCCCACCACCGGACGCATCCTGGCCTTCGCCACCTACTTCATCGGCTTCGCAGTGCGGCCCCTCGGCGGCCTGTTCTTCGGGTCGCTCGGCGACCGCATCGGCCGCAAGTCGGTGCTGCTGCTCACCGTGCTGCTGATGGGCGGGGCCAGCACCGCGATGGGCCTGCTGCCCACCTACGACCAGGTCGGCATCCTGGCGCCGATCCTGCTCATCGTGCTGCGCATCCTGCAGGGCTTCGGGGCCGGCGCCGAACAGGCGGGCGCGGCCACCCTGATGACCGAATACGCGCCCCGGCACCGCCGCGGCTTCTTCGCCTCGCTGCCGTTCATGGGCATCCAGATCGGCACCGTGATCGCGGCCCTGGTCTTCTTCCTGCTGCTCATCCCCAGCCAGCAGGTCGTCCTGGACGGCCTGTGGCGCATTCCGTTCCTGGCCAGCGCGATCCTCATCGGTGTGGCCGTGTACATCCGGCTCAAGCTCAAGGAATCGCCCTCGTTCGTGAAGCTCGAGGCCCACGAGCAGGTTCAGGAGAAGCCCCTGCGCAACCTGCTGCGCACCTCACGGAAGACCGTGCTGATCGGCATGGGTCTGCGCATGGCCGAAAACGGCGGCTCCTCGATCTACCAGGTGCTCGCCATCAGCTACGTCGTCACCGTCGCCCTGGGTTCGTCGGTCACCGCCGGGCCGATCGGCGCGATTTCACTGGTCTTCGCCGCCGCCGTCGGTGCAATCACCGTGCCCGTGGCCGGGCTGCTCAGTGACAGGTTCGGTCGGGTCCGGGTGTACCGCGGGTTCGCGATCTTCCAGTTCGTGATCGCGGTGCCGGTGTGGTGGATCCTCTCCACCGGCAACGTCGTCGCCACCGTGGCGGCCATCTCGGTGGCGCTCGGCATCGGAACCTGGGGCATGTTCGGTGCCCAGGGCGCCCTGATGCCCGAACTGTTCGGCTCCCGGCACCGTTACACCGGCGTCTCGGTGGCCCGTGAGTTCTCCGCTGTCATCGCCGGCGGCCTGGTGCCGCTGGTGGGCGCGCTGCTGCTGGCCTGGTTCGCCGACAGCTGGGTTCCCCTCGCGGTCTACCTGCTCCTGCTGACCGGCGTGACCATCGCCGTCACCTTCATCACGCCAGAGACCAGGGGCCGTGACCTCGACCTTGAGGCGGATGCCGTCGACGACGCACCTCTCACCCCCGCGGCCGTCGCCACCGTTTCCGTGCCCGTCGGATCCCCTCGTGCCTGACGGTGACACGATCGGCCCGGTGCGCTCAGCGCCGGGGCAGCAGCACGGCCAGCTCGGCCGCGGCTTCGCGCAGCGGGCCGAGGAACTGCAGGGCCTGCTCCACCGTGGTGCGGTAGGCCGGCGACGGCACCGACAGGGCGGCCACGGCGATGCCCATGGCGTCCAGCACCGGAACTCCCACGGTCACGATGCCCTCCTCGTGCTCCTCATTGGAGACCGCGAAGCCCTGCGAGCGCACCCGGGCGATCTCGGCCGCGAACGCCGCCCTGTCGATGATGGTGCGGCTGGTGAATCGCTCCAGCGGGAGCGACGTGACCAGGTGGTCGCGGGTCTCCCACTCGGCGAAGGCTATGAGCACCTTGCCCATCGAGGTGCAGTGCAACGGGCCGAGCTTGCCCGTCTCGCCGCGCACGCCCACGTGGTGGCGAGCCTCGATGTGGTGGATGTAGAGCTGGTGCTCACCGTCCAGAACCGACATCAGGCTGGCCTCCCCGGTGGCGCGGGACAGCGTGCGCAGCACGGGCAGGGCCACCCCCTGGAAGCCGTGGGCGCTGGACACCGCGGCGCCGAGTTGGAACAGGCGCAGCCCCAGGCTGTAGAGCTTGGTCTCCGGGTTGAAACTCACGAAGTCGTCGCGCACCAGCGAGCCGAGCAGCCGGTGCGTCGTGGTCACCGGGTAACCGGTCCAGCGCGCGAGGTCCGACAGGGTGGCCCCGTCGGGGTGCGGGCCGAGCACGGTCAGCAGGCTCAGGGCCTTGCCCACCATGTCTTTGCCCACCGCTTCGGTGTCCCCGGTCGTCACGCGTCGATCGTACCGGCATCCGTCAGGGCGGGCGCACCGTGCTGATCGCGCGGGTGGCCACCGGAGACGGACCCCGGCACGGCATCGTGCGCGGCGACCTGGTGCTACTGGTGCACGGCCTGACCGACCTGCGGCCCACGGGAGCGCGGGTGCCCTTCAGCCCGAACACCCTGCTCGCCCCGGTGCGGCCGGGCACCATCTACGGCATGGCGCACAACACCGGGCCGGCCGATCGGATGCTGCCGCCGCAGGCGTTCCTCAAGCCGGGGCACGGTGCCATCGGCCCCGGCGATCCCATCCCGGTGCCGCGGGGAATCGGCCCGGTCGTGGCCGAGGCCGAGTTGGCGCTCGTGATCGGCACGGCGGCACGCCACCGCACCCTCGACGACGCCCTCGATGTGGTGCTGGGCTACACCGCCGCCAACGACGTCACCGCGCGGGCCATGCAGGCCCAGGATTCCCTGTGGCTCGCGGGCAAGGGCTTCGACGGCTTCACACCGCTCGGCCCCGTGATCGACACCGAGCTGCCGGTCGAGGCCGACATCCGCCTTGACCTCGACGGCACGCCGGTCTCCCGCAGCACGACCACGGCGCTGGCCCGCGGTTTCGCCGAGATCATCGTCTACCTGAGCAGCATCACCACCCTGCAGCCCGGCGACGTCATCCTCACCGGCGCCCCCGGAGCCGATGCCGAACTCCGCCCGGGCGGCCAGGTGTCGGTCAGCGTGGCCGGGCTCTCACTGCAGAACCCGGTCATCGCCGCCAGCGAACCCGTCGGCCTGCTCGAGCACTACCGGAAGGTCCTCGCATGAACGCCGCACCGCTTCACCCGCCCGCCCTCGCACTGGATGTCGTCACGTTCGGCGAGATCATGGCCATGTTCGTGGCCGACGAGCCGGGCGCCCTCGCCGATGCCCGGCATTTCACCCGCCGGTTGGCCGGGGCCGAGTTCAACGTGGCGGTGGGCCTGACCCGGCTCGGCCACCGGGTGGGCTTCCTCACCCGCCTCGGCGCCGACCCGTTCGGCGAGTTCGCGCAGGCCAGTCTGCGCCAGCTCGGCATCGATGCCGACCAGGTCAGCGTTGATGCCGCCGCGCCCACCGGTTTCCAGCTCAAGAACCGCGCCGGCGCCGGCGACGATCCCACCGTGGTGTACTTCCGGGCGCATTCCGCCGCCCGCGGCATGGGCCCCACGACAACAACGGATGCCTACCTGCGGCGTGCCAGGCACCTGCACCTCACCGGCATCCCGCTCGCGCTCGGCGAGGGGCCGCGGGCGCTGGCCGCGCAGGCCGTGGCCGCCGCGCGGCGATCCGGCGCCACCGTGAGCGTGGACCCCAACCTGCGCCCGGCACTCTGGCCGGACACCGCCACCATGGTGCGCACCGTGAACGACCTGGCGCTGCAGGCCGACTGGGTGCTGCCGGGCCTGCCCGAGGGACGGATCCTCACCGGAGCGACCACCCCGGCCGGCGTCGCCCGCTGGTACCTCGATCGCGGCGTGCAGACCGTGGCGGTGAAAACCGGAGCGGCCGGCGCCGAGCTATTCACCCGCGACGGCCTGCACGTTCTCTGCCCGCCGTTCCCGGTCCGTCCGGTGGACACCGTCGGAGCCGGCGACGGCTTCGCGGCCGGGTTCATCAGCGCCGCCCTCGATGGCCGCCCCGCACCGGAGTGGCTCCGCCGCGCCGCCGCGGTGGGCGCCATCGCCACGACCAGCCACGGCGACCAGGAGGGCCTGCCCGACCGCGCCGGCCTCGACGCCTTCCTCGCCGCCACCGGCCAGACTCGTAACCACGACCACACCCCTGCAGAAAGGGTCTCAGCATGACCGCCACCACCCCCGCACCCACGGCCTCCCCTGCCCTCCGTGTCGTCGTCGCCTCGCCGCTCTCGGAGGAGCTCTGCCGGCTGATCGAGCGGGCGGAACCGCGCATCGACCTCGTGCGCGACCAGAGCCTGTTGCCGCCCATGCGGCATCCGGCCGACTACCGCGGCGACCCGGCGTTTGTGCGCACCCCGGCGCAGCAGGCGGAGTTCGAGGCCCTCGTCGACTCCGCGGACGTGCTCTACGGCATCCCCGACGTGGACCCGGCCGCACTCCGGCGCACCGTGACGGCCAACCCGAAGCTGCGCTGGGTGCAGTTGATGGCCGCCGGCGGCGGCGCCCAGGTGAAGTCGGCCGACCTCGCCGACGATGACCTCACCCGGGTGGCCTTCACCACCTCCGCCGGTGTGCACGGCGGCCCGCTGGCGGAGTTCGCCCTGTTCGGCATCCTCGCCGGCGCCAAGCGGCTGCCACAGCTGCAGCAACAGCAACGGCAGCACGACTGGCCGGCCCGCCGGCCGCTCGGCCAGGTGCGCGACCAGACCGTGCTCCTGGTGGGGCTGGGCGGCATCGGTAAGGAAATCGCCCGCCTCAGCCAGGCCCTCGGCATGCACGTGATCGGCACCCGCCGCCCCGGCAGCAGCAGCACCGTGGAGCACGTCGATGAGTACGTCTCGATCGACGACCTCGCCGAGCATGCCGGCCGGGCCGACGCCATCGTGGTCTCATTGCCGGGCACCGCGGCCACCGACGGACTCGTGGGCGCGGCGGTCTTCGCCGCCGCCACTCCCGGCGTCACCATCGTGAACGTGGGCCGCGGCACGGTCATCGACGAGGCCGCCCTCACGGTGGCCCTGCAGAACGGGCAAGTCGGCTTCGCCGCGCTCGATGTGTTCGCCAGCGAACCGCTGCCCACAAGCAGCCCGTTGTGGGACCTGCCGAACGTGCTCGTCAGCCCGCACACGGCAGCCCTCGACGCCGGCGAGGAACGCCGCATCGCCGAGCTGTTCGCCGAGAACGCCACCCGCTTCCTCGACGGCCGTCCCCTGCGCAACACGGTCGACACCGTCGAGTTCTACTAGCCCTCCCCCTCCCGCGACCTGTGAGAAAAGCCCCGAAGAATCGCGTTTTATGGGGCTTTTCTCACGGTTCGCGGGAAGGTTGGGTCGCTAGGGTGGGCGGATGAACCTCCTTGTGCGACTCACTCAGCGCGGCGCCGTGGCACTCACCGAGGTCGCCCAGCTCATCGTCTACTGGCTGGGCGGTGGCAACGGCGATCCCGACCGGCTGCGCGCGGCGGATGCCCGCCGGGCCCGGGCCCGCAACACCCCGGCCCGCCCGTCGCGGAGCTCCTCCGGCCGGGGCGCCCGCAAGCGCTGACCGCGAAACACGGCCCCACGGCCGACGGCCACGGGGCTGAGTCAGCCGCCGGCGGCGAGGGTGTCCATGGTCGCCTGGATGGCGATGGCCGCGGCGCCCTGCGCCCAGGAGATGAAGCCGCTGGCGTCCAGGAGCACGTCGACCACGGCGGCCTCCGGGTCGCGGTCGGCCAGGATGGCTGCATCCATCTCGGCGCGGACGATGTCGAGGAAGCCCAGCCCCTCGCCGGCCAGCACCACGTGCTCCACCATGGCGAGGTTGGCCACGGCCGCGATGAGCCGGCCCAGCGCCGTTCCGGCGGCCCGCAGCACGGCCAGCGCCACCGGGTGGCCGGCCGAAGCCAGCTCCAGCACCTGGGCATACGTCACCGGCTCGCCCAGGGCAACCTCCACCTGCGCCCGGATGCTGGGGATCGTGAGCATCGCTGTGGAGCAGCCGCGGTGACCCAGGAAGCACAACGGCCCGGTCGGGTCGAGCGGGAAGTGCCCGCCGAGACCGAGACCGGCCTCTGACGTGCTGACGACCTGGTCGTGCATGACGAGGCCGTAGCCCACCCCGGCGCCGACGGTGAGCACGGCGAAGTTGGAGAACCCCCGGCCGAGGCCGAACCAGTGCTCGGCCGCCGCCAGCGCCACCACGTCGTTCTCCACGATGACGGGCACGGCGAGGTGCGCCTCCACGGCCTCAGCCAGCGGCACTCCACGCCAGCCGAGGAACGGAGCGCGGTCGATGACCCGGTTGTCGGACACCTGACCGCCGACGCTGATGCCGATGGCGGAGAATTCCTGCTCGTTGGCCAGCTCGCCGGCCAACTCCACGATCACCGCCACCACATCGGCGAGATCGTGGCTGGGCAGCGGGCGCACGGCCTGGCGGCGCTCGGCCGCCCGCAGATCGGTGGTCACCGCCACCGCGGTGTCGCCGGTGAGCTTGACGCCCAGGAACTGTCGGGCGTCCGCACGCACATCAAGAGGCTTGGCCGGGCGGCCCATCGCCCCGTCGAGCTGTTCGGTGACTTCCACGAACAGGCCGCCGTCGAGCAGCGGGCGGGCCAACCGGGTGAGGGTGGCCAGCGACAGGCCCAGCCGTTGCGCGAGCACGCTGCGCAGGATCGGGCCGTGGATGAGAACCTCCCGGGCCAGCTCGCTGGACGGTGAGCGGTAACGGCGCTCGGCGGCCTCGACGGAAGACATGGGTGGGCAACTTTCGATCGGACAGCGCCGGCACATAACACCCCTGCGTCGTGGACACAGAAGCTGGTGAGTACGATCAGGATACCGGTCCCGGCTGGTCGTTTTATATTCAAAACGCAACAAAATGAGGCCGTGAAAACCACGAAACGGCTCAATTTGAGCCGCGGGCGCCCAGCTTGACTTTGCTTTACTTGCAATATAGAAATATATGCATGTCCCAGCACAGTGCCGTCGTTGATCTCCGCACCGCCGTCGAAGCCGGCGGCACTGACAAACCGGCCGTGATGCACCTCCGGAACGGCGGCACGAGCGTTCTCGTCGACACGAGCGGACCCGGCCTCCCCGTGATCGTGCATTGGGGCGCCGACCTGGGTTCGCCCGACTCCGCCGGCCTGGCCGCCATGGTCCTGGCCACCCTGCCCCAGCGGGTCTCCGGCGGCCTGGATGTTCCGGCCCGGCTCAGCCTGCTGCCCCTGGAGGCCACCGGCTGGCAGGGCACGCCGGGCCTGACCGGCAGCCGCTCCGGCCGCTTCTTCTCCCCGGCGCTGAGCGTTGCCGCCATCGAACACACCGACAGCACCCTCACCGTGCACGCCGCCGACACCACCAGCGCACTCGCCCTCCGCATCGACCTGGCCGTCGACGCCGCCGGGGTGCTCAGTTCGGTCCTCACTCTCACCAACACCGGCGACGACCACTACGACCTCGCCGACCTCTGCGTCACCCTGCCGCTGCCGACCACGGCCACCGAGATCCTCGACACCACCGGCCGGCACCTGCGCGAGCGCACACCGCAGCGACACGACTTCACCATCGGCCGGCACCAGCGCGACAGCCGCAAGGGCCGCCCCGGCGCGGACGCGACGCTGCTGCTCGCCGCCGGCACCCCCGGCTTCGGCTTCGAGCGCGGACAGGTGCACGCGCTGCACTTGGCCTCCAGCGGCAACCACCGCCTCGCCGCCGAGAAGCTCATCACCGGCTCGAGCTTCCTGCAGGCCGGCGAACTCCTGGCCGCGGGCGAGATCCGGCTCGCGCCGGGCGCCGAGTACAGCACCCCGACGGTCATCGCGTCCTGGGGCGACGGGCTCACCGAGCTCTCCGCGCGCATCCATACCCGTCTGCGAGCGCGGCCCACGCACCCGTCCGGCCCGCGCCCGGTCACCCTCAACACCTGGGAGGCCGTGTATTTCGACCACGACCTCGACCGGCTCACCGCCCTTGCGGATGCCGCTGCGCGGGTGGGCGTCGAACGTTATGTCCTCGACGACGGCTGGTTCCACGGCCGCCGCGACGACACCGCGGGCCTGGGCGACTGGGTGGTCGATGCCGGAGTCTGGCCGGACGGCCTCGGCCCGCTCATCGACACGGTCACCGGCCTCGGCATGCAGTTCGGTCTCTGGGTCGAACCCGAGATGGTCAACCCCGACTCCGACCTGGCCCGCGCTCACCCCGACTGGATGCTGCAGGCCGCCGGCCGGCTGCCCGCCCTGGGCCGCCAGCAGCAGGTGCTCGACCTCTCCCACCCCGCCGCCTACGCCTACCTGCTCGAGAAGCTCGACGCGCTGCTGGTGGAGTACCCGATCGGCTACCTCAAGTGGGACCACAACCGCGACCTCGTCGACGCGGGCAGCACCCTCACCGGCACCGCCGCGGTGCACGACAACGTGCTGGCGCTGTACGCGCTGCTCGATGAGCTCAAGGCCCGGCACCCCGGCCTGGAGATCGAGAGCTGCGCGTCGGGCGGCGCCCGGGTCGACCTCGGCATCCTCGACCACACCGATCGCATCTGGACCAGCGACTGCATCGACCCGATCGAGCGTCTCACCATCCAGAAGTACACCGGCCTGCTGGTGCCGTACGAGCTGATGGGCGCCCACATCAGCGGCCCCGTCTCCCACTCCACCGGCCGCCGCCACGAGCTGTCACTGCGCGCGGGCGTCGCCCTGTTCGGCCACCTCGGCATCGAGTGGGACATCGCATCGCTCACCGAGGACGAGTGCACCGAGCTGAGCGGCTGGATCGCCCTGTACAAAGCCAACCGCGCCCTGCTGCACACCGGCACCAGCGTGCACGCCGACCACCCCGACCCGGCCGTCGACCTCCGCGGCGTCGTCGCGGCCGACCGGAGCCGGGCGCTGTTCGTGTTCACCCAGGTGGCCGCGAGCCAGTTCTACCCGGTCGGCGCGTTGCGCTTCCCCGGCCTGGATGACGACCGCGACTACACAGTGCGGCCGGTCTTCCTGGAGTCCACCGGCACCGGCAACGGCCAGTCGCCGCTGCCCTGGAGCCAGCGCCCGCTCACCCTCTCCGGCCGGGCGCTTCGCACCATCGGCCTGCAAGGCCCGGTACTTTTTCCCGAACATCTCGCTGTCTTTGAGATCACGTCCGCCTAAAGTCTTTTAGCGGATCAAGCGCAAGGAGGCGCCATGCAGTCCCCCAGTTCCACCCGTCCGAGGCATCGTCGGGTCCGGCGCGCCACCGCCGTGCTGGTCGCCGCGGCCACCCTCGCCGCGCTGAGCGGATGCACCGCCGGCGACGACGGGCAGGTCACCCTCAACTTCTTCCAGTTCAAACCGGAGGCCGTGAGCGACTTCGCCGCGATCATCGACGACTTCGAGGCCGAGAACCCGGGCATCAGGGTCATCCAGAACTCAGTGCCCGACCCGGACACCGCCATCCGCACCCTGCTGGTGAAGGACAAGGTGCCCGATGTGCTCACCCTGAACGTGAACGGCAACTACGGCGAACTGGCCAGGGCCTGCATTTTCGCCGACCTCGGCTCCGACCCGGCCGCCGAGACCGTGAACCCGGCCGTGCAGGACATCGTGCAGTCGCTGGGCACCTGCGGCGCAGACGGCGCCGCCGAGGTCAACGCGCTGCCGTTCGCCTCCAACGCCAGCGGCATCCTCTACAACCCCGACATCTTCGCCGCCAACGGCGTCGAGGTGCCCACCACCTGGACCGAACTCGTCGCCGCCGCCGACACCTTCCAGGCCAACGGGGTCTCGCCGTTCTTCTGCACGGTGAAAGACTCCTGGACAGCCGTGCCCGCGTTCGTCAACCTCGGCGGCACGCTGATGCCCGACGGCTTCTTCGACACTCTCCGCGAGGAGAGCACCAGCGGCGCCGGCACGGTGTCGTTCGCCGAGGACTTCGCCGACGCCGCCGACAAAGAGGTGACGCTGTTCGACTACTGCCAGGACAACTTCGCCAGCCGCGACTACAACGCCGGCAACAAGGCCTTCGCCGACGGTGAATCGGCGATGTACCTGCAGGGCTCCTACGCGATCCCGGCCATCCGCGCCAACAACCCCGACGCCGCCATCGGCTCCTTCCCGTACCCGGTCACCGACGACGCCGACGCGCGCGTCGTGGTCTCCGGCGTGGACGTGGGCATCATGGTGGGCCGGAACACCCCGCACGCAGCGGAGGCGCAGAAGTTCGTCGACTACCTGATGTCGCCCGACGTCGTGTCCGCGTACTCCGAAGCGCAGAGCACCTTCTCGCCGCTCAAGGATGCCGAACCGAACAACGACCCCGCTCTGGCCGGACTCGAACCGTACTTCACCGCGGGCACCATCATCGGCTTCATCGACCACCAGATTCCGGCGGCCGTTCCGCTGGTGAACCTGCTGCAGACGCTGGTGATCACCGGCGACACCGAGACCTTCCTGGCCGACCTCGATTCCGAATGGGACAAGGTCGCCGCCCGCACCACCACACAGAGACAGGGGAAGTGAGCATGACCGCCACTGCCACGCGGGCGAAGACGCCCGCCGCGTCACCCGGCACGCCGGCACGGGTGAGGTCGTCGATCGCCCGCACACCCCGCACCTTCTACTGGATGGTGGTGCCGGCCGTCGTGATCTTCTTCGGCCTGCACACCATCCCGGTGCTCTCCGGCATGTTCTTCAGCCTGACCAACTACGCCGGCTACGGCACCTGGGACCTGGTCGGCTTCTCCAACTACATCAACCTGTTCCAGGACGACCGGGTGCTGAACTCCTACGGGTTCACCTTCGGTTTCGCCATCGTGTCCACTCTCCTGGTGAACGTGATCGCGCTGGCCATCGCGCTGGGCCTGAACTCGAAGATCAAGTTCCAGGCCGCGTTCCGCGGGGTGTTCTTCATTCCCTACGTGCTCGCGATCCTGATCATCGGTTACGTGTTCAACTACCTGTTCGCCAACTCGTTCCCGGCCATCTTCACCGCCCTGGGCCTGCCGGGACTCTCCTCCAACCTGCTGGCGAGCCCGGACTTCGCCTGGGTCGGCATCGTCATCACCACGGTCTGGCAGGCGGCGGCGTTCAACGTCATCCTCTACCTGGCCGGGTTGCAGACCATCTCAGCCGACCTCTACGAGGCAGCGGCCATCGACGGCGCGAGCGGCTGGCGCCGGTTCCGCTCGATCACGTTCCCGCTCATCGGCGCGTACTTCACCATCAACATGGTGCTCTCGTTCAAGTCGTTCCTGCAGGTCTTCGACCAGATCGTGGCCCTCACCGCCGGCGGGCCAGGCACGTCCACCGAATCCATCGCCCTCGTGATCTTCCGCGGCGGCTTCCAAGGCGGTGAGTACGGGTACCAGATGGCCAACGCCGTGGTCTACCTGTTCGTCATCATCATCGTTTCATTTCTCCAGCTGCGCATCCTGCAGCGCCGGGAGGCGAGCTTCTCATGACCGACACCCTCACCAACACGACCGCCCCGCTGCCCGCCGACACGGAGGCCGCCGCTCGCGCCCCACGCACCCGCCGGCGCCTGGACGGCGGCAACGGCGGCACCAACTGGTGGCTCACCGCCCTGATCGCAGTGTGCTCCCTCACCGTGCTGATCCCGCTGTACTTCACCATCGTGACCGCGTTGAAGACGCCAGACCAGCTCGGCGGCACCGGGTTCGAGCTGCCCACGAGCATCCGCTGGGAGAATTTCGCGGATGCCTACCAGCTGACGAACTTTCCCCGGGCACTGATGAACACGGCCCTGATCACGGTCGGCGCGGTGTTCCTCACCCTGCTGACCAACTCGCTGGTGGCGTACGCGATCGCCCGCAACATGCACAAGAAGTTCTTCAAGGGGCTGTACTTCTACTTCCTCGCGGCGATCTTCGTGCCGTTCCCGATCATCATGCTGCCGGTGGTGAAGGAGACAGCCCTCCTGGGCATCGACACCCCGGTGGGCCTGATCCTGCTGTACACGGTCTACGGGCTCTCGTTCAACATCTTCATCTTCGTGGCCTACATCAACTCCATCCCGGTGGAGCTGGAGGAGGCCGCCAGGCTCGACGGCGCGAGCACCTGGACGGTGTTCTGGAAGGTCATCTTCCCGCTGCTTTCCCCCATGAACGCCACGGTCGGCATCCTCACCTGCGTGTGGGCGTGGAACGACTTCCTGCTGCCGCTGGTGGTGCTCTCCGACCCGTCGGCGCAGACCCTGCCACTGGCGCAGTTCATCTTCCAGGGCCAGTTCAACACCAACTACCCTGTGGCCTTCGCCTCCTACCTGATGGCCCTGGCGCCGCTGCTGATCGTCTACGTGATCGCCCAGAAGTGGGTCGTGAGCGGGGTCACCCGCGGTTCGGTGAAGTAGCCGCCCCGCAGGTAGTGCTGCCGGTCAGTGCACCAGGATCTTCAGCAGCATGGCGAGCAGGCCCAGGGCCGCCGTGGCCGCGGCGCCGCACACCCGCCAGTACCAGGCCACGCTCAGGCCGCCGAAGGCGATCCAGCCCGCCGCGGCCAGGATGGCGACCTCGACCCAGAGCGCCGTCCAGTAGGCCACCTCACCGCCACCCATCCCGACCAGGCCGAGCAACAGGAAGATCAACGGGGGGATCCCCGCCAGGAGGAGCCCGCGGGAGTCCCTGACCGCCGACCGGATCGACGCCCGCAGCCGCACGGTCTCGGTGTCGGGTCGGCGCCGCTGCGCGGCAACGGTGTGCGCGAAAACCTCGGTGGCCCAGAAGATCAGCACGCTGAGCAGCGTGATCGCGAAGACATCCAGGATGCCGCCGGCTTCGTCGGCCACCGCGATCACGACACTCACCAACACGGTGCCCGAGATCAGTTCCTGGGTCACGAATTCCTGCCGCAGCCACGCGCTGGACCAGCGCTTCGTTGTCTGGGCGTTCACGGGCATCCGTTCCGCGCCGGCGGTCGGCGCTCATTGGAACGATCTTTGCCCCGACCGGCCGACGCTGTCTAGGCCGCCCGGGACCGGTTTGCCGGAGAATGGAACACATCGGACAGAGGGGGCCGCATGACACGGAAGAGACGGGCCGAACGATTGCGGGCGCTCGCCGCCCATGTCCTGACTGCGCCGGTCCTCCTGGAGGGGGACGCCGAGCAACTCCTCACCGTGATGCGCACGGGAGCCCGCTCGGCGGGAATCCCGGAAACCGACCACGCGTCCTCGACGCAGCCGGCCCGCGTGGTCGTGCTGGCCATCCAACGAGACGCCCGGCGCTCCTCCCTGGTGAAGGCGGCCTCGATGCTGCGGGAGCTGGACGACCACATCGCGCCGGACGCCGTGCGCATCGTTGTGGTGCAGAGCCGCCGAACCAAGCTCGCTCCGCCGAAGCTGCAGCGCCTGGTCGCCGCCGAGGTCCTGTTCCACGTGGCTCTGGCGCTGTCCAACGTCATACCCGGTCAGAAAGAGCGCACCCTGCGGCAACGGGTCGGGCTCGCCACGCTGGACGCGGCAGGATTCCGTATCCTGCGCTTCGGCTAGCCGCGCATTGCGTGGTGAGGGTTACCTAACTTAGGGTAGGTCTGGATGACTACTTCCACCCTGGCACCGGCCCGCCCCGTCCGGCCGCAGATCACCCTCCACGTCGAACGCCGCGAACAGCTGAGCCCCCACCTGGTGCGGATCGTGCTCGGCGGCGACCAGTTCGACAACTTCGTGACGAACGACTCCACCGACAAATACGTGAAGATCTACTTCGCGAAGCCGGAGCTCGGGCTCACCCCACCGTTCGACGTGCCGGCGCTGCGGGAACGACTGGCTCCCGAGGACCTACCGGTGACCCGCACGTACACGGTGCGCCAGGTCGACCTCGAGGCGCGCACCCTGTCCATCGACTTCGTCGTGCACGGCGACGAGGGGCTGGCCGGCCCCTGGGCCAACGCGGCCCGGCCGGGCGACCCGCTCACCTTCTCCGGGCCCAGCGGCGCGTATGCGCCGGATCCGGCCGCGGCATGGCACCTGTTCGCCGGCGACCAGTCCGCGCTGCCGGCGATCGCCTCCGCCCTGGCGGCGTTGCCGGCGACAGCACAGGGCCTGGCCTTCCTCCAGGCGGCGGATTCGACCGAGATGCTCGACCTCGTCGCTCCTGATGCGGTGCAGATCCAGTGGCTGTTCGAGTCCGGTCCGTCTGTGCTGGCCGAGGCCGTGGATGCGGCGGCCTGGCTGCCCGGCCGGCCGCAGGTGTTCGCGCACGGGGAGCGCACGGCGATGAAGGGGCTCCGCGAGATCTTCTCCGCCCGCGGTGTGCTGCGATCCGAACTCTCCCTGTCGGGCTACTGGGCCCAGGGCCGCACCGAGGACCGGTTCCAGGCCGAGAAGCGTGAACCGGTCGGCCAGATCCTCCCCGTCGCCGAGCGGCCGTCACCGCCGGCCCGATGAGGCGTCAGAGCCGGGTCACCTCGATGAGGATGGCCGTCTCCGGGTAGAGGATCGGCGGCCGCAGCCCCACCTGGGCCAGCGCCGCGCCATCGCTCTCCAGCCCGGCCAGCCAGCGCGGCTGCTGGGCCTGGGTGGTGCCGGCCGGACCGGCCGGTTCCACCATCCGCACCCGGTAGCGCGCGGTGGTGTCGAGCCCGGGCAGCAGGATGCGCGGCGGGATGCTGGCGCCGGCGGCCGCGAGTTGCACGTAGGCGAACAGGGCCTCGCCGCCGTCCTGCGCCACGACTCCGTGCACCAGCGCGGTGTCGCCGGCCGGGTCGGCGCGCACCACCCGGCCGGTGTGCAGCAGGGCGCGCTTCTGCTTGTAGTACGCGGCCCAGGTGACCAGCGCGGCCCGCTCGGCAGGGCTGGCCTCGGTGATGTCCCACTCGATGCCGGCGTGCCCGAACAAGGCCGTGATCGCCCGGAACGACAGGGCATGGGTGCGCCCGGTGGTGTGCGAGTGGGTGGGACCGATGTGGGTGCCGAGCAGCTCGGGCGGGATGGCGAACTGGGTGTACCGCTGGATGTGTTGGCGCTCGAGAGCGTCATTGCAGTCGGAGGTCCAGAACCTGTCGGCGTGCTGGGCCATGCCCAGGTCAACCCGGCCGCCGCCGGAGGAACAGGATTCGATCTCCAGACGCGGGTGCCGGCGCTTGAGCTCGTCGAAGAGCCGGTAGATCGCCTCGGTCTGGCGGCGCACCCCGGCCACGCCGAGGTGGGCCGGTTCGGTGAGCACCCGGTTGTGGTCCCACTTGATGTAGCTGATCCCGTATTCGGTGAGGATCGCGTCGACCTGCCCGAGCACGTGTGCGTAGGCACCGGGGTGGCCCAGGTCGAGCACCTGCTGGTGCCGGGCCTCCGGGGGGATGCGCCCGCCGGCCTGGAAGATCCATTCGGGATGCGCCCGGTACACCTCGGAGTCGACGTTGACCATCTCGCCCTCGAACCAGAGCCCGAATTCCATCCCGGCCGCAGCCACCCTCTCGGCCAGGGGCGTCAGCCCGTCTGGCCACACGGACCGGTCCACGACCCAGTCGCCGAGACCGGCGAAGTCGTTGCGGCGGCCGAGGAACCAACCGTCGTCAAGCACAAAACGCTCCACCCCCACCTCGGCCGCCGCATCGACGAGGGCACCGAGCTTGGCCAGGTCGTGGTCGAAGTACACGGCTTCCCACACGTTCAGCGTCAACGGGCGCGGCCGGGCCGGATGCTGCGGCCGGGCCCGGAGCCAGCGGTAGAGCCGGTCGGTCATGCCGTCGATACCCGTGGCCGAGAATGTGGCCGCCACGGTGGGCGCAGCGTAGCTCGCGCCGGGGGCCAGGATCGACTCGCCGGGCAGCAGGAGCTCGCCGGCGCCGACGGCGGTCTGCCCGTTCGGCAGCCGTTCCACCAGGTGCCTGGTGTTGCCGCTCCAGAGCAGGCCGGTGCTCCACACCGACCCGGCCTGGTAGTCCGCACCTGAGCTGAGTGCGAGTTGCACGATGGTGTAGTCGTGGCCGGAACGGCCCTCCCGGATCTCCCGGGCCCAGGTGCCCACCTGGATCGGGCGGCGCTGCGGCTGGCGTTCCTTGAGCCAACGCCCGGTGAAGTCGAGGGTCTCGGCCGCGGCGTCGGGCAGTGGCAGCCAGGTGGTGAGTTCGGCCAGGTCGAAGGGGGTGCCGGCGTCGTTGGTGACGGCCTGGCTGATCAGGAGCACACCGGACGGCTGCAGGTCGAAGGTGACGCAGACCGTGAGGCCGGCCACGGCATCCGTCGACTCGACAGTGAGCGTCTGCGCCGTCGACTCGACCCGGCTGATGCTGAACAGCTGCGACCAGTCGGCGCCGCCCCGGTGCCCGAGAACCGCCGGACGGCCGAGGAAGCCACGGGCGTTCTCCCGCCAGAGACCGGGCAGCACAGGTTCGTCGATGTTCGACTGCGGCACTCCGTCGTGCAGCAGGTCGGCGAGATCACCGGCACCGAGTTCGGCGCCCCAATGCTGGATCACCGGGGTCCCGGACGACAGGTCGACACGGACGCACACTCCGTCGGCGACCAGGTCGATCACGGTGTCGGGGCTGGCGGTGGTTGCGAACTGGGGCACGGCAGGTCCTTGTGGTCGAGAGAGTGAAGGGGGGATGCGCGCCCAACTGTTCCCCGAGCGGACATCTGCGTCCGGCGTACCGGCCGCAGATGTCCGCATCGGCAACGGTTGGGCGAGCGGTGTTACTTGAACAGCGCGTTGACCTGCTCGTTCACGGCCGTCATCGAGCTGGCCGTTGACTTGCCCGACATGATCGATTCCATCGCCGGGGTGACGAGGGCGAGCACATCGGAGCGGTGGTCGGTGATCGAGTAGAGGAACGTCGTGTCGTCGTCCACCTGAACGATGAACGGGCTGACGTCGATGTCCTTGGCCGCGAAGGCCTCCACTGCCTTGTCCGTCGCCGTGGTGATCGCGGGGAACACGACGGCCGCGTCGGCGACGACGTCCTGGCAGGCGCTCGAGCCCAGGTACTTCACCCATTCCCAGGACTCGTCAGCGTGGTCGGTGCCGGCCCAGATGTTGTCGGCGAGGCCGTTGAGCATCGAGGCGCGCTCGCCGCTCGGGCCCACCGGGGTGGGAGCGATGGCCGGCGTGAAGGTGTCGCTGGCCGAACCGAATACGGCGCCGGTCATCCACGATCCGTTGCCGACCAGTGCGGCCTTGCCTGCGGCGAGCTGATCGGCCCAACCGATGCCCGTCTGCGCCTCGAAGGTGGGCATGTAGCCCTTCTCCACCAGGGAGTACCACCAGTCGATGGTGTCCTGGAAGGCCGGGTCGTCGAAGTTGTACTCGTCGCCCCAGGCGCCGTTGGTCTGCGTCCAGCCGTTGGTCTCGGTCAGGTAGGCCCACTGAGTCTGGCCGTCGGCGCCACCGGAGTTCTCCATCCACAGGCCGTAGGTTTCCACGTTCGACTTGTCGAAGCCGGCCTCGTCGCCGCGCACGCCGTTGGTGTCCACGGTGAGGTGCGCGATGGTGGCCTCGTAGCTACCGCCGTCTTCGGGGTTCCAGTCCAGGGCGCCCAGCTGCTCGGCGGTGAGGCCGGCGGCGTCGGTGAACTGCTTGTTGTAGAACAGGGCCACGGTGTCGAAGTCCTTGGGCAGGCCGTACTGCTTATCGTCGGACCCCTTCCAGAGGTCGGCGAGACCGGCCTGGTAGACAGAGAGGTCGACCCCGTCGGCCTTGATGTAGTCGTCAAGCGGCAGGATCTGCTCGTTGAGCATGAACTCGGGAAAGTTGGCCAGGTGGCCGGTGAAGACGTCGTAGTTCTCGCCGGAGACGAAGCCGGTGTTGATCTTGTTCCAGTAGTCGTCCCAGCCCAGCTGCTCCACATCGACGGTGATGGTGGGGTTGGCGTCGTGGAAGTCCGCTGCGCACTGCTCATAGGCGGGCAGCTGGTTCGCGTCCCACAGGCCGTAGGACAGGGTGACTCCTTCGGCCGAATCGGATCCCGCTGACGCGGAGCATCCGGTGAGGGCGAGAGGAATCGCGGCGAGGGTCAGGATCGCCAGTCGGTTCTTCTTCATGGTCGTGTTCTCTTTCTCTTGGGGTTCTGGTGCGGGATGGGGAGGGGCGCGGTTACTTGACGCCGGAAGACTGGATGGAGCCCACGATCTTGCGACCGAAGACGAGCATCAGGATGAAGATCGGCACGGCCGCGACGAGGGCTCCGGCCATCAGGCCGGCCCAGTCGGGGTTGCCCTGCGGGGTCTGGGATTTGAAGATGCCCAGGCCCACGGTGAGCAGCTTGGAGGTTTCGCTCTGGCCGACCAGGAATGGCCAGAGATAGTCGTTCCAGTATTGGATGAACTGCAGGATGCCCAGGGTGATGATCTGCGGCCACGCCAGTGGCACGACGATCCGGCTGAAGATGCGCCAGTGATTGGCGCCGTCGATCACGGCCGCCTCGATGATGCTGCGGTTCACGCCCAGAAAGAATTGCCGCAGGAAGAAGATCGCGAACGGGGTCATGAACATCGCCGGAAGGGCGATGCCGAGGATGGTGTTGAGCAGGCCGAGGTCTTTCACCAGGATGAAGTTGGGCAGCAGGGTGAAGATACCGGGCACCATCAGGGCGATCAGGAAGATCGCGAAGACCTTGTCCCGGCCCTTCCAGTTCAGCAACGCGAACGCGTAGGCGGCCATCGAGCTGAAGGTGACCTGAAGCACCGTGATCAGGGTGCAGGCCAGCACCGAGTTGAGCATGTACTGGCCGAAGTTGATGGATGCGCCGGAGCCGCCCTCCGCCAGCGCTTCCTCGGTCGTGGCCAGGCCGAGCACCCGCTGCAGGGGGCCGAAGGTGAAGTCCACGGGCAACAGGCTGAGCGGTTCGGAGAACATGGCCCGGTTGTTGCTGAAGGCAGTGCGGAACATCCAGTAGATGGGGAACAACGTGATCAGGATCACGACGACCAGGGCCAGCCGACCGAAGAACAGCGAGACCTTGGACTTGGCCAGGGCGGCATCCTCGGCGTTGGCCGCACGCTTGGCGGAGAGGGACGGACGCTTGGGCGTCTTGAAGGCGATGATGGCCATGGTGCTATCTCTCCAGGTCTGACTCGTTGGCCCGCAGCAGCTTGTTCTGCACCAGGGCGATGGCGGCGAGGAGGATCATCAGGATCACGGCCAGGGCCGAGGCGTAGCCGAAGTCCAGTCGCTCGAAGGCTCGTTGGTAGATGTAGTAGTTGATGGCCCTGGTCGCATCGACGGGGCCTCCGCCGGTGGTGACGGCGATGGTGTCGAAGATCTGGAACGAGCCGACGACCGTGACGACGAGCACGAACGCGAGCACCGGACGCAGGAGCGGCAGGGTGACGCTGCGGAACACCCGCCACTCGCCGGCACCGTCGACCTCGGCGGCCTCGTAGACGTCGCGCGGGATCGCCTGAAGTCCGGCGAAGAGCAGCAGGGCCGTGTAGCCGAGGTGCCGCCAGACGTTCACCATGGCGATCGTGCCCATGGCGAGGTCCTCGTTGCCGAAGAACCCGATCTTGCCCAGGCCCACAGCGTCCAGGGCCGCGTTGATCAGGCCCAGGTTGTAGTCGGCCAGCCAGAACCAGACCAGCGCCACGATCACGTTGGCGATCAGGTAGGGCAGCATGATCACGCCGCGCACCACCATCGAGCGGGTGAAGCGTTGCATCAGCACGGCCAGCGCCAGCGCCGCGACGGTCTGCACGCCCACATTGATGACCACGTACTCGAGGGTCACCTTGAGCGAGTTCCAGAACACCGGGTCGGCGGCGATCGCGATGTAGTTGTCCAGGCCGATGAAGGTCGGCGGCCGCAGCAGGTTGTAGTCAGTGAAGCTGAGGTACAGGCCGCGCAGCGTGGGCCAGGCGAAGAAGACCAGGAAGCCGATACTCGCCGGGACGAGGAAGAGGATCGCGGCCCGCGTTTGCGAGTCCCTGCGTCCGGTCTTCACTCTGGGTGTTCTCCGGGTCGCAAGCGACGCGGGTTCCTTCAGTGCGGTCACCACCATGGGACGGCCTCCATAACTTCGTTGTTGAGAGAGATCCTTGCATGTTGCAAGGAACTGCGTCAACAGCTCTGTTCAAATCGTGATAATTGGTCAAAATCACTCGGAAGCTGTCGAAATGTTCGATGATCTGGGCCTGACTATTTTCAACCAGGAAACAAAGTTATCGGTGTCCACAGATCCTGAACGGGGCCTACCGCTAGGGGGACTCTTCTGTCACTCTGGGCGCCATGAGCATCCGAAGCCGTGTGGTTGTGGGCGTCTATCCCGGTCAGGCCGACGGAGTCGTGCTGCAGGCCGCGGTATTCGCGGCGCGCTTCGACGCCGAACTCGTGTGCGCCTGGGTGGATCCGGGGCGCCACCCACGGCCCGACCATGCCGACACCACCCCGCCGGCGGGGCCGGCCATCGACGCCCTCGCCGATGCCTCGGGAACCGGCTCGGCGGCCGCTGCACCGCCCCATTCCGATGGGTTCAGCCCTTACCTCGCTGCACATCTGGACCGGATCCTGGGCGTTCATGCCATCACCTGGAGCACAAGGCAACTCTCCGGCGACCCGGCCAGGGCGCTCGGGCAGCTCGCCGAGTCGCTGCGGGCGGTGATGATCGTGGTCGGCACCCGGGACGGCACTGTACGCGGCAGCCTGCAGGAGTTCTTCGCCGGTTCGATAGCGATGCACCTCGCCCACCGGCAGAACCGGCCCGTCGTGGTCATCCCCCTGTCACCGGTGTCGTTCGACGATGACCTGCCCTGGGAGTCCGATTGAGCGGTGTACCCTTTTGCGTGGTGATGGATCCCACCTGAGCGCCCGCTCGAACCGCCGATTGCGCTGATGGTTCCTACCGACTTCTTAGTCGTGCCGACACCGGCCGACGAGACTGGTGGGTGAGCGGTGGCGGCGAGACCGAGCGGTGGATCCCTCGTACTGCTCCGCCACGGCCAAAGCACCGCGAATGCCGCCGGCCTGTTCACCGGCATCCTCGACCCCGGGCTGTCGCCGTCGGGCGCCGATGAGGCCGGCACCGCAGCGGGCCTGTTGCTGACGCACGACCTGGTGCCGGATGCGGTCTTCGTGTCTCCCCTGCAGCGCGCCGCGCAGACAGCCGCGATCGTCGCCGCCGCGCTGAACCTGCCGGCGACCACGGTCGGCACCGACTGGCGGCTGAACGAACGCAACTACGGCGCCTTGACCGGCCGGCACAAGGACGACGTGCGCGCCGAGGCCGGCGAGGAGCAGTTCCTGGCCTGGCGGCGTTCGGTCGACACCGCTCCCCCACCCCTGTCCGACGAACAGTTCGCGGCCTTCCAGCGCACCGCCCTGTTCCGCGGCCTGCCCGCCCTGGCCCTTACCCGCACCGAATCCCTGCGGAACGTGATGGCCCGCATCGGCGACTTCCATGCCGAACGGATCGTGCCGCTGCTGGCGGCGGATCGCACCGTGCTGGTCGTGGCTCACGGCAACTCGCTGCGCGCCTACTGCGCCGTGCTCGAGCACCTCGACAAGTCCGCCATCCACCGGCTCAATCTGCCCACCGGGCATCCGCTCGTCTATCAGGCCGGCGGCCGGCGGTACCTCGACGCCCCGCGTGCCGAGGCTGCGGCCCTCGCCCTCACCCTCGACGGCGGCACCTGATGATGGATCCGGATGCCGCGCCGCGTCCGGTGCACCTGCGCTGGCAGTACCTCGCACTCGTGTTCGCCGGCGGCACCATGGGGACCGCGCTGCGGGAGCTCCTGGCGATCTCGGTCCCGCCGGTGGCCGGGGTGGCGGTGGTGATCGTGGGGATCAACATCGTCGGCGCGTTCCTGCTCGGGCTGCTGTTGGAGACCCTGACCCGCCGCGGCCCCGATGAGGGCCGGCGCCGACAGCTGCGGTTGCTGCTGGGCACCGGGGTGCTCGGCGGCTTCACCACCTACAGCGCCCTGGCCACCGACACCAGTCTGCTGCTGGCCGACAACCGGATCGGCACGGCGCTGCTCTACGCGCTGGGCACAGTCCTGGTCGGCGCCCTGGCTTCCTGGGCCGGCATCGGCGCCGGCGGGGCCCTGTGCCGGCATCGGGCCGGCCGGACCAGACCGGCGGCCTCATGACTCCCCTGTTGTTCGTGGCCGTGGCCCTGGCCGGCGGCGCCGGTGCGGCCCTGCGGCTCTTCCTGGACGGCGTCGTGCGCGCCCGGGTGAAGACCGCCCTGCCGGTGGGCACCCTGCTGATCAACGTGATCGGTTCGCTGCTGCTCGGCCTGATCACGGGGCTCGCCCTCGCGGCATGGCTGCCGGAGGCCTGGCACCTGGTACTCGGCGGCGGCCTGATGGGCGGCTTCACCACCTTCAGCACCGCCAGCGTGGAGACCGCGCGTCTGGCGCAGGACCGCCGGTCGCTCTCAGCCCTGGTCAACGCGCTCGGCATGCTCGTGCTCGCCGTGTCCTCGGCCTTCCTCGGGCTCTGGCTGGGCCTGGGCGTCCAGTAGCGCTGAATTCGATTGAGCCGGGCTCTCGGAACTGCTTGAATTTCTTTCACCGCCATGTCGATCGGGGTGGATGCTGTTCGACGACTTTGTAGAGGGACGCATTCGGCGCCCCGGAAACCAAGGAGAATCCGATGAAGTACATGCTGATCATGCGAGCAACCGACGCCGCCCGCCAGGACTACGAGAAGGCCGACTTCAACGAAATCATCGAGAAGATGGGCGCGTACAACGAGGCGCTGCTCAAGGCCGGCGTGATGCTCGCCGGCGACGGCCTGGCCGACTCGATGGCCGACAACTTCGTGGTCGACTTCACCGCCGACCCGCCCCTCGTGACGGACGGCCCCTACGGCGAGACCCATGAGCTGTTCAGCGGCTTCTGGATGATCCAGGTCGCCTCCAAGGAGGAGGCCATCGAGTGGGCGAGCCGGTGCCCGCTCGGCCCCGGGTCGAAGCTCGAGGTTCGCCGGGTGACCGAGATGAGCGACTTCGGCGAATTCGCCGACAACCCGCGGCTCATGCAGCAGGAGACCTGGCGCGTGGAGAGCGGCCAGGTCTAGCCGGAACGGCAGGCGGGCACCATGGTCGACACCGGGCGCACAGTGGCGGCGGTCTGGCGTATCGAGGGCGCCCGGATCGTCGCCACCCTCGCCAGGGTGACCAACGACGTGGTGCTGGCCGAGGACCTCGCCCAGGAGGCCGTCGTCGACGCGCTCCGGCAGTGGCCGGAGACGGGCATCCCGCACAACCCGGGGGCCTGGCTCACCGCGGTGGCCAAGCGCAAGGCCATCGACACCTGGCGGCGGCGCGAGCGCCTGGACGAGCGTTACCAGGCGATCGCCCACGACCTGGCGACCGGGCCCCACGAGGGCCCGGATGCCTGGCAGCCGATCGATGACGACGTGTTGCGCCTGGTGTTCATCGCCTGCCACCCCGTCATCGCCCGCGAAGCCCAGGTGGCGTTGACGCTGCGGTTGATCGGCGGGCTCAGCACCGAGGAGATCGCCCGCCTGTTCCTGTTGCCGGTCGCCACCATCCAGCAGCGCATCGTGCGCGCCAAGAAGACCCTGGCCGCCGCGAAGGTGCCGTTTGAGGCACCCGACCCGAGCGAGTGGCGGGCCCGGCTCGGCTCGGTGCTCGGCGTGGTCTACCTGATCTTCACCGAGGGCTACGCCGCCACCGCGGGCGAGCAGTGGATGCGTACCGACCTGGCCAACGAGGCGCTGCGCCTCGGCCGGGTGCTGGCCGGCCTCACCCCGCGGGAGCCGGAGGTGAACGCGCTCGTGGCGCTGATGGAGCTGCAGGCGTCCAGGTTCGGCGCCAGGGTGCGCCCGGACGGCACCCCCGTCCTGCTGGCCGACCAGGACCGGGCCCGTTGGGACCGCGCCCAGATCGGCCGCGGCCAGGCGGCGCTGGCCCGGGCGGATACGCTGGGCCGTGGCCGGGGCAGCTACGCCCTGCAGGCCGCGATCGCGGAGTGCCATGCCACCGCGCCGAGTATCGACGAGACCGATTGGGCCCGGATCGTGCTGCTTTACGAGGCCCTCGGCCGTATCGCGCCGAACCCGGTGGTGGACCTCAACCGGGCGGTGGCGGTATCGATGGCGACCGGTCCGGCATCCGCCCTGCGCATCGTGGACGGCCTGGCCGACGCCGGCGCGCTGCGCGGCTCGTCGCTGTTGCCGAGCGTGCGCGGCGAACTGCTGGCCCGGCTCGGCCGGGCCGAGGAGGCGCGTTCGGAGTTCGTGACCGCGGCAGCGCTCACCGGGAATGAGCGCGAGCGGGGTGTCTTGCTCGCCAAAGCCGCTGCGCTCTGACCGGTCAGTTCCTGGCTCGGGTGGCCCGCACGGTACCGAGCAGCGCGAGGGCGTCCGCGCTCGGCGAACCGGCGGGTGCGGTCGCGACGGTCAGCTGCTGGCCGGGCGCATCTCGCACGTCCAGGGTCTGGTAGGTCAGCTCCAGCCGACCGACGTCGGGGTGGTTGATGATCTTATGGGTGATGTTCAGCCCGGCCACGGCGTGATCGGCCCACAGCGCGGCGAAGGCGGAGCTCTCCCGAAGCAGCCCGTCGATGGTGGGAATCAGGTCGGGATGCGGCGGCGTGTGACCGACGGCGAGGCGGAGTGCGCTCACCGTGGCGCGGGCGACGACGTCCCACTCCACGAAGTACTCCCGGGCCGCGGGATTGCGGAACAGGAAGTCGAGTGCGTCGTCGATTTGCGTTTCGCCGAGCAACGCCTGGGCCGTCGGATTGGCTGCGATCACCCGGAACGCCGCATCCACGACGTAGGCGGCCGAGTCGGGGAACGCATCCATCAGCTGCCGGAGGTCGGCACTCACCGCGCCACGGGCAGCCTCGTCGCGCGGCGCGAGCCGCGCCAGGCGGAAGGCGTGCTCGCGGGCATCCCGGCTCAGTCGGAGGGCCGCGCAGATCGACTCGACCACCTGGGCGGATGGCGTGCGCTCCCGGCCCTGCTCGAGCCGGGTGTAATAGTCAACGCTCACCCCGGCCAGCACGGCGACCTCCTCCCGGCGGAGTCCGCTGACCCGACGGCCGGCCAGGTCGGGCAGCCCCACGTCACCCGGAGAGATCCGGGCGCGCTGGGCGCGGAGGAAGTCTCCGAGGGGACTGGTCTGGGCGGGCATACCGCCCACGTTAGTTGCACCCGCCCACGCCCTGGCAGGGTGCAGCCCACCCTGGCAGGCGGCGGCGGTGACCATGAGACTCGAAGAACTACACAACCTCCCCCGCCGCCCGCGGCGAACCGACCGGAAGACGACTCGACATGCCCAACACCAACCAGACCAGCACCGCCCAGACCGCCCTCGTCGACGCGTGGATCACCGCCACCAACACCCACGATGTCGATCAGTACCTCGCCTTCTTCGCCGACGACGCCGTGCTCGACGACCCGTCAGTCGGCGAAGCCTTCACCGGTAAGCCGGGTATCGCCCGCTACTTCCAGAGCTACTTCGACGGCTACAACACCCAGACCCGGCTGGTGAGCACCGAGGCCAGGGAGAACTCCCTGCACGTCGAGGTGGACTTCACCGGCGACTTTCCCGGCGGACGGACAGGCGGAACGTTCGACATCACCTTCGCCGGTCAGAAGCTCGCGCGAGTGCAGGCGGACCTCCTGTAGGCGCACACCGGTCGACTGCCAGACTGGGGTATGACCGCTCGCGAACCGGACCGCCTCGCCGACCTGCCCACTCCGTCGCTCGTGCTCGACGAGGCGCGGCTGGACCGCAACATCGCAGCGATGGCCGCCTTCGCGTCCGAGCGCGGGCTCACGCTGCGTCCGCACGTGAAGACGCACAAGTCCGTCGAGATCGCCCGCCGCCAGGTCGACGCCGGCGCCGCGGGCATCACCGTCGCCACGCTCGCCGAGGCCGAGGTCTTCGCCGCCGCCGGCTTCACCGACATCTTCATCGCCTATCCGCTCTGGCTCGACGCCGACAAGACCGCCCGCCTTCGGCGCCTGCTCGAAGCGAGCCCGGCAGGGACCGGGCCCCTCCTCATCGGCATCGACTCGACCGAGGGTGCCGAGCGTGCCGCCCAGGCCGCCGCCGGGCTTTTCGATCGGCTCGCGGTGCTGGTCGAGATCGACTCCGGGCACCATCGCAGCGGAGTTGTGGCCGCCCACGCGGCATCCGTCGCGTCCGCCGCAGTGCAGGCCGGCCTCGACGTCGCCGGGGTGTTCACCTTCCCCGGGCACAGCTACTCCCCGGCGGGCCGGCGGGCGGCCGCGGTCGACGAAGCTCGCGAGCTGGCCGACGCCGTCGCCGCGTTGGCCGCCGTGGGCGTGAGCGCCCGGATCGTCAGCGGCGGCTCCACACCATCTGCCGAGTTCGCCGATGCCACCGTACTCACCGAGCTGCGCCCCGGCGTGTACGTGTTTCGCGACGCGCAACAGTGGGAGCTCGGGATGTCGACGCCGGAGGACATCGCACTCACCGTGCGCACCACGGTGGTGTCCCACCGGGACAACCACCTCATCGCCGATGCGGGCAGCAAGGTACTCGGCTTCGATCGGGCATCCTTCTCGACCGGCTTCGGTCGACTGCTCGATCACCACGACGCGCGCATCACCGCGGTGTCGGAACACCACGCGACCATCACCGGGGTCGATCTTCCCACCGGCAGCCAGATCAGCGTCGTTCCCAATCACGTCTGCATCGCCGTGAATCTGGCCGACGAATACCTGGTCGTGCGCGACGGCGCCATCGTCGGGCGATGGCCCGTGGATGCGCGCGGTGCGAATACCTGACCTGCGGGGAGATTTCGGGCCTGTCCGATAGGGGAGACTGGCACGACACCACAGAAAGACAGGCACCATGGACGTCCAGCTGCTCCTTGTGATGACTGGCGCGCTGGTCATCGCCGCGTTCGCCCATCTGCGCGGGCTGCAGGCCGGCATCGTCACGGTCACCCTGGCCGCGGCCATCTCGTTCATCCCCGGCCTGCCCCGGCTGGAACTCGACCCCGAGCTGATCCTCGGGGTCGTGATCCCGCCGCTGCTGTACTCGGCCACGCTGAACTTCTCCCTGTTCGCCTTCCTCAAGAACCTGCGCAGCATCCTCGGCCTCGGCGTGGTCCTGGTGATCTTCACCACCGTGGTGGTGGGCTTCGTCACCTCGTGGATCGCCCCGGAACTCGGCCTGGCCGGGGCTTTTGTGTTAGCCGCCGTGGTCTCGCCGCCGGACTCGGTCACCACAGTCAGTCACGGCCGCGAAATCGGCCTGCCACGACGCACGGTGTCGATCCTCACCGGCGAGAGCCTGGTCAACGACGCGGCCGCGCTCACCCTGTTCGCGGTGGCGGTTGCCGCCGTGACCGGAGATCGCGAGTTCATCGAAAACCCGTTCCTGCTGTTCGGTTGGGAGGCCGCGGTCGGCCTGATCCTCGGTGCGGTCATCGGCCGGGTCGTCGTCATGGTTCGCAGCAAGGTGGGCAACCCCACCATCGAAAGCGGACTGAACCTGCTGGTGCCGTTCCTGGCCTACTTCGCCTCAGAGCAGTTGCACGCCTCCGGCATCATCGCCGTGGTCGCGGCCGGCTTCACCGTGAGCATGTCCCGCTTCGGCAGCAAGAAGTCGGCCCTGCCCTCCACGGCCTACCGCACCCGGTTGCAGGAGGCCGCGCTCTGGCCGGTCGTCGACCTCATCCTGGAGGCGTTCGTCTTCGCTTACATGGGGCTGCAGTTCCGGTTCGTGCTGGAGGACCTCGCCGAGTCGAGCACCCCCACCTGGTCCACCATCGGGTTGGGCCTCATCGTGCTGCTCACGGTCATCCTGTGCCGGTTCGCCTGGGTGTACTTCAGCTACGGCCGCGCCCAGCTAGCCCTGCTGATCTACGCCAAACGGATGGCTGCCTCCTTCGACCCGACCGCCCGGCGTCGCCGGCGTCGCCGCGGCGGACCCGGCCGCCCCGGGCCGCTCGGCCGGGACGGCGGCAGGGACCGAGGCCACGTCACCGTGCTCACCCCCGCCGAGAACCTGCTGGTGTCCTGGACCGGCATGCGCGGCATCATCACCCTCGCCGCGGCCGGTGGCATCCCGCTCACCATCGCGTCCGGGGCGCCGTTCCCCGGCCGCACCATCATCCAGACGGTGGCGTTCATCGTGGCGGTCGGCACCCTGCTTTTGCAGGGCTCCACCCTGCCGCTGCTGGCCAAGCGGTTGAAGATCGATACCACCGCCGAAGACGCCGAGATCGACCAGGGCCGGGCCGATGCCCGCGCGGTTGCCGCTGCCGCCGTCACCGGCCGCACCGACAGCACCAGCGGCGAGTACTTCGACCGGCAGCGCGCCGCCCTCACCGAGGCGGTCATGGCCAGGCGGATCTTCCCGGGCAGCGCCGATGACGTGCGGCACGAGCTCGACGCCCTGCAGGCCGGCGTCACCCCGCGGCTCGACTAGTNAGGGAGGTTGGTTAACCGGGTGATCGGTGGTTTGCCTCCGATGGCGGTGTGGGGCCTGTGGTGATTGTATTCGTGAAGCCATCCGGGTAGTGCTGCGCGGCGGGCTGATTCGCTGTTGTAGTGGCGTGAGAAAGCCCAGCCGTCGGCGAGGGTGCGGTGGAAGCGTTCGATCTTTCCGTTGGTCTGAGGCCGGTAGGGGCGGGTCTTCTTTGCTTTGATGCCGAGTTCGCCGCAGGTGTCGCGCCAAAGGTGGGATTTGTAGGCGGATCCGTTGTCGGAGAGGACGCGCTCGACGGTCACGCCGCGGTCGGCGAACCACGAGATCGCCCGCTGCAGGAC
>NZ_SOHM01000036.1 GCF_004403945.1 Cryobacterium lactosi | reverse complement strand
CAGGCAACCCAAGCCCCCGGCCCTACCGGGCCGGGCCTGCATCAACGACCCCCGCAAGAAACCCAAACCCAACCTGTCTCAAACAGGTTGACAAATACCGCGTACCGGGACCATTCGTCCGGACCGGGCACAGTCACCTCGCGGCGCCCGGGCGGGCCAGGGCGCGGCGCGCCGCCACGGCGGGTTTGGTACCGTTGCGTTGTTCCGTCAAGACGTGCCGGACAGGCCCACAGGAGTGCAGCATGAGCGGCAAGTCCTCTTCCGCCCGGTCAAACCCGGCCAGCCCCGGCCCGGTGCGCGTGCCAGCCGACAAGCTCGCCGTGTCGGCGATGATCGTCGGCGTCGTCGCCTTCCTCGGCGGCTGGCTGCCGGTGCTCGGCCTGATCCTCGGCACCGTCGGCGTGATCCTCGGCCTGCTGGCCAAGCGGCGCTCCAACCGCCCCGAGCTTGGCCTGACCGCCCTGATCCTCTCGATCATGGCCGTGCTGGCCAACATCGTGGTCGACGTGATCGTGATCATCTCGATCGTGACCCAGGCCAACAACCTGCTGGTGTAGCCCAACCGCTACTGTGCCGTATGAGCACTAACTCACCCTGGAAGCCTCCGGTGGCAGCCGGCGCCGCCGCCTCGGGACGCCGTTCTCCCGCCGAAGCGGCCGCGCCAAAGCCGAGTGGCAGATCCAGAGCGGATGCGCTGGGCGTGTGGGCACTGGTGGTGAGTATCGCGGCGTTCCTGCTTGGCTGGCTGCCGGTTATCGGCCTGGTAGTCGGCGTGGGCGGGGTGATCCTGAGCGTGCTCGCCAAGGAGCACTCCAACCGGCGCAACTTCGGGCGGCTCGGCCTGAACCTCTCGCTCTGGGCGGTGGTGTTCAACATCGGCATGATCATCATGGTGGCGATCAACCTCATACCGCCCGCCGGCAACCCGCCAGCATAGGCGTGCTGCACCGGTCCAGCTCGCGTCCGGGCCGCGCGAACGACCTAGCTGAACGCCTCGACGATGGGGCGGAACTTCATCTTCGTCTCGGCCAGCTCGCGGTCGGGGTCGGAGTCCAGCACGATGCCGCAGCCGGCGTACGCCGTGACGTCACCGGCCGGGGTGACCTGGGCGCAGCGCAGCGCGATGGCCCACTCGCCGTCGCCGTCGGCGCCAACCCAGCCCACCGGGCCGGCGTACCGGCCGCGGTCGAACGGCTCCAGTTCGCGGATGAGCGCGAGCGCGTCCTGGGTGGGGGTGCCGGCGACGGCCGCGGTCGGGTGCATCGCCGCAATCAGGTCCAGCGAGGTGGACCCGTCGCTCAGGGTGCCCTCGACGTCGGTGGCCAGGTGCCAGAGGTTGGGCAGCTTCACCGTGAACGGGATCTCGCTCGTGGTGAGCACCGAAGTGTGCGGGCGGAGCGCGGCGAGCACACTTTGCACGGCGAATTCGTGTTCGTCGCCGTCCTTGCTCGAGGTGGCCAGCGCGAGGGCGGCCTCGAGGTCGGCCGCGGCATCCGCCCCGCGGGAGATGGTGCCGGCGAGCACCCGCGCGTTGACCTCGTTGTGGTCGGCCCGGATCAGGGTCTCCGGGCTGGAGCCGATGAGGCCGTCGACGGCGTAGGTCCAGCAGTCCGGGTAGCCCAGCGCCAGTTCCGTCAGCAGCCGCCGCAGGTCTGATTCGGCGGGCAGCCGGCCGACCAGGTCGCGTGCGAGCACCACCTTGCTCAGGTCCTGGGCGCCGATGTGCTCCACCGCCGCGGCGACGGCCTCCCGGTAGCCGGCCGGCTGCAGGGCGCCGGGCAACAGCGAGATACGGTACTCGTCGCCGAGCGGATGCAGCGCCAGCGGAATCTCCGGTGCCGCCTGGCCGGTGGGCCAGATGCGGGTGACCCAGCACTGGCCGTCCTCGCGGCCCACGATCACCTCGGGCACGATCAGCACGCTGGTCTGGCTCGACGAGTCGTCGAAGGCGAAGGTGCCGAACGCCAGCAGTCCGGTGCCCGTGCGGGTGAGCGGGTCGGTCACCGTGGCGGCCGCGACGACGTCGCGCCACGCGGCGGCGGCATCCGTCATGCGGGTGGGCCCGGAGAATTCGAGGCGGAGCGCCGTGCCGATGCCGGCGAGGCCCTGGTTGCGGCGCATCCAGAGCAGCGGCGCACGCTCGTCGAGCAGCAGCACCAGTTGGCGAATGTCGGCAATCGGGGAGGTTTCAACCGTTAGAGCAGGCGCATTCACTCGTCTACCCTACGCCCGCACCCGCGGATACCCGGGCCGCGCCCCGCAATCTAGACTGGACCGGTGAGTAGAGCAGATCTAAATAAGCAGCCAGCACAGGTCGCAGCCATGTTCGATCTGGTCTCGACGCACTACGACCGCACCAACGCGTTGCTCTCGGTGGGCAACGCCGCGCTGTGGCGCGTTGCCACCACCAGGGCCGTCCACCCGCAGAACGGCGAGCGGATCCTCGACATCGCGGCCGGCACCGGCACGTCCAGCGTCGCCCTTGCGCACACCGGCGCGCACGTCGTGGCCGCCGATTTCTCCGAGGGCATGATCAAGGTGGGCCGGGAGCGCCACGCAGGCAACCCGAACGTCGAGTTCGTGCAGGCGGATGCCACCAAGCTGCCGTTCAAAGACGGCGAGTTCGACGCCGTCACCATCTCCTTCGGCCTGCGCAACGTTGTGGAGCCCAAGAAGGCCATCGCCGAGTTCTACCGGGTGACCAAGCCCGGCGGCCGCGTGGTCATCTGCGAGTTCTCCACCCCGCCGCTCACACCCATCCGGGTGGGTTACTTCGCCTACCTCAACCACGTGATGCCGCGCATCGTGAAGCTGGCCTCCTCCAACGCCGAGGCCTACGACTACCTCGGCGAGTCCATCGCCGCCTGGCCGAACCAGCCCACGCTCAGTGCCTGGCTGCGCGACGCCGGATACGATGCCGTGGCGTATCGCAACCTCAGTCTCGGTATCGTGGCTCTGCACCGCGGAATCAAGACCGCCGACGCCCCCGCTCCAACTTCCTGAAACTCCCAGATCCGATCGTTAGGCTGACAGAGTGAAATTGACCGCCCCCGTGGCCCGCCGTAGCCCGTCGGTAACGTCGCAGCTGGGCCTGAGCGATCGAATCTTCTCCACCCCCGCCGACCGCGGCCTGGCCGCCAGCATCGACAACGGCCTGGAAGAGGTGAAGACGACCCTGCTGGGCGAACTCGTCTTCGCCGACGAGATCGCCGCTGTCACCAGCCGGTACCTGCTCGACGCAGGGGGCAAGCGGGTGCGTCCGATGCTCGCGCTGCTTACCTCGCACCTGGGCGACGGCACTGTCCCCGACGTCATCCGGGCCGCCGCCGCCATCGAGATCACCCACCTCGCCTCGCTGTACCACGACGACGTCATGGACGACGCCGAGAAGCGCCGCGGCGTGCCCAGCGCGCAGGTGGTCTGGGGAAACTCCATCGCCATCCTGGCCGGTGACCTGCTCTTCTCCCGTGCCAACCAGCTGATGGGCCGGCTCGGCGAACGCGCCGTGCGTCTGCAGGGCGACACCTTCGAACGCCTGGTGCTCGGGCAGCTGCACGAGACCGTCGGCCCCAAGGACGGCGAAGACCCGGTCGAGCACTACATCCAGGTGCTCGCCGACAAGACCGGCTCCCTGATCGCCGCTGCCGCGCAGGCCGGCATCATCTTCTCCAACGCGCCGGAGGAGTTCGAGGAACCCGTTGTGCTCTTCGGCGAGCGGATCGGCGTCGCCTTCCAGCTCATTGACGACGTGCTCGACCTCTCGCCGCAGCCCGAGGAGACCGGCAAGGTGCCCGGCACCGACCTTCGCGCCGGTGTCGCGACCCTGCCGATGCTGCGCTTGCGTGAGCGGGCCGCAACGGATGCGCGCGCCGCGTCGCTGGTCGGCCGTCTCGAGGCCGATGTGATGAAGAGCCAGGGCGTCGCCACCGAGGCCGCCGACGCCGCGATCACCGCGCTCCGCGAGCACGACGTGACCGCCCAGACTCTCGCGGAGGCCCACGGATGGGCCCGCGATGCCGTTGCCGCCCTCGCCCCGTTGCCCAACGGCTCGGTGAAGAAGGCGCTCACCCGTTTCGCCGAGACCATCGTCGAGCGATCCAGCTAGAAAGGCTTCCATGACCAAGTTGCGATTGGCCATCGTCGGTGCCGGCCCCGCCGGCATCTACGCCGCAGACATCCTCCTCAAGGCGGAGCGGAACTTCGACGTCTCGATCGACCTGTTCGACCACCTGCCGGCCCCGTACGGACTGGTGCGCTACGGAGTGGCCCCGGACCACCCGCGCATCAAGGGCATCATCAACGCGCTCCGCGACGTTCTCGACCGCGGCGACATCCGCCTGTTCGGCAACGTGCGCTACGGCACCGACATCACCCTGGACGACCTGAAGAAGCACTACAACGCGGTCATCTTCGCCACCGGCGCCGTGCACGACGCCGACCTGGCCATCCCCGGCATCGAATTGGAGGGCTCCTACGGCGCCGCCCGCTTCGTGAGCTGGTTCGACGGCCACCCCGACGTGCCGCGCACCTGGCCGCTCGAGGCCAAGTCCGTCGCCGTGATCGGCAACGGCAACGTCGCCCTCGACGTCTCCCGCATGCTCGCCAAGCACGCCGACGACCTGCTGCCCACCGAGATCCCCGCCAACGTCTACGCGGGCCTCAAGGCCTCCCCGGTGACGGATGTGCACGTGTTCGGCCGCCGCGGCCCCACGTCGGTGAAGTTCACCCCGCTGGAGCTGCGCGAACTCGGCGAGCTGAACGACGTGGACATCATCGTCTACGACGAGGACTTCGACTACGACGACGCGGCGCGAGCGGCGGTGGCCAGCAACAAGCAGGTCTTCGTGATCGACAAGGTCCTGAACCAGTGGCGAAAGCGCGAGACCGGCAACGCATCCCGCCGGCTGCACCTGCACTTCTTCGCCCGCCCGGTGGAGGTCACCGACGACGGCAACGGCCACGTCGGCGGCTTCAAGTACGAACGCACCGCACCGGATGGCCACGGCGGCGTTGTCGGCACCGGCGAGATCCGTGAGCTGCCGATCCAGGCCATCTACCGGGCCGTCGGCTATTACGGCTCCTCGCTGCCGGGCATCCCATTCGACAAGAAGCGCGGCGTGATCCCCAACCGTGAGGGCCAGGTGCTCTGGAAGGGCGAGCCCGGCTTCGAATCCAGCACCGCCGGCCAGCAGATGTACGGCGTCTACGCCACAGGTTGGATCAAGCGCGGACCGGTGGGCTTGATCGGGCACACCAAGTCCGACGCGATGGAGACCGTGCGGCACCTGATCAACGACGTGGGCAACTGGTGGCGCCCGGAGTCGCCCGCGGAGGAGAGCGTCATCGAGCTGCTCGACGGGCGAGGCGTGGCCTACACCAACCTCGACGGCTGGCACCGGCTCGACCAGCACGAGCTCGCCCTCGGCGCCGAGCAGGGCCGGGTGCGCGTCAAGGTCGTCCCTCGCCAGGACATGGTCGAGGTTTCCCGCGCGCAGGTCCCCGCCGAACTGTAAAACCCCTCGGCGAACCGTGAGTTAAGCCCCGAAAATCCCGGACTTTCGGGGCTTACCTCACAGTTCGCGGCCTAGGGTGGGGGCATGGGGGAACTGGGGTGGCAGGCGGATGTCCTCGGGAACGGCTACGAGGCGCTCACGCTGCCGCTGGGCAGTGACGGCGAGGGCGATGTCGTCGCCACGCTGGTGCGCTACCGGCCGTCGCTCGGCAATCTGGTGTCGCCGTTCGCCCCGGCGCACGGCGTCGATGTGCTCTATGTGCACGGATGGTCGGACTACTTCTTCCAGACCGCCCTCGCCGAGTACTGGCACGGTGTGGGCGCCCGCTTCCACGCCCTCGACCTGAGGAAGTACGGGCGCAGCCTGCGCGACCACCAGACCCCGGGCTACGTGGCCGACCTGGCGACCTACGACGCGGACATCGAAGCGGCCCTGGCGGCGATGGGCCACGGCGAGAACGACGAACGGCCCTCCCGACGCCGCCTGCTGCTGATGGGGCACTCCACCGGCGGCCTCACCCTGAGCCTGTGGGCTGCCAGGCACCCCGGCCGGGCTAGCGCCCTGGTGCTGAACAGTCCGTGGCTGGAGTTCCAGACCGGCGGGGTGGGACGGGCCTTCATCACGCCACTGGTGCAGCTGGGGGCCCGCGTGCAGCCGCTGGGCACCCTGCCCCAGGTGGACCTCGGTTTCTACACCCGGTCGGTTTCGGCTGAACTGGACGGTGAGTGGTCCTACGAGTCGCGTTGGCGGCCGGCCCGCGGTTTTCCGGCGCACCGGGCCTGGCTGAACGCCGTGCTCGAGGGCCATGCCGCCGTGGCGGCGGGGCTGGGCATCGAGGTGCCGATCCTCACGATGCTCTCGGCTCGCTCGACGATCCTGCCGCGGTGGAACGATCAGATGCGGCACACCGACAGTGTGCTGGTGGTGGACGACATAGCCCGCGCCTCCGTGCGGCTGGGCTCCACCGTCACGGTGGCCCGCATCGAGGGCGCCCTGCACGACGTCATCCTCTCCGCCGAGGCCCCGCGCCGCGCCGCGTACGCCGCCCTCACCCGCTGGCTCCGCGCCTACGCGCCCTGAACCATCCGCGAACTGTGAGAAAAGCCCCGAAAAACGCGAGTTTTAGGGGCTTAGCTCACAGTTCGCGATGTGGATCAGCGGAAGTTTACGAACTGGAGGGCTACGTCTAGGTCCTTGCCCTTGAGCAGGGCCATGGTGGACTGCAGGTCGTCGCGGCTCTTGGAGGAGACCCGGAGTTCGTCGCCCTGGATCTGGCTCTTGACACCCTTGGGGCCCTCGTCGCGGATGATCTTGTTGATCTTCTTCGCGTTCTCCTGGTCGATGCCGGCCTTCATGCTGGCTTCGATGCGGTACTCCTTGCCGGAGGCGTACGGCTCACCGGTGTCGAGGCTGCGCAGCGAGATACCGCGCTTGATCAGCTTCGACTCGAACACCTCGAGGATCGCCTTGACGCGCTCCTCGGTGTTGGCCTTCATGAGCACCTTCTCGCCGCTCATCTCGATGGATGCGCCGACGTTCTTGAAGTCGTAGCGCTGCGCCACCTCTTTATGAGCCTGGTTGAGCGCGTTGTCGACCTCCATGGGGTCGACCTTGCTGACGATGTCGAACGTAGAATCTGCCATGAGAGCCATGTTACCGAGAAGGGCAGGATGCCGCCCATCGGCCGGTCGATCAGTCGCCGGGGCGCGCCGTACTGGAACGAACGATGAGCTCGAACGGCATCGGGGTGTTCAGTGCCGCCTGGTCGTGCTGGCCAGGATGCAGCTGGTCCATCAGGATCTCCACGGCCTTGGCGCCCTGGCCCTGCGGGAACTGGGCGATGGTGCTCAGGCCGAAGAAGTCGGCCAGCTCGTGGTCGTCGATGCCGATCACCGAGACGTCCCGTGGCACGACCAGGCCCAGGTCGCGGGCGGCCAGGATGCTGCCGATGGCCATCTCATCAGACGCTGCGAAGATCGCCGTGGGCCGGTCGTGCGGGCTGCCCAGCAGCTGCTTCGCGGCCTGGTAACCGCCGCGGATGGTGAAGTCGGCCGGCTGGAACAGCTCGGGGGCCACCCCGATGCCGGCCGCCTCCAGTGCGGCTTCGTAGCCGAAGCGCCGGTTGGTGGGCAGGTGAAAGTCGAGGTCGAAGTCCTTGTTGCCGCCGATGTGGGCGATCCGGGTGTGGCCGAGGGCCAGCAGGTGCTCGGTCGCGAGCCTGGCCACTGCCCCGTCGTCGATGGTGAGGGTGCGTACGCCCGTGATCGGGCCGCCCACGCCGACCAGCGGTTTGCCCAGGGCGTGCAGCCTGGCCACTTCGCTCTCGGTCAGCTCCAGGGAGATCGCGATCACGGCATCCACCCGCTGGCGCAGCAGGAAGTGCTCGAAGACGCTGCGACGCTCATCGCCGCCGCCGGTGAGGTTGTAGAGGGTGAGGTCGTACCCGTTGTGCAGCAAGGCCTTCTGGGCGCCCTCGACGACGCTGGAGAAGAACCAGCGGTTCAGGAACGGCACCACGACACCGATGTTCTTCATCCGGCCCGACGCCAAGCTGGACGCGTTCGAGGAGACCACGTAGCCCAGCTCGAGCGCGGCGGCCTTGACCTTGAGCCGGGTGGTGGGCGAGACATGGCCGTTGCCGCTCAGGGCGCGCGAAACCGTCGCGGTGGAGACGCCCGCACGGCGGGCGACCTCGTCGATGCCGACCATGGGGTTCCTTAACGGCGTGCAAGAAGGGGTGTGAAGTGATCATATCCACCGGTTTGCGGGCCGGTTGCCGCGGCTGATTTCGCACTTGGGCCCTTCGGCTTGTATTCTGTCTGAGCGTCTCCGGTCACGTGGCTACATATGGCCGGGTATGCACTGGCGAGTTACCCAAGCGGCCAAAGGGATCTGACTGTAAATCAGACGGCGTAGCCTTCGTGAGTTCGAATCTCGCACTCGCCACAGCAAGAATGGGGCAAGACCAGCGTCACCAGCACAGCGTCACCAGCACCATCACAACGCGTCGGAGATCCGGCGCGTTTGTGCGTTAACCGGCCGGTCACCCTCCGCTCCTGTCGTTGGGGCGCGCTCTGGCGTACCGTGGGCGGATGACCCCCACCACGACCGAATTGCTCGCCCTCGCCCAGGAGACCGCCATGGTGGCCGGGGAACTGGCCCGGCGCCGGCGAGCCGAAGGCGTTCAGATCGCGGCCTCGAAGTCGTCCCCCGAGGACGTGGTGACCCTCGCGGACCGGGAGACCGAGGCGCTGATCCGGGGCCTGTTGGCGGATGCGCGGCCTAACGACGGCTTCTACGGCGAGGAGTCCACCGCCACCGCCGGCACCTCGGGCCTCACCTGGGTGGTCGACCCCATCGACGGCACCGTCAACTACCTCTACGGCATCCCGTTCTATGGCGTCAGCATCGCCGTGGTGGAAGGCGACCCCGACCCGGCCAGCTGGACGGCCCTCGCGGGCGCCGTGCGCAACCCGGCCATCGACGAGCTCTTCTCGGCCAGTGCCGGCGGCGGGGCGCACCTGAACGGCCGGACCCTGAGGGTTGCCGGCGGGGTGCCGCTGTCCCTGGCCCTGTTCGGCACCGGATTCTCCTACGACTCGGTGCGGCGCACCCGCCAGGCGAACGTGCTGCACGGCCTGATCCACCGCGTGCGGGACGTGCGCCGGATGGGCGCGGCCTCGCTTGACCTGTGCTCGGTCGCCGCCGGCCGGCTCGACCTCTATTACGAACGCGGACTGAACCCCTGGGACCACGCTGCCGGCGCCCTGGTCGCGGCGGAGGCCGGAGCCAGGGTGGGCGCATTCGGTGACGATCGTGAAGGCCTCAGCCTTCTCATTGCGGCCTCGCCTGATCTCTACGACCTGGCCGAGCCGCTACTGGCGAATCTTTTCGAAGAATTTATGGCGGACGACGACATTTGAGATTCTGGGTGCCGGTGCGGCCGCCCTTGCCGCAGGACGGCAGGGCAAACGCCGGAATTGCTATCACGCCTGACCCCTCCCGCGCATCCTCCACAGGGTGGGGTCTACCCCGTTTTCGGGTGTGATTCGGCGACATCAAATGGTGATTTCGCCCCTCGCAAGCTAGCCTTTATCCATTCGTTACTTTGGCCCAGGCCAGATTACGAGCCTCTCATTCACTCAATCGCGCCGAAAGTACCCGTCCTTTGTCACGTCACACCCCGTTGTCGGATGCCTCTGCAGTCGACCCCAGTGACCCCTCACAAAGCAACGCCGGCCGGCACGGAACGACCGGAACTGACCGCGCGGCCGTCGCACCGGAGCGCACGCTGACGCGTCGCGAACAGCGCGAACTCGAGCGCCGCGCCGCGTCCCGCACCGAACCGGCCCCGGTCGCCGAGGCCGCCAACGCCGAAAACACCGACTTTGTTGCCGTCGCCCACGTGGACGCCGAGTCGGTCGCCACTCAGCTGGTCGACGCCCAGCTCGTTGACACGGCGCTCGTTGACACCGCGCCCGTTGACGCCGAGCCCGCCGTCCGGCTGTCAGCCGAGGCGCGCCGCCTGGTCGGCGCCGAGCTGGCCGAACCTCACCTCGAGGCCGTCGTCCTCAAGGAACGCGACCTGGCCCTGCCCGCCGAGCCGGCCTACGAGCAGATCCCGAGCGACGTTTCCCCGAACACGACCACCACGACCATCGTGCTGCCGTCCCGCGCGGCCCTGCGTGCCCAGCTGCGCGCCGAGTCGGCGATCGACGACACCACGCCAGCCGTCGCACCCGCCGCGGCGTCAGAGGCCCGCACAGAGCCGAGCGAGCCCGAGCGCACCCTGCCGGACTTCGTGCCGCGCGCCCGAGCCCTGCCGTCCGCCCCCAAGCGCGCCGCAGCCTCGACTCGCTCCGGCCACCACCGCATGCGCATGCTGGCCACCAAGGGCGGGTCGATCATCGCCATGTCCTTCGTCGCCCTGATGGCCGTCGCCACCTCGATCCCCGCCGACGCGCTGCTGTCCTCGAGTGACGTGCAGGCCGCGGCCCTCGAGGCCAAGAAGCCCACCAGCGGCGCCGAGCCGGCCCAGGTGATCAACCTGGCCAACGGCACCGACACCATCACGGTCGAGCAGGACAGCTACCAGTCGCAGTCCATCGCCGAGGTCGCCGCCGCCAGCGGCATCCGGATGGAAGACACCTTCAGCAACAACCCGAACGGAACCATCCAGTGGCCGTTCGCGGTCGGCGTGCACGTTGGCGACCAGTTCGGCTACCGCAACTGCGCGGGCTGCTCGGTCAATCACGGCGGCCAGGACTTCAACCCCGGCATCGGTGCGCCCATCCAGGCGATCGCCGACGGCGTGGTCAGCTTCACCGAAGACGGCGAAGGCAGTCTGGGCGTGCACATGATCATCGATCACATGATCGACGGCAAGAAGGTCTCCAGCGTGTACGCGCACATGATCCACGGGTCGATGCTGCTGAAGACCGGTGACGTCGTCAAGGTCGGCCAGGTCATCGGCAAGGTGGGCTCGACGGGTATGTCGACCGGCCCGCACCTGCACTTCGAGATCCGCCTCGGCGGCATCACCGGCACCAAGACCGACCCGCTGGTCTGGCTGTACGCCAACACCAACTAGCGCCGGTCAGGTCCTCTCGCGGGGTCTCGACAGGCTCGACCAGCGGGACGAGGTCAGACGGCCTTGGCCAGGAACGCCTCGAGCAGTGAGCGGGGGAGCGGGAACGGCGTCATGCCGTCCGCGCCGTGCTGGGCGGGCTGCGCCCGACGAGGCGGCGTGTCTACGGGCGTCGTCCCCAGCGACACGACCTGGTCGTGCAGACGCTCCATGTCGACGTCGAGCTGGTTGGCCACGTCGGCGGCCTGCTTGAGCTCGCCCACGAGCGCGGACGGCACGGCGCCGTCGTACTTGTAGAAGATCTTGTGCTCGAGGCTGGCCCAGAAGTCCATTGCCACTGTGCGGATCTGCACCTCGACCGTGACCGGCTGCACCCGGTCGGACATGAACACGGGGATCGCGACGATCAGGTGCAGGCTCCTGTAGCCGTTCGGCTTGGGCTCCGTGATGTAGTCCTTCACCTGCAGCACGGTGATGTCGCGCTGACTGGTGAGCATTTCGAGCACCCGGTAGGTGTCCGAGATGAAGCTGCAGGTGATGCGGATGCCCGCGATGTCCTGGATGTTGTCCCGGATGCCCTCGAGGTCGAGCGGGTAACCCTTGCGGTTGGCCTTCTTGAGGATCCCCTCGGGCGACTTGAGCCGGTGACTGACATGCTCGATCGGGCTGTAGTCGTGGATCGCGCTGAACTCTTCCTTGAGAATGTTGACCTTGGTCATCATCTCGTCGGTCGCGAACTTGTACGACATCATGAACCGGGTGAGTTCGGTGCGGATCTTATGGAGGTCGCTCGGCCATTCGAGATCCTGGTCGGTCACGAGCGCTCCCCTGTCAACGATGGCCCCACGAGTGCGCATGGCCACCTAGAGTCTGCCACCCCCCGCATCGGCACTCGCTGTGAGCGAGGTGCGAGCGGGGGTGGCGACTGGATGTGTGCCTGCCGCGCTCAGCCCCGCAACCAGGCGGTGGTGTCACCGGGCAGCGTGCGCCCGATCAGCTCCGCACTGGAGAGCAGCACATCGCCGGCCGGCAGCTCCACGGGCTGCTCGCCGGTGTTGGCGACCACAATCACACCCTGGTTGCGGAAGACGAGAACGTCCTCGCTCGGCGAGGACAGCCACTGAACGGAGCCGAGGCCGAGGTTGTTCTCGCGTCGAAGCGCCAGGGCATCCGTGTAGAGCTCGAGGGTCGACCCCGCAACACCGGCCTGCGCGTCGCGGGCCAGGGTGGCCCACTCGGCGGGCTGGGGCAGCCAGCTCTTCGCGCTCGGCCCGAAACCGTACGACGGGGACGCGCCTTCCCACGGGATCGGCACGCGGCATCCGTCGCGGCCGTAACGCTCACCGTTGGTGCGGAACCAGGTGGGGTCCTCCCGCGACGAGTCAGGCAGGTGGATGACCTCGGGCAGCCCGAGTTCCTCGCCCTGGTAGATGTAGCTGGAGCCGGGCAGGGAGAGCATCAGGGCGGATGCGGCGCGAGCGCGACGCAGCCCGACCACGGTGTCCGGCAGGCCGACGGTGTTCGGTCCGATGCCGTGGCCCTGCAGGTTGTCGGCGGTGAGCGCGAGCCTGGACGCGTGCCGCACGACGTCGTGATTGGAGAGCACCCAGGTGCTCGGCGCCCCTACGGCGCTGAACGCGGCCAGCGAGTCGTCGATCACGCGGTGCAGAGCCTCGGCCTGCCACGGGGTCTCCAGGTAGGCGAAGTTGAACGCCTGGTGCATCTCGTCCGGACGCACCCACTGAGCCACCCGGTCGAGCGGGTCGACCCAGGCTTCGGCGGCCAGGATGCGGTCACCCTCGTATTCGTCCAGCACGAGCCGCCAGTCGCGGTAGATGTCGTGCACGCCGTCCTGGGCCCAGTACGGGGCGCCCGCGACGGGCTCGGCCACGACGCCGGGCTCGAGCGCTGTGGTCGCGCCGCCCATGCTGCCGCCGTCGGCGGGCGGGGTGTAGTCCGGCAGGCCCTTGGCCTTGATCATGCCGTGGGCCACATCCACCCGGAAACCGTCGACGCCGCGGTCCAGCCAGAACCGGAGCACGTCACGGAACTCGGTGCGCACCCACTCGTTGTCCCAGTCGAAGTCGGGCTGGGTGGTGTCGAAGAGGTGCAGGTACCACTGGCCGGGCGTGCCGTCTGGGTCGGTCGTGCGGGTCCAGGCGTTGCCGCCGAACACGGATTCCCAGTTGTTCGGGGGGAGCTCGCCGTTCTCGCCGAGGCCGTCACGGAAGATGTAGTGCGCGCGCTCGTCACTGCCGGGGCCGGCGGCCAGGGCGGCCTGGAACCACGGGTGGTCGCTGGACGAGTGGTTGGGCACGATGTCGACGATCACGCGGATGCCCAGGGCGTGCGCGGCGGCCTGCATCTCGTCGTAGTCGGCGAGGGTGCCGAACAGCGGGTCGACGTCGCAGTAGTCGGAAACGTCGTAGCCGGCGTCGCGCTGCGGCGACTTGTAGAAGGGCGACAGCCAGATGGCGTCCACCCCCAACTCGGCCAGCTGCGGCAGGCGCGACCGGATGCCGGCGAGGTCGCCCATGCCGTCGCCGTTGGCGTCAGCGAACGACCGCGGGTAGATCTGATAAATAACGGCGGTACGCCACCACTCTGTGCCTGTCATGTCGAAAAGACTACGGCATTCCGCATTGCATGCAAGCGTTTCCACAAACCGAGCCAGCTGGAAGCGCTCGTCAACTATCGATAACCACAGACTGGGTTGCCAATCGCTGAAATGGCAGGTATACATGTAACCGCTTGCACAATTGTCAATGTTGATCATGAAAGGCACACCAATGATGGTGAAAAAGAATGGCTTGCTCGCCGCCGGCGCAATAGCCGTCGCCGCGTCCCTGGCCCTGGCCGGCTGCTCGGCCGGTTCGAACTCGAGCGGCACCACATCGGATGCCGACTCCAGCACACTGACCGTGTGGGTGGACGCCGACCGCGCCGCCGTGTTGAAGGACGCTGCCGCGGCCTTCACCAAGGAGTCCGGTGTCAAGGTCAAGCTGGTCCAGAAGGACTTCGCGAAGATCCAGGAAGAGTTCATCGCCCAGGTGCCCACCGGCAAGGGCCCTGACATCACCATCGCCGCGCACGACTGGCTCGGCAACTTCGTGAGCAACGGCGTGGTTCAGCCCGTCGAGCTCGGCGACACCGCGGCCGACTACCAGCAGGTCGCCGTGACCGCCATGAGCTACGAGGGCAAGACCTACGGCGTGCCGTACTCGATCGAGAACATCGCGCTGCTGCGCAACACCGCGCTGGCACCCGCCGCCCCGGCCACCTTCGACGACATGGTCGCCGCCGGCACTGCCGCCGGTACCGAGTTCCCCTACCTCGTGCAGATCGGCCCGGAGGCCGACCCGTACCACCTGTACCCGTTCCAGACCTCGTTCGGCGCTCCGGTCTTCGGCACCAACGCCGATGGCAGCTACAACCCCGAGGACCTCACCGTCGGCAACGCCGGCGGCGAAGCCTTCGCCACCTGGCTCGCTGCCGAGGGCGCGGCCGGACGGATGAGCGTGAACCTCACCGGTGACATTGCCAAGGAGAAGTTCTACGCCGGCGCCTCGCCGTTCCTGCTCACCGGACCGTGGAACGTGCCGGACGCCCAGGCTGCCGGCATCGACGTGTCCGTCGACGCCGTTCCGTCGGCCGGTGGACAGCCCGCCCAGCCCTTCGTGGGCGTGCAGGGCTTCATGGTCAGCGCGAAGACCAAGAACGCCATCGCCGCCAACGAGTTCCTGGTGAACTACATCGGCAGCGAAGACGTGCAGACCGCGCTCTATGACGTCGGTGGACGCCCGCCGGCACTCACCGCCGCGTTCGAGGCCGCCAGCTCCGACCCGATCACCGCCGGATTCGGTGCCGTCGGCGCCTCCGCCGTACCGATGCCCAACATCCCGCAGATGGGCAAGGTCTGGCAGTTCTGGGGCNGGCGCCTCCGCCGTACCGATGCCCAACATCCCGCAGATGGGCAAGGTCTGGCAGTTCTGGGGCGTCACCGAGGCTGCGATCATCAGCAACCAGGGTGACCCCGTGCAGCTGTGGCAGAAGATGACCGCGGACATCGCGGCCGCCATCCAGTAACACGCACCACCTCGCACCAACGGGTGCGCCCGGCCCCACCGGGCCGGGCGCACCATCCGCAGCACCGCACGCAACTCCGCCGGCAGGCGCGCTAGAGAGCAGACAATGATGACTACCCCCGGAACCGAGCGCGATCGGGCCCAGATCGTCGCGGCCAAGAAAGAACGGCAGGCGAGCCGCATCGCTGAGGCCGCATCCGCCGGCATCAAGGTGCTGCTGGTCAAGGTGTTGCTGCTCGGCATCGTCGACGCGATCAGCGTCTACGCGCTGTTCGTGCTGTTCATGAAGCAGGACTGGCTGGTCTTCAGCCTGGTTCTGCTGGTCACCATCGTCGTCAACTGGGTCTACTTCCGGGTCAAGGGCCTGCCGGCCAAGTACCTCACCCCCGGCCTGATCTTCCTTCTCATCTTCCAGATCTTCGTCGTCGGATACTCCGGTTACATCGCCTTCACCAACTACGGCACCGGCCACAACAGCAACAAAGAAGACGCTGTCAACTCGCTGATCCTCTCCTCGCAGGAGCGGGTGCCGGATTCGCCCAGCTACGCCCTCACCGTGCTCGAGCAGGCCGGCGCCTACAGCTTCCTGGTCACCGACCCCGACGGCGAGATCAGCGTCGGCAACCCGGACTCGCCGCTGACCGAGGTCAACAACGCCGAAACGGATGCCTCCGGCCAGGCCATCGGCCTGCCCGGCTACACTGCGCTGAACTTCGCCGAAATCGTGAACAACCAGGAGGCCATCGCCGCCCTGGCCGTGCCCGTCTCGGACGACCCCAATGACGGCAGCCTCCGCACCCCCGACGGTTCCGCGGCCTACCTCTATCTCTCCGATCTGGTCTACGACGAGGCCGCCGGCACCATGACCGACGCCAGCACCGGCGTCGTCTACACCGAAGACCCCTCCCAGGGCTCGTTCGTCGCCGAAGACGGCGCCGACCTGCAGCCCGGCTGGAAGGTCGAGGTGGGCCTGGCCAACTTCGCCAAGGCCTTCGGCACCGACTCCATCCGCGGCCCGCTGATCAGCGTGACCCTGTGGACCTTCGCCTTCGCGTTCCTCTCGGTGGCCACCACGTTCGCCCTCGGCCTGTTCCTGGCCATCGTGTTCAACGACCTGAGGATGCGCGGCCGCAATGTCTACCGCGTCGTCATGATCCTGCCCTACGCGTTCCCGGCGTTCCTCTCCGCCCTGGTCTGGGCCGGCATGCTCAACCCGCAGTTCGGCTTCATCAACCAGGTCCTCTTCGGCGGGGCAGAGATCCCCTGGCTCACCAACGAGTGGCTGGCCAAGTTCAGCATCATCTTCGTCAACCTCTGGCTGGGCTTCCCCTATATGTTCCTGGTCTGCACCGGCGCGCTGCAGTCCATCCCCGGTGAGCTTCAGGAAGCCGCCACCGTGGACGGCGCCCGACCCTGGCAGGTGTTCAGGCTGATCAAGCTGCCGCTGCTGCTCGTCTCGGTCTCGCCGCTGTTGATCGCCTCGTTCGCGTTCAACTTCAACAACTTCAACCTCATCTACATGCTCACCAACGGCGGGCCCCGTGACGTGACGGCGGGGGTGAACGTCGGGGCCACCGACATCCTGATCTCGATGGTCTACAAGGTGGCCTTCGTCGGCGCCAACCGCGACTACGGGCTGGCCAGCGCGTTCTCGATCCTGATCTTCGTGTTGGTCGCGCTCGTGTCGATCATCAGCTTCAGACAGACCAAGGCACTAGAGGAGTTGAACTGAGATGGCGACCACGACTATCGCAGCCCCGAGCGGTACGGACTACATCCCCGTGAAGCACCCGTTCAACTTCGGCCGCTGGTTCCGCGCCACCGGCTGGCGCCACCTGGTCGGCGCCGTCATGGTGATCTTCTCCGCCTTTCCGCTGCTCTACGTGCTCTCGGCGTCGCTGCACCCCGGCGGAACCCTGATCACCGCGAACGGCCTGTTCAGCCAGATCGACATCGGCAGTTACGTCACCCTGTTCAACCTGCCGCAGCAGCCGTACGCGGCCTGGTACGGCAACACCCTGCTGATCGGCGGCATCACCTCCGCCGGCACCGTGTTCCTCGGCGCCCTGGCCGCGTACTCCTTCTCCCGGATGCGTTTCGTCGGCCGTCGCGCCGGCCTGCTGATGCTCGTGCTCGTGCAGATGTTCCCGCAGCTGTTGGCCGTCGTGGCGATCTTCCTGCTGCTCAACGGCATCTCGGACATCTTCCCGGCCATCGGCCTCGACACCCAGATCGGCCTGATCATGGTCTACCTCGGCGGCGCGCTCGGTGTGAACACGTACCTGATGTACGGCTTCTTCAACACGATCCCGGCCTCCATCGACGAGGCTGCCAAGCTCGACGGCGCCGGCCACGCCCGGATCTTCTTCACCATCATCCTGCGGCTGGTCGCGCCCATCCTTGCGGTGGTCGGGCTGCTGTCGTTCGTGGGCACCACGAACGAGTTCGTGATCGCGAGCATCGTGCTGATCACCCCGGAGAAGCAGACCCTGGCGGTGGGCCTGTACCAGTTCGTGTCGCAGGAATTCTCGAGCAACTACTCGGTCTTCGCAGCCGGTGCCGTGCTCGCGGCCCTGCCCGTGATGGCGCTGTTCCTCTGGTTGCAGAAGTACATCGTGGGCGGTCTGACGGCCGGATCGGTCAAGTAACTTACCCGATGCTCCCGCACCAGCCGCTCCCGTTCCACCCGCTCCCGTTCCACCCGCTCCCTCACCACCTGCTCCCGCACCATGACGGCTCCCCGCTGTACGTCTCCACCCAGGCGCCGGTCCTCGGCGGCACCGTCACCGTGCGGGTGCGCATCCCGCTCGCGTTCGGGGACGTGGCGATGGTGCGCACCCGCTCCAATCCCGACCAGGAACCGCGCTTCGGCGACGCCCGGCCGGTCGGCAGCGCCGGGCAGGTCGAGGCCGGCTACGCCTGGTGGGCCGCCGACCTCGTGGTGGAGAACCCGGTGCACGGCTACAGGTTCCTGCTCAGCATGGCCGACGGCGCGCACTGGTGGCTGAACGCCAGCGGGCTGCACGACATCGAAACCCTCGACGCGGAGGACTTCAAGCTCGTCGCCCATCCGGCCCCGCCGGACTGGGCCGCGACCAGCGTGATGTACCAGGTCTTCCCCGACCGGTTCGCGCGCTCCGCCGCCGCCGATCACCGCGAGGCGCCGGACTGGGCGATGCCCGCCGAGTGGGGCGACGCCGTCGACCAGCTCCCGCCGGGCCGGTCGCACCAGTTCTACGGCGGCGACCTCGACGGCATTACCGAGCACCTCGACCACCTCGAGCGTCTCTGCGTGACCCTGCTCTACCTCACCCCGGTGTTCCCCGGCCGCTCCAACCACCGGTACGACGCGGCCGGCTTCACCGAGGTCGACCCGTTGCTCGGCGGCGACGCGGCGCTGATCCGGCTTGTCGAGGCCGCCCACGCCCGCGGGCTCAAGGTGATCGGCGACCTCACGTCCAACCACTCCGGTGACGGTCACGAGTGGTTCCAGGCCGCGCATCTCACCCCGGCGGCTCCGGAGAGCGCCTTCTATTACTGGCTCGATCCCGAACAGAGCGACTACATGTCCTGGCTGGGCGTGCCCGAGCTACCCAAGTTCAACTGGGGCTCAACTGAACTCCGCCGCCGGTTCATCGACGGTCCCGACTCGGTGGTGGCCCGGTGGCTCGAGGCGCCGTTCAACCTGGACGGTTGGCGCATCGACGTGGCGAACATGACCGGCCGTCTCGGCGACGAGGACCTCAACGCCGACGTACGGCAGACCATCCGCCGCACCATGATCGAGGTGAACCCCGACACCATCCTGCTCGGCGAGTTCACCAACGACGCCTCGGCCGACTTCCAGGGCGACGCGTGGCACGGTGCGATGACCTACGCCAACTTCACCCGGCCGCTCTGGTCGTGGCTCTGCCGGCCCGACCCGGTTCCGTCATTCTTCGGCCTGCCGCTCGGCAGCATCCCGGCGCACACCGGCGAGCAGTTCCACCGCGCGCACACCCGGTTCGCCGCCGGTTTCCCCTGGCGCACCCGCCTGGCCACCATGAACGCCCTGGACACCCACGACACGGCCCGGTTCCGCAGCCACGCCGACGCCGAGACTGTGCCGGTGGCCGTGGGCCTCTCGGTGACCCTGCCGGGCATCCCCGTGGTTTTCGCCGGCGACGAGTTCGGCCTGGTCGGCATCGACGGTGAACACTCCCGCACCCCGATGCCGTGGGCCAGTGCGGCCGAGCCGGATGTTGCCGCGACCATCGACTTGTATTCGACGCTCATCGGCCTCCGCCGCGCCCATGAGGCGCTCAGCACGGGCGGGCTGCGCTGGTTGCACGTTGGCGAGGATGCGCTCGTCTACGTGCGCGAGACCGAGCTGGAGTCGGTGCTGCTGCTGGCGACCCGTGCCGCCGCCGAGGTGACCCTGCCGGGCTGGGTGCTGCCCGTCGGCGGCCTCACCGGCGAGCTCCGGCCCGAGGTCGGAACGGCTGCCTGCACGGTCTCCGCAGCCGGCGTTCGGCTGGTCGCCACGGGCGCATCCTTCACGGCCTGGACCCTTCCGGGCGTCATAATCGGCCCGGATGCCCACCCTGTGTCGCCGACGGGTCTCGCGAGGTGATAATGTTTACCGGTTGCCAAAAGCACGGTTCAACTTCAGAAGTTTGAAGTTTTGCCCCCTTAGCTCATTGGTAGAGCACTTCCTTGGTAAGGAAGAGGTAGTGGGTCCGATTCCCACAGGGGGCTCAGGCTTGAGAGCTAGGCTCTGAAGGTCTAAGGCGGGGTAGCTCAGTTGGTTAGAGCACACGGCTCATAATCGTGGTGTCGCGGGTTCAATTCCCGCTCCCGCTACACACGGCCCGAACTTCTCACGAAGATTCGGGCCTTTTTTTGCGCGCGCCGAGCCCCGGCTCCCACGGCCCCGGCATTTTCTAGTTGGTTAGGCTCCGGTCGCGAGCCACTCGGCGCGGGGCGTCAGCGGCACCGGGGCGGGGCGGTCGGCATCCGTCGTGAGGTCGACCCGGTGACCCTCCGTCGCGGCGCGCTGCAGCGACTCCATGGCATCGAGCACGTGCAGAGCGAGCTCCCCGGTGGCGCGGGCGGTGTGGCGGGGCGGCGTGCGGATCAGGTCGAGGAGGCCGATGCCGCGGGCGCCGTCGACGTAGCCGCCCAACGGGTCGAGCAGGTGGAAGCCGCCATCGTTCACCCGCCGGTGGCGAACGGGGCCGTCGAAGGTGTTCGGGTCGCCCACGTCGAGGGTGCCCAGGGTGCCGTGCACCTCGATCGGCGAGGCCACGGTGGCGGGGGAGTCGAAGCTCATCGTGATCGTCGACAGGGCGCCGCTGACGTGTTCGAGCACCCCGGTGACATGGGTGTCGACAAGAACCGGGATAGCTTCGCCGGCCCGCGGCCCGGTGCGGATCACCCGGTGGTCCGAAGGCCGGCTGGACGCGCCGGTCACCGAGCGGATCGGGCCGAGCAGGTGGACCAGCGCCGTGAGGTAGTACGGGCCCATGTCGAAGAGCGGGCCGCCACCCTCGCGGTAGTAGAAATCCGGATTCGGATGCCAGAACTCGTGCCCGGGCGAGACCATGACGGCCGAGGCCGCAACCGGGCGGCCGATCAGTCCGTCGTCGATCGCGGCTCTGGCGGTCTGGATGCCGGTGCCCAGCACGGTGTCCGGGGCGGACCCGACCCGCACGCCCGCGTGGGCGGCCGCGGCGAGCATGCTCCTGCCCTCGGCCAGGGTCACGGCCAGCGGTTTCTCGCCGTAGACCTGCTTGCCCTGGCTGATGGCCCCGAGCGCGATCTCGGCGTGCGCGGCCGGGGTGGTCAGGTTCAACACGGTGTCGACCTCGTCGCCGGCGAGCAGGTCGGCCACCGTCATCGCGCGTGCGGCCGGCAGTGCCGCCGCGACCGACCGTGCCCGGCCCTGGTCGAGGTCGGCCACGGCCGTGACGACCACCGCGTCGGTGGCCGCTAGCGTCTGGAGATAGGCCGCGGAGATGACGCCGAGGCCCACGATGCCCACCCGGTGCGGTGTCACGTCCCGGCTGGTGTGCGGTTCACCCACAACAGGCCCCTCTCGATGATGGTGCGCAGGTGGTACCGGTCAGACTCGGGGCGGCGCCGTGGTCGCCCGGCGCACGAGCCCGGTGGGCAGCCGAATGTGGTTCTGCGGCAGCGTCTCGCCGTTGAGCAGGGAGACGAGCATCCCCGCAGCGGTGGCACCGAGCCTTTTCATCGGCTGCCGGATGGTGGTCAGCGCCGGGTTCATCTGCGAGGCCTCCGGGATGTCGTCGAAGCCGATCACCGAGAGGTCGCCGGGCACTTCGAGACCGAGCTCCGCGGCGACCTGGATGATCGCGATCGCCGAGAGGTCGTTGGCGGCGAACACCGCCGTCGGGCGGTCCGTCATCGACAAGAGCGACGCGGCGGGTGCCTTGGCCGTCTCGCGCTTGTACATTCCCACCCGCACCAGGGCGGGGTTGAACTGGATGCCCGCATCCGCCAACGCCTGCCGGTAGCCCGCCTCACGCAGGGAGGCGCTGCGCAGGTCGGGGCGCCCGGCCACGAAACCGATCCGCCGGTGGCCGAGCTCGATGAGGTAGCGGGTGGCCTGCAGCGCGCCGCCGAAGCTGTCTGACTCCACCGTCGGCAGGTCAGCCCGGCCGGTGTGCGGATCGATGGCCACGACCGGGATCTCCGCGGAGGTCGTGTCGACCGTGGGAGTGACCATGATGGCGCCGTCGATCAGCGTGCCGCTCAACCGGCTCAGCGAGCGCCGCTCCCAGCCGTTGGTCTCCCGCTGCCGGGAGCCGCTGTAGGCCAGCAGGTCGTAGCGGGAATCCGCCAGGGCGACCCCGACGCCCTTGAGGATCTCCGCGCTGAACGGTTCGAAGTCGGCCACCAGGATGCCGATGACGCTGGTGCGGCGCGACCGCATGCTGCTGGCCACGAGACTCGACTCATAGCCCAGCTGCTGCACTACGTCCAGCACCCGGGCCGTGGTCGCCGCCGAAATTCCGTACCGGCCGTTGACCGCCTTGGAGACCGTCGCCACAGAAACGCCGGCGGCGGCGGCGACATCGTGGATCGTGGCACGGGGAGACATGGGTTCAGCATAGGCGACTTGGAAACTGATTTCGAAAACGTTTGACACTTCTTTTTCCCGCTGTGACACTGAGGCAATTCCCCACCACCTCAACGAAGAGAAAAAGGTTGAACCAATGAAGGTGAACCACACCACGGCGAAGAGAATCTTCGCCGGAACCATGGTCCTGGGCCTCAGCGCCATGGGCCTGTCGGCCTGTAGTACCGATACGGGCGATGCGTCCGCCGGGGGCGACGTCACGATGAGCCTCTGGCAGAACTCCACGACCGGCCCCGGCCAGGAATTCTGGGACAAGACCGTCGCCGACTTCGAAGCCGACAACCCCGGCGTCACCATCGACGTGCAGGCGATCCAGAACGAAGACCTGGACGGCAAGCTCCAGACCGCGCTGAACTCCGGCGACGCACCCGACATCTTCCTGCAGCGCGGCGGCGGCAAGATGGCCGCGATGGTCGCCGCCGGCCAGCTGATGGACATCACCGATGGCATCTCCGACCAGGTGAAGGAAGAGATCCCCAACGGCTCGTTCATCGCGAACAGCCTCGAGGACAAGATCTACGCAATGCCGGTCGCCGTGCTCCCCGGCGGCATCTTCTACAGCCAGGACCTGTTCACCGCCGCGGGCATCACCGAGGCGCCGGCCACGATCACCGACCTCGAAACCGCCGTCGAGAAGCTCAAGACCACCGGCGTCGCCCCGATCGCGCTCGGCGCTAAGGACGCCTGGCCGGCCGCGCACTGGTTCTACTTCTTCGCCCTGCGCGAATGCAGCCCCGACGTGCTGGCCGAGGCCGCAGACACCAAGGACTTCTCGGACGACTGCTGGATCAAGGCCGGCGAAGACCTCGAAAGCTTCGCCGCCACCGAGCCCTACAACCAGGGCTTCCTGACCACCGCCGCCCAGCAGGGCGCCGGCAGCTCCGCCGGCCTGGTCGCCAACCACCAGGCAGCCATGGAACTCATGGGCGCCTGGAACCCCGGCGTGATCGCCTCCCTGACCCCGGACGAGAAGCCGCTGGCCGACCTGTCCTGGTTCCCGTTCCCCGAGATCGACGGCGGCGAGGGCGAGCCCGGCTCGATCCTCGGTGGCGTGGATGGCTACTCCTGCTCGGTCGACGCCCCCGCAGAATGCCTCGACTTCCTCAACTACATCGGCAGCTCCGACGTGCAGAAGGAGTACTACGCGGCCTTCAACGCCCCGCCGGTGAACACCGTGGCCCAGGAAGCCGTCACCGAGCCCTACCTCAAGGAGATCATCGCGGCCTACAACGCGGCCCCGTACGTCTCGCAGTGGTTGGACACCGTCTACGGCCAGAACGTCGGAAACGCGCTGAACGTCGGCGTGGTCGACCTGCTCGCCGGCAAGGGCAGCCCGGAGCAGCTGATCCAGGCCGTCAACGACGCGGCCAAGAAGGCCTAGGCACTCTCATGTCAGTTCGCGAGAATACTTCGACGCGATTAGAGGTGGATCTCGCGAACGGCGGGGACACGGGCACTACGCCCGTGGCCCCGCCCGTGCGGCGACGCCGCCGCAGCAGTCCGGTCGGGGCCAGGGTCGAGATCGCGGTCCTCGTCGGTCCAGCGCTCATCGTCTTCCTCGGCTTCGTGATCTTCCCCGTCGTGATGGCGGCGTACTACGGTTTCTTCAGCTGGCAGGGCTACGGCCCGCCCACTGACTTCGTCGGGTTCCGCAACTACATCACGATCATCCAGGACCCCACGTTCCAGGAGGCCCTCACCCACAACGGCGTCATCGTTGTGCTCTCCCTCGTGCTCCAGGGGCCCGTCGCGATCCTCCTCGCGCTGCTCCTGAACCGGAAACTCCGTGGGCAGTCGCTCATCCGGGTGCTCATCTTCGTGCCCTACGTGATCTCCGAAGTTGTCGTCGGCACCGGCTGGAGCCTGATGCTGGCGTCCAACGGCGCCGTCAACGGCATGTTGGAGAAGCTCGGCCTTGGTGCATTCAGCCAGGACTGGCTGTCCAACCCGGACATCGCCATCTGGACCCTCATGGTGATCATCACCTGGAAGTACGTCGGCTTCGCCGTCATCCTCTTCCTCGCCGGCCTGCAGGGCATCCCGGAGGAACTGCCGGAGGCCGCGGCCATCGACGGCGCCTCGTTCTGGCAGATCCAACGGCACATCACGCTGCCGCTCCTGGCACCCACGCTGCGCATCTGGGCGTTCCTGTCGATCATCGGCGCCCTGCAACTCTTCGACCTCGTTTACATCATCTGGGGCCAGTACATCGCCTCCACCGCGGGAACGTCGACCATGGCGACCTACCTCGTCGCCAACGGCCGGAACGCCGGCAACTACGGCTACGGAAACGCCGTGGCCGTCGTGCTCTTCCTGATCTCGCTCGTCGTCGCGCTGATCTACCAGCGCTTCGTGCTGAGCCGGGACACCGAGGGCGCAATCACTGGAAAGGGGAAGAGCACATGACCGCGCTCACCACGCCCGCTGTGGCGCTGCCGCCGGCCAATCCGCCGGCCCCGATCAAGACCAGCCGGCGTTGGGGCACTCCCGTCGCCTACGTCGTCGCCGTTCTGGTGATCGGACTGATGCTCGCCCCGGTGTTGTTCATCATCATCGGCGGGTTCCGCACCAACGCCCAGATCACCACCGACCCGTCCGGCTGGCCGAGCGTCTGGAACATCGGCAACTACCTCGATGTCCTGACCGGCGGCACCTTCTGGCGGCTGGTGGGCAACTCCCTGATCGCCGGCTTCGCCACCACGTTGGGTGTGGTGGTGCTCGGCCTGATGGCCAGCTATGTGCTGGCCCGGTACAGGTTCCGTGGCCGCGGCATCCTTTACGCCACCTTCGCGGCCGGCCTGATGTTCCCCATGACCGTGGCCATCACCCCGCTCTACCTGGTGGTGAAGAACCTGGGCCTGATGAACTCGCTCGGCGGCGTCATCCTGCCGCAGATCGCGTTCGCGTTGCCCACGACCATCATCATCCTGGTGCCGTTCCTCAAGGCCATCCCCGATGAGATCCAGGAGGCCGCCTTCATCGACGGCTGCAGCCGGCTCGGCTTCTTCTGGCGGATGATCGTGCCGCTGGCCATGCCCGGTGTCATCACGGTGGGCATCCTGGCCTTCATCGCCAGCTGGAACAGCTACCTGTTGCCGCTGTTCATCCTGAACAACGACGCCGTGTTCACCCTCCCGCTGGGCGTGCAATCGTTCGCCTCGCAGTATTCGGTGGATACTGCGAAGGTTCTGGCCTTCACCTCGCTGTCCATGATTCCCGCGCTGGTGTTCTTCGCCCTGTTCGAACGCCGCATCGTGGGCGGGCTGACCGGCGCGGTCAAGGGTTGATCGGCTGCCCGCCGCGCGCAGCCTGATTCGTCGACATAGAAGAAGTAGAAAGAGATTGTTGTGACTTTCCCAGAACTGCCTGCGGCATCTCAACGCGTGCGCGAGTTGCATGCCCGGATGACCCTCGAAGAGAAACTCGCCCAGATGGTGGGCTATTGGGTGGACCAGGGCGGCGAGGTCGTCGCCCCGCTCGCCGGTGAAATGGCCACCTCGACGAAATACGACGAGGCCACTCTGCACGGGCTCGGCCACCTCACCCGGGTGTACGGCACCCGGCCGGTCGATCCCGTGGAGCGAGCCGAGTGGTTGTGGACCGAGCAGCGTCGCCTCGCGTCGGAGACCCGGCTCGGCATCCCGGCCATCGTGCACGAGGAGTGCCTGACCGGACTCGCGGCGTGGAAAGCGGCGACCTTCCCGACACCGCTCGCCTGGGGAGCCGCCTTCGATCCTGCGCTGGTGGAGGAGATGGGCCTCCTCATCGGCGGATCGATGAAGCAGCTCGGCATCCACCAGGGGCTCGCTCCGGTGCTCGACGTGATCCGGGACCCACGGTGGGGCCGGGTCGACGAGTGCATCGCCGAGGACCCCTATGTGGTCGGCACCATCGGCACCGCCTATGTCACCGGCCTTCAGGCGGCGGGGGTGCACGCGACCCTCAAGCATTTCGTGGGCTATTCGGCTACGCAGGCCGGCCGGAACCACGCCCCGGTGCACGCCGGTATGCGCGAGATCAACGACGTGTTCCTGCCCCCGTTCGAAATGGCGGTGCTCGACGGCGGGGTGCGTTCGGTGATGAACTCGTACGCCGAGATCGACGGAGCGCCCGTCGGCGCCACCCCGGAGTACCTCACCGAGATTTTGCGCGACCGGTGGGGCTTTGACGGCGTTGTCGTTTCTGACTACTTCTCGGTGGCGTTCCTGCAGCTGATGCACGCCGTGGCCGCCGACCGGGGCGAGGCGGCTGACCTCGCCCTCACCGCCGGGATCGATGTGGAATTGCCCACCGGCGACGCGTTCCTGGCGCCCCTGGCCGAACGGGTGCGGGCCGGGCTCACGGATGTCGCGCTGATCGACCGGGCCGTGCTGCGGGTGTTGTCGCAGAAGGAGGACCTGGGCCTGCTCGATGAGACCTTCACCATGGCGCCCACCGAGATCGACCTCGACACGCCCGAGCACCGGCGGGTGGCGCGCGTGCTGGCCGAGGAATCGCTGATCCTGCTGACCAATGACGGGGTGCTGCCGCTCCGGGGCACCGGCGACCGGGGCCCGGGCACCATCGCGGTGCTCGGCCCGAACGCCGACTCGACCGAGGCCCTGATGGGCTGTTACTCCTTCGTGAACCATGTGCTCGCCCACCATCCGGATGTGCCGGCCGAGCTGGACATGCCTACGGTGCTGGAGGCGCTGGCGACGGAGTTCCCGTCGGCCCAGATCGTGTTCGCCCCTGGCTGCGAGGTGGAAGGTTCTGACGACTCGGCGATCGCCGCGGCCGTCGAGACGGCTCGCACCGCGGATGTGGCCGTGGTCGTTGTGGGCGATCGGGCCGGCCTGTTCGGTCGCGGCACCGTGGGCGAGGGCAACGATGTGGAAAGCCTCGAGCTGCCCGGCCTGCAACGTGAGCTGGTGGAGGCCGTCGTGGCCTCCGGCACTCCCGTGGTGATGGTGCTGATGACCGGTCGCCCCTACGCCGTGGCGTGGGCCATTGACGGCCCCAACGCACCCGCTGCCGTGCTGCAGGCGTTCTTCCCCGGCGAGGAAGGCGGGGTGGCGATCGCCTCGGTGCTCTCCGGCGCGGTCACGCCCACCGGGCACCTGCCCGTGTCGCTGCCGCGCTCTGCCGGCGCGCAGCCCTATTCCTACCTGCACCCGATCCTGGGTGGTCCGTCGGAAGTGACCAGCGTCGACAGCACCCCGGTGCTTCCGTTCGGGCACGGGCTGAGCTACACCACTTTCGAGCGCACCGGATTGGCGGCCGACACCGAGGTCGCGGCCGGCGGCACGTTCTCGGCGAGTGTGCGCGTCCGCAACACCGGCGAGCGGACCGGCACCGACCTCGTGCAGCTCTATGCGCGGGATGTGCATGCCAGCATCACCCGGCCCGTCGCTCAGCTGCTCGGCTACCACCGCGTGACGCTCGAGCCCGGCGAGGAGGCCGTGGTGCGCTTCGAGGTTCCGACGGCCCGGCTGGCGTTCACCGGCCTGCGCCACGAGCGCATCGTCGAGGCGGGCCGGGTCGACCTGTGGGTGGGTGGTTCGTGCGCGGACAAGCAGACCGAGACCGGCATCACCATCACCGGGGCCGTGCACCGGGTGACCCTGGCGGATGGCCGCCTGGTGCTGAGCGCGGCCGAGAAGATGGCGGAGCCGTCGCGGGGGACCGCGCCGGTGCCGGTCTAGCGGCGGCGGCCTAGCGCCGGCCGGGTGGTGCCGGCCCGGTGGGGGTGCGCCGCGCGTGGGTGGTGCGCCGCGCGAGGTAGGCGGGGTAGGCGCCGGTAGGCGGGTGGCGCGCCACCCGCCTACCGGCGCGTACCCCGCCCGGCGCGAAATGGTCGCACGGACGGATGCCGCGCTCGCCGAGGAGCCCTCGGACGGCACCCGGCGCGGGGCCGGTCGCTCAGCGCAACGGCACCAGTGCGCAGAGCACCAGCGGGCAGGGGAAGGGGCAGGCCACCCCGATGACGGCCCGCCCCATGCGGAGATGCTTCTGGTGTGACCTCGGTCAGGCCCTATCAACGGTGCCTCAGGGCCACACTTCGGGGAACACCCCCGTATGGGGGGATACTAACCCGGATTTCCCGGCTTCGTAAGGAGTCGGGCGTGGATATCTGCGCCGCGCGGTGCGTTTTTTGGCAGGATATTCAGACACGAGAGGCGCATGGCGGCATCGGGGACGCCGGACAACCGCCGCGCCGGAACTTGGGAGAGCCATGACGACACAGCCAGGCCCCGCGGCGGTCATCGTCGGGGGAGTGAGCGGGAGTCGCGGATCCCGGCGGCCGGAGGATCTCGGGCGGCTGGCGCACCTCGCCGAGGCGGCCTGGGCGGTGGACGGCAACGCAGAGCGGGCCATCCGGTTCGCTGTGGCCGAGGCCGCCGGCCTGCCGCAGCCCGGCTCCGGCCACACCGTCACCCTGTTCGACGCCCTGGCCACTGTGGCCGCGGCCGACCTCACCGCCGCCAGAGTGCTCGAGGCGCACACGGATGCCCTCGCGATTCTGCAGCAGGCCCAGGGATCGGCCGACACGCTTCTGACCAGCCCCGTCCCGGCCGGCACTGTCCCGGCCGGCACGGTCCCCGCCAGCACGATCCTCGCCAGCCCCGTCCCGACGAACCCAGCCTCGACCAGCTGGGGTGTCTTCGCGGCGGAGGGCACAGGCCAACGGGTCGACGCCGTCAGCACCCCGGCCGGCTGGAGGCTGAGCGGTCGGAAGCCCTGGTGCTCGCTGGCCGGGTCGCTCAGCCACGCCCTGGTCACCGCACACACCACGACGGCGGGCGTGGAGCCGGCCCGGCGGCGGCTCTTCGCCGTTGACCTGGCCGACCCTGGCATCACGGTGCGGGAGGACGCCTGGTTCGCCACGGGACTCGTCGAGGTGACCAGCGGCCCGGTGGACTTCGCCGGTGTTGCCGCGCGGCCCGTCGGAGACGACGGGTGGTACCTCACCCGGCCCGGGTTCAGTTGGGGCGGTATCCAGGTGGCGGCGTGCTGGTTCGGCGGCGCCGTGGGCGTGGCGAGGCAGCTGCGCACCGCCGCCGCACAGCGGTCGGCCACCGGCGGGCGGGAACCCGACCAGATCCTGCTGGCCCACCTGGGCGCGGTGGACCTGGCGCTCGTGGGTGCGGGCGCGGCCCTGTTCGACGCCGCCGGGGCGATCGACAGGGGCGAGGCCGTCGGTGAAGCCGGCGCGCTGTTGGCTGCCCGGGTGCGCGGGCTCGTCGCGCGCACCGTGGACGAGGTGCTCTCCAGGGTCGGGCACGCGCTCGGACCGGCCCCGCTCGCTCTGGACGCCCGGCACTCCCGCCGGGTGGCCGACCTCAGCCTGTATATCCGTCAGCACCACGCCGAGCGGGACGACGCCGCGCTCGGCAGTCGCCTGGTCGCGGAGGAGGCGCCGTCATGGTGACCTTCACTCATCACAGCGGCGGCACGAGCGAACACGTGTGGCACGACGCCGATTGGTCTTCCCGCATCCGGCCGTTGGCCCTGGCGGACTGCGGCCGTCTGATCGTTGTGGCCGCGCACCCCGATGACGAGTCGCTCGGCGCGGGCGGTCTGATCGCGGTCGCCGGGCAGCTCGGGCTGGGCATCACGGTGATCCTGGCCACGAACGGTGAGGCGTCGCACCCGCGGTCGCCCACCCTCACCCCGGCGGATCTGGTGGCCGTGCGCCGGGTGGAGATGGTGAACGCGGTGCGAGCGCTGGCGGCGGCGGCGGTGGTGCGCCTGCTCGACCTGCCCGACGGCGACCTGTCCCAGCACCGGAACAGTCTGGAGGAAGCGCTCGCGGCCGAGGTGGCGGAGCTGACCGGTGCCGAGACCGCCGGCGCCACCTGGGTTGTCACCCCCTGGCGGCTGGACGGGCATCCCGACCACGCGGCCGCGGGCGAGGTGGCGGCGCTCGTCGCGGCCCGCACCGGCGCCAGGCTGCTCGAGTACCCGATCTGGGCGTGGCATTGGTCCTCGCCCGAGGATCCGGTGTGGCCCACCGGGCACGGCACGGGGCTGTGGAGCCTCGAGCTGGACGCGGCGGCGCGGCAACGCAAGAACGCCGCGATGGCGGCCCACACGAGTCAGGTGCAACCGCTGTCCGACCGGCCTGGAGACGAGGCGATCGTGCAACCGGGCTTCGCCGCCCATTTCGAACGACCCCGGGAGCTCTTCATCGGCGCCGCCGACGAGCCGGCGCACGGCCCACACGACGACGCCTCGCACGGCAGCAAGCCGACCAGCACGCCGAGCACGACGGATGCCGCGGCGCCGCAGAGCCTGTCCGCCGGGTTCTTCGACGACTTCTACGCCGGCTCGAGGGATCCCTGGGGCTTTGAGACCCGGTGGTACGAGGCCCGCAAGCGCGCGCTCACCCTCGCGGCGCTGCCCCTGCCGCGGTACAGTGCCGCCCTCGAGCTGGGCTGTTCCATCGGTGTGCTCAGCCGGGACCTCGCCGACCGCTCAGACACCCTGCTCGCCACCGACATCAACGAGCAGGCGCTCACCGTGGCCCGAGAGCGACTCATCGGCCTGCCCGGCGTGCGGGTGGAGCGGCGGGCCCTGCCCGGGGAATGGCCGGCGGGCACCTTCGACCTGGTGGTGTTGTCCGAGATCGGCTACTACTGCTCGCCGGCAGACCTGGCCGTTCTGCTCGAGCGCTGCCGGCAGAGCCTACGCCCCAACGGCACGCTGGTGGCGTGCCACTGGCGGCATCCGGTGGGCGAATACCCGCTCGGCGGCGACGAGGTGCACGCGGCGCTCGCCGCCCTACCCGGACTTGAACGCACCGTGCAGCACCTCGAAAGGGACTTCGTGCTGGAGGTCTACGAGCACGGCCCGGCCCCCTCCGTGGCCCAGCGGGAAGGGCTGGTCCCGTGACTCGCCGCATCGACCGGCTCATCGTGGTGATACCGGCCCGCAACGAGGAGAGCCGGTTGCCGCGGTGCCTGGCGGCTCTGGCCGATGCCGTGCAGGCCGTGCGGGACGAGTTCGGCGCCGACGCCCCGACCATGTCGGTCGTCGTGGTGCTCGACCGCTGCACCGACGGCTCGGCCGATGTCGTGGCGCGATGGCCGCAGTTCGGTGCCCTGGAGAGCGAGGCCGGGTCGGTGGGATCCGCCCGGCGGGAGGGCGTGGCCCATCTGCTGACCGCCGGAGCGGACGGCAGCACCTGGGTGGCGACGACGGATGCCGACTCCGCGGTTCCCCGGCGATGGCTGGCGGTGCAACTGGCCCTGGCCCAGGCGGGCACCGAGCTGGTGCTCGGCACCGTGCTGCCCGACGAGGAGCTTGCGGTGCCGGAGCGGGCCCGCTGGCACGACTCGCACACCCTGGTCGACGGGCATCCGCACGTGCACGGCGCCAACCTGGGCGTGCGCGCCGACCGTTACTTGCAGGCGAACGGGTTCAGCGACGTGGACTCAGACGAGGACGTGCTGTTGGTGGCGGCGCTTCGCCGCATCGGCGCTCGCGAGTGCCGCACCGCGCTCATCCCGGTGCTCACCTCCGGTCGGCTGCGCGGCCGGGTGCCGGGCGGATTCGGCGGCTACCTCGCCGGGCAGGTCGCGGCGACACGCTGAGAGAACCGCCGGGCCGACGTGCGGCTACGGTGTCTCGACGACGGTGAGTTCGGGGCGCTTGGGCGGCCGTCCGTCGCCGGACGACCGGCCGGTGAGCCGGCGGCCGATCCACGGCAACACGTAGGCGGCATAGTAGGCGGCGGTGTCCTGGATGCGTTCCCTGGGCGGTGCTTCGCCCGCCTGTCCCTGTCCCCAGCCGGCCGGAATCGGCACATCGAGGGCCTTGAGCACGTTGATCGCCACGCGGGTGTGCCCGCAGGCGTTCAGGTGCAGCTTGTCGGCCGACCAGAACCGGCTGTTCATCAGCTCGGTGTCGATCCAGTTGTCCACCAGGGTAACGCCGGGCTTGCCGAAGGTGTCCCTGGCGGCCTCGGCGAGCCTGTCGCCGCGCTTCTGCATCAACGAACCCAACGGCAGGTGCCTGGACGGATTGCCGCCGCTGAGCACCACAACGTGGATGCCGTCGGCCACCGCCCGATCGACGACCCTGTCGAGCAGGTCGACGACGTAGGAGATCTCCACCCGGGGGCGCATCATGTCGTTGCCGCCACCGCAGACGGTGAGCAGGTCGGGCTTCAGCGCCAGCGCCGGCTCCAGCTGGTCGTTCACGATCGGGCCGAGCAGCTTGCCGCGGATGGCGAGGTTCGCGTACGAGACCGGCTCGGGGGCCGCCGCGGCCAGCCCGAGCGCGACAAGGTCGGCCCAGCCGCGCACCTGGCCGTCGGGCAGGTCGTCACCGACGCCCTCGGTGAAGCTGTCGCCGATCGCCACAAAGCGGCGGTACGGCTGCGTGCTCCGGTGCGGGGTGTCCTGGTGCGAAGCGGCGATGGCGTTCGTGGGTTACTCCTTGGGAAGGTTGAGCCGGGTCGCGATGGCGTCGCGGGCCTGCTGGGCGGCGCGGCGCACATCCTTGTCGGGGTCGCGCAGGCGAACCACGATGGTGGGGATGTCCTGTTCGCGACCCTGCAGGGCGAGGGCGTTGAGGGCGGCGACCCGCACGCGGGGCACCTCGTCGGTGGTGGCCTTCACGAGCTTGGGCGCTACATCGAGCTTCCGAAGCATGACGACCTTCGCGCACATCTCGCGGATGCGCCAGGCCTCGTTGTTCAGGCCGACGACCACGTACGGGGCCGCAGAGTCGTTCCAGACGTGCAGCAGGGCGCGGGCGCCCCACAGCTCGGGCCAGTACAGCGCCGGCGCTCCCTCGAGGATGCCGAGCGCGTGCCGGCCGCCCACATAGAGGAGGAAGTCCTTGCCGGCGTTCTTGCCGCGCATCAAGGCGACGGAGTGGTCGACGACGGTGGACTCGCCGTAGTGCTCGACGGCCTTGGCGAGGCGTTCGGCCGTGGGCAGGTCGATCGGAAGATCGGGGTGTGGGGTCAATTTGTTATGCATAACGAGTCAACGTTATCCCTCGTAGCGGGTCGGTGTGGCTTCCGGGGGTCAGGTGACGCATTTCGTCACAGTGATTTGGCCGACGGCGTTGCGATTGACACACTCGGAAGGACTGCGGTAGAAGGCCGCCCGACACCGCCGCTCGCACAGCTCGGCCAGAACCTCAGGACCCCCGTGATCTCCGTACAGCACGTCTCCAAGACATTCCGCTCAGGCGGCACCGTCACCGCGGCCCTGCAGGATGTCTCGCTGGAGGTGGCCGAGGGCGAGATCTACGGCGTCATCGGGCAGAGCGGCGCAGGCAAGAGCACCCTCATCCGTGCCGTCAACCTGCTCGAACGGCCGGATACCGGCACGGTGACCGTGGACGGCGACGAGCTCACCGCGCTCACGCCGGCCGACCTGCGTCGGGCCCGCCGCAAGATCGGCATGGTCTTCCAACACTTCAACCTGTTGCAGGGCCGCACGGTGCGCGGGAACGTGGAGCTGGGCCTGGAGATCATCGGCGTGGACGGCGACGCCCGCCGACGCCGGGCCCTGGAGATCCTCGACCTGGTCGGCCTGGCCGACAAGGCCGGGGCCTACCCCGCCGAACTCTCCGGCGGCCAGAAGCAGCGGGTGGGCATCGCCCGGGCACTGGCCGGCAGCCCCAAGGTGCTGCTCTCCGACGAGGCCACCAGCGCCCTCGACCCCGAAACCACCCGGTCGATCCTCGACCTGGTCAAGAAGATCAACACCGACCTGGGCCTCACCGTGCTGCTGATCACGCACGAGATGGATGTGGTCAAGCGCATCTGCGACTCCGCCGCGCTGATCGAGGGCGGCCGGATCGTCGAGCAGGGCCGCATCGTCTCGCTGATCTCCACCGCCGGGTCCCGCCTCGCCCACGAACTCTTCCCGCTCGGCGCCGTACCGTCGCTGCCGGGCGACACCGTCATCGACATCACCTTCAGCGGCGGCTCCGCCGACCGCCCCGTGATCGCCCAGCTGGCCCGCACCTACGGTCTGGACGTGTCGATCCTCGGCGCCGCCATCGAGACCATCGGCGGCAATCAGGCCGGCCGCACCCGCCTGGCGCTGCCGGGTAGCCCGGCGGGCAATGCCGCGCCGATCCGCGACCTCCGCAGCCAGGGCATGCTCGTCGAAATCGTGGGGGAGTAACTTATGATCGATCCATCCGCACCCGACTTCTGGTCCGGCCTGTTCCAGGTGCTGCTCGTCGGCACCGGGCAGACCCTCTATATGGTGGGCGTTTCGCTGCTCATCACCATCCTCGTGGGCCTGCCGCTGGGCATCGTGCTCGTCGGCACCGAAGCCGGCGGCCTGTTCGAGAGCCCGTTCGGCTCCCGCCGCTTGGGCCGGGTGGTCAACCGGGTGCTCGAGTTCATCGTCAACCTCGGCCGCAGCGTGCCGTTCATCATCCTGATGGTGGCCCTGATCCCGTTCACCAGGCTCGTCGTGGGCACCTTCATCGGCCCCACCGCCGCGATCGTGCCGCTGGCCGTCGTGGCGATCCCGTTCTTCGCCCGGATGGTGGAGATCGCGATCAAGGAAGTCGACACCGGCCTGATCGAGGCGGCTGAGTCGCTCGGGGCCACCCGCTGGCAGATCGTGTCCAAGGTGCTGGTGCCCGAGGCGCTCTCGCCGATGATCCTGGGTCTGTCCACCACGGTGACGTCGATCATCAACTTCTCGGCCATGGTCGGGACCGTCGCCGGCGGCGGCCTGGGTGACGTGGCCGTGCGCTACGGCTACCAGCGCTACAGCACCATCCACATGGTCGCCGTGATCATCGTGATCTTCGTGATCGTGATGGTGCTGCAGGGGTTGGCGACGTTGCTGGCCCGGCGCTTCGCGCACAAGTCGCGGCCCGCCCGCGCCGAGAAGATCCTGCCGGCCCTGCGCGAAAGCGTCATCACCGGCGCCTGACCCACCCCAGTCCCCACCCGACCGCGTCGAAGTCAGCATGACGGCGTGGCCACCACCCCACCCCACGAGAAGAGTCCGCCCATGCAGTTCACCACCCGCCGCACGCGCCTTGCTGGTGCCGCCGTTGCCCTCTGGGCCGTCTTCGCCCTCACCGCTTGCGCGGGAACGGCCGACGAGCCCGCCGCCACTACCGGAGCCGCCGGCGACGACCTCGGCACGGTCACCGTGGGCGCCCTGGCCACCCCGGCCGGCGACATCCTCAAGTTCGTGCAGGACAACCTCGCCGCCGACGCGGGTCTGGACATCAAGTTCCAGGAGTTCACCGACTACAACACGCCCAACGTGGCGCTGTCCGACGGGTCGATCGACGCGAACCTGTTCCAGAACGCCACGTTCCTCGAGACCTACAACACGCAGGCCGGCGGCAACCTGGTCAGCGTCGGCGAGATCTACCTGCCCAGCGCCGCGTTCTACAGCAACACCGTGAAGTCCCTCGACGACCTCAAGGACGGCGCCACCATCGCCATCCCGAACGACCCGACGAACGAGGGCCGCGCGCTCAAGATCCTCGCCGGCGAAGGCCTGATCGAGACCACGGATGAGCCGACGTCGCTCGCCGACATCACCGACAACCCCAACAAGTACGAGTTCCGGGAGATCGAGAACGCCACCCTGCCGCAGGCCGTGCAGGATGTCGACGCCGCGTTCGTCACCATCTCGTTCGCACTGCCGGCCGGCCTCACCGCCGACCAGGCGATCCTGATCGAGGGCTCCGACAGCCCGTACGCCAACGTGCTGGCGACCACGCCGGAGCTCGAGAACGACCCGCGCATCGTCAAGCTCAAGGAGCTGCTGCTCTCCGACGAGACCGCGGCCTACATGGAAGAGACCTGGGGCGGACTGGTCATCCCGTCCGTCTAAGTCCTCCCGCAAGCCCCGTCCCTGCCGGCCCTGGCTGCCGTCAGTGGCGGGGCTTCGTCGTGACGTCGTCCAGGCTCAGCTCGAAAGCTGTGGCGTTCTCATACGGGCCGTAGCTGTCGATCTGCACGAACCCCAGCCGCCGGTACAGCGCCAACGCCTCGGGCTGGGCGTAGCCGGTTTCGAGCCGCACCCGCTGATAGCCGAGCTGGCGGGCCAGGCCGGCGAGCTCGCGCAGCAGCCGGCTGGCGTAGCCCTGACGGCGGTAGTCGGGGTTGGTCCACATCCGCTTGATCTCCACGACAGTGTCGTCGATGCGACGGATGCCGCCGCCGGCAACCGTGGTGCCCTCATCGAGCAGCACCACAAAAGCGCCGGTCGGCCCGTCGAACTCGCCCGCGTCGACATCCAGAACCGACTCGCCGGCGCCCTGCCCGTACCGGGCGTCGTACTCCTGGCGCAGGCCGGTGAGCAAGGGGGCAACCTCAGGGGCGGTCAGTGCGACCTGTACGTAATCCACTGGGCCAAGTCTGCCTTAACCTCACCTTCTGGACAATTCTGCCGGCCGCTACATGCCGAGCGGGCGCCGCCCGGCCAGCGCCCGCTTGCGTGGCGCAAGTACACTCGGTACGTGTCCGTGAATCCAGCAATCCAGGGCCGGGTCTTTCCCGCCGTGCCGCCGTATCTCGTCGGCCGGGAGAAGGTGCGCGAATTCTCGCGTGCAGTCTTCGCGACCAACCCGATCAACTTCGACCCTGACGCCGCCCGCGCCGCCGGGCACAGCGACATCGTCGCGCCGCCCACGTTCGCCGTCGTGGTGCAGGAGGCGACGCTCGCCCAGCTCCTGGCCGAACCCGACGCCGGCATCGATTTCACCCGGGTGGTGCACGGCGACCAGCGCTTCAGCTACAGCCGCCCGATCGTGGCCGGCGACGAACTCACCGCAACGCTTCGCGTCGCCAGCGTGAAGAGCCTCGGCGGTCACTCGATGGTCACCGCGGAGTCGACAGTCGTCGACGCCACCGGCGCCCACGTCGTCACCGCTACCTCCACCCTTGTCGTCAGGGGAGACGAATGACCATCAGCGCACCCGTCACGCCCGCCTTGGACACCCTCACGGTGGGTGACATCGTCGCGGAGAGCAGCTTCCCGCTGACCCGGGACTCCCTCGTTCGATACGCGGGCGCCTCCGGCGACTTCAACCCCATCCACTACCGCGACGACGTGGCCCACGCGGTGGGGCTGCCCGGTGTGCTCGCGCACGGCATGCTCACCATGGGCCTGGCCATCCAGCCTGTCGTGGACTGGGCCGGCGACTCCGCCCGGGTGCTCGACTACCAGGTACGGTTCACCCGGCCGGTGCCGGTCGACCCCGACCTCGGCGCCGTCGTGACCGTGGTCGCCAAGGTGGGAGCGCTGGACGCCGACGCCGGGGTGGCCCGGATCGACCTCACCGTGACCTTCAACTCGGTCACCGTTCTCGGCAAGGCGCAGGCGCGCGTCTCCCTGGTCTAGGGCTGTCATGACCGAGCCCGTGCCTGTTCCGGCGCCCGTGACCCTGGCCGAACTGACCACACTGCGTGTCGGCGGCGCTCCGGCGCACCTGGTGGCACCCGGCGACGAAGCCGGCCTGATCCAGGCCGCCCTCGACGCCTGGGCGTCCGACGAGCCGTGGATGCTGCTGGGCGGCGGCTCGAACACTGTCGCGGCCGACGCCGGCTTCGACGGCACCGTCATCCGGGTGTGCACCCGCGGTGTGCAGGTGCTTGCTCCGGCTCCAGAGCGGACGACCGCGCCCGCGAGCGAGGCCGTGACCGCGCCGGGTACCGACGGGGGTGTCGGCGGAGATGTCGACGGGCGGGCCGTGCGGATCCGTGTGCAGGCCGGTGAACCGTGGGATGACCTCGTCGCGCTCACCGTGGCCAACGGCTGGGCCGGCATCGAAGCGCTCTCCGGCATCCCGGGCACCAGCGGCGCCGCCCCGGTGCAGAACATCGGCGCCTACGGCCAGGAACTGGCCAGCAGCCTGGCCGCCATCGACTTCCTCGACTACGAATCCGGCGAGGTGGAGCACCTCAGCGCCGCCGAGCTCGGGCTGGGCTACCGCACCTCCGTGCTCAAGCAGGGTCGCCGAGGTGTGGTGCTGGCCATCGAACTGGACCTGCACGACATGTCGCCGCAGGCCGCCGTGCTCGGCAGCGCCCTGAGCCGGCCGGTGACCTACCCGCAGCTGGCCCAGGCCCTCGGTGTGCAGCTGGGCGACCGGGTACCGCTGGCCGACCTGCGCCGGAGCGTGCTCGAGCTGCGGGCGAGCAAGGGCATGGTGCTCAACGACGCCGACCCCGACACCTTCAGCGCCGGGTCGTTCTTCACCAACCCGATCGTGACCGAGAGCTTCGCCCGCTCGCTGCCCGCCGACGCCCCGCGCTGGAAGCAGGCCGAGATCGACCTGCCCGACCGGGTGATCCCGCTCGACGAGTACGCCGGGGTTGGACCGATGCCGGGCGCGGAGGTCCTGCGCACCGTGAAGCTCAGCGCCGCCTGGCTGATCGAGCACTCCGGCATCCAGCGCGGCTTCAGACTGCCCGGCTCCGCCGCAGCGATCTCGAGCAAGCACACACTGGCCATCACCAACACCGGCGGGGCCACCGCCGACGAGATCGGCCAGCTGGCCCGTTTTGTGCAGCAGCGGGTACAGGCCGACTTCGGTGTCATCCTGCACCCCGAGCCCGTCTTCGTGGGCTTCTCGCTGGTCTAGCAGCCAGGCTGCCGCGCTGCCCGCTCACAAGGCTGCCGCCGAGAGGGCATTTAAGGCCAGTTGTGGAGCCCCGGACTACCCCACAGTGCCTTCTCGCGAGCGACGCCGCCGGCGAGAGGACAGTTGGGGCCAGTTGCAGAGCCCTCCGACTGGCCCCAAGTGTCTTCTCGCGAGATCGTGTCCGGCGCTCCCGGCGGGCAACGGGCGGGGATGAGCGGGCTAGAGCAGGCGCAGTTCCATCGCCAGGGTGACCGCGCGGGTGCGGTCACTCACCCCGAGCTTGTCGAACACGTGCAGCAGGTGGGTCTTCACGGTGGCTTCGCCGATGAAGAGCGACCTGGCGATCTGCGGGTTGCTCTCGCCTGCCGCCACCAGGCGCAGCACCTGCAGTTCGCGGGCCGACAGCCTGGGCGCCGGCGTCGCATCCGCGCGCACCCGTTGCACCAGCTTGGCGGCGATGACCGGGGCCAGCACGGTCTGGCCGCCGTAGACCGAGCGCACGCCCTCGATGATCTCGGCCTGGGGCGCGGCCTTGAGCAGGTAGCCGCTGGCCCCGGCGGCGATGGCGCCGAGGATCTGGTCGTCGGACTCGTAGGTGGTGAGGATCAGCACCCGGGTGGCCGGGTTGTGCGCCAGGATCTGAGCCGTGGCCGCGGCGCCGTCCAGGTGCGGCATCCGCAGGTCCATCAGCACCAGGTCCGGGCGCAGTTCTTCGGCCAGCCGTACCGCGGCGACGCCGTCGGCGGCCTCACCGACCACCTCGATGTCGGCGGCGGCGCCGAGCAGGCCCACAATGCCGCCGCGCACGATCGGATGGTCGTCGGCGACCAGAACCCGGATCATCCGCGCCCACCGGGGGTGGCCGGCAGGAGCCCGGGCACGGGCATCGCTACCGGCACTGGCGTCGGCAGCATCACTCGAAGCACCGTGCCGGTTCCGGTCGTGGCGTCGGCCGCCTCGAGCCTGCCGCCGACCAGGCCGACCCTGTCGCGCATGCCTGCCAGGCCGAAGCCGTTTTCGGACTCCGGACGGTACCCGCCCAGGCCCTGGCCGTTGTCGGCGACCGTGAGGGTGACCTCATCGGCCGTGCGGTCGATGGTAATGCGGGCGACGTCGGCCCTGGAGTGTTTGCGCACATTGGCCAGACCCTCCTGAGCGCAGCGCAACAGCACCACCTCGAGGGCGCGATCCAGCGTGCCGGCCCCGCCCAGGCCGTCGAGGCCCAGCGTCACCTGGATCCCGGTCTCCCGTTCGAAGCGTTCCGCGAGCCGGGTCACGGTGTGGGCGAGGTCGCCGTCGGCGGCTCGCACCGGCGACATCGACGCCACGAGCGCGCGGGCCTCGGTGAGGGCCTCGCGCCCGGTCGACTCGATCAGGTCGAGGCTGTCGGCCACGGCGGAGGTGTCGCCGGGCAGGGCGGCCAGCTCGGAGCGGCCGCGCTGGGTGAGCATGACCAGGCTGGTGAGGCTCTGCGCGATGGTGTCGTGGATCTCGCGGGCCAGGCGCTCCCGCTCGGCCGAGCTGCCGGCATCGCGGTGCAGGACGGCGAGTTCCTCCTGCGCGGCGGTGAGCTTCTCCACCAGCCGTCGCTGGGCGGTGCCGGCGTCGGCGATGCGAGTGATCCAGGTGCCCATCGCCAGGGCGAAGACGAAGGAGATCGACTCGATCGCGGCGGCCTGAACGGCCGCGTCACTGGTGCGCCCCATGCCGACCCACAGGCCCAGGCCGGCAGAGAAGGCCAGCAGGGCGCTCAGGACGACGGCGCCGGAGAACGACGGCGCCAAGGCCCAGAGGATCGGAAATGCCAGCGTCTGCGCGGTGGCCAGGCTCGGGTCGAACGCCGCGGCAGCACCGCACGCGACGATCAGGGTGACCTGGAACAGCCGGGCGGACACGGGGAACGCCACGAGGTCGAACCCGGAGTCGCCGGCGCTTCCCGACGCGTTCGGTGAGCGGAGCATCCGCCGGCCCCAGACCAGGTAGGCGAGACCGATCGTCGCGAGTGCGAGCACCGCGCCGACGTGAGCGGCGGGGCCGGACGCCGTGCCGTCCAGCGTGATGAGAACCAGAACGAGGAGGGACCCGACCACGATCAGGTCCCACCACCGCCTGGCATTCATGCGCTAAGCATCCCATGCCCCCGGCGCATCAGGCGTCCTTGCGGATCCAGCGGAAGGTGAGCCTACTGCCGACCAGGCCCACCACCAGCCAGATCAGCAGCGCGAGCGCCACCATGCCCAGCTCCCAGGCGCCGTTCTGCTCCTGGACGGCGAAGCTGTCGGGCAGGAACACCGCCCGCATGCCCTGCGCCATCCACTTGAGCGGGAACAGGCCCGCGACGTTCTGCATCCAATCGGGGAGCTGGTTGAACTGCAGGTAGACGCCGGAGATGAACTGCAGCACCAGCACGATCGGGATCACGACGGCCGAGGCGCTGCGGCCCGACCGGGGCAGGGCCGAGAGGGCGATGCCCAGGAAAGCGCAGGTGATCACGCCGAGCAGGAACACCCAGGCGAAGGTGAGCCATTTCTCCGGATCGGTGGGCAGGGCGATGTCGAAGACGAACCTGGCCACCACGAGCAGCAGCACGGCCTGCAGGATGCCCGTGACGAGCACCTGGCCGATCTTGCCGATGAAGTAGCTCAGCGGTGACAGCGGGGTACCGCCGAGCCGCTTGAGGGTGCCGTCACCCTTCTCTCCGGCGATGTCGATGGCGAGGTTCTGCAGCCCGGAGAGCAGCATGCCGGCGGCCAGCATGCCTGGCAGGTAGTACGCGCCCACACTGATGCCGCCGGAGCCGTCCGGGTTGGTGCCGATGTTGCCGGAGGCGCTGAAGGCGGCCGTGAAGATGCCCAGCATGATGAACGGGAACAGGAACGTGAAGAAAACCGTGTCGGTGGAGCGGAAATACAGCTTGATCTCGAAGCCCACCCGGGCCAGGCCGAGGGTCAACATGCCGTGCCTGGTGGTGCGGCGCTGTGCGAGCCGAGGCCGCTGCGGTTGCGGGGTGAGCGTCGCGCTCATGCGAGCACCTCCGTGCTTTCGGTGGCGCTGGTGGTGCCGGCCGCGTGACCGCGCACCAGGCCCAGGTAGATGTCTTCGAGGCTGGGCCTGATGATTTGCAGCTCGGCGGGTTCGCCGCCGAGATCTCTGGCCAGTTGGGCGACCAGCCGGGCCGGCGTCTCGGTGCGGCACTCCTGTGCCGCCCCGTCGGCATCCAGCCAGCGCACCACCGGGATGCGCGCGGCCGGGCCGCCGAGCTCGCCGATGGTGCCGATGTCGATGAGCTTGCCCCCGACGATGATGCCTGCACGGTCACTGAGCTCCGCAGCCTCGTCGAGGTTGTGAGTGGTCAGCAGTATCGTGGTGCCCTCGGACTTGAGGGTGCGGATGAGATCCCAGAACTGGTGCCGGGCCTCGGGGTCGAAGCCGGTGGTCGGCTCGTCCAGGAAGAGCAGTTCCGGCCGGCCGATAATGCCCAGCGCCACATCCACGCGCCGTTGCTGCCCGCCGGAGAGCTTGTGGATGCGGGTCTTCGCCTTCTCCTCGAGCCCGACCGCGGCGAGGACTTCGTCTACCGATCGCGGGTTGGGGTAGAGGCCGGCGAAGTGCCGCAGCTGCTCGATGACCGTGGCGTTGCCGCTCTCGCCGCTGGACTGCAGGACGATGCCGATGCGTGCCTTCCAGTCCAGGCCGGCATGCTGGGGGTCTTCGCCCAGCACCGTGACGTCACCCTCCGACCGGTCGCGGTAGCCCTCGAGAATCTCGATAGTGCTGCTCTTGCCCGCGCCGTTCGGGCCGAGCAGCGCGAAGGTCTCCCCGGCGCGGATGTCGAAGCTGATGTCGTTGACCGCGTCGAACGCGCCGTACGACTTGCTCAGCCGCGCCACACGCACGGCCGGAGGTGGAGTTGTCATGTACCCACAATCGCCCCAGAGCCGCCCCGGGGCAACACCTTTCCGGTCGATGTCCCCATCCACCGCCCGGTGGATACGCGAACCGTGAGTTAAGCCCCGAAAACTCGCGGGTTGAGGTGCTTAGCTCACAGTTCGCGGAGACCCGAAGGCTAGGAGAACAGCTTCTGGAGGCGACGGATGCCCTCCAGGAGTGCATCGTCGCCCAGAGCGTAGGACAGGCGGAGGAAGCCGCTCGGCCCGAAGGCCTCGCCGGGGACCGCGGCGACCTCGGCCTGATCCAGGATCAGGTCGGCCAGCTCGAGCGACGTGGTGGGGGTGACCCCGCCCCAGGTGCGGCCGAGCAGACCGGTCACGTCGGGGTACACGTAGAACGCCCCCTGCGGGGTGGGCGTGCGGATGCCGGGGATCTTGTTGAGCTCGGCGACGATGAGCTTGCGGCGGCGGTCGAACGCAACCCGCATGGCTTCTGCGGCGTCCTGCGGTCCGTTCAACGCCGCGATGCCGGCGCGCTGGGAGATGTTCGACACGTTGGAGCTGAGGTGCGACTGCAGGTTGGCCGCGGCCGTGATCGCATCCTGCGGCCCCACCATCCAGCCCAGGCGCCAGCCGGTCATGGCGTAGGTCTTGGCGACCCCGTTGACCAGGATGGTGCGGTCGGCCAGGGCGGGGACGGCCTCGACGATCGAGACCGCGCGCACCCCGTCATAGGTGAGGTTCTGGTAAATCTCATCGCTGATCACCCAGAGCCCGTGTTCCTCGGCCCATTCGCCGATGGCGCGGGTCTCGTCCTCGGAGTAGACGGCGCCGGTGGGGTTGGAGGGGGAGACGAACAGCAGCACCTTGGTCTTGTCGGTGCGGGCGGCTTCGAGCTGCTCGACGGTGACCAGGTAGCCCTGGTCGCTGCCGGCGAACACGTCGACAGGCACGCCGCCGGCGAGGCGGATCGCCTCCGGGTACGTGGTCCAGTACGGGGTGGGCAGCAGCACCTCGTCACCCGGGTCGAGCAGGGTGGCGAAGGCCTGGTAGACGGCCTGCTTGCCACCGTTGGTGACGAGCACCCGGGATGCCGGAACGGCCAGGCCGCTGTCGCGCAGCGTCTTCGCTGCGATGGCTTCGCGCAACTCCGGCAGGCCGGCTGCCGGCGTGTACCGGTGGTTGCGCGGATCCTTCACGGCGGCCAGCGCGGCCTCGACGATGTGCGGCGGGGTCGGGAAGTCCGGCTCGCCCGCGGCGAAGCTGATCACCGGCCGTCCGGCGGCCTGCAGCGCCTTGGCCTTGCCGTCGACTTTGAGGGTTGCGGACTCCGCAATGGAGCCGATTCTGGTGGAGATCCGTTTGATGTCGTGTGCCACATAACGAGCATACGGGGCCGTCGTGTGCGGGGAACAGGGGTGCTGGCTTTACAGGGCCTTCGCCGTGACCTAGACTTGATCCGGTAGTTGAAATCTGCCAAGCTTTTTTGCGCCTATTTTGGTCATTCGGCCAGCCTGGGCGGCATTGACGCCTGACGGTTTCGCTTCATAGGGTGGTGGCTCAATTGGTAGAGCAGCGGTCTCCAAAACCGCAGGTTGCAGGTTCGAGTCCTGTCCGCCCTGCAAGTCGGTGGTCTTTCCGCCGGCCCACGAAAGGTGTAACAGGTGGCCCGAAAAGTTATCGACGAACCCAGCGAGGAAATCGTCGCCAACGCCAGAGTGGCCCGCGAAACCAAACGCGGTCCGTTCGCTCGGGTGTCCCTGTTTATCAAGCAGGTCCTGGCCGAACTCCGCAAGGTCGTCACCCCGACCCGCAAGGAACTGCTCAGCTACACCGGTGTGGTTCTGGTTTTCGTCGTGATCATGATGGCGCTGGTATCGGCACTCGACTGGGTGTTCGCGCTCGTCGTCACGTACGTATTCGGCACTCCCAGTTGACCCGTGCCGCACTAGCGGCACCGAGACTGATCATGAAAAACGTGGATCGGTGAGCACGCACCACGGCAGTAATCAGAACGCTGCAGCCTCACGCCCACGCAATAGAAGAAGGATTGATATTTAGTGACTGAGACCAATCGCGACGACGTCGACTGGGCCACCGCCGCCGAGCAGTCCTCCAACGACGATGAGGCGCAGGAGGGCAACACCCTCGCCGCCGACGAAACGTCGGTCGAAGCCGCCGAGCAGGTCGCCCTGCACGTTGAAGACGAAAACGCCGACGTCGAAGACGACCTCGACGCCGCACTGGACGCCCTCGCCGAGTCCACGGACCCCGAGGCCGACGCCATCGTCGAAGACGCCCTCGACATCGACTCCGCCGACGAGGCCGAGGCCGCCGTCGAAGCCGTTGAAGACGAGGAAGAGGTCGACGGGGACGCATCCGTCGAGACCGACGCCGACGCTGAAGCCGAAGAGGAAGACCCGTACGAAGCCTTCCGCAAGGAACTGCGCTTCCAGCCCGGCAAGTGGTTCGTCATCCACTCCTACGCCGGCTTCGAACGTCGCGTGAAGTCGAACATCGAGAACCGCAAGCAGTCGATGGCCATGGAAGATTTCATCTACCAGGTCGAGGTTCCGATGGAAGACGTCGTCGAGATCAAGAACGGCCAGCGCAAGATGGTCACCCGCGTGCGCATCCCCGGCTACGTCCTGGTGCGCATGGACCTCAACGAAGACAGCTGGTCTGTCGTGCGCCACACCCCCGGGGTCACCGGCTTCGTGGGCAACGCGCACAACCCCACCCCGCTGCGTTTCGAAGAAGCCTTCGGCATGCTCAAGGGCCTCGTTGAGATCAAGGATGTCCCGGTCACCAAGTCCGGCGCCCCAGGCAAGGCCGCCCAGCGCGTTCTGCCCGCCGAGATCGACTACGAAATCGGCGAGACCATCACGATCAAGGAAGGCTCGTTCGCGGGCCTGCCCGGTTCGATCAGCGAGATCAAGCCCGAGAGCGGCAAGCTCATCGTGCTCGTGTCGCTCTTCGAGCGCGAGACCCCGGTCGAGCTCAGCTTCGACCAGGTCACCAAGCTTTAACCTCCCCCAACCACCGCCCCCCGGAAATGCCGGGGACGCGGGAGAACCTGGATCTCGACTAGCTCGATCCCGGGTTCGATCACTGAAAAGGAATAGAACATGGCACCGAAGAAGAAGGTTACTGGTCTGATCAAGCTTCAGATCAAGGCCGGCGCCGCCAACCCCGCACCCCCCATCGGGCCGGCGCTGGGTCAGCACGGCGTTAACATCATGGAATTCTGCAAGGCCTACAACGCCCAGACCGAATCCCAGCGCGGCAACGTCATCCCGGTTGAGATCACCGTGTACGACGACCGTTCCTTCACCTTCATCCTGAAGACCCCGCCCGCAGCGGAGCTCATCAAGAAGGCCGCAGGAGTTGCCAAGGGCAGCGGAACCCCGCACACCGTCAAGGTTGCCAAGCTCACCAAGGCGCAGGTTCGCGAAATCGCCGAGGCCAAGATGGTTGACCTCAACGCCAATGACCTCGACGCCGCGTCGAAGATCATCGCCGGAACCGCTCGCTCCATGGGCATCACGGTCGAGGGCTAACACCCTTTCGTTCGATTCGTCGAACACCCGCCGACAGGCATGGTCTCAGCGACCTGCCGACTGGCACCAAGTGGAAGAGCCAGCCAGGCTCACGAAAACCACGCTCTCAGCACATGCATCTACAGGAGATTCAAAATGGCACCCAAGTCAAAGGCCTACCGCGCTGCGGTCGAGAAGATCGAAGCCGATAAGTTCTACACCCCCACCGAAGCCGTCACCCTCGCTCGCGAGACCGGCTCCGTCAAGTTCAACTCCACCGTCGAGGTCGCGCTCAAGCTCGGCGTCGACCCCCGCAAGGCAGACCAGATGGTCCGCGGCACCGTGATTCTTCCCCACGGCACCGGCAAGACCGCCCGCGTCATCGTCTTCGCAACGGGCCCCGCGGCTGAGGCAGCCATCGCTGCCGGCGCCGACGAGGTCGGTGGCGACGAGCTCATCGAGAAGGTAGCCGCCGGCTACACCTCGTTCGACTCCGCCGTCTCGACCCCCGAGCTCATGGGCAAGGTCGGTCGTCTCGGTAAGGTCCTCGGCCCGCGCGGTCTCATGCCCAACCCGAAGACCGGAACCGTGACGCCTGACGTCGCCAAGGCCGTGTCCGACATCAAGGGCGGAAAGATCGAATTCCGCGTCGACAAGCACTCCAACGTGCACTTCGTCGTTGGCAAGGCTTCGTTCTCGGCCGACCAGCTGAACGAGAACATCGGCGCAGCACTCGAGGAGATCGTTCGCCTCAAGCCGAGCTCCTCCAAGGGCCGCTACATCACCAAGGGCGCCGTGTCGACCACGTTCGGTCCCGGCATCCCGCTCGATGTGAACAGCATCTAAGCATTTCGCTGGCGCGTTTCGCAAGAAACGCACATCGACACAGGGGCCCGTCGCGAGACGGGCCCTTTTGTGTGCCCGGCCCTCTTGCTTGCAGGGCGGGGGCGGCGTCACCCCAGTACTGGGCAGTCTGCGAGGTTTGGCGAGGGCAGCCCCCGTTGGCCGCCGTACTGTGTCAAGCTCGATAGCACGGGCAGGAGTGCCCGTCGCGAAGAAGGGGAATCGTGGCGTCAACAGGTGGGGAAACGGTCTATCTGACCCTGCGCGCGCGCATCCTCTCCGGCGAACTGGTTTCCGGCCTGATGCTGAGGGAACAGGCCCTGGCCGAGGAACTCGGGGTGAGCCGCACCCCGATCCGGGAAGCGCTCCGCCGCCTCGACGAGGCCGGACTGGTGACCGTCGTTCCCAATCGCGGCGCCCAGGTGGTGCCGTGGACCATCGAACAGGTTCGCGAAACCTACTTCGTGCGGGCCGGGCTCGAAAGCCGGGCCGCAGGCTTGGCCGCAAGTCGGATCACGCCTGACGAAATCGCCATGCTCAGCGTGCTCATCGACGCCATGGAACCCCTGGTGACGGCGGAAGACGAGCTCGGAATCACCGAACTGGGCAGGCTCAACGCCGAATTCCATCGCATCGTGGTCACCGCCTCCCGCAGTCCGCAGCTGATGGCCCTGACCACCTCAGTTGCCCGGGTGCCGTTGATGGAGGCCGCCTTCCGCGCTCACGGCGCGCTGTACCGCTCGCGGAGCAACCACCAGCACCGCGACATCCTGACCGCTCTGCGCACGGGTGACACCATTTGGGCCGAAGCGGCCATGCGATCGCACATCCTCGGCGCCCGCAACGCCGTCAGCGACGCCTGACCGGCTCTTGAGCCGCGCGGGCGTGCTCGAACCGGGGCGCGACCGTGAGCGTCAGGGGCCGTTGGATTCCGGCGCGCCCCGTGCGACCAGCCGCTGGGTGTGCGGATGCTGGGGCGCGGTCAGCAGCTCCGGAACCGACGCGTATTCCACGATGGCGCCATGGCTCATGATCGCGACCCGGTCGCATCGTACGGCGATCTCCACCCTCGGGGACACGATGATGAGGGTGAAGCCGCGCTCCTGTTGCAGCGAGTGCAGCAGGTCGAGGAATTCTGCCTCATCACCGGCGGTGAAGCCCCTGGTGGGATCGTCGGCGACGACCAGTTGCGGCCCGCCGACCAGCGCACCGGCGAGCAGCACTCGCTGGCAGGTCGCCGTCGGCGTCTCACCGGGGTAGGCCGCGAACACCTTCTCCGCATCGTCGAGACCGACCTGGGCCATCAGCGCCAGGGCAGCCGAGCGGGCTTGGGATCGGGGCGTTTCGGTCCGGCGGGTGACCAGCGTCACGAGGTGCTGCCCGATGCGGGCGTTCGGGTCGAAGTGGTCGGCAGCCGGCGCGGGCAGGAACCCGATGCGCTGCCCACGCAGGTGCCGGAAGTCCCGCTCTGGCAGCCCGACGAGTTCGATGCCGTCGAAGAGGATAGACCCTGACATTGCGGTGTGCCTCAAGTGCTGCATTCCGGCGATGGACTGGCAGAGCAACGAGGTGCCGTCCGGGTCGTCGCCGATGACCGCAAGGGTCTGCCCACGCGGCAGCGTGAGGCTGACGCCGTCCAGAGGCTCCCGCTGCAGTCCTTCCCCGGTCGTGCGGGTGCGCAGGTCGCGGATGTCGAGGAAATCAGCGGCCCGGAAACCTGTGGAGGCCAGGGTGGGCTTGGTGAGGCTGGGCCGGGGAGGGCTGGGCCGTGGTGAGGTGATTCCCGGTACGGCGAGCAGGGCGGCGAGCCCGCTGTCCGCAGCCGAAGTCCGCCGCAGCGTGTCGACGACGGGTGCCGGGGTGCTCGTTGCGAGGGCGACACCGGCCATCACGAAGCCGACGGCGCCGAGCAGGATGCTCCCGAGCACTATGGGCAGACTTTCGGCGGGGAGCAGCGGGGGCAGGTCGGCGGCCGGGAGCGGTGTGGCGAGTGCGGCCTGGACAGTCAGCGAGCCACCGTAGAACACGAGGAACTCGACGAGCTGGACGGCCACGATTGCGGGTAGCGTGCGGCGGATCACCCGGCGAAGGATCGGCCAGGTGGTGGGCAGCCCCCGACTGCGGGCGGTTTGCACGTGCCCCTCGGTGACCATGATCCGCGTCGCCGCCCTGACGTGCACGGCGACGGCGACCGCGCCGCCGAACACCGCGATGGTGGACGGAATGAGGAGGGTGTTCAGCGTGTCCAGTCCGGCGTGGGCAGCCGGCTCATCGGCCAGTAACGGCAGGATCTCACCCTGCACCGCAAACCAGAAGACACTCACGAGCGTCAACCAGAGCAGGCATACGGCGCCCCCGGCAAGAATCAGCGCACGAAACCGCTGGTCGGCCCAGCCACGGCGCCGCGTGACCAACAGGCCTGAACCCACGCCCAGAAGACCGGACAGGATCGGTGCAACCACGGTGCCCGCCGCGGCAAACGGCAGTCGCTCCGAGAGCGAGCCCAGCAATGCGGTGTCGGGTCCGGCCAGCGACCACGTGATGATCACTGGGCAGGCCACCAGGGACAGCAGGATCAGCAGCCCCAACCATCGGGGCCATACAACAGCGCGCATGAGTGCTCGGATCTTGTTGGTGCGGCCGAACGTGAACTGACGTGTGCGGCAGAGAATCGGACTTTTGCTAACTGTATGCAAAAAAGCCGCAGTCTGTCACCGATTTCGGGAGATCTGCAGGGCACGGCTCGCTTGTTCACATGATTGTGTATGCATATTGCACGGTGGGGACGACAGATGGGTCGGTCCGGCGCGCGGCGGGGCACCCGGGATGAACCACCGGACGCGCCGCAAGCAGGAAACAAAACGGCAACACCGGGCGACTAGCATCCAGTCATGGTTGACCTCTTCAGTGGCTATGGCGCTACCTCCGCACCGCCCCGCGAGCGAGGCGCGACTTCGGCCTGGGACGAGATGTTCCCGGATCCGTCGTCGCTCTCGCCCACGGAAACCCGGGCGGCATACAAGGACGTTTACAACGCGCTCGCCCGCATGACCCAGGAGGAACTGCGCGGGCGCACCGACGCCCTGGCCAGCTCCTACCTGGCCCAGGGAGTGACGTTCGACTTCGCCGGCGAGGAGCGGCCGTTCCCGCTCGACGCCGTGCCCCGGGTGATCGAGCAGCCGGAATGGGTGAACGTGGAGGCCGGCATCAAGCAGCGAGTCCTCGCGCTGGAGGCCTTCCTGGCAGACATCTACGGCCCGCAGGCCGCGGTGCGAGACGGCGTCATTCCCGCCGGCCTGATCACCTCGTCCAAGCACTTCCACCGTCAGGCCGCGGGCATCACGTCGGCGAACAATGTGCGGATCCAGGTGTCCGGCATCGACCTGATCCGCGACGAGGTGGGCGCCTGGCGGGTGCTCGAAGACAACGTGCGGGTGCCCAGCGGGGTCAGCTACGTCATCTCCAACCGGCGCGTGATGGCGCAGACCCTGCCCGAACTGTTCGTCTCGATGCGGGTGCGCCCGGTGGGCGACTACCCGAACAAGCTGTTGCAGGCCCTGCGTGCCTCGGCCCCGGCCGGCGTCGACGACCCCAACATCGTGGTGCTCACCCCCGGCGTCTTCAACTCCGCCTACTTCGAGCACACCCTGCTGGCCCGGCTGATGGGCGTCGAGCTCGTCGAGGGCCGCGACCTGTTCTGCTCCGGCGGCCGGGTCTGGATGCGCACCACGGCGGGCCCGACCCGGGTCGACGTGATCTACCGCAGGGTCGACGACGAGTTCCTGGACCCACTGCAGTTCCGTGCCGACTCCCAGTTGGGGTCGCCGGGCATCCTGATGGCCGCACGCCTGGGCAACGTGACCATCGCCAACGCCGTCGGCAACGGCGTCGCCGACGACAAGCTGGTGTACACCTACCTGCCCGACCTGATCAAGTACTACCTCGGCGAGGACGCGATCATCCCCAACGTGGACACCTGGCGGCTCGAAGACCCGCTGGCGCTGGAGGAGGTGCTCGACAGGCTCGACGAACTCGTTGTCAAGCCCGTCGACGGCTCGGGCGGCAAGGGCCTCGTGGTGGGGCCGGCAGCGTCCAAGGCGGAGCTGGAGACCCTGCGGCTGCAGCTGCTCAAGGATCCGCGCGGCTGGATCGCCCAGCCGGTGGTGCAGCTGTCGACAATCCCCACCCTCGTCGACGACGGGATGCGTCCCCGTCATGCGGACCTCCGTCCGTTCGCGGTGAACGACGGGTCGGATGTCTGGGTGCTGCCGGGCGGCCTCACCCGGGTGGCCCTGCCTGAGGGTGAGCTCGTGGTGAACTCCAGCCAGGGCGGTGGGTCGAAGGACACCTGGGTGATCGGGCTCGAGCCCGACTTCAACACCGGTGGCGGTTCGGCCCGCAACATCCAGGGTCTCGTCAACGACCAGGCCGCGAACACCCAGTCCATCTCGATCATCCCGACCCGGATCGTCGACCACTCCCCGCAGGACACCCCGCCGGGAGGCGACCAGGATCAAGAACAGCAACAGCAACAGCAACACACCATCACTCCAGCCGAAAGGATCCTCGAATGCTGAGCCGCATCGCCGAGAGCCTGTTCTGGATCGGCCGTTACATCGAACGCAGCGACGGCACTGCCCGCATCCTGGACGTGCACCTGCAGCTGCTGCTGGAGGACCCGTGGATCGAGGAGAACCTCGCCTGCCGGTCCCTGCTGCACCTGATGGGCAGCCCGGTGCCGCCCAACCGTGAGCTGACCCGCAAGGACGTGCTCGCGACCCTGGCGGCGGACCGCACGCATCCGGCCTCGATCGCGTACTCGCTCGGCGCCGCCAGGGAGAACGCCCGGCGGGCTAGGGAGATCGTGTCGACCGAGCTGTGGGAGTGCCTGAACACCACCTACACGAAGATGCCCAAGAACATCGCCAGCGCCAAGACCCACGACTTCTTCGGCTGGGTGCGCGAACGCGCGGCCCTGGCTGTGGGGATCGTGGAGTCCAGCGCCAGCCGGGACGACGCCTGGCACTTCTTCACGTTGGGCCGCAGCCTCGAGCAGGCAGACATGACCGCGCGACTGCTGGCCACCCGGTCGCTGACCGAGAACAGCGGGCCGTCCTGGACGACCATCCTGCGCTCCTGCGGGGCGTACGAGTCATATCTGCGCACCTACCGCGGGGTGCCCTCGGCCCGGAACGCTGCCGAATTCCTGCTGCTCGACCGGCTGTTCCCGCGGTCGATCGTCTTCTCGATCTCGCGGGCGGAGCAGTGCCTGCAGGAGCTGGAACCGCGCACCGACCGGTTGGGTGTCTCGGAGTCGTCCCAGCGGGTGCTCGGCCAGATCCGTAGCCAGTTGGAATACCGGCCGATCATGGAGATCCTGAACGACCTGCCCGGGCACATGGACATGGTGCAGGACGCCACCAGCACCGCGTCGGAGTCGATCGGGCAACGGTACTTCCCCACCAGCGCTGTGCCCACCTGGACGGGAGAGGCATCGTGAAACGCCTGCGCATCCGGCACACCACCGGCTACCGGTACAACGGTGAGGTCGCGACGTCGTACAACGAGGCGCGGATGCTGCCCGTCACGTCGCCGGACCAGTTCGTGTTGTACTCCAACCTGGACATCAGCCCGGTCTCGAGCAACCACAACTATGTGGACTACTGGGGCACCCGGGTGTCGTCGTTCGAAGTGCTCACCCCGCATGCCGAGCTGACCCTCACCGCCAACAGCCTCGTGGAGGTGTCGCCACGGGAGCACCCGCTGCATCCGATGCCCTGGGACGACCTGGCGGCGCTGGTGGCCAGGTCGACCTCCTCCGTCGAACAGTCCTGGCAGACGCCACTCACCGAGCCACCGGAGGATGTGGTGGCAAGCGCCGCCGAAATCGCCGGCCGGCTTGACCCGTGTGACGCGGCGCTGGCGATCTGCCGGTTCGTGGGCGAGAACATGGCCTACGTGCAGGGGGTCACCGGTGTGAAGACCAATGCCCGCGAGGCCTGGTCCGACAAACGCGGGGTCTGTCAGGACATCACGCATGTGGCACTCGGGGCGCTCCGCTCGGTCGGTATCCCGGCCCGCTACGTCTCCGGCTACCTGCACCCCAAACCGGACGCGTTGATCGGGGAGACCGTCACCGGGGAATCGCACGCCTGGGTGGAGTGGTTCTGCGGCGAGTGGCGCGGCTACGATCCCACCAACCTGATCGACATCGGCGACCGGCACGTGGGCGTCGGCCGAGGCCGCGACTATAACGACATCGCCCCGCTGCGCGGTGTCTACGCCGGGTCGGGCGGGTCACAGCTGTTCGTGAAGGTGGAGATCACCCGGGAGTCGTGAGAGTCGGCTGGGCCGTGGGCGCCGGGCTGCCTAGACTGGTAGTTGCAAGCGCGTTGTACTTGCGTTTTTAGCTGGAGTCGGGTCGAGGGAGCAGCACGGATGAGCATCGAAGACGACGCCGTCGAGATTCGGGCGCAAGGCTGGCGTACCCTTGCCGCCCTGCACGGCCGAATCGAGACCGTGCTGGAGCGCGCCCTGCAGGCCGGCTTCGACCTCTCGGTGGTGGAGTTCACGGTTCTGGATGCCCTCAGCCGCCAGCACGGCTGGCACATGCGGATGCAGCAGCTCGCGCGGGCCGCGGCGCTGTCGAGCAGTGCCACGACCCGCCTGGTGAACCGGTTGGAGGACCGGGCGCTGCTCACGCGCATCCTCTGCGCTGATGATCGGCGCGGCATCTACACCGAGCTCACCGAGGCCGGCAAAGCACTGCTGGCCCGGGCCCGCCCGGTCTACGACGACGCGCTCGCCGGCGCCCTGGCCGCCGCCGAGGAGGAGCCGGAGCTCGGCCCGCTCGTGGACGCCCTACACCGCCTGCCCGACCTGGCCCGCGCCTCGGCCTGACCCCGCCCGCATCCTCTCGAACTCGAGGAATCAACTCGGCGCGGGCGAGCCGGGCACCTCAGGCGGGGGAGTGCGCCTCGAGGAACTCGTAGACCTCAGTGGGGTCGACACCGGGAAAGGTGCCCGTTGGCAGGGCGGCGAGCAGACTCGTGGGGGTGCGGGCCACCGGCCAGGACTGGCCCTCCCACCGACCGGAGAGCGTGTCGGGCGCCCGCCGGCAGCAGGACTCATCCGGGCAGCTGGACACCGCACGGTTGGTGGTCTCCCGGCCGCGGAACCAGTTGACGTGCGTGAACGGCACGCCGACGCTCACCGAGTAGTCGCCTTCCTTGGCCTTCTCGATGCGTGAGGTGCACCAGAAGGTGCCCGACGGCGTATCGGTGTACTGGTACCAGGGGCTGAACCGGTCCGGCACATCGAAGACCGTGCGAGCGGTCCAGCTGCGACAGACCGTGGAGCCCTCCACGGCGCCGAGGGCGTCGCTGGGGAACTGCACGTCGTCGTTCTCGTAGGCCTTGATGATGGTGCCGGACTCGTGCACCTTCATGAAATGCACCGGGATGCCCAGCCTGGCCGTGGCCAGGTTGGTGAAGCGGTGCGCGGCGGTCTCGTAGGACACCGAGAAGGCATCCCGCAGGTCTTCGAGCGAGATCCGGCGGGCGGCTTTGGCGTCGTTCAAGAGGCGCAGGGTGTCGGTTTCGGGCAACAGGATGGCTGCGGTTAAGTAATTGGTCTCCACCCGCTGTCGCAGAAAGTCGGCGTAACTTTCCGGTTCGGAGTGGCCGCAGAGGTGGCTGGCGAAGGCTTGGAGGATCGGGGAGCGACTGTCGCGGGACGCTGACTGCTCGGTGGGCAAGTAAATTCGGCCGTTGCGCTTGTCGGTCACCGACCGGGTGGAGTGCGGCAGGTCGCCGACGTAGTGCAGCGAGAAGCCGAGGTGGGCAGCCATGTCGGCGACCACCTGGTGCGAGACCGGGCCGCCGGAATGCCCGACGGCGGTGAGCAGTTCGAGCGCCTGCGCCTCGAGGTCGGGGAAGTAGTTGTCCCGCTCGCGCATCTCGGCGCGCAGCTGGGCATTGGCGCGCCTGGCCTCCTCCGGGGTGGCCGCCCGTTCCCGGTGCAGCCGTTCGATCTCGTTGTGCAGGGTGAGGATGGTCTGCAGGGTCTCGTCGGGTTGGCCGGGGCCGACCCGGAACCGAGGCAGCCCGAGGGCCGTGAATACCGGCCCGCGCTGGGCCCGTTCGACGGCGATCTCCAGCGCCGCCCGCGGGGTGGGCGCATCGGTGCGCAGCAGCTCGTCGACGGAGGTGTCCAGGGCCGCGGCGATCAGCCGCAGCATCGACAGCCGCGGCTCACGTTTGCCGTTCTCGATCATCGAGATCTGCGAGGGTGCCCGGTCGACGGCCGCGGCGAGGGTGTCAAGGGTGAGTCCGAGCCGGTGCCGCCGATCCCGGATGCGACGCCCGAGGGTGAGCGCGTCGAGGCCGGTTTCGCCCGGGTCGGCGGCGCCGGGCGTGCTGGTCGGGGCAGGCGCCGGACGGGTGGGCGCGGCGGCGGACGAGAAGCTGGGATCGACGGTGACCATCTGCTCATGGTCACATGCGGCGATTGTTCACACAACCGGAAGAACAGGATTTCTTCTTCGGAACGAGCCAGGGGTGCGGGCGATGGCGCGCCGCAGAGTGGGTGCACACACCAGATCCGCCCCGCACTATTTGGCCCGCACTATTTGGCCCGCACGATCCGCCCCGCACGATCCGCAATGACGCAGACCGAGGAGAACACCATGACGCACCCCGCCGCATCAGGACACAACGCATCAGGCACCCCCAAATCCGGCCCCACCGGCGCCCGGCCCGGCGATCAGACTCAGACGGCCGCAGAACTCGCCCTGGAGTGGGCCGCCGACCCGCGCTGGGAGGGTGTGCGTCGCGACTACACCGCCGAGGACGTAATCGCGCTGCGCGGTGCGGTGCGGGAAGAGCGCACCCTGGCCCGCCGCGGCGCCGAGAAGCTCTGGGAGCTCATCCACCAGAACGGCACCCCGGAGAACCCGGAGTGGGTCGCCGCGCTCGGCGCCCTCACCGGCAACCAGGCCGTGCAGCAGGTGCGCGCCGGGCTCAAGGCCATCTACCTGTCCGGTTGGCAGGTCGCGGCCGACGCCAACCTGTCCGGCCAGACCTACCCCGACCAGTCGCTCTACCCGGCGAACTCGGTGCCCGCCGTGGTGCGGCGCATCAACAACGCGCTGCTGCGCGCCGGGCAGATCGAGGGCTCGGAAGCGGTCGCATCCGGGGCCGACGCCACGAACAACGGCACCGGCATCGACTGGATGGCGCCGATCGTGGCCGACGCCGAGGCCGGCTTCGGTGGCCCGCTGAACGCCTATGAGCTGATGGCGTCGATGATCGAGGCCGGCGCGGCGGGCGTGCACTGGGAAGACCAGCTGGCCAGCGAGAAGAAGTGCGGCCACATGGGCGGCAAGGTGCTCGTGCCCACCGGTCAGCACATCCGTACCCTCAACGCGGCCCGGCTGGCGGCGGATGTCGCGGGGGTGCCCACGATCATCATCGCGCGCACCGACTCGCTCGCGGCTACCCTCATCACGAGCGACATCGACGAGCGCGACCGGGAATTCCTCACCGGTTCCCGCACCGCCGAGGGGTTCTACGACACCGCGAACGGACCCGATGTGGTCATCGCCCGCGGCCTGGCCTACGCGCCGTACGCCGACCTGCTCTGGGTGGAGAGCAGCGAGCCCGACCTCGCACTCGCCCAGCGCTTCGCCAAGGAGATCCACGCCCAGTTCCCCGGCAAAAAGCTCGCCTACAACTGCTCGCCGTCGTTCAACTGGAAATCCCACCTCAACGACGAGCAGATCGCGGTGTTCCAAAAAGAACTCGCCGCCTGCGGTTACGCGTTCCAGTTCATCACGCTGGCCGGCTTCCACGCCCTCAACCACTCCATGTTCACCCTGGCCAAGGACTACTCCGAGCGTCAGATGAGCGCATACGTCGACCTGCAGGAGGCCGAGTTCGCCTCGGAGGCCGACGGCTACACCGCCACCCGCCACCAGCGGGAGGTGGGCACCGGCTACTTCGACCGGATCGCCACCGCGCTCAACCCCACCAGCGCCACCCTCGCGCTGGCCGGTTCCACCGAGGCTGAGCAGTTCTAACCGGCCTCGCCACAGACATCCGTATCGCTTCGAAGGAGAACACGATCATGACAACACCACCGCTGTCGACGGCGCCGAGCCCCGTGACCCGCACGCAGAGCGCCCCACGCCCTGCCCGGGCGTTCGGCGAGACCAGTACCGGCAGCTTCGCCACCATCCACCCGCACCTCGAGGTCACCGGAACTCTCGGCGACCGTTACGACGAGGTCCTCACGCCGGCGGCCCTCGAGTTCCTCGCCGAGCTGCACGACAGGTTCGCCGGCACCCGGCACGACCTGCTGGCCGCCCGACTGCAGACCCGGGTGGATGCCGCGAACGGCCGGGACCCCCGTTTCTTGCCCGAGACCGCGCATATCCGGGATGATCCCTCCTGGCGGGTGGCCGGGCCTGGCCCCGGCCTTCAGAACCGCCGGGTGGAGATCACCGGACCGACCGACCGCAAGATGGCCATCAACGCGCTGAACTCCGGTGCGGCGGTGTGGCTGGCCGACCAGGAGGACGCCACCAGCCCCACCTGGGCCAACGTGATCGAGGGCCAGCTCACCCTGATCGATGCCGTGCGTGGCACGCTGTCGTACGACGGCCCTGATGGCAAGGCGTACCGGGTCACCGGTGCCCCGTCCGGCCGGCAGGATGGTGCGACGCCCGGGTCCACGCCGACCATCGTCATGCGGCCGCGCGGTTGGCACCTGGTGGAGAAGAACCTCACCTTCGTCGACCGGGCCAACCGACGGATGCCGGCATCCGGCAGCCTGGTGGACTTCGGCCTCTACGCGTTCCACAACGCGCACAAGCTGATTGAGAACGGCAGCGGCCCGTACTTCTACCTGCCCAAGCTGGAGACCCACCTCGAAGCGCGGCTGTGGAACGACATCTTCAGCCACAGCGAAGACCACCTGAACCTCGGGCACGGCACCATCCGCGCCACGGTGCTGATCGAGACCATCCAGGCCGCGTTCGAAATGGACGAGATCCTCTACGAGCTGCGTGACCACTGCGCGGGCCTGAACGCCGGCCGGTGGGACTACATCTTCAGCATCATCAAGACCTTCCGCGCGAGGGGCCGCCGGTTCGTGCTGCCAGACCGCAGGGAGATCACCATGACGGTGCCGTTCATGCGGTCGTACACCGAGCTGCTCGTGGCCACCTGTCACCGACGGGGCGCGTACGCGATCGGTGGGATGAGCGCCTTCATCCCCAACCGGCGCGACCCGGCCGTGACCGAGCGAGCACTGGAACAGGTTGCCGCCGACAAGCGCAGGGAGGCCGGCGACGGCTTCGACGGCACCTGGGTGGCGCATCCGGACCTCATCCCCACCGCCAGGGCCGAGTTCGATGCCGTGCTCGGCGACCGGACCAACCAGCTGGACCGCACCAGGGACGAGGTGCATGTCACCGCTGCCGACCTCCTGGATGTGGCGTCGGCCGGTGGCCAGATCACCGAGGCCGGGGTGCGCGACAACGTGCGTATCGCTCTTCGGTACATCGAGTCCTGGCTGCGCGGCGTGGGTGCGGCGGCCATCGACAACCTGATGGAGGACGCCGCGACGGCGGAGATCTCCCGCTCCCAGATCTGGCAGTGGATCCACGACAATTCGGTGCTCGACGATGGCCGCCGGATCGACGCGGAGTGGGTGGCCGGGCTGGTCGCTGAGGAGATGGCGGCGCTGCCGCGCACGACCGGAGACCGGTTCGACGACGCCCTCGAAGTGTTCCGGTCCTCGGCACTCGAGGCCGATTTCCCGACCTTCCTCACCGTCGCCGCATACGCCCGCTACCTGTAGGCGCCCGGCACACACAATCGGCCCCGTCGGCACCCCGACGGGGCCGTTTGCGCGCCGGGAAACCTGCTGCGAAGCTGGGATGGTGACCGAGACCACCCCGCCAGCTCCCATGCCCGATCGCCCGGATCGGCAGGTGACGATCCGCCCGGCCCGACCCGATGAGGCCGCGGCGCTCGCCGAACTGGCGGCCGCCACCTTCGCCCTGGCCTGCCCGCCGCACACCAGCGCCGACGCCATTGCCGCGTTTCTCACGCATGTGCTCGCGCCGGCCAACTTTGAGACCTTCCTCGCCGACCCCGACCGACTTCTCCTCGTCGCTGAGGCCTCCGGCGGAGAGGAACCACGCGGACTCCTGCTGGGCTACACGATGCTGGTCTTCGGCGAGCCCCACGACGCGGATGCCGCCGCCGCGATTCGTATTCGCCCGACCGCCGAACTCAGCAAATGCTACGTGCGCGCCGAGGCGCACGGAAGCGGCACGGCCGCCGCCCTGATGGCGGCCACGCTCGATGCCGCACGGGAGCGCGGAGCGGCGGGCTCCTGGCTCGGGGTGAACCAGGAGAACGTGCGTGCCCTCCGTTTCTACGGCAAGCACGGCTTCGAACAGGTGGGCATCAAACGCTTCCTGGTGGGCGAGCGTTACGAAGACGACTACGTGCTGGAGCGCGCCCTCTAGCGATTCGAGAGCTGACTACGCGTGGGGCATCTCCGTTGGCCAAGCTTGTCGACGTGTGCTGCGCATCTCGAAGTGCTTGTGCTGAGCGCGTCCTATGTTCTTGTGCTGGGTCTGTCGAAGTAGATCTCGTGACGTGCCCGTGTGTGGCTAGAACGGCGGGTTCTCGGGCACCGGTGGTGTCGGTGTACGGGTCGGTCGGGGCCGCGGCGGCATCAGGTAGCTCTCTTCTGCGGGTCGTTTCCGGGTTTTGGGACCCACCACCGGTGCTTGGGGTCGGGGTGGTCCCATGGGGTTGGCCGGGTCGGTGCGGTAGCCGCGTTTGCCGGGGGAGGTCCAGAGCAGAATCCCGCCCGGTTCCTGGGTCACCTGCCACTGCGAGAGGTGCTTGAGTCGGTGGTGCGGTTCGCAGAGATGGGCGAGGTTGTCGCAGTCGGTCTTCCCGCCGCCGGCCCAGTCTTCGGTGTGGTCGACGTCGGACTTCACCGCGGGCCTTGAGCAGCCGGGGAACCGGCAGGTTTCGTCGCGCACCCGCAGCCACTTCTTCATGGCTTTGGTGTTCTTGTGCTGGGTCTTGCCCAGCGAGAGCACGACGCCGGTTTCCGGGTGGGTGAGCAGCCGGGTGAAGCTCGGGGCGTGTCCGGCGATCTGCCGGGCGACGTCGGGGGATATCGGCCCGTACCCTTCGAGGGTGGCGGGTTCCTCGTCCAGGCCGAGGAGGGTGAGCACGGGCACGGTGATCATCACCGTGCCGCGGATCCCGGCGCCCATTCCGTCCGGGGTGATGCCGTCCAGCAGCAGGGCGCGGGTGATGTCGGCGCGGAGTTGGTCGAGGGTGCGTTTCTGCTCCTCCGCGTCCTCTTCAGCACCCGCAACCGCGCCCGCTTCCGTGCCTGTCGCCGCGCTCGCGTCCGCGCCTGCCCGTGCGCTGGCTTCTCCGGCCGCGGCGCCGGCCCGCGTGGGGTCGCCAAGTTTCTTCAGGCTCGTCGCCATGGTGTTGATCCGGTCGTAGGCGGCCTTGGTGTCGTGCGCGGTTCCGTACCAGTGCAACCAGCCCATCCCGTCCGGCGCCGCCTCCCACCGGCTGTGGCGTTCGGCGAGGGCGTTGGTGGTGCGGGTCACGATGGATTCCGGGTGCAGTCGTTCCCGGAGTCGGCGGGCCCGGTCGGTGAATCGGGCGACCGGGAGTCGTTTCGCGTCCGGCAGGACTTTCTCTTCGAAGGCTTCCTGGTCTTCGGCGGGCAGGGTGCGCATCTGGTCGATGAGCACGGTGGCGTGCCGGTAGCTGATCTCACCACTGGAGAGCGCCTCGAACGTCGCGGGGGCCGACAGGAGCCAGAGCGACTGCTCCATCAGGTGTTCCACCGTGCGTTCGTGCATCCGGAGCAGGCACGCGGTCTCGCTCACGATGGTGCGGCGGGCCACTTCCCGGTCCTCCCACCGGCCATACGCGGCCGCGCGGGCCTGATCCTCGGTGAGGGTCGCCGCGTCCAGGTCGGCCAGCCGGATGCTTTCCGGGTTGCCGTGCAGCCGGGAAGACACCTGCGGGTCCTCGCTCCAGCACTGCAGCTCCACAAGGAATTCGGCCTGCCGGGCCTGCGCGTGGGCGATGGCCCGGGCCTCGGCCGCGATCAGTGCGGTGCGGCGGGCCAACTCCGAACAGACCAACTCGTCCAGGGCTGGATTGGGAACATAGGCCTCACGATCAGCGGGTTCAGTCGGGCCGGGTTCAGTCGGGCCGGGTTCAGTCGGGCCGGGTTCGGCCGGGCCGGGTTTAGTCGAGCCTGGTCCGGTCGAGCCGGGTTTAGTCGAGCTGGGTTCAGGCGGGGCAGTCTCGGCCGGCTGGGCCGAGGCCGCTGGCATCGACCGAGATTCGGCAGGGGAGACGGCGGGCGGGGTGTTGCCAGGTGGAGCGGACTCCGGAGAGCAATGGTCATCATCCGGAGCGGGCGGTGTTGCCTGGTCGGGGTTACTCATAATGAGATCGTCTCACCTGCCACTGACACTGCCCCCGCCCGCGGGCACACCCCAGACGACCCATCCGCGAACCGTGAGAAAAGCACCAAAAATCGCGGAACTACGGTGCTTAACTCACAGTTCGCGGGCTCGACGGGCTCGACGGGCTCGGCGGGCTCGGCGGACTAGGAGGACGGGCGGGCGGCCTTTACGTGCTCGTAGGCGGCCAGGGCGGCGCGCCGGGTCTCGCCGAGGTCGACGAGGGGCTGTGGGTACGACGGTGTGCCCCACTCCGGCACGTTCTGGCGCACGTACTCGTTGGCAGGGTCGAACTTGTCCGCCTGCAGCTCGGGGTTGAACACCCGGAAATAGGGCGCCGCATCCGCCCCGGAACCGGCCACCCACTGCCAGCCGAACGGGTTGCTGGCCGGGTCGGCGTCGACGAGGGTGTCCCAGAACCATTTCTCGCCCTCGCGCCAGTCGATGAGCAGGTTCTTGATCAGGAACGACGCCGTGACCATGCGCACCCGGTTGTGCATGCTGCCGGTGCGCCACAACTCGCGCATGCCCGCATCCACCAGACGGAAGCCGGTGCGGCCCTGCTGCCAGGCCGAGAGTGCGACCTTGTCGAGCGGGGGCCAGGGGAACGCGTCGAAGCCGGGGCGCAGATTGGCGGTGGCCAGATCGGGTGCGTGGAAGAGCACGTGGTAGGCGAATTCGCGCCAGCCCACCTCGGTGAGGAAACGGGTGGCGCTGGTGGCGGCCGCGCCGCTGAGGCCGCGGCGGGCGATGTCGGTGGCGTGCCAGATCTGGTGCGGGCTGATCTCTCCCCAGCGCAGGTACGGCGAGAGCCTCGAGGTGGCCTGCTGCGCGGGCAGGTCGCGCTCGGTGCCGTACTTCGGCAGGGACTCGTCGAGGAAGGCCGCCAGCAGCTGCTGGGCGGCGGCCTCACCGGGCGTCCAGGCCTCGCGCAGGCCGCCGGCCCAGTCCGGGTGGCTGGGCTGCAATTCCCACGACGCGAGGTCGTCACCGGGTAGAGCGGGTGCGGCGTCGGTGAGCTCCGCCGGCGCCGGGTAGGGCGCCCGCGGCGGTGGCCCGGCGGTGCACGCCCGCCAGAACGGGGTGAACACCGTGTACGGCGTGCCGCCTCCGGTGCGGATGGTCCACGGTTCGAACAGGAGCGAGCCGGCGAAGCTGTGCGCCACGACGCCGGAGTCGGTGAGGCCGGTCTTGATGCGAGTGTCCACCTCGCGCTCTGCCGCACCGTACCGGCGGTTCCAGAACACAGCGCCGGCGCCGAGCTCCTCGACGAGTTCGCCGATCACGGCCTCGGCCGCGCCGCGGCGCAGCACCAGCCGGCCACCGAGCGCCGCGGCGTCGGCGGCGAGCGAGACCAGGCTCTGGTGCAGCCACCAGCGCGCGGCACCACCGAGCGGGCGGATGCCGGGGGAGACCTCGTCGAGCAGGTAGACCAGGGCGATCGGTCGGCCGCGTTCGAGCGCCGCGGTGAGGGCGGGGTTGTCGCCCAGTCGCAGGTCGTCACGCAGCCAGACCAGCGAGGGCCCGTCGGGATGGGCCGGGGCCGGGCCTGTCGAGGCCGTACCTGTCGAGGCCAGGCCGGAGGCAGCGGACCCGCCGGTCACGCTCACGCCGCGCTTTCGTCGGCGTCGGAAACCCGCAGCACGATCTTGCCGCGGGTGTGTCCACCCTCGAGGGCCCGGTGAGCGGCAGCGCCCTCTTCGAGGTCGAAGACTGAGTCGATGTTCACCCGCACGCTACCGTTGTCGATCAGCGCCGTGATGGTGTCGAGCACCCGGGCGTCTGCGGCGACCTTGTAGCCAGTCGCGCGCACCCCGGCGGCGGCTGCCTCGGCCTGCATGGTGGGCCAGCTGCCGGTGGGGGCGTTCACGAGCAGGCCGTCGGGCCGCAGCGTCGCGAGCGACCGGGTACCGGTGGCGTCGTGCACGTTGCCGATCAGGTCGATCACGCTGTCGAGGCCCGAGAGCGTCTCTTCGAACCGGGTCGTGCTGTAGTCGATCACCTCGTGCGCGCCAAGGCGGTGCAGGAACTCTACCGAGGCGGTGGAGCCCGTCGCGGTGACGTGGGCGCCCAGGTGCCGGGCGAATTGCACGGCGAAGTGACCGACGCCGCCGCTGCCGGCGTGGATGAGCATCCGTTGGCCGGGTGCCGCGCCGGCGAGGGTCACCATGCCCCAGGCGGTCATGGCGGCCAGCGGGATGCCGGCGGCCTCGATGTGACTCACGGCGACGGGCTTGCGGGCCACGGACAGGCTCGACACCACCAGGTATTCGGCGTAGCTGCCCGCGATGCGGGGCGGCCGGGCCATGCCGTACACCGCGTCGCCGGGCTGCAACGGGAAGGTGTCGTAGGGAGCGCGCACGACGATGCCGCTGAAGTCGTTGCCGAGCACCGTGGGGTAGCCGCCGATCGCGGGCGCGGCGCCGGAGCCGGCCCTGGTCTTCGCGTCGATGGGGTTGATGCCGGCGGCCACCACACGCACGAGGAGTTCGTCGCTCACCGCGGCGGGCAGCGGCAGCTCGGCGAGGTGTAATTCCTCGGGACCGCCGGTGCGGTCGATGACGAGGGCGCGCATGTGGGTGGGCAGTACCGGGGAAATGGGCATGACCCTATTCTGTGGCACGGAGCCGACTGTGCGTCGGGACGCAGCGGCCGTTCGAGGTGCGCACCCGGCGCCGGTACGCCGGGACAATCGACGGGTCCGCCCCTCCGGTAAGCAGTTGTGACTCTCACTGGGGGTGCGAAATGCCCGGTTGTGCCCACAGCTGGGGGCGGGCTGCTCGCGGCGGCGGGATCTCGCGAACGTACGCTGGAGGAAGGAAGAGAAGCTCTGAATCTGATGGTTCAGCCCTTCTCTGGTACCTCACTCGCTGCAGTCGAACCCCAGCAGGCGCCGCTGCGACAGCGAGCTCTCCCAGGCAGCCGGAGTTTTCCGGCGCGGTCAGGCAGGTCTTTTTGCTGCCCACACCTTGTCACGCCCGTCCCGATTCCTGACAACGATTTGGCGCCGGCATGGGCGCCGCGAGAGGAAGATCATGAACAAGTTTTTGAAGGGCGGGATCGCCGGTGCCGTGGGCATCGTGCTCCTCCTTGGTGGCGCGGGCACCTTCGCGCTGTGGAATTCCAGTGCGAACACCGATGCCGGCACCATCGCCGCGGGCAACCTCTCGGTCGTCGCCTCCAGCACCGCCGGTTCCTGGACCGTCAATGGCAGCACGTCCCGCGCCACCATGACCGGATACAAGGTCGTCCCCGGCGATGTGCTGGTCTACAGCAAGACCATGAGCATCATCGCCACCGGCGACAACCTCGTGGCTACCCTGGGTATCACCCCGGCGTCCATCCTTGCGACCTCCACGAGCGCGCCGGCCGATGTGGCGCTGGCCGCGTACCTGACCAAGACCGCCACACTGACGGCGACGGGAACGGGTATCTCCACAGGGTCGGCGCCGTACACCGTGACGGCGGGCGCTGCGGGGGTGTCCCAGGACATCTCGGTGGCCGTGACCATCACCTTCCCGAAGAGCACGACAGCCGGTTTTGAGAACGACACGAAGCTGGGCTCGGTGAACCTCAACGCATTGGCCGTCACCCTCACCCAGAAGTAGTCGTGTATCGGTGGTAGGAGCAGCCGTTTGCGGGGCCCAGACCCCGTGGGTGGCGGAAGGATGGTCGCAATGCAACGGGTGCGGAGGTCAGCCAGGCACGCTGCCGGCGGGCACGGCGGGCGCATGCGTTCGGCGGCCCTGCGCTGGCCGGCTGTGCTCTCGGCCGCGGGGTTGACCCTGGTCCTCCTCGCCACGTCGGAGATCGGGGGCACCGCCGCGTTCCTGAATGCCAGTGCGGCTGCGTCGCCTGCCGCCGCAGTGATCACCTCGGGAACGGCCGACCTGACGGTATCGGCGCTGTCATTGCCCGCGACAGCGCTCTACCCGGGGCTGACCTTGTACGGCGCGGTGACCGCCAGCAACACCGGAGATGTCCCGCTCACCCTCCGGGTATCCGGGCTCACCGTCACGGGCACGCCCACGAACGACCTCTCCACTTCACTGGTGGTCGGCATCGGTGCGGCCGGATCAACCGCCGCGTGCACCGCAGGCACTGTCGCGCCGGGCTGGAGCGGCTCCGTCGCCGCTCAGACTGCAGGTCCGGTAGGCGTGATCCTGCGCGCGGGTGCACCGCAGGTGCTCTGCGTGTCGGTGACACTGCCGCTGGCGGCTCCGGCCACGAGCCAGGGGCAGTCCGCGGCCAATGTCGGTCTGCGCCTGACCGGAATCGCGGACTAGCAATGCCTCGCATCAGACAGCACAGTTCCGGCGCGGCCGGTCTGGCCGTGCTGGCCGCCGCCCTGGCGGTGGCGCTTTCGGGCGCCGGGGTCGCCAACGCCAGCTGGACCACCCCGGAGAAACCGGTGGCGGGCAGCGTTGCCGCCGGCACCCTGAGGATCGAGCAGACGGGTCTTGGCGCCCTCACCAGGATCTACTCGTCGGGTGCGCTCAGCGCGACCGCGCCGGTCACCGTGCGCAATGTCGGCACCGTTCCCGCGCCGTACACCTTGAGCTTCGGAGCGCAGGCGGCGACAGCGCTCGCCGGTGCGGCGGATGTGCGCGTGTGGCCGGTGGCATCCGCGGCGCTCTGCACCGCGGCGGCGACCGCGGCAGGGCCGACCGGGAAGACCTGGCTCACCGTTGGGGCCGTCACCGGCACCCTTGCCCCTAACGCCGACGCCGTCTATTGCGTGCGCAGCTCGGTGAGCCAGTCGCAGCGCTTCGCTCTGGTGGGCGGAGATGTGACAGCCACGGCCTCGGCGGCTGCCAACCAGGGCAGCTGGACCAGCGCGGTAACCGCGACCACGGCCCAATCCGTCGCCGACACCCTCACCCCTGGCGTGCCCACGAAGACGGGTGACACCGACCGGAGCATCACGTTCACCTGGTCCGCGCCCGCTGACACCGTGGCCGTGACCGGGTACCAGATCTACCGGGACTCGGTGCTCGTGGGCTCGGTTGCGGCGGCCTCGCTCAGCTTCACCGATACGGGTCTGGTCATGGGAAAGGGGTACGTCTACACCGTGCGTGCCGCCCACGCGGCGACTCCAGTGGATCTGTCACCGGCTTCGCTATCGGCGAACCTGACGACGGGAGGGCTGAGCACGTCGAGCTGGTACGTAATCAGGAACACCGCTACCCAGCTCTGTCTTGACGCCGAGGGCGTCGGTACCGACTCGGGCACGGCGCTGATCGACTATTCCTGCAACGGAGGGACCAACCAGTCCTGGAAATTCACGCAAACAGGGGCGTACTACCGGGTCGCCGGCCGGCACGCGCCGACACTGTTCTGGGATAGTCCGACCCTCGACCGGTCAATTCTGCGCCCATTCAACAGCTACGTCTATGCCCAGCAGTGGACCGTCACCCCGGTCACGGCGGGCAGCGGAACCGTCACCCTTCGCAACCGCAACAACAAGTGCCTCGACATCGGCGGCGGAATCACGGCCGACGGCAACAACCAGCTGAAGGTGGCCACCTGCGACGGTTCAGTGGACCAGGTCTTCACCCTCACGAACGGCGGCTGACATGCGTATGCATTTTGGTCGAAGCGCTCCCTCCGCGACTAGGACGGCCGGCTCCGGAATCTGGCACTGGATCGGCCAGGGCGTGAGCGCCGGCCTCCTGTTGCTCGTTCTGGGCTTGGCGCTGCTGGTCATCGTTCTTCCGAGGCTCACCGGCGCCATTCCGCTGACCGTTCTCACGAGCTCGATGGAGCCGGGGTTGCCGGCCGGCACCCTGGTCGTCATCCGCGCGGTGGCGGCGGATGACCTCGCGCTCGGCGACATCGTCACGTACCAGGTGCGATCCGGTGACCCCACCGTCATCACCCACAGGATCGTCGGCCTCACCCTCGCCGCGAACGGCGACCGCAGCTTCGTCTTGAAGGGGGACAACAACAGCCTTGCCGACCCGGATGCGGTCAGCGCCGCCCAGGTGCGCGGCCGGCTCTGGTACTCGGTGCCGTTGATCGGGCTGGTCAATAACGCAATTTCCGGCCAGGCGAAGGGTTGGGTCACGGCGGGAGGGGCCGCGCTGCTGTTCGGCTACGCGGGGTTCATGATCGTCGGAGGCATCGGTGACGCCCGGTCACGACGCGCGGCGGTTCAGCGACCGTAGTCGTAGGGCGGCGGCCCGGCGGCGCGCTCACGTTCGCGCTGGTGGTTGAGCAGGTCGATCAGCTGGTCGGCGAATCCCACCAGAATGCTGATCTGGTCATCGTCACGGTCGATCCACCGGCACTCGGGAACGGCGGAGCGGGGCACGAAGTTGTCGTGTTCCTCCCACACCAGCAGGGTGCGGTCGGCGCCGAGCACGTACTGCTGCCACCAGATCTGACGCAGGTATGAGCGGGGGATGCTGCGCCAGGGCTTGCTGGTGGTCTTGATCTCGGCGAGCTCGAACACCCCGTTGCCGGCAAGGCCCAGACCGTCGGGAGTGGCCAGGTGGCGGGGCTGCTCCGCCGCGTGGAACAGGTTGGTGCTCGGTTCGATGCCGTAGTTCGCCAGCACCCAAGCCGCGATCTCCGGCTCCCTGGCGCGGCCGTGATCGGTGTACGGGTTGCCGCTGAAACCGCTGCCGTTGATCTTCTCCCTGGCCGCGGTGTGCACCGATTTCTCCGTGGCGAGCTTGGCGACATCCGTGGCGGTGATGCCCTGGCTGCGAGCCCGCAGCCAGGCGACCCGGTCGGTGGAATCGGCCACGATGCGCGACAAGTGGGAATGCGCGGCCGGCGCCGGGGGCTGCTGTACGAGTAATTCGGCAGACTCCTCGCCCAGGTCGAACAGGGCGAGCAGGTTGTGGGGCACCTGCCTATTCTGCCGCACCGCTGAGCCGCCGCTGTCGTGGCGGGCCGAATAACGAAGGACCGGGCGCCGGATCTAGTCGAGCGCGGGCGTCGCGGGCGCACTCTGCGTGACAATGGCACGTAGGTGCCGCATCGGCGCCTTGGGCATCCGGTTCTCATCCAGCAACCCGTTGGTCTCCTGCAGAGTGTCGGTGAGCTGGGTGTAGCAGAATCCGGCGAGGAACGCACTGGTGTGGACGGCCGAAACGACGGCGTCCATCCGTTCGAGAAAATCGTCTGCGGTCTGCGCGCTCGAGTAGCCCCAGGCATCGCTGTCGGTGTACTGCGTGGCGAACGAGATGCCGCCGAATTCGGTGAGCATCACCGGTCGCTCCCCGATTTCCTGCCCGGGCAGCAGCAGGCGCCGGCCGGCGGGGCCGAGGTCGCCAAGCAGGGCGTGCTTGGCGTGCTCGTCGCTGTAGCGTTCTCGCAGGATGTCACCCGACGATTCGTAGTCGTGAACAGACAGGATGTCGGAGTCGATGTGCTCCCAGCCGTCGTTGGAGATCACGGGTCGGGAGGGATCCAGAGTCCGGGTGAGGGCCGCGAGGGCACGCGCATAGTTCTGTTGGGCAGGGTTGTGGGCGATGTGCTGCACGCCCCAGCTTTCGTTCAGCGGTACCCAGGTCACCAGGGAGGGATGGGAGAGGTCGCGCTCGATGACCTCGGTCCATTCCGCCAACATGCGCTGCACAGCCGTTGCGCCGAATTCGAAGGCCCCGGGGGTCTCACCCCAGACCAGGAGACCGAGCCGGTCGGTCCAGTAGAGGAAACGAGGGTCCTCGATCTTCTGGTGCACGCGGGTCGCATTGAAGCCGAGTTCCTTGATGAGCTCGACATCCCTGCGCAGCGCCTCGGGCGAGGGGCTGGCGAGGTGGGATTCGGGCCAGTAACCCTGTTGCAGCACCGATCGCACATAGTAGGGCCGGTCGTTCAGGAGAAACCGGCCCCGGGCGACGGCCGCGGAACGAAGCCCGAGATAGGAGTGCACGACGTCGACGGCCGTGCCCTGCACGTGCGAGGTGGAACCGGTGCGCACGGTCAGGGTGGCGTCGATCAACCGTGGGGACTCCGGGGTCCAGAGCAGTTCCTCGTAAGCCTGGCCGTTCATCTGAACGGGGACGGCGAGTGTGAAGCTCTGGGTCGTTGCGGTCACCGCGACAGTCGTGTCGGACAGGGGGACGCCGTCGAAGCTGAGGCTGAGCGAGACCGTGGTTCCGGGCGCGGGCCGGCGGCTGAGGTCGACCCGGACCCGGACGCTCGCGTTGGGCAGGTCGGGCACCCAGTGCACGAGTGTGACGGCAAGGGGGTTCGTGGATTCGAGCCAGACCGGCTGCCAGATGCCGCTGGTGCGGTGGTACCAAATGGAGTGCGGATCCACCCGCCAGTCCTGCTTGCCGCGCGGCTGCGTCACGTCGAGAGGATCGTCCTCCGCCCGCACCACGATGGTGTGCTCTGACAGACCGGACACGACGGCGTCGGTGATGTCGAAGCTGAACGGAGTGTGGCCGCCTTCGTGCTGCCCGAGGAAGGTTCCGTCGACCCACACGCTGGCGCGATAGTCGACCGCACCGAAGCGCACGTGCAGGCGCTGACCCGCGAAGAAGCCCGCCTCCGCCAGGTCGATATCGTCGAAGGTCCTTGAATACCAGGCCACCTTGTGAAATCCGGTGTCCTGGATGCCCGACGCGGCCGACTCGAAGGGGAAGGGAACCTGGATCTTCCGGTCGAACTGCGGGTCGGCAAACCACCGGGCAGTCAGGCCGATGTCGGCGTCGTCGAAGGCGAAGCCCCACTCCCCGGACAGCTCGGCCCAGGACGGGCGCACCAGCTGGGGGCGCGGGTAGCGCCCGTCCTGCTGGCTGGCGCGGAAGACGGCGGGCTCGAGGTCGACGCTGCTACTCATGTCACCCATAATGCACCGAATTTGCAGCGCTGTAAAACTGGATACTTGAAGTCGGGGACCGAATGGCCTCGCGGCCGGCTCAGGCCGGGGGTGCCGCCGGCGCGCTTTCCCTGATGACGAGGTCGAAATCGACCAGGCGGTGACGGCCCAGGCCGGTGTACCCGGCGATGCGCTCCTCGAGCATTTCGAGGGCGACCTTGGCCAGCGCGGGCATGTCGGGGGCGATCGTGGTCAGGCTCGGGAAGGTGACCGCTGCGAAGGAGATGTCGTCCCAGCCCACGACGGCCACATCGTCTGGAATGCGGATCCCGCGTTCTTGCAGTGCGCGCAGTGCGCCGATCGCGGCGAGGTCATCCCGGCACACCAGGCCGTCGAATCGGAGGCCCCGGTCCAGCGCCGCACCCACCGCGCGGGCCGCTTCGGCCGGAGCGATGGCACGGGTGGGGATGAGCAGGGACATGTCCACGTTCAGTCCGGACTCCTCGAGCCCCTGTTGGTAGCCGATCAGCCGTTGGGTGGAGGTGGCCGATTGCCCGGCCTCCTCGTGGCCCACGAAAGCAATCCTGGTGCGGCCGAGCGCGCTGATGTGGCGGGTGGCGCGGTTGGCGGCGGCGACGTTGTCGATCATCACGTGGTCGACGCCGATCGGCGCGGCGCCCTCGCCCAGCAGAACCATCGGGATATCGCCGCGGCGCTGGGCCACTTCGGTGGAAGTCATCATCGAGGGCTGGAAGAGCATGCCGTCGACGAGGCCGGCTTCACTGGACGAGAGGACGGCCCGTTCGCCTTCGATTGTTCCGGAGGTTTCCTCGAGCAGCAGCCTGTAGCCGGCACCCGTCGAGGCCGCTGCCGCTGATACCAGGCTCGCCAGCTCGGAGAAATAAGCCAACCGCACATCGGCGAAGGCGAGCGCGATCAGGCCGGTGCGTCCGGTGGCCAGGCGCCTACCGAGTGCGTTCGGCCGGTAGCCGAGTTCGTCGATGGCGCGTTGCACACGCTCGCGCATGGCGACCGACACGTTCGGATGCGCGTGCACCACGTTCGATACGGTCTTCATCGACACGCCGGCATGAGCGGCGACGTCCTGGAGTCGAACTCCGGCCATTGCTGCTCCTTGAGTCGGCGCTTCGGGGGCCCGTGCGGGTTCCATTCATGACTCTAGCCGTCGTGCCGGTGTAGCTCGTGAAACAAATGACGCTTGACGGATCACTTTCTAGCGCTGTAAATTTGTCCCCGTCGCATCATCGGGTTTCAGACGCCGGTCCGGAACGCACGCATCCCCGGTCCGTTGGCTGATGTGACTCATACTTCGCCGTGTCGGGCGACTACTCAAAGGAGAGCACCATGAAGGAAGGATTCGCGCGTCGCGCAATCGCCGTGACCTTAGCGGTCGGAATGGGAGTGGCCCTCGCCGGCTGCGGCAGCGGAGGTGCGAGTTCCAGTGGCGGCGTCGTCTCCGGAGCCGACTACACCGGCCCGGAGGTGACGATCAGCTTCTGGAACGGCTGGACCGGCGGCGCGGCTCCGGTCCTTGTCCCCAAACTCGTCGAGAAGTTCAACTCCGAGCACCCGAACATCGTGGTCAAGAACGTTCCCATGGAATGGGGCGACATCTCCAAGAAGATGCCGTTGGCCGTCAAGGCAGGCAAGGGCCCCGACGTCGCCGTGGCCCACGGTGACGACGTCGCCACCTACGCGGCACAGGGCCTGCTGTTGGAAGCCGACACCATCATCGATGACCTCGGATACACGGCAGACGACTTCCCCGAGGGCCTCATGGACGCCGGCGCGTACTCCGGCAGCCAGTACGGGATCCCGTGGAGCGTGACGCCTCTCGGTCTCTACGTCAACAACGACGTCCTCAAATCCGCCGGCATCGACCCCGCCGTCGTGCCCACCGACAAGGACGGCTACATGGCCGCGTTGGAGGCCCTCAAGGCTGCCGGCATCCAGGGTGAGTGGGTCGACGGCTACGTCTTCACCGGCACCTTCGAATTCCAGTCCCTGCTCTGGCAGTTCGGTGGTGACCTGTACAACGACGATGTGACCAAGGCGACCTTCAACTCCGAAGCCGGCGTTCAGGCGCTGACGCACATGACCGACCTGGTCGACCAGGGCTACAGCCCGGCGAACGTGGCGCAGGACGGCAACATCAAGGGGCTGCTCTCGGGTCAGACCGCCTACAACTGGAACGGTGTCTGGCAGACCACCAATGAGGCGTTCGACGCCCTCGACTGGACCGCCGCGGCGGTGCCCCAGATCGGGACCGAGAAGGCCGTCTGGTCGAGCTCGACGCACTGGATGTTCATGAACAACAAGGGCCAGGACGCGAACAAGACCTCTGCCGCGGCCACCTTCGTCAAGTGGATGAACGAGAACTCGGCCGGCTGGGCCGAGACCGGCGAGTTGCCTGCGGCCAACGACGTGCGTAATGATCCGGCTCTGATCGAGGCGCACCCCAACCTGAAGACGTTCATCGATGAGCTGCCGTACGCGCACTACGAGACCAGCGCACCGGGCATCACAGCCGCGAACGCTCTCATCACCACCGCGCTCAACGAGGCCCTGACGGGTAAGAAGTCAGCCCAAGACGCCCTCGACGACGCGGCCAAGCAGGCCGACGCCATCCTGAAGCAGAACGAGGCGAAGTACGGTGACTAGCCTGGCACCCCTGTCCGCCACCACTGTGGTGCCCGAACCCTCGGCCACCCGGCGCGAACGCGTCGGGCGGCCGGCGGCCCGCAAGCGGACCGTCACGGCCTATGCCTTCCTGGCTCCGTTCCTGATCCTCTTCGCCACCTTCGTGGTCTGGCCCGCGGTCTTCGGTATCTGGATCAGCGTCACAGACTGGAGCCCGTACAAGACCGAACAGACCTTCATCGGACTCCAGAACTACATCGACCTGATCACGCCGGGGTCGGTCTTCTTCAGCGATTTCTGGCAGAGCCTGGGTGCCACCGGCATCTTCACCGTGGCGAGCGTCCCCTTCCTTCTGGTCATACCGCTCGGCGTCGCGCTGCTGCTGAACCAGAAAATCGCCGGCGGAACCGTGTTCAGGGCGATCTTCTTCGCCCCGTTCGTCTTGGGCGCCGCGGTGATCGGGGTGATCTGGAAGTACATGCTCGACACGCAGTCGGGCATGATCAATCACCTCCTGGGTCTGGTGGGTCTGCCGACCGACATCCCGTGGACAGTGGATGTGCCATGGGCCTGGGTGTCGCTGGTGGGGGTGACCGTGTGGTGGACCCTCGGGTTCAACGCGGTCATCCTGCTCGCCGGGCTCAAAGGCATCAACACCGACCTCTACGAGGCGGCAGCCCTCGATGGTGCCGGAACGATCCGCAAGTTCTGGAACGTCACCCTGCCGGGCCTGCGCCCGGTGATGCTCTTCGTCAGCACCACAACCATCCTCGCCTCGGCGAACATGTTCGGCCAGTCCTACCTGCTCACCAAAGGCGGGCCGGCCAACCAGACGCGCACGGCGATCATGTACATCTCGGACCAGGGCCTGTCGCAGGACAACATGGCAGCGGCTGCGGCGATGAGCTACGTGCTCTTCGCCTTCCTGGCGATCATCAGCGTGATCAACTTCCGCCTCCAGCGGGACAAACTCTAAGGATCATCGATGACTACTCTCACTGTGCGGCGGGTGTCGGGCCCCGCCCGCCTCCGCCGTGGTGCCCTGTATGCCGTGCTGATCATCATCGCCCTGACGATCATCCTTCCCCTCATCTGGATCGTGATCACCTCGTTCAAGACAGACTCCGACGTGATCTCCAACCCCTATTCGATCCTGCCCAACCCGTTCTCCGCCGACGCGTACCGCACCCTGGCCAGTGGGCAGCAGCCGATCTTCCGATGGCTGGCCAACAGTTTCGTCGCGGCCACGTTCCAGACAGTCATCGTGCTGGTGACGGCCTCGATGGGTGCCTACGCGCTGGCCCGGCTCGACTTCGCGGGAAAGAAGTTCATCTTCGGGCTGATCATCGGCACCCTCCTGGTGCCGCCCGTGATCTTCCTCATCCCCAACTACCTGATCGTGCAGAATCTCGGTTGGCTGGACACCCTGTGGGCGGTATCGGTTCCCGGGGCTGCGGGCGCATTCGGGATCTTCTTCCTGCGTCAGTTCTTCGTCGGGCTTCCCACCGAGATCGAGGAAGCCGCCCGAATCGACGGCGCCGGGGATATCAGGATCTTCCTCCAAATCCTGCTGCCGCTGGCCAAACCGGCGCTGTCGACCCTGGCCATCCTGACCTTCCTCGGCAACTGGAACGATTTCCTCTGGCCCATCTACGTTCTGCTCAGCCCGGAGAACCTCACTCTGCAGCCCGGCCTGTCCCAGCTTCAGGGCGCTTATTCCACCCATTTCAGCATCGTCATGGCCGGGGCGGTCCTCGCGTCGGTGCCGGTGCTGATCCTGTTCTCCCTGGTCCAGAAGCAAATCGTGGAGAGCGTGGCCAGTTCGGGCGTGAAAGGGTGATCGCGCCGGGCGGCGTCGTGTCTGTGCTCCTGGCCGGGGTGCTGGCCCTGGGCGTGAGCGGATGCGCGGCCACAACACCGGGCGCCGCGCCGGGCGCCGCGCTGGATGTCTCACCGGCACCATTCGCGATCGATCAGGACTTCGCCGATCCTGACGTGCTTCTTGTGGACGACACCTACTACGCATACGCGACCAATTCGCTGGTCGCGAATGTGCAATACGCCACCTCGAGCGACCTCGACTCGTGGGAGGTGGCGGACACCGACGTCTTCCCGGAGCTGCCCGAGTGGGCGGACACGCGCAAGACTTGGGCGCCGGATGTGAGCGACCGGGGCGATGGGACGTTTCTGCTGTACTTCACCGCCGCAGACAAGGCCTCCGGCAAGCAGTGCATCGGTGTCGCCACGGCTCCGGCGGCTACGGGTCCGTTCGTCGGTGACCCGTCGCCGTTGATCTGTCCGATCGACCAGGGCGGCGCCATCGACGCGAGCAGCTTCGTCGACCTCGACGGCAGCCGGTGGGTGCTGTGGAAGAACGACGGAAACTGCTGCGCCCTCGACACCTGGCTGCAGATCACTCCGCTCAGCGCTGACGGCCTCACCGTTACCGGGGACACGACGAAGCTGATCAAGCAGACCCAGGGCTGGGAGGGCGACGTGGTGGAGGCGCCGGTGCTGGTGCGCGGGCCCGACGATCGCTACGTTCTCTTCTACTCAGCAAACAGTTACGCGGATGAGAGTTACGCCATGGGCTTCGCCACGGCCTCGACGATCGTGGGTCCGTACGTGAGCGACCCCCGACCGCTTCTGAGCACCGACAGTACGAACGAGCGTTACCTCGGTCCCGGGGGCCAAGACCTGGTCTTCGCACCGGGCGCCGGCGGGGCCGGGACGCCGAGCCGGATCGTTCTGCACTCCTGGGACCCCGCCTATGTCTATCGCGGGCTGAGTGTGCTCGACCTGGACTGGATCGACGGCCGACCGTCTGTGCGTCTCCCCGGGTGACGAAAGTGGCCGGTGGACTCCCTCGTCGGGACTCCGCCGGCCATCTCTCGTCTGGACCGGTCGATGACCGGTTCGGCGCGGTTAGCTGATCTCCTTGACCACGCCCTGCTTGATCAGGAGACGGCGCTGGGCACGCTTGGCCACGGCACTGTCGTGGGTGACCACGATCAAGGTCAGGCCGCGGTCCCGCCAGAGCCCCTCGAGCAGGTCCATGATCTCGTCGCGGGTCTGCTCGTCCAGGTTGCCGGTCGGTTCGTCGGCCAGGAGCACGGCCGGCTCCTTGACCAGCGCGCGGGCTATCGCCACGCGCTGCTGCTGGCCGCCGGAGAGCTCGGCCGGCAGGTGGCTGCCGCGTTCGCCGAGCCCGACGGACTCAAGCGCCGCCGCGGCCCTGGCGGTGCGTTCGGCCGAGGGAACCCCCAACGGCGCGAGCGCGGTCTCCACGTTCTCCTGAGCGGTGAGGGTGGGGATCAGGTTGAAGCCCTGGAACACGAAGCCGATCTCGCGCGCGCGGATCTCACCCAACGGCCCCTGGCCGAGCTTGGACAGATCAGATGTACCTAGCTGCACAGTGCCGTCGGTGGGCCTGTCGAGGGCGCCGAGCATCTGCAGCAGCGTGGACTTGCCGCCGCCCGTCGGTCCCTGGATGGCGACCATCTGGCCATCCGGAATGGATAGGGTGACCTTGTTCAGGGCCGTGACCGAGTGCTTGCCCTGGTCGTATTTCTTGGTGACATCGGTCAGTTCATACATGGGAGCTCACTTCTGGGATGAATTCGACGGAGGGGATCACGCGATGCTGCGCAGCGCTTCTGAGGGGCTCAGGCGCGAGGCACGCCAGCCGCCGATGGCACCGGCGAGCAGACCGCCGAGCACGGAGAGACCGACGGCGATGAGGATGACCGACAGGGTCACCGGCACCTGCAGCACGATGTCGGAGGTGGCGGCTTCCACCGCAGCCTGACCGAATCCGCCGCCTCCGCCGGGCATGCCCATGGGGCCTGCAGTGTCGGTGGTGGCCGCGCCCGCGGTGAGGGTGGGTGCGACGAGGTTGATCACCAGGATGCCGGCCAGGCCGACCGCGATGCCGACGACCCCGCCGATCAGGCCCTGTACGAGGGATTCGCCCGCCACCTGGCGCACGATCCGGCCGTTCGACCAGCCGATCGCCTTGAGGGTGCCGAATTCACGGGTGCGCCGGGTGACACCGGAGATCGTGAACAGGATGGCGATCAGGAACGCCGCGGCCAGCACGATGAGCGACAGCCAGAGACCGAGGTTCTTCACCAGGTCGGAGGCGCTGGACAGCGACCCGGACACACTTGACGCGAGGTCGGACTGGGTCTGCACCGTCGCATCCGGCAGGGCGGTTTCGACATCGGCCTGGATCTGCTCGATGTCGGTGGACGAGGTCGCCTGCACGTAGATGTCGGTGACCTGGTCGGTCAGGCCGGAGAGGGACTGGGCCACGTCGAGCGGGATGTAGACGTTGGACGCGGTGGCGGCATCCGCCGAGGAGGCCGTGACCAGGCCGACGACGGTGAAGTCGGTGCCCGCGATGGCAACGGTGTCGCCCACGACGAGCTCGGCGGTGGTGGCGTAGCTGGCGTCGAGAACCGCGACGTTGCTGCCGGCGTCGCTGCTCTCCAGGCTGCGACCGTCGGTCAGGCTCACGGTGGAGAGCGGTCCGACGGCTTCGTCGGCCGGGTCGAGGCCCAGCACGCTGAAGGAATCGACGCTGAACGAGCTGCCGCCGGCGCCGTCGGGGCCACCGCTGGGCGGTGTTCCGCCGGCTGCGGCATCGCCACCGGTGGGCATTCCGCCGGTTTCGGAGAAGTCCGGCAGGGCGCCGTCGAACGTGGTGTTGCTCAGCGACAGGGTCGCGGCGGCGGCGGAGACATTGTCGATGCCGCTGACCGTGTCCAGCGCCGTGGCGTCGAAGGCTGTCGTGCCCCGGTCCACGGAGAGCCTGGACTGGCTGACGGTGGTGGTGCCGTCGGTCGTGGCGCCGTCATCCGCGCCGAAGTCGAAGTTCTGCGGGCCGCCGGCACCCGCTTCGCCCTCGGTGGGCGCCGTGGGCGTCTCGCTGACGGTGATGTCGGTGCCGACGCCGTACACCGAGGCCAGCACGGTGGACTGCGCCAGCTGCACCCCGCTCGAGACGGCGTTGACGATAATGACCAGGGCGATGGCGAGGGCCATGCCGATGGCGACGATGGCGGTCTGCTTGCGGCGACCCGCCAACTCTCGTCGCAGATAGGTAACAAACATCGATTCTCCACTCCGGTGGCAGGGAGGTTCCCGCCTTTCGTTTCTGAAGTTAAGGAACCCGGTTATGGCCGCACTATGGCCTGCCTATGAATCTGCCCAGGATGCGACCGGGCAGGATCTTCTCAGGGCGCCCCTGGCCGGCACATAGCCCGTTCATAGAAAAGGCAGGGATACTTCGATTCATGAGCACACGAACCACCGAGCAGCCGGCCCACGGACCCCGCCTTCGCAAGGCCGACGGATCCCCGATCCGGGTCCTCGTCGTCGATGACGAGCCCACCCTGACCGATCTGCTCTCGATGGCCCTCCGTTACGAGGGCTGGGAGGTCCGCACGGCCGGCGAGGGCCGGGCGGCCATCACCCTGGCGCGCGAGTTCCGGCCGGACGCCATCGTGCTCGACATCATGCTGCCCGACATCGATGGCCTGCAGGTGCTCCAGCGGGTTCGGGCGGATGGCTACGAGACGCCGGTGCTCTTCCTCACCGCCAAGGACTCCCTCGACGACCGCATCGCGGGCCTCACCGCCGGCGGTGACGACTACGTCACCAAACCGTTCAGCCTGGAGGAGGTCGTCGCGAGACTGCGCGGACTCATCCGCCGCTCCACCATGGCCGTCTCGGACTCCAACGACCCCCGGATCACCGTGGGCGACCTCACCCTCGACGAGGACAGCTACGAGGTGTTCCGCGCCGGCGAACAGATCGAACTGACCGCCACCGAGTTCGAACTGCTGCGCTTCCTGATGCGCAACCCGCGCAGGGTGCTCAGCAAGGCCCAGATCCTGGACCGGGTCTGGAGCTACGACTTCGGCGGCAAGTCCTCGGTCGTGGAGATCTACATCTCCTACCTGCGCAAGAAGGTGGATGCCGGGCGCGAGCCGATGATCCACACGGTGCGCGGTGCCGGATACATGCTGAAGATCGCCTGATGGTCGGGAGGCCAGCCGCGGTGAACCCCCCGATCATCGCGACCCGCACCGGACGCGCGCCCTGGACGCTTCGCCGCCGCCTGGTCGTGGCGGTGGTGGGGCTGCTCGCCCTGGTGAGCCTGGTCATCGGTGTGGTGAGTGTGGCCATCCTCAGCGCCAGCCTGATGGACGGCCTCGACCAGCAGGTGAAGGGTGCCGCCGAACGTTCGACCGTGTTCTTCGACCGCCGGCCGAGCGGCGATTTCACGCTCCCCGCGGCAACGGCCAACGATGTGCTGAACGGACCCTCCCAACCGCCCGGCACCCTCGCGCTGGTGTATGACGGCAGCACCGTCACGGCTGGGTACACCGACGACACCGGTGCCGTTGTGGCGCTGAGCAGCGAGCAGGTCACCCAGCTCGTCACCGAACTCGACACCGCCGTGCAAAACGGTGGCACCGCCGTGCCGTTCAGCGTGAATCTCGGCGGCGACGTCGGCGAATACCGGGTCCTGGCCGAAACGGCACGCTCCGGCACCCTCTACCTGATCGGCCTGCCCGTCGCCAGCGTCACCGGAACGGCCACCCAGCTCGCCCTGATCATCGCGGTTGTGTCCTTGGTTGGCATTGTGCTGGTGGCCTTCCTCGCCACCGCCATCGTGCGCCTGGCCCTGCGGCCGCTGCAGCGGGTCACCGCTACCGCCACCCGGGTCTCCGAGCTGCCGCTTGACCGCGGCGAAGTGCTGCTGGTCGACCGCGTTCCGGCGGCGGACACCGACCCCCGCACCGAGGTCGGCCGGGTGGGCTCAGCGCTCAACCGCATGCTCGACCACGTCGACGTCGCCCTGGAGACCCGGCAGGCCAGCGAGAACAAGGTGCGCCAGTTCGTGGCGGATGCCAGCCATGAGTTGCGCACCCCGCTCGCGTCGATCCGCGGCTACTCCGAGCTCACCCGCCGAAGCGGCCAGGAACTGCCGCCAGATGCCATCCATGCCCTGGGTCGCATCGAGTCGGAGTCTGTGCGGATGACCGGCCTCGTCGAGGACCTGCTGCTACTAGCCAGACTGGACGAGGGCCGGGAACTCGAGCGGGAGCCCGTGGACCTGACCAGGCTGCTCGTCGACGTGGTCAGCGACGCCCATGCGGCCGGCGGTGACCACACCTGGGACCTCGACCTGCCCGAAGAGCCCGTGCTGGCCGCCGGCGACGGCCCGCGGCTGCACCAGGTCTTCGCGAACCTGCTCGCCAACGCGAGGGTGCACACCGACCCCGGCACCCGGGTGGACGTGGCGTTGGGCGTCGAGGGGGAGCACGCCGTGGTGACGGTGTCCGACGACGGCCCCGGCATCCCGGAGAACCTGCGGGCGACCCTGTTCGAGAGGTTCGCCCGCGGCGACAGTTCCAGGTTCCGCGGCACAGGGGGCAGCACCGGCCTGGGCCTGGCGATCGTGCAGGCCGTTGTGCTGGCGCACCACGGCGAGGTCACCGTGGACAGCCGGCCGGGGCGCACCAGCTTCAGGGTGGTCCTGCCGCTGGCCTGAGGGGCGCGGCCTGCTGGTCGCCTGCGCGGGTTACGCGGCGCCGTCCGGCGAGTTCAGCCGTTTGAGCATCAGGGCGAAGTTGTGCAGGTCGGCTTCGGGCCAGCCGGCCAGCCGGCCGTGCAGGAGGCTCTTGTCGCCACCGGGCACGGCCGCCATCTTCTCGATCGCCAGCGGGGTTGCCGCGAGGTACTTGGCGCGCCCGTCGGCCGGGTCCGCGGCGAGTTCGAGCAGACCGAGATCCTCGAGCAACCGGGCCTGGCGGCTGATCACGCTGCGGTCCACCTCGAGAGCCTCGGCCACTGCGCTGGCGTGGGTGGGGCCGCAGCGGCGCAGCATTCGCAGGATCTTGAGGCCGAACGGCTGGAGTGCCGGATCGATGCGCAGGGCGGTGTCGCGCATCGCGCCCCGCACATAGGCAGCGAGCTGCATCATCTGCTCCTCGACCTCGGCCAGCGCCTCGGCGCTGTCGGGATCGCTGCCCGAGGGCTGGGCCGGGTCGCCGGGCGCGGCGGCCGGGGGGAGGTCACCGTTCTCGGTCATGACCATCACCCTAGCGACCCGTGCCCGGGTTTCCGGACCGGCCGTCGGCAGCCTGCTGCACGCGGATCGAGCCGGTCGGGTGGGCCAGGCCCACCGGGGTGAGGCCGGCGGTTGCGGCGCCGACTTCGATCAGGATGTCTTCGGCGTCCTCGAGTTCGCGCAGGTCCTCATCCTCGAGGTTCTCGGGGGAGTTCTTCGCGTTCTTCGCCGCCTCGGCCTTGGTCAGGGCGACCGCGGTCTGAGTGCCCAGTGACGCGTTGGGCATCAGCGCCACCATCACCAGGGTGATCACGGCCAGGGGCACACCGAGCAGGAACACCGTGCCGACGCCGGAGCCGTAGGCAGACTCGACGACCACGCGGATGGCGGCCGGCAGGTCGCTGACGTGGGGGATGACGCCCGAGCCCAGGGTCTGCACGGCAACGGCCTGGTCGGCCGGGGCGAGCGTGGTGATGCCGTCCTTGATGTGCTGGGCGACGACGGTGCCGAGGACCGAGCCGAGCACCGAGACGCCCACGGTGCCGCCGAGGCTGCGGAAGAACGTGACGGCGCTGGTGGCCACACCGAGGTTCTTCACCTCGATGGAGTTCTGCACCACCAGGACCAGGTTCTGCATGACCATGCCCAGGCCCGCGCCGAGGACGAACATGAAGATGCCCACCAGGATCAGGTTGGTGTCGTACTGCAGGGTGCCCAGCAGCAGCAGGCCGGCGACAACGAGGACCGAGCCGGAGACCATGATCGACTTCCACTTGCCGGTGCGGCTGATCAGCGTGCCGAACAGGGTGGACGAGATGAGCAGGCCGCCCATCATCGGGATGGTCAGCAGGCCGGACTGGGTGGGTGTGGCGCCGCGGGCCAACTGCATGTACTGGCTGAGGAAGACCGAGGTGCCGAACATGGACACGCCGACCGAGATGCTGGCGACGGTGGCGAGGGTGAAGGTGCGGTTCTTGAACAGGGTGAGCGGGATGATCGGCTCGGCGACCTTGAACTCCACGATCACGGCGGCGATGAGCAGCAGCGCCGCGGCGGCGACCATGATGAACGAGGTGACGGATGCCCACTCGAAGTCGTTGCCGGCCAGGGTGACCCAGATCATCAGCAGCGAGACGCCGCCGGCGATGAGCGCGGCGCCGAGGTAGTCGATCTTCACCACTCGCTTCACCCGTGGTGGCAGGTGCAGGGTGCGCTGCAGCAGCACGATGGCGACGATGGCGATGGGCAGGGCGATGAAGAAGTTCCAGCGCCAGCCGAACGCATCCGTCACGACGCCGCCGAGCAGCGGGCCGCCGACGGTGCCGAGGGCCATGACGCCGCCGAACAGTCCGGCGTAGCGGCCACGGTCACGGGGGCTGATGATGTCGGCCATGATGATCTGGCTGAGCGCAGCGAGGCCGCCGGCGCCGAGGCCCTGCAGCACGCGGAAGCCGATGAGGGTGCCGGTGTCCTGCGAGAAGCCGGCCAGGGCCGAGCCGATCACGAAGGTGGCCAGGGCCAGCTGGATGAGCAGCTTGCGGTTGAACAGGTCGGCGAACTTGCCCCAGATGGGAGTGGACACCGTGGTGGCCAGCAGTGTCGCGGTGATCACCCAGGTGTAGGCGGACTGGTCACCGTGCAGGTCGGAGATGATGATCGGCAGCGAAGTGCTGACCACGGTGCCGGCCAGGATCGAGACGAACATGCCCAGCAGTAGGCCGGACAGTGCCTCGAGCACCTGGCGCTTGGACATGGAACCGTCGGCCGAGATGGCCCGGTTCGGGGTGGTGGTGGTGCGGGAACGGCGTGACATGAATCTCCAGCTGAATAATTGACAGATGTCAACTATAAATAGATAGTGGACTTCTGTCAACTACTTTTACAGATTCGGGTGTCTGATGCTCGATTTGCGCTCCGCCGGGGGAGTCCCGTAGGGTGGGGAACAGCCAAAGACCGCCGGTTGTCGCTGCCCAGAAATGGAAAAGCGATCGAAGGTTCATTCACGTGAACGGCCCGCGCAGGTGTTCGAAGTTAGCCAGTCCAACTGGCCTCAGCTCCGGCGCTTGCGCTGGGGCTTTTTTCATGTCTGCGCCCCGGGCTACCGGCACATGAATATTTAGAGGAGCGCCATGGCGAACAAGGAAGCAACGGTCGCCGAGCTGCAGGAGAAATTCCAGAGCTCGACCGCCGTTCTGCTCACCGAGTACCGCGGACTCACTGTTGCGAAGCTCAAGGAGCTGCGCACGTCCATCAGTGAGGACGCCACGTACGCCGTGGTAAAGAACACGCTCACCAAGATCGCGGCCAACAACGCCGGCATCACGTCTTTCGACGAGGAGCTCGTTGGTCCGTCCGCTATCGCTTTCGTACACGGTGACCCTGTCGCCGTCGCGAAGACCCTGCGTGCCTTTACCAAGGCAAACCCTCTCCTGGTTGTCAAGGGTGGTTACTTCGACGGTAACCCCCTGACCGCCGCAGAGGTAGGCAAGCTCGCCGACCTCGAGTCCCGTGAAGTTCTGCTCGGCAAGCTTGCCGGCGCCTTCAAGGCCTCGCTGTTCGGAGCCGCATATCTGTTCAACGCACCGCTGTCGAAGGCTGTTCGCACCATCGACGCGCTGCGTGAAAAGCAGGAGTCCGCGAACTAGGCATCTGCCTGTTCCGCGGTGAGTAACTTTAGAAACTAATAGGAGAAAAATCATGGCAAAGCTTTCCACTGAAGAGCTGCTCGAGCAGTTCAAGGGCCTCACCCTCATCGAGCTCTCCGAGTTCGTCAAGGCATTCGAGGAGACCTTCGAGGTCACCGCCGCTGCCCCCGTCGCCGTCGCCGGAGCCGCTGGCCCCGCCGCCGCTGCCGAAGAGGTCGAAGAGCAGAGCGCGTTCGACGTCATCCTCGACGCCGTTGGCGACAAGAAGATCCAGGTCATCAAGGTTGTGCGCGAGCTCACCAGCCTGGGCCTCGGCGAAGCCAAGGCTGTTGTCGATGGCGCGCCGAAGGCCGTCCTCGAGGGCGTTGCGAAGGAAGCTGCCGAGAAGGCAAAGGCTTCCCTCGAGGCCGCTGGCGCAACCGTCACCCTCAAGTAATCACGCCCCGCAAGGGGTTGTTACTTAAGGTGTAACGGCTTAGCCGCACACTCGCGAAACGGGCGTCGCATCCACACGGATGCGGCGCCCGTTTCCGTACCCCCCTCCCTTCCTTCCGCGAACTGTGAGATAAGCCCCTAATAACGCGAGTTTTCGGGGCTTAGCTCACAGTTCGCGGGGAGGGTGGGGTGGATGTATAGCTTGGCTATGTATATGATATGGGGATGGCTTCTGATCTACACGACATCCTCGGGGACCTGGTCTCCGTCAACCACCGGCTGACCCGTGTGGCCGCTCGCGCCGCGCGCGGCACCGAGTCGCCCGCCCTGTGGCGCACCCTCAGCGTGCTGCTCTCGACCGGTCCGATCCGCCTGGGCGAACTGGCCGACCTCAGCCGCGTCTCGCAGCCCACCGCCACCAAGCTCGTCGGCAGCCTCGTCGCCCGCGGCTGGATCGAGCGCACCAGCGACGCCGCGGACGCCCGGGTGAGCCTCATCGCCAGCACCCCGGCGGGGGAGGCCGCCCTCGTGGCCTGGCGCACCGAGCTGGCCGCCGCTCTGCTGCCCTACTTCGCCGACCTGCCTGCCGCCGACGTCGAGACCCTCGAACGCGCGGTCGCCATTCTGCGCGAGCGCGTCGAGGCCACCGAACGGATGGCTGCGCCGCACCGTCCGGCCGCGGCGACCACGGTGACCGACCGATGAGCCGCCGCTCCTCTTCGGCCCCGTCCTCCTCCGCCTTGTCTTCCGCGCCTGCTGGGTCGCCCGCTGCCACCGCCCCGGCCGCCAGCATCCTGCACCAGCCCAAGGCAGTCTGGGCCGTGGCGTTCGCCTGCGTCATCGCCTTCATGGGCATCGGGCTCGTCGACCCGATCCTGCCGGCCATCGCCGCCGACCTCGCCGCGACCCCCACCGAGACCGAAATGCTCTTCACGAGCTATCTGCTCATCACCGGCATCGCCATGTTCTTCACCAGCTGGCTGTCCAGCCGCATCGGCGCCAAGCGCACCCTGCTGATCGGCCTGGCCCTCATCGTGGTGTTCGCCCTCGCGGCCGGCCTCTCGCAGGACGTCGAGTCGATCATCGGCTTCCGCGCCGGCTGGGGCCTGGGCAATGCCCTGTTCATCTCGACCGCGCTGGCCACCATTGTGGGCGCCGCGGCCGGCGGTACCTCGTCGGCGATCATCCTCTACGAGGCCGCGCTGGGCCTGGGCATCGCGATCGGTCCGCTGCTGGGCGGGTTGCTCGGCAGCATCAGTTGGCGCGGACCGTTCTTCGGCAGCGCCACCCTCATGGCCGTCGGCTTCATCGCCATCGTCGTGCTCCTCAAGACCGAGGGCCCGAGCCCCGTGCCCACCCGCCTGTCCGCCCCGTTCCGGGCGCTCGCCCGTCCGGGCCTGGGCATCCTCGCCGGCGCCGCCCTGTTCTACAACATCGGCTTCTTCGTGCTGCTGGCCTACACGCCGTTCGCGCTGGTGCCGCTGGGCCTCGGCAGCGCCGTCAGCCTCGGCCTGGTCTTTTTCGGCTGGGGGCTCTCGCTCGCGATCACCTCGGTCTGGGTTGCTCCGCTGCTCACCCGACGGATGCGCCGTAGCCGGGTGCTCTGGCTCGTGCTGCCCCTGCTCGCCCTTGACCTGGCCGCGGCCGGCCTCCTGATCGGCTCGGCCGGGGGCCTGGTGCTGTGTGTGATCGTGGGCGGGCTGCTGCTCGGCGTGCTGAACACCGTGCTCACCGAGAGCGTGATGGAGGCCACCGACCTGCCCCGCAGCGTCGCGTCGTCGGCCTATTCCGGGGTGCGGTTCCTCGGTGGGGCCGTCGCTCCGCCGGCGGCGACGCTGCTGGCCGCCCAGTTCAGCTCGGCGACACCGTTCTACGCCGCCGGCGCATCCGTTCTGGTTGCTCTGCTGGTGATAGTGCTGGGTCGCCACCACCTGGCCAGTGCCGACGGCGGCGTCGAGAGCTCCCTCGAAGAGGCCGAGGCCATCGGCGCCGGCGACAGCTGACCGCCCGCCGCTGCGCCTCAGTCGGTAGCGCTCGTGGCGCAGGTTGCGCGGCCGCTCTTCCTGCGCCGCGACGCTTCTCCTGCGCGGCGAGCTCCCCTCCTCGCCGCGAGGACTGTCCCGCGCCGCCAGCACTTTCCCACGCTGCGAGACTGCTCTCACCGCGGAGGTGTCCTCCGCTGCGGGTGTCTCCTCACTGCGACCGTCAGTGCAGGCGGTGATCCTGGATGGTCATCCGCGGGCCACGCCGGGGCGCCCGGTAGCCGCTGCCCAAGATGAGGCGCACCACGCGTTGGCGGTGCCCCGCGAAGGGCTCGAGCAGCTCGAGCATGCCGTCGTCGTCGACCGGAGCGCCGGTCAACGCCCAGCCCACCTGGGCGGCGAGGTGGTAGTCGCCCACGCTCACCGAGTCGGGGTCGCCGTGCGAGCGCTGGGTCACCTCGGCGGCGGTCCAGCGGCCGACGCCGGGCAGTGACTGCAGCCGGCGCGCGGCGGTACCGGCGTCGACGGGCCGGTCCAGCGAGGTCGCCACGGCCGCGACCGTCACCGCCGTGCGCGAGCGCCGCGGATCCACGCCCGCCCGGTGCCAGTCCCAGGACGGCACCAGTCGCCAGCGCTCGGGACCCGGCGAAACCATCATGCCCGCCGGAGCAGGGCCGGGTGCGGCCTCACCGTGTTGGCGGATGAGCCGGTACCAGGCCCGGTGCGCCTCGAGGGTGGTGACCTTCTGTTCGATGATCGCGGGGATCAGTGCCTCGAAGACCAGCCCTGAGCTGCCCAGCCAGACACCGGGATTGCGGCGGCGCACCTCGGCGAGGGCGGCGTGGGCGCCCAGGTCGAGACCGGTCCAATCGTCGTCGGCGCCCAGCAGGGCGGGCACCTGGCTGATGCACCACTCGGCGCCCTGCCCCCAGGCGCGGGCGTCGATCACGCCGTCGGATCCCTGCCGCAGCCGCAGGGTCGCCGGACCGAGCGGGGTGCGCTGGGTGCGCCAGAGGCCGTCGGCGTCGGTGCGTGCGGTGGGGTCGCCGCTGCCGCGACGGTGCGGGGCCATGGTGGCCGCCAGATCGACCGGTCGCCGGGGCTCATACAGCGTGGCGACCACCTGAGGCGCGGCGGCTGGATCGGAATTCATCCCTTCGAGGCTAACCCGGGCCGCCGATGGTCTCAGCCGGCCTGCCCCAACTGTTACCGATGCGGATACTCCGCACGGGCAACAGTTGCCCTGTCGCCGTCACCGCGGTGCGCTGGTGCTGGAGCGCATCACCAGGTTGGTCGGCGCCCTGGTGAGCCCCGGGCTGACCGTGACCGACTGCTGCTCGAGCGCGCCCAGTAGAGCCTCCACAGCCATCCGGGCCTGATTGCGCGGGTGCTGTTCGATGGTGGTGAGCCGGAACATCTCGGCGTAGGGATGCCCGTCGATGCCGATAACCGAGAGCTCGGAGGGGACCAGGATGCCGAGCTCCCTGGCCGCGACGATGAGGCCGATCGCGATCTCGTCGCTCGCCGCGAACACCGCCGTCGGCCGCCGGTGCGGATCGCCGAACAGGGCCAGGCCGGCTTCGTAGCCGCCGGGCACCGTGAACGCGCAGGGGGCGAAGCAGCCGTCCGTGTTGAGCCCGGCGGCTCGCATTGCCGTGTTGAAGCCGGTGAGCCGTTTGGTGTGCACGGCGAAATCCATTTGATCCACCTGGTCGCCGCCGATGTGACGGATGTCGGTGTGGCCGAGACTGATCAGGTGTTCGGTGGCCAGCCGCGCGGCCGCGATGTCGTCGATGGCGATGGTGTGCACACCGGGGATCTCTCCGCCGATGCCGACCAGCGGGCGGCCCAGCCTGTGCAGCAGTTGCACCTCGGTGTCGCTGAGTTCGACCCCGACCGAGATGACGCCGTCGAACCGTTTGCGGGCAAGGAAGAAGTCGAAGACCCGTTCCCGCTCGACCGAGTGCGCGGGGAGGTTGTACAGCGTCATGTCGTAGCCCTTGGCGAGCAGGGACTGTTCGAGGCTCTCAAGGATCTCGGAGAAGAACCAGCGGCTGATGAACGGAATGATCACGCCGACGCTCTGGGTTCGCCCGGTCACCAGGCTTGCTGCGTTGGGGGAGGCGACGTAGCCGATCAGGGCCGCGGCCGCGACCACCTTGCTGCGCGTTTCGTCCGACACGTAGCCGCGGCCGCTGAGGGCGCGTGAGGCCGTCGCTTTGGCGACACCGGCGAGGCGTGCGACATCCGCGATCGCGCTCATACCAGCCTCCCGTCGTTGGAACCGCTGTGCACACCCTAGCCCTTCGGCCACCAGGCTGGAATCGGTTCCAGAAATTCGACGCCGAAGTGTGACCCGGTCGAAACCCCGCCGTGGTGAGAGCGCGATCTTTGTCAATCTGTGATCTATACGGGCTTGTGGCGAACCGTTCCGTGCCGTACTTTGTGGTGTGGAACCGGTTCCTTATGCAACCGTTTCCAGATCTGTCTGTACCCAGAGCACCCGCACCACATTTTCGGCCCGACCGCCCGGCGGAACGGCCACAAGCAACACTCAACGAGGAGGATTTGCATGAGCGTGAAACAGCATCGCCGGCTCATTGTCCCGGTCGCTGCAGCCGCAGTGATGGGACTCGCCCTGACCGGCTGTACCGGCGACATCGCCGCCCAGACCGCAGAAGACACCGACTGCGCCGCCTACGCCGACTACGGCACCTTCGAGGGCAACCCCGAAGTGAGCATCGGCGGAACCATCCAGGACGTCGAAGCCGACCGGCTCGTGGAGTCCTGGGCCGACTTCCAGGCCTGCACCGGCATCACGGTGAACTACACGGGCACCAAGGAGTTCGAGGCTCAGATCGCCGTTCTCGCCGAGGGCGGCTCCGCGCCGGACATCGGCATCATCCCGCAGCCGGGTCTGTTCAACAAGCTCGCCGACGCCGGATTCCTCAAGCCCGCCCCCGAAGCCGTCGAGGCCAACGTGGACAAGTGGTGGTCCGCGGACTGGAAGGGCTACGGCACTGCGACCGACGGCACCTTCTACGCCGCCCCGCTGATGGCCAGCGTCAAGGGCTATGTCTGGTATTCGCCGGCCATGTTCGAGGACAAGGGCTACGAGATCCCCACCTCGCTTGACGAGATGATGGACCTCACCGCCCAGATCGCCGCCGACGGCACCGTGCCGTGGTGCGCGGGCGTCGGATCCGGTGACGCCACCGGTTGGCCGGGAACGGACTGGGTCGAGGACTACGTTCTTCGCCAGGCCGGTGCCGAGACCTATGACAAGTGGGTCAAGCACGAGATCCCGTTCAACGACCCCGCCATCGTCACCGCGTTCAACTCGGTCGGCGACATCCTGAAGAACCCGGAGTACGTCAACGGCGGACTCGGCGACGTCTCGTCGATCATCTCCACGGAGTTCGGCGACGCCGGCCTCCCGGTTCTCGACGACAGCTGCGCGATGCACCACCAGGCCTCGTTCTACGAGGGCTTCTGGAAGAACGCCGATGGCTCTGAGGTCTCCGTCGCTCCCGACGGCGACGTCTACGCGTTCCTCCTGCCGCCGGCCGAGGCCGGCGGAGAGCAGGCCGTCACCGGTGGTGGCGAGCTGGTCAGCGCGTTCAACGAGGGCGACGAGATCACCGCGGTGCTCAGCTACCTCTCCAGCGACACCTGGGCGAACAACCGCGTAGAGCTGGGCGGCGTCATCAGCGCCAACACCGGCCTCGACGCCTCGCTCGCATCCAGCGACATCCTGAAGCAGAGTGTCGAGATCCTTCAGGACGAGAACACCGTGTTCCGTTTCGACGGCTCTGACCTGATGCCGGGCGCCGTGGGCACCGACTCCTTCTGGAAGGGAATCGTGAACTGGCTCAGTGGCGATGACACCCAGAAGGTCGTCGACGCCATCGAGTCCAGCTGGCCGAAGAGCTAGCTTCCCGCATTACCCCCACGGGGTGGGCCCGCCGTCTGGCGGGCCCACCCCCGCATTACCCCCCAAAGTTTTCGAACCACCCCCTCTCGACACCATAGAAGGGTCCGGCCAATGACGACCGCAGATCTGCTCGGCAAGATAATTCAGGTGGTAGCGGCCCTCGCCGCCTTCTCGCTCGTTATCGGGCTCGTGCTATTCCTTATCGACAAGGCGCCCAAACGTGGGCGCGACTACTGGCAACTCGCCTTCTTCCTGCTTCCCGCCCTGATCCTGCTGGCCGTCGGGCTCATCTATCCGGCCTTCCGCACCTCGCTGCTGGCCTTCAGCAATAGCTCCGGCGAATGGGTGGGCGCAGAGAACTTCATCTGGATGTTCACCCAGCCGGCCGCACTGGTCACCCTGGGCAACACCGTGATCTGGGTCGTGGTGGTGCCGATCCTCTCCACCACCATCGGTTTGGCCTATGCGATGTTCATCGACAAGTCCCGCGGGGAGAAGTACTTCAAGGCGCTGGTGTTCATGCCCATGGCGATCTCCTTCGTGGGCGCCGGCATCATCTGGCGCTTCGTCTACGACTACAAGTCCGGCGACAACGCGCAGATCGGCCTGCTCAACCAGATCCTGGTCTGGTTCGGCGGCGAACCCGTGCAGTGGCTGCAGACCTCGCCGATCAACACCTTCCTTCTGATCGTCGTGATGATCTGGATCCAGACCGGTTTCGCCATGGTCATCTGCTCCGCCGCGATCAAGGGCGTTCCGACCGAGCAGATCGAGGCCGCGCAGCTGGACGGCACCAACCCGTGGCAGCGGTTCACCAACGTGACCCTGCCGGGCATCCGCGGTTCGCTGGTCGTGGTCATCACCACCATCTCGATCGCCACCCTCAAGGTGTTCGACATCGTGCGCACCATGACCGCCGGTAACTTCAACACCAGCGTCATCGCCAACGAGATGTACACCCAGGCCTTCCGGGCCGGCGAGCAGGGCCGAGGCGCCGCGCTCGCGATCGTGCTGTTCCTGCTGGTGCTGCCGATCGTCATCTACAACGTACGAGTCCTGCGTCAGCAGAGGGAGATCCGATGAGCGACAACGTAGTCGACCTGCCCATCCCGGGTGCCAAGACGAGCAAGGCCGACACCGCCGCAGAAGTGGTCGGCAAGTCAGCCCGGGTGAAGCGCCGTCTCACCTCGCGCACTGCCACAGTCGTGGCGCTGGTCATCGCGGTGCTCTGGACCCTGCCCACCTTCGGGCTGTTCATCTCCTCGTTCCGGCCCGCCGGCCTGATCAGCACCACCGGTTGGTGGACGATCTTCCAGAACCCGGGTTTCACTCTGGCGAACTATCAGGAAGTGCTGTTCAGCACGTCGCAGTCGTCGCCGCAGCTTGGCGCCTACTTCGTGAACTCGTTGGCCATCGCGATCCCGGCCACACTGTTCCCGCTGGTGATCGCCGCGATGGCCGCCTACGCCTTCGCCTGGATCAAGTTCAAGTGGAGCGGCGGCCTGTTCGTCCTGATCTTCGCGTTGCAGATCGTCCCGCTGCAGCTCGCCTTGATCCCGCTCCTGCAGATGTTCACCCAGTTCCTGCGCCCCGGCCAGGCCTGGGTGCACGACCTGATCCCGATGATCCCCGAGCAGGGCTACCTGCCGGTCTGGATCGCGCACACGATCTTCGCGCTGCCGCTGGCGATCTTCCTGCTGCACAACTTCATCTCGGAGATTCCGGGCGAGGTCATCGAGGCAGCCCGGGTGGATGGCGCCAGCCACGGCCAGGTCTTCTTCCGGATCGTGCTGCCGCTGGCGGTTCCCGCCCTGGCGTCCTTCGCGATCTTCCAGTTCCTCTGGGTCTGGAACGACCTGCTGGTGGCGTTGATCTTCTCGGGCGGCACCCAGGATGTGGCGCCGCTCACCCAGCGGTTGGCGGAGCTCACCGGTACCAGAGGGCAGGACTGGCAACGTCTGACGGCTGCCGCGTTCGTGTCGCTGATCGTGCCGTTGGTCGTGTTCTTCAGCCTGCAGCGCTACTTCGTGCGCGGTCTGCTGGCCGGTTCCACCAAGGGATAGTTCTCCATCGTGGCCGGGCCGGCACTGGCACCGGCTGCGACGGACCGGCCCCGGACTCTCCGGGGTCGGTCCGCTGTCTTTAAACCACTGTCTTAGAGTGAATGCATGAGCGGAACGCACGGCGCGGGAGGACGTCCTCCAGAGGGGTTCCGCGGTCGCCGGAACCGGGTCAGCGGAGACGATCCGGCCGCTCAGAAGGCCGAGAACGCCGAGGCGCCCGAGATCCCCAACCTGCTCGGCCGCATCCGGGCGCTGTTCGCCCCGCACACGCGCAAGCTCGTCGTCACGGTCATCCTGGTGCTGATCTCCGCCGGGCTGTCGGTGCTGCCGCCGCTGCTGATCCAGCGGGCGTTCGACGACGGGTTGTTCCCTCCGTCCGGCGGGCCCAACCTGCAACGGTTGACCGTACTCGTGGCGCTGATGATCGCGGCCTACCTCACCACCGCACTGCTGGGCGTCTGGCAGACCTGGCTCACCGCCACGGTGGGCAACTCGGTGATGGGCGAGCTGCGGGTGCGCCTGTTCAGCCACCTGCAGGCCATGGAGCTGAGCTTCTTCACCCGCACCAAGACCGGCGTGATCCAGTCCCGGCTGCAGAACGACGTCGGCGGCGTGGCCGGCGTACTCACCAACACCGTCTCCAGCGTGCTCGGCAACGCCGTCACCGTGATCGCGGCGTTCGTGGCGATGTTGCTGCTCAACTGGCAACTGGCCATCGTCGCGGTGATCCTGATGCCGATCCTGGTGTTCGCCCAACGCCGGGTGGGCCAGGTGCGGGCCCGGATCGCGGGCAAGACCCAGGAGTCCCTCTCCGACATGACCGCGATCACGCAGGAGACCCTGAGCGTGTCGGGCATCCTGCTCTCCAAGAGCTTCACCCGGCAGAAGGCCGAGATCGCCCGGTACTCGCTCGAGAACGACAATCAGGTGCGCCTGCAGGTCAGCCAGCAGATGAGCGGCCAGTGGTTCTTTGCCATGGTCAGCATTTTCCTCTCCAGCATCCCGGCCATCGTCTACCTGGTGGCCGGGCTGCTGCTCACCAACGGCGCCGCCGATATCACCGCGGGCACCGTGGTGGCCTTCACCACCGTGCAGGCGCGGCTGCTCTTCCCGCTGCTCGGCCTGATGCGGGTGGCCCTGGACCTGCAGACCTCCAGCGCCCTGTTCGCCCGGATCTTCCAGTATCTCGACCTGACCCCGGCGATCAGCGACGCTCCCGATGCCCGCCCGGTGCCCCACGTGAGCGGCCGGGTGCAGTTCGACGCCGTCACGTTCGCCTATCCGGATGCCCCGGCCGACGCCCGGCCCACCCTCGACGCGGTCTCGTTCACGATCGCGCCTGGGGCGTTCGCCGCCTTCGTCGGGCCCAGCGGAGCGGGCAAGACCACGGTGTCGTATCTCATCCCGCGTTTCTACGAGGCGACCGGGGGCCGGGTGCTGTTCTCCGGGGTCGACGTGCGCGACCTCGAGCAGGAGTCGCTGGTCTCCCACATCGGCATCGTCAGCCAGGAGACCTACCTCTTCCACGCGACCATCGCCGAGAACCTCCGGTACGCCAAACCCGACGCCACGGATGCCGAGCTCGAGAGCGCGGCGCGGGCCGCGAACATCCACACCACCATCGCGTCGTTCCCGGACGGTTACGACACCGTGGTCGGCGAGCGGGGCTACCGGCTCTCCGGTGGTGAGAAACAGCGGGTGGCGATCGCCCGGGTGCTGCTGAAAGACCCGGAGGTGCTCATCCTCGACGAGGCCACGAGCGCGCTCGACGCGATCTCCGAGCGTGTGGTGCAGTCGGCCCTGGACACCGCGTCCCGCGGCCGCACGACCATCGCCATCGCGCACCGTTTGTCAACCATCGTGACCGCCGACGTGATCTTCGTCGTCGACGCAGGCCGGGTGGTCGAGGCCGGCACCCACCAGGAGCTGCTCGCCGCCGGCGGTACCTACGCCTCCCTCTACGCCGAGCAAGCCCCCGAGCAGGCTCGCGAACTGTGAGCTAAGCCCCGAAAATCACGAGTTTTCGGTGCTTTTCTCACGGTTCGCGGTCGGCGAGCATCGACTCCATCAGGGTGATCTCGGCCTCTTGGGAGAGGATCACCGAGTTCGCGAACCCGAGGATCGCGCTGTTGTTGGCGCGATCCTGAACGGCCTCGGCCATCTCGACGGCGCCCAGGTGGTGTTTGATCATCAGGGTGAGGAACTGCCGCTCGGCGTCGACGCCGCTCGCGGCGGTGAGGGCGGCGATCTGGTCGGCGGTGGCGAGTCCCGGCATCGGGTCGCCCGGGGTGTGGGCGCCGGCCGAACCGTTGCCGGTCGCGGCGTCGTCGGTGTGGGCATGCCCGGCATCCGAGCGGCCGGGCCGGGTCATCCAGGTCATCGACGGCTCCGGGCCGGCCTGCGAGAGGTTCCACTCGGTGAGCCAGCCGTAGAGCTGGCCCGCCTGCTGCTGCTGGGTGAGGGCGATGTCGTAGCCGAGCCGGCGCACATCCTCGGCGTCGGTGCGGTCACGGATGATCATGGCCAGCTCGGCTCCCTGCAGGTGATGCACCTGCATGTCCCTGGCGAAACCGGCCTCAGCGCTGGTGGACAGCGGAGTGGGATTGTCGATGGTGCTCAGTCTCCCCACCGAGAAGCCCACCAGGCCGACGGTGACAGCGGCGACGCCGGCCGCCACGATCAAAATGGCCCGCCGGGCGCCCGGACTACGCCTTTCCGGGGCCATCGATACCGCCGGTGCACGGGGCACCGGGCTCAGGCACCGAGTTGCTTTGCCAGTACTCCTGGATGAACTCGGGAATGCGCTCATCGTCGACGGAGTCGACGGCCAGCTGGGTGTTCCAGCCGCTCAGCACCACCGGAGAGGGCAGGTCGTCGAACGGCGACAGGATGACGTAGGTCGACGGCAGCAACCCGCGCAGGGTGCTGAGGTCCTCATCGCTGATGGCCGGGTCGTAAGTGATCCACAGCGCGCCGTGTTCCTGGGCGTGCACCGCGTTCTCGTCAGGAACGGCCTCGGTGTAGACGCCGCAGTTCAGCCAGGTCGGGTTGTGCTCGCCGCCGGCCGGCGGGGTCTGCGGGTAGCTGACCGGCGTCTGCACGTGCGCCGCAGTGTTCTCGAAGGTCTGCACGCCCTCGATCTCGGCACCGCTGCCGCCTCCGGCTGTGTAGCTGGGGCTCTGCGGGGTGAGCACGATCGAGGTGATCAGCAGGCCGATGACCGCGACGGCCACGGTGATCCCGCTGATCAGGGCGATGCGCCGGTTGCGGGCGCTCCGTTTCTGCTCCCGGTGGTACTGCTCGAGCTTCTGGGCACGCTGCACTGCCCGTTGCTGCTTGACGCCGGGCTTGGGCGACGACGATCCGGATGAGCCGGCGGGCGGGGCAGGGGTCACGAGGGGCCTCTTTCATTTGCTGTGCACTCATTCGAACGTATGGACCGGTGCCCGGGCTTCCTCGATTGCGGATCTCACAGATGGTTCACAGGCTGGCCGCGGCCGCTGCCCGCGGACTAGAGTGAGGGTGTGATCATCCTGACGTCGTGTCCCTGTCGCTGCTGTCTCTAGCCGACCCACGCACCTCACTTTCGGTTCCAGGACCGCCCACCCGCGGCCGCGCCCACGCCCGCACGCGCTGCACCACGTCTCCCAGACGAAGGATCCTTCATGAAAATCGCCGACACCATCCTCGACCTCATCGGCAACACGCCCCTGGTCAAGCTGCACAAGGTCACGACGGGCATCTCCGCCACCGTGCTCGTCAAACTCGAATACCTGAACCCCGGCGGGTCCGCGAAGGACCGCATCGCCACCCGCATCATCGACGCGGCCGAACGTGACGGGCACCTCAAGCCCGGCGGCACCATCGTGGAACCCACCTCCGGCAACACCGGCGTGGGCCTGGCCCTGGTGGCGCAGCAGCGCGGCTACAAGTGCGTCTTCGTCCTGCCGGACAAGGTCGGCGAGGACAAGCGCAATGTGCTCACCGCGTACGGCGCCGAGATCGTCGTGACGCCGACATCCGTGGCGCCCGACGACCCCGAGTCCTACTACAGCGTCTCCGACCGGCTGGCCCGGGAGATCCCCGGCGCCTTCAAGCCCAACCAGTACTCCAACCCGAACGGGCCGCTCAGCCACTACGAGTCCACCGGACCGGAGATCTGGCGAGACACCGACGGAACCGTCACCCACTTCGTCGCCGGCGTCGGCACCGGCGGCACCATCACCGGAACCGGTCGCTACCTGCGCGAGGTCTCGAACGACGCCGTGCGCATCATCGGCGCCGACCCCGAAGGATCGGTCTACTCCGGCGGCACGGGCAGGCCCTACCTGGTCGAGGGTGTCGGCGAGGACTTCTGGCCGGGCGCATACGACCCGGCCGTTCCGCACGAGATCATCGCGGTCTCCGACGCCGACTCTTTCGCCATGACCCGCCGGCTCGCCCTCGAAGAGGGCATCCTGGTCGGCGGCTCCAGCGGCATGGCGGTCGTCGCGGCGCTCCGCGCGGCGAAGGACCTCCCCGCCGACGCCGTCGTCGTCGTGCTGCTGCCCGACGGTGGCCGCGGCTACCTGGGCAAGATCTTCAACGACGGCTGGATGCGCAGCTACGGCTTCTCCAACGCCCCCGCCGGCCACACGGTCGCCGACCTGCTGCAGTCGAAGACCGGCACGCTGCCGGCCTTCGTCTACGTGCACCCGAACGACACCGTGCGTGACGCCATCGAGACGATGACCTCGGCGAACGTGTCGCAGCTGCTCGTGCTCGCGGCCAAACCGCCCGTGGTGATGGGCGAGGTCGTCGGCGCACTCGACGAACGCAGCCTGATGGGCCGGGTGTTCTCCGGAGAGACCAAGCTCACCGACAAGGTCGGCTCGATCGTGGGCGACGCCCTGCCGCTGATCGGCGTGAACGAACCCGTCGGCGCGGCGCGCGCCGCCTTCGCCGAGCACGACGCCCTGCTGGTCACCGACGGCGGCAAACCGCTCGGCGTGATCACCCGGCACGACCTGCTCACCTACCTGAGCGTCTGATTCCCGCCCGCGCAGCTGCGCCAGGCCCGCAACATCCCGAATTTTGTGAAAGAGACCCCATCATGAGCCAGTCAGACAAGCAGAAGTTCAGCACCATCGCCATCCACGCCGGGCAGGAATTCGACCCCAGCACGGGCGCGGTCATCCCGCCGATCTACCAGACCTCCACCTACGTGCAGGAGAGCATCGGCGTTCTCCGTGGCGGCTACGAGTACAGCCGCGGTGGCAACCCCACCCGCACGTCGCTGGAGACCATGCTCGCCGCACTCGAGGGCGGCAAGCACGGCCTCTCGTTCGCCAGCGGCCTCGCCGCCGAAGACAGCCTGCTGCGTGCCGTGCTCGTGCCGGGTGACCACGTGGTGCTCGGCAACGACGTCTACGGCGGAACGCACCGGCTGATCAACCGGGTGCACGGCGCCTGGGGCGTGCGCAACACCACCGTGGAGATGAGCGACCTGGCCGCCGTCGAAGCCGCCATCATCCCCGGCGAGACCAAGATCCTCTGGGTGGAGACGCCGAGCAACCCGCTGATGAAGATCAGCGACATCGCCGGCCTGGTCGAGGTCGGCCACCGGCACGGCGTTCTCGTGGTCGTGGACAACACCTTCGCCTCACCCGCCCTGCAGCAGCCCCTCGCGTTCGGTGCCGACGTGGTTGTGCACTCGACCACCAAGTACCTGGGCGGTCACTCCGATGTGCTCGGCGGCGGCCTGGTCATCAACGATGACGAACTCGCCGAGAAGACGAAGTTCATCCAGTTCGCGGCCGGACCCGTCTCGGCCCCGCTGGACGCCTGGCTCACCGTGCGCGGCATCAAAACCCTCGCGGTGCGGATGGAGCGTCACAGCAGCAACGCCCTCACCATCGCCCAGTACCTCGAAACGCACCCGGCCATCGAGAAGGTCTACTACCCGGGACTGGAAAGCCACCCCGGCCACGATCTCGCCAAGGCGCAGATGAGCGCCTTCGGCGGCATGCTGTCCCTGGCGTTCACAGGCGGCGAGAGCGCGGCACGGCTCTTCGCCGAATCCACGGAGCTGTTCCAGCTGGCCGAATCGCTCGGTGGCGTCGAGTCGTTGGTGAACTACCCGTCGGAAATGACCCACGCCTCCGTGCGCGGCACCGAGCTCGAGGTGGCCACCAACATCGTGCGCCTCTCGGTGGGCATCGAAGACATCGACGACCTGCTCGCCGACCTCGCCCAGGCGCTGCCCGCCAGCTAGGGACTAGCCCACCCGGGTCAGCACGGTGAACGACATGGTGGAATTCGAGCCGTTGATGCAGGTCTGGTACAGCAGGTCGTAGCCGCGCGGCACGTCCTGGGTGCCCTGGGTGTTCGCATTGAGCACGGCCGCGACGCCGCCCACCCGGTAGGTGCCCGACCGCACTCCGCTGAGGGTGATCACGCTGCCGCTGCCCGGGAACCAGGATCCACCGCAGGACCAGTGCTCGGCGATCACGGCCACGCCGTAGTTCCCGGTGACGTCGACGGCTCCGTTGCAGGAGTCGATCTCGCTCTGGAACCCGTTCGTCCACACGTACTTGTCGAAAGTCGCGGATGCCGGTGCCGGTATGGTCCCGGCGCTGCCCGAGGTGCCACCGGACGAGCCGCCGTTCGCCGAGCGGGGTCCGGCCGCGTTTGCGGCGGCGGCCGCGGCCTCAGCGGCGAGGCGTGCGGCTTCGGCGGCCGCCTGCCTGGCGGCCTCCTCGGCGGCCAACCGGTCCTGCTCCGCCTGCCACGCGGCGACGGCATCCGTCACCGTTTGGGCCGCGGCCGTGACGTCGTCGGTGAGCAGGTCCAGCGCGTCTCCGCTGCTGTCGCGCAGCCGGTCGGTGGCCTGCACGAACTCGGCGGACGCCGCGAAGTAGCTCCCGCTCGAACGGTGGGAGTCGACCAGCTGGTTCGCCTGGTCGACGGTCGTGCCGGCCCGGGCGACGACCGCTTCGAGGGCGCGGATGCCGTCGGCCAGTGCGGTGCGCGACGTCTCGTCGAGCACCCGCCCGGCACTGTCGGCCAGGACGAGACCGGCGGAGTCGAGCCCCGCCGTGGCGCGTCCGATCGACAGGGTCTCCGCCCGTCGCTGGGCCGTGAAGGCGGCGACGGCGGCGAGGTAGGGCGCTCGGGCCTGTTCGGGTGCCGGCGGCAGCGCGGCGCGCGCGGCCGACGACCCGGTCGACGACGGTCCGGCTGCCGGGCCGGGCCGTGACACCGCGACGGCCGCTACTGCCGAGACAGGTTGCCCTGGCGAGACGGGTGCGCTCGACACGAACCGCTCGGCACCGAGCGCTGCGGCCTCGCCGGGCACACCGACCAGGACGGACGCCCCCAGCACCAGGAGGGCGGCGGCGAAGACTGTGAGTCCCTGCAGCGGGCGGGTATCTCGGCCGGTGGAGCGCGCGGTTCTGGCTGGTCTCGATGACCTCATGGCTGTCGCCCCTTGGCCGCCCCTTTCGGGAAGGGCGGCCCAGACAGTAAACGCCCGAGGGCAATAGCTGAATAGGGCTCAGGAAGATCTGCTGGCCGCGCGGCACCCCCAGTTCGGGATCGGCCGGAGACCAGCGTGGGCCGGGGCGCGGCTAGCGGATGGTGTGCACCACCCGGGTGAGTCCGGCCGGCACCAGCACGGTGCCGGTGACCGTGCCGCCCGTGAGCAACTCGGTTCCGGTGGCCGGCCAGGTCTGGTCGGCATCCGTGTGGTTGATCAGGAACAGGAAATCGTCGGTGTCGGTGGACCGGGTGATGGTCTCGACGCCGGTGAGGCCGCGGGCCGCCTCGATGCCGGCGGTGTTGAGCACATCGAGCAGCAGGGACGGAAGCTAGGATTCACACGTGACCCCGCCCCCCGCGAAGCGCCGGCCGACCATCGATGACGTGGCCGCAGCCGCCGGCGTATCCAGGGGCACCGTGTCGCGAGTGCTCAACGGCGGCCACTGGGTGAGCCCTGATTCCCTGGCCGCGGTCAACGGCGCGATCAAGAAGACCGGCTATAGAGTCAACCCGCACGCCCGCAGTCTCGCCACCAGCCGGGCCAACTCGGTCGCCTTCCTGCTCACCGAGTCGCACGACCGCCTCTTCGAAGACCCGAACTTCGCCGTCCTTATGCGCGGCGCGTCGAAGGCGTTGTCCGCGCACGATATCTCGCTCGTGCTGATCATGGCGGGCGACGAGGATGAACAGCGCCGGGCCACCGAGTTCATCACCGCCGGTCACGTCGACGGGGTGCTGCTCGTCTCCTCGCACAGCGGCCGGCGCGGCCTGATCTCCGAGATCATCGCCGCCAACGTGCCGGCCATAGCCTGCGGGGTGCCGTTGGGCTTCGAGAAGAAGATGGGCTACGTCGCCGCCGACGACTACGACGGTGCCAGGGAGATGGTGCGGTACCTGCGGGGACTCGGCCGTGACCGTGTCGCGACGATCGCCGGCCCTGAAGATACCTCTGGAGGCATGCGTCGGTTCGAGGCATATGCCGACGAGCTCGGTGCGACATTCGATCCGAGCTATGTGGCCAGGGGCGACTACAGCCGGGCCAGCGGGGCGCAGGCCATGACCGAGCTTCTCGAACGCCACCCCGACCTGGACGCCGTGTTCGCGGCGAACGACGTGATGGCCGCCGGTGCCATCGACGTTCTGCTGGCCGCCGGCCGCCGCGTGCCGGAGGATGTGGCCGTCGGCGGGTTCGACGACGCCCCGGTAGCGACCCAGACCACCCCGGCACTGACCACGATGCACCAGCCCTTCGAACGGATCAGCGAGGAAATGGTGCGTCTGCTGTTGCGGGTCATCGACGGCGAACGGCCCGCCGCCATCGTGCTGCCCACCGATCTGGTGGTGCGCGCCAGCGCCTGAACTCGCACTGTACGCCGCCGTCCGGCCATGTGACTGTCACATATGCCCGGACCGGGACATGTGACCGTCACATTCTGCATTCTCACCGGGTCAGTCCCGTGCATAATTGGGAGGCGTCCACATTTGTGACCGTGCACATTCGAACGAGGCCTCCTCCCGTGCCAGCTGATCTGCCCAAGAGTCGCGCACCCAGCATCCGGGATGTCGCGCGCCTTGCCGGTGTTTCACATCAGACGGTCTCCCGCGTGCTCAACAACCATCCGAGCATCCGCGATTCCACCAAGGCGCGCGTACAGCAGGTGATGGACGACCTTCAGTACCGGCCCAACCGTGCGGCCCGTGCGTTGTCCCGCGGGACCTCCCGCACGATTGGTGTGCTCTCCGCTTCGAGCTCGCAGTACGGGCCCGCCAGCAGCATTGCGGCCATCCAGGACGCGGCCCGCGAGGCCGGCTACTACGTCAACACGGCCAATCTGACCTCGGCGGACCCGGCGACCATCGAGGCCGCACTGGACCACCTGATGCTGCAGTCGGTGGAGGGCATCGTCGTGATCGCCCCGCAGATGCGGGTCTTCGACGTGCTCGAGCAGCTCTCCGTCGCCGTGCCCTATGTGACCCTGCAGTCCACCGGGAGCCTGAACGAACACGGCCTCTCCTTCGACCAGATCGCCGGCGCCCGGGCCGCGACCCGGCATCTCATCGATCTCGGGCACCGCAACATCTATCACCTGGCCGGCCCGCAGGACTGGATCGAGGCCGAGGCGCGCATGCGCGGGTTCCTCGACGAGATGGGTGCGATGGACGTGCCGACGACGGCGCCCATCCTCGGGGACTGGACGGCCGACTTCGGCTACTACGCGGGTCGCGAGCTGCTGCGGGTGCGGGACTTCACCGCGATCTTCTCGTCGAACGACCAGATGGCCCTGGGTCTGATGCACGCCATCCGAGACGCTGGACTCGACATCCCCGGCGACGTCAGCGTGGTCGGATTCGATGATATTCCCGAAGCGGCACACTTCTGGCCGCCGCTGACCACGGTGCGGCAGGACTTCGCCGAACTCGGTCGGCGCTGCATGGCCCTGCTGCTGGATGACATCACCGACGGCCCCGACCAACAACGCAGCGCCATCATCCCCGAGCTCATAGTGCGCGGGTCCACGGGCCCGCCGGCATTCTGACCGACGTCTGCAGAGACCCCCCCTTCGGGCTGCTGGTCCGGGCGTTACCCAAAAGTGACAAACCGGACTTGACAGATGTTTCCCCGATGCGGCTAACATGAGGTCAGCAATGTGACCGTTCACATTCACCGCATTCAGCGCATCCGCATCACCTGCACCATTTCAGACAAGGGAGTCGATTCTGTGAGCACGTCCACCGCTCAGTCCGCTGCACCGGCAGCTGCTGCAGACGAGTCACACCTCACCGGAATCGACCACGGAACCCTCGCCGACTTCGCCACGAGCGAGCCGGTGTTCGCGTGAGCACCTTCGGCCCGCAGATCGAGGTGGCGATCGCGCGAGTGCGCGCGGACATCGCCCGGTTGCACGGTGAGTTGACCGCGAACGGCCTGGTCGTGTGGACCGGCGGTAATGTCTCTGGTCGGGTGCCCGGTGCTGACTTGTTCGTGATCAAGCCGTCCGGGGTGGATTACGCGGATCTGGCGCCGGAGAACATGATCCTGTGCGATCTGGACGGCAACGTCATCCCGGAGACCCCCGGCGCGGACCGGTCGCCGTCCAGCGATACTGCCGCGCACGCGTATGTCTACCGGCACATGAGCGAGGTCGGCGGGGTCGTGCACACGCATTCGACTTACGCCACAGCGTGGGCGGCGCGGGGTGAGGAGATCCCGTGTGTGATCACGGCGATGGCCGATGAGTTCGGCGGTCCGATCCCGGTGGGCCGGTTCGCGATCATCGGTGATGACACCATCGGCCAGGGCATCGTCGAGGCGTTGACCGGGCACCGATCCCGGGCCGTGTTGATGCAGAACCATGGCCCGTTCACCATCGGCAAGGATGCCCGCGACGCGGTCAAGGCCGCCGTGATGGTCGAAGACGTCGCCCGCACCGTGCACCTCGCCCGCCAGGGCGGCCCGCTCATCCCGATCCCGCAGGACGCGATCGATTCCCTCTTCAACCGCTACCAGAACGTCTACGGACAAGCACCGCAAGGAGCACTCAAGTAATGTCAGCTGTCTCAACTCCCACCGCCCTGGCCACCACCCTGGACTCGTACGAGGTGTGGTTCCTCACCGGTAGCCAGAACCTCTACGGCGAGGAGACCCTGCGTCAGGTCGCCGAGCAGTCCCAGGCGATCTCCGACGCGTTGAACGCGTCCAGTGATGTGCCGGTAACAGTGGTGTGGAAGCCGGTGCTCAAGGATGCCGAGTCCATCCGTCGGGCCGCGCTGGATGCGAACAGTGATGACAGTGTGATCGGCCTGATTGCGTGGATGCACACGTTCTCGCCGGCGAAGATGTGGATCGGTGGCCTCAACGCGCTGACGAAGCCGTTGCTGCACCTGCACACCCAGGCCAACGTCGAGTTGCCCTGGGCTGAGATCGACTTCGACTTCATGAACCTGAACCAGGCCGCCCACGGCGACCGGGAGTTCGGCTACATCCAGACCCGCCTGGGCGTGTCCCGGAAGACCGTTGTGGGCCACGTGTCCAACCCCGTCGTGTCCGCCTCGATCGGCACGTGGACTCGTGCTGCGGCCGGTTGGGCGGCATCGAACAGCATGAAACTGGCCCGGTTCGGCGACAACATGCGTTACGTGGCCGTGACCGAGGGCGATAAGACCGAAGCCGAACTGCGGTTCGGCGTGCAGGTGAACACCTGGTCGGTCAACGAACTCGCCGACGCCGTCCACGCCCAAACCGATGCCGACATCGACGCTCTCGTGGCCGAATACGACGAGCTCTACGACGTCGCCCCGGAGCTGAAGGTCGGCGGTGCCCGGCACGAGTCACTGCGCTACGGCGCCGCGATCGAGCTCGGCCTGAAGTCCTTCCTCGAAGCCGGCGGTTTCAGTGCTTTCACGACCAACTTCGAAGACCTCGGTGCGCTCAAGCAACTGCCCGGCCTGGCCGTGCAACGCCTGATGGCCCAAGGCTACGGCTTCGGTGCCGAGGGCGACTGGAAGACCTCGATCCTGGTCCGGGTGGCCAACGTGATGGGTTCCGGCCTGCCCGGCGGGGCGAGCCTGATGGAGGACTACACCTACGACCTCACCCCCGGCGCCGAACTCATCCTCGGCGCCCACATGCTCGAGGTCAGCCCGTCACTAGCGACCGCCAAGCCGACCCTGGAGATCCACCCGCTGGGCATCGGCGGCAAGGACGACCCGGTGCGCCTGGTCTTCAACGCCGCCCCCGGCCCGGCCGTGGTCGTCGCGATGAGCGATATGCGCGACCGATTCCGCCTCGTCGCCAACGTCGTCGAGGTCGTCGAACCCTCCGAAGCACTACCCAAACTCCCCGTCGGCCGCGCCGTCTGGAAGCCCGCACCCGACTTCGCCACCTCCGCCGCCGCCTGGCTCACCGCCGGCGCCGCCCACCACACCGTCATGTCGACAGCCGTCGGCATCGAGGTGTTCCACGATTTCGCCGAGATCGCTCAAACCGAGCTTCTCGTGATCGATAAGACCACCACCCTGCGGGACTTCACCCGCGAGGTGCGATGGAACCAGGCGTACTACCGCCTGGCGCAAGGCCTGTAAATCACACACGCACCACTTACTTGACCCATTTGACATCAAAGTCGATTGAAAATATGAAAGGAACCACAGTGAAGAAGAAAGCTTTCCTCGCGACCCTGGCTGCCGGAGCCATGGTTATTTCCCTGGCAGCCTGCTCGAGCGGCGGCGACGGCGGCGGCGAGGGTGCCGGCGACGGCGGACTCGTTGGCGTTGCAATGCCCACGAAGTCCTCCGAGCGCTGGATCAACGACGGTAACGCCGTCAAGGAGCAGCTCGAAGCCGAGGGCTTCACCGTCGACCTGCAGTACGCAGAAGACGACATCCCCATGCAGGTCTCGCAGATCGAGAACATGATCACCAAGGGCGCCAAGGCCCTGATCGTCGCCTCGATCGACGGCACCACCCTCACCAGCGTGCTCCAGGACGCCGCAGACGCCGACATCCCCGTCATCGCCTACGACCGCCTGATCCGCGACACCGAGAACGTCAGCTACTACGCCTCGTTCGACAACTTCAAGGTCGGCCAGCAGCAGGCTTGGTCGCTCCTGAACGGCCTCGGCCTGGTCGAGCTGGACGGAACGCCCATCGAGGGTGCCCCGGCCGGCCCGTTCAACGTCGAGCTGTTCGCCGGTTCGCTGGACGACAACAACGCGTTCTTCTTCTACGACGGCGCGATGGATGTCCTCCAGCCGCTGATCGACTCGAAGACCATTGTGGTCAAGAGCGGCCAGACCGACATCGAGCAGGTTGCAACCCTGCGTTGGGATGGCGAAGAGGCACAGAGCCGCATGGAGAACATCCTGACGTCGACGTACTCTGACGGCAGCGTTGTCAACGGCGTTCTCTCCCCGTACGACGGCATCTCCCGAGGCATCATCTCTGCCCTCGAGGGCTCCGGCTACTCGCTGGGTGACACCTGGCCCGCGATCTCCGGCCAGGACGCCGAGCTCGACTCGGTCAAGGCCATCGTTGCAGGCGAGCAGTACGCCACGATCTTCAAGGACACCCGCAAGCTCGCCGAGGTCGCCGTTTCGATGACCCTCGCGCTGCTGAACGGTGACACCCCGGAGATCAACAACACCACCGACTACGACAACGGCGTGAAGGTTGTGGACTCCTACCTCCTCGACTCCGCGATCGTGGTCAAGGACAACATCACGGAGCAGCTGGTTGACAGCGGCTACTGGACCCAGGCCGAGATCGACGGCTAAGAGTCACGTGTTCTGACCGGCCGGCGGGGCTCACGCCCCGCCGGCCGGTCACCACAACGGAATAGACCTCAGAAAGGAACGCACGTGACCACCAACATCCTCGAGATGCGCGGTATTACCAAGACCTTCCCCGGCGTCAAGGCGCTGCAGGACGTGACGCTCAATGTCGCTCGCGGCGAAGTTCACGCCATCTGTGGTGAGAACGGCGCGGGCAAATCCACGCTCATGAAGGTGCTCAGCGGGGTCTACCCCCACGGCACCTACACCGGCGACATCGTCTTCGAAGACGAGATCGTTGAATTCAAGGACATCAGGGACAGCGAAGCCAAGGGCATCGTCATCATCCACCAGGAACTCGCCCTGAGTCCCTACCTCTCCATCGCGGAGAACATCTTCCTCAACAACGAGCAGCGCGGCGCTCTGGGCTTGATCGACTGGAACAAGACCAACAGCGAAGCCGTCAAGCTGCTCGCCCGCGTGGGCCTGCGCGAGAACCCGACCACCAAGATCATGGACATCGGCGTCGGCAAGCAGCAGCTCGTGGAGATCGCCAAGGCCCTCTCCAAGCGCGTGAAGCTGCTCATTCTGGACGAGCCTACGGCCGCCCTCAACGACGAGGACTCCGACCACCTGCTCAACCTGATGCTGCACCTCAAGGGCCAGGGCATCACCTCGATCATCATCAGCCACAAGCTGAACGAGATCAAGAAGGTCTCCGACGCCGTCACGGTCATCCGCGATGGCAAGGCCATCGAGACGATCGCCAAGCAGGAGGTCACCGAAGACCGCATCATCAAGGACATGGTCGGCCGCGACCTCGAACACCGCTACCCGGATCACACGCCCAACATCGGCGAGGAGATCCTGCGGGTCGAGGACTGGACCGCTCACCATCCTCAGGATGCCACCCGGGTCATGGTCGACAACGTGAACCTGAACGTGCGCCGCGGCGAAATCGTCGGCATCGCCGGGCTCATGGGAGCCGGGCGCACCGAGTTCGCGATGAGCCTGTTCGGCCGCACCTACGGCAGCCGCATCAGCGGCAAGGTGTTCAAGGCCGGCAAGGAGATCAAGACCCGCACCGTGACCGAGGCGATCGACAACGGCATCGCGTACGCCACCGAGGACCGCAAGACCTACGGACTCAACCTCATCGAGGACATCAAGCGCAACATCTCGATGGCGTCCCTCGGCAAGCTCGTCAAGGGCGGGCTCGTCGACGACAACGAAGAGTTCAAGGTCGCCAACGAGTACCGCACGAGCATGAACATCAAGGCGCCGACCGTGCTGGCCAAGACCGGAAAGCTCTCCGGCGGCAACCAGCAGAAGGTCGTGCTGTCGAAGTGGATCTACTCGAACCCCGATGTGCTCATCCTGGATGAGCCCACCCGCGGCATCGACGTCGGCGCCAAGTACGAGATCTACGCGATCATCAACGCCCTCGCCGCACAGGGCAAGGGCATCATCGTGATCTCGTCGGAGTTGCCGGAACTGATCGGCATCTGCGACCGCATCTACACCCTCTCCGAGGGCCGCATCACGGGAGAATTCCCGATCACTGACGCCACCCCGGAGACCCTTATCAAGCACATGACCATGGAAAAGGCCCGTTAGCGTCGGCGCTATCGGAATAGGAGAAACGTCAAAATGAGTGATCTCGAAACCAAGCCGGCGAGCAACACGGCCGCAGGTGCACAAGTCAACCCCAGCAACTCCAAGGCGGGCCAGTGGGTCAGCCACGTCATCGCCGACCTCGGCAAGAACGGCATCTTCGTCGCTCTGATCGTGGTGGTCGTGCTGTTCAGCATCCTGACCGACGGCATCCTGCTGCGGCCGCAGAACATCTCGAACCTGATCGTGCAGAACGGGTACATCCTCGTTCTCGCGGTCGGCATGGTGATGGTCATCATCGCCGGCCACATTGACCTGTCGGTCGGCTCGGTCGCTGCCTTCGTCGGTGCCGTGTCCGGTGTCTTCGCGGTGACCTGGGGACTGCCCTGGTGGCTGTCGATCATCCTGTCGCTCCTGGTCGGCGCCCTCGTGGGTGTCTGGCAGGGCTTCTGGATCGCCTATGTGGGCATCCCGGCGTTCATCGTGACGCTGGCCGGCATGCTGATCTTCCGTGGGCTTGCGCTCGCGGTGCTCGGCAACGCCAACATCGGTTCCTTCCCGGGCGAGTACCGCGCCCTCGGCAACGGCTTCCTCACGGATGTCTTCGGCGAGTTCGAGCTGGACCCGCTGACCCTGGGTGTCGCCGCGCTGGCCATCATCGCCCTGATCGTGCAGCAGGTGCGCACCCGTCGCGGCCGTGCCTCGTACGGCCAGGAGGTGGAGCCGCTGGTGTGGTTCATCGGCAAGCTCGTGCTGATCACCGCCGGTATCGGCCTGTTCGCCTACGCCCTCGCCTCCTACAAGGGCATCCCGGTCACCCTGATCGTGCTGGCCGTGCTGGTGCTGGTCTACGGCGTCGTCATGAACCGCAGCGTCTTCGGCCGTCACATCTACGCCATCGGTGGCAACCTGCACGCCGCTGAGCTCTCCGGTGTGAAGACCCGCAACGTGACGTTCTGGCTGTTCGTGAACATGGGCGTGCTTGCTGCCCTCGCCGGCCTGATCTTCACCGCCCGCCTCAACCTGGCCGGCCCGAAGGCCGGTGACGGCTTCGAGCTCGAGGCCATCTCCGCCGCCTTCATCGGTGGCGCGGCCGTGCAGGGTGGTGTCGGCACCATCGGTGGCGCCATCATCGGTGGTCTGATCATCGGTGTGCTGAACAACGGCATGTCGATCATGGGCATCGGCATTGAGTGGCAGCAGGCCGTCAAGGGCCTCGTGCTGCTTCTCGCCGTGGCCTTCGACGTCTACAACAAGCGTCGCGCCGGCGGCCGCTAACTTCCACCTGGCCGCCGGCCCCGCATCCTCTCTACGGATGCGGGGCCGGCGGTCTTTCTGCGCCCGCCCCGCGCCGCCCCCCTCCCGCCCCGCACCGCACGCAACTTCGCGGCGCAGGTTCAGTGTCGCGGCGCACCTTTGGTGTCGTGGCGCAGGTTGGCGGATCTTCGAGCTGGGCTTCGAGGTGCCGGAACTGCAGGTGGGCTTCCCCGACATCCTGGGCGGCGACGTCTGGGCGGACTTCTTTTGGCGCCGGGTGCGCAAGATCGGTGAGTTCGACGGGTTCCTCAAGTACGGATCGGGGCCGTGATCCGTCGGCCCGAGTTCGCTGACGCTGTCGGTCAGGCGATGGCTGACCGGCGATCTCTGGCGGGAGGCTGGTTGTCATGTGAGCCGGGTGGGTGACTCCGGGTGGAGGCTCGCTCGATCAGTTCGGGGACCGACTGGCGAATGATCGAGTCGTCGTCGCCGCTGATCTGGTCCAGGAGCGCGCTGAGCAGGTCCCGGCCGATGCGCTCGAAGTCCTGCCGCACGGTGGTGAGCGGGGGAGCCAGGTATTCGGCCTCTGGGACGTCGTCGAAACCGATCACACTGATGTCGCCGGGAACCGATCGGCCCCGCACGGTCAGCGCGTGCATCAGGCCGATGGCCATCTGGTCGTTCGCCACGAAGACCGCGCTGAGGGTGTCGAGGTCGCACTCCATGCCGAACCGGTAGCCGGCCGACGGCGACCAGTCGCCCGTTCCGATCACGCGGGTGTCGAGCCCGCGGGAGGCGAGCTCGTCGCGCCAGCCCCGCTCGCGTTCCCGGGCATCGACCGAGTCCCGGGGCCCGGCCAGGTGTGAGATGTGCCGGTGGCCGAGTTCGGCCAGGTGCGCGACGGCGGTGCGGGCTCCGGTGTACTGATCGGCGCCCACCGTGGTGATGCCGGTGCGCGGCGTCGCCTCCAGCGCCACAACCGGGATGGCCAGTTCCATGCCGGCGACGACGTCGACGATGCCTTGGTGGCTGGTGATCACGGCGATCCCCTCCACGTTCTGGCGCAGGAACGCCTCGACCACGGCCCGGATGGACGCTGGTTCGCTGTCGATCATGCTGGCGGTGAACACCGACCAGGACGCATCCCGGGCCGCGGCGTTGAAGTAGAGCTGGGTGGACGACGGGCCGAACTCCGGCACACCCGTGGCCATCAGCCCGATCGTGCGGGAGCGCCGGGTGACGAGGGCGCGCGCGGCCGGAGAGGGCACGTACCGCAGCTTCTTGATCGCCTCTTCGACGCGCACCCGCGTGGAGGCCCGCACGTTGGGCAGGTCGTTGAGCACCCGGGAGACGGTCTGGTGGGACACCCCGGCGAGACGGGCGACGTCGAAGATCGTCGCCTGACGAGGTGTGTCCTCTCTCACTGGGTTCCCTCTTCCGGCGGCCTGCAACGCCCCGCGATGGCGGGGCCGGACGACTCACGCCGGAGGTGGACAGCCCCTGCCGAATCGTGTCCTAAAACGAACTGTAGTCGAGTGCCCGCGCGGTCAGGTGTCCCGCGCCGACCGGTCAGGGTGCTGCCCCCCGATCCCTCGGGTCGGCGATGCCGGCGCCCTCGCTGCCATCCTCGCCGCCGTCCGCGATGGCGGCGAGCAGCCGGCCGACGGTGAGGTCATTGTTGGTGAGGTCGCCGACCTTGCGGCGGTCCCTGAGCACCGCGACCCGGTGGCTGATCCGCAGGACCTCCTCCAGCTCGGCCGAGATGAACACCACGGCCAGCCCGTTCTCGGCCAGGTCGGAGACGAGCTTCTGGATCTCGGCCTTGGCGCCCACGTCGATGCCTCGAGTGGGCTCGTCGAGGATGAGCAGCCGCGGCGCGATGGCCAGCCAGCGGGCCAGGAGGACCTTCTGCTGGTTGCCGCCGGACAGGTTGCGCACCAGGGCGTTCGGGTCGTTCGGGCGGATGTTGAGGGCCTGGATGTAACTGGCCGCGAGTTCGTTCTGCCGCTTGCGGGGTATCCGGCGCGCCCAGCCCAGGTCGGCTTGCAGGGCTAACGCGATGTTGTCGCGGATGGTGAGATCGCCGATGATGCCCTCGGTGCGGCGGTCCTCCGACGCGTAGGCGATGCGCTGCCGCAGGGCGCTGCGGGGGCTCCGGAACCGGCGGAGCCGCCCGTCGACGCGGATCTCGCCGGTGTCGGGCCGATCGATTCCGGCGAGCAGCCGAGCGAGCTCGGTGCGACCCGAGCCGAGCAGGCCGGCGACACCCACGATCTCGCCCTCGTGCACCGACAGGTCCAGCGGGGTGATGCCGCCGTCGCGGCCCAACCCGATCGCAGTGAGCAGCGGCGGATCGACGAGCAGATTGTCTTCAAGGTCGCTCTCGCTGGTGCGGGCCTGGATATCGACGAGCACCGAGAGGTCCTTGCCGATCATCTTGTGCACAAGATCGATGCGGAGCAGCTCATCAGTGAGGTATTCGCCCACGAGCCGGCCGTCCCGCAGCACGGTGAGCCGGTCGGAGATCTCGTAGACCTGTTCCAGGAAGTGGGAGATGAAGAGGATGGCGACGCCGGACTCCTTGAGGCCGGCGATCACCCGGAACAGCTCGGTCACCTCGTCGTTGTCCAGGCTCGAGGTGGGCTCGTCGAGGATCAGCACCTTGGGCCGCACCACGATGGCCCGCGCGATGGCGACGAGCTGCTGCACGGCCGGGGAGTGGTCGGACAGCTGCGACGACGGGTCGATGTCGAGGTTCATGGTCTGCAACAGCTCGGCGGTGCGGCGCCTGGCGGCAGGCCAGTCGATGGTGCCCCACCGGCGCCGAGGTTCCCGGCCGAGCATGACGTTTTCGGTCACGCTCAGATTGGGCAGGAGGTTGACCTCCTGGTAGACGGTGCTGACGCCAGCGCGCTGGGCGTCGGCGGGCCCGGTGAAATGCACCGGAGCACCGTCGATCTCAATGGAGCCGTGGTCGATGGACTGAACGCCCGTCAGGGCCTTGATCAGGGTGCTCTTGCCTGCCCCGTTCTCGCCCATGAGCGAGTGCACCTCGCCGGGGAACATCCGGAAATCCACGTCGTCGAGGGCCCGTGCCCCGGGGAACTCCACGGTGATGCCGGTCATCCGAACCAGGGGCATGCGCTGCGGGGGTTCAGGCGCGCTCACAGCGCCCGCCCGGCCGCATGCGTGCGCCGGCAGGCAGCAGTGTCACTGCTCGTGTGCACTCTCCTGAACCTCCTCGTTCACCTGAATGTTAGGGTTCACAACCGGATGCCGCAACTGCGCGATCCCGCGCTCGGCTGCTGAGAAAAGGGCCTTGACAATCTGAATGAGCCAGTTGTAGCCTCCGGGTGACGCAATTGTGAAGGCTAACAATTCGTAAATGACGACGAGGTCAGCGATGACCGACCTGCACAGGTCGTCAAATTGTTAGCGATCACAGGAAGCTTTGCACCGAAGCCGAGTCCAGTTGGACGCATTCACACTGTTGACACGTAGATCGTGTCGGCAGATCTCAAGGAGGAGATCCATGGCACACACAGCACGATTCCGGGCATTCGCGGGTTTGGCCCTCGCCGGAGCGATGACACTGAGCATCACGGCCTGTTCTGCAGGCTCGAGCGACGAGGGGTCCGCCCCGGCGGGCGACGACATCGTCACCGTCGGCTTCGTTGCCGTCGGCCCCGAGGGCGGCTGGCGCACCGCGAACGAGAAGAACATCCAGGACTCGTTCTCGACGGAGAACGGCTTCGAGCTCAAGTACGCACCGGCCACCAACGGCGACCAGAACTCGCAGATCACCGCCTTCACGTCGTTCATCGACGAAGGCGTCGACGTGATCCTGCTCTCCGCGACCGAGGCCACCGGCTGGGAGGACGTGCTCACGCGCGCCCAGGAAGCCGAGATCCCCGTGGTGCTCCTCGACCGCGGCATCGAGCCGAACGACGAGAGCCTGTACACGAGCCGCATCGCGCCCGACAACGTGGGCATCAGCGCGTCGGCCGCCGAATGGGCCAACTCGCAGTTCCCGGATGGCGCCAACTACGTGGTCCTCGAAGGCCCGCCCGGCCTGTCGGTCGTGAACGACCGCAACAAGGGTTGGGACGCGAACGTGGCCGACAACCTGGTCAAGCTCGAGAGCCAGTCCGCCAACTGGTCCACCGAAGAAGCCAAGAGTGTCTTCGAGACGATGCTCAAGGCCAACGGCAACAACATCCAGCTCGTCTTCGCCCAGAACGACGAGATGGGCCTGGGCGCCGCCCTGGCCGTTGAGGAAGCCGGCCTCAAGCCCGGCACCGATGTGAAGATCATCACCATCGACGGCACCAAGGCCGCGCTCGAGGCACTCGCTGCGGGACGGCTCAGCTTCGTCGCCGAGTACAACCCGCTGTTCGGTGACGACGCCATCTCCGTGGTGAACGCCGCACTTGCCGGCGACTCCGTTGAGTCCAGCATCGTCGTGCCGAGCACGACGTTCGACTCCCCTGAAGCGGCCACCACGGCGCTGCCCGACCGCCAGTACTAGCTCTGACAGTGCCCGTTCCCGTGGCCGGTGCCACGGGAACGGGCACGAACATCCGTGGCAGGTGCCACGCAACTCAACGACGAGGCCGGCCGACCGGCAGAACGACCAGGCAAACATGGCAGCGACAGAGCCGATCGTCGAGATGGAGAACATCTCGATCGAGTTCCCGGGGGTCAAAGCCCTCCAGGACGTGAACTTCCGACTCTTCCCCGGCGAAGTGCACACCCTGATGGGCGAGAACGGTGCGGGCAAGTCCACCCTCATCAAGGCCCTCACCGGCGTGTACAAGATCGACTCCGGCAGCATCAAGGTCGCCGGCGGGCCCCGCCGGTTCACCGGAACGGCCGACGCGCAAAGTGCCGGCATCTCCACCGTGTATCAAGAGGTCAACCTCTGCGACAACCTCACCGTGGGTGAGAACGTGATGCTCGGCCACGAGGTGCACGGGCGGATGGGCATCAACTGGCGCAAGACCAACCTCGCCGCTCACGACGCCCTGGTGCGGCTGGGCCTGGGCGGTCTGGACCCCAAGGCCCCGCTCTCCAGCATCTCCCTCGCGCTGCAGCAGCTCGTCGCGATCAGCCGTGCCATGGTCACCAATTCCAAGGTGCTGATCCTCGACGAACCTACCTCGAGCCTCGACGCCAACGAGGTCGAAGGCCTCTTCGCCGTGATCCGGCGCCTGCGCGACGAGGGTGTCGCCATCCTCTTCGTCTCGCACTTCCTCGACCAGGTCTACGCCATCAGCGACCGGCTGACGGTGCTGCGGAACGGCGAATTCGTCGGCGAGCACATGACCCAGGACCTCTCCCGTGGCCAGCTCATCTCGATGATGATCGGCAAGGACGTCGACACCCTCAATTCCCTCGGCTCGAACCGCGGCCGGGCCGTGCACGCGGTGGGCGCGCCGTACTACAGCGCCACGAACCTCGGCCGGCAGGGCTCCATCGAACCCGTCGACATCGACGTGCACGCCGGCGAGGTGGTGGGCCTGGCCGGACTGCTCGGCTCCGGCCGCACCGAACTCGGCCGGCTGATCTACGGCGCCGACCGGCCCGACTCCGGCGACGTCACCATCGACGGCGTCGCGACCGAGGTGCACAGCCCGGTCGCCGCGCTGGCCCGCAAGATCGCCTTCTCCACCGAGAACCGGCGCGACGAGGGCATCATCGGCGACCTCACCGTGCGCGAGAACCTGATCCTGGCCGTCCAGGCCAGACGCGGCTGGGCCCGACCGCTGTCCCGCCGTGAACAGAACGAGATCTGTACGAAGTACCTCGTGGAACTGAACGTGCGGCCCGCCGACCCCGAGCGCGCCATCCGCAACCTCTCCGGCGGCAACCAGCAGAAGGTGCTGCTGGGCCGCTGGCTCGCCACCAACCCGGAACTGTTGATCCTCGACGAACCGACGCGGGGGATCGACGTGGGAGCCAAGGCCGAGATCCAGGAGACCATCGCCGCACTCGCCGAAGACGGCATGTCGGTGGTGTTCATCTCCTCGGAACTCGAAGAGGTCGTGCGGCTGAGCGAACGCATCATCGTGTTGAAGGACCACCGTAAGATCGGCGAGATCACCAACGGACCACTCGTCACCGCCGAAACCATCGTCGACATCATCGCTTCCGAAGGGAGCAGCGAATGAGCGCCCCCGTGTCGCGTCAGCCGTCAGCAGTGCAGTTCGTCACCCGGCTCTTCCACCAGCCCTACGTCTGGGCGATCGTGGCCCTGATCCTGCTGCTGGTGATCAACCTGACCAAGAACCCCGGCTACCTCGGGGTGTCCGTCAACCCCGCCACCGGCAACCTCTCCGGCAATGTCATCGACATCCTGAGGGCCAGCGCGCCGATCATGATGATCGCCGTGGGCATGACCCTGGTCATCGCCACCCGCGGCATCGACCTGTCGGTGGGTTCGGTGATGGCCGTGGCCGGCGCCGTCTCGATGGAGTTCATGAACAACGCCGGCACCGGCAGCTTCGGCACCGCGGCGATCGCCGTCATCCTGGCTCTGGGCATCAGCGCGGTGCTCGGCACCCTCAACGGCATCCTGGTGTCGATCGTGGGCCTGCAGCCGTTCATCACCACCCTGGTGATGATGCTCGCCGGCCGCGGCCTGGCCAAGGTGATCACCTCCGGGCAGAACACCTCCGCCACCAACGAATCGTTCCGCTGGCTCGCCAACGGCACCGTGCTGGGCTTCCCGGTGGTGTTCGTGATCGCAGTGGTGATCGTCGCCGTGCTCGCGGCGCTGGTGCGCCGCACCGCCCTGGGGCTCATGATCGAGTCCATTGGCATCAATCCCAAGGCCGCCCGGATGGCCGGCATCCGCCCGGTGGGCATCCTCATCTCCGTCTATATAGTGAGCGCCGTGCTCGCCGGCGTGGCCGGCATCTTCAGCACCGCCAGCGTCATGACCGTCGAGGTCGCCAAGACCGGCATGACCGCCGAGATGGATGCGATCCTGGCCGTCGTGATCGGCGGCACCTCGCTGGCCGGCGGCAAGTTCTCGCTGACCGGCAGCATCATCGGCGCCCTGCTCATCGCGACGCTCGACAAGACCATCGTCTACATGTCGATCCCGTCCTCGGCCACGCCGGCGTTCAAGGCCATCGTGATCGTGGTGATCTGCCTGCTGCAGTCACCGCGGGTGCGGGCACTGTTCAACCAACGAAAAGCCACGACCACCAGCACCCGGAAGGAAGCAGTGTCGGCATGACCACCACGCAGATCGACAAACCGGCCTCCTCGGCGCTGCTGTCCCGACTCAAGCCCAACCTGGAGACGCTGCCGACCCTCGCGGCCGTGGCGATCTTCATCGGCATGCTCATCTACGGTGAGATCGCCTACGGCCGGATCATGCAGTTCAGCACCATCTCCAACCTGCTGATCAACAACGCCTACCTCATCATCCTGGCGGTCGGACTCACCTTCGTGATCCTCACCGGCGGCATCGACCTCTCGGTGGGTGCGGTCATCGCCATCAGCAGTCTCGTGGGGGTGATGCTGGCCAACGCCGGCTGGAACCCGATCGTCGTGATTGTTCTGATGATCCTGATCGGGTCTACCTTCGGCCTGGCCTCCGGTGTGCTGATCCAGTACTTCAACGTGCAACCCTTCATCGCGACCCTGGCGATGATGTTCCTGGCCCGGGGTCTGGCGGCCATCCTGAGCACCACCCCGCAACGGCTGGAAGACGACTCGCCCATCCGCACCCTGTCAACGGAGTGGAAGGTCTACGACGGGCCCAAGATCAACGACCTCGTCACGACCCCTAATGTGCTCATCGCGGCCGTCGTCGTGATCGTGGCGTTCTTCCTGCTGCACCGCACCCGGTTCGGCCGCACCGTCTACGCGATCGGCGGCTCCGAGCAGTCCGCGCTGCTGATGGGCCTGCCCGTGGTGCGCACCAAACTGCTGATCTACGTCATCAGCGGCTCCCTCGCGGGACTGGCCGCCGTGGTGTACACGTCCAAGCTCGGTATCGCGCAGAACATCACCGGCGTCGGCTGGGAGCTCGACGCCATCGCCGCGGTGATCATCGGCGGAACGCTGCTGACCGGCGGCGCGGGCTTCGTGCTCGGTTCGGTGATCGGCGCCCTCGTGCTCGGCCTCATGAACGTGCTCGTCACGCGCGACGGCGGCATCCCGCCTGAGGCGACCACCATCATCACCGGTGGCATCCTGCTGGCCTTCGTGCTGCTGCAGAGAGTGGTCGTGTCGCGCAAGCGCAAGACCTGATTGCCGGCCGGGCCGTTTGCGACACTCCCGACGCGCCCGGCGCCGAATTCCACAGGTCGGAATCGTGGTGTTCTGCGACCTGTGGATAACTCTGTGCCCGCCCGCGTGATTCTGCGGCTTTTGCATGAGCTGCCCTGTTGACAACCGGTGGAATGTCGGTGGATAAGTACATAATTGTAATTCCCCCATGTAGTGGCCGTTCCCATTGGGGATCACTAGATGTAGTATTGAAGTCCAAGCAATCGCACAACGCCTGAATCTGAACTTCGCACCTCACGGGTGCATTTCCACCACATTTCCATCACGTCTTCACCACGGTTTTCGCACAGTAATGCCCACGGTCCTGAACGACGAGAACGACACGAGAGGCCTATCGATGGCAATCACCGTTTACACCAAGCCGTCCTGCGTGCAGTGCACTGCCACCTACCGCGCCCTGGACAACAAGGGCATCGAGTACAACATCCTCGACCTGTCGGCCGACGAGAACGCGCTCGAAGCCGTCAAGGCGCTCGGTTACCTGCAGGCGCCCGTCGTCATCACCGACGAGGACCACTGGTCGGGCTTCCGCCCCGACAAGATCAACGAGCTCGCCGCCCGCCTGGCGTAGCTATCACCGCGCCTGGGGGGCGCCGCCCGCCGAGCGCCCGATGGGGGCGTTCGCACAACTCGCACGAAAAGGGGACCCATGCTGCTTCAGGCTGATTCCACTCGCGAGTCCACCACGGGGAGCACCGGCTCCGCCGCGGTCGACATCATCTATTTCTCGAGCCTCTCCGGCAACACCAAGCGGTTCGTCGAGAAGCTCGGTCGGCCCGCCGCGCGCATCCCGCTCTACCCCAAGGATGCGCCGCTCGTCGCCGAGCGGCCCTATGTGCTCGTCGTGCCCACCTACGGCGGCGGCATCGAGGGGTCTGCGGTACCCAAACAGGTCATCCGCTTTCTGAATGACGAGCGCAACCGTGCGCTCATCCGCGGCGTCATCGGCGCCGGGAACACGAATTTCGGTGAGGCTTTCTGCCTCGCCGGGGACATCATCGCCCAGAAGTGCGGTGTGCCCCACATGTATCGCTTTGAAGTATTCGGCACCCCGGACGACGTAGCCACCGTTCACGAAGGATTGGAAGAATTTTGGAAGCAACAGCCGTGAAGGTCACCCCGATCAGCCCGCCCTCGGGTCTGGACATGGATTATCACTCCCTGAACGCCATGCTCAACCTGTACGGTCCGAGCGGGGAGATCCAGTTCGACAAGGACCGCGAGGCTGCCCGGGAGTTCTTCCTGCAGCACGTGAACCAGAACACGGTGTTCTTCCACTCGCTGCGCGAACGCCTCGACTACCTGGTGGAGAAGGAGTACTACGAGCAGGCCGTGCTCGACATGTACAGCTTCGAGTTCATCACCAAGCTCAACGACCTCGCGTACTCGAAGAAGTTCCGCTTCCAGACCTTCCTCGGCGCCTTCAAGTACTACACCTCCTACACGCTGAAGACTTTCGACGGCAAGCGTTACCTCGAGCGCTTCGAGGACCGCGTCGTGATGAGCGCCCTTGGGCTGGCCCAGGGTGACGAAGAGCTCGCGATCGCTCTCGTCGAGGAGATCATCGCCGGCCGTTTCCAGCCCGCGACGCCCACCTTCCTCAACTCCGGCAAGGCCCAGCGCGGCGAGCTCGTCTCCTGCTTCCTGCTCCGCATCGAAGACAACATGGAGTCCATCTCCCGCGGCATCAACTCGTCGCTGCAGCTGTCCAAGCGCGGCGGCGGCGTGGCCCTGCTGCTCTCCAACATCCGCGAGTCCGGCGCGCCGATCAAGCAGATCGAGAACCAGTCCAGCGGCATCATCCCCGTGATGAAGCTCCTCGAAGACTCCTTCAGCTACGCCAACCAGCTCGGTGCCCGTCAGGGTGCGGGAGCTGTGTACCTGCAGGCGCACCACCCCGACATCATGCGCTTCCTCGACACCAAGCGTGAGAACGCCGACGAGAAGATCCGTATCAAGACCCTCTCCCTCGGTGTGGTCATCCCCGACATCACCTTCGAGCTGGCCAAGAACAACGAGGACATGTACCTGTTCTCCCCGTACGACGTGGAGCGCGTCTATGGCGTGCCGTTCGCCGACATCTCGGTCACCGAGAAGTACCACGAGATGGTCGACGACCCGCGCATCAAGAAGTCCAAGATGAAGGCCCGCGACTTCTTCCAGACGCTCGCCGAGATCCAGTTCGAGTCCGGCTACCCGTACATCATGTTCGAAGACACCGTCAACGCGGCGAACCCCATCAAGGGCCGCGTCAACATGTCGAACCTGTGCTCGGAGATCCTGCAGGTCAACACCCCGACCACGTACAACGAGGACCTCTCCTACGACACCATCGGCAAGGACATCTCCTGCAACCTGGGCTCGATGAACATCGCCCTGGCCATGGATGCGCCCGACTTCGGCCGGGTCGTAGACACCGCCATCCGCGGCCTCAGTGCCGTCTCCGACCAGAGCCACATCGCGTCGGTACGTTCGATCGAGAGCGGCAACGACAAGTCGCACGCCATCGGCCTGGGCCAGATGAACCTGCACGGCTACCTCGCCCGTGAGCGGGTGTACTACGGCAGCGAAGAGGGCATCGACTTCACCAACATCTACTTCTACACGGTGCTGTTCCACGCCCTGCGCGCCTCGAACAAGATCGCCATCGAGCGTGGCATCACCTTCGAGGGCTTCGCCGACTCCACGTACGCCTCTGGCACGTTCTTCGACAAGTACACCGACCAGGTCTGGGAGCCGGCCACCGCCCGCGGCGCCGAGCTGTTCGCGAACTCCAACGTCGAGATCCCCACGCAGGCCGACTGGGCCGAGCTCAAGGCATCCGTCATGGAACACGGCATCTACAACCAGAACCTCCAGGCCGTGCCGCCGACCGGGTCGATCTCGTACATCAACAACTCGACCGCGTCGATCCACCCGATCGCCTCGAAGATCGAGATCCGCAAGGAAGGCAAGCTCGGCCGGGTGTACTACCCGGCGCCGTTCATGACGAACGACAACACCGAGTTCTACCAGGATGCCTACGAAATCGGCTACGAGAAGGTCATCGACACCTACGCCGCCGCGACGCAGCACGTGGACCAGGGCCTCTCGCTGACCCTGTTCTTCAAGGACACCGCCACGACCCGCGACATCAACCGCGCGCAGATCTACGCGTGGAAGAAGGGCATCAAGACGATCTACTACATCCGTCTGCGCCAGATGGCTCTCGAGGGGACCGAGGTTGAGGGTTGTGTTTCCTGTGCGTTATGAGTGAGTTTGCTGTGAGCGCCACAAGTACCATCCCTTCTGTGACTGGCCTAAAAAGGACAAGAAATGATTGACAAGCTCAAGCTCGTCTCCCACGTTGACGCGATCAACTGGAACAAGATCGAAGACGAGAAAGACGTCGAGGTCTGGAACCGCCTCGTCAACAACTTCTGGCTGCCCGAGAAGATCCCGCTCTCCAACGACGTGCAGTCCTGGAACACCCTCACCCCGGTGGAGCAGCAGCTCACCATGCGCGTGTTCACCGGCCTGACCCTGCTGGACACCATCCAGGGCACCGTCGGCGCCGTGTCGCTGATCCCGGATGCGATCACGCCGCATGAAGAGGCCGTCTACACGAACATCGCGTTCATGGAGTCCGTGCACGCCAAGAGCTACTCGTCGATCTTCTCGACCCTGTGCTCGACGAAGGAGATCGACGAAGCGTTCCGCTGGTCGACCGAGAACGTCAACCTGCAGAAGAAGGCGTCCATCGTCATGGACTACTACCAGGGCGACGACCCGCTCAAGCGCAAGGTCGCCTCGACCCTGCTCGAGTCGTTCCTGTTCTACTCCGGCTTCTACCTGCCGATGTACTGGTCCAGCCGCGCCAAGCTCACGAACACGGCCGACCTGATCCGTCTGATCATCCGGGATGAAGCCGTGCACGGCTACTACATCGGATACAAGTTCCAGAAGGGCCTCGAGAAGGAGACCCAGGAGCGTCGCGACGAGATCAAGGACTACACCTTCAACTTGATGTTCGAGCTCTACGAGAACGAGATCCAGTACACCCAGGACCTCTACGACGCCGTCGGCCTGACCGAAGACGTCAAGAAGTTCCTGCACTACAACGCCAACAAGGCCCTGATGAACCTCGGCTACGAGCCGATGTTCCCCAAGGCCGTCACCGACGTGAACCCGGCGATCCTCTCGGCCCTGTCGCCGAACGCCGACGAGAACCACGACTTCTTCTCCGGGTCGGGCTCCTCGTACGTCATCGGCAAGGCCGTCAACACCGAAGACGACGACTGGGATTTCTAGCCCCACCAGCGTCATCCGCCGGAGCACCCGCGTTCACCAACGCCGGGTGCTTCGGCGTTTAACCCGCACCAACCATCAGCTCGATGACGGCGGCGACGGGGGCTAGTCGTCGTCCCTGTTGAGGTCCCAGGCCGGGAATGGGTCGGGCAGGCTTCGCCATTCGAGCGGCCCGCCGATGAACTCGCGGTCGTCGAGCAGGCAGGCATCGAGGTTCGCGGTCAGTCTGGACGCGTCGAGGTCCCGGCCGAAGAAGGCGATCTCCTGGCCCCAGGGCGATTCGGGGTCGTGACTGCCCATGTCGGTCGGTTCGAACTCGATGGTCGGTCCTGCGCTGTTCCAGGACCCCACCACGTGTGGACGGGACGCCAGTCTGAAGAGGCCGCGTGAGCGCAGGATCTCGCCCGATTCGGTCGCGCTGTCACTGAGGAAGTCGGCCAGCCGGCCCGGGTGGAACGGACGCGGGTCGCGGTAGACGACGCAGCCGAGCCCGGTGCGGCTGGATGCCAGCAGGCCCTCGCCGTTCAGCTGGCGGATCCAGCCCGGGCTCTGCTGCAGCCAGGTGAGCATGTCCTCCCGTGGCGGCAGCCAGGGGCTGACCGCGCTGCGGCCGTGCCGGGCGAACACGACATGGCTGGACGGGTTGAGCAGCCGCACGAAATCGCGCAGGTCCGCGCAGTCGGCCGCGGTGGCCAGGTCGGTCTTGTTGATCACCACCACGCTGGCCCACTCGATCTGCTGCACGAGGGCATCGGCCACGGTGCGGTCGTGCTCGCCATGCGTGACGCAGGGCACCGGTGGCTCCGGAGCGAGGCTGTCGCTGCGGATGTCCCGCCAGAAGCTCGAGGCGTCGAGCACGCTCACGAAGTTGCCCAGCCGGATGGCGCCGGTGTCGGGCCGGAGCGCGGGGTCGCCGCCGGCCGCGATGACCGAGATGGCCACCTCCAGGGGGATCGCGGAGGGGTGCACCTCGAGCATCACCTCCCTCGGGGTGGGGTGGCCGGCGATGGCCAGGCTCACCGACTCCGGGTCCGCGGCGGTCAGCCCGATGCTAGGGCGACCGCTCGCGCGGGCGATCGAGGACTTGCCGGAACCGGTGAGTCCGCTGACGAGGTTCACGGTGAGGAAGGGGGGCGGTGTCATGCTGTTAGTGTAATTGATATTCATTCTCATTAAGGAAGTCGTGGCCATGAAAGTACGCAATTCGCTCAAGGCGCTGAAGAAGCTCCCCGGCGCCCAGATCGTGCACCGGCGAGGTCGGGTGTTCGTGATCAACAAGAAGAACCCGCGTCTGAAGGCCCGGCAGGGCTGAGCCTGGCCCGATGCCGGGCAGACCCCGTCGCGGCCGGGGCGACCGCGGGCTATCGTGTGGGCGTGCCCGCTCTAGTTGACGCGAAGCGCGCTCACGCCGCCGGCGTGCAGCGCCTTCTCGAGAGCTATCGTGCGGTTCCCGGCGATGTCCCGATCCGGCTGGCCAAACCGACCTCGAATCTGTTTCGAACCCGCACCAAGACCCAGGGCAGGGGCCTCGACACCTCCGGTCTGACCGGCGTCATCACGATAGACGCCCAGGCGCGCACGGCTGACGTGGCCGGAATGTGCACCTACGACGACCTCGTCGTGGCGACGCTGCCACAGGGGTTGGCACCGCTGGTGGTGCCGCAGTTGAAGACCATCACGCTCGGCGGTGCGGTCACCGGCCTCGGTATCGAGTCGACGTCGTTCCGCAACGGCCTGCCGCACGAATCGGTGCTGGAGATGGACATCCTGACCGGCGCGGGGGAGGTTCTCACGGCCTCACGACACGAGCACGCTGATCTGTACCGAGCGTTCCCCAACTCGTATGGAACCCTGGGCTACGCGGTGCGCTTACGCATCGACCTCGAACCCGTGCAGCCGTTCGTCGCGCTCACGCATCTGCGGTTCCACTCGCTCGTCGACCTGATCCGGGTGATGCACGACATCATCGACACCGGGAGCTTCGACGGGCACCGGGTCGACTACCTCGACGGTGTGGTGTTCAGCAAGGCGGAGGGCTATCTCTGCCTCGGCCGGAAGACCGGGGCGCCCGGCCCCGTCAGCGACTACACCGGCCAACAGATCTACTATCGCTCCATCCGGCACGAGCACGGTGTGACGGATGACCGCCTCACCATCCACGACTACTTCTGGCGGTGGGACACCGACTGGTTCTGGTGTTCGGAGGCGTTCGGTGCGCAGAATCCGGTGATCCGCAGGGTCTGGCCGCGACGCTACCGGCGTAGCAGTGTCTACGGCACGCTGATGAAGTACGAACAACGGTTCCACATCGGCGATCGCATCGAGAGACTCCGCGGCCGCCCATCACGCGAGCGCGTCGTGCAGGACATCGAGGTGCCGCTCGGGCGTTGTGCGGAGTTTCTGGACTGGTTCCTGGACACCGTGCCGATCACGCCGATCTGGCTGTGCCCGCTGCGGTTGCGGGGTGAGACCGGCTGGCCGCTCTACCCGATCCGGCCCCAGCAGAACTACGTGAACGTCGGCTTCTGGTCGACGGTGCCGGTCGGTGCCACCAAGGGGGCGACGAACCGCCTCATCGAAGACACGGTGCGTGAGCTTGACGGGCACAAGTCGCTGTACTCCGACTCCTACTACTCCCGGGAGGAGTTCGACGAACTCTACGGTGGGGACGACTACCGGGCACTGAAGACAAAATACGACCCTGATTCACGTCTCCTCGACCTCTATGCCAAGGCGGTGCAACGACGATGACCACGTTCAAGGAACGCCCAACCCAGCCGACGTCGCTGACGGAAGCGAGAGGCAAGACGGCAACCGCGGGGAAGTACACCCTCGCCGAGGTGCTGGAGATCCTGGCCGGCGGCCGGCTTCCGCTGCGGTTCACCGCCTACGACGGGAGTTCCACCGGACCGCCGGACGCCCAGTTCGGCCTGGATCTGCGCACCCCGCGCGGCACGAGCTACCTCGCCACCGGCCGCGGCGACCTCGGTTTTGCCCGTGCCTACATCGCCGGCGACCTCGATATCCGCGGCGTGCACCCCGGCGATCCCTACGAGCTGCTCAAGGCGCTCACCGACAGCCTCGTCTTCACCCGCCCACCGGCCCGGATGCTGGTCGACATCATCCGCTCCATCGGCGCCGAACACCTGCGCCCGATAGCGCCGCCGCCCCAGGAGGCGCAGCCCCGGTGGCGCAGGATCGCCGGGGGACTCCGGCACAGCAAGTCCAGGGACGCCGACGCGGTCCACCACCATTACGACGTTTCGAACACCTTCTACGAGTGGGTGCTCGGGCCGTCGATGACCTACACCTGCGCGTGTTACCCGCGCGAGGGCGCGTCCCTCGAGCAGGCGCAGGAGAACAAGTACCGGCTGGTCTTCGAGAAGCTCCGGCTGACGCCGGGCGACCGGCTGCTCGACGTGGGCTGCGGCTGGGGCGGCATGGTGCGCTACGCCGCCCGCCGCGGCGTGCGGGCCACCGGGGTGACACTGTCGACCCAGCAGGCCCGGTGGGCACAGCGGACCATCGCCGAGGAGGGCCTGAGCGATCTGGCCGAGGTCCGGTACGGCGACTATCGCGATATCACGCACACCGGCTATGACGCGGTGTCGTCGATCGGGCTGCTCGAGCACATCGGCGTGCGCAACTATCCGTCGTACTTCGACTTTCTGCAGTCCAGGTTGCGCCCCGGCGGGCTGCTGCTCAACCACTGCATCACCCGGCCCGACAACCAGAAACTGCCGGATGCGCGCGGCTTCATCGACCGATACGTCTTCCCCGACGGCGAACTCACCGGATCGGGCCGGATCATCAGCGACGCTCAGGACGTGGGGCTGGAGGTGGTGCACGACGAGAACCTGCGACAGCACTACGCGATGACGCTGCGCGACTGGTGCGCCAACCTCGTCGAGCACTGGGACGAGGCCGTCACCGAGGTCGGGCTGCCCACCGCGAAAGTGTGGGGTCTGTACATGGCTGGATCGCGGCTCGGGTTCGAGAACAACGGAATCCAGTTGCACCAGATACTGATGACCAGGCCCGGCACGCACGGGGCGGCCGGCGAGTTGCCGTTGCGTCCGTGGTGGACTCCCTAGCCGCAAAACCAACCGGATTCACGGCACCACCGGCGCTACTCGGCGGGCACCGCTTCGGTCACAGGCTCGGCCAGGGTCTCGGGATCGGCGGCCGGGTCTTCACCCCTGAACTGGGACATGTAGAGGGCGTAGTAGGCGCCGCGGCGGGCCAGCAGGTCGTCGTGGTTGCCCTGCTCCACGATGCGGCCCTCGTCCATCACCAGGATGGTGTGGGCGTCGCGGATCGTGGAGAGCCGGTGGGCGATCACGAAGGAGGTGCGCTCGGCGCGGAGCGCGGCCATGGCGTGCTGCACCAGCAGCTCGGTGCGGGTGTCCACCGACGACGTGGCCTCGTCGAGGATCAGCAGGGACGGGTTGGCGATGAACGCCCGGGCGATGGTGAGCAGCTGCCGTTCACCGGCGGAGACGCTGCCGCCGTCGGCGTCGAGCACGGTGTCGTAGCCGTCGGGAAGCTGGCGCACGAACCGGTCGACCATGGTGGCCTCAGCGGCGGCCACGACCTCCTCGTCGGTGGCGTCGAGCCGGCCGTAGCGGATGTTCTCCCGGATGGTGCCGCCGAACAGCCAGGCATCCTGCAACACCATGCCCACCTGCGAGCGCAGTTCACCGCGGGAGAGCGCTGTGATGTCGACGCCGTCGAGCAGGATGCGGCCACCGGTGAGCTCGTAGAAGCGCATCACCAGGTTCACCAGAGTGGTCTTGCCCGCCCCGGTGGGCCCCACGATCGCGACGGTGTGGCCGGGTTCGGCCGAGAAGGACAGGTCCTCGATCAGCGGCTTGTCGGCGCTGTACGCGAACGACACCCGCTCGAACTCGACGTGGCCGTCGGTGCGCTCCGGCAGCTGGGCGGTCGGGGCATCCGGTTGCTGCTCATCGGCATCGAGCAGTTCGAAGGTGCGCTCCGCCGAGGCCACGCCGGACTGCAGCATGTTGGCCATGCCGGCCATCTGGCCGATCGGCTGGGAGAACTCCCGGGAGTACTGGATGAACGCGGTCGCGTCGCCGAGGGTCATCTGACCAGAGGCGACCCGCAGGCCACCGACCACGGCGATGAGCACGTAGGACAGGTAGGAGACGAAGGTCATCGCGGGCATGATCATGCCCGAGACGAACTGGGCGCCGAACGACGCCCGGTAGAGCTCCTCGTTGCGCGTGTCGAACTCCTCGAGCATCTCCTTGTCGCGGCCGAACGCGCGCACGATCTCCTGGCCGGAGAAGGTCTCTTCGATGTGCCCGTTCAGCGCGCCGGTGTTCTTCCACTGAGCGGTGAACAGCTTCTGCGAGCGCACGCCGATGACCCCGGCGATGATCGCGGACAGCGGCAGCGAGATCAACGCGATCAGCGCCAGCTGCCAGGACACGATGAACATCATCGCGGCGATGCCGAGCACCGTGAGCACGGACTGCACCAGTTGCGAGAAGGCCTGTTGCAGCGCCTGCTGGATGTTGTCCACGTCGTTGGTGACCCGCGACATCAGGTCTCCGCGCTGGCGGGTGTCGAAGTAGCTCAGCGGCAGCCGGTTGAGCTTCTCCTCGATGTCCTGGCGCAGCCGGAAAACCACCCGCATCACCAGGCCGTTGAGGATGAATCCCTGCGCCCAGGACAGCACGGACGCGATCGTGTACATGGCCAGCACGGCGATGATCAGCCGGCCGAGCACGGTGAAGTCGACACCCTCGCCGGGCACAACGGTGGTGCCCTGCAGCATATCGGCGAACTGGTCGTTTCCCCCGGCGCGGGCCTGGGCCACGACCTGGTCCAGCGGCACGCCGGCGGGCAGCTGCATGCCGATGACACCGTTGAAGATGGCGTCCATCGCCTGGCCCAGGATCTTGGGCGCCAGCACCGTGAGCACCACCGAGACGACGACCAGGGCCACCACGATGATCATCTTCGTGCGCTCCGGCCGCATCAGGCCGATCAGGCGTTTGGCCGACGGCAGGAAATGCTCGGCCTTGCGGGCCGGAGTGCCACCGAACATGTCGCCGTCGGCCTCGGTGGGGACGAAGTCGTCGTCGGGTGCGACGGTCGTTGCAGTCGCAGCGGCAGCGGCAGCGGCAGTGTCTGCTGCTGCGGCCACTGCGGCTGCCCGCTTGCTGATTCGCTTGGCCATGGTCACGCCACCTCAACGCTCAATTGTGATTCGACGATTTCCCGGTAGGTGGCATTGCCCTCCAGCAGTTCCTCGTGGGTGCCTCTGCCGGTGATCACACCGTTGTCGACCACCAGGATCTGGTCGGCCTCGGTGATGGTCGACACCCGCTGGGCCACGATGATGACCGTGGCGTCCTTGGTCGCATCGCCGAGCGCGGCGCGGAGACGAGCATCCGTGGCCACGTCGAGCGCGGAGAACGAATCGTCGAACAGGTAGACCCGCGGTTGGGCCACCAGCGCGCGGGCGATGCACAGGCGTTGGCGCTGGCCGCCGGACACATTGGTGCCGCCCTGGGCGATGTGCTCGTCAAGACCCAGCGGCATCGCGCGCACGAAGTCGTCGCCCTGCGCGATGCGGAGGGCCTCCCAGAGTTCGGCATCCGTCGCATCCGCCCGGCCGAAGCGCAGGTTGGAGCCGATGGTGCCGGAGAACAGGTACGGCTTCTGCGGGATCAGACCGATGACCTGGGCGAGCTGGCCGCGGGTGAGGGTGGACACGGGCACCCCGTCGATCGTCACCGCGCCCTGCTGGGCGTCGTACAGCCGGGCGATGAGGTTGACCAGGGTGCTCTTGCCGGCGCCGGTGGAGCCGACGATGGCGGTGGTCTTGCCGGGCTCGGCGATGAAGCTCACGTTGTCGAGCACCGGACGCTCGGCTCCGGGGAAACCGAAGCTGACGCCGCTGAACTCGACCAACCCGGTGGTGGGGGCGGCCACCTGGGCGTCTTTGGCGATGGTCTGGCTGCTCACGGTGTTGAACACCTCGGTGATGCGTTCGGCGCAGACGACGGCGCGAGGGATCATCATCACCATGAAGACGCCCATCATCACGGCCATCAGGATCTGCAGGAGGTATTGCAGGAACGCCGTCAGCGATCCGATCTGCATGTCGCCGGCGTCGACCCGGTGGCCGCCGAACCAGAGCACCGCGGCCGTGGCGAGGTGCAGGACCATCGTGATCACCGGGAACATCAGCACGAAGATGTTGCCGACCTTCACGGACACGGCCGTGATCGATTCGTTCGCCGTGCGGTAGCGCTCGGACTCGAAGGGTTCGCGCACGAAGGCGCGCACGACGCGGATGCCGACGATCTGTTCGCGCAGCACGCTGTTGATGCCGTCGAGGCGGTCTTGCATCAGCCTGAACAGCGGCAGCAGCAGGAAGACCAGGACACCGACGATGAGGAACAGAACCGGTACGGACACCCACACCAGCCAGGAGAGCCCGGCATCTTCACGGAGCGCCATGATGATGCCGCCCACGCACATGATCGGCGTGGACACCATGAAGTTGAGGGTCATCAGCACGAGCATCTGCACCTGCTGCACATCGTTGGTGCCGCGGGTGATGAGGGTGGCGGTGCCGAAGCCGCCGAGTTCGAGCGCACTGAGCGAATCGACCTTGCGGTACACCTCGCGGCGCAGGTCCCGGCCGATGGCCATGGCAGTGCGCGCTCCGAAGTAGACGCCGCCGATCGCGGTGACCACCTGCACGAGGCAGACGATCAGCATGGTCATGCCGGTCGACCAGATGAAGTCGGTGTCGCCGCGGGTCACGCCCTCGTCGATGATCTGCGCGTTCAGGCTGGGCAGGTAGAGCGCGGCGATGGTGGAGACCAGCTGCAGTACGAAGACCCACACGATCCAGGACCGGTACGGTCTGGCGTGGCTGAGGATCAGGGAGGTCAGTATCAACAGGGGTCCTCACAGTGGATGTCTGCCACCGCGCGGTGACAGGGCGGAGCCGTGCCCCCGAGCCTGATGGATTTTAGCAGCAGGGCACTGACACGGCCCCGGCTGAGCCCTACTCTGGGGGGATGTCCCGCACCATGCGTCTGAAGCCGAATGAACTCGTCACGGCGTGGCCGGACGGCCCGGCCAGTGACGCCATCGGCGAAGTCGCCCGGGTGTTCGCGGCGAACCTGCGACGGGCCATCGGGACGCGGAGCATCCGCAGTGCCGCGGAGACCTGCGGCATGAACCACGCCACCCTGATCGGCATCCTGGAGGGGCGGGCCTGGCCGGACATGGAGACGATCGCCAAGCTCGAACGCGGGCTGGATGCGGCGCTGTGGCCGGGCCACAACACCCTGTCCTGAACGAGATCCCTCGAGGTCAGCGGTGGTTTTCGGTCTGCTCGATCTGGTCGGCGAGGTCGTCCGGGCTGAGGTCGGCGTTCTTGAACTCCGGCGTGAGCGGCAGCTCGAGGTGCAGGTCGGTGCCGACGCAGATCTCGATGGTGCCCGAGAGCAGCCTGAAGTCGAGCACGTGGCCACCCTGCCGACGCTCGGCGTCGATGTAGTGCACGTGCCCGCCGGGCACACCGATGCCCTGCCCGTAGAGCGGGGTGCGGAAGCCCGCGACGACCCCGGCCGAGCGGCCGAATTCGAGGGTCTTCTCGCCGCGGATGGCCTCCGACATGGGCTGGTACGGCTTCTCCTGCCGTTCGACGGCCCGCACCCGAACCCACTCGAACTCGCCGGTCAGCCGCACGGCGTAGAGATAATTTGAGCTCTGCAGGGTCTCGCTGATCAGGCGCACAGCCTCGTCGCGTGTGGCCGGTTCGTCAACCCGAATGGTCACGCCGGGCACGAACTCGGTCACGACCGCGAACGGGGTGAGGTCGTCGGCCGCGGCCGGCGTCACCGTGCCGTCGTTGCGCATCCGGTAACAGACGCCGTCGAGGATCAGCATCTCGCCGTCAAGCGCGTTGAAGGTGCCCAGGCCGAAGTCGCCGTGCTCGAGCAGGGTGGCCACGGTGGTGTCACCGTCGTAGATGCCGTCGAGCAGCGCGCTCATGAGGCTGGTCTGGTAGACGAGATGGCGGCCGGCGTTTGCGTCCACGATGGTTCCTCCAGTGCGGGTCAGATACCCAGGTCAGATGCCTAGAGCGACGGGACCAGTTCGGGCACCCGGCAGGGCTGGCCGTGGGCAAGGTTGAGGCAGGCGTCGAATACGTCGGGGTACGGGTCGGTGTCGCCGGGGCCGAACCAGGCCGTGTAGAACAGCCAGAAGTTGAGGTTGCCGTGTGTGGAGCATCCGTCGCCGTCACTGTCGGGGTCGGCAAGGGCTGCCTCGTTGGGCTGGTACGGCGTGTAGTTGTACAGGTTGGCGGTGGCCTGGTTCTGGATGTCGACGGTGCTGGCGCCGCACTCGGCGTCGGGGTTGTAGCCCACGTCGACGGCGCCGATCTTGTAGGCGCGTTCGGGCTCCTGGCTGTACTGCCGGAACTGCCAGGCGGCGTTGTAGACCTGGTTGAAGAAACCGAAGTACTCGGTCTCGCAGTCGGCGGTGTCCGGGCAGCCGTAGCCGGTGGCGCGCAGGTAGCCGGACTCGGTGGGTCGGCTGAGCAGCGACTGCTCCTTCTGCAGAAGCACCAGCAGCACGCGCGGGCTGATGCCGCAGGCCTCGGCGACCTTGCTGAGGATGGTGCTCGCGTGCTCGTTGTCGGCGCCCCGGTATGCGGCGCAGTGACCCGGTCCCGCGGCGGGCTGGTCGACGGTGCTCTCCCGGTACTCCCAGAGGCAGGGTGAGCTGTCGGTGCGGATGCAGCTGCGCGACAGCAGGAAGGACTGGATCTGCTCCTCGGTCATGGCGCCGGCGTTGAAGAAGGTGTAGTCGCTGACGATCCGGCCCGCCTCGAAGCCGGCCAGGTCGATGTCGTTCGTCGCGATCGGCGCGGTGGGAGCCGCTGTGGCCGGTTCGGCGCGGACCGCGGCGCCGACGAGGGCGGCTCCGCCCAGCACGACGACAAGAACCGCGGCCGTCGCGAGCGCGGACAGTCGGTGGCGCTCGAAGAAGCTCATTCGGCCAGACTATCGAAGGCGTGCCGACGCCGGGTGGGAAGGGGCTGCGAGGCGGCGGCTGGCGGGCCGCTGCCCGGTGTATTACGGGCTTCTAACAATGCCTGCCCCGGGGAATTCTGCTCGCGGCCAGAGGCATCCGGGCAGATAGAATTACAGGTCAGGAAAGGCGGGAAACGTGCCGAACGGTACATCGACAGGTCTCCTGCGCGGGCGGTACCGGCTGCTGGAACTGATCGGCCAGGGCGGCATGGGGGCCGTCTATAAGGCCACCGACGAGTTCCTCGGCCGCAACGTGGCCATCAAGATCTTCCTCGCCAACGCCACAGAGGCCGCCGATGTGCGCCGGCAGGAGGACGAGGTCAACATCCTCGCCTCCCTCAGCCACCACAGCCTGGTCACGCTGCTCGACGCCGCCGTTGACCGCAGCATCCCCGCGATGCCCAGGATCTACCTGGTGATGGAACTCGTCGAAGGCGCCGACCTGCAACGCAAGCTCGTTCGCGGTCCGCTGCCCGTGCGGCAGATCGCCCAGCTGGCCTATGACCTCGCGGAGGGCCTGGAATACATCCATTCGCGCGGCGTGGTGCACCGCGACGTCAAACCGGCCAACGTGCTGCTCGTCGACTACAACGGCGACGAATCCCGCACCCGCGCCAAGCTCACCGACTTCGGCATCGCCCTGTTGGCCGAGTCCGAGCGGTTCACCGCGGATGGCGCCGCCACCGGCAGCGCCCACTACATGAGCCCCGAGCAGGCGTCGGGGGATCCGGTGGGGCCGGCCAGTGACGTGTACGCCCTCGGCCTGGTGCTGCTGGAGTGCTTCACCGGAGAGGTCGCCTTCCCCGGCTCCGCCGTGCCCTCGGCGCTGGCCCGGCTGCTGAACGACCCGACGATCCCCGCCACGGTGCCGGCAGCCTGGGCCGGACTGATCGGCGCGATGACAGCTCGCGACCCCCGTGACCGGCCGCTCGTGCACGACCTGGTGCTGGCCCTGCGCCAGCTGATCATCGGCGCCTCCGGCCGGCACCGCGCCGGTGCCCCGGTGCTGCTGCCGGCGACCCAGCCCACCACCCGCCCGAGCGCCAGGCCGGGGGCCCCCGAGGCCGCGGACGAAGAAGGCAGGATGACCGCCGTGCGGCGCTACGACCTGCTGGACACCCCGCCGGACGGCACCTTCGACCGGATCACCGCGATGGCCGCCCGCATCTTCGGCGTGCCCATTGCCCTGGTCAGCGTGGTGGACTACGACCGGATCTGGTTCAAGTCCCGGCACGGGTTGACGATCGAGCAGATCGACCGGGACGCGGGACTCTGCGCCTCCGCCATCCTGCACGACGAACCCTGGGTGGTGACGGATGCCCGGATCGACCCGCGGGCGCTCGCGAACCCGCTGGTCGCCGGTGAGATGGGCGTGCAGTTCTATGCCGGCGTGCCGCTGACCAGCCGGGACGGCCACAACCTCGGCACCCTGTGCCTGATCGACTACGAACCGCGGGAGTTCACGGCCGCCGAGCTGGCCACCCTCGAGGACCTCGCCGCCGTGGTGATGAGCGAGCTTGAACTGCGCCTGGACAGCCGCCAGGCTCTGCTCGACCGCCGCGCCCTGCACGGCTAGAACAGGCTGCGGGGCTGGTCGGATCGGAAATCCGTTCCCCGACATGCCGTTGGGCTCTTCCGGCAAGCGTCCGGCGACGGTTGAATGGGAGGGAACCGTAGAAGTCGGATCCACCGCCTTCCGCGGCAGGAGGTCATCATGGACGCTGACACAGGTAGAGACACCGACCCGCGGGCCGGCGCCGGCGATGCCGCGGCGGTGCACGCCGAGGGAGCAGCGCAACCGGCGCAGGAACCCGGACCCACCACGGGCATCGTGGTCGGGCACGACGGATCGGCCGACGCGAATCACGCCCTGACCGTGGCGCTGGAGTTGGCCGCCGGCCTCTCGGTACCGGTGACCATTGTGCGGGCCTGGTCGATCGACACGGCCCCGCGGCCGGCGAACTGGGAGTTCGGCTACGTCTCCTCGTACTCCGACTACGCCGAAGCCGTGCGGGACCGGCTCCGGAACGATAGCCGGATCGTCGTCGCGAAATATCCGGATCTCACGGTGGAATACCGGGTGGCGCTCGGCGGGCCGGCCAAAACCCTCATCGACGTGTCCAAGGGGTCCCGGATGCTTGTTGTCGGCTCCCGGGGACGCGGGGGACTGGCCGGCATGCTGCTCGGCTCGGTCAGTGAGCAGTGCGTGCGGCACGCGGACTGCCCGGTGCTCGTGGTGCCGCCCCCGCCCCGGTCCTGACCTGGGCCGGTCGACACGCCTCGGCCGGCTCCGGGTGCGCGTGTGCGGTCAGCCGGCCTGCAGCCGGTTGCCCACCGCGAACCAGGCCAGCGCTCCGAACACCGGGGCGAAGACCACGGTCAGCACCCAGCGGGTGCGGGACGGTTCGCTCAGGTGCACGGCCTGGGCCACCTGCACGAGCGCGGCCACGATGAGCACGATGGCGCCCAGTGCGGCGAGGACTATGAGCGCCAGGCCGATCAGCCCGCCCAGAGCGGCGCCGTCGATCGCGCCGCCGTCCAGAACATCCGTGTGCCCCGTTGCCCCCGGCAACGCGATGCTGAGTGTAACTGTGCTGTTCATTCGTCGGTTTCCCCTCGATCCCGGCAGATGGTGCCCAGCGGCGACGCGGGGCGGGTAAAGCGGTGGTGCAGTAGTCGTCGGCCGGGAGAACAGGTTCCCCCCGGAATATTCGCCCGGCCTGCCCAAAGCATACCAAACGGTATGATTCATTTTGTGAAGATGTCGGAATTGGTCTCGGTGCCGCGCCTCCCGGTGCCGGTTCCGACTCGAGGAGCATCGTGACCCAGCAGGCCCGCGCCGTGGAAACCCGCGCGGCGATCATCCGGGCTGCGGCCGATGTCTTCGGTGACCTGGGATACGGCGGAGCATCGATGGCGGACATCTGTCTCGCGGCCGGGCTGACCAAGGGCGCGCTGTACTTCCACTTCGCGTCGAAGGATGCCCTGGCCCTTGCGGTCATCGACGCCCAGCACGAACGCGCTCTCGCGCTCGGCGACGAGCTGCTGCACAGCGAACAGCCCGGTCTGCAGGTGCTGTTGCGGATGGCTTTCGAGCTGGGCAGACAGGTGCGGGACGATCCGGTCTCCCGGGCCGGCATTCGCCTGACGATGGAGTCCAGCAACCTGTCCACGCCGGTCGTCACGCCCTATGAAGACTGGATGGCGGCCTGCGAGGTGCTGCTGCAGCGCGCCATCCGCGATGGCGACGTGCGCGCCGATGTCGACGTCGCGGCCGCCGCCCACTTCATCAGCCCGGCGTTCACCGGTGTGCAGGTGGTCTCCGGCGTGCTCACCGGCCGGGCCGACCTGGTGCAACGCCTTGTCGAGATGTGGTCTTTTGTGCTGCCCAGCCTGGTGGTGCCCGACCAGTGGGAGCGGCTGTCGGCCCTCCCTGAGGAGATGGCCGCCGCCTGGGGCTGACCCGTGGCCGGTGGGCGCTGGCTGTTACGCCGCATCCGCCGCTTCCGCCGCATCTCGGGTCTGCGTTTTTCGGAGCTGTGCGGGTGCCTGCCCCGCACAGCGGCGCCTGCCCCGCCTGTGGCGACTGAACGCATCCAGACCGGCGTTGGAGGAGCAGCCTCAACCCCGTGTGACCCAGGTAGTCGCCCGATTCAGTTAGCCGGTGAACGCCTGGGCGCAGGATTCGTCGTTCGCCGTGCGGCCGGTGAGTCCGTCGAGGACCTCCGGTGCGGCCTCGATGACGGGGGTGTCGGTGGCGACGGGCGCCTCCGGGTCGATGGGCGCTTCCGGGTCGACGGGCGTCTCGGTCGGCTCCGGGTCCTCCGCCGCCAGGGCGAAGGGCTCATCGGCCAGGATCTTGGCGAACATCGTGTCGGCGAGGCCCTGCAGGGGGACCACCTTGTTCGGGAAGTCCGGGTCGTCGGTCGTGCCCGGATACTGCACGAAGACCAGCCGGGTCAGGTCGATGTCCTTGAGCGCCAGGGCCATCGACACCATGGTGTCGGTGTTGGCGAGGGGCTTGGACAGCTTGATATTCGTGGCGGCGGCACTGGCCAGGGAGAACAGCTTGGGCAGGTTGGTGAAGGTCCCGTCGCCCTGCACTGTGCGCATCAGCGACGCCAGGTAGATCTGCTGCGAAGAGATCCGCGACAGGTCGCCGCCGTCGCCGACGCCGTGCCGGCTGCGCAGGAACGCCAGCGCGGTGGAGCCGGAGACCACGCTCGTGCCGGCCGGCAGGTCGAGGTCGGCCAGCGGGTCGTTGATCGCCTCGGTGAGGCAGATCGGCACCCCGCCGACGGCATCGCTCATGCGAACGACACCGTCGAAGGAGGCCAGGCCCGCGAAGGGGATCTCCAGCCCGGTGAGCTCCTCGATGGTGTGGACCACACACGGCAGTCCGCCGCGCGACATGGCCTCGTTCACCGGGCGGGCGGACATCGAGCTGAATTCCTCGCCCGTGTCGGCGTTTGTGCAGGTGGGGTGGGCCACGATCAGGTCGCGCGGGATGCTCACCACCACGGCGTTGGTGTGGTCGGCCGAGACGTGCACCAGGATGTTCACGTCGTTGAGGGCGGAGTCACGATCACCATAGGCGCCGCCCTGCTCGGCATCGTTGTCGACGCCGACGATGAGGATGTTGAAGCCGGACTCGTAGCTGCCGATCGACGGTGCCGCATCGGGAACATCCGCGCCGTTGAGGTCGATCGAGTTCGCGGACACCGTGCTGCTGAACTGCCACAGCGCGATCCCGGCCACGGCGGCCGTGCTGACCAGAAGCACGGCCAGCGACGCGGCCACCAGGCCGAGGGCCGTGCGCACCGGGTGGGACCGCCGCAGTCGCCCGTGCCGGGCGATCCCGGTGAGCTGCTCACGTCGTCTGATCATGGCCAGCCCCCTTTTTCCCCAAAAAACGGAGGTTAGCATCCCAATTCTGGGGAAATGCCTGATCGGACGGGTGCCCTTCGGGCGGGGTTAGTCCTCGTCGGTGACGACGAGGAGCTTCACGGCGATGTTGCCCCGGGTGGCCCGCGAGTAGGGGCAGACCGCGTGCGCGGCCTCCATCGCGGCCTGGGCGGTGGCCGGGTCTGCGCCCGGGATCTGCGCCTCGATGGTGACCTCGAAGTCGAGGCCGGCGGCCATGCTGCCGACAAGGTTGACGGTGAGGGTGACGGCCGACTCGGAGACGTCGATCTTGTTCTGCCGGGCTGTGGCCTTGAGGGCGTTGTGGAAGCAGGCCGCCCAGCCGCTGGCGAAGAGCTGCTCGGGGTTGGTTCCGGGGCCATCGTCGCCGCCCATGTCCTTGGGGATGGACAGGTCGAGGTCGAGCTTGTTGTCGCTGGTGACGACCTTGCCGGTGCGACCGCCCCAGGAGGTGGCGGAGGCTGTGTAAATGGCGTTGGTCATGATTCTCTTCTTTCGGTAGAGCGGAGCACACTGGACTCAGTCGTCAACACGCAGAACGTTTGACACCGAGCCGCCAAGTGCTTCGTATTTGAAACAACTTCTTTCTCACCCTAACGGAGGCCCGACCATGGGAATTCCCGAACCATCCATCTCGGCCGATGAGATGCGTGCCTGGGCGGCCCTGTTCGAGACGTCGAACATCGTGCAGTACGCGGCCGACCGGAACCTGCGCGACTCGGTGGGGCTCACCCTCGCGCAGTTCGAAATCCTGCTCCGCATCGGCGAGGCCGGCACCGACGGCCGCCGCATGACCGACATCGCCGACTCGCTCACCGTCTCCCGCAGCGGGCTCACCTACCAGGTGGGTCAGCTCGAGCGGAAGGAGCTGGTGCTGCGGCAACCGGCCCCCGACGACGACAGGTCGGTGATCGCCCACATCACCCCGACGGGCCTCGAGCTGTTGCGGGCGGGCATCCCCGGCTACGTCGATCTGGTGCGGGAGATGCTCTTCGACAGGCTCAGCCATGCCGACCTGATGACCGTGACCGAGATCCTCGACGACGTGCGCCGCCAGCTCAAGGAGCAACCCAAGCGCTCGACGTACCGGCGGGCACGGCGCGCGGCTGCTCCGGTCGGTACCGGTGCGGATGCCGGGCCTGCGGCCGGCGCGGTACCGATCGCCGAGTAGCCCGAGGGGTTGCGCCCGTCGGCGTGGTGGGCAGACTGGGGGAATGAGCATCCCCACGCAGGACGACAACCAGCACGGTGAGGGCGAGCAGCGCACGGTCCAGCTCGTCGAGGCCGAGCGCCGCTACGTGCTGCTGCTCGACGGGCAGCAGGTGGGCTTCACCGTCTACGCCGACCACGGCGACCAGCGGGTGTTCGTGCACACCGAGATCAGCATGGACCAGTCGGGCAAAGGGCTCGCGTCGACCCTGGTGGCCGCAGCCCTGGCTGACGTGCGGGCGCGCGGCCTGCGGGTCGTGGCCCTCTGCCCGTTCACAGCGGCCTATCTGCGCGGGCACCGCGAATACGACGATCTCGTCGATCCGCTGACCCCGCGCCTGAAAGCCGACCTGCGTGCGGCGGAGTTGATCTAGCGCCCGCCGCGGCGGTACCGGCCTGCGGGCCACTGGGCGCAGGGGCGCAGGGGTGCTGGGCGCGGGGGTACTGTGTGCAGCGAAAACCGACCCGAACCACAAGGAGATGCATCATGGCTGGTGGAGTAGCGCGCCGCGATCGATTCGAACTGCCCGACTCTGTGCGACGCTTTTTCGAGGGCGACTGGGATTCCGCCGCTCTGCGAGTGGAGGAATACCAGGACGGCAGCACCCTCGTGGTCAAGGCCGAGATGCCCGGCATCGACCCGGAGAAGGACGTGGACATCTCGGTGTCCGACGGGGTGCTGCACATCCAGGCCGAACGCCAGGAGACCTCGGAGCACAAGGACAAGGGCGGGTATCGCACCGAGTTCCGTTACGGCTCCTTCTCCCGCGACATTCCGCTGCCCAGTGGCAGCAAGGACTCCGACGTGTCGGCGAGCTACCGCGACGGCGTGCTCGAGGTACGGGTGCCCGTTGCCGAGCGCTCCGAAACCACGTCGAAGATTCAGGTGACGCGGGGCTGATCGGCCGGGCTGTCGCCGAGATGCTCCCATCCGGACGAGCTGCCCCGCCGGGGCGGGGCAGCTCGTCCGCAGCGGGGCAACTCGCGGGTCAATCGGCGGCGGGCGCCGGCTCGTGGCCGAAGAGCTTCGGGCGCAGCCACAGCGACAGGTAGACCAGGGCGATGAGGGCGGGCACCTCGATGAGCGGGCCGACGATGCCGGCCAGGGCCTGGCCGCTGGTGGCGCCGAAAGTGCCGATGGCCACGGCGATGGCCAGTTCGAAGTTGTTGCCCGCCGCCGTGAAGGCCAGCGTGGCCGTGCGCGCGTACGACAGGCCCGCCAGCCGGCCGGCAACGAACCCCGTCGCGAACATCACCGCGAAGTAGACCAGCAGCGGAAGCGCGATGCGCACCACATCCAGCGGTCGGTCGATGACCTGTTGCCCCTGCAAGGCGAAGAGCAGCACGATCGTGAAGAGCAGCCCATAGAGCGCGAACGGGCCCACCCGGGGCAGGAACTGGCCCTCGTACCAGGCGCGACCGCGGGTGGCCTCACCGATGCGCCTGGAGAGATAGCCGGCCAGCAGTGGGATGCCGAGGAAGACCAGCACGCTCACGGTGATCGCCCCGATCGAGAAGTCGGCACTGGTGGTGGCCAGGCCCAGCCAGGCCGGCAGTACCTGCAGGTAGAACCAGCCCAAGGCCGCGAACGCGATCACCTGGAACACCGAGTTGACCGCCACGAGGAACGCGGCGGCCTCCCGGTCGCCGCAGGCCAGGTCGTTCCAGATGAGCACCATGGCGATGCAGCGGGCCAGGCCCACGATGATCAGGCCGGTGCGGTACTCGGGCAGGTCGGGCAGGAAGGCCCAGGCCAGAGCGAACATCAGCGCCGGCCCCACGAGCCAGTTCAGCACCAGCGAGGAGACCAGCAGGCGCCGGTCACCGGCAACGGCGCGGGCATCCGAATATCGCACCTTGGCCAGCACCGGATACATCATCACCAACAGGCCCACCGCGATCGGCACGCTGACCGAGCCGATCGAGAAGGCGTGCAGCACATCGCCCACCCCGGGCGCCAGGACGGCGAGCAGTAATCCGAGGCCCATGGCGAGCAGGATCCAGACCGGCAGCAGCCTGTCGGTGGTGCCGAGTTGGGCGGCGGTGGGGGCTGTCTGGACGGTGGATGTCATGGTGCTCCATCGGTCACGGCTGGGAAATAGATGAACGTCGATATTGAGTGTGGCGACAGCATCGATGGATGTCAATTCGCGTGCCAGAATGGGGGAATGGTGAACGTTGAACTGCTGCAGGACTCCGCGGAGACCGCCGCCGCCGCCGACTGCTGCGCGCCGCCCGTGCGGGAGGCGCTCGCCGCGGAGGGCGCGGAGAAGCTCGCCAGGACCCTCAAGGCCATCGCCGATCCCGCCCGCCTGCGACTGATCTCGATGGTGGCCGCGCACGACGATGCCGAGGCGTGCGTCTGCGATCTCACCGAACCCCTCGGTCTCAGCCAGCCCACCGTGTCCCATCACCTCAAGGTGCTGGTGGATGCCGGCATCCTGTCCAGGGACAAGCGTGGCACCTGGGCGTACTACCGGCTCGTGCCCGGCGCTCTCGACGCCCTGGCCCGGTCGGTTGTCACGGTCTGATCTGCTTTTTCCCTGGACGTGGGTCGGCATCGTTTCCTAGACTGGTGCCATGACTGTCGATCGGACCGCCGCCACTCGCCGCCGCACCGCACTGCTCGGCTGGCTGTGGAGTGTGCTGATTCTCGGCGTCGGCCTCTGGGTGAGCCTGGCCACCGGGGAGTGGATCGCACTGCTCTGTGCGGCAGGCCTGGTGATCCTGCCCATCGGCGGACTCGCCCTGCGCGCCCGGCGCCCCTAACTCCGCCGCCCGCTCCGGCACCGTGGCGCAGGCGCTCGATGTGCCGCACCAGCCGTGCCGCGCTCGCCATTGGCGGCGCCTGAGACCCTGAGCCTGAATCCGTGCATATGCATGAATACACACGGTTTACCCAGAAACGTGACGTAACGTCATTTTCCTGCGCCCGGAGCCGACGATGTCGCCGCGGTGCTGGATTCCATTCGGCGGCATGCTCCCGCCCGCTCCACGCCCTACCCGGCTGGGCACCATTTTCGTGGTGCCGCCGGCGAGTGAACCCGTCCGAGGTCTAGTGGATCCACCTCCTGATCCCGCTCCGACCAGAAAGCTTCGCCATGCCCACTTTCGCAGCCCACACCCTTGCCCACCTTTCGGCCGGGGAGGCCTATGCGTAGGCGCACCGGATACATCGCGCCGCCCTCCCGCCGCAGGCAGGCCTCCGCGGTCACCGCGATGACCTTCGTCGCGCTGCTCACGGCCATGGGTGCGCTGCCAGCACAGGCCGCCTACCTGGACGCCGACGGCATCCCGGCCAGCTCGGTGAACGGCGCCGGGATTGCCGGGAGCAGTGCGGGCCAGCCCGCCGAGCCGGAGCAGAGCATCACCGTGACCGCCGCCGCGCCCGTCGCCGTGCAGGTGGACACCTTCGCCGCCGAGGAAGTCGCGCCGCCACCCCCCGTCGTCGCCGCGCCGGCCGCCGCGGCCGCACCTGCGGCCGTGGCCGCC
>NZ_SOHM01000031.1 GCF_004403945.1 Cryobacterium lactosi | reverse complement strand
GAAATGTCCATGCGGACGTCCTTTTCCCCGCCCTGAGCCGGCCCATGATGAAACGATGATCTGTCTCACCACAGGCTGACACTCAGGGCACACCGGGCGCAATTGTCCGTTCGGGGACAGTTAGCCCGGCGGAGCTGCCGGGGCCGGGCGCCGCGGAGGTCTAGAGGCCCAGGCTCGACTTGAGCTGGTCGGCCGCGACCTCGTCGTCCCGGTCCGCGGCCAGGTTGGCCTCGAGGTTGGCCTCGGTGACGGCCTTGAGGATCTCGGCACGCTGGATGGAGATGCCCCGCGGGGCATCGACGCCCAGGCGGATGCTGTCGCCGCGGACCTCGAGCACTGTGATGACGATGTCGTCACCGATGAGGATCTTTTCCCCCTGTTTGCGCGTGAGAACCAGCATCCGCTCAGCCTATCGCGAACGGCTGCGGCGGCCCGGCTGGGGCGAGCCAGCCGATCGGCAGACCCAGCTCCAGCACGGTGCCCGGAGTGGCCGTGGAGTCCACGCCGAGCACGGCGACGGCGTCGATTGAGATCCACACGCCCGCGTCCCGCACCCAGCGGGCCGTGTCGGCCGGTTTCCGGCCGGCGTGCACAACGGCCCAGACCTGGTCGGCGCCCAGCGCGGCGGGGTCACCAGACGCGTGCGCCACGAGGATGCTCCGGCCGCGCTCCACTCCCCTGGCCCGGGCGGCGAGGGCCGAACGGCGGTCGTCGATCTGGTCCCGCTCGTCGTAGAGCGGCGTCGTGGCGCCCGCCGACAGCAGCCTGGCGGCCGCGGCCACGTCGTCGGGCAGGCCGAGGAGCAGGATCAGGTCGCCGGGGCCGTCCAGCATCGTCGGCGCCCCAGGCGACAGTGCCGGCCGGTCGCTGGGATCGTGTCGGATCGGCTCCGCCGATCGTTCCGGCACCACTGAGCTGTACGACTCCGCCGGCTCGTCCGGCGCCGACGCGCCGCCGGGCGGACGGGCGGGCGAGGTGGCGAAGGTCAGCTCGTCCATCAGCCGCGCGAAGTCCGGGGTGCCTGTCGACACGTCAGGTGCGGCGGCGCTCTCGCGGGCCGCTCGACGAGGGGACGCCGGGTCGGTGCGCAGGAGCGTCTCGGCCGCATCCGCTTCATCGAGCAGCGCCGCGATGCCGAGCCTGGTGGTCATCTCATCCCGCACGCGGGCGGCACGCCGGCGCTGGGAGCCGCGCTCCACCAGGACCTGGACCGGGGCGTCGGGCACCTCGACGGTCACCTCGATGTGCCGTTTGGCGAAGAAGCCCCGGATGCCGCCGACGGTCACCTGCTCGGCAGCGATGATGCGGGCGCCGTCGCCGTGCTCGGCGAGCACACGGGCCTGCAGTTCGGGCAGGGTGGAACCCTCAAGCCGCAAGCGTTTCGTTTGCACGGACCACCCCCACAGTTTCGATGGCGACCCTGGCGGAAGTGACCTCTTCGTAGGACAAAACCGGCAGGCCGCCGGCCTGAGCTGACACCAGGCGGCGGATGGCCGGCCGGAGCGCCGGAGCGCAGACCAGCACGGCCGTGCGGCCGCTGGCCTCGACGGCGGCGACGGTGGTGCGCAGCGAGCCGAGGATGGCGTCGATCCGGACCGGGTCGAGCAGGATCTGGCTGCCCGCGTCGCTCGGCCGCATGCCCTCGAGCATGGACTGCTCGAGGCCGGGCTCGATCATGATGACCCGCAGCAGCGCGCCGTCCAGGTACAGCGCCGTCAGCGCGGGCCCGAGCGCCTGCCTGGCTGCTTCGACGAGGCCTTCCGCATCGACGGACACCTTCGCGCGCACCGACAGGGCCTCGAAGATGCGCGGCAGGTCGTTGATCGGGATCTGCTCGGCGAGCAGCCCCTGCAGCACCCGCTGGACCTCGGCCAGGGAGAGCAGGCCGGGGATGAGGTCGTCGACGGCCGACGGGCTGACCTGGCGGACGCCATCCGTGAGCACCCGCACGTCTTCACGGCTGAGCAGGCGCGCGGCGTTGCCGGTGATGATGGACGACAGGTGCGTCACGAGCACCGAGACCCGGTCGATCACCGTGGCGCCGGCCATCTCCGCCCGTGGACGCATTTCGCCCGGGACCCACTTGCCGGCCAGGCCGAAGACCGGCTCGATGGTCGCCGTGCCCGGCAGCGACTCCAGGTTGTCGCCGAGCGCGAGCACCTTGCCGGCAGGGGCGATGCCGCGACCGGCCTCGACCCCGGCGATGCGGATGGCGTAGGTGGACGGCGGCAGGTCGATGTTGTCCCTGGTGCGCACCGGCGGCACGACCATGCCCAGGTCGAGCGCGATCTTGCGGCGGAGTGCCCGCACCCGGGCGAGCAGGTCGTCGGAGGCCCCTGACACAAGGTCCACGAGGTCGGGGGCGAGCTGGATCTCCAGGGCATGCACACGCATCTGCTCGATGAGATCCTCTGCCGTGTCCGACCGGGGCGCCATGCCCTCCACGGCAGCGGCCGCGGCGGCGCCGGCCTTGGCCCTGGCCTCGTTGCCCTTGATCCGCTGCGAGATGACGATCAGGCCGGCGCCGACGATGATGAACGGGATGATCGGCATGCCGGGGATGAGCGCCATCAGGATCGCGGCGGCGCCGGCGATCATCAGCGCGGTGCGGGACTGGGTGAGCTGGGCCGACGCTGTGGCGCCGATGTCGGACTCGGCGTTGGAGCGGGTGACGATCATGCCGGTGGAGACGGCCATCAGCAGGGCGGGAATCTGGGTGACCAGGCCGTCGCCGATGGTGAGCAGGGCGTAGGTGTTCAGCGCGTCGCCGATCTCCATGCCGCGCTGCAGCATGCCGATGGCGATGCCGCCGATCAGGTTGATGATGATGATGATCAGGCCGGCGATGGCGTCACCCTTGACGAACTTCGACGCGCCGTCCATGGCCCCGTAGAAGTCGGCCTCAGCGGAGACCTCTGCACGCCGGTCCTTGGCCTGCACGTCGGTGATCAGGCCGGCGTTGAGGTCGGCGTCAATGGCCATCTGCTTGCCCGGCATGGCGTCGAGGGTGAATCTGGCGCCCACCTCGGCGACCCGTTCGGCGCCCTTGGTGACGACGACGAACTGGATGACCACCAGGATCAGGAAGATCACGGCGCCGATGATGATCGAGCCGCCGACGGCGACGTGGCCGAACGAGGCGATCACCTGGCCGGCGTAGCCCTCGCCAAGCACCAGCCGGGTGGATGCGACGTTCAGGCCGAGCCTGAACAGGGTGGCCACGAGCAGCAGCGACGGGAACACCGAGAAGTCCAGGGGCTTCTTGACGAACATCGTCGTGAGCAGGGTCACCAAGGCCAGCAGGATGTTCACGATGATGAGCACATCGAGCAGCCCGGCGGGGATCGGCACCACCAGCAGCAGGATGATGCCGACCACTCCGATCGGAACGGCGAGTTTTGCGAGCGTGCTGTTCACTTAGATGGCCTCCGCCGGGTGGGTGAAATGAGAGCGAGTGGTCTGGGTCATGGTGTGCACGCCGGATCGTGACCCGCGGGTCTTCAGGGCGAGCACGAAGGCCAGCACCCGGGCAACGGCGTTGTAGAGCTCGACCGGGATCTCTTGGCCGAGCTCGCAGGCGCTGTGCAGGGCCCGGGTGAGCGGAATGTCCTTGACGATGGGCACGGTGTCGGTCTCGGCCTGCTCACGGATGCGGGCGGCGATCACCCCGGCCCCCTTGGCGACGACCCTCGGGGCGGATTTACCCGGTTCGTACCGAAGGGCGATGGCGAAGTGGGTGGGGTTGATCAGCACCACGTCGGCGGTGGCGACGGCGGCGATCATGCGGTTTCGGCTCATCGCCAGCTGGCGGGCGCGGCGTTGGGAGCGGATCAGCGGGTCACCCTCAGAGCTCTTGTGCTCGTCGGTGACCTCCTTCTTCGTCATCCGCGTGCGCTTGCGGTTCCGCCGCATCACCACCATCACATCGGCGGCGGCAAGCACCAGGCCGGCGATCACGGCCGATTGCACCAGCGCGGCGGTGCCGTCGCCGGCCGCGCCGATCAGAACCGTCACCGGCAGTCCGCCCGCGGTCATCAGCACCGGGGTCAGGCCCTGGATCACCGAGGTGAGCACCACGCCGACGACGATGGTCTTCAGCAGAGCCTTCACCCCCTGCCAGAGCGCCTGGGTGCCGAAGGTGCGCGCGAGCCCGGTGACCGGGTTGAACTGGTCGTACTTGCCGGCGACCTTCTTGATGTGCACGCCGCCCTGCACAATCGATCCCGCCAGCACCGCCACGCAGACCACGACGAGCATGGGCGTGAGGATGCCGCCCATGGTGCCCAGCCCCTCGGCAAGCAGCTGCAAGGCCCGCTCCGGGTTCGGGTTCTCGGCAACGGTGCGGATGTCCAACAGCTGCGACCGCCCGGCGGCCGCACCGGCCTCGATGGTCATCGGCATCATCACGGCGGCGGCGCCGATGCCGACCCACGCGGTGAGGTCCTGCGACCTGGCCAGCTGGCCCTTGGACCGGACCTCCCGCATCCGCTTCTCTGTGGCTTGTTCGGTGCGTTCACCCGCGTCGCTCATCAGCGCACCCCCCACATGCTCGAGACCGCGTCGTCAGTGAGCGAGGCGACGATACCGGGCAGGGCCATGAATCCGGCGGCGCCGAGGGTGAGGGTGATCAGGATCTTGAGCGGGAAGCCGAGCGCGAATGCGTTCAGCGCCGGGGCCACCCTGGTGAGCAGGCCCAAGCCGGCGTCGGCGAGGAACAGCACCACGATCAGCGGGCCGGCGATCTGCACCGAGGCCAAAAGCATCTGCCCGACGGCCGCGGTGATGGTCTGCATCGGCACGGCGAGGTCGATGCCGCCGCCGACCGGCAGCGCGGCGAACGAACGGGCCAGGCCGCCCAGGATCAGCTGGTAGCCGCCGGAGGCGAACAGCAGGGCAAGCGCGGTCATCTGGTAGAGCCGGGTGAACTGGGCGCCGTTGACCATCGACTGCGGGTCGAAGCCCTGGGCGAGCTGGAAGCCGCCGAACAGGTCGATCAGGTTGCCGGCCGATTGGATGGCGGAGAACACGACGAGGACCAGGAAGCCGAGCACGCCGCCCACCACGATCTCCAACAGAAGCGCCACGATGAACCCGCCGGTGTCGGGCGAGGCGTAGCCGGGCACCACCCTGGGTGCCACGGCCAGGGCCAGGCCGATCGCGAGCATGCCCTTGATGCGCAGCGGGAACGCGTTGAAGGAGAACGGCGGTGCCACGACGAGGAACGCGATCATGCGCACCCCGGCCAGCATCACCGCTTCCAGCCAAGCGAAGTCCAGGGTGATGTTCACCTAGCCGCCGCCGATCAGGCCGGGGATCTTGTCGAACAGGTTGGTGGTGAACGAGACGATCTCGGAGATCATCCAGTGCCCGCAGATGAGCATGGCGAGGCAGACCGCGATGGCCTTGGGCACGAAGGAGAGCGTCACCTCCTGGATCTGGGTGATCGACTGGACCAGGGAGATGGCGAAGCCGACCACCAGGGCGGTGATCAGGATGGGTGCGGAGAGCTTGGCGGACACGACGATGGCCTGCAGGCCGATGTCCAGGACGGCATTGGAGTCCATCAGCCACCCCGGTAACTGTTGACCAGGGTGGTGATGATCAGGCCCCAGCCGTCGACGAGGATGAAGAGCAGGATCTTGAACGGCAGCGAGATCATCACCGGCGGCAGCATCATCATGCCCATCGACATCAGAGCCGCCGACACCACCAGGTCGATGACCAGGAACGGGATGAAGATCACGAAGCCGATGATGAAGGCGGCCCGCAGTTCGGAGATCATGAACGCCGGGATCAGGGTGACCAGCGACACCGCGGCCGGGTTGGCCGGGTTGGGCTGGTCGGAGGCGCGCACCATCAGGGCCAGGTCTTCCTGCCTGGTGTGCGCGAGCATGAAGGTGCGCAGCGGCTCCGAGCCCGTCGTCACCGCATCGTCGAACGTCATGGAGCCGTTCAGGTAGGGCTGCAACGCCTCGGTGTTGATGTCGGTGAGCACTGGAGCCATGATGAACAGCGACAGGAACAGGGCCAGGCCGGCGAGCACCTGGTTCGGCGGGATCGAGGGCAGCGCGAGGGCGTTGCGGGTCATGGCAAGCACCACGAAGATCTTGGTGAACGATGTCATCATCAGCAGCAGCGCCGGCGCCACCGAGAGCAGGGTGATGCCGATCAGGGTCACGATGGCCGAAGACGGCGCACCGTTTGGCCCGTTGATCTCCACGGTGAGGCCGGCGCCCGGGGTGGCGGCCGGGGTGGGGACGGCGGGGTCGACGGGCACGATCGGAACGATCGGCTCGGTGGGCACCAGCGGCGACGCGTGGCTGGTGGAGGCCACCAGCAGGATCAGGGCCGCCACGATGACGACCACGAGGGCGGCCATGACGGCCCACCGGGCCAGGACGGGACGGGTGAGGACGGGACTGCTTGGGACGGACCGGCCGAGAGCAGGACTCGCGGTGTTCACCGGCCGTGCCGAAGCAGAGCGGCGGTCTGTTGCCACGTCGAGGGCGAGAGGATGGAGCCGCCGAGCCGGCCGCCCGCGTTGCGGTCCCGGCGCGGACGGAAGGTCAGCGGCGGCTCTGCCTGCGTGTCGGCGTCAGACGGCACCAGGGTCGGTCCCCCGGATGCGGCGTGCAGCGACCTGGCGAAAGCGACAGCCGACCGATCGTTTCCGGCCTCGGTGTGCACGGCGCTGATGCCTGCGCCGCCGGCCACGGCCGCGGCTGGGTCGGTCTCGCCGTCGTGCAGCACGCTGATCGACTGCTCGGTGACGCCGAGCACAAAACGGCGGCCGTCGACATCCACCACCACCACGGATGCCTTCTGGCCGAGGCCCTGCCGGCCCACGACGGTCACCACATTGGCTGCGCGCGACCCGGAGCCCCTGCTCAGGCGTCGTTGCAGCACCCAGAGCAGCCCGAGCACAACGGCCAGGGACAGGATCACTCGCAGGGCGACGACGACGGTGTCCACCTAGGTCAGGCTCTCGGCCACATCGAGGATCTGGGTGATCCGCACTGCGTAGTCCTGGTCGACGACGACGATCTCGCCGTGGGCGATGAGGCGGCCGTTGAGGAGGATGTCAGCGGGTGATCCGACGGAGCGGTCCAGTTCGACCACGGCGCCCGGTTCGAGGGCGAGCACGTCGCGCACCGTCATCCTGGTGCGGCCGATCTCGACGGTGAGGGCCATTTCGACGCTGTTGATGCGGCCGAGGTTGCCGACCACGGTGCGGTCCCCTGTTGCGGCGGCGGCGCTGTTCTGGCGCAGCCGGATCGCGAACCAGCCGACGGTGACGCCGCCGCCGGTGAGGTCGAAGACCACGGTTTCCGAGTCGAGGAACAGGGTGGTCGCGTCGTCGATCCGGGCGTCGCCCAGCACGCCGAGGCCGAGCACACCGGCAGCGCGCTCGAGGGCCGGGCGGATGATGTCGTCTCGCGAGACGAGGCCGCTCTCGGCACCGGCGGCGGCGTCGAGGGAGCCGGGGTCGGCGAGGACAACGGCCAGGTCGGCTGAGGTGGCGCCGACGAACGAGGCCACGACGGCACCGGGCACGGTTCCCCCGGAGCGGCCGACGACGCCGGCGCCGGAACCGACCGTCGCGGTGAGGATGGTGGGCGTGGGAAGCACCGTGAGCAGGGCGGCGACCGCCGCGTCTGCGACTCCGTCGGAGAGCCCGGAACCGATGGCGCCGACGCCGCCGGCGGCGGACGGTGACTGGGCGGAGGCGGAGCGCTGAAGCGTCATGGGGTCTTTTCCTCGGTGTCGATGATGATGCAGGCCAGGCGGGAGCCGGTGGAACCGACGGCAGCACGGGCGAGAGTGCGGCCATCCACTACCAGGTCGAGCGGTCGGTGGGTGGGATGCGGGATCGCCAGGACGTCGCCGATCGCGAGGGCCAGGATGGCGCTCGGCAGCACCCGCGCGTGCGCGAGCCGCAGGGACACCTCAACGGGCACCCAGCCGAGCTGGGCACGCAAGAGGTCCTCTGGCGGGGTGGCCGAGACCGGAGGGCCCGGTTCGCCGAGTTGGGGCAGCAGGGCTTCGGCCGGCAGGGCGAGAGTGGCCGCCGTGGTCTTGTCGCCGACCCTGATGATGAAGGATGCGACGATCATCAGGTCGGAGGTGGCCGCCGCCTGCGCGAACTGGGAGTTGTACTGGATGCCGTCCACCGCGATGGGCAGGGTGAGCAGGGCGCCGAGGGAGTAGCGCAAGTCCTCGAGGGCGTCGTCCATCAGCCGGCGCACGAGAGCCTGCTCGATCTGGGTGAACGGCCGCTCCGGCGGGAGGGGCAGCCCGGTGCCGCCGAGCATGTGCGCGACCCAGTACAGCGCGGCGGCGGAGGGAAACTGGATGACGGCCTGGGCTTCGAGGCCGTCGACGGTGCACAGCACCATGGCGGTCGTGGCCGGGAGGGAGGAGGCGTACTCGTCGTAGCCGCTCATCACCACCTGTTCACAGGTGACCTGGGAGATCATCCGCACCTGGGCGGTCAACTGGGTACCCCACTGGCGGGCAAAGGTCTCGAAGGCGAGCTCGAGCACCCGGGCGTGGTCGCGCGCCAGCGTCGTCGGTCTACTGAAGTCGTAGACCTCCACGGCGCGCGCGGGTTTTCCGGGCACGCCGGTGCTGATGTGTTCCTGGACCGTCACGACTGGCACTATCGGCCGGTTGGAAACGAATGTTAGCGGCGTCGGCAAAGTCGTCGGTGCCGTTTTGTGCCGCCCGGCCGCCGCCCTGCCCGTGGCCTCAGTGCCCGGAGGTCACCGCCGAGGTGTCGCCGCCGGTGGCGGGGGTGCTGTCCTTGGTCTTGCTGTCCTTGGGGGTGGAGTGCACGGCGGTGCTGTCCGTGGGGGCCGGCTGGTCGGGCACAGCCGTGCCGTCGAGCACAGACGGGATCAGTGCCCGCACGCTGTCGGGCTGGTTGGAGAGCAGGACCACGTCGACCCGGCGGTTGCGTGCCATGGCGGCCAGGTCATCGCCGGTGTCCACCGGCCGGGCGGAGCCGTAGCCGATCGCACCGATCCGTTCCTGTGCCACCCCGGTGCGTTCCACCAGGTGGCGCAGCACCTGGGTGGCCCTGGCGCTGGAGAGTTCCCAGTCGGTCGGGTAGTTGATGGTCACCCCGTGCCTGTCTGCATGTCCCTCGACCGAGACCTCGCGTTGGGTGCCGGCCAGCACCGGGCCGATGATGTCGAGCACCGAGACGGCCTGGGAGCTGAGGGTGGCGACGTTGGGTTCGAAGAACGTCTCCGACCCGACCAGGCCCACCGAGAGGCCGCGCTCGTCGATGGTGTACTCCACGAGGGCATCGAGGCCGACGGCGGTGAGGGCCGCCTGCATGGCCTCCTGCACGGCGGTGAGGTCGTCGACCTCGGCTATGGCCAGGTCGAGGTCGGTCAGCCCGACATCCTGGTTCACCGCCGGGGTGTCGACCAGGTCGGCCGGCACCACGATGCCCTCAGCGGTGTCGATCTTGCCCACGTCTACCGCGCCGAAGCCCGTCGCCAAGGAATTCTTCAGCTGCACGAACTTGGCCTGGTCCACAGTGGACATGGCGAACAGCACGATGAACATGCACATCAGCACGGTGACCATGTCCATGTACGAGGCCATCCAGCGCTCGTCGACGTGCTCCTCGTGTTCCTCCTCGAGGCCCCGGCGGCGACCCCGGCCGCGTCCGCTCACGCGGCCTTCTTGAGGGGCTTCTCGGACGAGGGCTTCTGGGTCTTGCCGCCCTTTGACCCCTTCGCCGATTTGCCGGATGCCGCAGGCACCATGGCCTGCAGCCGCTCGCCGAGCAGCCGGGGCTGGCTGCCGGCCTGTACGGCCAGAGCGCCCTCCATGAGCAGCGTCATCCGTTCGGCTTCGATGTCGGAGAGTCGTTTCAGCCGGCTGCCGATGGGGAGCCAGAGGAAGTTCGCGGACAGGAGCCCCCAGAGTGTCGCGACGAACGCGGCGGCGATCATGGGGCCGAGGGTGGATGGGGTGTCCAGGTTCTCGAGCACGTGTGTGAGCGAGATAACGGTGCCGATGATGCCGACAGTGGGTGCGTAACCGCCCAGGCTGGTGAAGAACTTGGCCGCGTTGCGGCTCTCCTTGGTGCGGGTGGCGATCTCGTCTTCAAGCAGGATGCGCAGCTCATCACCGTCGGTGCCGTCGGCGATGTTCTGCAGTGCGCCGCGCAGGAACGGGTCGGTGATCTTGTCGGCCTCCTGCTCGAGGGCGAGCAGCCCCGAGCTGCGGGCCTTCTCGGCCAGGCCCACGACCTGGTCGATGAGCTTCTGGGGCGGGGTGGTCTTGCCCAGGAACGCGCCGGGCAGGGCCTTGACGGCTTTGACGGTGTCGCGGAGGGTGCCTCCGGCGATTCCGACGGCGATGGTGGCGCCGAAGACCAGAACCATCGGGGCGGGCAGCAGGATCGCGGTGACGTGCGAGCCCTCGATGGTGATCATCGCAAAGAGCGCGCCGAAGGCGAGAACGATGCCGATCAGGGTTGCGGGGTCCATTCACAGCCTCCGGGGGCGCAAGGGGACAACGGCGTCCGGGCGGGTGTCGGGATTGCTGTCTGTGCTCCCCGTCGAAGCGTCGGTGCCGCTGTACGCCAGTCCGATCACGTGTGCCCGGTAGGCCGCGATCTTCTCGATGACCTCGGTCAGGCTCTCGGTCACGATGAACTTGGCGCCGTCGACCATCACCAGGGTGGTGTCGGGGTTCACGTGGATGCGCTCAATGAGGTCAGGATTGATCGCGAACTGACTGTCATTCAGCCTGGTTACAACGATCATGGACCCGTCCCTGGTTCCCGGACGACTCCAGCAGTCGTCAACGAGCACTGTCGGCCGCTCCAGGCGTTGCGTTAGGGGGACGGGGGCAGGAGACGTGCGGGCTAGAACGCAGCCACGCGGACCATCCCGCCGCCCTCGATGACGGTCACGGAGAACGGTGCGCTGATCGACGGTGTGCCGACGGCGGCCATCCCGGCCCGACGGCTTGCGGCGTCATCGCCCGTAATCGACACCACGATGGCTCCGGGCTCAATCATGGGATCTGACGCGACCGCGAATCCGGCGGTCGACCTCAGCCCAGCCTCGTCCAATGCCTCGATGACCTGCTTCATCACAGCATCAGCGGCCGCCTGGTACTCGGTCGCAGAGACACCCAGGCCCTCAACGGTGGTGTACGGCAACCCGGTAGCGTCGAGCACCGCGATCGCCCCGGCCGGCGCGTCACCGGTGAATCCCATCGTGAAGGTGCGCGATTCTCCGAAGTAGCAGTAGGCGTAGTCTTCGGCGAACTCGGTCTCGATGACACTCGCCGCGTCACCCAGAGGCTTCTGGTAGAGGGCCCATTCCTGCTCTTGTGCCGAATAGTCCAGCTCTGCGAGGGTGTGCCCGGGGTAGATCTCCCGCGCCATGACGGACTCGTCGTCAGAGGCGAGGCCGGTTCCGGCATGCTCGGTGACCCGCCATGCCGCCGCCGCTTCGGCTGCCTCGCTGGGGCCCGGGGTCGGGGCCAGTGCAACGCCCAGGGAGAGCGCGGCGGTAGCAAGGATGGCCCCTGCCCGGCTTCCCCTGGCTGCGGCCGTTCTCATCCGATTCCCGTGCCTGATCACTCGTGCTCTCATAAGAGCGAAGCTATCCGTCATTCGAGGTGGGGGCAAGTCATTTAAACGCCAGATCACAAGCTGATTCATACTGAGACGAATGCCGGAATCGGCAGGCTGCGCCACATCGGCGCCGGTACCGGATCGTTGGCTCACCATGCCCAAAGATTGTTATCCACAAGTTGATATCTACTCACACAAAGCTTCGGAAGCGGACTAGATTCGGGGCATGACAATCCAGTCGACCATCGCAGACACGTTCGCCGCTGCCCGCGGTGACGCGCTGGTGGATGCCGCCGCGAATGTGGCCCGGCTGGGCTCGTGCAGCGTCGACTACGACGCGTTGTCGGATGCCGAGGTATTGGCCGGTCAGCGGATCCTCGCGCAGGCGCAACGCGAGCTGGATACCCGAAAGGCCTGGATGGCGAAGACCCTCGGCCAGCGCTCCCGGTGGGAGCTGGGCCAGTCGGGCCTGGCCGCCCAGCAGGGCTTTGTGAACCCCGAGGCCCTGATCCAAAAGCTCACCGGCACGAGCAAGGTCGAGTCGCGCAAGCTCGTGGGGGTGGGCCGGATGCTCGCCGAGGCCGAAGAGGCCGAAGCGCAGGCTGAGGCCGCCCGCCGGCTTCTCGACGAAGCACTGGATCCGGCGGCTGACCCGGCGGCGGTTGACCCGGACGCGCTTGACCCGGGTGCCGTCGATGGGTTCGGCCCGGCCGCTCCTGCGGCTCCGCTTGTGCCGCTGCCGTGGCACACACCGATCTCGCACGCCGTGAACGACGGCACCCTGTCCATCGATGCCGCCCACGCCCTGCGCACCGGGCTGGGCGACGTCGACACCGTGGTCACCGGCCCGGCCCTGGCCGACGCCCTGCACCAGTTGCTCGTCGACGCCGCCTCGATGAACGTGGACCAGCTCCTCAAGAAGGCCCGGCAGATGCGCGACAGCCTCGACGAGGCCGGCATCCGGGTGCGCGAACAGAAAGCCTGGGACGACCGCTACCTGCGCATCTGGACCCTGAACACCGGCCAGGTCCGCATCGACGGGCTGTTCCCGCCGGAACAGGGCGAGTTCATCAAAGCCACCTTCGACAGCCTCACCAGCCCCCGCCGCGGCGGCGTGCGCTTCGTGGACACCGACCGCGCCGCCTGGGCCAAGCGAGTCAAGGACGACCCCCGCACCACCACCCAGATCACCTGCGACGGCTTCATGGACCTGCTCACCGCCGGCACCACCGTCAACCCCAACGAGATGCTCGGCGGCCGCCGCCCCGCCGTGCAGATCCTAACCACCATCGCCGGCGCCACCGGCCAACCCGTCACCGCATCCGGGCCTCCCGAACTCGACCCCTGCCCGCTGGCCGGGACGCTGCAGCCCGGGTTCCTCAGCGAGGCCGACGACATCCTGATCTGCCTGCCCGGACAACCCGGCCACGGCTACATCGAGGGCAACAGCGCCCCGCTCTCCCCCGAAACCATCGAACGCCTCATCTGCGACTCCGGAACCATCCAGATCACCTTCGACCAGCTCAACCGGCCCCTCGACGTCGGCCACGAACAACGCCTCTTCACCCGCGCCCAACGCCGCGCCCTCGCCGCCCGCGACGGTGGCTGCCGCTGGCCCGGCTGCGACCGGCCACCGGCCTTCACCGAAGCCCACCACATCAACCACTGGCAACGAGACAACGGCCGCACCGACATCGACCAGGGCATCCTGCTCTGCCGCGCCCACCACCTACTGCTGCACAACCAACGCTGGCAAATCTTCGAAAACACCGGCCGGTACTGGCTCAGACCACCCGCCACCACCGACCCCGGCCAACGCCTGATCGAGATGCCCAGCCACACCCGGCCACGGCTCGGCTAATGCCGCACACGCGGATCGGGTCTCGACACGCTCGACCAACGCAGTGGGAACCTTCCGCAGGAATCTCACCGCGTCTACTTCGGCAAGCTCAGCACGACGTCGACAAGCTCGACCAACGCAGTATCGCCACCGCCCGCCGATCGAGCTTGTCGAGATCCTGCGAGACGGTGTGAGTTCAGGACACACCTCGCGAGGTCACAGACAAGCTCGACCAACGAATGAGACCTCTTATTGCGTCCGTTAGCGCTTCAGGTTGGTGAGCTCCTGGAGCACCTCGTCCGAGGTGGTGATAATGCGGGCGTTCGCCTGGAAGCCGCGCTGGGCGACGATGAGGTTGGTGAACTCCTGCGACAGGTCCACGTTCGACATCTCCAGAGCGCCACCGGTGAGCGAACCCAGCCCGGTGGAGCCGGGTGCGCCGAGCGCGGCCGTGCCGGAGTTGAAGGTGGCCCGGTAGCCGTTCGAGCCGGTCTTCTCAAGGCCGCCCGGGTTGGTGAACGTGGCGAGGGCGATCCGGCCGAGAGCCTTCTGCTCGCCGTTACTGAACAGGCCCACGAGGGTACCGTCCTTGCCGAACGAGTAGGACTCGAGCGAGCCGGGAGCGGTGCCGTCCTGAGATTTGACCGCCGCAGTGCTGATCCCAGCGAGGCCGGTGAGCGCCGTCATGTCCACCACAATCCCATTTACGGTGAGCGATCCGCCCGAGACGAGTTTGCCATCCGTGAACGCCAGAGCCGGTGTCGCATCGTCAGCTATTGCGCCGTCCAAGCCACTCACTTTCCATCCACCATCTCCCGTACTTGTGAACGTGAGCTTCACAGTGCGCGCCGCCCCGGCCGCGTCGTAAGCCTTGACGTCACGCAGCAGGCTGGTGCCGGCTGCCGCATCCGAGGGCAGATTGCCATTCATGGTGACCTTGCTCGTCTCGTTTCCCGGGATGACGGCGTTGACCGGCAGCGACAGGTCCCCGACGGCGCCGCCCTCGTTGACCACACCGTTCACCGCACCCCAGCCCTGCACGATCGCACCCGACGGGGTGACGAGGCGTCCCGCGGAGTCGAAGTCGAAGGAGCCTGCCCGGCTGTACACGGTCTCGCCGCCCTGCTGGGTGATGAAGAATCCGTCACCGGAGATGAGCATGTCGGAGGCCTTGCCGGTGGCCTGCGACGATCCCTGCGCGAAGTTGGTAGAGATGCCGGCTACCTGCACGCCGAGGCCCACCTGGGCCGGGTTCGTGCCACCGGTCGTGGCGCCCGGGCCGCCGGCGCCCTGGGTGAGCTGGGAGAGGGTGTCCTGGAACTGGGTGGCCGAGGCCTTGAACGCGGTGGTGTTGACGTTGGCGATGTTGTTGCCGGTCACGTCGAGCATGGTCTGGTGGGCGCGGAGGCCGGAGATACCGGAGTACAGGGAGCGAAGCATGAGAGCTTCCTTTCGAGAGAGTGACTGCAGCGGATGTGTCTGGGCGGTGATGTCGTTCTGGTGCCGGGCGGGCTATTCACCGGATGGTGAGGGCCGGCGACGGCGGGCGTCGAGGGGCAGGATCGCGCGTGGCTCACGCGTATGCCATTACCCCTTCGGGGCGGTCACCCCCGAGATCGCGTCGAGCGCCACACTGGCGGTGCCGACGGTGACCTGGGGCACCGGGCCGGCGAAGGACACCGCTGTCGCGATGCCGGTGACGCTCGCGCCGGCGGCATCCGTGTAGGTGACGTTCTGGCCGACCAGGGCGGCAGCGGCCGTGCGCATCTGCAGCGAGAAGTTCTCGTCCGCGGTGGTGGACAGCGCGGTGAGTTTTTCCATCATGGCCAGCTGGGTGGTCTGGGAGATCATCTGGTTGGTGTCCATGGGTGAACTCGGGTCCTGGTTGCGCAGCTGGGCCACCAGAAGAGACATGAAGGTCTCCGAGTCGAGGGTCTGCTTGGGCGCTCGCACCGGGGTGTTCGAGTACATGCTGGCTCCGGTGGTGGAGTCTGCTGCGGCGGTGGACACGGAGCCGACGGCGTCGATGGTCATGGGGTCTCGTTTCTGGGAGTCGGCGTGTGGTGTGGGGAGGGAAGCGGGTGGGATGGGGGCGGGTCAGGCGAGAACATCGACTCGTCCCCTCACTTGGTCGGATCCTGCGGGTCCTGTCCCTGCCTCGACGGCCGTGGTCTCGGCGCCGATGGACATGGGCCGAAGCCAGGGATCGGTTGTGCCGGGCTCTCGGCGGCGATCCTGGGCCTCGCGCGGATCCCCGCCGAGCGTCGCACTCCCCTGACCCTGCTGGTCGGCCGCTGGGCGGTCCTGCCGGCCCGAAGAGCCGGCGTCACCGGGCTGGTTGCGTGCAGACACGTCGAGGCTTGCCGCAAGTGCACCACCGGCGAGGTCGCGGCGCAGGTCGGGCAGAATGAGCCGCAGTGCTTCCCGCGCCATGTCGGTGGGGGCGAACAGCTCCAGACGGATGCCGGCGGCGCTGATCTGCGCCCGCACCACGACCGGTCCGAGATTGTCGGGAGTGACGCTGATCGACATCGTGTGTTCGCCGGGTCCCGCCGCCGCGAGGCTGAACAGCGGACGCGCGACCTGGCTGGCCAGCGGCACGGGAACGGCAGGACCGGTCGGCAGCGGCGCCGCCGCGGCACCGGCAGGCGCGGCGTTCGCGGGGGCCACCGGACCGGAGAGTGACGGTGGAACGAGGCCGGCTGCCTGGCTCTCGGCAGCAGCAGAATCGCCCGTGGCGACGTCGGGAGACCGGGTGGACCAGACGGCGCCGGTGGCACCGCCGTTGGCAGCCCCATTCGAGGCAAGCGCCGTCGCGGCAAGCGCCGTCGCGGCAAGCCCAGTCGCGGATGTTCCGGTCGCGGAGGTCTCTGTCGCGGAGGTCCCGGTCGATGCTGCCCCGGTAGCCGCCGTCCCGGTAGAAGCTGTCCCGGTCACCGCATCCCCGCGCGACGCAGCCCCAGCCGTGGCAGCCCCGGTCCCGGCAGTCCCGGCACCGGCGGCGGCAGTTCCGGCGGCCGCGGGTCCGGTCGCGTTGGTGCCGTTCACCGCAAGTCCGTTTGCCATCGCCCCGTTCACGGCCGGCCCGTTCGAGCCGGTCTGGGTTGAGGCGGTGCCGTTCGCGGCGGATCCGTTCGTTGCGGTTCCGTTGGCGGCGCCGGCGTTCCCGGACGTGGCGTTAGTGGCGGTGCCGTTCGGGGCGGTACTGGACCCGTCGACTCCGGTCGCGGCCTGTGGAGTGTCCCCGGACACGGCGGTCGACCCGGATGCGCCGGACTGGGCCGATGCTTGAGCCGCCGGCTGGATCGTCGGCAGCAGGGTTCCGGAGGGAAGCATGGCATCGAGCGTTCCGGTCACGGTGACGTCACCGGATCCGACTGGAGACACGGCGTCGGTGGCCGCTTCCAGGTCGGCCGCGCCCGCGAGGTCACCCGTCGGGAGGGCCTCGGCGGACGCAGCGGATCCGGGCCGACGCGGTCCACCCGGGGATGCTGGGTCGGGGCCGGCACCGTTGGCCAGGAAGGCAGCCGGCACTGTGCCCGCGGGTTGGGCAGCGAGCCGGGCCTGGTTTGCGGGGTCGTCGGAGAGCCCGGTATCCCTCGGCGCGGGGGCCGAGGCTGAGACCTGCTGCGCGGGATTGGTGTGCGCTGGCCTCGTCGGCGCGGGCTTGGCCCGTGTGGGCTGCGGCGACTTCACGACGTCGAGAGTCGGAGGCGTGCCGGCCCGCGCTCCGGCCGAGCCGGCCCTGGCGCCCGGTCCGGTCACGGCACCGCGCATGGCTCCCGCGAAGGAGTCGGCGCCGGCAGCGGACTCCTGCTGGGATCCTCGCGATCCGCGACCGACGGCGGACCCCGGGGCTCCGGTGGAACGAGGGAACTGTGTGGCTGCTGTGGTCGTCATGAGGACTGTCCTGAGCTGGACGTTCCGTTGAACATCGATGCGAATGCGGCCGTCAGCAGGTCGGTGGAGTTGGCGGGCAGGCCTGCCGTCGCCGCCTGATCGGGGATCACCCGGCGGATGGTGGTGATCTCGGAGTCGTCCATGTAGGCATCCACCTTGCAGACCGTTCGACCCTCGTAGGGCGCATGGATCACCTGATTGTTGCCGGCGTAGATCAGGATGTGGTCCCCGCCACCGGTGACGATGAGGTCGCCGGGCTTGGCCTCGGCCAGCGACGCGACCTCGGTGCCGATGGTCATCTGCCCGGACACCAGTCGGGGAACCTCGATGCCGAGGTCGGCGTAGACGCGCTGCACCAGACCGGAACAGTCCATTCCGGAGCTGTCCTCGCCGCCGAACACGTAGGGCACACCGAGATACTTCTCGGCGGCCGCAACGACGCCGGCGCCGGTTGCGCCCGAGCCTGCGGTGCCGGTGGCCGCGGCTGCGGTACCGGTAGCCGCGGCAAGCGCGTCGGCGAAGCTGGTCGCTGAGACGGCCGAGGCAGCGGTGCTGCTGGCCGTGCTGCTCTTCGCGATTCCGGTACCGCCGGAGACGAGGTCGTTCAGCTGAACCAGCCTGGACTGGATCTCGCCCATCCGGCCGAGCGCATCCACCATCGTCATTGTTTCTCCCCCGTCGGTGTCTCGCCCTGGCGCCGGTGCCAGCTCGTCGACGCGATCTCGTCGATGACTGTCTGTTCGGCGTGCAGTTCTTCAGCAGCGGCCAGGTCGCCGTGGCGTCCCTCGAGCTTTTCCAGGCTCACCGCAGCGGATTTCTTCGATTCGAATTCCCGCTGCGCGTCGACGACGGCCTGCTCGGCGATGGCATCGAGCGCCGTGAGTTCGGCCAGCATGCTGCGGGATGACGCCCGGGCGGCGGCGATCGCGTAGAGCGTGTCGGCGCCGGTGGCGCTGATCGGGAGGTGCTCAAGCGCTGCCCGGGTCTCGTCGATGCGCGTCGTCGCGGCCCGGAGCCGCGCGTTGGCCACGGCCAGGTCGCCAGCGGCCTGGTCCTGCTGCAGGTGCCGCAGGCGCAGCAGCCCGGCGAGCGAGAAGGCGCGGCTCATCGGGTGACGCCCAGCAGTCGGGCCAGCGTGGCCAGTCGGTCCCAGGCCTCGGCGGCCGGTGTGTGTTCGTCCATCCGCTGTTGCAGGAACGCCGTGATCGCCGCGTCGTGATCGACGGCGGCGTCGACCAGCGGGTTGGTGCCTCGGCGGTAGGCGCCCACATCGATGAGGTCCTGGGCGGAGCGCCGGGCGGCGAGCACCGCGCGCAGCGTGCCCGCCACGGCGGCCTGCTCCGGCGTGGTCACCCGCGACGCCACCCGGGAGATGGAGGCGAGGGCATCGACGGAAGGAAAGTGGCCGAGGACGGCCAGTTTGCGGTCGAGCACCACGTGACCGTCCAGAATCGAGCGGGCGGCATCGGCGATGGGTTCGTTGTGGTCGTCGCCGTCGACGAGCACCGTGTAGATGCCGGTGATCGAGCCGGCCTGGTCGGTGCCGGCGCGTTCGAGCAGCCGGGCGAGCAGCGAGAACGTCGACGGCGGGTAGCCGCGGGTGGCCGGCGGTTCGCCCACCGACAGACCGATCTCGCGCTGGGCCATCGCCACCCGGGTGAGCGAGTCCATCATCAGCATCACGTCGGCGCCCCGGTCGCGGAACGACTCCGCAATGCGGGTGGCCACGAACGCAGCCCGCAGCCGCATCATGGCCGGCTCGTCCGAGGTCGACACCACGACGATCGACCGGGCGAGTCCCTCCGGCCCCAGGTCGTCCTCGAGGAATTCGCGTACCTCACGGCCGCGCTCGCCCACCAGGGCGATCACGGAGACTTCGGCATCCGTGCCCCGCGCGATCATCGACAGCAGCGACGACTTGCCCACGCCGGAACCGGCGAACAAGCCCATCCGCTGCCCCTTGCCCACGGTGGTGAGAGTGTCGAGCACCCGCACACCCAACTGCAAAGGCGACTGGATGCGCGACCGGGCCATGGCAGACGGGCTGGCGTTCTCGAGAGGCACCCGTTGGTCCACGACGAGGGGCCCCTTGCCGTCGATGGGGCGGCCCAGCCCGTCGATCACCCGGCCGAGCAGGCCGGAGCCGGTGGGCACGAGGAAGCCGACCCCGCTGCCGCTGGCGCGCACGGGGTCGCCCACCCGGATGCCGGTCAGCCGGCCCAGCGGCATGCAGCGCATCCCGTCCGGGGTCGTGGCGACGACTTCGGCGTCCACACCGGCGGTGTTGGCGGTGCCGGCGGACGTCTGGCCGATGCCCGGCCCGCCGATGACGACAAGATCGCCGATGGCGCCGTTCAGTCCGCGCACATCCACGCTCAGGCCCACGATCGACGACACCACGCCGACCCGCTCCGGGCGGGCCGCTGCCAGGGCGCGGGCCAGGCGGTCGGTGCTGTCCGGCCGGGTGAGGGTCATGCGGTGCCTCCGGCCAGGGCCGCCCTGGCGCGCTGCAGAGCGCTGCCGATCCGGGCATCCAGGTAGCCGTCGGGGAACTCGCTGACGGCGTCGCCGCGGGACAGGCTCGCATCCGCCACCAGGGTGACGCCCGCCTCGGCCACGGCGGTGATGTCGAGCGCGGCCAGGTCGTGCGGGTTCAGCCGCACGGTGTGAGTGGCGGTGGGGCTGATGCTGCGGCCTGCGGCCGGTGCCGGCCCGTCGGCGATGGTGCGTCCGAGCGCGGCCCGCACCGCGGCGGTTTCGTCGGCGAGGGTGTGACCGATGATCGCCTCGGCCAGGTCGATGGCAGCCTCGAGCAGGGTGTCTTCGACGTCGTGCAGCACGGGGACCGTGCGCGCCTCGAGCGCCCGTACCGCTGCGTTGAGCCCGACCAGGGTGCGGTCGTGTTGTTCGTCTGTGGCCCGCATCAGCTCGGCGTGTTCGGCCTCGAGCCCGGCGACCCGTGCGTCGACGGCCGCCGCTGCCGCGCGCAGGCCCTCGGTGTATCCGGCGGCGTGGCCTCTGGCCTGCCACTGACGTTCGATCCTCGCCCGGTCCTCGCCCTGGCCGCGGCTCTCGCCGGCGTCGGCGAGGGTGGGAAAGACCAGCGCTGAGAAGTCGTTGTCCGTAGCTTCAGGTGCGGCCGCGCCAGCGCCAACCAGGCCAGGGCCGGCCGCGCTAAACAACGAAGTCGTCCTCGTCGGCGCGCTGCACGGTGATGGCCCCCTGAGCGGCCAGGTCTCGGATTGACCGCACAATGGTGGCGCGGGCCTCCTCCACCTGCGAGACCCGCACGGGTCCGAGGTTGACGACCTCGTCGTTGAGCATCTCCCGGTTCCGCTCGGACAGGTTGCGCTGGATGATGTCGATGACCAGTTCGGTGGAGCCCTTCATGGCGACCGCGAGCACGGCGGAGTCGATGCCGCGCAGCACCAGCTGCACATCCCGGTTCTCGAGCTTGACGATGTCCTGGAAGGTGAGCATGCGCGAGCGGACCTCTTCGGCCAGCACCGGGTCGCGTTCCTCGAGCGCTTCGAGCAGGGCGCGTTCGGTGCTGATGTCCGCGCGGTTGATGATCTCCACCAGCGGTTGCACCCCGCCGACGACCCCGGCGGAGTCCTTGGATGCCGCGACGGCGCCGATCCGCTTCTTGAGGATCTCGGTGACCACCCGTAGGGCCTCCGGCGTTGCGGGTCCGGTGGAGGCGATGCACTGGGCGACGTCGGTGCGCACCGGGCCGTCCAGCCCGGACAGGATCGCTGAGGCGTGCTCCGGACGCAGGTGTGCCAGCACCAGGGCGATGGTCTGCGGGAGTTCGCCGTCGAGCAGAGCGAGCACCTGCAGCGGGTCGACGGTGTCGAGGAATTCGAAGGCCTTGCCGGCCATCGAGGTGGCCACCCGGCTCATCACTCCGGCGGCACGTTCGGCGCCGAAAGACTTTTCAAGCAGCCCGATCGCCACGGCATGGCCGCCGCGGGGGTTGCGGGCGCCGATGGTGGTGAGCTCGTGGAACTCGGCGACGGCACTGTCCATGACGGAGGAGTCGACCCGGCGCAGCTGCACGATCTCGGCGATGATCTCGGCAGCCTCGACTTCGGAGAACTGCTTCATCACCTCAGAGGCACGCTGCTGATCCATGGTCATCAAGACCACGGCCACCTTCTGGGTTCCGGTCAGGCCTGTTTTGGTGTCCATCAGGCCGGCTGCCGATCGTCCATCAGGCCGCGCAGCATCTCGGCCGCCATCTGCGGATCACGCAGGGCGAGGGCATCGATGTCAGCCACACGCTGGTCGCCGCCGCCCGGCAGGGCACCGCCGCCGGCGACCGGGTACGCCTGGGTGGGCGCTGAATCGATGAACAGCGGCGCCATCTGCGGCGGCAGCGAGAACGGCACCGTCGGTGCGTCCAGAGCCGACCGCGCCTGGACCAGCTCGTTCAGCTCGATGGCCTGCCGGCTCTGCCGGCGTGAACGCCTGGCGTAGAGGATCAGGCCGAGCACGAACGCGATCACGGTGCCGGCCACGATCAGGCCCACCTGCAGGATGCCGGCGTTCCGGGCGGCTTCTTCGGCAGCGGCGGCCTCGGCCAACGCTGCGGCCGCAGCGTCTGCGCCTGCGGCGTTGAAGCTGACGACCTCCACGGTCACCGCGTCGCCCCTGGCCACGTCGATGCCGGCAGCGGAGGAGACCAGGCTCGTGACGTTGGCCACGTTGAGGTTCTCGGCGACGGCCGCGTTCACAGCCACCGAAACCGTCTGCCGGTTGATCTCTCCCGCGGGCACCGTGCGGGTTTCGGTCACCTTGTTGATGGCGTTGTTCCGGGTGGTGTCTTCGGAGGTGAAGGTACCGTCGCCGGTGGCCTCGGCCGGAACGGCGATGTTGTCGGGGCCGAGCACTCCGGCTGCGGCTCCCCCGCCGCCCGTGTAGGACTCCGTCGTGACGGCCTCGTTCAGTGCCGGGGCGTTCTCGGGAACCGAGAACGATTCCTCGACGACCTGGGCGCTCTGGTAGCTCATGTCGGCGGCCACCACGACGGTGGCGTTGCCCGGCCCGACGACCTTGTCGAGCATGGCCTGCACGGAGCCGCGCACCCGCTCCTCATAGTCGCTGGCCTGCTGGCCGGCCGAGCCGGTGGCGCCGACGCCCACCGCGGACAGCACCACACCGGCGGCGTCGATGACCGCCACATCCGTGGGCTTCATCCCGTCGATCGACGCACTGGTGAGGTGCACGATGGCCTGCACCTGGTCGGCGTTCAGCGTGATGCCGTTCCGGGTGCCCACGAAGACGGAGGCGGTGGGGTCGTTGGTCTCCTCGGTGAAGACCGTGGCCTCGGGGATCGCCAGGCGCACCGAGGCGGTCTGCACGCCCTTCATCGCTTCGATGGTGGCGGCGAGTTCGCCCTCCAGGGCACGCTTGTAGGTGACCGACTGCTGGAATTCGGAGGCGGTGACCCCCATGGTGTCCAGCAGCGAGTACCCGCCGGTGCTGGACGACGGCAGGCCGGCAGCAGCGGACTTGAGCCGTTGGTCGTAGACGTCGGCCTCAGGTACCAGGATGGTCGCGCCGCCGTCGCTGAGCTCGTAGGAGACCCCGTCGGTGCGCAGCTGCTCCACGATGGTGTTCGCGTCGGAACCGCTCAGGCCCGAGTACAGCGGTGTGTACGCCGGCTGGGTGGCCCACATCGTGAGCGCGGCCGTGCCGAGTGCCAGCACGGCCACGCCGATGATGGCCATGGTGCGCTGGGCGACGGTGAATTCCCGGATGGCGTTTCCCAGGCGACGAAACACCGAGGTGATCTGGGCGGGCATCAGGCCTGCATCCTCATGATGTCGTTGAACGCCTCGACGCCCTTGTTACGCACGGCGGCGACGAGTTCGAGGGTGACCTGCGCCCGCGACGACGCGATGGTGGCGGTGTGGATGTCGTCGAGGTCGCCGGTGACGGCCTGGATGGCGTAGCTGTTCGAGGTGGACTGCAGTTGCTGCAGGTTGTCCACCGCCCCGGTGAGGGCGCTCGCAAAGCCGGAACCTGAATCGGAGGCATCGGCGGCGGTACTGGCGGGCAGATAGGACGTGGCGCTGACGGCCGGCGCCGATCCGATGGCGGGGATGGTCATCAGTTGCGTCCGATCTGGAGGGCGGCTTCGTAGGAGGTCTTGGCCCGGTCGATGACGGCGGCGTTGGCCTGGTAGCCACGCTGGGCCATGATCAGCTCACCCATCTGTTCGGCCATGTCGATGTCGGGGCGCCGCACGTAGCCGTCGGCATCCGCGATCGGGTTGTCGGGTTCGTAGACCAGAAGTCCTTCGGCGTCACCCTGCGCGATGCCGGTGACGTAGGCGCCGGAGACGCCGGCACCCTCCTGCGCCACGACGTACCGGGCCTGGAAGGCGGCCCCCGACGTGGGCGTGGCGGTGTTCGCGTTCGCGATGTTGTCGGCGACGGCGTCGAGCCATTTGCGGTGCAGGGTGAGGCCGGTACCGGCGATCCCGAGTGCGTCGAGGCCCATCAGCTGGTCCTCAGGGCGGCGCGCATGCTGGAGTCGGCGCCGGCGACGGCCTGCGACGCGAACTGGTAGCGCAGCACAGTGTCGATGTTGGCGACGGTTTCGGTGTCGAGGTTCACGTTGTTGCCGTCGAGCCGGGTCGGTTCAAGCGACCGGGCCGTGCTGGCCGCGCTGTGGCCGTCGCCGGCCTGCACCGACCTCGCCAAGGCATCCTCGAAAGACACCCGCTGGGCCGTGTAGCCGGGGGTATTCACGTTCGCGATGTTGTTGGCGATGGTGCGCTGGCGCAGGGCCAGGCCATCCAGGGCGCTGGACAGCGCCGCGGTGGTCACGGATTCGATCACGGCAAGCCCGTTTCGTCGTCAAATAATCAGACGGCCGATCCGTGGCCTGGGGTGAGCAATCCGTGCTCATCCTTAGCTATCGGCCCTCCGCGACGATGCGTTAGCGCTCTCGGAGGGAATGTCGCAAAAAAGTATCGGCGCGGAGATCAGCCCGCGATGTCGAGGTACACAGGCTGGTCGGACCGGTGGGTCGAAAGAATTGTGCGCACGGCCGCCAGGTGGGCGCCGGCCGAGCGGCGCGCATCCTCGATCTCCCGGATCAGCTCGAGCTGGCCGGCGATCAGCATCCTGGCCCGCTCCTCGAGCTCCTGCGGCAGCTGGCCCAGGTGTTCGGGGGCCCGCCACTGCACGCCGGTGACGAGCGCTCCGCCCTGGGCGGAGAGCACGGCGTCCCTGGCGCCACTGCCGAGGCTAGCCTCGAGGTCGTCGAGAACCTGCAGCCAATCGGCGTTGCTGGTGCGGTACCCCGCCAGCGCGGCGCTGTCCGGCCGGCTGCTGTGCGGCCGGGCGCTGCTGGAGTGAAGGTCAGGCGACTCCACGGTAGCCCTCCGCGCTCGGAGCGGTCTGCGGGGCGGGCAGGGCGCCGGCGGCTTCGTGCCAGGCCTGGCGCAGTGGCTCGAGCAGGACGATGCTCTCGCGGGTGCGCGCCACGTCCCGGTGGATGTTCGCACCGATCAGGGCATTGGACACGTAGGTGTAGATCGCCAGCAGGCCGTCGGCGCCGTCCCAGGCCGTGACGTTCAGCGAGGTGGTGAGTTCGTCGACGATCGCCTGGGCGTGCAGCAGGTTCTCCGAGGCGACCGGCCAGTTCTCGCCGACCTGGGCGTCCTCGGCGCGGGTGAGGTCAAGCATCAGCCGGTCGTAGAGCATCGTGAGCAGGCGCACGGGTGTGGCCGAGAGCACAGCCTCACGGTTGAGCTGGGCACGCTTGGCCTGCGCGCCGGCCAGCTGGGATGCCGACGGCTGAGCTGCCGGCATCTGCTGTGCCGGCAGCTGGTAGGACGGGAACAGTGTGGTTGTCATCAGCTAGAGCTCCCTGTGTAGGTGTCGGGTAGTGAATTGATTTGCGAGGTGAGCCAGGAGGACTGAGCCTTCAACTCCCCCAGCCTGGATTCCATGGCGGTGTAGACCCGTTCGAGCGAGGAGCGTTTAGCGGTGAGCCTGAGGTCCCAGTCGCTGATCTCCAGGCCCATCGTGCGCACCTGGGACTGTTGGCTGGTGATGGTGGCGGTGAGGGTGCCGTCGTATTTGTCGGATGCCGTCGCCGCGGCGGTCGCGACCCGGCCGGAGATCTCCTGCACGGTCTTCATCACACCGGCCGGGTCCTTGGCCAGGGCGGCGGCGAATTTCTCGGCGTCGAATTCCAGGGTGCCGCTCTTGGTGATGCTGATGCCGATCTCCGACGGCGAACGACCGTCGACGGGCATCGACGCGGCCGAGAGCAGGTTCTGCTTGACGGTGCGGATGGTGCTGTCGCCGGCGAAGAGCCCGGCCGTGGTGACGCTCTTGCCCGTGGAGTCGGTCGTGGTCGAGACGGCCGACCGGTTGGTGATGACGGCGAAGATGTCGTTCAGGCCGCTGACCAGTCCGCCGGCCATCTTGCTGATGGCGGCGTCGTCCCTCGTCACGGTGAGCGTGACCGGTGTCGCGGAGACCGCATTGACGGTCACATCCAGACCGGGCAGCAGGTTGGTGAAGGTGTTGGTGCCGGAGGTGATGGTCTGTTCGGCCGCGCTGCCGGCCCAGAGCGTCACCTGGGCATCCTGGGCGCCCTTGACCTGGGTGGTCGGAACCGTGCCGCCGGAGACGGTGAAGGCCGCGGCGGAGCCGGTGGCGGTGCTGCTGAACTGCACGCGGAAGCCGTCGGCGCCGACGGCGACCTTGGTGGCGGTGATGCCGAGTCCGGCCGCGTTGACGGCGGAGACGACGTCGTCGAGCGATGTGGATGCCGGCGTGAGCACGGTGGCTTTGCCGGTTGCGTCGGTGAGGGTGAGGGTTGCGTCCGGCCAAGCGCTGAGCGGGCCGGTGACGGTCACCTGGTTCTGGGCGAGCCGGCCCACCGTGACGTCGATCACACCGGCGGCGGCGCCGGTGCTGGTGGTCGCGGTGACCTGGCCGGAACTACTGGTGGCCGTGTAGAGGTCGTAGCTGGCGGGCTTGCTCGCCTTGGTGGCGGCGTCGGCGAGAGCGGCGACCTGGGTGTTCAGCCCCTGCACGGCGGTGGTGTACGCCTGGGCGGCGGTGACCTTGCCCTTGAGCAGGGTCTGCGGGATCGCCTCGACCGCGATCAGGTTGTTGATCAGGGTCGTGGTGTCCTGGCCACTGATCAGGCCATCGATGGAGAGTCCCATTGGCGCCGTGTCCGTTCCGTTGGTCTGCGGGTGTGCGAGTGGCCGGCGGCCCGCGCGTTCTGAGGTCCAGGTCAGAGTGAGCGTGCCGCCGGCCGATTCCCGGTCAGTCGACGTGTGCGGCTTTTCAGCCGGTCAGTCGGTCAGTCCGTGATCTAGCGCAGCAGCGAAAGGACGCCCTGGTTGGACTGGTTCGCCTGCGCGAGCATGGCGGTACCGGCCTGCGACAGGATGCTGGAGCGGGTGTACTTGACCATTTCCTCGGCCATGTCGGTGTCGCGGATACGAGAACCGGCAGCGGTGAGGTTCTCCTTGGAGACGGCGATGTTGCGGATGACGCTCTCGAACCGGTTCTGGTTTGCACCTAGCTCGGCCCGCGAGGTGGAGACGCCCTTGATTTCAGTGTCGACCGCTTTCACCGAAAGGAGCGCTGCGGTCGAGTCGGTGAAGGTGAGGGCTTTCACTGCAACCGCAACCAATTCGACGTCAGAAAGGTTGACGCTGATCGTGTCAGTTCCGGCCGTTCCGCCGGCGCCTACCTGGAAAACGAGCGGGGTGGCCTCCGCGGTCGAGTCGGCAAGCTGGATGCCGTTGAAGTTGGTCGACTTAGCGATTCGGCTGAGCTCCTCTCCCAACGCCGTCACCTCGGTCTGGATCGCGATACGCGAGTCATCGTTGTTCGAGCCGTTACCGGCCTGAACGGCGAGGTCACGAACGCGCTGCAGGATGGTCTGGACCTCGCTCAAGGAACCTTCAGCGGTCTGGATGACCGAGACGGCGTCCTGGGCGTTGCGGCTGGCGACCGTGAGGCCACCGACCTGCGACTTCAGTCCCTCGGAGATGGCCAGGCCGGCCGCGTCATCCGCTGCGCGGTTGATGCGGAGGCCGCTGGAGAGGCGCTCGAGCGACTTGGCCATGTCGGTCTGGGTCGAAGCCAGGTTGCGGTAGGTGTTGTTTGCCGCGAGGTTGGTGTTGATCTGCATACCCATGATGTGTTCCTCCGTGATTGGGTGGTGTTCGCCTGCCCATCCATGGGCTGACACTGAGACCTATCGGCCCCGCCCGGCGGGACGTTAGCCGTTGCGGGAGAAAAGTTCGCGGGAGTCGAGCACAATCGGCTGCGCCGCAGTGATATCGGTGACGGCGGCCAGCCCGACCCTGGCGGGAGCAGAAGACCCAGCGGTGCCGGTGGTGCCGGTGGTATCGGTGGCCATCGGGGGCACAGCGGTCAAGACGACAGCGGCATCCGGCTTCCGGTCGTGCGCGAGGTGGGTCATGCCGAGCATCGCCTGGTCGGCCAGCCTGGACAGGTAAGCGCTGCGCCGGGCTGGGGCCACCGTGGACTCCGGCACGTACTCCGCGTCGGCGTCGTCGGCGTAGTGCGTGCCGAGCCCGTCGCGCAGCAACCGGATGGCCTCAGAGCGCTGCTGGGAGACGGCCGAGTGGGTGATGCCGAGGTCAGCTGCGATCTCCTTGACCGAGCGGTCCTCGAAGTAGACCTGCTCCACGATCAGCCGCATGCGCTCCGGCAGCGCCACCACAGCGGCCCGCAGATACGTGAGCCGCTCGGCAGACAGCAGGGATTCCTCGGGCAGGACCGTGTCGGCGACGAGGAACTCCGCGGTGGTGTCGTCCAGGGTCGTGAGGGTCCGGTCGGAGTCGGCGAGGCCGGCCAGCGCGGTCTCCCGGTCGACACCGAGGGCGGCGGCGACCTCGTCGACGGTGGCGCTGCGGCCCAGAGCCGCGGCCAGAGTCTCCTGAACGTTGCGGGTCTCCTTGATCCGGCGGCGAGCCATCCGGGTCGCCCAGTCGTTTGAGCGCATCTCGTCGGCGAAGGCGCCGATGATGCGGCGGCGGGCGAAAGCTCCGAAGGGAACGCCCAGGCTGGCGTCGAACGCGTCTGCCGAGGTGATCAGGGCCAGCGAACCGGCCGAGGCCAGGTCGTCGCGGGACAGGTGTCGTGCCTTGGCCCACACTTCGGAGACCAGGTAACCGACGAGGGGCAGGTTCTCGACGACGAGTTTGTTGCGCTCTGAACGATTCACCACGTGCCCTCCTGATTGGTGCTGCCTGCTGCCATGCGGTCTACGAACGGAGACGGGTCTCGGTGCGCTGCCGGGTGAGCAGGGTGAGGGATGGCGTCATGAAACTGCGCAAAAAACCGCCCGGGACAGGGAGTTCGGGTCCCAGTTCCTGCGGCTTGCGCCTGGCTATTACGGTAACAACAGCGCTCGCCTATTGTGCACGTGTTGTGCCCCCCAGTACGGGGCATCGGTGTCCTATCTTTGGGGGACACAGGAGCCGTGATTCCGCGGGCCGCCGGGCGAAAGCCCGAATTCCCAGCTAACGGCCAGGAATTTGCGGCCGATAGTGCTCCCGAATGGTCATGGAATCGTACGATGGATCAACGAGCCTGCAGGGGCGGAAGGGCAGTGACAACGTGGGCGCCAATGAACTGTCTGCGCTGTTGTGGCGTGAACGCGAACTGCTTGAATTGTTGGTCTTCAAGCTCGATGAGGAGCAGCTGCTGCTGAGCGCCGGCCGTACCCGTTGGGTGCAGCACGCGACCCGCGAAGTGGAGCAGGTTCTCGAGCTTGTGCGGGAAGCCGGGCTGGGCCGTTCCGTCGAGGTAGCCGCTGTCGCCACCGAGTGGGGCACCTCACAGGATGCGACGCTGAGCGAACTCGTGCAGCAGGCCCCCGCCGGACCCTGGGGAGACATCCTCGGTGCGCACCTCACCGCCATGACCGAGCTGATCGCGCAGATCCGCAGCCTGCGCGACGTGAACGAACAGTTCCTGCGGTCCGCCGCCCGGTATACCCAGGAGAGCCTGGCCGGAGTCGACGCTCAGGCCACCACCTACGACTCCCGCGGCGCCTCGGATGCTCCGGCCACCGCTGCCCGACTCTTCGACCAGAGCCTGTGAGACTGACCGCGATGACTGACCGACTGAGGACACGATGAGCACATTCGGCGGCCTGAACACCGCGTACTCCGGGTTGGTCGCCGCGCGGGCCGGACTCGACGTGGTGGGGCAGAACATCGCCAACGTCAACACCGAGGGCTACACCCGCCAGCGCGTGACGACGTCTTCCACCAACGCTGCCGCCCGGGCCGGGCTGGTCGCCTGGGGAGCGACGCCGGGTACCGGTGTCTCTGTCGACGGAATCTCCAGGCTGGGCAGCGCCACCCTGGACGCCAAGGTGCGCGCGACCGCCGCAACCGCTGGCTACACCGCTGTACGCGCCAACGCGCTCGGGTCCATCGAGAACTCGCTCAAGGAACCCGGCGTGAACGGCCTGTCTACCCAGCTGCAGGAGTTCTGGGCCGCCTGGGGAGAACTCAGCAACGGCACCGATGCCGCGGCGGGCGCTGGACTGCTGCTCGGCGAGGCCGGTCAGCTCACCGCCCAGATCGGCTCTGGGTACCGTGCCGTCACCGACGAGTGGGCCGCGGTGCGCGGCAGCGCCGACTCTCTGGTCACCGAGGTCAACGGGGCCGCGGCCCAGGTCGCCGAGCTCAACGGCATCATCCGGCAGACCCTGGCCAGCGGCGGGTCGGCCAACGAAGCCATCGACAAGCGCGACGCGCTCACCGCCACCATCGCCGCCATCACCGGCGCGAGTGTGCGCCCCCAGGCCAACGGCACCGTGGACGTGCTGATCGGCGGCAACACCCTGGTGTCCGGCACCGATGTGCAGACCCTCAAGGTGACCGGCCCGACCTCCTTAGCCAGCAGCAACGGTCCAGTTCAGATGGAGTGGACGCACCACCCGGGTACCCCCGTGGTGGTCGACGGCGGCGAACTCGCCGGCGCCCTGTCGCTACTCGGCCCGGCGGATACTGCCGGCACCGGAGGCGCCCTCGCCGAGGCCGCAGCTTCCTACAACGACTTCGCCACCCGACTGGCCGATTCCGTCAACGATCTCCACCGCACCGGGGCGATCAGTGCCGATCCTGACGTCGAAGCCAAGCTGGACTTCTTCTTCTACGACGCCGCGAATGCCGCGTCCTCGCTGAAGGTCATCCCCAAGGACGCCGCCGGCATCGCGGCAGGCACACCGAAAGCGGGCGCGGCCGACGGTAGTGTCGCCGACAAGATCGCGCAGCTGGGCACTGCGCGCGCCCTGGACTCCAAAGACAACCCCGTCACCTCCCCCAACGTCATCTGGTCGACCTTCGTCACCAAGCTGGGCGTCGACACCGGCATCGAATTGGCCCAGGCCTCCTCGGCGAACCTGTCGGCCAGCGCCGCGGTCACCATGCAGCTGTCCAACTCCTCGGTCGACATCGACGAGGAGAACGTCAACCTGCTCACCTTCCAGCACGCCTATCAGGGCGCCGCCCGGGTGATGACTGCGGTGGACGAGATGCTCGACACCCTGATCAATCGCACCGGACTGGTGGGAAGGTAACCCATGATCCCCCGCGTCACCAGCCAGACCCAGATGCGCTCCGCGCAGGCGAATCTGCAGGCCAGCGCCCAGCGCCTCGCCCAGTTGCAGGACCAGTCCTCGACGCTGAAGACCATCAGCCGGGCCTCCGACGACCCCGCCCGCGCCGCGAACGCCATGGCCGTGCGGGCCGAGCAGCGGGCCACCGCCCAGTACACCCGCAATGCCGACAACGGCAACGGCTGGCTGACCACGCTGGACACCGCGCTCGGCGCGAGCACCACGATCCTGACCCGGGTGCGCGACCTCACCGTGCAGGGCGCCAACGCCGGCACCATGTCCCCCGCGGCCAAGGAAGCCATCGCCGTGCAGATCGACGGCCTCAAGAAAGACCTGCTCAGCCAGGCCAACGCGAGCTACCTGGGCCGCACGGTGTTCGCGGGCAACTCCGACGCTGGTGTGGCCTTCTCGCCAGAGGGCGTACACAGTGGCGGCTCTGCGGCTGGTGTCGAGCGGCGCGTGGGTGTCGACAGCACGGTGCGGGTGGATGCCGACGGCGCCGCCGTCTTCGGAACCGGCGACACCTCAGTGTTCAAACTGCTCGACAACATCTCGTCGGCGTTGCGCAGCAAGGACCCGACCGTGAAGGTGTCGGACCACCTGGCCGCTGTCGACGCCGCCGTGAATACCGTGATCGCGGCCAATTCCGACGTCGGCGCCCGGCAGGCCAGGATCGGGAGCGCCTCCGCCGGCCTGGTCAGTGCGAAGGGTAGCCTCGAGGCGCAGCGCGTACAGCTCGAGGATGTCGATCTGGCGACCGTGATCCTCGACCTCAAGCTGCAGGAAGTCGCCTACCAGTCCGCCCTCGCGGTCACCGCCCGCGTGATCCAACCGACCCTGATGGACTTCCTTTCATGACCGCCACCCTGAGTTTCCTCTCCCCGCCGCCCGGCCTGGCGCCGCTCACCGACTTCCAGCTACGGGAAATCACCGGGGCCGCCGGACTTTTCGCCCTGCAGTCCGCCGTGGACCTGCACACCAGGCTGTTCGTCCTTGACGCGTCGGTGTACCTGCCGGACTATGCGCCCGTCATCTCCGACGAGCATGCCCGGGCGCTGGACCTCGCCGGCCCGGACCAGGCAATGGTCCTCGTGGTCACCAATCCGGGCGAGACCGGCACCACCGTCAATCTGATGGCCCCGATCGTGGTGAACGCCGACACCGGCCGGTGCGCCCAGATCATCCTGGACGGCCAGGATTGGCCGCTGCGCGCCGAGCTGACCCCGCGCGCCGAGGCGCCGAGCGCCGCCCAGCACAACACCGCCCGGGAATAGACTCGGCGGGGTTCAAAAGCTGGGGGACGCGCGTGATATCTGAGATCGGGGCACCACCGCCCGACGGATCAGCGACCCCGCCGGCAGGTCCGACGCCCGCCCGTCCACGCCAGTCCCGGCCGGGCGCCTCGCGTCCCAATGCCACCCGCATCGTCACGATCCGCACGACCACACCGCCGGATGCCGGCGCTCCTGCACGGGCCACGCCGTCTGTTCCGACGCCGCCTGATCCCACGCAGCCCACACCGCCCCCGGCCACCGGCCCGGCCCGGCCACCGTCGAGCCGCCGCCGGGACGTCCAGGGGCTCCGCGCCCTCGCGGTCCTCGCCGTCATTCTCAATCACGTGATCCAGTGGCCCACCGGCGGGTTCGCCGGTGTCGACATCTTCTTTGTCATCTCCGGCTTTCTCATCACCGGCATCCTGCTCCGCGAACACGAGAGCACCGGCCGCATCTCGCTCACGGCGTTCTACGGCAATCGGCTCCGCCGGATCCTCCCCTCGGCGGTCGTGGTCCTCGGGGCCACCGCCACCGTGGGCTACGTCCTGTTCAACCAGTCCCGGGCACTGTCCACCGCCTGGGACGCCCTCTCGTCGTTCCTCTTCGTCGCCAACTGGCGGTTCACCGCCGTGGGCACCGACTACTTCAACGCCCTCGCACCGGCCTCCGCCGTGCAGCATTACTGGTCGCTCTCGGTGGAGGAACAGTTCTACCTCCTTTGGCCGTGGCTGATGCTCCTGGTGCTCTTCGCGTTCGCTCGGGGAGCACGCACCCCGGGCCGCGGCCGGCGCGCCGTCGGCATCCTCGCGGCCGTCATCGTGGTGGCATCCTTCGGCTATGCCGTCTGGGAGAGCCGGGCCAATCCGACTGCCGCGTACTTCTCCACCCTGTCCAGGGCCTGGGAGCTCGGTGTCGGTGCGATCGTTGCCGTCGCCGCCCCTCTGGCCGCCCGGATGCCCGCCGTGTGGCGGGTACTCCTCGGCTGGAGCGGCCTGGCAGGCATCGTCGCCTCGTTCTGGCTGCTCAGCGGCGACCTGGCTTTCCCGGGCCCCTGGGCCGCCCTGCCTGTGGCGGCGACGGCGCTCGTGCTCGTGGCGGGCGTGGGCGGGCCGCAGCGCAGCTTGGTCCCCCTGACCAACCCGATCAGCGTCTACCTCGGCGACATATCCTACTCGCTCTACCTCTGGCACTTCCCGGTCCTGGTTTTCCTCACCCTGCTCCTTCCCGAGCGAGGCTTGCCGAACACCCTGATCATTCTCGGCACGATCCTGGCCGTCTCGGTGACGTCGTACTACCTCATCGAGCAGCCACTGCACCGCTCCCCCTGGCTGCGCGGCCGCCGCTCCCTGGCCGAGCGTCGTGCGGCCTGGCGCGACTGGCGGGAGAAGTTCAGCACCCAGTTCGTCCTCTCGTCGATGGGGGTGTTCGTCATTGTGATCGTCGTCGCCGTCTCGTTCCAGCTGAGCAACGCCCCGGCGGCTCCCCAGGCCGCGCCGGTCGGGGATGCCCAGTCCGACGTCAACCCCGAGGAGGCCCTGCAGGCCGACCTGGCCGCCGCCGCCGCCGCTACCGCCTGGCCGGACGACCTGTCGCCCACCCTCGATGCGGTCATGAGCCGCACCTCGAACGACAACCCGGCGCGGGCCTGCTTCGACATCGGCAATACCCCGGATTTCGACCGCTGCACCTGGGGGTCCCCAGACGCCCCCAACCAGATGTACCTGGTCGGCGACTCCGAGGCCCTCTCCTACGCCCCTGCATTCAAGGCCATCGCCGAAGCCAGCGACAACCAGTGGCAGATCACGACCATCGGGCTCTACGGCTGCCGGTTCACCGAGGTGCTGGTCGCCAACGACGGCGCCGGTGTGATGGATGCCTGCCCGCAGCGCAAACTCGACATCAGCGAGCGGATCGTCGCCGACGCCCCGCAGCTGGTGGTGGTGGCCAACGCGTTCGCCGAGGGGCAGGACACCAACCGGTCGCCGCTGTCGGTCGCGAGCATGGTGGCGTCGACCCTCGCCGAGACAGCCGGTTACAACGCCGCCGGCAAGATCGTCTACCTGGCCGCACCGCCGCTCGGCGCCGACCTCGGCCAGTGCTACTCGAAGGTCTCCAGCCCCCAGGACTGCAACACCGGCATCGGTCAGGTCTGGCAGCAGTTCGCCGGCGCACTGTCCGCCCCGTCGGCGACCGGCGATCATTTCATCAGCTCGCTGCCGTTCAGCTGCGCGGGCAGCATCTGCCCGGCATTCGCCGGCACCATCCCGACCAAGTACGACACCGTGCACATGACCCCGGCGTACGCCGAGCACGTGGCCCCGGCCATCCGCCACGCCCTCGGCGCGCTCGGTCTCATGTAGCCGGCGGCAATTTCGAAACCTGCGGCGGCGATGCTGCCGCAGGTATAGTCGGTGCTGGCGCCAGCGTTGGCGCCGGCGACCTCACCCCGAAATAGCCGCGGGCTCCAACAGCTCCGGCTGAGGACGCACCCAGCCCCTCGACCCTGTCGAGGTTGCCGCCGCGCTCTGCGCCGCGGAAGAAGCTCCAGAGGTGTTCCATGGGTGACAGGTCCTTCCCCCGGCCGGGTGAAAAATCGCCCGAGCTCTCGATACAACGCCACTTCCTCGCGGCCACTCCCGCCCGCTCGCCGCTGCGCTTGATGTGCCGACGCATCGGGGAACCCGGCAGCCACGACGATCCGATGGCACTCGGTGGCCGGCACTCGGTCATCGTTCCGCACCAGAGCCCCTGACAGACCCCAGCCGCCCACGTCCGTAATCCGAGAAAGGCAACCAGTGCCCCGCTTAGACATGCCCCTGCCCGAGCTGCAGTCGTACCGTCCCGAGATCGCCGAACCTGCCGACTTCGACGTCTTCTGGCAGCGCACCCTGGCCGAGGCGCGGCAACATCCGGCCGAGCCGCAGCTCACCAGGGTGGACTCGCCGTTGACCGAAGTGGAGGTCTACGACGTCACGTTCAACGGCTTCGCGGGCGACCCGGTCAAGGCCTGGTTCATGGTGCCGGCTGAGCGAAGCGGCCGGCTGCCCGACCGGCTGCCCACCGTGGTCGAGTACAACGGCTACGGCGGCGGCCGCGGCTTTCCGCACGAGCGCCTCGGCTGGGTCGCCAGCGGCTACGCCTACCTGTTCATGGATACCCGTGGCCAGGGCAGCGGCTGGGGCTCCGGCGGCGACACCGCAGACCCGCACGGCAGTGGACCGTCCTCGCCCGGCTTCATGACCCGCGGCATCCAGTCGCCGGACGACTACTACTACCGCCGAGTGTTCACCGACGCCGTCCGGGCGATTGACGCGGTGCGCACCCTCGACAGGGTCGACCCTGAACGGGTCGCGGTCTGCGGCGGCAGCCAGGGCGGCGGTATCGCCCTGGCGGCAGCCGGGCTGGCCGAGGGACTGGTCGCTGCGATGCCGGAGGTGCCGTTCCTCTGCCACTTCGAACGCGCCGTGGGCATGACCGACAACGACCCGTACCACGAGATCGTGCGCTACCTCTCGGTGCACCGGGACCAGGTAGAGCAGACCTTCACCACCCTCTCCTACTTCGACGGCGTCAACCTCGCCAAACGGGCCACGGCCCCGGCGATCTTCTCGGTGGGACTGCTCGATCCGGTCTGTCCGCCGTCCACGGTCTTCGCCGCCCGCAACCACTACGCAGGCGATGCCGAGATCGAGGTCTACCCGTTCAACCAGCACGAGGGCGGCCAGGGCCACCACTTCGTGCGCCAGGCCGCCTGGCTGTCCCGCCAGCTGGCCCGGTAGCGGCCTGCCGCAGCGCCGGCCCGATCATCTTCCTGTTCCCGCAACGATTCATCGACAACGGCGTCAGGTCGGGAACAACCACGCAACGTCTGGAAAAGCAATGTCTGAAAACACCATGGCACTCTCCTCCCACACCCCCGTCGTCCGCCTGCTCGACGCCGACTGGAGCCTCACGGCCCTCGACGGCCCGGTGCCTGCGCACCTCCGCCGGCTCACGGTGCCGGCCACCGTGCCCGGCTCCGTGCACACCGATCTGCTGGCCGCCGATCTCATCCCCGATCCCTACCTGGACGGCAACGAGCAGCTGCTCTCCTGGATCGGCCTGACCGACTGGCGTTACAGCACCACCTTCGCCTGGAACCCGGCCGGAGCCGACCGCTCTGAACTGGTCTTCGCCGGCCTGGACACCATCGCCGAGATCGAGCTCAACGGGGTGCTGCTCGGGACCACCCGCAATATGCACCGCAGTTACACCTTCGACGTGGGCTCCAGGCTCAAAGCCGGTCTCAACGAACTCGTGGTCGTGTTCCGGTCCCCCATCAAGGCCGCGGATGCCGCCAGCCTCGAGCTCGGCTACCGCCCGCACGTCAACCATCATCCGTACAACGCGATCCGCAAGATGGCCTGCAGCTTCGGCTGGGACTGGGGCATCGACACGTCCACCTCCGGACTCTGGAAGCCGGTGACCCTTGTCAGCTGGTCCACCGCACGGTTGGCGACGGTGCGCCCGATCGCCACGGTGCGGCCGCCGGCCGGCGACAGGGCCGGCTCTTGCGGCGGCACCGTGCAGGTGCACGTCGACGTGGCCCGCGCCACGGAAGCGCCGGTGAGCGTCACCGCCGCCGTGGCCGGGATCAGCTGCACCGTCGAGCTGGCACCGGGAGCCACCAGCGGCACGGTCACCCTCGAGGTGCCCGGGGTCGACCTGTGGTGGCCGGCCGGCTACGGCGACCAGCCGCTCTACGACGTCCTCGTCACCCTGCACGCTCCCGACACCGCCGACACCGCCGCGGAGCTGGACCGCTCGAGCACCCGCATCGGTTTCCGCACCGTCGCGTTCGACACCACCCCGGACGAGCAGGGCACCCCATTCACCCTCGTGATCAACGGCCAGAGCGTCTTCGTGCGCGGCGCAAACTGGATCCCCGACGACGCGTTCCCGCACCGAATCGACCGGGCGCGCTATCAGCAGCGGCTCGAGCAGGCCGAGTTCGCCAATATCAACCTGATCCGGGTGTGGGGCGGCGGCATCTTCGAGAGCGACGACTTCTACGACCTCTGCGACGAGCGGGGCCTCCTCACCTGGCAGGACTTCCTGCTGGCCTGCGCCGCCTACGCCGAAGAGGCCCCGCTCGGCGACGAGATCGAGGCGGAGGCCAGGGAGAACGTCGCGCGGCTCGCCGCGCATCCGTCGCTCGTGGTGCTGAACGGCAACAACGAGAACCTCTGGGGCTTCCAGGAGTGGAACTGGAAGCTGCGCCTGGACGGCAAGACCTGGGGCGCCGGCTTCTACTACGACATCTTCCCGGCCGTCGTCGCCGAGCTTGCGCCGCACATCGGTTACACACCCGGCAGCCCGTTCTCGCCCGTCGCCGGGAGCATCCGGAACGACCTTCACCCCAACGACCCCGAGCACGGCACCATGCACATCTGGGACCTCTGGAACCAGCGCGACTACCCCGCCTACCGTGACTACGCGCCCCGCTTCGTCGCCGAGTTCGGTTGGCAGGGGCCGCCCACCTGGTCGACGCTCACCGAGTCGATCCACGACGTGCCGCTGACCCCTGAGTCGCCCGGCATGCTCGTGCACCAGAAGGCCATGGAGGGCAACGTCAAGCTCACCGACGGGCTGCTGCCGCACCTGCCGCTGCCGAACGAGATCGGCGACTGGCACTGGGCGATGTCGCTGAACCAGGCCACTGCGATCAGCACCGCGGTCGAGCACTTCCGCTCGCTCTCCCCGCACTGCATGGGCAGCATCGTCTGGCAGCTCAACGACTGCTGGCCGGTCACCTCGTGGGCAGCTGTGGACGGCTACGGCCGGCCCAAGCCGCTGCTGTATGCGATCAAGCACGCCTACGCCGACCGGCTGATCACCATCCAGCCCCGCCAAGGCGGCCTGTCCGTGATCGCGGTCAACGACTCCACCGACGCCTGGAGCGGCGAGCTCCGGGTGCGGCGGTACACAGACGCGGGAGCCGTCCTGGCCGAGCACGCCGAGCAGGTCACCCTGCCGGCGCGGTCGAGCGTCACCGTGCCGCTGCCCGCATCCGTGTCCGCGGCAACGGATGCGGCGGCGGAGCTCCTCCGCGCCGAACTGGCCGGGGTGCGCGGGCACTGGTTCTTCGCCGAGGCCCGCGACACGACCCTGACCGCTGCCGAAGCCGAGGTGACCGCTGTGCGGACCGCCGGCGGCTACACGGTTCAGGTCACCGTGCCGGTGCTCACCCGCGACCTGGCCCTGCTGGTCGACATGGTCGACCCGGACGCCCAGGTCGACGACATGCTGGTGACCCTGCTGCCCGGCGAGAGCGTGGTCTTCACCGTCACCTCGGCCCGGGACGTCGACCCGTCCGACTTCGCCGCGCCGACCGTGCTGCGCAGCACCAACCAGCTGGTACCGCGGTGACGGCCGGGCTGCGGCCGGACGCGCGCCACGGCTAGCGCAGCTGCAGCAGGGCGGCTTCGAAGGCGACCCAGGGCAGCATCGCGCATTTGACGCGGGCCGGGTACTTGGAGACGCCGGCGAAGGCCGCAGCGTCGCCGAGCACCTCTTCGTCGGGTTCGATGGTGCCGCGGGAGCGCAGCATCTCCCTGAACAGGTCGAGCATCGCTTCGGACTCGCCCACGGTGGTGCCCCGCACAGTGTCGTTCAGCACCGAGGCCGACGCCATCGAAATCGAGCAGCCGACGCCCCGCCAGCCGAAACCCTCGATCCGGGCATCCGCTCCGGTGCCGGTCAGCCCCACCCGCACGGTGATCTCGTCGCCGCAGGTGGTGTTCACCTGGTGCGACTGGGCCTGGCGCAGCCCGCCGGCGGCGCCGGATGCGGCGTCGGCGTCGAGTGCTGACAGCTCGGCCACAGCGCCGTGCGCCGACTTCGCGTGGTCGAGGATGATCTGCTGGTACAGCTGCTGCATGGCGGACGAGGTCATCGGGACACTCCGAAGAACGGGCCGACCTCGGCGAGCACGGCCAGGAACCGGTCGACCTCGTCATCGGTCGTGTACAGGTAGGTGCTGGCGCGGGTGGACGCGGTGACGCCCAGTTTCTTGTGCAGCGGCTGGGCACAGTGGTGGCCGACCCGAACGGCGATGCCGGCCTCGTCGAGGAATTGGCCCACATCGTGCGCGTGCACGCCGGCGACATCCACCGCGGCCAGGCCGATGCGTTCGACCCCGAGACCGGGGCCGAGCAGGCGCACACCGGGAATCGCGGTGACGCCCTCGACGAGCCGGCGACCGAGTTCGGCTTCGCGGGTGCGGATGCGGCCCATGCCGGTGTGGCTGAGGTAGTCGACCGCGCTGGCCAGGGCGATGGCCTGGGAGATCCGCTGGGTGCCGGCCTCGAACCGCTGCGGCGGGGCGAGGAATTCGGCGCCCTGCATGTCGACCGTCGTGATCATCGACCCGCCGGTGAGGAACGGCGGCATCGCGGCCAACAGCTCCGCCTTGCCGTAGAGCACGCCGATGCCGGTGGGGCCGAGCATCTTGTGGCCGGAGAACACCGCGAAGTCAACGTCGAGCGCCGCGAGGTCCAAGGCCAGGTGCGGCGCCGACTGGCAGGCGTCCAGGAACACCAGGGCGTCGACGGCGTGCGCCATCGCCACGAGGTCCTCGATCGGGTTGATGGTGCCCACCACGTTGGACGCGTGCGTCACGGCCAGCAGCCGGGTGCGCGGGTTCAGGATCTCGGCGGCGGCGGCGAGGTCGAGGGTGCCGTCGGGCAGCACCGGGATGAAGCGCAGCGTCGAGCCGGTGCGGAGGGCAAGCTGCTGCCACGGGATGAGGTTGGAGTGGTGCTCCATCTCGGTGACGACGATCTCGTCGCCGGCGCTCAGTCTGAAGCGGGCGGCGGCAGGTCCGCCGAGGCCGAGGGACGCGTTCGAGAAGGAGTACGAGACCAGGTTCACACCCTCGGTGGCGTTGGAGGTCCAGACGATCTCGTTCTCGTCTGCGCCGACGAAGGCGGCCACGGTGGCGCGGGCAGCCTCGAACACCTCGGTGGCGGCGAAGGCCAGGGTGTGTGCGCCACGGTGCACGGCGGCGTTCCGCTGCTCGTAGTACTCCTGCTCGGCCTCCATCACGCTGATCGGGTTCTGCGAGGTCGCGCCCGAGTCGAGGTAGGCCAGCGGATGCCCGTTCACGAGCTGGTGCAGCACCGGGAAGTCGTTGCGGATGCGCAGCACCTCATCGGTGCTGAGCGTCTGGCCCGGCGAGGCCTGATCAGGCGCGGGGGCAGGAGGAGGTGCAACGAACGTCATACTTCAGGGTACCGCCACCTGCCGGGCCCCGGCAGAGGATGACGCCAGGAGGCCGGCCACGATGCCGGCCAACCGTCCCGCCACCCATCAGGCCTAGGCTGGAAGTCAGCAGAAAGGGCCGCCATGCCGCACGTTCCCCTCGTCTCCCCCGGCCCGCCGCTCACGCCGGCCCAGCGCCAACGGTATGCCCGCCAGGTCGCCCTCGAGCAGGTCGGCGACGTCGGCCAGCGCCGTCTCGCTGCCGCCCGGGTGCTGATGATCGGTGCCGGCGGCCTCGGCTCCCCGGTGCTCACCGCCCTGGCAGCGGCGGGCGTCGGCACGATCGGTATCGTGGATTCCGACAGCGTGGAGGTCTCGAACCTGCACCGCCAGACCATCTACACGATGGCCGACCTGGCCCAGCCCAAGGCCGAGGCCGCAGCGGCCGCGCTGCGGGCCCGCAACCCGCTGATCTCCGTTGTGGCGCACCAGACCCGCCTCACCGCCGCCAATGTGCTCGCCCTGATCGCGGACTACGACATCGTGGTCGACGGCACCGACAATTTCGCCACCCGCCACCTCGCCCACGACGCCGCGGCCCTGCTGCACAAGCCGTACATCTGGGGCTCAGTGCTGCGCTTCGACGGCCTGGTCACGACCTTCTGGGTGGACGGGCCGGCCGGGGGCACCCGGCTGGAGGACCTGTTCCCGACCACGCCCGGCGCCGACGAGGCCGAGACCTGCGCCATGGCCGGTGTGCTCGGCTCGGTGTGCGCCGGTGTCGGCGCCATGATGGCCACCGAGGCCCTCAAGCTCATCGTGGGATTCGGCGAACCACTGTTCGGCCGACTGCTGGTGCTCGACGGTCTTGACGCCTCCTGGCGCGACGTCCCATACGGCACGGCCGCGCCTGCTACCGCGGCCACGACTGGCAACGCCGCACCGACCGCCGCCGTGAACCTCGAGCCGAGCGCCGATGCCGTCCCGCCACGCGACACCAGCCACAGCCAGGTGCACGCCCACCCCATCCCGGTTCCGCAGGGCCCCGGCGCGCCGGTGCCGGACGAGGTCAGCTCCGCCGAGCTTGCCGACCTGCTGGCCGACCGCAGGGAGGGCTCCGCCGACTTCGTGCTCGTCGACATCCGGGAGCCCTGGGAGCGGGACATCGTCGCCATCGACGGATCGGCCCTGGTGCCGATGGCGCAGCTGCTCACCGACGAGGCACGCACCGTGATGGAGCCAGAGGACAGAGTCATCCTGTACTGCCACCACGGCACCCGGTCCGAATACGCCCGCGGGGTGCTCCGCGACAACGGCTGGTCCGATGTCACCCATCTCGCGGGCGGCATCGACGACTGGGTGCGCCGGATCGAACCGGACAAGCCCCGGTACTGACCAGCGGATCCGCCCGGCGGATGCGCGGGGTGGTTGCCGGGCGGCGGCCCGGTTATGGTGTGCCCAACGGGGCGCGAGGATCCACGTCCACTGGCGACAGAGAGGCGGTCATCATGGGCGATGGCAAACGTGTGAGCGACAGAGCGGCGACGGACGAGGAGGCGGCCGACCGGGGCTTCCTCGGCACCCTCGACCCCCTGGTCATCAAGGCCACGGACGGCCGCGTGGTCTGGGAGATGGAATCGCTCGACTTCCTGGCCGGTGCGGGATCGGAGAATGTCGACGACGGGCTCTGGCGCCAGAGCGCCTTGACCGCCAAACACGGCCTCTACCAGGTGACCGAGGGCATCTATCAGGTGCGCGGTTTCGACCTCTCGAACATGACGATCGTCGAGGGCACCCGCGGGGTCATCGTGATCGACCCGCTCATCTCGGCGGAGACCGCGGCGGCCGCACTCGAGCTGTATCGCAGCCACCGTGGTGACCGCCCGGTGACCGCGATCGTCTACACCCACGCTCACGTCGACCACTTCGGCGGTGTGCTCGGCGTGGTCGAGCCCGACGCCGGCATCCCGGTCGTCGCGCCGGAGCACTTCCTCGACAACGCCGTGTCGGAGAACGTCTACGCCGGAACGGCGATGTTCCGCCGCGGCTACTACTACGACGGCCATCCGCTGGCCCGGAACTCTGCCGGCCGGGTCGGTATCGGCCTGGGTGCGGGCGCCTCGACCGGCAGCATCGGCCTGATCGTGCCCACCCTCGACATCACGGCGACGGGCCAGGAGGAGGTGCTCGACGGCGTGCGGATCGTGTTCCAGCTCACCCCCGGCACAGAGTGCCCGTCGGAGATGAACCTGTACTTCCCAAAGCAGCGGGCGCTGTGCATGGCCGAGAACGCCACCCACACCATGCACAACCTGCTCACCCTGCGTGGCGCCCAGGTGCGGGATGCGCGCATGTGGTCGCGCTACCTGGGCGAAGCGATCGAGATGTTCGGGTATCGCTCCGACGTTGAATTCGCCTCGCACCACTGGCCGACCTGGGGCACCGCGGCCATCGTCACCTTCCTCACCGAGCAGCGCGACACCTATGCCTATCTGCACGACCAGACCGTGCGCCTGATGAACCAGGGCCAGACCGGCAGCGAGATCGCCGAGGACTTCGAGATGCCGCCGTCGCTGGCCGACCGCTGGCACACGCACGGGTTCTACGGTTCGGTCAGTCATAACGTCAAGGCGATCTACCAGCGGTATCTCGGCTGGTACGACGGCAATCCCGCACACCTGTGGCAGCATCCGCCGACCGCGGCGGCCACCCGCTACGTCGACGTCATGGGCGGGGTCGCGGCGACGCTCCAACACGCCAGGCGGTACCTGGATGCCGGTGACCTGCGGTTTGCCGTGGAGCTGGCCAGCCACGCGGTCTTCGCCGACCCCGGCGACGACGCGGCGCGGGACCTGTTGGCCACCGGCCTTGAGCGGCTCGGGTTCGGCGCCGAGAACGCCACCTGGCGCAATGTGTTCCTCACCGGGGCGACCGAGCTGCGCTACGGTGTGGGCCGCAACGACATCAGCGCCGGCGGCTTGCTCAGCGCGCTCACCGTCACCCAGCTCTTCGACACCCTGGCGATCCGGCTGGTGGGGCCCAGGTCCTGGAACGAGAGCTTCGCGATCAACTGGGTGATCACCGACACGCGGGAATTATACAGGCTAGAGCTCAGCCACGGAGCGCTGGTGCATTTCCCGATCGCGAAGCCGCGACAGGCGGACCTGAATGTGCGGATCACCCACGCCCGGCTGGCCCAGGCCGTGGCCGGCGGCTCGTTCAGCGGGGTCGACATGACCGGCGACACCGGTGTGCTGCCGAGGCTGTTCGCGCTGCTGGACAGCCCGGATCCGGCCTTCGCCGTCGTGACCCCGTAGCGGAAGGGCCTGTTCAACCGCCGGCGAACGGCGGCAGCACGTCGAGCCGGTCACCCTCGTCGAGCAGACGACCCCTGTCTGCGGTGGCCGTGCCGTTCAGGATGAAGGAGCAGCGGGCGAAGACCTGAGGCGACGTGCTGCCGAGCTCGTCGAGGAACACGCCGATGGTGGCCCCGTCGGGCAGTTCGCGGGTCTCTTCCGCCACCCCTGTCGCCGCCTTGGCTGCGGCGTAGTAGCGCACCTGCACCTGCATGGTCGTGAACCCTTTCGTCGGCGGCCGGGTCGACGTGCCGACCCGGTCGGTCCAGCCTACGACGGTCACCACTCCGGGGCGGCGCGCAGGGCGTAGTGCAACTCGACCAGGCCGTCGTCGAAGGTCTGCGCCCCGCGCAGGTCGAGCACGGCCGGGTCGGTGTCGGCGGGAAACACTCCGCGGCCGGCACCGATCACGACGGGCATCACCACCAGGCGCACCTCGTCCACCTCCCCGGCGGCGAAGAACGCGCGGCTGAGGCTGAGGCTGCCCCACAGCACCACGACTCCCTGGTTCTCGGCCTTGATCCGGCGGATGGCCTCGACGGCATCGCCGGACTCCAGCGTCGCCGCGGGCAGGTCGCCCCACGGCGCTTGGCTGAGGGTGCGGGAGAAGACATGCCGCCGCAGGGCATTGAGCGGACCGGTGAGCACTTCGTCCGCCGCTTCCGGAGTGGGCCAGTAGCCCACGAACAGTCGATAGGTGTTGGCGCCGAGCACCATCGCGTCGACGCCGTCGAGCCACTCCAGCTGGCTGCGGTCGAACTCGTCGGTGCGGCCGTCGAGCAGTTCGTAGGCCGTGAACTCGTTGTCGAGGTTGGCCGCGAACCCGTCGAGAGTCACGAACTGCTGCACCACGAGGTGTCCCATGATTCGCCCTTCCGCCGTCCGGCGCCACAGCCGGCACGCAGCCGGCACGAAGCAAGCGCCGGACCCTGGCACCGTGTATCCGAGGCACGATACGCCCCGCCGTGGCCCCCTTCAAGCACCCGACCGGGCCCGGTGTTCTGCCCCGGCCGCCCGCGCACGGTTTCGCCAGAGCGAACTGCGGCAAGATGGTGGCATGAACGCGCGCACGATCGACCAGCACCGGGACGCCGTTCTGAGCCTTCTCGCGCCGTTGTTCCGTGACCGCGCCACCGAGAAGCTCCCCCTCTCGAGCCTGACAACCGACGTCGACAGCTATCGGGGCCGGATCCTAGCGCAGGCCGTCGACTCCCCCGTGGCGCTGCCTCCCTTCGACAACTCGCAGATGGACGGCTACGCCGTGCGCACCGAGGACCTCGCGGCCGCCGCGGCGCTCTCGCCGACGACTCTCGCGGTGGCCGGCCGAATCGCCGCCGGCGACGCGGGCGGGCGCCTGCGGCCCGGTACCGCCGCCCCGATCATGACGGGCGCACCGATCCCGGCCGGCGCGGATGCCGTCGTGCCGATCGAGCAGGCCGATCCGCCGCGCTTCCAGCCGCCGGAATCCGACGGCTCGGCTGCGAGCGTCTCATTCCACGCCCCCGTTCCGGTCGGCTCGTTCGTGCGGATCACCGGCAGCGATGTGCATCAAGGCGACAGGCTCCTCGACGCGGGAACCCGGCTCGGCCCGGCCCAGTATGGTGTGCTCGCGGGAGCCGGCCTGACGTCGGCCACCGTGCTGCGGCGCATCCGGGTGCTGCTGATGGCCACCGGCCACGAGATCCGCGAGCCCGGTGAGAGCCTCGCCGCGGGTCAGATCTACGACTCGAACAGCGTCATCCTCGGCCAGGCCCTGCGGGATGCCGGCTGCACGGTGACCGTCGCACCCTGCCGTTCCGACGACGCCGACGACTTCCTCGCCCTTCTCGCCGAGGCGCCGGAGGTGGATCTCATCGTCACCGTCGGCGGGGTCAGCGCCGGAGCCCGCGAGGTGGTGCGCGATGCCCTGGGCCCACTCGGAGTGACCTTCCAGCACGTCGCCATGCAACCCGGCGGACCGCAGGGGCTCGGCGAGATCCGTCGCCCGCGCGCCGGGAGCAGAGTCCCGGACAGCAGAGTCCCGGACAGCACTGTCCCGGGCGGCACAGTCCCGGTCATCACCTTCCCGGGCAACCCGGTCAGCGCGCTGGTCTCGTTCGAAGTCTTCCTGCGCCCCGTGCTACGCCGTCTCGCCGGGATGCCCCGGCCCGACCGGGACCTGCGGCGCGCGCCCCTCGCCGCGCCCGTCGACTCGCCGGCCGGTAAACACCAACTGCGCCGCGGCATCCTGCGCCCCGACGGCGCACTCGACCTGGTGGGCGGTGCGAGCTCGCACCTCCTGCACGCCTATGCCACCGCGACGGCGCTCGTGCACCTGCCCGTCGGGGTCGGCAGCGTCGCCGCGGGCGAACCCGTGGATTATTGGAGTATCGATGACTGAGATCCCGTCCGAGAACACCCCGGCGTCGCCCGCCCGGCTCAGCCATGTGCGCGCCGACGGCGCCGCCCTCATGGTGGACGTGACCGACAAGCCCGTCACAAAACGGCGCGCGACGGCCACGGCCACGTTGATCACCCGGCCTGACGTGATCGCCCTGCTCGTGGCCGGCGAACTGCCCAAGGGCGAGGCCCTGGCCGTGGCCCGGGTGGCCGGCATCATGGGCGCCAAGCAGACCTCCGCCTTGATTCCGCTGTGCCACCCCCTGCCGCTCAGCGGCGCCACGATCGATTTCGCACCGGGCGAAGACCGGGTCGTCCTCACCGCGACGGTGAAGACCACCGGCGTGACCGGTGTCGAAATGGAGGCGCTGACCGCCGTGTCGGTGGCCGCCCTCACCCTGTACGACATGATCAAGGCCGTGGACAAGCACGCGGTGATCACCGACACCCGGGTCCTGGCGAAGTCCGGCGGCAAGAGCGGCGATTGGAGCACCGAATGACGGCCGCGAAGCCGACCACCGGGCGCACCGGTCAGGTCATCGTGGCGTCGACCCGGGCCGCCGCCGGTGTCTACACCGATCGCACGGGCCCCGTCATCGACGCTTGGCTCCGCGCCCACGGCTGGCTGGTCCTGGACCGCGCCGTGGTCGCCGACGGTGAACCCGTGGGCGACGCCCTGGCCGCGGCCGTCGAGGCCGGGCTCGACCTGGTCATCACGACCGGCGGCACCGGAGTGAGCCCCACCGACCAGACGCCGGAGCAGACCCTGCCGCTGCTGGAAAGACAACTGCCCGGCATCATGGAGGAGCTGCGCCGCCGCGGCACGGCCGCCACCCCGCTCGCCGTGCTCTCCCGGGGTTACGCCGGAATCGCCGGCGGCCGCACCGTGGTGATCAACCTGCCCGGCTCCACCGGCGGTGTGCAGGACGGCCTGGCCGTCCTCGGCGAGATCCTCGACCACCTCATCGACCAGGTGCGCGGCGCCGACCACACCACCGCACCGACCGGCACCGGCCACCCGCCCAAGGCGCACACGGGCTCCGCCGAACCCAAGGACCCCCGACATGGCCACTGATCCCACCCCACCCGCCGACAGCGCAGCGCAAGCCGGCAACACAGCGCCAGGTTCGCCGGTGCTGTTCGCCCGCGTCGACGACACCCCGATCACCGTCGACGAGTGCACGGATGCCGTGGGCGACGCCACGGCCGGCGCCGTCGTGTCGTTCGCCGGCGTGGTGCGCAACCACGACGAGGACCGCGGCGTCACCTGGCTGCGCTACAGCGCCCATCCGAGCGCTCAGGCGGTGCTGGAGGAGGTCGCCCGCGACGTGGCCCTGAGGCACCCCGGCTGCCGGATCGCGGCCGCCCACCGGGTGGGCGACCTGGCCATCGGCGACGTGGCGCTGGCCTGCGCCGTGGCCTCCGCGCACCGCGCGGAGGCGTTCGCGGCCTGCGCCGCCCTCGTCGACGAGATCAAGGCCCGGGTGCCCATTTGGAAGGAACAGGGCTTCACCGACGGCAGCACGGAGTGGGTCGCCGCCCTCGGCTGACCTGCCCGCCGCAACTGTTCCCCATGCGGACGATTGCGTCTGGCGCGCCGGACGCAATCGTCCGCACGGGCAACAATGGGAGCCCGATCACCCCGCAAAACTGTGGATCGGCTGAGCGGCGCCGGGGCGGTTTACATGGCCGACACAATGCTGCGCTTGACTAGGGATGTCGGCGCCCGCATGGGCGCCCCTCGGCGGTGCCCACAGGCCCGGCGACACCCTGGTTGCAGCGCACCTACGATGCCGGCAACCACGACTTTTTGGAGACCGGATGGACCTGACCACCGTGGCAACCATCACCCCGGCCCGCACCCGCGCCGACCTCGCCGCGCTCAGCGCGACCGTCGTGCCGCTGGCCGGCGGCTCCGAACTCTTCGCCGACCCCCGCATCCACCTCACCGGCCTCGTCGACCTGCAGACCCTGGGCTGGCCCGCGCTCACCGTCACCCCCGACGGCCTCGAGATCGCCGCCACCTGCACCCTCGCCGAGCTGGCGCGGATGCCCGCGGCGCCCGGCTGGGTCGCCCACCCGGTCTTCCACCAGGCCTGCACGGCCCTGTACGGTTCGTTCAAGGTCTGGAACGTGGCCACAATCGGCGGCAACCTGTGCACCTCGCTGCCCGCAGGTCCGATGATCTGCCTCACCGCCGCCCTCGACGCCGAGGTACTGATCTGGCGCGCCGACGGCACCGACGAGCTGATGCCGGCCGTCGAATTCGTCACCGGCAACACCACCAACGTTCTCGAACCCGGCGACGTGCTGCGCTCCATCCGGGTGCCGGCTGCCGCCCTGGCCGCCCGCACCGCGTACCGCAAGATCGCCCTGTCCCCGCTCGGCCGCTCCGGCGCGGTGCTGATCGGCCGGCTGGACACCGACGGCGCCTTCGTGCTCACCGTGACCGGCGGCACCGTGCGCCCGGTCCAACTGCGCTACCCCGACCTGCCCGACCCGGCCGCGCTGGCCGCGGACATCGCGCGCATCGACGCCTGGTTCACGGATGCGCACGGCGCCGCGGACTGGCGCCGTGCCGTCAGCGGCCTGCTCGGCGAGGAGATCCGCCTGGAGTTGGCCACGCCGACCCTCCCTGCCGCCCCCGGCGCCGATGATGAGAGCCGCGCATGAAACTGACCGTGAACGGCAACCCGGTCGACGCACCGGCCCAGGCCGGCCAAGCGCTCCGCACGTACCTCCGCGCACAGGAACACTTCGAGGTGAAGAAGGGCTGCGACACCGGCGACTGCGGGGCCTGCTCGGTGCTCGTCGACGGAACCCCCGTACACTCGTGCATCTACCCTGCCTACAGGGCCGAGGGTCACGACGTCACCACCGCCACCGGCATCGGCGGTCCGGAGAACCTGGCCCCCATCCAGCAGCGCTTCATCGACGCGGCCGGCTTCCAGTGCGGCTTCTGCACGCCCGGCATGGTCGTGACGGCGTCCACCATCCAGGAGCACCAGCTGGACGACCTGCCCCGCCTGCTCAAGGGCAACCTGTGCCGGTGCACGGGCTACCGGGCCATCGACGACGCCATCCGCGACCGGCACACGCCGGCCGACGGCTGCGGACACAACCACGAGCAGCCAGCGGATGCGGCCCACCCCGCGGCCGCGCCGGTCTCCGGTCTCGGTCCCGTGCGCCCCACCCGGCGACCTAACCAGCCCCGCACCACCGCCACCGACGGCCGGGTCGGCGGATCGCTCCGCGCCCCCGCCGCCGCGCGAGTGGTCAGCGGCCAGGAGCCGTACACCCTCGACGTCTCGGTGCCCGGCCTGCTGCACCTCGCGGTGCTCCGCAGCCCGCACGCCCATGCCCGCATCAGCTCCATCGACGACACCGCCGCCCGAGCCCTGCCCGGGGTGCACGCCGTGCTCAGCCACGGTGACTCCCCCGCCACCCTGTACTCCTCGGCCCGGCACGAGAGCCGGCTCGACGACCCGGACGACAGCCTGGTCTTCGACTCCGTGCTGCGGCACCGCGGCCAGCGGGTCGCCGCCGTGGTCGCCGACTCGGTGGCCATCGCCGAGCACGCCTGCCGGCTGCTCGCGGTGGAGTACGAGGTGCTGCCAGCGGTCTTCGACCCCGCCGACGCTCTGAAGCCCGGCGCCCCGCTCGTCCACGGCGACAAGGATGCCCAGGCCAGCCGCGTGGCCGACCCCTCCCGGAACCTGGTCGCCGAGCTGCACGGCGAGTACGGCGACGTGGCGGCGGGCCTCGCCGCCGCCGACACCGTGGTCACCGGCACCTGGCAGACCCAGCGGGTCGCCCACACCCAGCTCGAGACGCACGCCACCATCGGCGCTCTGGAGGACGAGCGGCTCGTGCTGCGCACGAGCTCCCAGGTACCGTTCCTGGTGCAGAAGGAGATCAGCCGGATCTTCGACCTCGACCTCGCGGCGGTCCGCGTCTTCACCGCCCGCGTCGGCGGCGGCTTCGGCGGCAAGCAGGAGATCCTCACCGAGGACGTCGTCACCCTCGCCGTGCTGAAAACTGGCCGGCCCGTGCAGTACGAGTTCACCCGCACCGACGAGCTCGCCGCCTCCCCGGCCCGGCACCCGATGCGGGTCGGCGTCACCCTGGGCGCCACCAGCGACGGCCGGCTCACGGCCCTGGCCATCGACGTGCTCTCCGACACCGGCTCCTACGGCAACCACGCCCCCGGCGTGATGTTCCACGGCACCAGCGAGTCCGTGGCCCTGTACAACGTGCCCAACAAGCGGGTGGATGCCCAGGCCGTCTACACGAACAACCCGCCGTCGGGCGCCTTCCGTGGCTACGGCCTGGGCCAGGTCATCTACGGCATCGAGTGCGCCCTCGACGAACTCGCCGCCGAGTTGGGCATCAACCCGTTCGACCTCCGCCGGATCAACTCGGTGCGCCCCGGCGACCCCCTCGTGGTGACCCACCAGGAGGGCGACGACATCGGCTTCGCCAGCTACGGCCTTGACCAGTGCCTCGACCTCGCCCAGGCCGCCCTGGCCCGCGGCAACGGGGTGGCCGCACCGGCCGGCGCCGACTGGCGGGTGGGCGAGGGCATGGCGTCGTCGATGATCGCGACGACACCGCCACGCGGCCACTTCTCCCAGGCCACCATCACGGTGGACCGGGACGGAGAGTACCTGGTGCGGGTGGGCACCGCCGAGTTCGGCAACGGCACCACCACTGTGCACACGCAGATCGCGGCGACGGCGCTGAACACCAGCCCGAGCCAGATCCGAATCCTGCAGTCGGACACCGATACCGCCGGCTATGACACCGGCGCCTTCGGGTCGGCCGGCGTGGTGGTGGCGGGCAAGGCCGTGCACGGCGCGGCGGTGCAGCTGGCCGGCCTGCTGCGCGAGAAGGCGGCCCGGCTCACCGGCCGGCCCGCCGGGGACTTCGTGTTGGCCGCCGACGGCCTCCGCGCCGGCGAGGTCTTCGTCCCGTTGGCCGACCTGGCCGGTCCGGACGGCCTCACCGGCGAGGGTCTGACCGGCATCGGCCGCGAGGACGGCGCCCGCCGCTCTCTGGCGTTCAACGTGCACGCGTTCAGGGTGGCGGTGAACACCGCCACCGGTGAGGTGCGGATGCTGCAGTCGATCCAGACCGCGGATGCGGGGTTCGTGATGAACCCCGAACAGTGCCGCGGCCAGATCGAGGGTGGGGTGGCCCAGGCCATCGGCACCGCGCTCTACGAGGAACTCATCCTCGACGGCGCCGGAACCGTTCTGACCTCCGTGCTGCGGAACTATCACATTCCGCAGTTGGCAGACCTGCCGGTCACTGAGGTGTACTTCGCGGACACCGCCGACGACCTGGGACCGTACGGCGCCAAGTCAATGAGCGAGTCGCCGTACAACCCGGTGGCGCCGGCGCTGGCCAACGCGGTGCGGGATGCCCTCGGCGTGCGGTCGTATGAACTGCCGATGTCCCGCGACCGCCTGTGGCGGCTGATGAACAGTGGCACCTGACGACCAGCGGCACGTGGCGAACAGTGCGCCGACTGGCCCCCTCTGGTAGCGGGGCCAGCCGGTCGGTCACTCCTCGTCGCTGGTCGCGCGGGTCCGGCTCGCCGTGATCGGCTTCATCTCGCTGCCGTGCATGGTCACCGCGTAGATCACCAGAACATCGATGGCGATCATGGTCAGCGACCAGAGCGGGTACGCGCCGAGGAAGGCGATGTTCACCAGGGCGCTGCCGAAGGCCAGGATGATCGCGATGACGCGTGCCCACATCTGCCCGGCGAGCAGGGCTACGCCGGCCAGGATCACCACGGCGCCCAGGATCGTGTGAACCCAGCCCCAGGTCGTGTAGTCGACCTGCACCACCAGCCCCTCCTGTCCGACGAGGTAGTAGGTGTCCTGGAAAAGGGCGACCAGGCCCTGGATGACGTGGAACGCGCCCATCATCAACATCATGACGCCGGCGAAGACTATCCAGCCGGTCCAGCCCGAGGTGCCGCCGTAGTTGTCCATGGTTTCGGCACCGGTCGTGGTGCTCTGTGCCTGGCGTGTGGTGGTCATAATGCTTCCTCCATTCAGTGGACTCGACGAGCACGCTAGTGCGCGGGCGCGCCCGTTTCGTCCCCCGAATGGGGTGAGGGCTGGAGCAAAACCCCCGGTCAGCCTGGGGAGGGAATCTGAGTTGTCAGGACGAGGGGTGGATCGGCCCCTGCCGGTCGCGGAGCGGAACGCCGGATGCTCCGGTGCGTGCCGCGAGCACCTCGGCGAGGATCGACACGGCGGTCTCTTCCGGGCTGCTGGCGCCGAGGTCCAGGCCGATGGGCGAGTGCAGCCTGGCCAGGTCCGCGGCGGCGACACCCGCCTCCTGCAGCCGCTGCATCCGCCGTTCGTGGGTGCGCCGTGAGCCCATGGCACCCGCGTACGCGACGTCGAGGCTCAGAGCCGTGCTGAGCAGCGGCAGGTCGAACTTCTCGTCGTGGGTGAGCACGCAGATCACGGTGCGGGCATCGGTGTGGGTGCGGGCGAGGTAGTCGGTGGGCCATTCGACCACGACCTCCGCCGCGGTCGGGAAGCGTTCGGGGGTGGCGAACACGGCGCGCGCGTCACAGATGGTGACCCGATAGCCGAGCAGCGATGCCGCGGCCGACAGGGCGCTCGCGAAGTCCACGGCGCCGAAGATCAGGCAGCGCGGCGGGGCCTGGGCAACGAGGTAGAGCACCCGGCTGGTCACGCCGTCGCAGTCGACGGTGCCGACGGTGCTCTGGCCGCTGGCGACGCCCGCACGTAGTCCGGCCCGGATGCGCCGCACGGCGTCGGCGTCCAGCCCGTTGGAGTGTTCACCGCCGGCCGAATCCCCTGGGCCGCCGAGGCCGTCGGCGCCGGCGGCGTCCGGCCCCAGCATCAGGCCGGCCCCCGTCCCGGCGACCACCAGCGCCAGCCCGGCGGCCTGGCCGGCAGCGGCTCGCTCCAGCTGGGCCCGGACCGCATCGGGCAGGGCGTTGCGCTGCCCCGCCGGGGCGAACTCGGCCAGGAACACCTCGACGGTGCCTCCGCAGGAAAGCCCGACGGCGAAGGCGTCGTCGTCGCTGACCCCGAATTCGGTGAGTTGCCCCAGGCCGGTGTCGAGCACCTCCTGGGCGCTCTCGTAGATTGCACCCTCCACGCAGCCGCCCGAGATACTGCCGATCACGGTGCCGGCGTCGGTGACGGCCATGGCCGTGCCGAGTGTGCGCGGTGCGCTGCCGAGCACCCTGGTCACCGTCGCAACGGCCACCCGGCGCCCTGTTGCGAGGGCGTCCAGGAGCTCTCCGGCGATCTCGAGCACGACTAGTTACTCGCGCTCTGGTCCATGCCCATCCGGCGCAGCACCAGGTTCTCGGCGAACTGCGCTACACCGTAGAGCACCATCGAGACGATGGTGATGACCACGACGGACGACCAGACCTCGAAGTTCTTGACCTGCGAGACCGCCACGACGATGCCGTAGCCGAGACCCTGGCCGGTGGCAAGCCACTCGGCCAGCAGGGCACCGGTGATGGCGCCGGGGATGGAGATCTTGATGGCGGCGAAGAACGACGGCAGCGAGCTGGGCAGAGCCACCTTGCGAAGGGCGGTGAACGGGGTGCCGCCATAGACGGCGATGACATCACTCACCTGCGGTGACCCTGATCGCAACCCGAACGCGATGTTCACCAGTGCCGGGAAGAGCACCACGATGGCACCTGTGACCACGGCGATGCTGGGTCCGCGACCGGTGATCAGGATCAGCACCGGAACGAAGGCCACCAGCGGCACGCTGCGGAGCAGCAGTGCGATGGGCATCAGGGCGTGCTCGATGCCCTTCGACAGGGTGAACAGGGTGGCCAGAACGAGGGCGATCAGTATGCCGGCGACGAACCCGAGGAACGCGTCGGTGAGGGTGACCCCGAGATTGGTCAGGATCAGGGCCCGGTTTTCGGCGGCCGCCGGCAGCGTGAAGAGCCAGTTGAAGACATCCAGCGGACCCTTGGCGATGAACGGCGAGATGCCGAGCAGCAGGATCAGGCCCTGCCAGGCCGCGAGGACGATGACGAGGGTGAGCAGGCCCGTGGCCAACGCCCGACCGATGTAGGCACCGACGCCGCGGGCCTGCGCGCCTGTGCTCTTGGTCAGAACGGCCGGCTGGCCGGTGACGACGGTCTGGGCACTCATGAGCTGCTCCGTCCGGTGGTCCAGGGGGTGGCGAAGCGGGAGATCAGGGCGAACAGAAGGTAGCCAAGGCCCGCGAGCAGGCCCGCGACGAGGGCGAGGCTCCAGACGCGTTCAACGTTCGCGGCGTTGCCGGCCGCGAGCATGGCCAGGCCAAGGCCGCGTTCGGCTCCACCGAGGTACTCACCGAGGATCGCGCCGAGCAGGGCCGCCGGTGCCGCGATCTGCAGGGCGTTCAACACGCTCGGCATCCCGGCGATGAGGCGCACCTTGCGCAGCTGGGTGAACTTGGACCCGCCGTACACGCTGACCAGGTCGAGGCTGGCCGCGTCGGCGGCCTTGAGGCCCACCAGTGAGCCGACCACCGTGGTGAAGAACACCGAGAGGGCGGCCAGGAACACTGCGGTTCCGGACGGGTCTCCGCGCGGCGGACCGATCACGATGTAGGCGATCGGGCCGATCGCCACGATCGGCACGCAGTAAGTGATCACGGCGATCTGCAGCGCGATCTTCTCGATGCGCGGCACCACCAGCACCAGGCCGGCCAGCACCAAGGCCAGGCCGTTGCCCCAGAGGAATCCGATGGCGGCTTCACTGAGGGTCATGGTGATGTGCGGCCAGTAGAAGCCGATGCCGTCGCCGGCGAACTGGCGAAGCACGTCGGCCGGGGTGGGGATGGCGCCGCCGGGCACCGAGCCGGCGTTCTGGAAGATCGTGAGCGCGCTGATCCACCAGAGGGCCACCACGACGACGATCCCGAGCAGACCGGTCGCCCAGCCGGGCAGACCGCGGGTGACCGGCATCAGTGCGCCCCGGCGGAGGCCGGGGTGTCGGCGCCGAAGAGCAACTCTGACGCCCGGTCGTGCAGGGCGTGGAATTCAGGGGTGCGCATCATTTCGGGCAGGCGTGGGCGGGGCAGGTCGATTTCGATGACCTCCTTGACGCGGCCGGGCCTGGGGCTCATCACGGCGACCTGGTCGCTGAGGAAGATGGCCTCAGAGATACCGTGCGTGACCATCAGGGTCGTCGCGGGCTTCTCGGTCCAGATGCGCAGCAGCTCGATGTTGAGGCGTTGGCGGGTCATGTCGTCAAGGGCGCCGAAGGGTTCGTCGAGCAGCAGCACCGAGGGCTTCAGAACCAAGGAACGGGCGATCGACACGCGCTGGCGCATCCCCCCGGAGAGCTGGGCCGGTTTGGCCTTCTCGAAGCCGGTGAGTCCGACGAGCTGGATCAGTTCGGTGACGTAGTCCTCGTCGACGGGCATCCGGGCGACCTCGAACGGAAGTTTGATGTTGCTGCGCACGCTCCGCCAGGGCAGCAGGGCGGAGTCCTGGAAGGCGATGCCGAGTTCGTGGCCGCTGCGGAGTTCGGCGGGGCTCTTCCCGTCGACCCTGGTGGTGCCGCTGGTGGGGTTCTCGAGGCCGGCCAGGATCCGCAGGATCGTGGATTTGCCGCAGCCGGACGGGCCGAGGAGCGACAGGAAGCTGCCCTTGTCGGTGTGCAGGTTCGCGTTGTCGAGGGCGACGACCTCCTTGCGCCCGACCGAGAAGGTCTTGTGCAGCCCTGAAATGTGCAGGCCGGTCCCCGAAGTGGTGGCGGGGAGATCGGTGTCGATCGTGCTCACGTCGTACATTCCTTACTGGGCGTCGTCAAATACCGATAGTTCAGTATCGCCGACGGCACCCGCCTCAAATAGGCGGGTGCCGCGGCAAGCCGAACTGTGGAGCGACTGTGTGTGGTGGGACCGGTTACTTGCTGTAGGCGATGAGGTCGGGGTTCTCCTCGTAGACCTCGGCCAGCAGGCTCATGTCGAACAGGGTGTCGGCGTCGATGTCGATGCCGGCGGCCTTCAGCGTCTTGATGGATTCCTTCTGCAGGTCGTCGCTGATGGTGAACAGGCCGTTGGCCTTGGTGTCGTCGCTCACGACGAGGTCGGTGGCCTGGATCTCCGCCTGGCGGGTCTCCTTCTCCATGGTCAGCCCGAGGTCCTTGCCGTAGGTGTCCACGGTGAGGGTGGCGGCAGCGGTGGGATCGTTGATCGCGTCGGCCCAGCCCTTGATCTCGGCGACCAGCAGGGCCTTGAGCATCTCGCGGTCGTTCGCGATCGCGTCGTCAGAGGCCGTGAAGGTCTCGGCGACGAACGGCAGGCCGTTGTCGGCCAGCGGCAGGTTGACCGGGTCGAGACCGGCCAGCTCGGCGTCGATCGACTCGTTGGTGAGGTACGCGAACCAGCCGTCGACCTCGCCGTTGAACAGCGGGGTCGGGTCGTACTCGACCGGAACGACGGTGATCGTGGACGGGTCGATCTCGTTGACCGCGAGGAACGCCTCCCACAGGCTCTGGTTGCTGGCCTGCACACCGATGGTCTTGCCCGCGAGGTCGTCGAGGGTGGCGATGTTGCCGACGCCCTTGAGCGAGAGGATGGTGAACGGGTTCTTCTGGTACGTCGCGCCGATGATCTTCAGCGGTGCGCCCTCCTCGGCGATGACGGTGCCCGTGGAGATGGCGTTGCCGATGCCGATGTCGACGTTGCCGGAGAGGACGCCGGCTTCGGCGGAGGCCGGGCCGGGAATCAGGTCCACGGAGTCGAAGCCCGCTTCGGTGAAGTAACCGGCGTCATCGGCCACGAACTCGCCCATGAACTCGGTGTTCTTGATCCAGGAGAGCTGGATGCTCGCGTCGCCGAACGACGCGGCGTCGCCGGAGCCGTCCGCGGAGGAGCCGGCATCGCTCGCGCAGGAGCTGAGGAGCAGGGTGAGCGCAGCCGCGACGGCCACTCCCTTACCCATGCTCGTGACTGATCGACGGGTGATCATGGAAATGGGGGCGTGCGTCATGACGCTGGTCCTCTCGATGGTGCTCGGGGGTTGCCGTGGAACTCAACGGCGTGCTGGGGCGGATTGCCTGCTGTGTGAATGTGATGTCGTGAAGTGACGCTGTGCTGCTGTCGTACTGTCGTGCTGGGTGGGGCTGGTGTGATTGTGGTGTTTCACGGCACCGCATCCGCTGCAACAAACGTTCGGATGACTCGAACACTAATTGCTGAGTGTGACGCCATGAAGACCACAACATTTCCGGCTCATTACGTCCGAAAAGGCGTGCTGAAACGTGGGATTCCTCCCCGAGCAGCCCCGGAACCCTGGCGTGATAGCGTCACGGGGTCCGCCCAGAAAGGAACCCCAATGTCTACAGCCATCGTACCGACCCCGGCCTTCGTCGTCGGCCTGCCCAAGGCCGAGCTGCACCTGCACCTCGAAGGCACCCTCGAGCCCGAACTCAAGCTCGAGCTGGCCCGTCGAAACGGTGTGGACATCGGCCAGAGCACTGTGGAGCAGGTGCGCGCCACCTACGAGTTCGACTCGCTCGCGAGCTTCCTCGGCGTCTACTACCCGGCGATGAACGTTCTCGTCACCGAGGCCGACTTCTACGACCTCGCCACCGCCTACTTCCGCCGCGCCGCGGCCGACGGCGTGCGCCGGGTGGAGGCGTTCTTCGACCCGCAGGCGCACACCTCCCGGGGCGTGAGCATCGAGACAGTGATCCTCGGCTACCACCGGGCCGCCATGGATGCCGCCGACCTCGGTGTCTCGGCCGAGCTGATCCTCTGCTTCCTGCGCGACTTCTCCGCCGAGAGTGCGCTGGAGACCCTGACATCCGCACTGCCGTACAAGGACCGGTTCATCGGCGTCGGTCTCGACTCCGACGAGCGTGAGAATCCGCCGGCCAAATTCGCCGCGGTCTTCGCTCTGGCCAGGGAGAACGGGCTCAAGCTCACGATGCACTGCGATATCGACCAGGCCGGCAGCATCGAGAACATCCGCCAGGTCCTCGAAGACATCCAGGTGGACCGCATCGACCACGGCACCAACATCGTGGAGAACCCCGAGCTGGTCACCCTGGTGCGTGAGCGGGGCCTGGGGCTCACCTGCTGCCCGGTGTCGAACAGTTTCGTGACGGCCGACATGAAGGCCGTCGAGATGGTGGCCCTGATGAACTTCGGCGTGCTGGTCACCGTCAACTCCGACGACCCCGCCTACTTCGGCGCCTACGTGGCCGACAACTACCTGGCGCTGGCCGAGAAGGCCGGACTGGACACCTCCGAGCTGGTGCTGCTGGCCAAGAACTCGTTCCGGGCGTCGTGGCTGTCCGACGACGAGAAGGCGGCCTATCTGGCGTCCATCGACGACTACGTCGCAGGGTACCCGACGGCATAGGGTCACCCGTCACGTCGGTGTTTCACCGACCGCGCACGTCGTGTGTCCGACAGGTTTCGGAACCCCGGAACGACGGCTGAACGAGTTCACTAGGGTGACAGAAGAGGCCTCGACGAGGCCCCCGAGACGCTCTCGAACCGAGAAGGAGAACCCGATGTACGACCTGGTCATCCGCTCGGCTCGAGTGCTCGCCCCGGACGCGTCGGCTCCGGGTTTCGCGCCGGCCGCCGTGGCGATCACCGACGGCGTCGTCCGCGCCATCGAACCCTGGGATGCCGCGCTCGAGACCGTTGTGGACATCACCCTCCCGGCCGGCCAAGTGCTGCAGCCGGGCATCGTCGACTCTCACGTGCACGTCAACGAGCCCGGCCGCACCGACTGGGAGGGCTTTGCCAGCGCCACCCTCGCCGCTGCTGCCGGCGGGGTCACCACCATCGTCGACATGCCGCTGAACAGCATCCCGCCGACCACGACGGTAGCCGCGCTCGAGCTGAAGCGTCAGGCTGCCGCGCCGCAGGCCACGGTGAACGTGGGTTTCTGGGGCGGTGCCATCCCGGCCAACCTCGGCTCGCTCGAGCCGCTGCATGACGCCGGTGTCTTCGGGTTCAAGGCCTTCCTCTCCCCCTCCGGCGTCGACGAATTCCCGCACCTCTCCCCCGCCGAGCTCGAGGCCGCGGCCACCGAGATCGCCGGCTTCGGCGGTCTGCTCGTGGTGCACGCGGAAGACCCGGCCGTGCTGGAGAGCAGCCAGAATTCCGGCGGCAGCCACTACCGGGACTTCATGGCCAGCCGGCCCGACGCCGCGGAGGACGCCGCCATCTCGCGCGTGATCGACGTCGTGCGGCGCACCGGTGTGCGCGCCCACATCCTGCACCTCTCGTCAGCGCAGGTGCTGCCGAGGCTGGCCGCCGCCCGCGCCGAGGGTCTGCCCATCACCGTGGAGACCTGCCCGCACTACCTCAGCTTCGCCGCCGAGAGCATCGCGGACGGCGCCACGGCGTTCAAGTGCTGCCCGCCGATCCGCGGCGAGGGCAACCGGGACCTGCTCTGGCAGGGCCTGGCCGACGGCGTCATCGACCTCATCGCCTCCGACCACTCGCCCGCCACCCGCGAACTCAAACTCGGCCACGGCGGCGACTTCGGCCTGGCCTGGGGCGGCATCTCCGGGTTGCAGCTGAGCCTGCCCGCCGTCTGGACCGCGGCCAGGGCTCGCGGCGTGGCACTGGAGCAGGTACTGCACTGGATGGCCGGGGCAACCGCCGGTTTCGTGGGAGTGCCGGCCGGCCGGATCGCCGTCGGCGCCGCGGCCGACCTGGTCGCGTTCGCACCCGATGAAGCCTTCACCGTGAACGTCGACACCCTGCGGCACAAGAACCGGGTGAGCGCCTTCGACGGTGCAACCCTGTTCGGTCGGGTACACACCACCTGGCTGGCCGGCGACGTGGTCTACGCGCTCGATGGTGACGCGTCGGGCCCGCCAGTCGCATCCGCCCGGCCCCCCGCCGGTCGCCTGCTCAGCGCCCGTTGACGACTCGCTGCCCGCTGACCCCCTGCTTTCCCGACCGACGCCTCACGCCGAACCCCCGAAGGAGCACCACATGTCGATAGTCCTCGGACCCAACCGCTACGGCAAGGCGGAGAACCGCATCGTGCGCATCTACCGCGACACGCCCCGTCACGAGATCCACGACATCAGCGTCTCCACGGCGCTGCACGGCGACTTCGCCGACGCGCACCTGGCGGGCGACCAGCTGCAGGTACTGCCCACCGACACCCAGAAGCAGACCGCGTACTCCTTCGCCAAGGAGAAGGGCCTGCTGTCGATCGAGAGCTACGGGCTCGACCTGGCCACCCACTTCGTCGACCACATCACTTCGGTGGCCGGCTCCCGGGTGGAGATCGAGGAATTCGCCTGGGAACGCGTCGTCGTGGACGGCACCGAGCACGACCACACCTGGGTGCGGCGCGGCCAGGAGGTGCGCACCGCGGCGATCTCCGTGGAGGGCACCGGCGACGAGCAGCAGATCTGGGTGGTCGGCGGTCTGAAAGACCTGATCCTGCTCAAGTCCACCGGGTCCGAGTTCTCCGGCTTCATGCAGGATCCGTACACGCTGCTGCAGCCCACCAACGACCGGGTGATGGCCACGTCGCTCACGGCCGGCTGGCGCTTCACCGACCACACCGACGTCGACTGGGAGGCCACCTACGCGGGCATCGCGGCGATCCTGAAGACCCAATTCGCCGTGGTGCACTCCCTGGCCCTGCAGCAGACCCTCTACAAGATGGGCCAGGCCGTACTCGAGGCCTACCCGAACATCGCCGAGATCCGGTTGTCCGCCCCCAACAAGCACCACTTCCTCTACGACCTCTCGCCGTTCGGTGTGGAGAACAACAACGAGGTCTACCACGCCGCCGACCGGCCGTACGGGCTCATCCAGGCATCCGTCATGCACGACGACGCCACGGATGCCGGTCCGGCCTGGGATTCGTACACCGGGCTGGTCTGATGAGCGTCGCCGCCACATCCTTGGGGCACGTCTACCTCGGCCACGTCTTCCACGTCACCGGCTCCCCCACTCTCGCCGAAGCGCCGGCCCACCTGGTCTCCCTGCCCCAGGGCGCCCTGGTCACCGCATCCGACGGCACCATCGCCTGGGTCGGCCGGGCCGCCGACCTGCCAGCGGGCTTCTCGTCTCTGCCGGTGACCGACACCGGGGGCGGCTTCATCCTGCCCGGCTTCGTCGACACCCACATTCACTTTCCGCAGACCTACTCCACGGATGCCTACGGCGGAGGCCAGCTGCTCGAGTGGCTGGACAACTGTGTGTTCCCCGCCGAGACCCGGCTGCAGGACGACGAGTTCGCCGCCGCGATCGCCCGCGACTTCACCCGGCGGCGCACCGCGGCGGGAACCACGAGCGCCCTGGTGTTCGGCTCGGCGTTCCCGCACGCCCAGGACGCGCTGTTCGCCGAGTCGGAGCGGGCCGGGCTTCGCCTGGTCAGCGGCCGCGGCATCCAGACCGTCGGGCCGGAGTCGGCCAGCGCCCTGGTCACCTCGGAGGCCCGTGCCCTCGACCTGGTCGGCGACGAGATCTCTCGCTGGCACGCCCGCGACACCGGGGACCCGCGCACGGCGCTGCTGCAGGTCGCCGTGGTGCCCAGGTTCAGCCTGTCGGTGACACCGCACACCCTGGCGGCGCTCGGTGAGCTCTACGACGGGGTGCGCGGCGACGGGGTCTACTTCCACAGCCACCTCAACGAGAACAACCGCCCGGAGACCGGCGAGATCGACGTGGTCAAGGCCATCTACCAGGTTGAGAACTACCTGGACACCTACGACGGGAAGTTCCTGCCCGGCTCCGTCGTCGGCGGGTCGAGCCTGCTCGGGCGCCGCAGCATCCTGGCGCACGCCGTGCACTGCGAGGACGTCGAGCTGTCCAGGCTGGCCGAGACCGGCTCGTCGATCGCGCACTGCCCCACCTCGCAGCAGTTCCTCGGCTCCGGCACCATGCCGTGGACTCGCACCACGGGCTTCGGCGTGAACGTGGCGCTGGGCTCGGACATCGGCGCCGGCGACGAGTGGCTGATGAGCCGGGTGCTCAACGACTGCTTCAAGGTGCACCTGTCCGAGCCGGGCGACGCGGGCCTGTCGATCAGCCCCGCCGAGCTGCTGTTCACCGCCACCCTGGCCGGTGCCCGGGCGCTCGACATGGAAGAGCGCTATGGCAACCTCGATGTGGGCAAGGATGCGGACTTCCTGCTCATCGAGCCCGACCGGTGGGAGCCGCTCGCGGCGGTGCTGGCCAACGGCATCCGCGCCGACGACGAGGCCATGGCCACCGACCAGACCCTGTTCGCCCTGTTGATGGCCCTCCGCCAGCCGGCCATCACCGGTGTCTTCGTGCGGGGCCGCCGCGTCACCGCCCCGTAACCCCGCCAAGCTGGGCTGGGGCGCTCACCCCAGGAGCAGGAGCGAGCCGAGCAGCACCACGACCGGGGCGATCAACAGAACGCCAAGGCCGCCGAGCAGACCCGTGAGCGCGGTGCCGCGGCGGTAGCCGCCGAGCTTCGCCGCGCGGCCGACGCCGATGCTGCCCAGGACGATCGCCCAGATCGCCAGGCCCGTCGCGGTGGCGGAGCCCAACCAGGACACAAAGACGCCGAGGCTCTGCGACGAGGCCAGCCCGATAGCAAAAACCCACGAGCCGACGAGCACGCCGAGCGCCCACAGGAACACCGTGCGCGCCCCCACCGCGATCTGGTTGTTGTTCCACCCGTCGGCGGGAACGGATGGCGGTGCCCACTGGGTCGATGCGCTCATGCGCACACCGTAACCGGCGTGCGCGCCGAGGGGAACCGCCAGCCCGGCCAACTGTTACTCGCCGACGGTCCCGTCCACGGCCTCGCGGATCAGGTCGGCGTGGCCAGAGTGCCTGGCCGTCTCCTCGATCAGGTGCAGCAGGATCCAACGGAGGCTCCACACCTCGCCGTCCCGGCCCGGCGTGACCACGAGCTCGTCGAGGCTCCGGCCGGCTGTGGCGCGGCGGCTGCGTTCGCAGGCCACCCGGTACAGCGCACGCAGCTCGTCGGGGTCGTCGTCGGCGGCGCTCGTGAACTCCCAATCGCGGTCCTCGTGCCACGGAGCGCTGCCCCAGGGTTCGAGCTCGTCGTCGGAGCGGCCGAGGAACCTGGACTGGATCCAGCGGTCCTCCACGAAGGCCAGGTGTTTGAGCAGGCCGGCCAGGGTGAGGGTGGATGGCGCCACCGCGACGTTGAGGCCCGCCCGGTCCAGCCCCTCGGCCTTGAGCAGCAGGGTCTCCCGCTGATAGTCGAGGAACTCGTCCAGCGACCGGTGCTCGTCGGTGGCGGGATGTGGGTCGGTGCGCGTCATGACCTCAGCCTTCCACAGCCCGAGGCTTCTACGGCGCGACTGTTGCCCGTGCGGACAAATGTGCCCGGCGTACCGGGACCATGTGTCCGACGTGGCAACAGTTGCCGCGTCAGGGCGTGCGAGTGGCCTGAAGCAGGCATGCGGATGCGGCGAAGCCGGCCCGCTCGTACGCGGTGACGGCACCGGCCGTCGAGTGCACGGTGACCCGCTCGAGGCCGGCGTCGAAGGCTCGCTCAAGGACGGCAGCGAGCATCCGCCCGCCAATGCCGAAGTTTCGTTCGGCAGGGACGACGTACACACTCTGCACGTCGCCGGAGGCCCGCACCGGCGCCCGCGAACTCGGCACGCGGGCAATCGTGGCCAGCCAGGCCATGCCCACGACGGTCTCGCCGCGGCGGGCGATCGTGCAGTGGTGCGACGCGCTGTGCGCCAGCGCCCATTCGGCGAAGACCCTTACGAACTCGTCGAGGCTGACGACGGGATCGCCCTCGTTCTCCAGGACCCACCGCCAGCGCAACCCGGCCAATGCCGGCAGATCCTCTGGGGTGGCACTCTCGATCAAGACTTCGCCGGGTGGACTCGATTCGTGGCTCATGAGTCGATTGTGGCGGAGCGGACGCCCTCAGGAAGCGGATAGCGCACGGCTCGCCGCCATACTGGAACGCATGAGCGCAGCAGGCACCGACACTTCCTCGTCGCCGGAGCCGGTGTTCTTCCCGGATCTGGTGCCCGAGCTCCTGATCGAGGATCTCGCTGCCAGTCTGGACTTCTGGGTCGGCCTCTGTGGCTTCGAGGTGCTCTACGACCGGCCAGATGACGGTTTCGCGTACCTGCGCACCGGCACCGCCCATCTGATGCTCGAGCAGGTCGGCGTCGGGCGGAACTGGATCCCCGGCGCCCTGGAGCGCCCGCTCGGACGCGGCATCAACTTTCAGATCATGCTGCCCGACATCGCCGGGCTGCTCGAGCGCCTCGCCGCGGCCGAGTGGCCGCTGTTCATGGCCGCAGAGACCAAGTGGTACGAGACCGGGGCCACCCGGGCCGGTGTGGCCCAGTTTCTGGTGCAGGACCCGGACGGCTACCTCGTACGGTTCTCGTCTCGTGTGGGTGCCCAAAGCTGAGCCGGTCCACGCGTGACTCGGTGGCGCTGACGGGGTACTCTCGCCCTCATGTGCGGCAGATTTGCGATGAATGAAGACGTCGACGACCTGATTCGGGATTTCGTCGCGGCCGGCGGCCGCGCCGGCGACTGGCGGCCCAGCTACAGCATCGCGCCCACCGACCCGGCCCCCATCGTGCGCGAGTGGCAGCCAGAGGGCGCCGAGCATCCCACCAGGGAGGTGACGCTCGCCACCTGGGACTGGCCCCAGCCGGCCGGGGCACCGCGTCGCGGGCCCATCATCAACGCCCGGCTCGAAAAGCTCGACCAGCGTTTCTGGGTCGGCGCGTTCTCGAATGCCCGCTGCATCGTGCCGATGCTCGGTTACTACGAGTGGACCGGAGAGAAGGGCGCCAAGCAACCGCACTTCATCCACGGCGACGGTCTGCTCGCCGCCGCCGGGCTCAGTTGGGCGTCGAAGGACGCCGACGGTGGGTGGTCCCGCGTCTTCGCCGTGGTCACCCGGGAGGCCAGGGATGCCTCCGGCGAGGTGCACGACCGGATGCCGGCCTTCCTCGAACCCGACACCTGGGCGACCTGGCTGAACCCGCAGTCGATCACCGCGGCGAACCCCACCGAGTCGGCGAAGAACCGCACGGCCATGATCGACCTGTTGGACCGCACGTCCACCGCGGTGGCGGCCACCATACGCACCCGCTTGGTGGACCGCAGGGTGAACAGCGTGCGGGCCATCGACCCGCAGGATGCGAGCCTGGTGGCGGCGCTCGACGTCTAGCGGCCGGGCCGACCCGGGCGCGCTTCCGGCAACCCACTAGCGCGGTCCGGCTCAGCTGCCCCGGTAGGTGGAGTACGCGAACGGGCTGAGCAGCAGCGGCACGTGATAGTGCGCCGACTCGTCGGCCAGCTCGAAGACGATGGTGACGTGCGGGTAGAAGGTCGCCTGCCCGCGGGCGGCGAAGTAGCTTCCGGTGTCGAAGGTGATGCGGTACCGCCCCGCGGAGACGGCCTCTGGACCGAGTTCGCTGACCCGGCCGTCGGCATCCGTCTGCGCGGTCGCCACCTCACGCCAGCTGCCGTGTGCGTGGTGTTCGAGCACAACGCTGATGGCTGCAGCGGGCCGTCCGGTCACCGAATCGAGCACGTGGGTCGTGATGTGACTGCGCGCGCTCATCGCGGGGCGTCCTGCGAGGCGGCGGAGTCGGGGGTTGCGGATTCGGGCACCGGGACATCCTGCCACTGCAGGGCCAGAACTCCCAAACGGAGTAGGGCGATGTCGCGCAACTCCGAGCCGACGATGCCGGCCTCGGTGTGGTCGTCGAGGGCCAGCCGGCGTTGCAGTTCGGCGAGGATCTCCCGGCGGCTGCGTCCGGCCGCCCGGATGAGGAAGACCCGGCCGAACCGCTCCTCGTAAACCCGGTTGCCGTCGGCGATGGCCGCTGCGAGCTCGGCGTCGTCGGCATCGACCGAGGCCTGCTCGGTGCGGGAGAACCCAGCGGCCGGCGAGGTGCCGGTGGGCCTGTCGCCGATCCGCGGATGCTCCGCCATGGCCTGGTCGATCTCACTCCTGGGCAGCGGGGTGGCGGCCACCCTGGCGGTCTCGATGAGCTCGGCGGCCGAGGCAAAGGGCGCGTGACCGGCGACCTCGTCGGCCCAGCGGGGCACGGCCAGGCAGGCGAGGAGCGCGGTGCGCAGATCGTCGCCGGCGGGAATCGTGGTCATGGGGTCCTCCGGATGGCGATCGTCGGTCGAGAAGGGTGGCGAGGTCGAGGAGCGGGTTGGGCCGCGGCCCGTACGATGACAGGCATGCATTCCGACGATCTCACCCGGCCGGCACACGCGCCGCGGGTGGCCGGGCTGGTCCTGGCCGCCGGCGCCGGCAGCCGGTACGGACGCCCCAAGGCGCTGGTCGTCGAGGCGACCGGGGAACCCTGGCTGGTGCGTGCCGCCCTGGCCCTGGAGGCCGCCGGCTGCGATCCGATCCTGGTGGTGCTGGGGGCGAGCGGTGCCGAGGCGGAGAGCCTGCTTCGCGCAGCTTCCGACAGGTTCGAGCGGCCGGACAGGCTGCGGGTTGTGCAGGCGCAGGACTGGGCAGCGGGACTGTCGGCGTCCCTCGATGCCGGGCTCGACAGGCTGCAACGCGACAAGCCGGAGACCGACGGTGACGCCGTGACCGCAGTGGCCCTGGTTCCGGTGGATGTGCCCGACCTGAATGCGGCCATTGTGCGGCGGCTGGTCGACGCCGTGACGCCGGATACCCTCCGGCAGGCGCACTTCGCGGGACTGCCCGGGCATCCGGTGGTCATCGGCCGCGAGCACTGGGCGCCGCTGCGAGCGGCCCTGACCGGCGACACCGGCGCGCGACCGTACCTGGTGGCGCACCGGGTCACCGCGGTGCCCTGCGACGACCTGGGCACGGGCCTGGACGTCGACGAGCCGTCGACCGCATGAGTCGTGGTCACCAGGGTGCTTCGAGTTCCTCGAGGTCTTCATAGACGCTCGTGATGGCCGCGATCCGGGTGCGGCTCTCGCGCACCTGAGCGCCCATCGCGCCGGTGGCCAGCAGGTTCACCAGGCTCATCGCCGTGGCGTAGCTGTCGAACGCCGACACCGAGTCCACCGGGCATTCCAGCCAGTGCGTGGCCTGATCGGAGTACTTGCGGGCCGAGGAATCGGCGATGAGCACCAGCGGCACGTCGCGGCGGCGAATGGCGGCCACGATGTCGCCGAAACCGGACACGCGGCGGCGGAAGCCCATCAGCACCACCACGTCACGCGGGCCGAGACCGGCCAGCTCTTCGCCGAGCGACTGGCCGGGCAGCGGCGCGAGCCGCACGTGGTCGCGTGCCTGCACCAGCTGCTGCCGCAGGTGCAGCGCCAGCGGGTAGCTGTTGCGCAGCCCCACGATCACCACGTTCTGGGCCGACTGCACCAGCCGGGCGGCGGCGTCGAGCCGGCCGTCCTCCAGGGTCACCAGCAGGCGGCGCAGGTTGTCGTGTTCGGCTTCGGCGTGCGCGGCCAGCCTCGACGGTGTGCCGGCGGAGGCTCCCGGACCGCCGAGCGGTGCGCCCAGACTGCGGAGTGCTCTGGCGTGCTCGCGCACCTCGGCGGAATCCTGGAAGCCGAGGCGGCGGAACAGCCTGGACACTGTGGCCTTGGACACGCCGCTGAGCCTGGCCAGCTCCGACGCGTTGTACACCGCGAGGTCGCTCATGTGGTCGAGGATGAAGTCCGCGGCACGCTGTTCCTGCGGCGAGAGTTCGCCGTACCGGCCGTCGATGCGCTGGCCGATGTTCATGGTCATGCGGGGTCCCGCGGCTGCTGCGCCTGGGCGGGGTGCGCGTCGGCCAAGGCCAGCACCGCGGCCTCGAAGGCATCCAGCGCCCGGGCCACATCGGCTTCGGTGACGGATTCGTCGGGGTGGTGGCTCACTCCCCCGGCGCAGCGCACGAAGAGCATGCCGATCTCGGTGAGGTGGGCAACGGCCATGGCGTCGTGGCCGGCCATCGAGAGCAGCTCAAGCGGTTCGGCTTCGGCAGCGGCGCCGGCACGGATGCCCGCAGCCTCGATGCCCGCCGCGATCACCCCGCGCAACCTGTCGCTGCAGCGCGCCGCGGGCGCCGAGTGCGTCTGGTGCACCGCGACGTGCAGGCCGCGGGCGGCGCAGATCTCGTCGAGCAGGGCCTCGATCTGCTGCCAGACGCTGTCGCGGTCCGCATCGAACCGGCCGCGCAGGTCGAGGCTGAACTCGGCCCGTCCGGCGATCACGTTCACGGCGTCGGGGAACACCTCGAGGTGCCCGACCGTGGCGATCAGGTCGGCGCCGCGGGCGAGCCGTTCGATGGCCACGATGGCCTCGCTGGCGCCGGCCAGGGCGTCCCTCCGGTGGGTCCAGGGGGTGCCGGAGTGGCCGGCCTTGCCGGTGACGGTGATCTGGAAGCGCCGGGCGCCGGCGATCGACGACACGATGCCGAGCGGCAGGTCGCGCTCCTCGAGCAGCGGGCCCTGCTCGATGTGGGTCTCGAGGTAGCCGACGAAGTCGTTGGAGGTGCGGGCGGCGGCGGTGATGGCGGCCGGGTCGAGGCCGAAGGCCAGAAACGCGTCGTGCAGGGTGGTTCCCGCCTCGTCTGTCAGCTCCCACCAGGCATCCAGCCAGGTGCCGGCCAGCGCCCGGCTACCGAGCAGCGCGGTGCCGAACCGGGTGCCCTCTTCGTCGCCGAAGGCCACGACCTCCAGCGCGAACGGCAAGGAACGACCGCTGGCCTGGATGCGGTCGACCACGGCGATGGCGGTGAGCACGCCGAGGATGCCGTCGTACCGGCCGGCCGAGGGCACGGTGTCCAGGTGCGAGCCGAGCAGCAGCGCGGGCAGCCCGGGGGTTGCTCCCTCGAGGCGGCCGCACTGGTTGCCCGCGGCGTCCTGCCAGGTGGCCATGCCGGCGTCCCTCATCCACCCGGCGGCCAGGGCGTTCACGGCAGCGTGCTCCGGCGAGAGGTAGACCCGCTCGATCAGGCCGTCGGGCGCACTGGTGTGGGTGGCGAGTTCGTCGCAGCGGTCGAGTACCGCGGCGGCGCCGGTGCGGTGGATGCTGTCGGTGAGCGCAGTCATGAGCCGGCGGCGTCCTGGTACACCTCGTATGCGGCGCCCACTCCGCCGCCGCCGGTCACGGTGGCGCCGGAGCGGCGCAGCACCTGCTCGAGGGCGGCCAGGGTGGTGAGCACGGTGTCCTTGCGGGCGTTGTACCCCATGGTGCCGATGCGCCAGACCTTGCCGTGCAGCGGGCCGAACGAGGTACCGATCTCGATGCCGAAGTCGTTCAGCAGCTCGCCGCGCACGGCGTCGCCGGTGACGCCCTCGGGGATGCGCACGGCCACGACGTTGTTCATCCGGTGTTCGAGGTCGCCGAAGACGGCCAGGCCCAGGCCCTGCACACCCGCGAGCATCGCGGCACCGTGCAGCCGGTGCCGCTCAACGGCCGCGTCGATCCCCTCGTCCACCAGCAGCCGGGCGCACTCCCGCGCGCCGTAGAGCATGGTGGTGGCCTCGGTGTGGTGGTTCAGCCGTTTCGGGCCCCAGTAGTCGAAGATCATCGACAGGTCGAAATAGTTGGAGCGGATCGGGTGCGCGCTCACGGCGTCGCCGGCCTCGCGGATGCCCGCTTCGATGCTCTTACGGGCATTGATCACCTCGACAGCGCGGGGCGAGAAGGTGGCGGGGGCGGAGCCGGAGGGGCCGCCCAGGCATTTCTGCAGGCCGGCGGTCACGGCGTCCAGGCCCCAGGCATCCGCCTCGAAGGTGTTGCCGGCCAGCGACGCGGTGACGTCGGTGTAGAACAGCACACCGTGCCTGGCGCAGATGTCGCCGAGCTCGTCGAGCGGCTGGGCCACGGTGGTGGAGGTGTCGCCGTGCACGATCGCCAGCAGGGCCGGCTTGGTCTCGCGGATGGCCTGCTCGATCTGGGCGGGGGTGAACACCGTGCCCCACTCGACCTCCCGCACGTGCACCTCGGCGCCGGCACGTTCGGCGATCTCGCGCAGCAGGTGGCCGAACCGGCCGAAGATGGGCACCAGCACCCGGTCGCCGGGGCTGATCAGCGACACCAGAGCCGCCTCGATGCCGGCCCTGGAGGTCCCGTCGATGAGCAGGGTCTGCTCGTTCGTGGTCTTGAAGACGCCCCGGTAGAGCTCCATGGTCTCGTTCATGTACGCCGTCATCGACGGGTCGTACTGGCCCACCAGCTGGGCGGACATGGCGCGCAACACCCGCGGGTCGGCGTTCACGGGGCCCGGGCCCATCAGCAGACGGGACGGCGGATTGATCGGCAGACTGGAAATGACTGTTTCACCCTTCGGCTGTTCTGAATCATGTGTTTCAGGTGCCCAGTTTACGCAACAGGTGTTTCAGTCGTGTTTCGCGCGGTTCACGTCCTCGGCGCGAATCCGGCCGCGAGTCCCCGGTCGAATCCCGCCCCGATATCGATGAGGGCGAGGTCGGTGTGCCGCGGCCCCACCAGGCAGAGCCCGACCGGCTTGCCCTGAGCCTCGAAGAGCGGCACCGACAGCGCCGGGTAACCGCCGATCCCGGCCAGGCTGGTCATCGTCAGCGTCGCGGTGCGGGTCGCGTCGATGGCGGCCGCGCTCGTCTGCCGCGCCGGGGCCGTCGACGACGCCGACGGCAGCAGCAGGATGCGCCCGTCCAACACCGTGTCCAGACGCTCCCGGGCGGCGGCCAGAGCGGTGCGTGCCTCGGCCTCGGCTTGCGGGTCGCTCCGGGAGGCCGTCTCGAACCGGCTCGCGACGGCGGCCCCGAGTGCGCCGGGGTGGGCGGTGACCCAATCCCCGTTGGCCCGCCAGGCCTCCGCGGCCTGAACGATGCGGAAGATGCGCAGCAGTTCGGCGAGATCGCCGAGGTCGACCAGGTCCGGCGGCGGCAACAGGGCGGTGTCGGTGAGCCGGTCCAGCCCGGCGACGAAGGCCGTCTGCACGTCCTCGTCAGCGGCGAAGACGAGCGCACCGGACACCGCGAACCTGGCAGGCTCCGTGTCCTGCTGCGCTGTGATCTGCAAAGCGGGGTCGAGTGAGGAGGCGGCGGCGGCCCGCAGCACGCCCGGTGTGCGGGTGAGCCAGCCGACGGTGTCGAACGAGGGAGCCAACGGCATCAGTCCGGTGCGGTCCACGGCGCCGTGAGTGCTGCGAAGCCCCCAGAGGCCCTGGTACGACGCGGGCACCCGGATGGAGCCCGCCGTGTCGGTGGCCAGGCCGATGCTGGCCTGGCCCAGGGCCACGGCGGCGGCCGGTCCGCTCGACGAGCCGCCCGGCAGGGCGCCGGGCACCCGCACGTTGGGCGGGGTGCCGTAATGCTCGTTGTCGCCGGCGATGCTGTACGCGAACTCGTCGGTCCGGGCGATACCGGTGACGCTCGCGCCGGCGCCGAGCAGCGCCGCGACGGCCGGGGCGGTCCGGGTGGCAGGCATGGCCTCGCGCAGGTAGGCAGGGTTGCCGGCGCCCACTGTGAAGCCGGCGATGTCATAGAGGTCCTTCACGGCGACGGTCTCGCCGGCCAGGGTGTCCGAGGCGTCGTCGGGGGCAGCCACCAGCGGGGTGCCCACCAGCCGCCACACCGTGGGGTTGATCGCGGCCGGCGGCGCGGCCACCTGGGCCACCTCCACCTGCCAGGTGCCTTCTTCGCCGAAAGCCCAGAGCTGGGTGACCAGGCCGGCGCCGCCGGCATCCGGGGTGTTGACCGAGACGATCACGGCGTGCCGCGGGTCGATCACCCGCACGTGCAGCGACCGGATGCCCCTGGCCACCGTGCCGGCGCGGGCGCCGCGGAAGCCGCTGATCGTGTCGTGGCCCACCAGCAGACCGGTGGCGTCGCCGCGCAGGGTGTGCTCGCCGGCGGCGAAGTAGGCGTCGAGCGCGGCGAGGTCGTTCGTGGCCAGGGCATTCTCGTACCCGGCGAACGCGGCCAGCAGGCCATCCGGCAGGTCGCCGGCCACCGTGGTGGGTGTGGGCACAGCCGAATCGGGCACAGCCAGCGGCTCAGACATCGAAGTCCGCCACCCGGATGCGGGCGTGCACGCCGGTCACCAGGTCGACCACCTGGGAGATGTTGAAGTCGGTCGCGGCACTCAAGTACGCGTAGGCGAGGGTGCGATCCATCCCGTAGCGCGCGGCGAGCAGGTCGATGGCGGCACGCACGCACCGGCGCACGGCCTCGTCGAGGTCGGCGTCCATGCCGGTGGGCACCAGGAACTCGCTCGTCTCGGCCAGCGGCCCGACCAGTTCGCCGAATGCCGCGAGAGCATCGGCCTGGGTCACCACGTCGAAGCGGATGGTCACCCGCAGGGACGCCTCCATGGCGGTGAGCGCCACCTCGCCGTCGCCCTGGGCGAAGTGCGGGTCGCCCACGTAGGCCAGCGCGCCGTGCACCTGCACGGGCAGGTACAGCGCCGAGCCCACGGTGAGCAGGTTGATGTCGATGTTGCCGCCGTGCGCGCCGGGCGGCACCGAGTGCGGGCGTTCAGCGCCGGCGACGGCGACGCCCATGATGCCCAAGAACGGGTTGAGCGGAAAGTGCACGCTGCGCGGGCCGCCGGGCACGAGCGGCAGGGTGCCGACCTGGCCGGACTCGGTGTCCTCGAGCGCGGCGAAGACGCTCACGTTGCCCTCGCCGAGGGGGTATTCGCCAGGCAGGGCGCCGCGGCCGTGCCGGTTGGAGATCACGCCGTACGGCACCCGCGGGGTGGCCTCGAGCACGGTCATCTTGAGCAGGTCGCCCGGCTTCGCGCCCCGCACGTGGATCGGGCCGGTGACCAGGTGCGGGCCGTCCAGCCGAGGGTCGCGCGGGCTGTCCGAGCCGGCCAGCAGCACGGCGTCGTCGAGCACCCCCGCCCGGTCGACACCGTGGCCGGCGAAGAAGGCCACCGGGTCGCGGCCCTGGTCTTCGAGCACGCCCTCGTGGCTGATCGTGTCGATGGTCACCTCGGTGCCGGCGTCGATCGTGAGGGCCGGGGCATCCGTCGCACAGGGCAACCGGCCCCAGAGCACGGTGGCCGGGGTGGCGGGCAGGTAGTGCGCGGCGCGGATGGGCCCGGTGCCGGGCTGCAGGATGTCGAATGGCATGACGCGCCTTTTCGGATCGTGGGGCGGGAACCGGATCGTCGCCGGCTGGCCGGCGCATCCCCGTTGGTCGAGAGTAGCGCCAGTTTTGCGCCAGGCACGACCAGCCACTACCGTGACAATTCCCGAGCCGATAGGACCGCCGTGCCCTCCACTCCCGTCATCCACCGTCTGCGCAGCAAGCCGGATCACCTGCACCTCGGCCTGATGCTCGCTCTCACCTTCTCCACCGGGGTGGCGGATGCGGTGGGGTATCTGGGCCTGGACAAGGTGTTCACCGGCAATATGACCGGCAACGTCGTCATCCTGGGCATGGCCATCGCCGGCGCCGATGACCTGCCCGTGGTGGGCCCGCTCATCGCCCTGTTCACCTTCATGATCGGTGCCGCGGTCGGCGGCCGGGTGCTGCGCCACGTGAAGTTCGGCTGGACCACAGAGGCAACCGTGCTGTTCGGCGCGGTCGGCGTGATCATGGCCGTTCTGGCGGTGTTCCTGTTCGCAGTGGGCGGCACGCCCCCGGCACCGTTCGACCTGATCGTGACCGGGTTCCTGGCCGCCGTGATGGGCCTGCAGGCCGCCGTGGCCCGCCACATCGCGGTGAAGGACGTCACCACGGTCGTCGTCACCTCCACCATCACCGGCTTCGCCGCGGACTCCCGCTTCGGCGGCGCCAAGAACCAGCCCTGGTTCCGCCGTCTGGCCGCTATCGTGCTGATCCTGGCCGGCGCCGGTGTGGGCGCCCTGCTGCTCATGGTGCACATCGGTTGGGGCATCGCCCTCACCGCGGTGATCACCCTCGCCGTCACCGCGATCGGCCACGCCGCCGGCCGCCCGCACCACGCCCCGGTGGCGCAGGCCTGACCCGCGCCGGCGCCTCAACCCCGGCAGAGTCCGTAACTCCTGCTAGATTCCCCCGACAGGCCCACAACCGGCCAATCGGGACCAACCGGCCGAGAATTGCAGGAGTTATGCTCGCGCGCACGCCGTGGCCCGTCGCCTCTCGGCTGGAGTCCGAACGCCTGACTCTGACGCCGCTCTCGGTGGACCATGCCGCTCCGATGGTCAGCGTGCTGGCCGACGACGCGCTCTACCGCTTCACCGGGGGTGAACCCCCGACGCTGGAGCAGTTGCGGAACCGGTACGCGGCCCAGGTCGTCGGCGGCACGCAGGACGGCACGCAGCGGTGGTTGAACTGGATCGTGAATCGGCGGGATGCGGCTGTGCCCGTGGGATTCGTGCAGGCCACGGTCCACTTGGGCACTGTGCTTCCGGGCACCGTGCTTCCGGGCACTGTGCTTCCGAACGCTGGGCTTCCGGCACCGGATGGCGTGGTGGCCGACCTGGCCTGGCTCATCGGCAGCGCGAACCAGGGCCAGGGTCTCGCATCCGAAGCCACCCGCAGGATGATGCGGTTCCTGCGCGGCCAGGGCATCACCGGGTTCGCAGCGTTCATCCACCCCGACCACGTCGCATCCCAGACGGTGGCCCGTCACCAGCACCTGCACCCCACCGCCCACGTGCACGACGGCGAGGTGCGGTGGGAGTCGGGCCGCGAGCAGACAAGGAAATAGTGAGTTTGTCTTGAACCCAAGTGCAATTGCGGCCTAGAAAACTCACTATTTCCCTCTAACCGTGCGCGTGGCGCCGGAGCCTGCGCTCACCCGAAGGGCATCACGGCCATCGCGGCCGTCATGACCGACATGCTCAGCAGGTTGCCGCGCTCCGGCGTGCTGCGCTGGCCGACGAGCACCATGGCGGCGGCGGCGAGCACGAAGAAGGCCCCGGCGACACAGACCACGGCGACGAAGATCGACACCGAGTGCGGATGCGTCATGTCGCCCGCGCCCGCGCCCCCGGTCATGGCCCCGCCGGTCATTGCACCGCCCAGGGCGATCTGCCCGGCTACCACCACCAGCCCGAGCTGGTGCAGCAGGTGCAGGTGCCGACGGCCCACCGCCGCGGCGGGGGATGCAGCGTGCGCCGACAGGGTGTGCACCGCCGTCGGCAGGCCGTGCCGCCACCTGGCGGCACCGGCGGACACCATTGCCCAGGCCAACAGGATCACGGTCCAGGCCAGCGGAGCGAGGCCGACCAGCCCGAGGGCCAGGTCGGCCATGGCCGCGGCCATGAGCACCGTGCCGCCCACGGCCGTGACCGACCGGGTGCGCCGGCTGCCGAGCACACAGCACAGGCTCGACGCCGCCGCGACGATCATGATCAGGTGCAGGGTGGGAATCATCCGGGCTCGCCTCCGTCCGGTGTTGGCTACGCGTGGTCCGCGTGGCCCGCGCACGCAGAGCCGCCGGCAGCCGAAGCCGCCGAAGCCGCAGCAGGCGACGCATGCGCCGCGTGCACCTCCGGCTCACCGCCGTGTGAGCAGTGCGCCACGGGTTCGCTCGCCGGCACGTTCAGGGTGGGGTTCGCGCCGAAGAAGCCGTACGGCTTGAGGGTGAACTTGGCGTAGTCCACCGGCATCACCGGCCAGTCCTCCACCCGCGGGAAGTGGGTCGGACCGAAGGTGTGCCAGAGCACGATGTCCTCGCCATCGATGGAGGCGTCATCCGCGATGTATTTGGTGATGCCGTCGCCGCCCGGGTTCTGGTGTACGAAGTCGCCGGCGGCGTATTTCTCCGACGGATCGTACTGCGTCACGAAGAGGTGCTTGGTGGCGAACTCGGCCCGCTTGGCGATCGACGACTGCGGGTCGGCCATCAGCGTGGGGTTGGCCTCGGGCAGCAGGGCGTACCCGGTGGGCCGGCCCATCCGGTTGGTCTTCTCGGTGTTCACGATGTGCCATGACCGGGCGACGGATGCGTCGGCGAGCCGCCCCGAGGCGGCCTCGCTGGCCAGCCTGGTGCTCTTCATGGTGAAGGCGTTGCCGTGTTCGTTGCCAGGGCCCATCGGCAGCCGCACGGCCTCGATCTCGTCGACGGCGTTCGCCGTGCCGTCGACCGTCATGTCCAGCCGCGCGCTGAAGAGGTGCTGGTGGTACGGGGCACCGAGCCCCGGGGCGACCTCGCTGGCATACGGGTAGTCTGCTCCCGCATCGTGCGTGGCGCCAGGGGCGGCAATGCCGGGGTACGCCGACGTGAACAGCACCCCGGTGAGCTTGGCCTCGCACTCGATGGTGCCGTCAAGCGACAGGTACCAGTAGAAGCCGTAGTCGTAGTTGCCCACGGTGGTGAAGAAGCTGATCACCAGGCGGCGCTGCCGGCGCACCTCGTGGGCGCCGGTGAAGAGGTCGCTGTGCTTCCACAGCGTTCCCACGTCCTCCTCGTGCATGCAGATGCCGTTGGGAATGGTGAACGGGTTGCCGAGTTCGTCGGCCAGCACGGCGTCGAAGTATCTGATCTCGCCCACACAGTCGCAGCCGAGCGCGAGCGAATTGGTGTACCGGCCGAAGAGGTACTCGCCGGTGTCGAAGTAGTTCTGCCAGAACCGCACCGGCGACGGGTCGCCGTAGGGCACCAGCATCTCGTTGATCGACGCCCGGTAGATGATCGGGCGTTCCTCGCCGGCGTCCGTGAACGAGAGTTGGCGCAGCACCAGTCCCTCGCGGGTGTCGAAGCCCACCTGGAATTTCCAGTTCGCCCAGGTGACCCATTCGCCGTCCACGGCGAAGCTCGGCCCCTCCGGCTGGCTGATCACGATGGGCTTGAGCGTGGTGAGCGGTTCGCCCTGCACGGCCGGGTCGTTGAAGTTGCCGCCCTCGGCCGGAATGGCCACGGTGGCCGCGTCAATCAGCCGGGTGATGGTGCCCGCCGCGGTGTCCACGTAGGCGCAGAGGCCATCGACGGGGTGCGCCCACGGGTGGTCTGTCGGGTAGTCCTGCCGGAACGCCAGCACCCGCACGATGCGGCGGCCGATCTCCTCCGGCAGGTCGTAGTAGCCGGCCGAGAGCGGCACGACGACGACCTCGTCGATGGTCGTGCCCCGCTCGGCCAGTGCGGCCACCCAGCGCGGGTCGGCGTTGACGATGCCGGCGATGGCCTCGAACTCGGTGTCGAGAATGGGCAACTGCCCGGCCGAGCCGTCCAGCACGTGGGTGCTCTCGATCACGCCGCCGCCGACCGCGCCGCCGCCCAGCGACACGATGTTGTCGGTGGAGCGTCCGGTCGCCATGTCCAGCAGCATCACCCGGGCCTTGCGGTCGGGCAGCGGCCCGGTGCCGGCCTGCCAGGCGAGCACCTCCCGCTTGTGCGGTTCGGCCAGGCCCACATAGGCGAACCTGGTCGTGTCGGTGAAACCGTCCGCGTTGATGACGATGTCGCGGATGGCGGTGAATTCGGCTGTGCTGAGGCTGCCGAGCGGATGCGGCGCGGCCAAGGTGGAGACTGAAACGTCGGTGAGGGTCATCTGCGGGTGTCCTGTCAGGTGGGTGTGGTCGAGGTGAGAGTGGACGCTCAGGCGCCGATGGCATCCGTGATCTGGTCGTAGACGGCGGGCCGGTTGCGCTTCAGCCAGAACGCCTGCAGCAGTCCGGCCAGCGGGAAGAGCACGATCAGGCCCAGGAGCACTGCGGTGAGCGCCCCGAAGCTGGGTTCGCCGGCGGCGTTGACGTCGCCGATCAGGAACGGGAAGTTCAGGCCGATCATGATGGCTGACACCAGCAGGCCGATGAAGCCGAGGGTCGGCGCGATGACGGTGTTCCACAGCCGGCGGTCCTGCCTGGTGCGGGCGAAGTACACCACCACGGCGATGCTGGTCACGGCCATCAGCAGCGCCACCGAGAGGGTGGCGACGCCGGAGAACCAGGTGAACACCTGCAGGATCGGGTCGAGGCCGAGCAGGGCGAAGAGCAGCACCAGCAGGCCGGCGGTGACGGTCTGCACCACCGAGGACACGTGCGGGGCGAAGTGCTTGGGGTGCACGGAGGAGAGCACGTCCGGCAGCACCTTGGCGGTGGACATGGAGTGCTGGTACCGGGTGATCACGTTGTGGAAGGAGAGCACGCAGGCGAGCATGCTGGTGATCAGAAGCACGTTCATGACGAGCTCGCCGACCGATCCGAGGTAGGCCAGGGTGGTGATCAGGATCATCGCGCCCGGGTCTTCAGCGGCCTGGGCCACCACTCCGTCGGGGCCCCAGGCCATCACGAGGGCCCAGGAGGCGAGCGTGTAGAAGACGCCGATGCCGATCACGGCCACGTAGGTGGCCCGCGGGATGGTGCGGGCCGGGTCCTTGGCCTCGTCGCGGAAGATCGCGGTGGACTCGAAGCCGATGAAGGCGGCGATGGCGAACATCAGGCCCACCGACGGCGAGCCGCTGAGCACGTTGTTCGGTTCGAACGGGGCCAGTGAGAGGCCGTCGGCGCCGCCGGCGATCACCACGGCGGCCACGAGCACCAGCACGATGCCGACCTCGCCGATCAGCAGCACGCCGAGCACCTTGGAGCTCAGGTCGATGTGGCGGTAGCCGAGCACACCCACGAGGGCCACGACGGCCAGGGAGTACAGATACCAGGGCAGGTCAGGCCCGCCGAGCCCGGTGACGGTGACCGAGAGGATGTAGCCGACGTATCCGTGCACAGACACCTGGATGGTCGTGTAGGTCAAAAGGGCCAGGAACGCCGTGGCGAGGCCGGCGGGTTTGCCCAGGCCGTAGTTGACGAAGGTGAAGAAGGCGCCGGGATTGGGCACGTGCCGGGTCATCGCGGCCAGGCCCACGGCGAAGAACAGCAGCACGATTGCGGCGATCGCGAACATCGCCGGGAACCCGACGCCGTTGCCGAGCAGGATGCCCAGCGGCGCCGCTCCCCCGATCACGGTCAGCGGTGCCGCGGCGGCGACGACCATCAGCACGATGGCGGTCACGCCCAGCGAGCCGGTGAGAGCTCGCGGCGGAATGGTTCCGGCGGTGGTTTCTTGGGTGGCGGTCATGTCGGCTCCAAACGGGACGGATGCGGGTGTCCCCAGCCTGCCGACGGCCTGTTGCCGCCTCGTCACCCGGAGGTAAAAGCCAGAGAGGGTGCGAATGAGACCGCCCGGGCCGGCTGTCTCATTTGGCTGACACACCCCCGAAACACCCGCGTCGCCGCGCGGCAATCGCGGCTGACTACCGTGGGCTCTCAGAGAAGAAAGCGACGGTGAGGCATGGCCGCCATGCACAAGTCGGCCCTGGAGCGGGCGATCGAGAACCCGCAGCCGGTGGCCGGGATCCAGTCCCGGTCCCCGGTCGACGGATTGGACCGGCGCAGCGTCGGTTTCATCGACGTGCTGTCGCAGTCGGTGTCCGCGGTCGCGCCGTCGGCCGCTGCGACGACCATGCCGCTGCTCGTGGCCACCGTCGCGGGCGGCGCCACCGTCTGGGCCCTCGGCGCGGCGATGCTCCTGGCCCTGCTCGTGGCCACCACCGTCAACCAGTTCACCCGCCGGATCGCCGCGACCGGGTCGCTGTACACCTTCGTGGCCCACGGCCTGGGCACCACGGCCTCGTTCGTGACCGGAACGGCGCTGCTGATCGGCTACGGCTTCGTGGCGATGTTCGCCCTCGGCGGCGCGGGCTACTACCTCGCAATCCTCGCGGCGCGCCTCTGGCCCGCCCTCACCGGGAGCCTGTCGGTGCCGGTGTTCCTGATCCTGGCCATGGCCGCCGCCTGCCTGGTCCTGCTGGCCAGGGGCATCCGGGTGTCGACCAGGGCCACGGTGCTGGTGGAGTGTGTGTCGGTGGTGATCATCCTCGCGCTCGTCGTGGCGCTGCTGGTGGTGCAGGGCCCGGCACTGGACTGGTCGGTTCTGGACATGTCGGGCGTACGGCCATCCGATTTCGCCGTCGGTGCCGCCCTGGCGCTCACCGCGTTCGTCGGCTTCGAGAGTTCCGCCACGCTGGGCGTCGAGGCCCGGCGCCCGTACGCCACGATCCCCCGGGCGGTGACCTGGACCGTGATCGGCTCAGGCGTCCTGTACCTGCTGGCCGCGCTCAGCCAGCTCGTCGGGTTCGCCTCGGTGGGCGGCAGCATCACGGCCAGCGCATCGCCGGTCAACGATCTCGCCGCCGCGTACGGCATCGATGCGCTCGGGTTGCTGCTGGATGTGAGCATCGCCGCGTCGTTCCTGGCCTGCGCGATCGCGTCGATCACGGCGCTCGTTCGAGTTCTGTTCTCGATGGGCCGGGAGGGGTTGCTGCCCAGTGCGTTCGGGCAGAGCCACCGGCGGCACCGCACCCCGTTCGTCGCCATCGTGGTGACGGTTCCGGTGCTCACGGCCGGCCTGATCGGCACCATCCTGGTCACCGGCAGCGTCTGGCGGGCCATGGAGATCTTCATCGTCGGCGCGGCCGGCGGTTACATCGCCGCCTACGTCCTCGCCTGTGTCGCGGCGCCGGTGTTCCTCTGGCGGATCGGCGAGCTCACCCCCTGGCCGTTGGTGCGGGCCGGCGTCGCCGCCGTACTGCTGAGCGCTGTGCTGGTGGTGTACATGGCCGTGGAAAGCGGCTCGGCGCGGTTCGCCGGAGTGTGGGTGTTCCTGGCAGTGATGCTCCTGGGCACGGTGTTCGCCGTGATCCGCCGCGTCCGCCGGCCATGGCTGCGCGACACCGTCGGCATCTACGATGTGCCGGTATCGGCGGACGTCCTCGGCACTGCTCTCGCCGAGGACCGGGCCGCTCCGTGAGCGGCGAGGCGGGCGACCTGAGAGCGCGTCAGCCCAAGGCCATCCACAGCGCCCTCACCGTGCTCGAGGAGGTCGCCAGGTGCGGCGCCGGCGTGACGGCGCGGCAGGTGTCCGACAATCTGGCCCTGCCACGGGCGACCACCTACCGGCTGCTCAACCTGCTTGTGCAAGACGAATACCTGGTGCGGATGCCGGACCTGCGCGGTTTCGCGCTCGGTCGTAAGGTCGCCGAGCTGGCCAAGCTGGTCGCACCGTCCCGGCCGCCGGAGGCTGTGCGGCTCATCGTCACCGACCTGCGGGAACGCATCCGCGGTGGTGTGCACCTGGTGCGGTACGACCGCGACGGGCTGGCGGTGATCGACCCGGATCCGGATTTTCCGCCGACACTCGCCGCCGCGGGCAGCCGGCCGCTGCACGAATCGGCAATGGGACGGCTGCTGTTGGCCGAGCAGCGCTCCCCCGCAGTCACCGAGGTGCAGGAGCTGGGTTTCGCCCGCCAGTTCGATGCGGTGAGCCCCGGTTCCGGCTGCCTCGCCGTGCCGATCCGGGACCGGGACGGCACTCTCGTCGCCGCCCTCTGCCTGGCCGCGCCGCGGGCACGCATCGAGCAGCCCGGCGAGCACCTGGTCCTCCTCCGGCAGGCCGCCCTCACCCTCGCCCCGCTCCTGGCCTGAGTCGTCACGCAGATCAGTCCAGGCAGGACTCCAGCACGGCCGTCATCGCGGCGCGGTCCTCCGGGGTGACGCCGAGGTCGTAGGCCACGAAGACCGGCACCAGTTTGTCGATGTACCAGCACTGCAGGCCGGTGTCCGCCGGCAGGTCGTCCCAGACCACCCGCTGGCCCAGGTCGTGCCGGTCGGAGACATCGGGGTAGAAGCCGGGCAGCCATTCGCTGGGCAGCGAGTCGGACTTCGACGAGTTCTCGGTGCCCTTCACCGCCAGCAGGTTGACCGGGTCGTTGGCCAGGGCCTCGCGCTTCTCGGCCGGCCAGGCCTCTGCCCCGGTGGCGTACACGGCCTTCAGCGGCAGCAGGTGGTCGATCTGCACGTCGGCCGAGGTGTCCTGGCCACGCACGAAGTCGATGGTCTCGCCCGTGTACGGGTCGGTGAGGATGCCCGTATAGACCCGGCAGGTCGCCGGGTCGATGTCGGTGCCGGTGAGGTCGCGGGTGAGGATGTCGTTGCGGGTGTCGCAGCCGTTCTGGTCGAAGTCGAAGGCCCAGGCATCGCCGAACAGCTCCTGGCGGTTGCCCGCGTAGCTGCCGTTGTCGGTGTAGACGGCATCCGGCAGCGCGGCGACCAGCGCGAGCGCCTCGGCGCTGGTGAGTACGGTTGCCGGCACGGCGGCCGGGTCACCGGCCGGGTCACCGGATGGGGCACCTGATGGAACATCTATTGAGCCGGGCGAGAAGTAGCCGACGCCGGCGACCAGCGCTCCGGCCAGGATCACGATGATCAGGAGCACTGGACGCCGGGTGCGGGTGGACCGGGAACGATACGGCGGGCGGCGGCTCATTGAATACGGCTCAGTACAGGTCTCACGATCTCCCCATCCTGCCATGCGGTGGTGGCAGGATCAGCGCGGGCGTGTGAGGCTTAACCGGTGCCCCAGATTGATGAATCCACCCGTGTCCGAGAGGCGATCTCCCTCGATCGCCCCTGGGTGACCGTGGTCTGGGACGACCCGGTGAACCTGATGTCCTATGTCGCCTACGTGTTCCGCAGCTACTTCGGCGTGCCCGCTGCCGAAGCCGAGCGTCTCATGCTGCAGGTGCACAACAACGGGCGCGCGATCGTGGCCACGGGTGACCGGGAATCGATGGAACGGCACGTCGAGGCGATGCACGGCTATGGCCTCTGGGCGACCCTGGACCGGGCCGAAGAATGAGTACCGAAGAATGAGCGCAGAAGAATGATGGATTTCCGCCGCGAAGACTCCGGCACGGTCTCGGCGATGTTCGAACCCATCGAGGTCGACCTGCTGCGCCAGGTCACCTCGCAGCTGTTGCAGTTGCTCGGGTCCATTGACGCCGACGACGCGGTCATGCTCGCCCAACCCGCGGTCCGACGGCTGCTGCCCGACGCCTACCCAGACGACCCGGAGGCCGCTGCCGAGTTTCGCCGTTTCACGGCCGACGGACTCCTCGAGGGCAAGCTCGCCAACGCTGCCTCGGTGCTCGGCGCGCTCGGCGACGACGAGCAGAGCGCCGGCCGCCTGGATGTTCCGGTGCACGACCCGCTGCCGGTGCCGATTGTGCTCGACGAACAGCAGGTTCAGTCGTGGCTGCGCACCCTCACCGACCTGCGCCTGGTTGTGGCGGACCGCCTGCAGATCGACCCGGAGGGCATGCCACACCTCGACGACGAGGAATCCCACGTCGTGAACGACATCTACAACTGGTTGGGCATGGTGCAGGAGTCGCTCGTCTACGCGATCGACGCGTAGCGCCCCTCCCTGTCCGACCGCTATCAGGCCGCCGGCCGTGCGTCGTTCTGCACGTCCTGCAGCGCCGCGTACGCACGCTTGGGCCCCGCGCCGTTCGCGAGCGAGGCGCTCAGTGCCCGCAGCCGGTCACGCGGTTCCCCGGTCAACCCGAGCAGCGTCTCCGCGGCCTGCCGCAGCGCATCCGCACCCGCGGTATTGGGGTCGAGGGAGATACCGAAACCGGCGTCGTCGAGCGCCGCGGCGCCGGCGAACTGGTCGGTCGAGAACGGCAGCACCAGCAGCGGGACGCCGGCCGTCATGGCTTCGGTGACGGAGTTGTTGCCGCCGTGGGTCACGGCCAGCGCCGAGCGGGCCAGCACGCTCACCTGCGGCAGGAACGACCGCACCAGCCAGGAGCCGGGGATCGGTCCGAGTTCGGCGGGGTCGGTGGACCCAACCGCTATCGCGACCCGCACGTCGAGGCCGCGCAGGGCCTCGGCCACCCGGGCGAGCACATCGCCGCGCACCGACAGGAAGCTGCCGAAGCTCACGTAGACGATGGGACGGTCGTCGGCGGCGGCCAGCCAGCTGGTCACCTGGGGGTCGTCGGCCTCGCTGCGCACCGCGGAGCCGAGGAAGGCGTGCTCCGGCAGCAGCGCCGTGCGGGCCGGCGAGTGCAGCTCGGCCGGGTAGTTGAGCAGCAGCACGTCGCCGGTTTCGGTGAACGCGTCGCCGCTGGGCGGAGCGGCCGGGTCCAGCTGCAGCAGGGCGTCGTTCCACTGCAGGGTGAAGTCGTCGCGCACCCGCTCGCAGAGCAGTCGCAGCTGCACCAGCTCGTGCGGGTCCGGCGTGAACGCGGCGGGCCAGGCGCCCGGGTAGCCGTAGACCTCGTCGCCGACGGGCAGGGCCGACGGATGCCCGAGCACCACGTCGGCGTGTCGGACTCCGGCGCTGATAAGGGCCAGCCGGGCGCTGAAGGCCAAGTGGTCGACGATCACCTGGTCCGGTTGGATTTCGGCGACGATCCGCTGCACCTCGCGGGCCACGACAACCGGGTTCCACAGCAGGTCGCTGCTGCGGGCCTCGGCCTGGAACCTCAGCGTCTCGACCAGGCCGACCCTGGTGGCGTCGAAGAAGCCGCGCAGGGCGTCGTCCTCCCCGGTGGGCTGGTCCTCGGCGCGGATGGTGCCGGGGTTGGATCCGCGGCCGAGCTGCAGGTTCACCCGCTCGAAGCCGAAATCGGCGACGATGCCGGCTGTGGCCGGCCCAGAGGCCACGACGACCCGCTCGCCCTCGGCCCGCCAGGCGGCGCCGAGGGTAGCGAGTGGAAACAGGTGCGAGGCGTAGTCCGGGCTGATGATGAGGAGCGTCATGAGGCGCTCAACGCCCAGTTGAGTGCTTCCTGCGCCTCGGCGACGGACTTGTAGACGCCGGCGAGGGTGCCCGCCATGGCCTGGATGGCGAAGGTGCCGGTGACCATGTCGGCGGCGCGCTGGGCGAACTCGTCGCCGAACGGGCCGGAGGCCAGGTCGAGGGCTGCGGCGATACCGGCGCCGAGGCTGCCGGCATCCGCTGTGTTCACCAGGAACCCGGTGGTGCCGTCCTCGACATAGGTCGCCGGTCCGCCGGCGTTCGGGGCGACGACGGTGAGCCCCGTCGCCATGGCCTCGAGCAGTGCGATGCCGAACTCTTCCTTCATGCTCGCGCAGACGTAGACGCCGCGTGGTGCGGCCAGGCCCGGACGGCCGTGCCTGGCGGCCGCCAGCCAGCGGGCGACCGCATCGTTGGCGCGGTGTCCGGCCAGCAGCAGGCCGTGCTCGGCGGCAGTGTCCAGCGGGACCGCCGTGCCGATCAGGTCGAGCTGACCGCGTTCGTCGACCGACGGGGTGAGCAGGTCTCCCCCGACGATCAGCAGGTTGCAGCGCTCCCGCAGGGCGGCGTCGTCAGCCCAGGCGTGCACCAGGGTGGCCATGCCTTTCACCCTGTGCAACCGGCCCACTGTCACCGCGAGCGGCAGGTGCCGGCGGGAAGCCGGCAGGGTCGCCAGCAGGGCGTCGAGGTCGGCGAAGTCGGCCGGGTCGGCCTTCAGCGCGGTCTCGACCGAGCGTTCGATCACCGTCAAGTCGATGCCTTCGGCCACGACGGAGTGCCGCTCAGGGTGCGCCGTGATGTCGATGCCCACCAGGTCACGCATGTCGCGTTCCAGTTGGGGGCGGGGGAAGAGAACCGTGTGGGCGGCGTCGGCCGCGATCCGCTGCACGAGCCGGGCCCGGAACCAGAAGTGCTCGACCTCGTCGACGGTGCCGAAGTTGGCCCGGGTGAGGGCCCCGGAGGCGTCCATGGCGTTGATGACACTGTGCGGGTCGGGGGCGACGGTGAAGACGATCGGGATCTCCAGCTCGCGGGCGACGGTCGAGGCGGCGAGGGTGCCGACATCGGCCATCCGCAGGTGCAGCACGTCCACGGTGCCTGCGGCGCGCAGAACCCGGCGGATGCCGCGCTGCACGGCCACCCGGCGGGGCCAGGATTCGGCGGAGGAGACCGGGGCACCCAGGAACGGCACCGTCGCGAAGGCGTGACCGGAGAGGGTGGAGCTGACCTCCGGCAGGCAGGTCAGGGCGGCGTCTGGGCCGCCGCGCGACAGGGTGAGCACCCGGTCGACGGCCGGCGAGAACGCATCCGCCGCGCTGTCGTCGCCGGCGACGAGGGCGTCGCCCAGTCGCACGAGCAGGGTGGCGATGCCGCCGTTGTCGCCGGCCCCCACCTGGCTGAGTTCACGGTCGATGTCGGCGTGCAGGAACAGCTGGGCCACGGTCTGGCCCTGGCTCCACGGCGCACGCGGGTAGCTGGGAACCGTGAGGTCGAGCAGCGCCAGCCTGGCCACGTCGGCCAGGTCGTCGTCGCCGCGGGCCAGGCCGGTCACCAGGCCGATGGCGGCCTCGGTGGCCGGTCGGTCGCCGAGGGCGGCCACGGCTGCGGCGCGCGGGTCGAGGGCTTCGGCGGTATCCGCGGCGATGCGTCGCAGCATCCGGTCGGGGATGCGGCCGGAGATCAGGCCAAGGGTTTCGACGAGTCTGGCGCGGGCGGCGGGGTCGGCAACGCCGAGCATGGCGCCCTCGGTGGCCAACGCCACATGCTCGGGCGCCGACGAAGCCCACTGTTCGAGGGTGCGTTGGGCGATCATGCCCGAGAACCCCCCGGCGACGACCATGCGCAGCAGGCCGGCGACGGCGTCGAAACGCGGGAGCCTGGTGCCGAACGCCCAGGCGGCGTGTTCGCGCAGGAACGCCGCGTCGTTTTCGAGCAGCGCGACCAGGACGTCATCGGCCGACTCGTCGAAGACCTGGGCCAGCGCGTGCACGGCGGCAATAGCGGTGAGCTGGTCGGTGGGGTCGAGCGCCGCCTGGGTGAGCAGCCGCACGGCACGGTTGCCGCCGTCCCGGCTGGCGGCGATGGTCAGGTCGTCTGCCGAGCGGATGCCGGCCAGAATGCTGCCGGCCTGCCGAATCTCGTCCAGCGTCGTGTGAGTGCCCACAGTGCCTCCCTCGCGGCGGATACGCCGACTGTCGTGTTTGAATGACCCGTTGGTACTTCGGAGCCGACGCCACGAGAGATTGCCCCTGGAATTGCCCCGGAGCGACATTCTGCCATGCCGGTCAACCCGTCCACGGACCGCGGCTATTTGGTCAGGGCATTCGCAGCTTAGTGCGGACGCATCGTGCTCAGAAGACCAGCCCGGCGGATGCCGTCAGCCCGCCGTCGACGGCGAGAGTGGTGCCCGTCACGTACGACGCGGCCGGGGACAACAGAAAGGCGATCACCGACGCGATCTCCTCGGGCTGGGCCAGTCTGAACAGCGGGATCCGGCGGGAGAAGTCCCGTCCGAAGGTCTGATCGGCCGGAGTGTCGCTCAGATCGTCTGCCCTCAGCAGGCCGGCCGCCACATTGTTGATCCTGATGCCCCTGGCCGCATAGGTCAGCGCGGAGGAGCGCACCAGGTCGATTATGGCGATCTTGGAGGCGTGGTAGGCCCAGTTGCCCGGGTCCGCGAGCAGACCGGCAACGGATGCCGTGGCCACGATGCTGCGGTGCCCGTCGAGGGACAGCCCCTCGACGGCCGACTTGATGCCCAGGGCGATGCTGTTCAAATTGCGAGCGAGGAGGAGCTCCCCTTCTGCGGCGGTTCCGGGCACGTGGATGGCCCGGGACCCGCCCACATCCGCCAGGAGAACGGCGGAGTCGAGCCTGCCGAAGGTGTCGACGACCTCCGAGACCGCCCACCGGGCGCCGTCCTCTGTGCCCATGTCACTCACCAAGACCTGGTGCTGTTCGCCGAGAAGGTCGGTTTCCCTGTCGTCGATACCGGTGACCGCGTAGCCGTTCGCGAGGAGCTTGGCGACGACCGCCCTCCCCAGAGCCGAGCCCGCTCCGGTCACCAACGCGACCGGCGTTTCGGCCTTGGCTGCCTCCCCCGCCTGAGACTCAAAGGCCTGGGATCCCGATGCATCCGATGGGGCCGATTCTGGCGTTGCCTGCGTGGCGATCTCAGGCTCGACGTTGAGCGTCATTGGTACCTTCTCACGGGTCCGCCTAGGGAATGCGTCCCAGGGAAATGCTACGCTCGGCCGGCTCACATTGCGAAAATCGCCGGTCATTCTGACCGACTACTCAGCCGAGTGCCACCACCCGGCTCAGTGCGAGAACCCCGGGTGCTGGTCCTCAATCGGCATCGCGCTTTCCAGCTTGTCGAGATACGCGGTCTCCTCGGTGATCGCGGTGAGCAGCCTTGATGCGAGGTCCAGGCTCAACCCGTTCCGCACCACGATCCTCTGCACAGTGCGATCGGACAGGTTGTCCGGCATCGGGTACGCCGGCACCAGCCACCCTCTGGCACGGAGTCGGTCGGACAGATGGTACAGATTCCACTTGTCGGTGTGCCCGTCGGCAAGGCTCCAGGCAAAAACCGGAATGTCGGATCCGTCGCTGACAAGGGTGAAGGCACCGTGGTCCGCGATGCCCTTCGACAGGAACTTGGCGACGTCCTGCGAGGTCTGCTGCACGATGCGGTAGCCCTCGAAACCGAGCCGCAGGAACAGGAAGTACTGCAGCAGCACCTGGGCGCCCGGCCGGGAGAAGTTCAGCGCCAGGGTCGGCATGTCTCCGCCGAGATAGCTCACGTTGAAGATCAGTTCCTCGGGCATCAGGTCCCGGCTGCGCCAGACCACCCAACCCAACCCGGGGTACACCAGGCCGTACTTGTGGGCGGAGGTGCTGATCGAGTGCACTCGCTCCAACCTGAAGTCCCACACCACCTCCGGCTGCAGGAACGGCGCGATCATGCCGCCTGACGCCGCGTCGACGTGGATCGGCACGTCGATCCCCGTCCTCGCCTGGATCGCGTCGAGGGCTGCCGCGATCTCCTGCACCGGCTCGTAGATGCCGGTGTACGTGACGCCCATGATCGCCACCACCCCGATGGTGTTCTCGTCGACGTACGCCGCCAGGTCGTGCCCGTCCAGGCACGGGTGCTCATCGGTCACCGGCACCAGGCGCGCCTCGACCTCCCAGTAGTTGCAGAATTTCTCCCAGCAGACCTGTACGGCGCTGCTCATCACCAGATTGGGCTTGTCCGTGGGCAGCCCGGCAGCGCGCCGGGCCTGCTGCCAGCGGCGTTTGAAGGCCAGCCCGCCGAGCATGCAGGCCTCTGACGACCCGATGGTCGACGTGCCGATGGTCGCTCGCGGCTCCGGCGCGTGCCACAGGTCGGCGATGATGTGCCAGCAGTAGTCCTCGATGGCCGCGGTCTGCGGGTACTCGTCCTTGTCGATCATGTTCTTGTCGAAGGCCTCGGCATAGAGCTTGCGTGCCGCCTCGTCCATCCAGGTGCCCACGAAGGTCGCCAGGTTGAGCCTGGAGTTTCCGTCCAGCATGATCTCATCGTGGATGATCTGGTAGGCCGTTTCGGGCCCCATCGAGCCCGGCGCCAGTGTGTGGCGGGGAACCCTGGCATCCTCACCGGGGCGGGCGAAGAGCGGATTGATCTGCGTGAACTCCGGATTCGTCGACATGGAACACCAGAGTGCCCCCGCACCGTCGTGTGGTCTACCCCCGGCTCCCCCACCAACCTGGTCCGGCCACTCCGCTGGCGCCTGTCGGAGGAGTGACGTACACTTTCGAATCTCGAACATTTGTTCGAAATGAAGCGTGGAAGGTGACCCTCATGCCCCAGATCATCGACGCAGCGGTGCAGGTCGAGCTCTCCGCTGACGGCGACCCCCGAGCCTTCGTCTGGGACCGTTTCGAACACACCATCATCGGGCAGCCCCAGGCCGTTTTCAGCCGAACCCGTTGGTGGGAGAACAACGGCACGCCCACCCGCATCGACACCGAGCTGTGGCGGGTGGATGCCGCGAAGGGCGACGAGGACCAGCACCGGTATGACCTGCGCCACGACGCCGACGGCACCTGGGTGCTCGCTCTCGACTGGGGGTGACGTCGTCACGATGAGTTTTCCGCACCTGCATGTCGCCAGCGCCTACTCGACGCACTATGGCGTGACCCTGCCGGAGGCTCTCGCCGAGCAGGCTGCGGCCGATGGGGCCACATTCCTGGCCGTCACCGACCGGGACGGCCTGTACGGGGCCGTCAAGCACGTGCGCGCGTGCCAGGCGGCCGGCATCCGCCCGGGGCTCGGCGCCGACCTCGAGGTGCACGACGACGACACTCTCACCCCGCTCGGCCGGATCGTGGTCCTGGCGCATGGCGGCGGTTCTGATCCCAGTAGCGCCGGCCGCGGCTACGCGGCGCTCTGCCGGGCGGTCTCCAGCGCCCACGAGACAACCGTTCGCCTGAACGGTCACCCGCCGAGTATTCCACGCGGTCGCCTGGCCGAACTCGCCGGCCTGAACTCGTTGACGGTGCTGCTCGGCCCGGCCTCTGATGTCGGTCGTGCCGTCGACCGCCGCGACAACCTGCAGGCCAGGGCGAACCTGGCCGACTGGCAACGGGTCATGCCGCCGCAGTCGATCGCTCTCGAGATCGTCTGCCATCTTGCCGAACCGGGCATGCCGGGCAGCGTCGCTCCGGCCACGCGGATGCTCGCGCTGGCCGAGCACACCCGGCTGCCCGCCGTGCTCAGCAACGCCGTCCGTTACGGCACGGCCGACGAGGCGGTCACCGCCGACCTCGCCGATGCGGCCAGGCACCTCACGCCGCTCGCCCAACTGCAGGAGGCCACGAGCCTGCAGGTGAACGGCCAGGCCTGGCTCAAGCCGGCGGCGGCCATGCGGCAGGTGGCCCGCATGGTCGTCGACGCCGGGCAGCACAGCGACGGCGCGTTGGCGCGGCTGCTGCGAGACACCCACGAACTCGCCGAACGCTGCGCGCTCGACCCGGCCGCCGACATCGGGCTCGGCCGGCCACGGATGCCGGAGGCCAGCGTGATCGGAGTCACCCGCGACCCGCTCGCCGAGCTGTGGGCCCGCGCCCGCCACGGCATCGACGAGCGCTACGCCGAGGCCGGCCGGCCGCTGCTCACGGCGGCGCACGACAGGCTCGCCCACGAGATGTCTACAGTGCAGTCGCTCGGCTTCGCCAGCTACTTCCTGACTGTCGCCAAGGTCGCCGACATCGTGCGGGACATGGGCATCCGCATCCAGGCACGCGGCTCCGGCGTGGGCTCGGTACTCAACTATGCCCTGCACACCTCGTCGGTTGAACCCCTCGGCAACGGCCTGCTCTGGGAGCGATTCCTCTCCCCGGAACGACAGACACTGCCCGATATCGACCTCGATGTGGAATCGGCCAGACGGCACGACATCTACCGCAAGGTCTTCGACACGTTCGGCGCCAGCCGGGTGTCGCTGATGTCGATGACCAACGCCTACAGGGGTCGCGGTGCGGTCCGAGACGCCGGACTGGCCCTCGGCATGCCGGACACCCAGGTCGCCACCATCGCCAAGCAGATGTGGCGGTTCAACGCTCGCGACTTCCGGGCCGCCCTGGCCGAGAAGCCCGAGCTGGAGGAACTGGCCGCCGAGGTGCGGGAGTCCGCTCAGCTGGATCTGCTGGTGGACCTCACCGCCAGGCTGGACAGGTTGCCCCGGCACATCTCGGTGCACCCGTGCGGTGTCATCCTCTCCGATTCCTCGCTGCTGGACCGCACCCCGGTGCAGGCCTCGGGGATGGGCCTGCCGATGTCGCAGTTCGACAAGCACGACATGGATCCGATGGGCCTGATCAAGCTCGACATCCTCGGCGTGCGCATGCAATCGGCCATGGCCCACGCCGTCGAGGAACACCACAGGCTCACCGGCGAGCACATCGACCTGGACCGGGTGCCGCTGGACGACCCGGCCACCTACGAGCTCATCCGCTCCACCCGCACCCTGGGCATCTTCCAGATCGAATCCCCCGGCCAGATGGAACTGGTCGGCAAACTGCAGCCGGAGGTGTTCAACGACCTCACCGTGGAGATCTCGCTCTTCCGGCCCGGTCCGATGAAGAACAACATGCCACTGCGCTACCTCGAGGCCCGGCACGGCGAGGTCGCCCCCGATTACATCCACCCCCGCTTCGAACCGATCCTGCGCGAGACCAACGGCGTCGTCATCTTCCACGAACAGGTGATGCGACTCTTCGACGAGCTCACCGGCTGCGGGCTCGGCCACGCCGACGTGCTGCGCCGACACCTGGGCCGGCCGGAACAGCTGGACGTGATCGAGGCGTATGTGCGCGAGAACGCACTGGCGCGCGGGTTCGACGCCGGCACCATAGATCGGGTCTGGACGGTGCTGGCAGGCTTCGGCAGCTTCGGCTTCGCCAAGGCGCACGGGGCCGCGTTCGCCCTGCCCACCTACCAGTCCGCCTGGCTGAAGACCCATCACCCGGCGGCGTTCCTGGCCGGCCTGCTCACCCACGATCCGGGAATGTGGCCCAAGGACCTCCTCGTGGCCGAGGCCAGGGTGCTCGGCGTGCCGGTGCTGGGCCTCGACGTGCAGCACAGCGCCCTGGACTACCGGGTGGAGTCCGTCGGCGCCGGCCAGGGCATCCGGATGCCGTTGCCCGAGCTGAACGGCTCGAGCGACGCCGAGCGGGCCCGCATCGTGCGGCACCAGCCGTTCACGTCGCTGCAGGATTTCCGCGATCGGGTGCGCCCGCGCCGGCGCACCTTCGAGGCCCTCGCCCGGATCGGCGCGCTCGACAGCTTCATCGGCCATGACCGCACCCGCCGGCACGAGCTGCTTGCGCACATCCAGTCGCTGCGCGGCACGGCCATCACCATCGCCGACGACCAGCTGGCCTTCGAGGTGCCGCTGCCGGTGCTGGAGTATGAGGGTGCGCGCTTCGATGCCGTCACGTCGCTGCAATTGCGCGGCCGCACCCAGTCCGACCTCGAGCTGCTCGACACCGGGCTGGCCGTCTCCGACCACCGGATGCGCAAGTACTACCCGCTGTTCGCCGAACTCGGCGTCACCCCGGCCTCACGGCTGGCCAACCTGCCCGGCGGCACCGACGTGCTCCTGGCCGGCGTGCGCCGGGCCACGAACACACCGCCCATGCGGGGCGGCCGGCGGGTGGTGTTCGTCAGCCTCGACGACGGCACCGGTCCGGTGGCCAACGTCGTGTTCTTCCACGACGCCCAGGAGCGCATCGGCGGCGGGGTATTCCAGACCGAGCTGATGCTGGTGCGTGGCCGCACCAGGCGCTCCGGCGCCCGCGGGGTGTCGGTGACCGGTGAGGGCATGTGGGACCTGGTCACGGTGGCCAGGGAACGCACCAGGGCCCAGGCCAAGGCGGCCAAAGCAGCCGACGGCCAGGCGGAGAGGGCACCGATCAGCACGCCCCGTCCGCGGCGGGCGGCCGGCTCCGGAACGCCACCGTTCGACCTGTGGTCGACGCGGAGCGCCTAGTCGTTCTCGTCGGGAACATCCGGGGCCGGAACATCCTGGCCGGGATCCTCCTCGTCGGCCTCATCCTGCGGCACAGGGGCAATGGGCACCCCGGGAAACGGGTCACCGCCGTATTTGGCGTTCGCCACCGACATCACGACGGGCCACATCCGGTGCCGTGCAGTGGCGGCGGGCCCGCTGAAGAAGTTGCGTGCGCGCTGATTGGCGTCTCCGTTGACGGTCACGACTCCGACAACGGTGGCGACCTTGCTGCTCGCCCCACTCATCCAGGTGTCCTTGGCGCCGTCGGTGGTTCCAGTTTTGCCGAACATCGGCACATTCGGTACCGTCGCGGAGTGCGATTGCACGGCGGTGCCCTTTGTCAGCACCTGGCTCAGTGCGGTGATCATCTGCCGGTCGACTTCCGGACTGACGGACTGCGCGCATTTCGACTCCGGGATCGGGACCTCGGTGCCGTCGGAATCGATCATCTTGTCGATCACGATGGGGCTGCAGGTGACGCCCTGGTTGGCAATTCCCGCGAACGCCACGGCCATGCTCAACGGGGCGATCTCGTTGGTGCCGATCACGGCCGAGGCACTCTGGCTGAGGGGGTCGCCGTCGGCGCGGTGCACGCCGAACGCCTCCGCCATCTTCCGGATCCCGCAGAGGTCGAGCCGCTTGGCCATGCCGATGAAGCCGGTGTTGATCGAGCCGATGGTGGATTCGAGGGCACTGTAGTTGCCGCCGGATTCATTGGCGTCGTTCTTGGGGCTCCACCCCTCCGAATCGTAGTTCTGCGGGCCGAGGCAACTGTCGTTGAAGGTGCCCCATTGGGATCGGGGCGCGGAGTCGACACGCTCATCCAGCGAATGGCCGGTGTTCAGCCATTCCGCGAGGGTGAAAACCTTGTAAGTGGAGCCGGGCTGGAAGCCGCGGGACCCGCCGGTGGCGAAGTCGGTGTTGTAGTTCACACTGCTCCAGTTGTCCCCGGTGGCCTGCACCTCCGGGTCCTGGCTGTAGTCCTTGTTCTGCGTCATGGCGAGAACCCGGCCGGTGCCGACCTCGACGCTGGAAATGACTCCGCCGACGTCCCAGCCGGCGAGGGACTTCGGCACGTTGTCGTTCATCGTCGTGATCGCCGCGTTCTGCAGGTCGAGGTCCAGGGTCGTGTACACGTCGAAACCGCCCCGGCGGATGTTGGTGATCCGGGCCTCCTCATCGTCGCCGAAGACCGGGTCGCCTGCCAAGACGTGGATGACGTAGTCGCAGAAGTAGGCGTTCGCGCCGGCGGTCTGGCATCCGGTGCTGGGCTCGTTGATGTTGGGCTCGATGGGTGCAGCGACGGCCGCGTCGAACTCGGCCTGCGTGATCTTGCCGTACTTGAGCATCGAGCCGAGGATGTAGTCGCGCCGCAGTCGGTTGTCCTGGTAACCGTTGGCCGCACCATTGGTCTCGCTGGCCGGCCGGTCGAGCCTGAACTTGCCCGGGTTGTTCACGATTGCGAGCAGGCTGGCCGCCTGCGCCAGTGTGAGGTCGGCCGCCGTGCTTCCGTAGTAGTAAGAGGCCGCGGCCTCGATGCCGTAGACCCGGCCGCCGAAGCCGGCGATGTTGAGGTATTGGCGCAGGATGTCGATCTTCGCGTATTTCTTCTCTACGCCGATCGCCAGCCGCATCTCCTTGAGCTTGCGGGTTGGCGTCGTCACCGTGGCCGCCTCGTAGCAGTCCGAGATCTCCTTCTCGGTGGGCAGCATCTCGCACTTCTGCACCAGCACGTTCTTCACGTATTGCTGGGTGATTGACGAACCACCCTGCACGCTTCCCTTGAACGCCGTGGTCAGCGCACCGCGCATGGTGCCCTGCAGGTCGACGCCGCCGTGCTCGTAGAACCGCGGGTCTTCGCCGGCGATTGCCGCGTCCTTGACGTTCTGTCCGATGTCGTCCCACCCGACCTCGACGCGGTTCTGGTCGTACAGAGTCGCCAGCAGCACGGGTGAGCCGTCCGACTGGGTGGCGTAGATATTGCTGCGCTGGGCGAGCGGCTCGATCTCAAGGTAGTCCGGCAGGGTCTCGAAGACGTTGATCGTGCTGCTCGTCGTAACGCCGGTGAGCGCCACGACGGGGGCCAGGCTCACCGTGACGAGCAGGCCGGCGATCGCGCTTGTCGCGACCAGGCCGAGCAGGCCCACGACGACGCCACCGAACGACCGCGCCGGGGTGACTCCAGTTCCGTTCATGCCGTTTGTGCCGTTGCTCACCATCGCTGGAATGCCCACCCCTCCACACATGCCGGTACGCCGGATCGCACCGGTGGTAACCCACTCAATGCCGCCGAAGTCGGCTCCGCTAGGGGCTTGCCGAGACCCTCGAACAGGGGCAGTGCGCCGTCTCGCGGACGGGCCGGTTCGAGCAGCGCGCCTGCCCGCGGCGTTAGAGTTGCGTGTCACGTTCTCTGGAGGAAAAATGGCCGGACCGGTTATGCCCAATGTGCCCAGCAGGCGCAACGTCAAGGCGCTCACGGATGCGATCGCCACCGTGGAATCCGGAACGCCCATCTCAGCCATGTTCCTGACCAAGCGGTACGGGGCCTTCACGATCGACGGCGCCGCGTTCATCTCAGCGTCGGTGAAGACCCTCACCATCGGCGGCCGGTCCATCGAGCAGAATCTCAAGCCGCACAAGTCCCTGCAAGCCCTGCAGCAGCTCGAGCCCGACGACGACGCCGCGCCCGGCGCGGGCGGTACTGCCCCCGTCGTAGCGCACGGCGACCTCGTCTCGGTGAACTTCACCGACCCGGCCTACGGGGCGTTCACCGTCACCGGAGTCGGAGTGGCGTCCACGGTGAGCGATGTGGTGCTGGTCGGCGGCTGGTTCGTGAGCCAGGCCGGCACGACCGCTCCCCGTGTTGTGAGTGTCGAGGTGCTGGCCGCCAGCGGCACCCACGAGTACCCCATGCCGCCGCGCATCGCGAGCTGGGGCGAAGACGCCGAAGCCGCGACCGAGTACTAGCGACCTCCAAACGCGACCTCGACACGGTTACCTGGTCGTGACCGTCAGCTTCGGTGACGCCGGGGCAGCGCTGGCCGCCACCTGAAGCCCGACGCGCACGGTCTGGCCTGAGGCCACCCGGCCGGCCCAGTCGGCGCCGGTACAGGTGATCGAGACCTTGGCCTTGAGCGTGCAGGTCATCCCCCAGGCGTTCACGATCCCGGTCGCCGTCGAATCCGGCCAGGTCACGGTCCAGCCAGTCACCCCTGTGGTGCCGGTGACCACGATGTCGGCGACGTAGCCCGCGCTCCAGGAGCTCTGCAGCTTCCAGGCGACCGTCGCGCCGGCGGCCGGCACCGGAGTCGCGGTCGGCGTCGGCGTTGCGGTCGGCTTGGGCGTTGCGGTCGGCTTCGGCGTCACAGTCGGCTTCGGCGTCGCCGTCGGCGTCGGCGTCGCGGTCGGCTTGGGCGTCACAGTCGGCGTCGGCGTGGCCGTCGGCTTGGGCGTCACAGTGGGCGTGGGCGTCGCGGTCGGCTTGGGCGTCGCAGTCGGCGTCGGCACCGGCGTCGGCGTCGGCGTCACACCCCCGGACAGCAGCGGTGCCAGCACGGCGAGCTTGGCCGTCTGCGGCGTGACCCAGTCGTCGGCGATGATGCCGCCGGTGTCGCCGCTGTTGGGATTGAACGACCAGTAGGCGAAACTGATCTGGTTGGCCGACAGATAGCCCACCAGGGAGTTCATCCACTGGGCGTCCGAGGTCGTCTCGAGCTTGCTGCCGAACTCGCCCACCAGCACCGGCGCGATGCCCCGCTTGCTGATGTAGCCCCAGTTGGCGTCCCACACGCCGGTGAGGTTCGCCGGGTAGTCAGCCGCGCCGAACCAGGTCTGCGGGTAGACCGACGCGGGGTAGTCGTGCGGTGAATACACGACCTGGTTGGCCACCTTGAGGGTCACGGGCTTGGCCGCGACGCCACTCAATCCGCCGCCCCACCAGGTGGACGAGCCCGAGGCCTGGTTCTCGATGCCCTCGACCAGGATCAGGAGTTTCGGGTTGACGGCCAGCACGGCGTTACCGCCGCGGGTGGCGGCCGCCTGCCAGTCGGTGGCGGCGTTACCGCAGCCCCAGCAGGCCGGCCCGTGCGGCTCGTTGTGCAGGTCGAAGCCGATCACGGTGGGGTCGTTGAGGTACCGGGTCGCCAGCGCGGTCCAGTCGGCGATCCAGCGCGCCTCGCTGTACTGGGCGGTGTACCAGAGTTCGGACTGCGAGCCGGAATCCGGGCGGTGCCGGTCCAGGATGACATTCAGCCCGGCGGCGGCGGCCTTGCTGATCAGGACGTCGAGCACCTGTTGCGGCGTCTTGCCGGCCAGGTCGGGGTTGACCGCGTAGTTGATCGAGCTCGTCGAGGCGGCGGCCAGGCACTCGTTGGAGAACGGCACTCGTACTGTGGTGAAGCCCATCGACTTGATCTGCGCCAGGCCGGCGGCCAGCGAAATGGTCCAGAGGCCGTGCGGGGCGCAGTTCGAGGTCTCCAGGCCGAACCAGGACACGCCCTTGACCACGTAAGGAGCACCGGAGGCGGTGACGATGCTGCCGCCGGAGGTGTGCAACCATCCGGCCGGCGTCGGTGCCGTGGCGGCGCTCAGCACGGATGCCACGGGTGCCGCCGCCGCACGCTCTGCCGGCACTGCCGCGGCGCTTCCGGCCAGCAGCGCCACGAGCGCGAGTCCCGCTATTGCACGTCGGATGCGTGACGAAAGGTGCGCGCTCATCTGTCCCCCATGTAGGTGGGCGCCGTGAGTTTTTTCCGGCCCCGGGCTCACACTAGGGCCAGCGTCGTGCCCCCGGCTACGTGCGGCCCGTTTTGTAACCGCCCGGAAACGAAAGAACGACCCGGCAGCTGGCTGCCGGGTCGTTCTGAGGGGTGACGACTACGCGCGGACGCCCGTGGCGGTGGTCTTCTTGGGCCAGGCCGGAGCGAGGGTCAGGATGGCCCAGCCGAACAGGCCGGACAGCACGCCCATGCCGATGGCGAAGGCCGAGACACCGAAGGAGACGACCGAGGTGAAGAGCGAGGTACGCAGGAACGACGCGTTCATGACCGTCGCGCGCAGCGGGTCTTCCTTGTCGAGCTCGGCGTAGGTCTTGTCTCCGGCCATGGCGAGGGCGTGGTGGTTGATGATGTCGGCCTGCGCGTACGCGGAGAACGGTCCGACGACCGGGGCACCGGCGAGGAAGGACGCATCCTCGGCGACGGTGATCTTCTCGGCAGCGAGCTGCGAGGAGACGACGCCCCAGACCACGCCTCCGCCGATGATCATGACGACGGCGCCGAGAATTCCGGCCCAACCGATGAGCTTGAGGACCTTGACCTTGGTGTCGCCCAGGGTGGTGGCCGGAACTGTTGCTGTTGACACGGTGTTGCCTTTCGTTGTGATTCTGAAGATACTCACAGTCTGGCAGCGTCCGGTTTTCCCAGTCAGGGTACAAAGTCCCTGGCCGCGGTTTCGCGTAGGCAAAAGTGCTGGTCAAAGCGAAAACAGCCTTACACATTTATATGCGTAAGGCCGGTATCGGTCGGTGTGTCTGATTTTTAGAAGACGGTGAGACCGCGCGCCTCGAACTGGCCGCGCACCCGGTTCAGCAGTTCGTTCTCGGGCGGGTGCACGCCGTGGAGGGGGTAGGGGATGCTCAGACGGTCCCACTTGTCCTCGCCCATCTGGTGGAAGGGCAGCACTTCGACGCGCTGGACGTTGGGCCAGCTCTTCACGATGTCGACAACGGCTTCGACGTTGTCGACGGCGTCTGTGAGCCCGGGCACCAGCACGAAGCGCACCCAGACCGGGATATTGCGCTCGGCGAGACGGTCGCCGAACGCGATGGTGGGCGCGAGTTCGCGGCCGGTGACCTTCTTGTAGGTCTCGGGCAGGCCCGACTTCACGTCGAGCAGCACGAGGTCGATGTTGTCGAGCATCTCGTCAGAGGCGCTCTTGCCGAGGTAGCCGGAGGTATCCAGGGTGGTGTGCACGCCCAGGGCGTGGGCCTCCTTGAACATCCGCTTGACGAAGGCGGGCTGCATCAGCGGTTCGCCGCCGGAGATGGTGAGGCCACCGTTGGTGGCCTTGAAGACGCCCAGGTATCGGGTCATCCGGGCGACGAGTTCCTCGATGGGAGTGACGAGGCCGTCGCGCATCTTCCACGTGTCGGGGTTGTGGCAGTACTGGCAGCGCAAGAGGCAGCCGGAGAGGAACAGGGTCATGCGGGTGCCGGGGCCGTCGACGGCGGTCACCAGCTCCCAGGAGTGCACACTGGCGACGGTGCCCTCTCGGATCGCCTTCATCTCGAGGGTGTGCAGCTCGGCCTTGCGGTCGGCGTCGTTGAGGGCGCTGACGTCGTCGGAGACGGGCGCCGACAAGTCGACGTGCTCTCCGGAAAGTTCTACAACAGGACAGGCAACGCTAGGGAAGCCGAGGTTGATCGCGGTCATGGTCTCGTCCTACCTAGCGTTGCCGGTCATCTGTTAAGGGTGTTCTTTAGTGCGAGTGGAACGTGCGGCTGATGACATCCATCTGCTGCTCGCGGGTGAGGCGAACGAAGTTCACGGCATAGCCGGAAACACGGATGGTCAGCTGCGGGTAGTTCTCCGGGTGCAGCATCGCGTCTTCGAGCGTCTCTTTGTTGAGCACGTTGACGTTCAGGTGGTAACCGGTGGCCGACGTGAAGGCGTCGAGCAGGCCGACCAGGCTGGTGATCTGCTCGTCCTTGGTGTGGCCGAGGCCGCTCGGAACGACGGTGTTGGTCAGCGAGATGCCGTCCTGCGCTTCACTGTACGGAAGCTTGGCGACGCTGAGCGCCGACGCGAGCATGCCGTGCGTGTCGCGGCCGTTCATCGGGTTGGCACCCGGTGCGAACGGCTCACCCTTGCGGCGACCATCGGGCGTGTTGCCGGTGGCCTTGCCGTAGACCACGTTGGACGTGATCGTCAGAATCGACTGGGTGTGGATGGCGTCCCGGTAGGTCGGGTGCTTGCGGATCATGGTCATGAAGCGTTCCATGACGTCCACCGCAATGACGTCGACGCGGTCGTCGTCGTTGCCGAAGGTGGGGAATTCGCCTTCGACGGTGTAGTCGACGACCAGGCCGGTCTCGTCGCGGACCGGACGGACCGTGGCGTACTTGATGGCGGACAGCGAGTCGGCAACCACGCTCAGGCCGGCGATGCCGCAGGCCAGGGTGCGGATGATTTCCTTGTCGTGCAGTGCCATCTCGAGGCGCTCGTACGCGTACTTGTCGTGCATGTAGTGGATGCAGTTCAGCGCGGTGACGTAGGTCTCGGCGAGCCACTCGAGGGTCTCGAGGTAGGCCGGGAAGACGGTCTCGTAGTCGAGGATCTCGTCGGTGTTCGGGGCGGTGGCCGGCGCGATCTGCTTGCCGGATACCTCGTCTTTGCCGCCGTTGATCGAGTACAGCAGCGCCTTGACGGCGTTGACGCGGGCTCCGAAGAACTGCATCTGCTTGCCGACCCGCATCGGGGAGACGCAACATGCGATTGCGGCGTCGTCACCCATTTCGTTGCGGATCAGTTCGTCGGACTCGTACTGGATGGCCGAGGTGTCGATCGAGACCTGGGCGCAGAAGCGCTTGAAGCCCTCGGGGAGCTTGTCGCTCCACAGCACGGTCAGGTTCGGCTCGGGTGCGGGGCCCACGTTGTACAGGGTCTGCAGGAAGCGGAACGCGGTCTTGGTGACGAGCGGGCGACCGTCTTCACCGATGCCGGCGAGCGATTCGGTGACCCAGGTGGGGTCTCCGGCGAAGATCTCGTCGTACTCCGGGGTGCGGAGGAAGCGGACGATGCGCAGCTTGATGACGAGGTCGTCGATGAGCTCCTGGGCGCCCTCTTCGTTCAGGGTGCCTGCGGCGAGGTCGCGCTCGATGTAAGCGTCGAGGAAGGCCGCGTTACGGCCGAACGACATTGCCGCACCGTTCTGCTCCTTGACCGCACCGAGGTACGCGAAGTACAGCCACTGAACGGCTTCCTTGGCGGTGGTGGCGGGCTTGGAGATGTCCGAGCCGTAGCTGGCGGCCATCTGGGCGAGTTCCTTGAGGGCCCGGATCTGCTCCGAGTTTTCCTCGCGGGCACGGATGATGTCCTCGGTCGAGGGCTCCATGTCCAGCTCGGCGCGGTCGTTCTTCTTGCCGGCGATCAGGGCGTCGATGCCGTAGAGGGCAACACGACGGTAGTCGCCGATGATGCGGCCGCGGCCGTAGGCATCCGGCAGGCCCGTGATCAGGTGGCTGCTGCGCGCACGGCGCACGCCGGGAGGGTAGACGTCGAAGACCGCGGTGTTGTGGGTCTTGCGGTAGTCGGTGAAGATCGTCTCGAGCTCGGGCGACACGGGGTAGCCGTAGGTCTCGAGCGAGGTGGCGACCATGCGCCAGCCGCCGAAGGGCATGATCGCGCGCTTGAGCGGCGCGTCGGTCTGGAGGCCGACGATGACCTCGTTGTCCTTGTCGATGTAGCCGGGCTTGTGCGCGGTGATGGACGACGGGGTGGTCGCGTCGATGTCGTAGACGCCCTTTTCGCGCTCGACCGGGAACATCGCGGACAGTTTTGCCCAGATTCCGGTGGTGCGCTCGGTGGCGCCGGCGAGGAAGCTGGCGTCGCCGAGGTACGGCGTGTAGTTGCGCTGGATGAAGTCGCGCAGGTTGATCGAGTCCTGCCACGGGCCGCTGACGAATTCGGCCGGGCCGGTTTCTGCGAGACCGTGCTGGTCGCTTCTGATGCCATCTGTGACGGTCATATGGTGTGCTCTCCTTGTAGGATCGAGGCTTTCCCGCTGACTGGGTGTTTCACCCACCAGTCGGGCCACGAGAGCAGGACCACGAGGTACCAGCTAATGCCACGGTGCCGGTGGTTCGCCCTCTGTTCTGAACACTACCCTTCGAGCGAGTCCGCCAACCGGGACCTTGGTCCCGTATTCACCTCCAGTTGGGGGGTCTCACCGGGAAGCTATCGAGCGCAGTTCGAACTCCCGAACCGGCTGGGCGGAGCCGGCTGCGCAGGTGCTGAGAAGCGGCTCCGACCGGGTCTCGCCGAGCCTCACCACGAGGTGTTCTCCGGCGTGTTCTCCGGGGTGCCTGAAGCTCACGGTGTGCACTCCCCCTGACTCCGTCCAGGACTCGTATTCGAATGCGTCGATGCGGTTGTCGCCCCGATTGGCGCGGGCGAACGCGGCCGCCGCCTGCACCACGTTGGGCAGTGAACTTCGGCCGCGGAACAAGCGCGGTTCGATGCGGCCGTGGAGGTAGGCGTCGACCAGGCCGGGGGCCTCGGCACCGTTCACCCGGCCGTAGTACAGCCCGTGCGGGAACAGGATCATGGTGGCCGCGAACCTGTCTCCACCGAGGTGCGAGCACTCCCAGGTGGCGGCCGGGTAGACCTCGGCAAGGGCGGTGACCACCGGGCGCCCTTTCACGGCGCAGCACTGGTCGTGCCTGGCGTGCGTGCACACGCAGATGAGCGGCTCGGTCGACGGTGTGCCGCTCGACCCGTCCAGCGGCACCCGCATCAGCTCGGCGGGGTCGGACACCACTCCCCAGTGCACTCTCTCATGGCCGACCCTGGCGTCCACGGCCGCCCAACGCCACTCGGCCTGGGCGCGGCGCTGTAGCGAGGTGCGGCCGGTGCGGCGGATGGCGAGCGGGCGGATGCCGGCGGATTCGATTCGGGTGACCAGGGCCCGGGCAAGCGCGGGGTCCAGCGGTGACTGCAGGAAGGCGTGCGCGCCCCAGGCCCCGTCGATCTCGACGAGGAACCACCGTTCGCCGTAACCGGCCGTGCCCAGGAGGGGATCGCCCCGCTCAAGCGAGCGATCGCTGCACGGCAGCCAGCCGGGAGCTGCGCTCTGCGCGTGGGGCAGGTCGGGCAGGCTCACCGCACGACCAGAACACCCTCGCGCACCAGGCGCCGGGCGACCACGAGGGATGAGGCCGGGTCAAGGCCGGTCAGGTCGCCGGCCTGCAAGGTATGTCCGCTGAGAATCTGGGTCAGCGCGTCGGTGGCCTCCGCGGGTAGCGTCACGGTCTTGCCCGGCAGCAGCAGCGCGACATCGGCCTGATCCAGACCCTGCCGCAGCCGGGCATCGAGTCCCCGGCGGAGGCTTACCGTGGTGACCTCGTGCAGTGCGGCGGCGGCGGCCGTCGTCGCCAGGGGCGCGATCGGTTCGGCGCCGGGCCGCACCCGGCGGGCCAGCCGACCGGACACTGCCTGAGCCTGGGACCGGGCTTGGGCCGTCTTGTCGTCGCCGGTGTCGTCGCCGGCCGTGTAGCGGGCCAGGTCCTGCACGACGTCGGCCAGCAGGGCGCCGACTGTCGCCGCATCCGTGAGGTCGATGCCGAGTGGGAGGGCGCTGCGCAGGCTGGTGTCGACCGCGGCCTGGGCGATGGCCTCGCGTAACACGTCGTGGCGGGTGAGGGCTGCAACGCCGAGGGTGAGGTGGATCGAGGTGCCCCCGAGTGCGGTTGCCGAGTGGATCCAGCCCCTCGGCAGGTAGAGCACGTCGCCCGGCCTGAAGACCTCGTCGATGGCCGGGTCGGCCTGCGCCTGCAGCTCCACGGCGCGCCGATGATCGGTCCACGGTTGGTCGCGGAGCGGCTGTGGGTGCACCGGCGGGTGGATGCGCCAGCGCTTCTCCCCCGTGATCTGCAGAACGAAGACATCGTGCACGTCGTAGTGAGGGTCGAAGCCGCGGGCGGACGCGGGCGTGATGTAGGCGTTCACCTGGACGGGATGGCCGAGGTCGGTGATGAGTTGCCGGGTGAAGTCGGCCAACGGCGGCCAGGTGCGGTGCAGCCCCTGGAGCACCAGGGTGGCTCCGCCGGAGAACTCGTCGAGTACCTTGTCGGCGCTGACCTGGTCGCCGATCTCTGCGCCGAGCCCGCCCGGTGCCGTGTAGCGGCCGGGGTCGAGCACGGTGCCCTCCCGCGCCATGCGCACGAACGGGGTGCGCAGTCCGCGGTGGGTGACGAGTTCGTCGACGGCCTCGGCAGTGAACAGGTCATCGAAGTGGCTTGGCAGTGCGGCCGCTCGGGTGAAGAGCGGCTGACGGTCCCAGTTGTCTGCGGCAAAGGTATCCGGGGACACCGCCAGCAAGCGCGCGAGCGCGGGACGATCTCTCGTCCCGCGCCCCTCGCTCGTCATCAGGCAGTTCCGTCGGCGCCGCCGTCGTGGCCTTCGGGGTTGGCGCCGCCGTCTGCGGTGCCCTCGCTCGAGGCGGAGCCATCGGCACCGCCGTCGTGGCCCGCCGGGTTGGCGCCGCCGTCAGCGGTGCCCTCTCCGGCGTCCGCGGTGCCGTCCGCACCGCCGTCGTGGCCTGCCGGGTTGGCACCGCCATCCGCCGTGCCCTCGTTCGAATCCGCGCCGGATGTGGTGATGTCGTCGTCATTGATGCCCACTGCGTACCTCCGTAGCCGTAACCGGGCGTCGGCTGACACCCAAGGCGATAGTACGTCGCGGGCGGCCCTGATGGCAGTACTCCAGCCCGAAATACTCCAGCCGAAAATGCCCTCTGGCGGCCCAGAAACCGCCCGGGGAGCAGCGGGACGTCTGCGCGTCGTGCCGGCGGGTCTTCTCGTCTTACCGTCGGGTCCACCCGCCCTACCGCCGGGTCTACTCGTCCTGCCATCGGGTCCACCCGCCCTACCGCAGGGGCTACTCGTCGTGCCGGTGGGTCTCCCGGTCGTGGGCCCGGTGTTTGTCGGGTGTGCGCCATCGTCCGGTCGGGTCGATCCAGTGTGGTGCTTTCACCTGCGGTAGCCCGTTGACCATCCGGATTGTCCAGCCGGCGGTGTCGATGGTGTGGTGGTGGTACCAGCAGAGCAGGACCCCGTTGGACACATTGGTTGTCCCGCCGGTTTGCCAGGGGATGACGTGGTGCACTTCGGTCCATTGGGGTGGGCAGTCACAGCCCGGGATGATGCAGCCGCCGTCCCTGGCGGTGATCATTTTGCGTTGCATCGCGCTGAAGCAGCGGGCCTTGTTGCCCAGGCCGAGGACGGCGCCGGTGCCGCCGAAGAAGATGGGTTGGAAGCCGCCGTTGTCGATCATCTGGTTGATGGTTCTCATCGAGATCGGCCCGTCAATGCCGTCGATCCAGCCCACCCCGGCCTGTGCGAGTAAGTCGGCCGCGTTCACGTGGACCATCACCGTGGGTGGCATGCCGCCCATGGTCGGGGTGCGGGGGTCCTGGGCGTCCTGCACGAGGATGCCGCGGAGGATGTCGGCGCGTTTCTCGCCGCCGGTGCGTTCGTCGATCACCTCGCCCGGGACCAATTCGCCGGACTCGATGCGCTGCTGTTCCTCGGCGGAGGGGAAGGCGGGTGCCGAGCGGGCGGATTGGAACGTGTTGAACAGGTTCTGGATCACCCCCTTCAACTCCGGCGTCACGCCACCGCGCAAGGGGTGGAGGCCCCGGGCGAGCTCACCGAACGAGATGGTGGATGTAGCTTCGAGGGTGGTCTCATTCGGGGCGAGCCCGTCGGGGTTGAGTAACGCCTGCATCCGCACGGCCAGGGGCCGGAGGTCATCAGCCGGGTAGGTGAAGCCGTCCGAGTCGCGGAGCCGGCGGATCGGACCGGTGAACCCCGTGCCGGCCTCTCTCCCGGTGTCCGTGTCGCCAGGGCCGGGGATGCGGTCAAAGACCGACCCGGTCGCCCGTTCGACCAGGATGACCTCGGCGGACTCCACATCAGCCTGGTCGGCATCGAAGCGGCCGTGCACCTTGAAATCGGTCAGCCCCTTCACGATGTTCTCGGCCGCATCAACCCCGAGTTCGCCGGCTTTCAACGCGGCGGCGACCGCGGGGAACTCCGGCTCGATGACCTGCCCGCCCAGCACCCTCGGGGCAACCTTCTCGCCCAACGCCAGTCGTCGTTTCATCTCCTGCCGGGAGGCGAGGGTCAGCCGGGTCAGAAGGTCGTTTTGGTGCGAGGCGCCCAGCCGCCAGGCCATCGAGTCCCGGCCCAACCCGGGCCGGGACCGGTAGCCGACCACCGTCGCGGCACCGATCCGGGCCGCGTCCACGGGACGCCCGGCGTGTTCGACCATCTGGGTGAACGCCACCACCTCCGCGTCGCTGAGCGCGTCCAGGTCGATCGACGCCAGTACGGCCTGCACCATCCCCGCCGCGTCCTCGAGGACTCGGAGTTTGTCACCGAACGCACCGGTGTGGGCGCGTTGAACCCCGGGGAGTTCGGCCGGATCCCGCCACACGGGCTGCCCCACGCTCGGGCCACTCCGCGACGGACCGGGGTGTGTTCCGCGGGAACCCCGTGCCCGGGTGCGGCCCAGAGTGAAGGTGGCGACTTCGGACTCAGTGCCGCCCGCAGCACCGACCCCGATGTCGGTACTGCCTCGTAGGCTGGCGGCGTCTCGGCCAGTGGCATCCAGCCCAGTGACATCCGGAGCCGGAGCGGCCAGAGCGGTGTTCCAGTCGTGGAGATTCGGACCGGTGGGAGGAGTTCCCGTCGGTGCGGTGGAGCCGAGTAGCTCTTCATCCATAACCCCATTCTCTCACGAATCAGAGATAAATGTGAGTTAATGTCAAGTTTTGCACAGGGCAGTTTCAGAGATTTCTTCGGCTTGCAGGGTCGGCTCACGGGGTCTCGACGAGCTCGACCAGCGGGATGGGGCGTTGTCGGGCTCGGCCCACGACGTCTCGGCAAGCTCGAGCAGCGGGACGGCGCCTTCCCAGTGTTGGCGCACTGGGTCTACCTCGACAGGATCAGGGCGGCGGCGACAGGAGTGTCCGACGGCGACGAGCCAGGCCAGGCCGAGCCAGGCCAGGCCGGGCCGGGCCACGCCACGCCACGCGAGCGAGCGGGCCGGGCCCGCGGACCTAGAGCTTCTTGCCGGGGTTGAGGATCGAGTGCGGGTCGAAGGCGGCCTTCACGCGCAGCTGCAGGTCGCGCAGCACCGGGCCGAGCTCGTCGTCGAGGTGCGCCCGCTTGAGCACCCCGATGCCGTGCTCCCCCGAGGCCGAACCATCGAGCGAGATGGCCAGGTCGATCACCCGCGCGAACGCCGCATGGGCCTTGTCGATCTCGCCGGGCACTTCGGGGTCGTAGCCGATCACTGGATGCAGGTTGCCGTCACCGATGTGACCGCCTGTGCTGATCGGCACATCGAGCTCCAGGGAGATCTCGGCCAGGCCCGCGAGCAGGGCGGGCAGCTGGGAGCGCGGCACCGTGATGTCCTCGTTGAGGCAGCCGCCTCGCACGGCCTGCACGGCCGGGTGCAGCAGTCGTCGTGCGCTCATGAGTTGATCGAGCGACTCGGTGTCATGCGCGATGGTGACTTCCACGGCTCCCCCGGCGCGCAACATCCCGGCGTAGACCTCGACGTCGTCGTGGGCCTGACCGATCTGGTCTGACTGCACGAGCAGCAGCGCGCCGGCGCCGGCGGGCAGAGTCGAGGCCGGATCGAAGGCGTTGATGGCGGCGATGCACGCACCGTCGAGAAACTCCAACACGCTCGGCCGGCGATCACCGGCGACGATGGCATTAGCGGCCGCCAGGGCATCCTCGACCTTGGCGAACGTCGCCGCGACGCCGGAGGGACTGCCGGGTTTGGGCAGCAGGCCCACGGTGATCTCGGTGATGATCCCGAGCGTCCCTTCCGAGCCCACCAGCAGTGCGGTGAGGTTGTAGCCTGCGACGCCCTTGATGGTGCGCTGGCCGGTGTGCACGATCGACCCGTCGGCAAGAACCACGGTGAGCTGGCGCACGAAGTTGCCGGTCACGCCGTACTTGACGCACAGCATCCCGCCGGCGTTGGTGGCCACGTTGCCGCCGATGGTCGAGGCGCGCCACGAGCCGGGGTCCGGCGGGTAGAACAGGTCGACGGCCTCGGCCGCACGGGCCAGCGCGATCGTGCGTACACCGGCCTGAACTGTCGCGGTCTGGTTCGCGGCGTCGACGACGAGGATCTTCTTGAGCCTGGTGGTGCTGAGCACGATGGCGCCCTCGATGGCGTTCGCCCCGCCGGCCAGGCCCGTGCGGGCTCCCTGCGGCACGATCGGGATGCGGTGGGCGGCCGCGATCGTGACGACGGCGGCGACCTCCTCGGTGCTGGCGGGGAAGACCACGGCGAGAGGCTCGCCGCTCAGGGTGCCCTCCGACTGGTCGCGCCGGTTGCTCTCGGTGCGGGGCCCCGTCACGATCTGTGCGCTGGAGAGCACGGCGGTGAGTTCGGCGACAACTGCGGACGCGACGTGGGTCTCGGTCATGACTACCTCTGTTTGAAACGCACCTTCTGCCGGTGCCTCAGTGGCACGCTGACTCGTCAGATCGCGCCCGGGGCCACAATTCTATGCGGGTGATTTCACGGTGACCTGCGCTTTGACAAGCTCCACGTAGTATTTCCGCACGCTGGCACCGCTTTGCATATCTCACCCTCGCTCCGAACGCCAGGGGCCATTGCGCCTTTTGTCATACCCCGAGCTCCGCACTCAGCGCCTCTCGCCCAGCTCGTCACACAACCCGCAGGCCGGAGGGATAGAGCACGTTCTCCCAGTGGTCGTAGCTCCAGCCCGAGGTACCGATGTGAATCATCAAGGTGTTGGCAACACCCAGTCGGTAGTATTTCAGATCAGGTGACGGCAACACGACCGGCACACACATGCACCGGGGGTGGCACGAATTTCAGCAGAAACGCCACACTCGCCTCGCCCGCGCCTGTCGTCGGCATGGCGGCCCTCGGGCACCCGGGCCCGGATGATCGTGGCCGCGGCCGCCGTCATACTCCTGCTGGTCGTCGTCCTGGTCGTGCGCGGGGTGTCACTGGCGGCGGCCCAGGGTGAGTACGCTGCCGCGGCCGCCCTCTTCCAGAGCGACCAGGCGCGGGCGGCGCAGACCGTCACCGACGGGGAGACCTCCCTCGACGAGGCGATCGCCCTCCTGGACGCGAGCGAGGGCAAGGTACTCACCGAACAGCCCCGACTCGAGCTGGCCGACGCGATCGACTCCGCGACCGCCCGGCTGAGCGCGGCCGCGCAGGAGCTCACGGCGGCCCAGAGCGCAGCGGCCACCGGGAGTGCTGCACCCGCCCTCTTCGAGCTGGGCGCCGGGGTCCGCGAGAATGCCCGCGCCCTGTCAGCCTTCGACTTCGGTGCCGCCGAGGGCGTCCACGGCGTCGCCGGGGACCTGGCCGCTCCCGTGGCGGCCGTCACGGCGGCCATGGCCGAGTGGCAGGCCGAGCAGGACCGGATCCTCCGCGAGCGCTACTCCAACAACGTGCACGCCACCGGCTGGACTCCGGAGCTCGACGAGTGCATCGGTTCCGTGGACGTGACCGCGTACTACCAGGACGTGCCGACCATCGCCGAGCACTGGTCGTGCGGCGGCAAGGACTTCCCCGACGACGCCGGAACCGTGATCACCCTCACCGGTGTGCACGCGGGAACCTACCGGGTGGACGGCATCGTGGCCATGCTCAACGCGGACCGCAACAGCACAGCCGACCTCCCCCGCGGCTACGACCTGCTGTACCAGACCTGCCAGAACGGCCAGTCGGCCACTATGTCGTTCACGGCCCTGACCAAGATCGCCTGAGCCGGCCTCCCCCGGCCTTCCCCGGCGCACCTGTTGCCGCTGCGGACAAGTGGTCCAGGCACACCAGGCGCAGATGTCCGCACAGGGAACAGTTGGCTGAGCGGGGTCAGCTGCCCTGCGGCAGCAGGTCGGAGGCGACCATGTCGATGCTGCGCTCCCAGAGCGCCGTCGCGAGGCCCGCATCCGAGGCCTGTCGGTTCGTGGAGTGCACCCGGCGCTTCTCGTAGAACTCCCCCGACTGCCAGTCGACCCCCGCGGTCGTGCTCGCCAGCCAGACCAGGGTGTCTGCGCCCTTCTCCGGCGTGATGAGCATGCGCTTGAGCGCGGTCTGATACAGCAGCCGCATGATGCTCGTGGATTCGGTGGAGAAGCTCGTGGCCACGATGCCCGGGTGGAACACCGCCGTGACGAGTCCCTGCGAGCTGTAACGCCGGTGCAATTCCTTGGTGAAGAGGATGTTCGCCAGCTTCGCGTCACCGTAGGCGTTGTTGGGCGAGTACTTGCGCTCGTTCTCGAGGTCATCCAGGTCGATGTGGCCGAACCGGTTGGCGGCGCTCGAGGTGTTGATCACCGCTGCCCGGCTGGCGAGGAGCCGGTCCATCATCAGGGTGGTGAGCAGGAAAGGCGCCAGGTGGTTCACCTGGAAGGTCTTCTCGTGGCCGTCGACCGTGACCTCACGGTCACCCAGGATTCCGCCGGCGTTGTTGGCCAACACGTCGATGCGCGGGTAGCGCTTGAGCAGTTCGGCGGCGAGGGTGCGCACCTCGGCGAGTCTGCTGAAGTCGGCGATGAAGTGATCGGCGCCGATCTCGGCGGCGACCGCCTCGGTCTTCTGCGGCGAGCGCCCGACAACGACGATGCGGTCACCGGCCGCAGCCAGCGCTCGCGCGGCCGCCGCACCGATGCCGTCGCTGGCGCCGGTGATCACAATGGTTCGTTCGCTCATCAGATGCTCTTCCACTCGGGCCGGGGGTTCGACACGGGTCGCGTCGGCAGATTTTGGGGCGAGGCATCATCGGCTCACGACATTTGCACTCTACTGCCAGCGCCCCGAGCGGCCGCCCATGAACCATGTTGAGGTTATTGATGCATTTATCAACCGGTTTTCTCGGTACGCTGGGGGAATGCAGTTCTCACCGGCCTCCAGTTCCCGGGCCTCCAGTTCCCGTGGCACCGGCCCCTCCGCGGCAGAGCGTGCCTACTCCCACGTGGCCGACGCCATCATCTCGGGCGAACTCGCGGCAAGTGCCCTCATCACCGAAGGGGACGTCGCCGCCACGCTCGGGCTCAGTCGCACACCGGTCCGGGAGGCGTTCCTCACGCTCGAGTCGGCCGGACTGCTCAGGCTCTTCCCCAAGAAGGGCGCCATCGTCACCGCGGTCGACGACATCGAGACCGCCGAGCTCCTGCAGGTGCGCATACTGCTCGAGACCAAGGCCGTGCAGCTCCTCGGCGACCGCCCCGGCCGGATCGACGCCGTCGATGCCGAGCTGCAGTCCCTGATCCAGGCGCAGACGGATGCCGCCGCCGCCGGCGACCTCCTGGCCTACGCCCGAGCCGACCACAGGTTCCACTCCCGCATCGTCGACGAGACCCACAACAGTGTCATCGACGAGATCTATTCCCGCCTCGGCCCCCGGCTGGAACGGCTGGTGCACAGGGTGGCCGTGCGCGACCCCGACACCATCGACAGGCTCATCGCCGAGCACCGCCTGCTGGCCGAACACCTGCAAGTCGGCGACACAGCCGCCTACGACCAGCTGTTGCGGGCCCACCTGGAATCGGGGCACCGCGTGCCCCGGATGCTCTGACCAACCGGAAAGCACCATGACTGACCGCACCACTGCCCCCTGGCACCTCGCTGCTCCCGCCCTGTTCGTGATGGCGTGGGGTGGCAACCACTTCACCCCGCTGTTGCACATGTACGAGACCCTGGGCCACTACTCCACCGTGACCGCCGACCTGTTCCTCGGCTTCTACGTCGTCGGACTGGTTCCCGGTCTCCTGCTGGCCGGCACCCTCTCGGACCGTTACGGGCGCAAACCTCTCGTGGTCGCGGGTGTCCTGGCCGGCATTCTGGCCAGCGTCCTGCTCGGCCTCGGCTTCTCCAGCGAGGTTGTCATCTGCCTGGGCCGGTTCCTGGCCGGCCTGAGCGTGGGCGTGGCGATGTCTGTCGGCACCGCGTGGATCAAGGAGCTCTCCAGCGCCCCACACGATCTGGTGGCCCGTCCCTCCGCCGGGGCGCGCCGGCCGGCCCTCACCCTGACCGTCGGTTTCGGTCTGGGCGCCGGGGTGTCCGGCGTTTTGGCCCAGTGGGGCCCGCTACCCACGCTGTTGCCCTACGCGGTGCACATCCTGCTGAGCCTGCTGATCCTGCCCCGCCTGATGCGCACCCCGGAGACCGTGCCACGCAGCAGGGTTCACGCCTCACTCTGGGGTGACCTCAAGGTACCGCTGGCCGGCCACCGCCGCTTCCTGCGTGTGGTGCTGCCGACCGCCCCGTGGGTGTTCGGCGCCGCCGGCATCGCCTACGCCATGATGCCCAAGCTCGTGGAGTCGCAGCTCGGTGACCTCAACCTGGCCTTCGCCACCCTCCTGACCGTGGTCACCCTGGGCACCGGGGCCCTCGTGCAGCCTCAGGTTTCCAGGCTCAACTCGCTCACCCGGGGCCGCGCCATCCTCGTGGGCATGGGCGTCATGCTCGTCGGCGTGCTCAGCGCCGTCGCCACGGCCGTCACCCTGTCCCCGGTGCTCGCCCTGATCACGGGAATCGTGCTCGGGGCCGCCTATGGCATCACCGTGGTCGCCGGCCTCGTCGAGATCCAGCGGATCTCCACTCCCACCGACCTGGCGGGTATCACCGGCGTGTACTACAGCCTCACCTACGTGGGCTTCCTGCTCCCGGTGCTCTTCGCCAGCCTGACCGAGTTCGCGAGCTACCCTCTGATGCTCTCGCTGCTGGCGGCGACCTGCGCCGGCTGCCTGGTGCTGACCGCGGTGGGCCTGCGCCGCCCCTGAGCCCGCCGCCGGCATCCGGCGTCAGGGTATCGGGCGCGTCACACCGGCGCGCTTGCCCCTCGCCTCGCGCAGGAACACCAACGGGAGCAGCAGCGTCGCCACGGCCGTGACCAGCCAGACCACCAGTGCGGCCAGGATCCAGGTCTGCCACCCCGTGATGGTGAGCCCGCCGGGGAACAGCGAGGCGATCCACAGCGCGACGAACGTCGACAGCAGGCCGATGCCACCCAGGAACGCCGGCGCACCCCGTGCGACGACCTTGGCGAGGAACGGCGAGAGCACGCTCTGGGTCACGGCGAACACGACCGCCGCGGTGACGAACCCGCTCGCGGTCACCGTGAGGTCCGGCAGGACCAGCGATGCCACCCAGAGCCCCAGGGCCGCGGAGAGCAGAAAGATCAGCGCGCGCAACAGAATGCGAATCATGCCGCGATGGTAGCGCCGCCGCCCGGCCGCGTCATCCCCGCCGCACTCCCCGACCACCGGGTGACCGCGATCACCGGTCAGCGGGGTCCGCCTCCCCCGCCACCGCCCATCGTTCCGGTGACGGCCACCCCGGCGGTGACGCTGCTGGTCTTGGCGGCCGAGGAGTAGTCGCCGTCGGAGTAGACCCCGTCGGCGATCTCGCCGCTGGCGGTTCCGCCCACGTAGACGCTGTAGCTCTCGCCGTCGACAAGTTCGTCGGACGAGAACACCACGGACTGGAAGTCCTTGGTCGACGCGAAGGCCATCACCACGTCACCGGCACTGTTCACCAGCTGCACGGTGGCTCCGGCGGCCTGCACCGAGTCGAACGAGACCGCCACGAACGACTGCGCAGATCCCGAGTCGGGCGACACGGCCATTCCGGCGCTGCCTGCCGCCAACAGGGTTCCTCCCGTCACGGAGAAGGTGCCGTTCACGTCGAGAGCACCGTTGCCGCTGTTGGTCGGACCGTTCACCACGAGGATGCCGCCGCTCATGGTCGCCGAGCCGTTGGAGTCGAACCCGTCCCCGTCGGCGTTGATGACCGTGCTGCCACCGGTGATGGTGACGGTCTCCCCGCCGTCGGCGTCCATGCCGCCACCCTGGGCAGCGGTGCTGGTGCCGCTGGACGCGTTGATGCCGTCGTCGTCCGCGGTGATCGAGACGGTGCCGCCGCCGATGCTGATGGCGGTGCTCTCGAAGCCCTCATACGAGGTCGTGACGGTTGTGTCACCGCCGATGACGTCCAGCGCCGTGTCGGCGTGCACACCATCGTCTCCGGCCGCCAGGGTCACCGTGCCGGAGGCGATCCGCACGGTGCCGTCGGAGTGCAGGGCGTCATCCGCCGCGTCGACGGTGAGCGTGCCGCCGTCGACGACGGTGACCACGCCCGACTTGACGCCTTTGGCCGAGATGTCCTCCGACACCGTCGCCGTGTGGCCGCCGCCGGATTCGACCGTGACATCGGCCCCGGAGAGCACCACATCGGTGAACGCCTGCAGACCGTCGCCGGCGGCCGTCACGTCGACGGTCCCACCGGCGAGCGAGATGTAGCCGCGGGTGCTGTCCTCCTCGTTGTCGGACTTGAGGCCGTCGCCGCCTGCGGTCACGGTGACGGTGCCGCCGGCGAGCGAAAGGTAGGCCTTGCCGCGGATGCCGTCGTCGATCGCGGTCACCGTGACGGTGCCCGAGTTGATGATCAGGCCATCCGTGCTGGTGATGCCGTCGTTGCCGTTTCCGGTCACGTCGAGCGAGCCGGTACCCGTGATGGTGAGGTCGGCCGCGCTGTAGAGCGCCGCGTTCGCGTCAGCGTCCTCGGCGTAGCTGTCGGTGTCGGCCAGGGAGTTGCTGGAGCCGTCGGCCAGCACGATCATGGCCTCGTCGGCCTCGGTCACGACGAGGGCCGCACCGGTGGAGTTGGTGACCTCGACGCCGTTGAGGATCAGGCGCACCGTGCCCTCCCCGGCGGATGCGACCACGATCTGGCCGTCGTCCAGGGCCCCACTCAGCTCTTAGGTGCCCGCCGCGGTGATGGTCACGGTGCTGCCGGAGATGGTCACGGCGTCGCTCCCTGACGAGCTGTCGACGGTGGCGTTGTCGCCGTCCAGGGCGATCTGCACCACGTCGGCGGCGTCCCACTCGTAGTCGGCGGCGTCGTCGTGGGTCTCCTGGTTGGCGGCCAACACCTCGGCGGCGGTGGTGGAGTCGTCGATCGCGACCCCGGCGGCGGTGTCCGCTGACGAACCGGTGGCGGTGGAGTCGGTGGTCGAGGCGACGGCCGCGCATCCGGTCAGCAGGGCGACGGTCACCAGGAACGGCAGCACCGTGTAGGTGCAGGCCTTCACGCCGGAGCGGCGCTGGCGGGGCCCGGCAGTGCCGGGGTCATGGGGCGAATTCTTCATGGGGTACTCACAATCGATGGGGTGTCAGAGCGGGTCGGAGAGCGGATCAGGAGAGTGGATCAGCAGGGTGGGTGGGCGCGGCGGGCAGGGCCAGCGGGCAGGGCTAGCGGAAATATCGGCGCAGGACCGGGGCCCACTTGTTGGCGGGCAGGTCGCCTCGCAGGGCGGCCATGCCCGTGCCGTATTTCGAAATGGTGGCGGGGCGGTGGCCGTGTGCCCAGAGAATCCGGTCGACGGCGGATGCCCGTGCCCCCGACTTGGTCTCCACGATCACCAGCTGCGGCCGGTCCAGCCGGGACTCGGGCGTGGCCGGCGCGGCTCGCCGCCCGGCGGGCAGCATGGCCCAGGACAGTCCGGTGTCGATGGTGGCCCGGCTGCTGGACTCCGGCACGAACAGTGTCGTGCGCAGGTACCTGGTCATCAGGGTGGGCACGAGGTCCTGCCCCTTGGCCCCCTCGATGTCGGCCTCGTCGAGCACGTAGTCGGCGTACTGACGACCCTCGGTGGTGAGCGTGGCCCTGTCGTCCAGCGCATACGGCAGCCGGTCCTTGACGGTGGCACCCCGACCGCCGCGGGTCTTCACCTCGAGATAGCTCTGGGCGGAGTCGACGTAGGTGCGGGTGCGGATCTTGAAGCGGCGCCGCCGCGGATGCGCCGCCATCAGGAAGCTGGTGAGGCGGGGGGTGTCGAAGTACACCGATTCGTAGGCGCTGGAGCGCACCCCGTCGATGTCGAGCACTCGCACCGAGGGGTCGAGGTCGTCGAGGACGGCGTGCAGTCCGGAACGGGGCAACACGTACTTGCGGTCGACGCGGGTGAGCAGGCCGGCCCGCTCGGTGAGCTCGGCCAGGTCGATGGTGGCCAGGCCCGGAAGTGGAACGTCCACCACCGGCACTGGGGCCGTCGACACGGCACTCATCGGTACTGCACTCATCGGTACGGCGCTCATCGGCCCGACTCCTGCAGCACCGCGGTGCCGGCCGTGCCCGCCGAGTCCGGCAGCGCGGCGGCGGAGCGTGCGGCACTCACCTGGTACCTCACGTCGACCAGGGTGGTGTCGTTCACGAGGTCGAGGCTGCGCACATGAACGCCGTGCACCCGGGCGCCAAGCAGTCCCTCCAGGTGGGCGATGAGGGCGGACTCGTCGGCGAACGCGGCATCCAGTACCACCGTCTGCTGGCGGTAGCTGCGGAACAGGCGCGGGCTGTCACCGAAGTAGACCACGGCCAGGATCAGGGCCATCAGGACCACGGTGAGCACGGTGGGTTCGGTGCTGAGGCCGGCGAGCAGGCCCATGGCCAGCGCTGCGAAGTAGTACGCCACCTCGTGCTGCTCGATCTCGCTCGAGCGCAGCCGGATGATCGACAGCACGCCGAAGAGGCCGAGCCCGAGGCCGACGCCGACGGTGCTGGACGCGAGCACCTGGGCAACGGCCAGGACGCCGACATTGACGACGAGGTACGCGACAACGAGGTCACGACGCCGGTGACGTGGGAAATACAGCCCGAACGTGAGCAGGCTGATGAAGAGCAGATCGATCAGGATGATCGCGGCCTGCAACATGGTGTCCTCCAAATGAACAATCGGTAACGCAACGATGTCCATCTAGCCGGGCGCTCCTATGAGGCGGCTATGGCGCAGTTATCAGCCGTTGCTGAGTCGGCTCACGCGTCGTCCTCGGCCTAGGGCTCCTCCCCTGCCCCGGGTTCGGTGAGCACGTCATTTTTCTCGCAATGTCAGACCTCGCGGAGTAAACTTCGAACATATGTTCTATCTGTTGAGGTGATGTGCCATGAGTCTGATAAATGAAACCGTCGCGGTCTGGGTCTCCCCGGAAGGTTCTCCGGTCCGCCTGGTCTGGCGGGCCCGCCGGTTCAGGGTGACCGACACTCCCACGCCCTTGACGGCGTCCGCGTCGCTGCCCGACGAGCTGCTGCACTTTCTCACCCACCCGCCCAAACCCGTGGCCGCCTGGCGCTGCCAGGGCACCGCCGACGACGGCACCTCGCTGGTTTTCGACATCCAGCACGACGACAGCGGCGCGCGCTGGCAGCTGCTGCGCGCCTATGACTGACTCCCCCGGCTGCGCACTCTCGTGAAGGCGCGCACGCATTACGCGGGGGTGGATGCGGCGCTAGGCTCCCACCGACAAGGGAGGCGCCGTGAGCGGCAACAAGAACGAGTCCAGCAAGACTGGGACCGGCCAAGGCCGGCAGGACAGCACAGGGCAGCAGAGCACGTGGGAAGCGCACATCACGTTCCTGCGGAGCCGTGCGGCGGTGGCCAGGGCCGAGGTCTCCGCCATCGAGGCCATGCACCGTGATCCCGACAATCTCGAGGATCTGCTGGCCAATGCCTCCCCCGAGGAAGTAGCGATGGTCGAGGCCGTCGAACACCGGATCAGCGAGCGGGTCATCGCGGCCAGGCAGGTCGCCGACGCCGCGGAGTCCGACTACGAACGTGCGGTGCTCGACGGCCCAGAGGCCGACGGCACCGCACCCCGCCCAGACGAGGACACGGTCTAAGCGGCGGCGCCCCGCCTCACATGGTCACCCGGGTGGGTCGGGGCCATTCGCCGGCCGCCCCCGCCGTCTCGGCTTCCTTGATCAGGTGCACGGTCTTCAGGAACGAGTCCGGGTTGAGCGAGATGGAGTCGATGCCCTCGCCCACCAGGAACTCGGCGAAGTCGGGGTAGTTACTCGGCCCCTGCCCGCAGATACCGATCTTGATGCCGGCCGCGTGGGCCTTCTCGATGGCCTCGCTGATCATCCGGGTCACGGCCTCGTTGCGTTCGTCGAAGAGCGCCGCCAGGTCGCCGGAGTCCCGGTCGACGCCGAGGACCAGCTGGGTGAGGTCGTTGGAGCCGATCGAGAAGCCGTCGAACCTGGTGGCGAACTGCTCGGCCAGAATGACGTTGGCCGGGATCTCGCACATCATGTACACCTGCAGCCCGTTCTCACCGCGCACGAGGCCGTTCTCGGCCATCACAGCAAGCACCTTGTCGGCCTCCGCTGTGGTGCGGCAGAACGGCACCATCACGATCACGTTGCTGAAGCCGATCCGCTCGCGTACGCGCTTGAGCGCCCGGCATTCCAGCGCGAAACCCTCGGCGTACTTGGGGTCGTAGTACCTGGACGCCCCGCGGAAGCCGAGCATCGGGTTTTCCTCGGCCTGCTCGAAGACGTCTCCGCCGATGAGGTGTGCGTACTCGTTCGACTTGAAGTCGCTCAGGCGCACGATCACCGGGTTCGGGTAATACGGCGCGCCCAGCTTCGCGATGCCGAGGGCCAGGGTGTTCACGAAGTACTCACCGAGGTCGTCGTAGCCGCGGGTGAGCTCACTGATCTGCCGCTGCACCGCCGGGTCGGTGATCCGCTCCGGGTGCACAAGCGCCATCGGGTGCACCTTGATGAGGTTGTTGATGATGAATTCCATCCGCGCCAAGCCCACCCCGGCGGTGGGCAGCCGCCACCACTCGAAGGCGGCGGCCGGACTGGCGATATTGACCATCACCTGGGTGCGGGTGATCGGTACGGCCCCGAGGTCGATCTGCTCGGTCTCGGCGGCGAGGATTCCCGCGTACACGAACCCCTCGTCGCCCTCGGCGCAGGAGATCGTGATGGGCGTGTTCTCGGCAAGCACCTCGGTGGCGTTGCGGGTGCCCACCACCGCCGGCACTCCGAGCTCGCGACTCACGATGGCGGCGTGGCTGGTGGGGCCGCCGTGGTCGGTGATGATTCCGGACGCCCGGCTCATGATGGGCACCCAGTCCGGGTCGGTCATCTCGGTGACCAGGATGGCGCCGTCGCGGAAGTTCTCGATGTCGGCGGGGTCCCGGATCACGCACGCCGTTCCGGAGGCGATGCTGTCGCCGATGGCCACACCGGAGACCAGCAGCGGTCCGCTCTCGATGAGGCGGCTGACCGAGAACCGGGTCAGGCTCTTCTGCGAGTGCACGGTCTCCGGCCGCGCCTGCACCAGGAACAGCTCATTGGTGAGGCCGTCCTTGGCCCATTCCATGTCCATCGCCCGGCCGTAGTGGTCTTCGACGATTGCAGCCCAGCGTCCCAGCTGCACGATCTCGGCGTTGCCTAGAACGAAGGCCCGGCGCTCGCGTTCCGGGGTGTCGATCACCCGGGTGCGGGCGCTGCCGCCCTCGGCGTAGGTCATCTTGCGATTCTTCCGGCCCAGGGTCTTCTCGATGATCGGTTCGCAGTCCGGTTCGTCGAGCAGTGCCTTGAAGACTAGGTACTTGTCGGGGTCGACGGCGCCCTGCACCACGGTCTCACCCAGCCCCCAGGCGGCGCTGATCACGGCGGCCCCCGGAAACCCGGTGTCGGTGTCGATGGAGAACATCACGCCGGACCCGGCCAGGTCGCTGCGCACCATCCGCTGCACGCCGATGGACAGGGCCACGTCGAGATGGTCGAACTTCTTCACCTCGCGATAGCTGATCGCCCGGTCGGTGAACAGGGACGCGTAGCAGCGCCGGCAGGCGTCGAGCAGGTCGCGCTCACCGCTGACGTTGAGGAAGGTCTCCTGTTGGCCGGCGAAGCTGGCATCGGGCAGGTCCTCTGCGGTGGCACTGCTGCGCACCGCGACCGGAAGATTGGCCACCTCGGCGTCCTTGGACAGGGTGCGGTAGTACACCCTGATGTCCTCTGCGATGGCCGCGGGGAACTCGCCGGCCAGAAAGGCCTCCCGCAGGTTCTGGCCGGTCTCCCGCAGCGACGCGTCGCCGGAGTGGTACCGGTCGAGTTGCTCGCGAATCACGGGTTCCAGCCCGTTGGCGGCGATGAAGGCGCGGTAGGCATCCGCGGTGGTCGCAAAGCCGTTCGGCACCCGCACACCCCGAGCCGAGAGCGAGCGCACCATCTCGCCCAGGGAGGCGTTTTTGCCGCCGACCTGAGGGATATCAGTCAGTCCGATCGAATTGAACCAGACCACTTCACGACCACGCATGACTCCTCCTGACATTGTGGGACGCTGACTCCTGCAGCCGCAACCTACTGCTCTCCACCGGCCGCGGCTAGGCGGCCGGCGCCGCCCCATCGGCTAGCGTCGGAGGATGACGATGACCCCGTTGCTCTCCCTGCGTCCAGTCCGCACCACCGATTCCGCCCAGCTGCTCGCACTCAACAGCGCCGCGGTGCCAGCGGTCAACGACCTCGGCCCCGACGAGCTGGCGGCACTGATAGCCACCAGCCACAGCGCGATCGCGGTGGTGTCGGATGCCGAGCCCGACACAGTTCTCGGCTTCGCGATCCTGTTCGCGGCCGGCGCGGACTATGCCAGCGAGAACTACCGGTATTTCTCCGGTCGCGCCGAGTCATTTCTCTACGTGGACCGCATCGTCGTGGCGGCCGGCCACCGCGGCAGGGGCCTCGGCGCCCGGCTCTATTCGGCGGTCTTCGACGCGGCACGCGCCCTGCCCGTGGACGTGGTGTTCTGCGAGGTCAACCTGCGACCGGCCAACCCGGAATCGCTGGCGTTCCACAAACGGCTGGGTTTCTCGGAGATCGGGCAGCAGAGCACCAAGAACGACGCCGTCGTGGTCTCCCTGTTGAGCGCACCCGTTTCGGGGGTTCGGTCGGCACCGGGGCGGTAGCGGGTCCGGCTACGCTGAACCACATGAAGCACGCCAGCGCCGGCACCGGCATCGACCTCACGCCGGCCGTCGACGGCTGGGTCGGCGCCCAGCGCTGGTTTGCCGGCAAGGCGCACAGCCCGGTTCTGCGGAGCATCGGCCAGTGGTCCCTGCCCACGGGCGAGTCGGGGGTGCGCATCGCCTGCCATCTGGTGCTCGACACGGCCAGCAGGTTCTCCACGCTCTACCAGCTGCCCGTGACCGAGCGCACCGAGCCGCTGCCGGACTCGTCGGCTCTCATCGAGCGGACGCTCGGACACGACGGACTCCCCCGCTACCTCTACGACGCCCCGCACGATCCCGCCTACGCCGCGGCGTTGCACGGGTTCATCGTCACAGGCGCATCGACGCCGTCCGATGACCCGGCCGGCGTCGCGGCGCACGGCGAGCTGCTGCGGGTGGGCCAGGCGCCGGCCGAGGAGCCCGTCGACCTGAGCCGGTTCACAGTCATTGCCAGCCGGGTGCTGAGTGGCGAACAGTCGAACACCTCGATCATCATCGACCTCGTCGACGAGACCGGCCGGCACGGCCGCCCGGTGATCGTCAAGGTGTTCAGGGTGGTCGCCGCCGGTTCGAACCCGGATGTCTCGGTGCAGTCGGCCCTGGCCGGCGCTGGATCCAGGTTCGTTCCCCAGCCGATCGGCGCGGTGTCCGGCGAGTGGACGAGCCCGCTCTCCCCCGCACGCCAGAGCGGCCACCTCGTGTTCGTCCAGGAGTTCCTGCCCGGGGTCGAGGACGCCTGGCGGGTGGCCCTGGACGCCGCCGCGACCGGCACCGACTTCAGTGTGCCCGCGCACGCCCTGGGCATCGCGACCGCCGCCGTGCACCGGGATCTCGCCCGAGTGTTCCCCACCCTGGCCTCCACGGGCGACGTGATCGACCAGTTGTGCCTGACGATGCGGGAACGGTACCGCCTGGCCGCGCGGGAGGTACCGGAGCTGGCCGCGCACAGTGCGGCGATCGAGGCGGTCTTCGCCAGGGCCCAGGCGGCCTCCTGGCCGCACTTGCAGCGCATCCACGGTGATTACCACCTCGGACAGGTGCTCGATGTGCCCGGTCGCGGCTGGGTGCTGATCGATTTCGAGGGCGAGCCGCTGCGCCCGCTCGCCGAACGTTCGCTGCCGGACATCCCGCTGCGCGATGTGGCCGGCATGCTCCGCTCATTCGATTACGTGGGCGCGACCATCGCCATGCGGGACCCCGCGGCAGGTCCCGCTGCGATCGACTGGGCCACGACCGCCCGTGCGGCGTTCCTGCAGGGCTACCACCAGGAGGGCAGCACCGGTCCGGGAAGCTCCGCCCTGGCCGGCCAGGAGCCCCTCCTGGCCGCGTTCGAACTCGACAAGGCCATCTACGAGAGCATCTACGAGAGCCGCAACCGGCCGTCCTGGCTGCCGATCCCGCTGCGCGCCGTGCGGCGCCTGGCCGAGGAAGCCCACGCCGCGCGCGGCAGCACCGCAGGCTGAGACCCGGCGAGGCGCAGGCTACGACCGCTTCTTCAGCTCCGGGAACTGGTCGTCGCGCCACTCGTCCGCCAGGCGCACATCGGCGGCCGCGGCCTCGTTCTCCCGGGCCCGCAACTCCACCCGGCGGATCTTGCCCGAGTTCGTCTTGGGCAGTTCGAAGAACTCCACCCGGCGCACCCGCATGTACGGCGGCAGGCCGTTCCGCGCGTGCCGCAGCACGGCCAGAGCCGTCTCGGCGTCCGGTGCCCAACCGGCGGCCAAGGCCACATAGGCCTTGGCGATGTTCAACCGGGTGGCATCGGGGGCGGGCACGACGGCGGCCTCCATCACCGCGGGGTGCTCGATCAGAACACTTTCCACCTCGAACGGCGAGACCTTGTAGTCGGAGGACTTGAAGATGTCATCGGTGCGGCCGATGAAGGTGAGATAGCCGTTCCGGTCCCGGTTGGCGACGTCGCCGGTGTGGAAGTAGCCGTCGCGGAGCGCCTCGGCGCTCCGCGGGGCATCGCCGTGATAGCCGGACATCAGGTTCACCGCGAGGGTGCCAAGGTCCAGGCAGATCTCGCCCTCCTCGGTGAGCTCACCGGTGATCGGATCTACGAGCACCACAGCCACGCCGGGTAGCGGCTGCCCCATGGAGCCTGCCAACAACGTCGAACCGGGCACATTGCCCACGATCGCGGTGGTCTCGGTCTGACCGTAGCCATCCCGGATGGTCAGGCCCCAGGCGCGCTGGATCGCTCTGATCACCTCGGGGTTCAGCGGCTCCCCGGCCGAGAGGATCTCGCGCAGGCTCTCCGGCTTGGCACCGACATCCGCCTGGATCAGCATCCGCCACACCGTCGGCGGCGCGCAGAAGGTGCTCACGGCGGCGCGGTGCAGCTGGTGCGCCAGCGCCGCCGGGTTGAACTTCGAGTAGTTGTAGATGAACACGGTGGCTTCGGCGATCCACGGTGAGAAGAAGCAGCTCCAGGCGTGCTTGCCCCAGCCGGGTGAGCTGATCGCCAGGTGCACGTCATCGGGGCGAAGGCCCAGCCAGTACATGGTGGTGAGGTGCCCGACCGGGTACGAGGTCTTGCTGTGCACCACCATTTTGGGCTTGCTCGTGGTGCCCGAGGTGAAGTAGATCAGCGACGGGTCCGTGGAGGCCACGGGGACGACTACCTTGCCGGTGCCGGCCTGGTGGGACTCGGCGTAGCCGGTCCAGCCCGCGGTCGACTGGCCGACGCAGATGCGGGTGAAGGCTCCGTCCACACCCTCGAACTTGCCGGTGTCTTCGGCGTTGGCGATCACGTGCTGTACGCCGGCGCGCAGCACCCGGTCGGCCAGGTCATGGGTGCCGAGCACCGTGGAGGTGGGCAGGATGACCGCGCCCACCTTCATGATGGCGAGCATGGTCTCCCAGAGCTCCACCTGGTTGCCGAGCATGAGCATGACGTGGTCGCCCTTGGCGACGCCCTGCTGCACCAGCCACGTGGCGACCTGGTCGGAGCGGGTGACCATCGCATCGAAGCTGACCTTGAGTTCTCGGCCGTCTTCCTCGACGATCCACAGGGCGGTCTTGTCGTTGCCGGTGGCGATCTGGTCGAACCAGTCCGTCGCCCAGTTGAAGCTGTCGCCGACGTCCGGCCAGACGAAGGCGGCGGAGGCACCTGCGTGGTCGCTGCGCAGCTCGAGGAGCTGGTCGCGGGCGCTGCGGAAGTTGGTCGTGCTCGGGCGCTCAGTCATGCTCCCATCTTCCTCACCACCGGATGCCTCCAGGGGCATGGACACGTCACCGGCTGGGAATATGTGCAGCGAGGGTGTTCGACGGGCGTGAAGCGGGCCAGACTGCGGGCATGGCAGTCGCAGCAGCCGTTTCCCCCATGCTCGCCAGGGCCGTCGACACGGTTCCGGAGCAAGACAGCGTGCCCGGGGGGCTCAGCTACGAGCCCAAGTGGGACGGGTTCCGCAGCATCGTCTCCTTCGACGGACAGGTCAGTGCCATCGCCAGCCGCGGCTCCAAGATGCTCACCAGGTATTTTCCCGAGCTCACCTTCGCCTTCGAAAACCTGCTGCCGGAGCCGTGTGTGCTCGACGGCGAGATCGTGCTGCGCACGGGCGACCCCGGCTCCGAACACCTCTCCTGGGAGATGCTGTCACAGCGGATCCACCCGGCGGCCACCCGGGTGCGCCGGCTCGCCGACGAGACCCCGGCGACCTTCGTCGCCTTCGACCTGCTCTCCCGCGGCGGCCGGAGCCTGCTCGACACCCCGTTCGCCGAACGCCGCGCGGCCCTCGAAGACCTGGTCGGCGCGCTCGGTGACCCCATCCACCTCACCCGCACCACCCGGGACGTCACCGTGGCCCGCCGCTGGCTGGTCGAGTTCGAGGGCGCCGGCCTGGACGGCGTCGTCGCCAAACCGCTGGCGGCCGTGTACGCCCCGGGCAAACGGTCGATGTTCAAGGTGAAACACCACAGGTCGGCGGATGTCGTGCTGCTGGGCTACCGCACGCACGTGAGCGGCACCGGGGTGGGATCGTTGTTGCTCGGCCTGTACGACGACGCCGGCGAATTGCGGAGCGTCGGCGGCGCATCCGCGTTCAGCGACGCCTGGCGGCTGCGGCTGATCGACGAGCTGGAACCGTTGGTGATGCACGACGATGAGGGCGCCGTGGTCACCGGCCAGACCGAGCGCAACCGGTTCTCGGCGAACAAAGACACCTCTTTTGTGCGGTTGCGACCCACCCGGGTGCTCGAGGTGCGATACGACCACATGGAGGGCGAGAGGTTTCGGCACACTGTGCAGTTCGAGCGGTGGCGCCCGGACCGGGACGCCCGATCGTGCACCTTCGACCAGCTGGAGCGGCCGATAGCGTACGACCTCGGTGGCGTTCTGGATTGACCGACCAGGAGGATGACGGGGTGTGACGTAACCTCGGGTCGTATTCCACGGGGCCGCCCACGGCGTGCCTAGGGTTGCATCACCTCGAGCAAACGTGCTGGAACGACCGAAGCGGCAGCACCTGTGCCGCTGCTCTGCCGTGCCTGAACGCCGCCTCGAGGACCGCTGCCGACCACGATAGGACCTCCGATGACCGACACAGCACTCAACACCCCCGTATCGTCCGCCGCACCAGACACCCGCGCGTTCGATGATCGTTGGGCGGATGCGCCCGCCCCCACCACGCCGGAACGCTGGCTCGAGCGCGCCAGGGAGGTGTCCGACATTCTCATCGTGGACGCCGTCGACCGGGACAGGGCCAACCTGGCTCCGCAGGCCGAGGTACGCCTGCTCAAGGCCGCCGGCCTGGTCACCCTGCTCGGCCCCCTCGCCCACGGCGGCGGCGGGCAGAGCTGGGAGACCGCGTACCAGGTCATCCGCGTCGTCGCCCGCGGCGACGGTTCGATCGGGCAGCTGCTCGGCTACCACTACCTGTGGGCCTGGGCGGCCCGTCTGGTGGCCACCGATGAGCAGATCCTCGCTGTCGAGGAGCTCTACACCGCCAACAACTTCCTCTTCGGCGGTGCGGTGAACCCGCGCGACTCCGACCTCACCGTGACCGAGGACGGCGACGAGCTGGTCTTCAGCGGCCGCAAGTCGTTCTCCACCGGCGGCCAAGTGGCCGACCTCACCGTGCTCGAGGGTGTGCTGAACGGCACCGACACCCACATCTTCGCCATCGTGCCCACCGACCAGCCCGGCATCGTGTTCGGCGACGACTGGGACAACCTCGGTCAGCGCCTCACCGAGTCCGGCTCCGTCGAGATCCGCGATGTGCGGGTGCCCTGGGCCGCCGCAGCCGGGTTCGTGGAGAAGGTCTTCCAGCCGCTGATCTACAACACCCTCAACGTGCCGGCCATCCAACTGGTCTTCACGAACTTCTACCTGGGCATCACCCAGGGCGCCATCGAGACGGCCTCGGCGTACACCCGCACGTCAACCCGGGCCTGGCCGTACGGCGGCGACAACAAGGAGCGCGCCACCGACGAGTGGTACCTGCTCGAAGGCTACGGGCAACTGCAGTCCAAGCTCTGGGCCGACGAGGCCATCGCCGACAGGGCCGGCGCCGAGATCAGCCTGGTTCTGCACGCGCCCCGGGAGGAACTCACCGAACGGCGCCGGGGCGAGATCGCGGTGCTCATCGCCGCCGCCAAGCTGAGGGCCATCGAGGACGGCCTGGAGACGACGAGCAAGATCTACGAGCTCACCGGAGCCCGCGCATCCGCCAACTCGGTGGGCCTGGACATCTTCTGGCGCAACCTGCGCACGCACAGCCTGCACGACCCCGCCGCATACAAGAAGCGCGAGGTGGGCCAGTACGTGCTGCTGAACGAGGTGCCCAAGCCCAGCTGGTACACCTGACCGCTTGCTCTGCGCGCGCTAGTCTTTGCGGCCGGCGAGGAAGTAGGCGATGGGGCCGGCGTAGTTGATCGCGATCACGGCCGCCCAGACCCCCTTGGGCCCGTTGACCTTCTTCGCCGGCCGGTGCGCCAGGTCGCTCCAGGCGAGACCCGCGAGCACCAGCTGCACGATGGCCCCGGCCACCACGCCGAACTTCTGGCCGCCGTTCATCTCGCTCCACTTCCGTGATGCCATGGTTCTCTCCCATCGTTGTCGCGCAGGCACCGGAATCGGCGGCGCGCGGTAGTCGCATCATGCCACCGGCACCGCGCTCGCGCGATGAGCGTCAGGCTGAGCTGAGCCCGAACGCCGCGGCCCTCAGTCGCCGGTGTGCGGGTTCTGCACGATCCGGTCGCAGAGCGCCATGGTGAGCACATTGTCACGGCCGCTGCTGCGCGGCGGGGTGCCGGTCTCGACTGCGTCGGCGAAGTGGGCCATCTCGCCCACGAAGCCGCGCAGGTACAGGTCGCGGTCGGTGCCCGACATCGCGCTCTCCGCGGGCGTGAACACCGTTGTGCGTTCCGTCAGGTGCTTCCAGCTCGGTTGGTCATCCGGTGCCGTGCGGTGCACGGTGAGGCTCACGAGGTCCTCGACGATCGCATACCCCTCGTCGCCGGAGACCCGCAGGTGCTCGGATTCGCTGGAGTAGCCGGGCAAGCCGGACAGGTCGAGGGTGCCGACCACGCCGGATTCGAACCGGAGCAGGATGGCGAGGGCCACGTGATTGCCGGAGCCGTTCGAGGCCACGGTGACGTCGACGACCTCGCCGAAGAGCCAGCGCACCAGGTCGATCACGTGGATGGCGGCGAGCTTGATGAACTCCTCCGCATCGGCGCAGAACGGTGTGCTGTCGCAGCCGAAGGCCAGGTGGAAGGACCGCAGCCGGCCGAGCTCACCGTTGGCGACCAGTTCCTGCAGCTGTTCGTAGGCGGGCGCGTACCGCTTCATGAAACCGACCATCAGGGTCACGCCGCGCGCGTCGGCTTCGTCGCTGATCCTTCGGGCCTCGTCGGCGGTCCAGCCGAGGGGCTTGTCGACGAAGACGTTCTTGCCGGCGCGAATGGCCAGCAGGGCGAGGGCCGCCTGGTCTCGTGGCTGGGCGACGACGACGACAGAGGCAACGCCGGCCTCCGCGAGCAGGGCCTCGGCGCTGCCGAACGCCCGCCCGGTGGACCCGAAGCGCTGTAGCGCATCCGCCGAACGCCGCGCATCGCGGGTGGCGATGGCGTCGATGGCCAGACCGGCGCGCACACACGAGGGCAGGATGTTGGTGGTGGCGTGGAAGCCCGCTCCGATGACGGCGATCGACCGTGGCGAATCTACGTGCTGTGACATGGTGAAGCTCCCGGGCGTTTCGGCTGAACAATCGACGGTATCAGTCCGCTTATGCTGGTGTTCCCCTCTCGCGCGCGCAGACGCGGGCGCCCGCGTAAGAAAGCCACCATGATCGTCGACATCACCACCCTGCCCCCGCTTGTATTCGGCGAACCGAGCGAGTTCCGCGAGCTGATGGTGGCCCTGATCATGTCGGGGGCGAAGACCGGATCGTCCAACCTGCGCGTGGCCTACGAGATGACCGGCGAGGCGCTGCCCACGGTGGGCACGCTCTACGCCCTCGTCGACTCCGGCAACACCCGGGTCGCCGTGATCGAGATCCTCGAGGTTGTCGAGACCACGGTGCCAGAGGTCACCCTCGAACTGGCCCGTCACGAATCTCCCACTCTCGAGCACTGGCGCACCGTACACCGCGACTACTGGCAAACGCTGGTTCCCGCCATCCGTGTGCACCTCGGCCAGCCCGACTGGCAGCTGACGGATGCCGAACCCGTGATCAGCAAGGTCTTCCGCGTCGTCTAGGCACTCCGGGGCGCGGTGACGGCAGGGTGAACGGCAGACGAGTTTCAGTAGAAACCTTCGGCGCCGGGCTGGAACTCGGCGTGGACCTGAGGCATCATCGCAAGCGCCGGCCGAATCCGGATCCGGCTCCCTGACGAGAAACGGATACGCCACCTATGCCGTACATCGAAACGACCGACGGAACCGAGATCTACTACACCGAGCAGGGCACCGGTAAGCCCGTGCTGTTCAGCCACGGCTGGCCGCTGTCCTCCGACGCCTGGCAGGTGGAGCTCAAACTGCTGGCGGATGCCGGCTACCGCGCCATCGCCCACGACCGCCGCGGGCACGGCCGGTCGTCGAAGACCTACACCGGCAACGACATGGACACCTACGCCCAGGACCTGGCCGAGCTGGTCGAGGCCCTCGACCTGCACGACCTCGTCGTGGTCGGGCACTCCACCGGCGGTGGCGAGGTGGTGCGGTACGCCGCCCAGCACGGTGCCGGCCGGGTCGCGAAGGTCATCACCGCCGGAGCCGTTCCGCCGCTGATGCTGAAGACCGAGAGCAACCCGGAGGGCACTCCGATCGAGGCGTTCGACGGCATCCGCGCCGGGGTGCTCAGGGACCGTTCGCAGTTCTGGAAGGACCTGACCGAAGCCTTCTTCGGGGCGAACCGCGAGGGCTCCGCGGTGTCGCAGGGCGCCAAGGACGACTTCTGGCGGCAGGGCATGCTGGTGAACCTGGCCGCCGCGTACGACTGTGTGAAGGCGTTCTCGGAGACCGATTTCACCGAGGACCTCAAGGCCCTCGACGTGCCGATCATGATCGCCCACGGTGACGACGACCAGATCGTGCCGATCGCCGATGCCGCGCTGAAGTCGGCCGAACTCGTGAGGCACGGCACCCTCAAGGTCTACCCGGGGGCCCCGCACGGTATCTACGGCGACTACCAGGCTGCCCTGGACGCCGACATCCTGGCGTTCATCGCCGAATAACCCGAAGCGGCCCGGTGCGGCTCGGTTCGGCTCATCCGGCGCGACGGGAGGCGGCGGCGATCCCGGCGACGACGAGCAGGAGCCCGATGCCCACGATCGCCGTGAGCAGCCAAGTGACCAGGTCGAATCCCCCCGGGACCAGTTCGCGGGCCGCCATGAAGGCCGCGAGGGCGAGCATCAGGGCACCCCAGAAGATCGTCGCGAAGAGCGGCCGGCGTCGGGGCAGCGGGTCTGCTGCTGCCGGCGGGGTCGACTCGAGCGGGGTCGTGTTCAGTGGGGTCGAGTTCAGTGGGGTCGAGTTCAATGGGGTCGTATTCAGCGGGGTCGTATTCAGCGGGGTCGTATTCAGCGGGTTGTTGGCGAGTGGCACCGTCGGTTCGTTGTCGGGGCCGGTTGCTGGGCTGTTCTGATCAGTCATGATGTGTTCTCCTAGCGCGTTGTCAGATAGCCGTCGGCTACCGCAGTGCCGGTTCGTTGATGGTGACCTGGCCGAACAGCGTCCAGACCCTGACTGTCGTCACGCCGGTGCCTGGGCCGTCGGCCACGACGCGGGAGTCGTGGAACAACACCCCGCCCCGATCAAGGTCTTCCTGGCCGGTGTAGTCGACCCCGCCGGCGAGGATGCTGGTCTCCACGGCCACGGTGCGGTTGTCGGGCAGCTCCAGCTCCACGTCGCCGAACGCGATCCAGACGTCGACGCTGTGGTCGGCGCTGGACGGCGCGTTGTCGACATCCGTGAGGTCGATGACGGGTGCGCCGGCGATCATCAGGAAGCCGGTCGGGCTGTCGGTGCTTGAACTGCTGACGCTGGTCGCGTTGTACCGCCAGGTGGGATCGCCGAAGGTGACCACGTCGGTTCCCGCGGGAATGAAGGCGCTCCAGGCCATCGAGACGGCCAGGACGATGCTGAAGAAGTTCAGCCAGCCGCCCTCCTTGCCGCGCACACCGGCCACCACGATGCCCACCGCGATCACGGCGAGCGCGGCGGATGCCCCGACGAGGAAGGTGCTGGTGGACCAGGCTCCGTCGGCCACGAAGGATGCCGCGACGGCGCCGACGCTGAGGGCGAGTCCGGCCACGACCGCGACGAACCCTGCACCCAACTGCTTGCGGCGGCGCAAGGCCCGGTAGCGACCCGGGTCGAAGGCGGCGGGAGTGGGAGCGGCGGGGCCGGTCGGAGCAGAACCGTAGGGCGCAGAGCCGTAGGGCGCAGAGCCGTAAGGCTTACCCGTCAGGTCGTCCCAGAGGGAGGCGCCGGTGGAGGCCGGCGGCTCCGGAACGGGCGGGACCGGCGGCACGAAGGTTGCGGTCGGGGCCGGCCGGGAGGTCGGTGCGGACTCGGTCGCTACCGACTCGGTCGCTGCGGGCTCGGCTGGGCCGGCCGGCTGGGACGCTGTTGTCGGCTGTGACGCGGCGTTCGACTGAGCGGTGGTGCCGGACTGACCGGGCTGAGGAGCCGCGCCCTGCTGGTACCCCCCGGCCGCAGGCCCGGCGGGGTAGCCGGACGCCTGGTTCCGCGGTGACGGCACTCGCTTGGCGATGTAGATCACCAGCACGATGATGCCCGCCGTCAGTCCGATGGCCCAGCTGGTGCGCAACAGCACCTCCAGCCAGCCGGGCATTCCCCAGACCTCGGGCGGTCCCTGCCACCAGATGCCCTGCATCCACGGGACGAACGTGAAGAACAGCAGCGCACCGACGACGATCATGGCCGGTTCGAAGATCTGCCGGGCGGCCTTCTCCACCAGGCTGCGGCCGGACTCGTCGGGCATCAACGCCCAGCCCACCGCGTACAGGAAGAAGATCGGCCCGCCGAGGATGGCGATCACGACGGCGATACCGCGCACGATCAGCGGGTCCAGTCCGGTGCGTGCCGCGATCGCTCCGCACACGCCGGCCAGCCAACGATCCTGACCGCGCACGAAGCCGAGGCCGCGCACCCAGTCGAAGAACGCGGCCCCGCCGGGGGCCTTGGGCTGCCCGGTGGTGTGGGGGGCGCCGTACGGTGTAGTCGGCGGGTTGGAGGACGGTGTCTCGGTCATGACTCCATCTTGCTGCCGCGCCTGGCACCCGGCCATGGGGGAAGACCCTGATTGCACCCTGACGTTGCGATTCGGGGTGCGACCTGCACGGTCATGGGTGCTTGGATGGTGCTGTGACCCTCCTGCGTCCCACCGATCCCCGTTTCACCGGGCACCTTGTGCGGCCGCGCCTGCGCATCGTGGCGGGCGTGTGCGCCGGGTTCGCCCGGCACTCCGGCCTGCCGGTCACCTTCGTGCGCACCGTCACGTTCGTGCTGGCTCTCTGCGGTGGGGCGGGCGTGCTGCTCTACGGCTGGCTCTGGGCCACGACACCCGACGAAGCGGCGGATGGCGCTGCCGTCAGCGACCTGCGCGGGGACCGGCTGCCCAAGGCCGCCCTCACCGGCTCCGGCCCGGCCCCATCCGACCCGCGGACGGTGCCGGGCGACCTGCCCGCCGGCGCAGGGGCCGGCCCGGGAGCGGGGATCGCGGCAGCGGCGGATGCCCCCGCCGGGGAGCCCCGTCGCGCGCCGGTCACGGAGATCCTCCTGGGGCTCGCGCTGGTCGGCACGGCCGGAGCGCTGATCGCCGACCGCCTCGGCGCCGACTTGCCTCTGGACGCCATCATCCCCGCGATCGTGGCGCTGGCGGGCACCGGGCTGGCCTGGCGCCAGTTCGCCGAGCTGCGCAGCGGCGCCGGTCCCCGCAGCTCTGGCATGCTCGTGCGGGCTCTCGGGGCGCTGGTGCTGGTGGCTCTGGGCATCCTGCTGTTCTTCGTCACCAGTGAGAACCCCAACGTCTGGACCGTTGTCGTGGCGGCACTGTCGGTGCTCGTCGGCGTGGCCGTGGTCGTCGCCCCGTGGGCGGTGCGACTCACTCGCGATCTCTCCGACGAACGGGCGGCCAGGGAGCGGGAGGCCGGCCGGGCCGAGATGGCGGCACACCTGCACGATTCGGTGCTGCAAACGCTCGCACTCATCCAGCAGAAGGCCGGCCCGCACTCGGAGGCCGCCAGGCTCGCCCGCGCCCAGGAACGGGACTTGCGGGACTGGCTGTTCACCGGCGCCACGAACGGTCCCGTCGACCTGGCCGCCGAGCTCCGCGGCATTGCGACCACCGTCGAGCGTGATTTTGCGGTTCACGTGGATGTCGTCGCGGTCGGCTCCGTCGACCGCGAGGTGCCGGACGCCCTGCTCGCGGCCGCACGGGAAGCCATCCTCAACGCCGCCAGGCACGCAGGGGGCAGCGTCTCCGTCTACGTGGAGTCGTCACCGAGGGCCATCGAGGTCAGCGTCACCGACCGCGGACCGGGCTTTTCCATCGGGGACATCCCGGCCGACCGGATGGGCGTGCGGGAGTCGATCCTGGCGCGCATGCAACGGGCCGGCGGTACAGCCTCCGTGCGCCCCGGCCCGGGTGGCACCGGCACCGAGATCCGGCTCTCCCTCCCCCTCGACACCCAGGAAGACACCCCATGACCGACCCGACCTCCGCCACGCCCTGCGACCTCACCGTCGTGATCGTCGACGACCATTCGATCTTCAGGTCCGGGTTGCGCTCCGAGCTCGACCCCGCGCTGCACGTGCTCGGCGAGGCCGCGACCGTCGACGAGGCGATCACGGTGGTCGTCGCCACCCAGCCGCGGGTGGTGCTGCTGGACGTGCACCTGCCCGGCGGCACCGGGGGTGGCGGCGCCGAAGTGATCCACGCCGCCGCGCCGCTGGCCCCGTCGACCCTGTTCCTGGCCCTGAGCGTGTCGGATGCGGCGGACGACGTGGTCACCGTCATCCGTGCCGGTGCCCGTGGCTACATCACCAAGAGCGCATCGGGCGCAGAGGTCTCCGACGCCGCCCGCCGTGTGGCGGGCGGGGACGCCGTTTTCTCGCCTCGGCTGGCCGGCTTCGTGCTCGATGCCTTCGGCGCTGTCGCCGGCGAGATCGCGGCGACCACCGACGAACTCGACAGGCTGTCGGCCAGGGAGCAGGAGGTGATGCGGCTGATCGCCCGCGGCTACGCCTACAAGGAGGTGGCGACCGCGCTCTTCATCTCCCCCAAGACCGTGGAGACCCACGTGTCGGCGGTGCTTCGCAAACTGCAGCTGTCCAGCCGGCACGAGCTGACCGCCTGGGCCACCGCGCGCAAACTGCTCTGAGACCTGCGGCTACGCATGGCGGATGCTTGAGCGCCTGATAGTCCACGCATAGATCGGCCTGCTGGAGTGGGAACTCCCTACCGGAAGGCACCCATGCGTCAGCCTCATCCCCGGAGCCGGCCTGGCCGTTCTCCTCGTGCGTCCCGCGGCGCCCGAGCGGCCGCCAAACCGGTTGCCGCCGTGCTGATCGGGGCCCTCGCGCTGGGCGGTCTCGCCGCCTGCGACTCGACCGCGGCCGACACCTCGTCCTCCCTCACGGAGGAGCAGGCCGCGGTGCTGGTCGGCGCGGACTTCTACGACACGAGCCTCGTGCACTCCATCTCGATCGACTACGACGAGACGGACTATCAAGCCATGCTCGATGACTACACCGAGACAGGTGACAAGAGCTGGATCTCGGCCACCGTGACCATCGACGGCACGGTCTTCGAGCAGGTGGGTCTGCGGCTCAAGGGCAACTCGAGCCTGATGGGAATCGGCGACGACACGGAGCCGAAAACCGACCCGAGCACGGAGCCCAGCGCTGACCCCGACGTTGACGCCCCCGCCGACGCGAGCGACGGCTCCGCGAACGCCGACGATCCAGAGACATTGCCCTGGCTGATCCATCTCGACAAGTACGTCGACGACCAGTCGTACCAGGACCGCTCCGAATTCGTTGTGCGCGGCAACACCACGGAGTCCTCGCTCAACGAGGCCGTTGCCCTCGAACTCATCGGCCTCAGCGGGCTCGTCACCGAGAAATCATCGGCGGTGCGGCTGAGCGTGAACGGAGGCGACGAGGCCCTGCGCCTGGTGATGGAGAGCATCGACGATGACCTCTGGAACTTCGACACGTTCGGCGCCGACGGCATCACCTACAAGGCCGACGCCGGTGGCGACTACAGCTACCGGGACGAGGACCCGGCGGAGTACACCGACGTCTTCGACCAGAAGACCGGTGAGGATGACCTCGCCCCGTTGACCTCGTTCCTCGACTTCATCAACAACTCCGATGACGCCACCTTCGCCGCCGAGCTGGGCGACTACCTCGACGTCGATGCCTTCGCCGGCTACCTCGCGATGCAGGACCTGACCGCCAATATCGACGACATCGACGGTCCTGGCAACAACTCCTACCTGCGCTACGACAGTACGACGAGCCTGATGACCGTGGTGGCCTGGGACGCCAACCTCTCGTTCGGCACCATGGCCGGCGCGGGCGGCCCGGGCGGCGGCACGGGCACCCCGCCGGAGGGCGCCCCAGAAGACATGCCCGAGGGCATGCCCGAGGGAATGCCCGAGGGTTTCGCTCCCGACGGCACCGTGCCCGACTGGGCGGCGGGCGGCCCGGGCGCAGACATGGCCGGCGCACCGGGCGGCGGCAATATCCTGGCGACCCGATTCCTCGCAAACAGCGACTTCTCGGCCCTCGTCGACGCCGAGACGGCCACGCTCACAGCCGACCTCTACGACAGTGGTGACGCCCAGGCCGTACTCGACCGCTGGAGCGCTCTGCTGGAGGAGCAGGCGAGTGACCTGGTCTCGGCCGAGACGCTGCAGAGCGAAGCCGCCGCCATCGCCGAGTATTTCACCGCCGAGGACTGACGGTATCAGGCAGTGCCGAACCGCTCTACGAACGCCTTCATGATGGTGGCCGGCTCGGTCACCATCGAGGCGTCGATGGCGGCGATCACCTCGTCGTAGGCATCCGGTGCGAAGTATCCGTTGTCGTGGTACACCCGCAGCCGGGTGAGGATGCCGGCCTGGGTGAGCTCGGGGTGGAACTGGGTGGCGTAGACGTTCCGGCCGATCCGGAACGCCTGAACCGGGCAGGCCTCCCCGGTCGCCAGCAGCACGGCGCCGGTCGGCAGCACCGTGCAAGCCTCCTTGTGCCCCACGAAGGCCTCGAAGGTGGCCGTGACCCGGCCGAACAGTTGGTCGGCGGCGCCGTCGGGGGTGAGGCTCACCACGATGGGACCGGCCACCTCCGACCAGGTGTCGTCCACCACGCCGTCGAGGTAGCTGGTGAGCAGGCCGATGCCGTAACAGGCGCCGAGGAACGGGAAGTCCTGCGTGAGAACCTCCTCGAGGAGGCCGGCGAGTTCGCGCTCGACGCGCTGCTGCACCGCCGACTTGGTCTCGTCGGGGTCGCTCGCGTTGAACGGACTGCCGCCCACGATCACACCCGAGTAGTCGGCCAGGGCGATCGGCGGCATCGGCGCGGCCTCGAGGCGCACCCGGTGCAGCTGTTCGGGGAGCAGCCCGCCGGCCGCCAGGAACCCCGCGTACTCGTCGTCGGCGGCTTCATCCTCGGAACGGGTCGCCAGCAGCAGAAAGGGCTTCACCGCCCCATGTTATCGAGGATGGCGGCCTCGGCATCGGATGTGACGGTTGCCTTCTGGCAGCGGCCGCGCACGCTGTAGATTTGATTCGATGAACACTGCAGCCGAGCCCAGCTCCATTGCCACGCCCTACGAAGACCTGCTTCGCCTGGTTCTGGAAACCGGGGCCACCAAGGCCGACCGCACCGGCACCGGCACGCTCAGCGTGTTCGGCGCCCAGCTGCGCTTCGATCTCAGCGAGGGTTTCCCGCTGATCACCACCAAGCGGGTGCACTTTCCGTCGCTGGCCTATGAGCTGCTCTGGTTCCTGCGCGGCGAGAGCAACGTGGGCTGGCTCCAGGAGCACGGCGTGCGCATCTGGAACGAGTGGGCCGACGAACAGGGCGAGCTCGGCCCGGTCTACGGCGTGCAATGGCGCTCCTGGCCCACCCCGGACGGCGGCCACATCGACCAGATCGCCCAGGTCATCGAGACCCTCAAGACCAACCCGGACTCCCGCCGCATCATCGTGTCGGCCTGGAACGTGGCCGACATCCCCGAGATGGCGCTCGCTCCCTGCCACGCCCTCTTCCAGTTCTACGTGGCCGACGGCAAGCTGTCCTGCCAGCTCTACCAGCGCAGCGCCGACCTGTTCCTCGGTGTGCCGTTCAACATCGCCAGCTACGCGCTGCTCACCCACCTCGTCGCGGCCCAGACCGGCCTCGAGGTGGGCGACTTCATCTGGACCGGCGGCGACTGCCACATCTACTCCAACCACCTCGAGCAGGTCACCGAACAGCTCAGCCGCACCCCGTTCCCGGCGCCGCAGCTGAAGATCACCACCCAGCGCGACAGCATCTTCGACTACACGTTCGAGGACCTCGAGGTCGTCGACTACGTACACCACCCCGCGATCAAGGCTCCAGTTGCCGTCTGAGGCGCGGCCGTCAGCGGATGCGCCCGCCGCGCCGATCGGCCTGATCTGGGCTCAAGCGACGAACGGGGTCATCGGCGACGCCGGCACCATCCCGTGGCGGCTCCCGGAAGACCTCGCACACTTCAAGGAACTGACCCTGGACGGCGCCGTCATCATGGGCCGCCGCACCTGGGACTCACTTCCGGAGCGGTTCCGTCCCCTGGCCGGCCGGCACAATATCGTCATCACCCGGCAGCCGGACTGGGCGGCCGATGGGGCCACTGCCGTGCACTCCCTGACCGACGCGCTGGCCGCCGCGGCTCCCGCCGCCGTGTGGGTCATTGGCGGTGGCGAGATCTACCGCCAGGCGATGGACCTGGCCGACCACCTCGAGGTGACCGAGGTCGACCTCGACGCTGGCGGCGATACCGTCGCCCCCATCCCCGGTGCGGCATTCGCCCAGACCGCCGTCACCGAGTGGCTCACCTCCCGCACCGGGCTGCGCTACCGCTTCGTGAGCTACGAGCGCGTCACGGCCTGAAGACAAGCATCCGCCCTACCGGAGCGCCCGGCGCTGCAGGGCCGGCTGCGTGCGGAACTGCCCGGTCAGCACCAGGACCACGATCACCAGGGCCATCACGATCCAGGTGACCCAGCCGAGCGGGCCGGTGGCCACGGGGTCGGCGGAGGTGTTGGCGGCGACGACCAGCAGCAGGAACCCGGCGGCCGCGTTGAACGCCCCGTGCGCGAAGACCGCCGGCCAGACCGATCCGGTGCGCAGGCGCAGCCAGCCCAGTAGCACCCCGTAGAGCATGCAGCCGCCGATCATGAGGCCGACGCCGAGCAGGTTGGGCTGCCCGAAGTTGTAGCCGAGCAGGATCAACGGGCTATGCCAGAAGCCCCAGACCGCGCCGGAGATGAGCAGGGCCGGCCAGGTGCCGAGCGGGCGCAGGCTCGGCAGCAGCCAGCCGCGCCAGCCGAGCTCTTCACCGAGGGCGAAGAGGCCGTTGAAGATCGCCGCGACGGGGATCATCAGCAGCTGGAGCAGCACGATCAGCCCCACCGGAACGGGCGATTCGACGGGGCTGGCCGCCTGCAGCACCTGCGCGAAGCCGGAGAAGTTCACCAGGTCGAGCTGTACCAGACCGAGCGCCCCGGCCAGGAAGACGCCGAGGATGACCAACAGGGCGCTGCCGAAGATGCCGAACACGCTCATCCAGATGGTGCGTCCCACGGGGCGGAGCGGCCACAGCCCCAGGTACGCGGCGACCGGGCGGGGCTTGGGGCGCTGCACCATGAACACCACGAACAGGGCGGCGATGCCGGGTGTGAACATGATCACCGGCAGCAGCAGGCCGGCGATCGGGTTGGCGAGTCCGCTGCCGTCCAACCACAGCGGCAGGGCCACGAGCCAGGCGAGGCCGCAGGCCATCACGATGAAGATCGTCACGGCCGTCCAGGGCACCCGGTTCGGCACGAGTGTGTCCGTCTCGGGTGCGGAGACTGGGTCGCTGTGGATCGATGCGCTCATGCCTCCCACGCTAACGACCCCTGTCCCGCCGGTCATCCCCCACAAGGCGGAGTGCTGGGCCCGCGGATGCCGTTACGGGTCGTGGCGGGCGCGGCTCGGCTGCACCCGGGGCGGCTCGCCGGGCATCTTGGGATAGTCGGGCGGGAACGGCAGCTCGCCCAGGCCGGCGGCCAGATCGCGCTCCCACCAGTCGAGCAGCGTGTCGATACGGCCCGGCTCGGCGCTCATGGCGGCCCACGGATCGCCGGTCGTGGCCAGCCGCTCGGGCACGGTCAGGATGGTGAACGTCGTGGGGTCTGATTCCTCGAGTTCGTCCCAGCCGATCGGACACGACACCGGGGCATGCGCCAGCGCTCGTGGACTGTAGGCGCCGGCCATGGTGCGGTCCCGGTTCGCCTGGTTGAAGTCCACGAAGATGCGCTCTCCGCGCTCCTCCTTCCACCAGTTCGTGGTGACCGCTTTCGGCATCCGCCGTTCGACCTCACGGGCGGCCGCGATCACCGCGTGCCGCACCACCTGGAACTCGCGGGTCGGCTCGATGGGGGCGAAGACGTGCAAGCCGCGGTTGCCGGAGGTCTTGACGAACGCGGTGAGGCCCGCCTCGGCGAGCACCGTGCGCAGTTCGATGGCCACCGGGATCGCGTCGTCGAAGTCGGTGCCCGGCTGCGGGTCGAGGTCGATGCGCAGCTGGTCGGGATTGTCGGTGTTCTCCGCCCGGGACGGCCAGGGGTGAAACACCACGGTGTTCATCTGCGCCGCCCAGACCGCGCCTGCCGGTTCGTCGATCACGAGCTGCGGATGCGTGCGCCCGCTCGGGTAGACCACCGGCACCGCCCGCATGAACTCCGGGGCGCCCTTGGGCGGGTTCTTCGAGAAAAACTGTTCACCGTCGATGCCGCCCGGAAACCGTTGCAGGGATACCGGGCGGTCACCGTTCGCCGCGACGAAAGGCTCCCCGACGGCCACGAGATACTCGGCCAGGTCGAGCTTGGTGATGCCCAGCTCCGGCCAGAGCACGCGGCTCGGGCTCGAGATGCGCATGACCCGGTCGCCGTGGGGCCCGGGTACGGTCAACTCCGTCGATTCGCTCGCCATCTCCCCAACCTAATCCCCTTCCGCGAACTGTGACTTAAGCACCTTATTTTCGCGATTTTTGGTGCTTTTCTCACGGTTCGCGGATGCGTCGGGTGGGGTGCGCCCGCGGGCGGCGGCAGTGTCGGTGGTAGGTGAGACGATCTCATTATGAGTAACCCCGACCAGGCAACACCGCCCGCTCCGGATGATGACCATTACTCTCCGGAGTCCGCTCCACCTGGCAACACCCCCGCTCCTGTCGAGCCGGTGCACGCTGGGTCGGCGGAGTCCACCGCGGCCGAACCGGCCGAGCCATACGTTCCCAATCCGACCTTGGACGAGTTGGTCTGCACGGAGCTGGCCCGCCGCACCGAACTGATCGCGGCCGAGGCCCGGGCCATCGCCCACGCGCAGGCCCGGCAGGCGGAGTTCCTTGTGGAGCTGCAGTGCTGGAGCGAGGACCCGCAAGTGTCTTCCCGGCTGCACGGCAACCCGGAGAGCATCCGGCTGGCCGACCTGAACGCGGCCACCCTGACCGAGGACCAGGCCCGCGCAGCCTTCTATGGCCGGTGGGAGGACCGGGAGGTGGCCCGGCGCACCATCGTGAGCGAAACCGCGTGCCTGCTGCGGATGCACGAACGCACCGTGGAACACCTGATGGAGCAGTCCCTCTGGCTGCTGTCGGCCCCCGCGACGTTTGAGGCGCTCTCCAGTGGTGAGATCAGCTACCGGCACGCCACCGTGCTCATCGACCAGATGCGCACCCTGCCCGCCGAAGACCACGAGGCCTTCGAAGACAAGGTGCTGCCGGATGCGAAACGACTGCCGGTCAGCCGGTTCAAAGACCGGGCCCGCCGACTCCGGGAGAGGCTGCACCCGGAGTCGATCGTGACCCGCACCACTAACGCCCTCGCCGAACGCCACAGCCGCTGGGAGGCCGCCCCGGACGGGATGGGCTGGTTGCACTGGTACGGCACCGCCCACGACACCAAAGCCGCCTACGACCGGATCAACTCCATGGCGGGGAACCTGAAGAAAGCCGGCGACCCCGCCCCTATGGACCTGGATGCGGAGGTGAATGTGGATGCGGAGGAGAAGAAACGCACCCTGGACCAGCTCCGCGCCGACATCACCCGTGCCCTGCTGCTGGACGGCATCACCCCAGACGGAATGGGCGCCGGGATCCGCGGCAAGGTAATGATCACCGTGCCCGTGCTCACCCTGCTCGGCCTGGACGAGGAACCCGCCACCCTCGAAGGCTACGGGCCGATCTCCCCCGAGATCGCCCGGCAGATCGCCGGACACGCCCCCAGCTTCACCCGGCTACTCACCCACCCCGAAACCGGGGTCGTGCTCTCGCTGGGCAAAACCCAGCACAAGAACACCAAAGCCATGAAAAAGTGGCTGCGGGTACGCGACGAAACCTGCCGCTTCCCCGGCTGCTCCCGGCCCGCGGTGAAGTCCGACGTCGACCACACCGACCCCTGGGCCGGCGGCGGCAAGACCGACTGCGACAACCTCGCCCACCTCTGCGAACCCCACCACCGACTCAAACACCTCTCCCACTGGCGAGTCACCCAGGAACCAGGCGGAATCCTGCTCTGGACCTCACCGGGCAAACGCAGCTACCGCACCGACCCAGCCAACCCGATGATGGGACCACCCCGACCGCTCCCACCCGTGGCGGGGCCCAAAAACAGGAAGCGACCCGCGGAGGAGAGCCACCTGATGCCTCCCCGGCACCGGCCAACCCGGACACCCACACCACCGGTCCCCGAGAACCCGCCGTTCTAGTGACGTTCGGGGATGCGGTCGTCGGGAGAGATGAGGTGAGCTGACAGGCACACAATCGCGGCGATGGCTTTCGGCACGGCCACCCGCAGGCCGCCCTCATCGAACGGTCATCCGGCAGGCCTAAAGTCCCGAGTCACCGGAGGGGCCGGGGTGTACTGTCAAAACAGCCCCGACATATACCCGCCGGGGTATCTGCCCGGCTGGCCGTGAGACCGTCCAGGCCAACGGAAGGCATCCCATGAAAATCGTCGTCGTTGGAGGAGTCGCTGCCGGCGCGTCCGTCGCCGCCCGAGCCCGTCGACTGGACGAGTTCGCGGACATCATCGTTCTCGAACGCGGCCACCACGTGTCCTTCGCCAACTGCGGATTGCCCTACCACGTGGGTGAGGTGATCGCGGATCGAAGCCGCCTGCTGCTGCAGACTCCTGAGAGCCTGCGCGAATCCCTCGACATCGACGTGCGCATCGGTCACGAGGTGACGGCCATCGACCGCGCCGCGCAGACCATCACGGTGCGCGAGGTCGACACCAACCGTGAGTACACCGAAAGCTATGACGCTCTCGCCCTGTGCCCGGGCGCCGAGGCCCTCCGCCCGCCGCTGCCCGGCATCGACCTGCCCGGCGTGCAGGTGCTCCGCCGCATCGGCGACATGGATGCCATCAAGGGGCAACTGGATGCCGCGCTCGCCCATGCCTCCGCGGGAGACCGCGGCCCGGTGCGCACCGTGGTCATCGGGGCCGGCTACATCGGCCTGGAAATGGCCGAGAACCTCAAGCACCGCGGTGCCATCGTTGACGTCGTCGAGATGAGCGACCAGATCCTGCCGCCGCTTGACCACGAGCTGTCGGTTCCCGTCGAACACCACCTCCGCAGCCGCGGTATCAGCCTGCACCTGTCCACGGCCGCCGCTGCGTTCACAGTCCGGCCCGACGGCGGACTCAACGTGGAGTTGACCGACTCCACGGTGCTGCCCGCCGACCTGGTCATCCTCTCCGCCGGCGTGCGGCCCAACACCGCCCTCGCGGTGGCCGCAGGACTCGACATCGGTGCCCGCGGCGGCATCACCGTCGACACCCACATGCGCACCTCCGACCCGCACATCTGGGCTGCCGGCGACTCCGTCGAGACCCCGCACACCGTGCTGCCCGGCCAGTGGCTCGCTCCCCTGGCCGGCCCCGCCAACCGGCAGGCCCGGGTGGCCGCCGAGAACATCTGCGGCCGCACCACCGAGTACCGTTCCACCCAGGGCACCTCGATCGTCAAGGTTTTCGACATGGTGGCCGGCGGCACCGGTGCCACCGAACGCCAGCTCCTGGCCGCGAACCTGCCGTACCGCGCCGTGCACGTGCACCCGTCCGGGCACGCAGGCTACTACCCCGGCACCGCGATGATGCAGCTCAAGGTGCTCTTCTCCCCCGACACCGGGCGAATCCTCGGCGCCCAGGCCGCCGGCTTCGACGGCGTGGACAAACGCCTCGACGTGCTCGCCACCGCACTCCGCGCCGGCCAGAGCGTCTACGACCTCGAGGAGCTCGAACTCGCCTACGCCCCACCGTTCGGCTCGGCCAAAGACCCGGTGATCATGGCCGGCTTCGTGGCGAGCAACGTACTGCGTGGCGACCTCACCCTCTGGTACGCCCAGGACTACCCGGACGCCACCGCCGGTGCGCGCCTGATCGACGTGCGCACTCCGGAGGAATTCTCGATCTGGCACCTCCCGGGTGCCGAGAACGTGCCGCTGGGCAGCATCCGCGAGGCGACCGCTGGCTGGGACCACACCGTGCCGTTGCGGCTCTACTGCGCGGTCGGTTTCCGCAGCTATCTCGCCCATCGCGCGCTCGTGCAGCGTGGGTTCACGGATGTCGCCACCCTGTCGGGCGGCTCGGACACCTTCCGTTCCTGGCATGAGGTGGCGCCGGAGAGCGACGAACCGCCGCAGCCGATGACCGCATACGCCGAGGCGGCTCCGTTCCGGGCCGCCGCCGTCGCGAGCACCGCTCTGGCCCAGGGCTCAGGCGTGCGGGTCGATCTGGACTGCTCCGGCCTGGCCTGCCCGGGCCCGATCATGAAACTCTCCGAGAGGATGAAGGCTCTCACCCCCGGCGACGAGGTGGTCGTTCACGTGTCCGACCCCGGCTTCGCAAGCGACGCCCCCGCCTGGGCGAGGCGTAACGGCCACCAGCTGGTGGCCATCGAGCCGGAGGGCCCCGGCTATGTGGCCACGATGCGCAAGGGCGGCGCCGTCGCCCCGGCCGCCTCAGGCGCGAACGCCGCACCGGCCGGACCGGGCAAGACCTCCTTCGTGGTGTTCTCCGGCGACCTCGACAAGGTGCTCGCAGCCTTCATCATCGCCAACGGCGCCCTGGCCATGGGCGAGGAGGTGTCGATGTTCTTCACCTTCTGGGGGCTGAATTCGCTGCGCCGCGCCGACGCCCCCAAACGGGAACGCAAGCTGATGGACAAGATGTTCGCCACGATGATGCCCTCGGGCGCCGGCAGCCTCCCGCTCTCCCAGATGAACATGCTCGGTGCCGGTGCCGCCATGATCAAGAAGGTCATGAGAGACAACAAGGTAGCGCCACTGCCCGAGTTGATCGCATCCGCTCAGGCCGGCGGGGCACGCCTGATCGCCTGCACAATGACGATGGACCTGCTGGGTATCGCCGAAACAGACCTGATGCCCGGCGTCGAGCTCGGCGGCGTGGCAACCTTCCTCGGTGAGGCCGCCGAGTCGACCACGACGCTGTTCATCTGAGGTCAGACGCCGTAGTCCTCCCACGGTGCCGTGATGCTGGTGATCGTGCGGTCAGGATTGTCGGTCCACACCGACACTGAGATAGACGAACCGTCCCGCGGGTTCGCATCGCTTCTGGGGACATCGATCTGCCCGATGAGGACATTGAATCCGTCCGCATCAGTGCCGCTATTGGGATTCTGCTCGGCAAGAGGGAGCGCCGGGTCGCCGATCGTGATGTCCTCTACCGTCGCCAGGGTCACACCGTTCAGTTCCGGCTCCTCGACAACGACATAGAAGTTCGAGTCCAGCGGCGCCAGGGCGGGCCAGTCCTCGTCGACGATGCGCAGCCCCGGCCAGTCATATACAGTCTGCGGGCCGGGCTCGATTGTGGGCGTCTCTCGGCTCACTACGGGGTCGGTGCGAAACGCTGCGGTCAGGGCGCCGACGACGCCCTCAATCGGGTCGTAGTAGGTGAAGGACACCACGCTCTCGTCGCTCGAGGTCAATTGCACAGCCTCAGGCGTCAGAACGAGTCCGGTGACGGCGACAACAGGGGCGACGGTCGGAGTCTCCGACGGCGCAGCGGTTGAGGACGGACCGGCCGCTGTCGGCGACGCTGTGGTGCCCGCCGATCCCTCACCGGCGCAACCAGCCAGCGCCCCCGCGAGGGCCCCGACCAGCACGAAGCTACAGGCACGAACTATGGATCTCCCCCGAGATGTACTCATATTCTGACGCTAGTGAGGTCCACCCTCCAATGACCAGGGCCGACCACCCCAGTTCGGGGAGGAGCACCGCTGCGGCGGGCCAGGACCTACTGCGGCGCCCCCGCGATATTGACCATCCAGGCCACTCCGAACTTATCGACGCACATGCCGAAACTGTCACCCCACGGCGCGACCTCCAGCGGCATCGTCACCGATCCGCCGTCGACGAGCTTGTCCCAGTAGCCGCGCATTTCGGCGGCGTCGTCACTGTCACCGCTGAGTGAAACTGAGAAGTTGTTGCCGGGCTTGTACTCCATGGCATTGGGGGTGTCCGCCGCCATGAGTGACAGGCCGGCCGGGGTGGTGAGCGCCGCGTGCATGGTCTTGTCCTGCTCGCTCGGGTCCTCGCTGGCCTGAAACTCCGCGAACGTGCTGCGCGTCAATTCGCCGCCGAAGATCGAGTGGTAGAACTCCATCGCCTCCTTGGCGTTGTCGCGAAAACTGAGATAGGGGTTCAGCTTCGTGCTCATGCTCGCTCTCCTTGCTGCCCGGGCTCACTGCCCGTGCCGTCGGTTCATGAAGGTGCTGTCTGAAAAGTGCTGTCTGCTGCCTACCCTGCCGATTATCGACCGGTCGGCGCGGATGCGCGAGGTATACGCCTAATTTCAGCACCGCTGCCCCGTCGGCAGCAGATGCGCAGGCACAGGTCGCGAGATCAGGTAGCCCTGCGCGGTGTCGCAGCCCATCGCCCGCAGCAGATGCAACTGGCCGGCCCGTTCCACCCCTTCCGCGGTCACTCTCAGACCCAAGGCGTGGGCCGTGTCAATGACTCCGCCGACCAGGAGCGCATCCTGGGGTGAGTCCTCGATCGTGTCGATGAAGGTCTTGTCGATCTTCACCGTGGTCAGCGGGAGGTCGCGCAGCATGGCCAGGGATGAGTACCCGGTGCCGTAGTCGTCGAGGGCGATGCTCAGGCCCGCGTCCCGCAACGCCTGCAGCTGCCCGATCGCCCGCGGCAGGTCGGTGATCTCGGATCCCTCGGTGATCTCCACTTGCAGCAGCCCGGCGGGCACCCGATGGGCGGTGAGCGCGGCGAGAACCTGGGGAACCACGGTACGAGCGGCGAGCTGAAGCGGCGACACATTGATCGCGATGCTGCGTGGCTCACCGGCATCCAGCCAGCGGCGCGCCTGCGCACAGGCCTGGTCAATCACCCACTCACCGATTCGGTGGATGTCGCCGGACAGCTCGAAGATCGGAATGAACTCCGCCGGTGACACTTCGCCCAGCACTTTGTCGTGCCAGCGCAGCAGCGCCTCGACTGCGGTGCACTCCCCCGTGACCAGGTCCAGCTGGGGTTGGTAGTTCAGCGCGAAGGTCTCGGATTCAAACGCCGCAGTCAGCCGGCGCCGGATCAGCGCGTTGCGGGTGATCGGCGCCGCGCCCTTCCCGTCAAGCCTGGCCACCTGGCGCTTGCCGGCCTTCTTGGCCTTGATCATCGCACCGTCGGCGTGCCTGAGCAGCGCGTCGAGTTGGCTCAGCTCCAGCTCGTCAACCACATCAACGGCCATCGAGACACCCACCGACGCGGACAGGTGCAGCAGATGGCCATCGCTCGCGAACGGAGCGGCGGCGTGGAGCACCACCCGGTTGGCGACGTCGAGCGCCTGCGCCTCGGTCACATTCACCAGCAACGCCGCGAATTCGTCGCCGCCGAGCCGGGCCAGAATATCCGTGGGACGCATCAGGCCCCGCAACCGGTCGGCGAAACCGACCAGCACCTCATCCCCGGCACGGTGGCCGAAGGTGTCGTTCACGGCCTTGAACCCATCCAGGTCGATGAACAGCACGGCCACTCCGGCCAGGTCGGCGGCGCTGAATGTCGACCCCCGTTCTTCGAGCTGCCGCCGGTTGGCGAGGCCGGTCAGGGAATCGTGCAGGGCTGCGTACCGGAAGTCGGCGGAGAGCCGCTCGAACAGCTGAGAAACCGAGACAACACCCGGTCCCGAATCGGTGAGCACGAGCACATCACGGTAGCGCGACTCCTCCGGCAGAGTGAGGATGCGCTGGGCGGCGTGGCCGAGCTCCAGGTGTCCCGGCAGCGAGAATGAACTCCCCGACACCATCTGCGCGGCCGTCGAGCGCACGTGCAGTCCCCGCCCGTAACCGAGTCGCCCGGTGAGCGTGTATTCCACGTGCTCACGGGTCAGGAGCGTGTAGCGGTTGCCGTCGTGCACGACCAGCGACCGCAGCGCACGCTCGGCCCGGAAGGTGCGATCGATGTCGGCCAGCGGGGTGTCGGCCGGTATCAGACGGGCGGGCGAGGCCAGTTCGCCGAGGCTGACGGGCCGGTCAACCCCCAGTTCCCGGTTCACCGTCTGCGTTACTTTGCTCATACAAGATGACTACCGGAGCCCGCGGGCGTCACCAAACCCGCTCGCCGCTGTTTGCCTCGCGTTAAGGTGCGTTGTACCCCCAGAACGGCCGACAGGTCGTTCGGTGAGCGTACCGTTCCATCCCCGGAGTCCGGGCGCGGGCGGCGTCCTCGCTGAGCACCATGGCTGCGGGGCCGGCGCTCCGGTTTGGACTACGCTGACGGTCAACCGCCCCACCGTCGAAGGACAACCATGGACCACGTCGCCACCATCGTCGCCGATATCCACGCCACCAAACCGGAGGCGCTCGGCATCATCGCCGCGGCCCTGGATGCGTCGGTGCAAGGCGCGCACACCGCCTCGGCCTTTGTCGCACTGCCGCACGGCGGCCGGGTCGAGGTGGACATCCCCAAGTTCGGGGAAGCCCCGCCCCTCGCCATCGACGTGCACGATCCGCGCGGCGAGGCAGAGGCCCGCACAGCGGCGCAGTCCTTGCTCGAGCTGCTCTCCGGCGCTACGGCGTGGCCGCTGCACCACCTGCACGACTGAACTCCGCGATTGAGCCCTGCACGACGGATAACTCCATGCGTACGCACGGGTTTTTCCCGTAGCGTGGTGCCATGATTAATTCGACCCCCAGCACGCTACGACCCAGCTACGTGGAGCCCGGCAAGGACTTCGATCGCGACACGAACTACATCGAAGACCGCATCACCCGCGACGGCCGAGACGGCTGGCCCGTGGAACCCGGTCGCTACCGACTGGTGGCCGCTCGTGCCTGTCCCTGGGCGAACCGCACCGCCATCGTGCGCCGGCTGCTCGGTCTGGAGCGGGTCATCTCCCTCGGCCTGCCCGGCCCCACCCACGACAAGAACAGCTGGACCTTCGACCTCGACCCGAACGGGGTCGACCCGGTGCTGGGCATCGAACGCATCCAGGATGCGTACTTCGCCCGCTTTCCGGACTACCCGCGCGGCATCACGGTGCCGGCGATCGTGGATGTGCCCACCGGCAAGCTGGTGACCAACAACTATCCCCAGATCACCCTGGACTTCGAGACCGAGTGGGTGGACTACCACCGGCCCGGCGCCCCCGACCTGTACCCGGTGGCCCTGCGCAGGGAGATCGACGAGGTCGCCGAGCTGATCTTCCACGACGTCAACAACGGCGTCTACAAGTGCGGCTTCGCCGGCAGCCAGAAGTCCTACGAGCGGGCCTACGACACCCTGTTCGCCCGGCTGGACTGGCTGGAGGAGCGCCTGGCGAACCAGCGTTACCTCGTCGGCGACACCATCACCGAGGCCGACATCCGCCTGTTCACCACCCTCGCGCGGTTCGACGCGGTCTACCACGGCCACTTCAAATGCAACCGCAACAAGCTCAGCGAGATGCCGGTGCTCTGGGCCTATGCCAGGGACCTGTTCCAGACGCCGGGCTTCGGCGACACCATCGACTTCGACCAGATCAAGAAGCACTACTACGTGACGCACGTCGACATCAACCCCACCGGCATCGTGCCGAAGGGCCCGGATGCCTCGGTCTGGCTCACCGCGCACGGCCGTGAGTCATTGGGCGGCCGGCCGTTCGGCGACGGCACCCCGCCGGAGGCGCCGCTCGAGAGCGAGCGCGTGCCCGCGATCTAGGCTGCCGGAAGTTTCAGCGCTTCAGTTGCGCAAAATCCCCCCGTCGTTTCGACAACGAAGGGGGGATTTTGCGCACCTGAATGCTGGTTAGCGGGCGAGCCAACCGCCGTCGACCGGCAGGGTGATGCCGTTGACGTAGTCGGAGGCGCTGCTGGAGAGGAACACCGCGGCGCCGACCAGGTCGGACGCCTCGCCCCAACGGCCGGCCGGGATGCGGTCGAGGATGGCCTTGGACCGCTCGCCGTCCGCCCTCAGGTCCTTGGTGTTCGCCGTGGCGATGTAGCCGGGTGCGATGGCGTTCACGTTGACGCCGGAGACGGCCCATTCGTTTGCCAGCGCCTTCGCCAGGCCGACGATGGCCGACTTGGATGCGGTGTAGCCGGGCACGTTCACGCCGCCCTGGAAGCTCAGCAGGGAAGCGGTGAAGATGATCTTGCCGTGGCCGCGGGCGACCATATTGGCGCCGACGGCGCGGCTCAGAACGAACTGTGACGACAGGTTCACGGCGATCACCTCGTCCCAGAATTCGTCGGAGTGCACGGCGGCAGGCGCCCGGCGGATGGTGCCGGCGTTGTTGATCAGGATGTCGGCGTTCAGGGCGGCCAGTTCGGTACCGAGGGCGGTGATCGCGGCGCGGTCGGCGTAGTCGGTGTCGTACGGGGTGAAGCTGCGGCCCAGGGCTTCGACCCGCTGGGAGACCTCGCTGCCGGTCATGGGCATGTTGACGCTCACGCCCACGATGTCGGCGCCGGCCGCGGCCAGCCCCTCCGCCATGGCGAGCCCGATGCCACTGCTGGCACCCGTCACGATGGCCACCTTGCCGGTGAGGTCGAAGGGGTTCGCGGTCATGGTGGTGCTCCTCTGGGTCTGGCGGATGGGACGGATCGGGCCGATCACACAATGTTCTGCCCGGCGGAACACTGTTCCGCCTAGTGACTACTCTACGGCTGATCCGGCCGTAGCGCGACCGGCTCCACCCGGCTGGGCGGCACCGGCGTGCCGCGAGTACCCTCGTAGGGTGCCAACCTCCGCCCCGACCGAGCCCACCGTGCTCGCTGCCGAGGACTGGCGTGAACTGGAGCGCCGCCACCAGGATCGTGCCGACGCCGCGACGCGGGGACGCCGCGAACGCGCCGGCACCGAGAACACCCATCCGGTCGAGGACTTCCTGTTCACCTACTACCCGTTCCGTCCGGGGCTGTTGCGACGATGGCACCCGGGGGCGAACATCCTGCTGCAGGGCGCGGCCGCCGACGAGCGCGCCGCCTGGAAGTGGTACCGCGTGGACGGGGACGACGTGATCGTGGATCACGCCGCGTTCGCCCTGAAGAATTCGCGGAGCATCCGCTTCATCGTGAGCCTGCTGGGACGCACCGCGGAGCGGGCCGGCAACTTCGGCTGCTTCGGCCTGCACGAGTGGGCCATGGTCTACCGACAGGGGGTACATCGCCACGGATCCCCGCTCCGGCTCAGCCAGGACGACACCGACAGCGTCGTGGAGACCCACCGGATCGCCTGCACGCACTTCGACGCGTTCCGCTTCTTCACCCCCGCCGCCGTCGACCTCAACTCGGCGCAGGCCCTTCCCGTGCTGCCCAGCCGGGAGAACCAGCCGCAGCTCGAGCAACCCGGCTGCCTGCACGCGGGCATGGACGTCTACAAATGGGCGATCAAGCTGGGCCCGCTGGTACCCGGCGAGCTCCTGCTGGACTGCTTCGACCTCGCCCGCGACATCCGGGAACTCGACATGCAGGCATCCCCGTACGATCTCACCGCCTGGGGATACCGCCCCGTCGCAATCGAAACCCCGGCGGGCAAGGCCGAATACGTGCGACGTCAGCGCGGGTTCACCGAGCGGAGCAACACCCTGCGGACCCGGGTGATCGCCGCGGTCGACCTTTCGTCGGATTCCTCGGCCGGGGTGTAGTTTCCCCGGTAGCCCGCAGAACGAGCCGAGGGAAGGAGTGCCGATGGAGCGCCCGCTCGGGCTCAGCTCGGCGGAGGCCGCCCGTCGGCTCGCGACCGACGGAGCGAACGTACTGCCTCGTCTGGCGCGTCCGTCGGCGCTCCGGGCGCTGGTTCGCCAGTTCACCCATCTGCTCGCCCTGCTGCTGTGGACCGCGGCCGCGCTCGCGCTGCTGGCGGGCACGCCGGCCCTGGCCATCGCGATTGTCGTGGTGATCGTGCTCAATGCCCTCTTTGCGTTCTGGCAGGAGCATCGCGCGGACCGTTCGGCGGAACGGCTGCGTGACCTGCTCCCCACCGAGACCCGGGTGCGCCGGGACGGCCTGCAGCGCATTGTTGATGCCGCCGAGCTGGTGCGGGGCGATGTCGTACTCCTGCGCCTGGGCGACCGCATCGCGGCCGACATGGTGCTGCGGGATGCCCACGCCCTCACTGTGGACGAATCCATGGTGACCGGGGAGAGCGAGGCCGTGCCGCACGAGTCCGGGCAGCTCCTGCGCGCCGGCACCTTCGTGGTGCAGGGCGACGCCGAGGCCGAGGTCACCGCCACCGGAGGCCAGACCACCCTCGCCGCCATCAACACTCTGGCCCGATCGGCGATCCGGCCGACCAGCCCCCTGACCCAGCAGCTGAACCGCGTGGTGCGCGTCGTCGCCGTTATCGCCGTGGCCACGGGCGTCGGCCTGGGTCTGGCGGGCCTCGGCATCGGGCTGCGACCGGCCGAGGCGTTCCTGTTCGGCGTTGGCGTGGCCGTGGCCCTGGTACCGGAGGGGCTGCTGCCCACTGTGACGCTGTCGCTGGCCCGCGGGGCCCAGACGATGGCGAACAATCAGGCCCTGGTGCGGCGCCTGGACGCCGTCGAGACGCTTGGAGCCACCACATTCATCTGCACCGACAAGACCGGCACCCTCACCCAGAACCAGATGTCAGTGGTGGAGGTGTGGACTCCCCGCGGCGTGGTCGGCGTCGAGGGTTCGGGCTACGGCCCCACCGCCACCATCACCGGGCCAGCGGAGGCGACCGCCCTGTTGGGCGCGGTGGCGACGGCGGCCGTGAACTGCGTCACCGGCCGCGCCGTGCTGCGTGACGACCAGTGGCGCCCGGAGGGCGGCCCGCTGGACGCTGCCCTCACGGCGCTGGCCCACCGAAGCGGCTGGACCGAGGACCTGCACCAGGTGGTGCGCCGGCTGCCCTACACAGCCGAACGGATGATGAGCTCGGCCCTGATCGCCGGCCGGCTGAGCACGCTGGGCGCGCCGGAGAGCGTCTTCACGCGCTGCCTGGACGTGCCGGAGTCCGCCCATCGTGAACTGGCCCGGATGACCGCGGCCGGCCAACGGGTCATGGCGGTGGCCGGTCGGGAGTACCCCACCGGTTCCGCAGCCAAGCCCCTGACGGGAGCCGACGAGTCCGGGCTGGTGCTGTGGGGCCTCCTCGGCCTCGAAGACCCCCCGCGCCCGGACGTGCACGAGGCCCTGGTGGCCTGCCGCGAGGCCGAGATCCGGGTGATCATGGTCACGGGCGACCACCCGAACACAGCCGCGGCCATCGCCCGTCAGGTGGGACTGCTGGGGCCGGATGGGACGGTGCTCGGACCCGGGCTGCCGGACTCCGATGCCGAACTCGGTGCTCTGCTCGACCACCCGGACGGCGCCGTGGTGGCCAGGGTGACGCCAGCGGACAAGCTGCGGATCACCCACGTCCTGCAGGCCCGCGGCCACGTCGTCGCCATGACCGGCGACGGGGTCAACGACGCCCCGGCGTTGCGTGAGGCCGATGTGGGGGTGGCCATGGGCCTCAGCGGCAGCGACGTGGCCAGGGAGGCCGCCGACCTGGTGCTGCTAGACGACCATTTCGGCACCATCGTGGCCGCCATCCGCCTTGGTAGGGCGACGTTTGCGAACGCCCGCCGGTTTCTCACCTACCACCTCACCGACAATGTGGCCGAGCTGGCTCCGTTCGCCGTGTGGGCGCTCACCGGCGGCCAGTTCCCGTTGGCGATCGGGGTGCTGCAGGTTCTCGCCCTCGACATCGGCACGGACCTGCTGCCGGCGATCGCGCTCGGAGTGGAGCCACCCAGCAAACGGGTGATGCAGGGTGCGGCGCGCACCCGCAATCTCGTCGACCGGGCGCTGCTCGGGCGGGCGTTCGGCCTGCTCGGCCCCGTCGAGGCCGTGGTGTCGCTCGCGGGCTTCGCCGCGGTGCTCCTGGCCGGCGGCTGGTCGTGGGGCGAAACGGCCGGGCCCGGGCTGCTCGCGGCCGCGTCGGGAACGGCGTTCGCCACCATCGCCGTGGCACAGATGGCCAATGCCTTCGTCTGTCGCAGCGAGACGGTGCCGGTCTGGCGGTTGCGGTTCGGCGGCAACCGCGCGCTCCTGGCTGCCGTGGCCGCCGAGGTGGCGCTCCTGGTCGGCTTCCTCGGTATCCCGTTCGTCAGCGCACTGCTCGGCGGGGACTGGCCGCCGCCGGCCGCCTGGGTGTTCCCGCTGCTGGCCGCCCTACTGCTGGTGCTGGCAGATGCCGCGCTCAAGCAGCTGCGCGGCACCCGTCGTCGCCGCGCGCGGTCGGGCCTGCTCAGCGCCTAGTCGGCCCGCTGCCCGGATGCGCGAGCGTTCACACGCGTCCGTCAGGCCGAGGCAAGGTCGCGGCGCCGGATGCGTTCGAGCTCGTCGCCGATGCCGATGTCGGCCACGACCACCCGCCCGGCGAAGTCGGCCGCCGGGCGCCGCATCAGCCCGGCCTTGCAGCCGCCGAAGGTGACGGTGAGGTCGGCCCGCAGAACGGTCGGATCGGGCACACAACCGTCATCCACACCGATGCCGCTGGGCAGGTCGACGGCCACGACCAGGGGCGGGTGCTCGCCGGAGAGGGCGGGCAGGATCGCCGCCACGGTGCCGCGCGCCGCCCCGCGCAAGGCGGGGTTGCCGGTCGTTCCGGTGCCCAGGATGCCGTCGAGGATCAAGTCGGCCGCCCGGGCGAGTCCGGTGACGACCTCGGGCAGCTCGTCGACGGGGCGCAGGTCGGCGCCCGGCGCGAGGGCGGCCTCGAGCGCCTCGCGGTGCAGACGGTCGCTGGTGGGCAGGATGCACAGGGCGGCACCCTGGTCGGCCAACAGCCTCGCGGCGAACAGGGCATCAGCACCGTTGTTGCCCGAACCGGCCAGGACCAGCACCCGCGCACCCCGTACTCCCCCAGCGGCGCCGCGGCGCGCGGTGAGGAGCGTGGCCGCCGCGGTCGCCACAGCCCCGGCCGCCCTGGCCATGAGCGGTACCCCCCGGTCGAGGAACGGCGCCTCGGCCTCGCGCACCTGGGCAGCCGTGTAGGTCTGCGGGCCGGGCCGGTCCGGTGGGTGCTGGTCCGGTGGGTTCTGGTCCGGTGGGTCCTGGTCCGGTGGGTTCTGCACGCCGCCACCCTACGCCGCGCGGGGCCACTCGACGCTGCGCCATCAGCGTCCGGTCAGCCCCGGGTATACCCCATGGGGTATTGTGGGGAACTCCACTTACCTCGAAGGAGACCCCATGTGCCGAGCCGTGACCTGCAGGACCTGCGGAAAAACCACCTGGGCCGGCTGCGGTCAGCACGTCGACCAGGTCATGCGAGGCGTGTCCCGCAACGATCGCTGCGCCGGCCACCCGAAAGAGCCCTTGTCCGGCGGATTCTTCGCCCGACTGTTCTCCCGGAGCTGATCCCGGCTCGTGCGGGCTGCGGCACGGCCGCATCCGGCGCCGCCACTCCGCGCGCAGTCCTACGCTGGGGTCATGGATGCTTCCAGGTCGACACCGGTGCGACCGATACTCACACTCACCATCAACCCCGCCCTCGACGTCAGCACCTCGACGGAAAACGTGGTCGGTGAGCACAAGATGCGCTGCGGACTTTCCAGGCTGGACCCGGGTGGCGGGGGCGTCAACGTCTCCCGCGTCATCCAGCGTCTCGGCGGCCAGACCCTGGCCATCTATGCCGCCGGCGGGCCGACCGGCGAGGCCTACCGCAAGCTCATCGAAGCCGAGGGCATCCCCACCGTGGTCGTGCCCATCGCGGGCAGCACGCGAGAGAGCTTCACCGTCGACGAGACGTCCACCGGCAAACAGTTCCGCTTCGTATTGCAGGGCCCAGAGGCCACCGAGGCCGAGTGGCGGGCCTGCCTCGACAGGGTCGCGGCATCGATCCCGCACGACGGGTACGTCGTGGCCAGCGGCAGCCTGCCGCCGGGCGCGCCCGACGACTTCTACGCCCGGGTGGCCAGACTGGCCCGCGAGCACAACGCGCGCTGCATCGTGGATGCGTCCGGTCCGGCCCTGGCGGCGGCCCTGGCCGAAGGAGTCTTCCTGGTCAAGCCCAGCGGACGCGAACTCGGCGAACTGGTGGGCGCACAACTCGACACCGCGGAGAGCCAGATCCATGCGGCGAGCACCCTCGTGGAGCGCGGCTCCGCCGAGTTCGTGGCCCTCACCCTGGGCGGCGAGGGCGCCGTTCTCGCCTCGGCGGCCGGCGTCATCCGGCTGCCGGTCCCCCAAGTGCAGGTGCAGAGCACCGTCGGCGCCGGGGACAGTTTCCTCGGCGCCTTCGTGCTTCGCATCGCGCAGGGCCACGACGCGCAGGCGGCCTTCCGCGCCGCCGTGGCCGCGGGCAGCGCCACGGCCATGACCCCGGCCACCGAGCTCTGCCATCGGATCGACGTCGAGCGACTGGAGGCCGAACTCGCCCTGCTGCCGGTGTGAACCCGGCACACCAGGGCCGCCCCGTAACCGGACGTCGAGATTACAGTTGACCTCATGAAGCTGATCAAGATCGACCCGCCTGATCGGAGCTTTTCCCGCTGGTTGACCGATGAGGAGGTGGGTCAGGTCCTGGCCCACAGTCGCGGCTGGCGGCTGGGCAGCGATGGCAGCGTGGTCGCGGGCACCCTGCGCAAGCTGACCGTTGCCCCCTCCCTCGCCGCGTTGGGCGCCGCGGCCTCGGCCAACCGCTGGATCAGCCGGCCCGCCAGAGCGGGCAGCGACGGCAGCGGTCCGACCCACATGATGTGGGGAGTGTTCGAGGCCCGGACCGACGCCGAAGTGGCCGCACTCGTCGCGGCCTCCGTGCCCTGACCCGACCTACCGGCCCGGCCTATTGACCCGGTGATCAATGTAGGGTGGAAGGCATGACCCTCCTGGCTCCACAGACAACCCGCAGCACAGTCCTCCGCACCATCTTCCGCCTGGTGCTCGGCGCGTTCCTGCTCCTGGCCGGCATCAGCCACCTCGCCGTGAACCGTGAGGCGTTCCTCGCCCAGGTGCCAACCTGGTTGCCCCTCGAGGGTGATTTTGTGGTCGTCGCGTCAGGCGTCGTGGAGATGGTCCTCGGCGCGGCGTTGCTCGCGCTCGGCCGGTACCGCGTGCAGGTCGGCGTGGTGGTGGCACTGTTCTTCGTGGCGATCTTCCCCGGCAATATCTCTCAGCTGGTCACCCACACCGACTCCTTCGGGCTGGACACCGACCTCGACCGCAGCATCCGACTGCTCTTCCAGCCCGTCCTGGTGCTCTGGGCACTCTGGTCCACCGGCGCGTGGAAGGCGTTCCGTGAGTACCGTGCCGACCAGCGCGACCGGAACCGCTCCGGCCCCACCGGGCCGACGGACTGACCCATGGGCGGACCGAAGCTGCCCGAGCAGGAACGCGCCGACGCCATCCTGGCCGCCGCCTACCGGATCGCCCTCACCGAGGGTCTGGATGCCGTCACCGCGCGCCGCGTCGCCACCGCGGCCGGCATCTCCCCCGGCCTGGTGTTCTTCCACTTCCAGTCCAAGGACGGCCTGCTCCAGGCCCTGCTCGATGTGCTGCTGAACGGCACTCTCGATGCGCTCACACACCCGTCGCTGTCGGCACTGGCCCCGTGGGACCGCCTCGAGCGGATGATCCGGGTCGAGCTCGACCGCCTGGTCGAGTACCACGCGGGCGTCGAACTTCTCTTCGCGTTCTATTTCTCCCGCCCCGACGATCTGTTCCGCACCCGCATCGAGGCCTCCTTCGGCCGCTATCTGGAGGCATTCCTGCCGGTCTGCCAGGAGGTGGCCGGCCCGGGCGGCGTCTCGGGCGCAAGCACCGGCGTGGGCGGTGTCTCGGGCGACGATCTCGCTTCGACGGTCGTGGCGCTCATCCACGGCGCCTCCATCCAGGCCATCCGCAATCCGGCCTCCGTCTACCCGGATGCGCTGCTCGCGACGGTCTTGGCCCTGCGGCCCCGCCCCGCCGAGAGGCCATAGGCCGCTCGAGTTGCCAGACCGAGCCGCCGCTAGGGCAGGTCGGTCAGGCCGGCGGGCAGCGGACCCGCGCTGACCAGGTAGAGCCGCTGAGTGGCGCGGGTCATGGCCACGTAGAGCGCACCGGCGCCGCGCTCGGATGCCGCCACGATGGCGGCGGGGTCGACGACGATCACGGCGTCGAACTCCAGGCCCTTGGAGTCCTGCGGGGTGAGCAGGGCCACCTCCCGCAACAGGCCGAGCGCCCCCCGGCCGACGACATCGCCGAATTCGGCGCCGAGAGTCGCGGCGAGGGCGTCGATACGCTCCTCCACCACAATCACCGCCACGGTGCCGCCCACACCCAGCGCGCGTTCGCGGCGCACCGCGTCGAGCGCATCCGTGAGCAGCTCGACCGGCCAGTCGCTGGCGCGCACCGTGCGGGACGCCGTGATCGGCAGGCCGTGCGCCACGGCCATCTTCTCCGCGGCCTCGGCGATCTGGCTGGGGGTGCGGTAGTTCACCGTGAGTTCCTCGAGGCGCCACCGGTCGGCCTCGAACGAGGCCTCGAGCACGGGTGCAAGGGCTTCTCGCCAGCTGTCGGCGGCCGCGGCCGCGGCGGCCTGGGCGATGTCGCCCACGATGGTGAACGAGCGGCGCGGGCCGCGGCGCATCAGCAGCCGCCACTGCATCGGTGAGAGCTCCTGAGCCTCGTCGACGATCACATGCCCATAGGTCCAGCTGCGGTCCAGGGCTGCGCGTTCGGCGGTGGTGGCCCGGTCGCCGAGTTCGGCGAAGTTGTCGGCGAGAGCCTTCGCGTTCACGAGCCCCTTCACGTCCATGTTCTTGATGGCCAGCTCGGCGTTCTCTACGTCGCGCTTGCGCTGTTCCTTGGCCTCGCGCTTCTGCGCAGCGTCGACGGCGCTGTACTCGCCGAGGTGCTCGGCGGCCTCGTCGAGCAGCGGGATGTCGGCGATGGTGAACTCGGCGTCGCGGGCCCGGTAGAGCAGCGCGCGCTGGGCGGCCCGCCAGCGCGGGGTGAGTTCTTCGAGCCACTGCGGCCTGGCATAGAGGTCCTGCACGAGTTTCTGCGGGGTGAGCGGCAACCACGCCGTGTTCAGTGCCACCCGCACGTCGTCGGCCAGGCGCAGGTCTTCGCGCAGCATCGGCAGGTCGGTGTCGTCCATCGACCGGCCCTGCCTCTTGAGCTGCTCGAGCCACTCCCTGGCCAGGGAGTTGAGTGCGTGCTTGACGAAGACCACGCGGGCCTCGTTGTGCGGCTTTCCGCCGGAGCGGGCGCGGTGGATGGCGGACTCGATCAGCTGGGGCTTGAGTACGAGGGTGTCGCCGTTCACCAGGAGCTTCTGGCTGGTGGCGGGCACCTTCTGCCGGCTCTTCACGGCCCGGGCGATGAGGTCGGCCATGAAGGTCTGGCCCTTCAGCGCTGCCGCGGCCGGCGCATCCTCGTGGCTGGCCTCGACGCCGGGGAACAGCTGGCCCACCGACGCGAGCACCACCCCGGTTTCGCCCAACGACGGCAGCACGGCCTCGATGTACTGAAGGAACGAGGTGGACGGGCCGACGATGAGCACGCCGGAGTTCTGCAGGCGGTCGCGGTGCGTGTAGAGCAGGTAGGCCGCGCGGTGCAGCGCAACGGCGGTCTTGCCCGTGCCGGGGCCGCCCTGAACGACAAGCACCCCGTTCAGCTCCGAGCGGATGATGCGGTCCTGTTCGGCCTGGATGGTCGAGACGATGTCGCTCATGTGTCCGGTGCGCTGGGCGGTCAACGCGGAGAGCAGCGCCCCCTCGCCCTGGTGCAGGTTGGCGGTGTCGCCGTCCAGCAGTGCGGCATCCAGGATCTCGTCTTCGATGCGGATGATGCGGCGACCGCTGGAGAGCAGGTGCCTGCGGGAGCGGGCGCCGAGGGGCGTCGCCGCGGTGGCCTGGTAGAAGGCGCTGGCCTGCGGCACCCGCCAGTCCAGCAGGATCGGCTGCAGGTTCTCGTCGCGGAGGCCCACCCGCCCGATGTACCTGTAGACCGGGCTGTCGTCGTCGTCTTCGGGGGCGGTCTCCAGCCGGCCGAACGCCAGGCGGTCGTCGACCTCACGCAGCTGCACGATACGGTCCTCGTAGGTGCGGGCGAAGGTGTCGCGCTCGGACCTGGACTGGTGGTTTCCGCCGACGTCGAGCATCCGCACGGCCTTCAGCTGCGCCTCGGCCTCCCGCTGTAAAGCGTCGAGGCGCGCGTACAGCGTGGCGACATAGTCCTGTTCGCGCGCGAGCTCCTGATCAACCACTCAAACACCCCTCAAATCAAACGACCAGTTTAGCCGCTGGTGGCGCGGCCGGGTTTCGTCCCCCGATCGGGAGAGGGCGGAGACCGAGCCTGTCACGCGGCCGAAATGTGACCGGCATAGAAGCTCCCTACATTTGGAGCACCGGATTCCGTAACTAGTCGCGGAAAGAGCCCGAATCAAAGGGGTAGTAAATGAGTGGAAATGCCATGCGCCTGCAGGCGATCAGGGATGTCGAGGCCTACGTGCCACCGGCGGTCAGCTTCACAGACGCTGAAACGCCCGGCCAGATTTTCGGCGAGAACGTGTTCAGCAGCGTCGTCATGCAGAAGCGGCTGCCCAAACTCGTCTACAAGTCGGTGATGGCCACCATCGAGCACGGCGCCATGCTGGATCCGCTGATCGCCGATGCTGTCGCCAGCGCCATGAAGGACTGGGCGATGGAGAAAGGCGCGTCGCACTACGCGCACGTGTTCTACCCGTTGACCGGCCTCACCGCGGAGAAGCACGACAGCTTCCTCGAACCCGTCGGCGACGGCACGGCCCTGGCCGAGTTCGCCGGCAAGACCCTCGTGCAGGGCGAACCCGATGCCTCCAGCTTTCCCAACGGCGGCCTGCGCAACACCTTCGAGGCCCGCGGCTACACAGGCTGGGACGTCACCAGTCCCGCCTATGTGCTGGAGAACCCGAACGGCAACACCCTGTGCATCCCCACGGTCTTCGTCTCCATGACCGGCGAGGCCCTGGACCACAAGACGCCGCTGCTGCGCTCGCAGCAGGCGATGGGCGAACACGCCGAACGCATCCTTCGCCTGTTCGGTCACGACAAGCCGGCCAAGGTCGTCTCGTTCTGCGGCCCTGAGCAGGAATACTTCCTCGTGGACCGGCACTTCTTCCTGGCCCGCCCGGACCTGCTGAACTCCGGCCGCACCCTGTTCGGCGCCAAGCCGCCCAAGGGCCAGGAGTTCGACGACCACTACTTCGGCGCCATCCCCGAGCGGGTGCTCGGGTTCATGATGGACACCGAACGGGAGCTGTTCAAACTCGGCATCCCCGCCAAGACCCGGCACAACGAGGTGGCACCAGGCCAGTTCGAGATCGCGCCGATGTTCGAACGCGGCAACATCGCCGCCGACCACCAGCAACTGCTGATGACCACGTTCAAGACCATCGCCAAGAAGCACGGCATGGAGTGCCTCTTCCACGAGAAGCCCTTCCAGGGCGTCAACGGCTCGGGCAAGCACGTGAACTTCTCGCTGGGCAACAACCAGCTCGGCAGCCTGCTCGTGCCCGGCGACAACCCGCACGACAACGCCCAGTTCCTGGTCTTCTGCGCCGCCGTGATCCGGGCCGTGCACAAGTACGCCGGCTTGCTGCGGGTCTCGGTCGCCTCGGCGACCAACGACCACCGTCTCGGCGCCAATGAAGCCCCGCCGGCGATCATCTCGATCTTCCTCGGCGACCAATTGGCGGATGTGTTCGACCAGATAGCCAAGGGCCCGGCGACCTCCTCGAAGGACAGGGGCACCATGATCATCGGCGTCGACACGCTGCCCCAGCTGCCGACCGACCCGGGCGACCGCAACCGCACCAGCCCGTTCGCGTTCACCGGAAACCGCTTCGAGTTCCGCGCGCCCGGTTCGATGCAGACCGTGAGCGGCCCGATGGTCACCATCAACACGATCATGGCGGAGTCGCTGGACTACATCGCCACCGACCTGGAGGCGGCCGTCGAGGCCGGCACCGACTTCGACACCGCCGTGCAGGCCCTGCTCACCCAGATCATCACCGATCACGGTGCCATCGTGTTCAACGGTGACGGCTACGCGGACTCCTGGCCGATCGAGGCCGAGAAGCGCGGGCTGGCGAACCTGCGCACCACGCTGGACGCCCTGCCCGAGCTGATCACCGACTCGGCCATGGACCTGTTCGAGAAGTACCGGGTGTTCAACCACCGCGAGATGCACAGCCGCTATGAGATCGGCCTGGAGCAGTACGCGTTGACCATCGGTGTCGAGGCCCGGCTCACGCTGGAGATGGGTTCGACCCAGATCCTGCCGGCCGCGGTACGGCACCAGACCGAGGTCGCGATCAACGTCGGCGCCGTCAAGGCCGCAGGCGGGGAAGCGGACGTCGCGGCGCTGCTGGAGGTGAGCGGCCCGATTTCCCAGCTGCGCACCGCCCTGGCCGCACTCAAGGAGGCCCTGGCCGCCGAGACCGGGCACTCTGCCGACGAGGCCGGTGCGCTGGCCGAGGCCGAACACGCCAGGGACGCCCTGCTGCCGGCCATGACCGCGGTACGCGCCGCGGCCGATGTGCTGGAGGGCATCGTCGCCGATGACCTCTGGCCGCTGCCGACGTACCAGGAGATGCTCTTCATCCTGTAGGCCGACCAGCCCGCAGCCGAACGCACAAACGCCCCGGCCGGACCACGTGCAGGTCCGGTCGGGGCGTTGTGCCGTGCGGCTACGCCGCCAGTGGCATCCGCGCGGGTTCAGCCGCCACGCGCAGTGCGCCGTCGACGACTGTCACCGCCACGACTCCCCCCGTGCCGAGCTCCGCGGCCACCAGCAGGTCGGCGATCTTGTCGTCGAGCCGGCGCTGGATGACCCGGCGGAGCGGCCGGGCACCGTACTCGGGCTCGTAGCCATTCTCGGCGATCCAGTCCACGGCCGCGTCGCTCACGGTGAGCGCGTGACCCTGGGCGGCGAGCCTGGCCTCGGTCTGGTTCAGCAGCAGCCGCACGATCTGCCGGAGCTGCGGCTGATCGAGCTTGCGGAACAGCACGACCTCGTCGATGCGGTTGAGGAACTCGGGCCGCATGGCCTCGCGGAGCTTGGCCATCACCCGGTCGCGCAGCGCCTTCTCCGAGCCGAAGCCGTTGCCGGCGCCGTCCAGGTCGGCGGTGAAGCCGAGCGCGCCGCTCCGGCTCGCCAGCACCTCGGAACCGATGTTCGAGGTCATGATCACGACGGTGTTGCGGAAGTCCACCGTGCGACCCTGGCCGTCGGTGAGACGGCCGTCGTCGAGCACCTGCAGCAGCAGGTTGAAGACATCCGGGTGCGCCTTCTCGATCTCGTCGAGCAGCACCACCGAGTACGGGTTCCGCCGCACGTGTTCGGTCAGCTGGCCGGCCTCGTCGTAGCCGACGTAGCCGGGAGGGGCACCGACCAGACGGCTGACGGTGTGGCGCTCGCTAAACTCGCTCATGTCGAAGCGCAGCATGGCCTTCTCGTCACCGAACAGCGACTGGGCCAGGGACTTGGCCAGCTCGGTCTTGCCGACACCGGTGGGGCCGAGGAAGAGGAAGCTGCCGACCGGACGGTGGGCGTCGCCCATGCCCGTGCGGTTGCGCCGCACGGCCTTGGCGATCACGGTCACCGCGTCGTCCTGCCCGATGACCCGCTGGTGCAGGTCGTCCTCGAGCGTGGCCAGGCGTTCCCGGTCGCCCGCGGTGAGGCGGCTGGCCGGGATGCCGGTGGCCCTGGCGATGATCGCGGCGATCTCGGCCTCGTCCACCACGGCGGACGGACCGGAGTCCTCACCGCCCTGGCTGATGACGGCCGCGTCGAGGGTCGCCGCGATCGTCTCGGCCTCGTCGCGCAACCGGGATGCCTCCTCGTACTGCTCGTCGGCGACCGCTTGGGCCTTCGCCGACTCGAGCGCGGACTGCTTCTCGCGCAAGCCCGTGACGTCCACGCGGGAGCCGAGCGCCAGGCGGGCGCGGGCGCCGGCTTGGTCGATCAGGTCGATGGCCTTGTCGGGCAGGAACCGGTCGGGGATGTACCGGGCGCTCATCTCCACGGCGGCGCGGATCGCGGCATCCGTGTAGCGCACCGAGTGGTGCTCGGCGTAACGCTCCTGCAGGCCGGCGAGGATCTGCACGGCATCCTCGATGCTCGGCTCGCCCACCCGCACGGGCTGGAAACGGCGTTCGAGCGCCGGGTCCTTCTCGACCTTGCGGTACTCGTTCAGGGTGGTGGCACCCACCACGTGCAGCTCACCGCGCGCCAGGCGCGGCTTGAGGATGTTGCCGGCGTCCATTCCACCCTCGCCGGAGCCGCCGGCACCGACGACGGTGTGCAGCTCGTCGATGAAGACGATGATCTCGTCGCTGCGTTCGCTGATCTCATCCATGGTCGTGGTGAGGCGTTCCTCGAAGTCGCCGCGGTAGCGGGTGCCGGCGAGCATGGCGGGCAGGTCGAGCGCGATGACCCGCTTGCCGCGCAGCTGCTCGGGCACGAGGCCGTCGACGATGGCCTGGGCCAGGCCCTCGACGACGGCGGTCTTGCCCACGCCGGCCTCGCCGATCAGAACCGGGTTGTTCTTGGTGCGCCGGGAGAGGATCTCCACGGTCTGTTCGATCTCGTCGCTGCGGCCGATCACCGGGTCGAGCTTTCCGGAGCGGGCGCGCTCGGTGAGGTCGACGCCGTAGGTGTCGAGCATCGGGGTGTCGGATGCCTCGCCGTTCTTCGCGACGCCGCTTCCGGTCTGCGCATCCTCGTTCGCTGCCTCCTGGGCACCGGCCTGGAGAGACTCGGCGGTGACGCCGGCGGCGGCGAGCACCTGGGCGGCGGGGGCGTCCTGGTTCACCACGAAGGCGAAGAACAGGTGTTCGGGGTCGATATAGGTGGAGCCGAAGGCGCGGGCGACCTGGTGGGCATCCAGCAGGGCACGCTGAGCGGAGGGCGTGAGGGCCGGCGCCGACGTGGCCTGCTGGTCACTCGACTCCGGGAGACGCTCGTCGGCGGCCGTCACGATCGCGGCGGGGTCGCCACCGGCCCGGCGGATGGCCGAGGCAGCGGGTTCCTGCTCCACCATGACCCGAAGCAGGTGCAGGGCGTCCACGTGGGCGTGGCCGTGGTCGACGGCGAACTGAGCGGCCTGCACGAGGAGCTCGTGGGTGCGGCGGCTGAGCAGCCGGGTGATCTCGATGGGACGGCCGGACTGCGCCTGGCGCTGGCCCTGCAGGTAGCGGGCCAGGAATTCGTCGAACGAACCGTTTTCGGAACCGGTCGGGCCGAAGTATGTAGGCAAGGAAACCTCCTGGGGAATCGATACGAGGACGAAACCCAAACTTGAGCGCCCTCGACTCAACTCAACGCCTGTGCCCTCGTTTCATTCCCGCGCCATCCTGAGATTCCCCTGAGTCCACCCCAAACGACCTCCCGCAGGCGCCCTCACCCGCTGATCGAGCCTGTCGAGATCACCCAACGGACGGGGTCGCGGCTAGGCGGTGAGGGTGGCGCACTCGGGGGCGGCGCGGAAGGCCTGGCCGAGGGTGCTGGAGGTGTCCCGGGTCGCCGTGCTGATGGTCTGCACGGTCGCCGCGACAGCCGAGAGTACGGTGCCGGTGTCGACGACGAGGGTGGCCAACGCACCGACCAGGTCGGCCCCGGTGGCGCCCTGCACCGCGCTGGCGCTGGCCTGGAGGGTCTTCAGGGATTGGTCAGCGGTGTCGATCGAGTCCTGCACGGACAGGAGCTCGGGATCGTCGCCCAGGTTCTCCGGCGGCGACTTGACGGTCTCGACCAGCGTGCTCGCCGAGGCGGAAATGGTGTCCATCTGTTTGGCCACCGCGGCACCCACCTCGTCAACGTCGGTAGCCGGCGCCTCCGCGAGCGCCTGAACGTCGGCCTTCAGGGTTGATGTGTCGCTGCAGACCGTGCCGGCCCACGTGACCTGTTCATCGGTCGGCGGCGATGCGGTCTCCCCCGCCGACGGGGTGGACGAGCCTGACGGCGCGGAACTGCTCGGCGACGGATCGGTGCCGTCGACGGCGGAACATCCGGCGAGGAGCACCAGCAGGGTCAGGACGACAACGGGCTTTTTCACTGGTGGCGCTCCTCACTGGACGGGCCGCACGGAGCGGCCGCTCTGGACTCCGGCGTTACTGGGTGTCGCCTTCTGAGTCGAGTTGGATGGCGAGGTCGAAGGCCTCCACGATCTTGCGCGCCGACGACATCAGCCGCGGGGTGCCCACGATCGGCGCAACGGCGACCAGGACGTCCTCGATGTCATCGGCGGTCAGCCCCACCTCCACTGCCGGTCCGACGTGCATGAAATACGATCCGACCGGTGCATCGACGGCCACCAAGGCCGCGATCCTCGCGATCATCAGCGTGCGCGGGTCCAGGTCGGTGCGAGCCAGCGAGACAGCGTTGATCTCGGCCGCCGCATCCAATATGGGTGTTGTTCCTGTGGCCATGGGTATCGCTCCATTTCCAGGGCTGGGCCCTGTCGGTGTTCGGTTTTTGCGGTGTTCGGCAGTCGCACCGCATCGGCACGCCTCCCTCTCGCCGCAGACGGTAGCAATCAATCTGCGTCCCGCCGATGGTGCCATTTCGGATTCCCCCGAAACGGATGAGACGCCGCCGAGTGGGTTCATCCGCCCGGAGGGGGCTATCTTCAAAGCCATGACCCAGCCACCCCCAGCGCTTACGGGCTTCACCGAGTACACCTTCAGCCACAATGGTTACTCGCACCAGGTTTTCACGGCCGGGAGCGGACCGGCCGTGGTGCTCATCCACGAAATCCCCGGGCTCCATCCCGGTGTGGTCGACCTGGCCCGCCGCCTGGTCGACCGCGGTTTCAGGGTGTACCTGCCGAGCCTGTTCGGGACGCCGGGTGCGGACGTCACGACGGGCGCGATGCTGCGGACCATCGGCCGCATCTGTGTGTCCAAGGAGTTCCGCGGGCTCACCCGCCAGCCGGCTGGCGCCACGGGATGGCTGCGGGCGCTGGTGCGCCAGGCCTGGGCCGACGGCGCGGGCATGGCTGGCGTGGGCACGGCTGGCGCCGGCGCGGATGGCGGCGACCCGGGTCGCGGCGCCGGGGTGGGGGTGATCGGCATGTGCCTCACCGGCGGCTTCGCCCTGGCCACGGCCCTGGAGCCGGCGGTACTGGCCGCGGTGCTGAGCCAGCCGGCGCTGCCCCTCCCCCTCGGCGCAGGGCGAGCCTCGATCGGCCTGGCGCCCCAGGACATCGACACCCTCAAGGCACGCACCATCGACGGCCCGGCGGGGCTTGGCATCCTGGGGCTGCGGTTCACCGACGACCGCGGCTGCCCGCCCGAGCGGTTTCAGACCTTGCGCACGGAGTTCGGTGCCGGTTTCGAGAGCATCGAGATCGACTCGTCGCCGGGCAACGCGGCCGGGATCCCGTCATCGGCGCACTGCGTGCTCACGGTCAGCCTCGTCGACGAGCCCGGGCACCCCACCCGGGCCGCGCTTGAGCGCACGGTCGAGTTCCTGGCAGAACGGCTGATTCCCAGACCGCAGCCGTAGGTCAGCCCCGCTCGAGTTCCCGCGCGAGTGAGTCCAGCTCGGCTCCGCCGGCCATCAGCCGGGTGAGCTCGTCGATCTTGATGCCGTCCTTGTCGAACTCGCCCAGGCTGGCCCCGCGGTTGAGCACCAGGAACCTGTCGCCCACCGGGTACGCGTGGTGCGGATTGTGGGTGACGAACACCACACCGAGGCCGTGGTCGCGGGCCTGAGCCACGTAGCGCAGCACCACGCCGGCCTGTTTGACGCCCAGCGCCGAGGTGGGTTCGTCGAGGATCACGACCCTGGCGCCGAAGTAGATGGCCCTGGCGATGGCGACGGACTGCCGTTCCCCACCGGACAGGGTGCCGATGGGCTGGTCCACGTCACGAAGGTCGATGCCCATCCGGCCCAGTTCTTCCAGCGTGATCGCCCGCATCTCGGCCACCCTCAGACGCGAGAACGGGCCGAACCCGGCGCTGAGTTCTGCGCCAAGGAAGAAGTTGCGCCAGACCGGCATCAGCGCCACGATCGCCAGGTCCTGGTAGACCGTGGCGATGCCGGCGTCGAGCGCCTGGCGCGGGCCGGTGAAGTGTTCGGGGCGCCCGTCGAGCAGCAGCTCGCCGGAGGAGTGCGGGTGCACGCCCGCGAGGATTTTGAGCAGGGTCGACTTGCCCGCTCCGTTATCGCCGAGCACGCAGAGCACCTCACCGGCGCCCACCGAGGTGGAGACGCCGCTGAGCGCGATGACCGAGCCGTAGACCTTGCCGACGCCGCGCACCTCGAGGATGGGCGCTGCCACGCCGGCGCTCATGCGCGCACCCCCGCCTGGCGGCGCACCGAGAGGTTCACCAGCACCGCGAGCAGCAGCATCCCGCCCAGGAAAGCCTTGAGCCAGTTGTTGTCCCACTGGGCGAACACGATGCCCTGCAGGATCATGCCGTAGATGAGGGCGCCGAGGGCGGCGCCGATCGCGGACCCGTACCCGCCGGTGAGCAGGCAGCCGCCGACGACGGCGCAGATGATGTAGATGAATTCCTGGCCGATGCCCGTGGTGGCCTGCACGGTGGCCACGTCGAAGAGCGAGAGCATGCCGACCAGCCAACCGGCCGCGGCCGTGCCCATGAACAGGCCGATTCGGGTGCGCTTGACCGGCACGCCGGTCTGCACGGCGCTCTGCAGTTGCCCGCCGATGGCGAAGATCCAGTTGCCGTACCGGGTGCGCAGCAGGATCCAACTGGCGACGGCGGTGATGCCGAGCCACCAGAACACGGACACTTTGAGGTTCACGCCCGCCACCGGGATGGTGGAGCCGAAGATGACCTTGCCGGCGTCGAAACCGGGCACCAGGGTCATGCCCTGGATGGCGACCTGGCCGGTGACCAGCTTGGTGCCGGCCAGGTTGAGACCCTGCAGGATGAAGAAGGTGCCCAGCGTCACGATGAAGCTCGGGATGCCGGTGCGTACAACGAGGAATCCGTTGAAGGCGCCGACGGACAGGGCGATCAGCAGGGCCAGCAGCATCGCCAGCCAGAGGTTCATGCCCCACTGGGTGGTGAAGGCGCCGACAAGCAGGCCCGTGGTGCCGGTCATGGCACCGGCCGAGAGGTCGAATTCGCCGCCGATCATGAGCATCGCCACGGCGACGGCCATGATGCCGAACAGCGATGCGGAGTAGAGCCAGGTGGCCGCGCCGGCCGGCGAGAGAAAGGCGCTGGTGGCCACCGAGAAGTAGACGAAGATGGCCAGCGCGGCGACCAGGGCGCCCATCTCGGGGCGGCGCAGCAGCCGCACGAGAGGGTGGGTGCGCGCCAGCCGCTCGTCCGCCGGGGCCGAGGCGGCGCCGGGCGCCTCGCTCGGGGTGGTCAACGCCGTCATCGGGTGCCGTTGCCGGCGAACGTCGCCACCTGGTCGGCGTTCTCCTTGGTGACGAAGCCCGGTCCGGAGTAGACGGGCTGGCCGCCGCCGACGACGTTGCCGTTCGTGTAGAACAGCTCGAAGAAGTCCACCGGGAGGTAGCCCTGCAGGTAGGGCTGCTGGTCGACGGCGAAGAGGATGCTGCCGTCCGCGATGAGGCTCGTGACGTCGGCGGACACGTCGAAGGTGCCGATCTGGGCATCGCTGCCGGCCTCGGCGACGGCCTGCGCGGCGGCGACCCCGACGGCAGAGTTGAGGGTGAGCACTCCGTCGATGCTCGGGTCGGCCAGCAGAGCGCTCGTGATCGTGCTCTGGGCATCCGCCACGTTTGCGATGTCCACCTGCAGGTTGGTCAGGCTGCCGTCGAGGGTGTCGGCGGCTCCGCGGCACCGGTCCTCGAGCCCGGCATTGCCGGCCTCGTGGATGACGCAGATGACCTTCTTCGCCGACGCCTCGGTGAGCTGGGTGCCCGCTCCCTGGCCGGCCAGGTACTCGCTCTGGCCGACATGGGTCATGGCGCCGACCTCTGCGGACTCCTCGGCCCCGGAGTTGATGGTGATGACGGGGATGTCGGCGGCGACGGCATCCGCGATGGCGCCGCGGAGGCCGTCGGGGTTGGCCATCGACACGATGATGCCGTCGACCTTGGCGGCGATCGCGGTTTCGATGAGCTGGCTCTGCTTCTGCACGTCAGGGTCACCCTGGTAGGTGATCGTGGCGCCGTAGCCGTCTCCGGCGGCCTCGGCGCCGGTCTTCACGACGTCCCAGAACGCGTCGCCGGGCACCGAGTGCACCACGAGGGCGTAGGTTCGGCCGGAACCGTCGGCTGCCGACGCGCCGGCGGCCGCACCGGTGACGGGCTGGCCGGTGCAGGCGGTGAGGGCGAGCAGGGCGAGGCCGGCGCTCGCGCCGATGAGGGTCCGGCGGGCAGAGATTCTCGACACGGGTGGCATCGTCCTTCGATTTCGGGCGCGGTTTCGGGCGCGTAAACAGCGTGGCCTTTTCAGGCGCAGTCCACTTTAGGCGTCCGAACGGCCAAGACCGCAGTCGGGGCGCCGGGTCGGCCTCAGGCCTGGCGGGCGGTCTGCTCCAGCCGGTCGCGATAGCCGGCCCACCAGTCCGGGCCGGCCGGAGGGAGGTTGTCGTTGCCGGCCCGCAGCCCGGCCGCCCCGTCGATCAGTTCGCGCACGATGTCGGCATGGCCGGCATGCCGGTGGGTTTCGGCGATCAGGTGCACCAGGATCAGCTGCAGGGGCACCACGTCCCGGCCTTCCGACCACCACCCCACTCGCCCGAGGCCGTCGAGCGGCACCGCGTCTATGGTGGCCTCTGAGTGCTCCCCGACCCGCCGGTACAGGTCGACGAGGCCCGTGCGGGTCTCATCGAGGGTTGCCCACATGTCCGCGTTGTACTCGGTGTCGTCGTCCATCCACGGCAGCGGCTCAGGGAACGGCCGGCCGAAGGTCGCCCCGAGATAACCAGCCTCGACGCCGGCCATGTGCTTCACCAGACCCAACAGGTTGGTGCCGGTCGGCACCAGCGGTCGGCGGATGTCGTACTCGCTGAGCCCCTCCAGCTTCCAGATCAGGGCCTCCCGGCCCTCCTCCAGGTAGCGGCGGAGGGGTGCTTTCAGGTCGGCGTCAGTCATGCCGACCAGCCTCCCAGACCGCGGGGTGAGTGCACAACGATCCCACCGGCGCGGATAGCAGGAGAATAGACGGATGAGTGCTGCCGGCGAGTTCATCGACGCCACCCTGCAGCGGGAGAGCTCCTGGGAGCGCGCCGAGGCCGATCGGGCCCGGCTGGGCGTGGGTCTCACTTTCTACGGCGCATCGGTGGGCGCAATCCGCGGCACCGTCCGCGATGCCGGCCGCCGCTACCCCGGCCTCGACCACGATGACATCACGGCGCTCAGTTCAGAACTCTGGACGGAGCCGGTCTTCGAGCGCCGTCTGGCGGCCGTGGTGCTGCTGCAGTCCCACGTGCGGATGCTGAGGGCCTCCGACCTCACCCGCATCGAGGGGTTCCTGCGCACCACACGACTGCCGGCGCTCGTCGACCCGCTCACGACGGATGTGGTCAGGCCGCTGATCGACGCCCTGACCGGCCCGGCTCGCGGTCGCGCGAACATCGTGCTCGGCCGGTGGGCGCACGACCCAAGCGCGGGCCTTCGCCGGGCGGCCGGCCTGCTGGGCGTCGCCGACGAGGAACTGAACGAAAACGGCCGTTAGGGCAACGAGATCTGCTGCAGGGCCCAGGAGTTGCCGTCCGGGTCGCTGAAATAGGCGTAGCGCACGCCCCCGCCCATGTCGCTGACGTCAGACACCGGCACGCCGTTGGCCACGAGCATGGTTCTCGCGGCCTCGACGTCAGCCACGACCAGGTGCAGGTTCTGCACCGGGGGCGCATCCGGGGCGCTGATACCCACACCGATCACGACCGAACACGCCGATCCGGGCGGGGTCAGTTGTACGACGCGCATGCCGTTGCCCGGCTCCACGTCGTGATCGACGTGGAAACCCACTCGATCGGCATAAAAGGCCTTGCTGCGGTCGACGTCGGTGGAGGGCAGGGGTACGAGCTCGAGTCGCATGTCCATGGTGGTGTCCTTTTGTTGTGGCGGGGTTGCGGTTGGGGTCGTGCCCTCGGCGGGCCGGTGTCAGGGAGTGATGACGACTTTCCCGCGGAGGCTGCCATCGGTGAGACGGCGCATAGCCGTCGCGGCCTCGGCGAGCGGATACACCGCGTCGATGACGGGCCGGATCGTACCGCAGGCGAGAAGCCCGGCGAGAGTTTGCAGGTCTTCCTGGCGCATCGTCGACACCAGGCCGGTGAGTGTCTGGGGCACGAACGGGGACAGGAGCAAGGCGCGCAGGGCCCGCCCGAAACCGCCGGTGACCCGGCCGCCGCCCTCACCGCCGACGATCACAAGCGTGCCGCGGCGGGCGAGGAGCCTGCGCAGTGCGGAGACCGACCGGTTTCCGGCTGTGTCGACCACGACGTCGTAGCGCTCCCCCGACCGGGTGATGTCGCCCCGGCCGTAGTCCACGACGGCATCCGCCCCGAGCGAGAGCACATAGTCGAGTTTGGCGGCGCTGGCGACACCGGTCACGTGCGCGCCGAATGCCCTGGCCAGTTGCACCGCATAGCCGCCGACGGCACCTGAGGCGCCGATGATGAGCACTCGCTCGCCCGGCCCGGCATCCCGCACGGAGGCGAGGGCCTGCAGGGCGGTGACGGCCGAGGTGGGCACGGCCGCGGCCTCCTCGAAGCTCAGTGTCTCCGGTTTGGTCTCGAGCGTGTCGGCCCGGGCGACGGCGTACTCGGCCAGGGAACCCTCGCAGACTCCGAAGACCTCATCGCCCGGGCTGAATCGGGTGACGTTGGCGCCGACTGCCTCCACCCGGCCCGCGACATCCATGCCCCGCACCCGGGTTTTCGGGGCGCGCCAGCCGATAGCGGGCCGCACCATGAGGGGCAGGCCGGCCATCAGGTGCCAGTCGCCGATGTGGAGGCTGGCGGCCTTCACCTGCAGGAGCACGTCGTCGTCGCCGACGCCCGGCCGGTCGATCTCGGCGGGGCGCAGCACCTCGGCCGAGCCGTAGCTGTCGTGGACGATGGCCCTCATGATGTGCCTCCAGGTTCGGATGGGGCGGGATAGTGAGCACGATAGAAGGATTCCGTGAGATCTTCAGGACGTTTTTCCGGCATAAGTCCTGCCAACCTCACTATCTCCTGTTTTCAGAGTCGACGGGCCCAGTCCACAATCAGGCGGATGCCCGCGGCGAAGCCGGCCTCGCCCGGCCGGTTGAGGAAGGCGTGGGCGGTGCCGGGCAGCACGTGGTACTCGACGCTTACCCGGGCCTCGTCGAGCTCCCGGGCGAATTGTTCACCGGAGGCCCGCATCGAGTCGCTTTCGGCGTCGATCAGCAGCGCTGGCGGGAAGCCGAGCAGCGGGTGGCCGCCGGGGAACGCGTGCGGATCGGCCAACGCGGATCGGCTTCCGGCGTAAACCCGGTTCACCGCGTTGAGCAGCAGCGGCGTGTGGGTGAATTTGCGCCGGCCGCGCAGCCGGCTGCGCACCTCGCGGGAGCGCTCCGGCAGGCTCGCGTGGAAGATGCCATAGGCGAAGAAGACTCCGCGCAGGGCCGCGGCGGCGTCGCTTCCCAACCGGAGCACGGCGCCGGCGGACAGACAGGCGCCGGCGCTCGCGCCGCCCAGGATCACTCCGTCGCCGGCTTCAGCCTGCACTGCCCGCACCACTGCGACGACGTCGTCAACCGGCACCGGGTAGTGGGTGCCGCGGGTCGCCCGCCCGAACCGGCTCAGCCCCGGGACGGCGGTGAGCCTGTAGTCGACGGTGATCACGGTGAATCCGGCGCCGGCCAGCGCCAGGGCCACCTCGTGGGTTTCCGGGAGGTCGAGGTCACCCTTGACGAATGCGCCCCCGTGCACCCAGACGATCGGTGCGGTCCCGACCAGCGCGGCCTCGAGCGGCGCAGTGCCGGCCGGCGGCGTGTACCGGCGCACAGGGATGGGGCCGTGCGGGCCCTGGACGATGGCGTCGACGGCGGCATCCGCGTTCTCGGCCTGGACTGTACCGCGGCTTCTCCCGATCATCTGCACAGACTACGGCCTGCGCACGCGCCGCCTGGCTCAGGAGTGCGCGAGCAGCCAGTCCAGCGCGGGAGCGCACTCGGTGAGGATGGAGATGTGGCCGTCGTCGGCGCAGTCCCAGAGCTGGGCGTTCGGGATGGCCCGGGCCAGCCAGGCCCCGTGCCCGGGCGGCACCACCCGGTCACGGCCGCCCTGCACTATCAGCACGGGCACACGGATCGTCGCCACGTCGAACCCCCACGGCACTACGAAGGCCATGTCATCGTCGATCAGGCCGTCGGGCCCGGCCGCAGAGGCCTCCCCCACGTCGGCCCCGAGCGACGCCCAATCGCCCTTGAGCGCGGCGTAGTCCCGTTCCACGAAACTGGCCGGGTCGAACTCCGCGGTGGCCTGGTAGTGCTCGCGAGCCGGACGGCCCGCGCGGGCGGCCCGGAGCGCGCCATCCGAGGCCATCCCGGCGAAGAAGTCGAGCCCGTCGGCGTCAAAGGGTGCGATAGCGGCCAGGCACGCGGCGGCCATCACCCGGTCCGGGAGCAGCGCGGCAGAGGCCAGGGCGTGCGGGCCGCCACCCGAGGCACCCATCACCGCGACCCGGTCCAGTTGCAGGGCGTCCAGAACGGCCGCCACATCCGCCGCCGCCGACGCGACGGTGCGACCGGGCATTGGCGTCGACCCGCCGTAGCTGGGCCGCCCGTACGAGACCAGCCGGATGTCCCGCTGTGCCGCCGCCACCAGCAGGGGGTTGAGCAGGGCGCCGGTCTGCGGCGAGCCGTGCTGCCAGAGCACCGTGAGCCGGGCCGGGGCCGGTTCGCCGTGCGGGTCGTACCCGCCCAGATCGCCCCATTCCCCGGTCGCACCGGAGTCCCCGGCGACACCGGGGACTGGAGCGCTGTCGTGCACCCGGAGCACGCGGCCATCCGGCAGTCGCAGATCCTGCACTGACACCATCGGGACTGACACCATCGGGCCAGCGTAAGCCGGATTCAGGTGACCTGCCAGACCGGCGCGCGGGTCAGGCCACGCTTCTCTCAGACGTGGCGTCTTCCGGCTCCGCCGGCCCGGTCGTCGTCGGCTCCGGCGACATCAACGGGGTGATGTAGGAGAAGCCCGTGACGGTGTTCTTGGTCATCGACAGCACGAGGTCCATGTGCGGTTCGAGGGCGGTGACCTTGTCAAGCGGCGATCCCACGATCAGCTGGAAGCCGAGGCCCTTCCAGGCCGCGACGGCTCGCCCGGCGAATTCGGAGTCCGATTTCACGAAACCCTCGTCAAGGAAGACCGGCGCGAAGCGCGGCCGGGTGCGGCTCTCGTCGCCGAGCTGGAACCGCAGGGCGGCGCCGACGACGAACGCGACGAGCTCCTGTGACTCGCCGCCGCTCTTGCCGCCGAGCGAGGAGTAGGTGCTCACTTCCACGCCGTCCGGGGTGGTGCGCACCGCGGTGATCTCCACGTGCCGGCGCACGTCCAGGAGCAGGTCGCGATCTGATTCGGCCTTGGCGGCCTGGCGGCCGGTGGTCCGGCCCGCTCCCGCGATGTCCAGCTCGTCCGGCCGGCGGATCAGGTTCATGAACGCCTGCAGCCGGGTGAACCGGCTCTCGGTCTGCTCGTCGGTGAACTCCTCGGTGGAGCCGGAGGAGAGCAGCTTGAGCTCCTTACGGAAGGCCGTGGCGTCGTCCCGGTGCAAGCGGCGCAGCGAAATCTGCAACCGGTCCCGGCCGGCCCCGAACGGCAGCGTGCGCAGGATGTCGTTGATCGGCCGCAACCGGTCTTCGATCTCTTCGATCGAGGTGGTGAACGCGCCGACCAGGGGAACCAGGTCCTGCCCGCTCCACGCGGACAGGCGCCGCTTCCACTCCTGACGTCGCTCGTAGAGGCCGAGCGTGTAGACGGCGTCGAGGATGTCGCTGTAGCTGGAGTAGGACTCCATTGCGACACCGATGTTGGGGTCGGGCCAGCGGCTCTGGAACGTCTCGAAGATACCGATCAGGGTGTCCCTGGCGCTTCGGGCGGTGTCGCGGTCCTGGCTGGACTGCTCGGTGAGCCGCTCCCGCAGCCGCTTGACGCCGTTCGCGAAGGTGGCAAGGTCGGTGCTGTCGCCCACGGCGGCGAACTGGGCGTCGAGGTGGGCGGAGTGTTCGTCGGTCAGGGTCACGGTTTCGTCGGCCTGGATACGCTCCAGCCGAACGTTCACGATGTCCTGCCTGTCGACGATCGAGGCGTGCTCGTCGCTGAGCGCGGACGCTTCCCGCTCGGTCTCGTGCTTGAGCTTCTGGGCGGCCTCGAGTTCGGCCGCCAGGCGTGCTTCCTCGTCCTGGAGTCCGCGCAGCACGTCGCTACCGGCGAGCAGGCGTTCACGTTCGGCTTCCTTGGCGGTGATCCTGGCCTTGGCGCCGGCCACGTCGATGGCCGCCCAGGCGGTGTCGATCAGGTGCTGGTGGGCATCCTTCAGGCGGCGCAGGGCGATGATCTGCCCGGCCTTGGCGGAGGCCTGCTGCGCGAGGGAGTCGGCGGAGGCCTTCAGTGCCCGCAGCTCCTCGTCGATCTCGGCCAGGCGGACGGTGCTGGAGAAGCCGATGATGGCCCGCTGCTCCTTGTTCCACCCGTGAGCGCCACGCTTGCCCTGGCGGATCTGGCCGCTCGGGGTGACCCTGGAGCCCTCGCCGGCGAGCTCGGCCGCACTGTTGACGCAGAGCGCGTCGATGGCGGGCGCCTGCACGCGGTCCTGCACCCAGCGGCTGAACGGCGAGTCCTTGAAGGTCAGTTTGCCCGAGACGTACCGCGGGTCGTGCTGCACCTGCTGGTGCGGGTGCAGGGCGACACCTTCGAAGTGGATGCGCACCGGGATGTGCAACGGGTCGATGGCCCGGCCGAGGGCGGCCAGCCGGTTCTCGTCGACGAGCAGCACCCGCACGACCGAGCCGAGGACGACCTCGGCGGCCTGGCGCCAATCGTCTTCACCGGGGGCGATGTCGATGAGCTCGGCCACAAAAGGCAGCTCCTCGGCGGGGATTCCCGCCGCCTCGGCGATCATCAGACGGGCGTTGTGCAGGTGCTGGGGAACCAGGCTGGCGCGTCCCTTGAGGAAGGCGTGCTCCTGCTTGAGGGTGCGGATCTTCTCTTCGACCGGGTAGGCGGTGCGCTGCAGGGAAACCCGCTCGAGATCAAGCTCCTGTTCGGAGGCGGCGAACCTGGCGATGAACCCCTCTGCGGCCAATTGCGCGGCGGCGAAGTCGTCGGCCGAGGTGATGGCGACGGCACGGGCGACGCCGTCGGCAGCGTCGTCGGCAGCGTCATCGGCGGTCTCGTCAGCGCTGCCGGCGACGGCGCCCAACAGGGAGATGCGGTCGTTGAACCTGTCGCGTTCGGCCGCCACGTCGTCACGCTTGGCGGCGAGCACGTCGAGGTCGTTCTGCAGGGCGGCAAGAACGTCGCCGCCGTTGTCGCGCTGCTGGTGCTGCAGGTCGGCGACCCGGCCCTTCAGCTCGGTTTCGGCATCCCGGGCCGCGAGGAACGCGGTCTGGTTCTCGCGCCGGGCGCCGCGGTTGGTGTCGGCGGCGGCGTCGAGCAGGCCGTGCTCGGTGAGCAGCTGCCAGAGCACGAAGGGGGTGTCGCCCTCGCGGTGCACCCCGAACCGGTCGATCAGGTCGGCCTTCTCGGTGGCGCTCTCGTAGTCGCGGTGCAGCTCGGGCAGTCGTTCGAGCACCTTGGCCTTCTGCGCCTCGGTGACCATGGCGCCGTAGGAGCGTTCGAGGTCTTCGAAGTGGTCCACGGCCTTGTCGGCGGCGGCGTAGGTAGCAGGTTCTTCGAGCACCATCGACTTGTACAGGCCGTCGACGGTCTTCACCTGCTGGCCGGCCTGGATGCGGGCGAGCAGCCGCAGGGCCTTGCCGCCCTCGCCGTTGGCGCCGATGCCGAGCCGGGTGTACAGGGTCTGCGAGAACGCGGCGTAGGTGTCGAAGACGTCCAGGTCGCTGAACCGGTTCTTGAGGGCACGTTTGTCGAAGCGGGCCTCGGTGACGTCGGCGAGCTCGCGCAGGTCGAGCCGGCCGTCGCGGGTGGCCATCTTCATGGTCACATCGGCGAACTTGGTCGCGCCGCGCGGCACGAAGTAGGCGCGCAGCACCGTGAACCGGCGCTGGTTGTCGTCGATGAAGGTCATCGCCACGGCGCCCCAGGTGGCCGAGTCGGCGCCGCGGAGCACTTGATCGTGCATTGCTCCGGTGTCGGCCTCTCGGCTGGAGTCTGTCTTGCCGCGGAGGTAGGTCATCAGGTTGCGCTGGTCCACGCTGCGGGCCCGGCCGGAGCCGGCGTCGTTGGACGCACCGTTGAACGGGGTGTCGGAGGGCATCATCAGCGCCAGGTAGGCGTCGAGCAGGCTCGACTTGCCGGTGCCGGATGCGCCGGAGACCAGGGTGGCGCTGGCGGCGAAGTCCACCTCGTGGTGACCCTGGAAGCCACCCCAGTTGACCATCTGGAAGGATTCGGCGCGCCACTGGGTGGTTCCCTCGGTGGCGCCGTCCATGTGGAACAGCGGGGAATCGGTCATGAAACGGCCTCCAGGGCGGGGTCGGCAGGTTCGACAGGAGCGGGTTCGGCACCGTTGTCCGGTGCGGCGGCGGCGAGAATGTCAGCGTCGAGCGTGTCGGAGCCGGTGGGCTCCGGCGGCTCCTGGCCGTTCTGCTCCACCAGCCACTCCCAGAGCTCGCCGAGGCGTTCGATCGGCAGCAGCACCTCGATCACCGCGGAGATCCGGAACCGGTCGGGGTCGCTGGTCTTCAGCAGCACCCGGGCCTTGGCGAGGCTGTCTACGGCCGCGGTGGCGCGGCGGGCGTCACCGAACCTGTCGGTGGCGTGCTCGGGCCGGAAGTGCGCGACGTTCTCGACCAGGTTGTCGCGATCCACGATGACGATGTCGACGCCGCTGGCCCGTTCGCTGCGGAACCGCTGGCGCAGCAGCACCAGCAGGATGGTCTCCTCACGGGTGTACGCCACGTCGTGCAGCAGGGTCGGGAACCGCTCCCCGCCCTCGCCGACGGCCTGACGCTTGAAGGCCACCTCGTAGTGCAGGTCGACGTGCAGATCGAGGAACAGGTCGTTGAGGCGGGACTTCAGCAGGCTCTGCGAGGCGAGCAGGGTGCGCCATTCGGCGGGCTGCAGGGCCGCGGAGATGTAGCGGTGCTTGAGCAGCAGCACCAGGGTGCGGCGCTGCTCCACCGTGAGGCCGCCCTCGTCGCCCTCGAAGAGCGAGAAGCTCTGGGCGCCGTCGTCGGTGCTCTCGGTGCTCTCGGTGCCCTCCACGCCCTCGTCGGTCGCGTCGGTGAGCGCTTCGGTGGTCACGTCGTCAGTCATGATCAGATCCATAGTTCAGGGCGGCCAGCGCCGCGGTGTTGTCGTCGGTCAAGGTGATGCGCGGCACCCGGAAGGTGCGGCGGGAGCCGTCGGGTCGTACGGTCTCGAACGGCTCGGTGTCTGAGCCCGCTGTCGAGGCTGCGGCATCCGTGCGGTCGAAGGCGTCGACCTGGGTGGCCAGCTGCAGCAGGCCGAGAATCTCGACCGGGCGGCGCATGGCCGGCTCGAGGCTGTTGAAGGCGTCGCCGACGGATGCGGCACCGTTGGCGCCGAAGGCCGTCACCATGGCGTCGCGGAGCTCGGCGAGCAGCGGGCCGCCTTGGGTGCGCATCGCATCCAGGGTGGGCGGTTCGGGGGCGAAGGCCGAGACGTCCTCGAGCGGCGGCGGCGCCTTGTGCGCGCCGGGGTCGTAGAACCTCTCGCGCAGGTGCTCGAGCTCCAGGGTGCCCGGCATCAGCTCCGCGGTCACCGTCGACCGGGGGCCGGCGGTTTCCATCCACACGGCGAGTTCCTTGTTGATCTCCCGCAGCAGCCGTTCGAGTTCGCGGTCCTTGACCACGTCGTGGTTCACGATGTGTTCGCGCAGGGTGGTGGTCAGGCCGTTCCGCTGGGTGAGCACGTCGTCGACACCCTTGCGGATCAGGCTGACCGTGCCCATGAAGCTGCGCCGGTCGGCGGCGCTGAGCTCCAAGGCGAACGGGTGCAGCATGATCGACTCGAGGTCGTTCTTGAGCTTGGCGAGCAGGTCGTCGTTTCGGAGCAGCACAATGGCGCCCTCGAAGGCCCGGCCCTCGGCGGTCGAGGACATCAGCGCATCCGTCTTGGAGAGGTACTCGTCGAGGACCTCGCTGATCGGGCGTTCCTCGGCGCGGAAGTCGTTCACGATCTGCCGGTGCATGCCGGCGACGGACTCTTCGACACGCTTGAAGTCGCTGGGCAGCTGGGTGATCAGGTCGATCAGGTTGGCGTAGCCCTCGTGCATCTGATCGTTCGAGGCCGCGGCGATGTCGCCGCCGGCGGCGAGCCGGTCGCGTTCGGCGGTCAGCGCGTCAATCTCCAGGTCGAGCCGGCGGATGCGTTCGTCCCGGTCGGGGTTGGCCTGGGTGGCACGGTGCCGCACGGTGTCGACGATGGTGGTGAGCCGGGATTCGCTGATCAGCGCGCGATCGCGGGAGAGCCCCTCGACCAGCAGCAGGGCCTCGAGGGCGTGCGAGGTGAGCGAGTACTGTTCCTCATCGTCGTCGCCGGTCTCCCGGTAGAGCCACTGGTCGTTCATCCACTGCACGCAGAGCGCGCGCCCGTTCTTGCCGGGCACCTCGCTGCCGATGGAGCGGAGGTCGGCCAGGTAGGCATCCACCTGGGTGTGCAGCCGGTCGGCTTGGACACTGCGGCGGTCACGGCTGAACGACGACTTGAACACCGCGAGAACGAACGGTGCCCATTTGCGGTCGAGGAGCCGCAGGGTGGGTCGGTCGAAGGCGCTGTGCACCCGCGCTAATTCACCCGCGATGTCGCTCACTCGTGCTCGTTCCTTTCTCGCCGGCCCGCCTGAGGGCCTCCTCAACCGTAGTCGCCCCGGCGACCGGGAAACGGCGCGGGGGACGTGCTGTGCAGTCCCGGGCGGCGGCGCGCCCGAACGCTCAGTACTCGCCCTGGCTCTGACCGGCGGCTTCGTCGGCCTTGAGCTGGAGCAGGGCCAGATCGATGAGGAGGAACATTTCGGTGCGTTCGGCCCTGCGGCGCTGATATTCCGGGTCGAGGGGGTCGATCGAGAGGCGCATCAGGCGGGTGTGCATGGCGTCTTGCACCTCGTTGCTGGCCGCGCGCTGGGCATCCGACACGAGTCGACCGACCTGCTCCTCGTCGTCGGCCACCGCGCGCAGGGCGAGGGCGAGGCGTTTGTGCACCCGACGGCGCAGCTTGAGCTGGCGGAGATCCATCAGCTGGTCCTGGGAGAGGTCGTAGCGCCAGGTCAACGAGGTCAGTTCCTTGCGCTGGAGCCGTACCCGGTCGCTGGATTCCTGGTTCTCCTCGGCCAGGCTCCGCAGCTCCCGACGGGTGGCATCGGCGAATCTGGCCTTGTCGTAGTCCGCGTGCTCGGCGAGGCCCGCGACGATGATGTCGTTCTTGACCGCCATCCGCACCGAGGAGAGCGCGATGAGCACCCCCTCATCGACGATGCGCGAAATCGGCACCCGGGCGTGCTGCGTCGCATCCGTCACAACTTCATTTTACCCATCCCGCGAACCGTGACTTCAGCCCCTGAAATCGCCCATTTTTGGGGCTTTGCTCACAGTTCGCGGGGGAAGGAGGGGCCCCTAGACTGCGGCAATGGGGAAAATCTGGAACGATGCTGCCGTTCGATATCTGCAGGACCGGCGGATTTGCCCCCGATGCGATGCGCGTCTGACCGACGAGTGGTGCCCGGGTTGCGGGGCCGACCTGAGCGGCCCGCTCGGCGGCGCGCTGGAATCGTCGACCGATCGGGTGGTCAAGGCACTGCGGGGGCGGGACCGCCTGATCGAGCGGATACCGACGGTGTGGCGCTCCGGCGCGCCTGCGCTGGGCACGCCTGCGACGGGCACTCCTCCACGAGAAACAGCGGCCATGGGCCCTTCTGCGGTGGACCCGGCCGCAGTGGGCACTCCCCCGGTGCAGAGCATGACTGTGCCGCAGCGACCTGCGGCACCAAAGGGTGTGGGCGAACCTGTCGGCGTGCCGGCTGCGGTTCTTTCGGCTGCCCCGGATGCCGGCGCCCAGGTGAGCGTGCAGTCGGTGCTGGCCTTCGCCGGTGCCGCGTTGCTCGCCGTGGCCGCACTGGTCTTCACATTCTTCAACCCCGACCTCACGAGTTTCGCCGTGCGCACGAGCATCATCGGGGCGATCACGCTGGTCTTCCTCGGCGGTGCCTGGTGGTTCGCCCGTCGCGGTCTGCGGTTCTCCGCCGAGTCCGTGGCGGCCCTTGGCGTGGTGTTCGTCGGCCTCGACGTATGGGCGTTCACACAGCTGGCGCCGTCCTCCGCGAGCGGGTGGGTCTTCGCCGCTCTCGGCACGCTGGCCGGCTCGGCCGTGCTGTTCGGGCTGGGGGCCCGCTCCGGTGTGCGGGTCTGGCTGTGGGCGGCCGTCGTGGGGCTGGCCCTCTCGCCCGGGCTGCTCGGCAGCGGGGGCGACGCCTGGGGTGCGATCCTCGGCAGCCTGGGCGTGGCCGTTGTCGCACTCGGCCTGCACCCCGTGCTCGCGCGCCTCTCCCCCGGGCTGGGTTCCGCGTTGGGGGTCGAACGATACACGGCCACCGCCCTCCAGGCCGTCGCCGTGCTCGCCGCCCTGCTGCAGCTGCTGGTGCGCTCGATCAGCACGACCAGCACCGACATCGCCGGGTATGCCGGCATCCTCGCCGTTCTGGCGGCGGTGGCGGCGCTCGGCAGCCGCAACGGCCTGCCGCGGCAGTGGAGCTTCGCCGCTGGAGCCTTCGCGGTGGCGGCGGTGGCCATCCTGCCGCTGGCCGTGTCGTTCGACGATTCGGCCTGGTACCTGGCGCTGATGCCGGTCGCGGGCGGGATCGCCCTGGTGGGGCTGGCCGCCCTGCCCTCGAGCCCGGCCGCCAGCCGCGCTGCTCTGGGCACCGGCGCGGTCACGGTGCTGATCCTGGCCGCGACCCCCGCCCTGGTGACCGCGGTCGTGCAGTTGTCGGGCGCGCTGTTCGCTCCGCTGCGCTGGGCCGGATCGGTCGCCGGCGGCTATCCTGGCGGCACCTCGCCCGTCCCGGCCAGCGGCGACTTCGCGTTTGTCGCCGGAGCCACCCCGTCGTACGGCGCCGGGCTCGTCGCCCAGAACGTCGGCCTGGCGTCGATCGTGGCGTTGGCGGCGCTCGCCACAACGGCCTGGGCGGTCGCTCAGGTGAGCCGCAGAACGGCAGCACCGACGCCGGCCGGGTCAGCGACGGGAGTGTCGGCACCAAACCGTTTGGCCCTGTGGCTGGGCGTGTTCACCCTGGTCACCATCTCCGGCTGGGCCGGCTTCTCGGTCACAGGTCAGGCCGTCGTGGGCCTGGTCCTGACGGCTGCACTCATCGCCGGTCTGCTCGTCGTTCCCGCACTCGTCGCGGCACCCCCGGCTGTGCGGCGGGCGGTGGGCGGCGGAGCGCACCTGTTGCTGCTCCTGGCGGCCATCACCGGATGGTTGCAGCAGTCGACCACGGTGTGGGTGGGCGCGGCCGCGGTGCTCGCCCTCACGGCGCTCGCCCGCACCCTGCCGGCACGGTGGCGTCCGCTGTACCTGGCGGTCGGCTACGCCTACGCTCTGGTCATCGTGGCCACCGCCCTCACCATCGTGGGAGTCGACGGCATCGCCGTGCTCTGCCTCACCACCACCCTTGGCCTGCTCTGCGCGCTTGCCGCCACCCTCACCACCTGGCTCACCCCGCGCAGTTGGTACGCCGTGCTCCTGGTCAGTGCGGTACCGTTCCTGGCCGGGGTCGTGGCGGTGCTCCTGGTGCGCAGCGGCTGGACGGCGCTGTCCACCGGCGTGGCCTTCGCTCTTGCCCTGACCCTGATGACCGTGCGTCGCCCGGGCATGACGGTTGCCCTGCGTTCCTTCGCGGCCGCTCTGCTGGTGCCCTCGCTCGCGGTGGTCGTGGTCTGCCTCGGCGCTCAGCTGCTGGCCACCAGCGGATCGCCGGTGGTGCTGCCGCTCATCGCGCTTCTCGTCGCCGGCACCTTCGCGGCCACCGCCCCGATCACCCGGGCGCTCCAGAACCGCGGCCTGACGGCCCTCGAAGCGGATGCCTGCCGCCGGTGGATCGAGGCATCCGCCGCGCTCACCGGCGTGCTGGCGGTGCTGCTGGCCCTGGTGCGCACCGCGGCAGGTCTGTCGACAACCGTGTTGGTGCTCGTGATCCTCGGTGTGGGAGCTGCCGTCAACGCTCTACGCACCGGCCGGCAGCTGGCCTGGTGGGCGGCCGGCGCCAGCTGGACCGGCGCGCTCTGGTGCGTCTGGGCCAGCCGCGGCATCGAGGTGATCGAACCGTATCTGCTGCCACCGGCGCTCGCGATGGTGATCGTGGGTGCGATCCTGGTGGCCAGGGGCCGCGCCGGCCAGACCTTGGCCGCCACCGGCCTCGCCCTGGCCGTGGTGCCCAGCCTGGCGGTGCTCGTCACCAACGGGTCCGCAGGCTTCGGCGCCGCGCAGCTCGGCTCCGTGCGGTACGGCCTCGCGCAGTTCGGCCCGGCCATCCCTTGGCGGGCCTACGGACTGCTCGCGGCCGCGCTGCTCTTGGTGCTGGTCGGCTACGCCATCGCCCGCGCCGCCGCCAGGGCCACCGGTCCGGGTGCGGCGACCGGGCTGGGTAGCCTGCTCGGCTCCACAGCCGTGGTGGCCACCCTGGCTGCGGCGGCGGGTGCCGCGCAGGCCATGCGCTGGGGACTCGGCCTGGACGCCCTGGCCGGCAGCCCGACCACCGGTGTCATGCTGCCCGTGCTGGCTCTTGGCGCTCTGGCCACTGTGCTCGCGGCGCTCGCCGGCGGGCTTCCACGCGGCGAGGCGGCGACGCCCCGCGACAGAACACCGTCGCGGTGGCGTTTCGCCGCAGCAACCGCATTCCTGGTGGCCGGGCCGATCACAGCCATCCGTGCCGATGCCTTCTCGATCGGCACCCTGACCCTGTTGATGGTCGCCCTGCTCGGCTTCATGCTCGTGGTCGCCGCGCGCAGCCGCAGCACGGCGACGTCGCTGCCCCCGGTCTGGTTCCTGTTCCTTCTCGCCTGGTGCGCGGCGGTGGCGGGTTGGAGCGAACGGGAGCTGCGCGTCGAGGCGTTCTCACTGCCGCTCGGGCTGGCGCTGCTCGGTGCCGGCATCATCGGGATGCGCCCGGGTGCCCGGACCGTGCCCGCACGACTCGGGTCGTGGCCGGCCGGTTTCGCCGGCTCATGGCGGTTGCTGGCGCCCGGCATCATCGTCACGTTCCTGCCGTCGGTGCTGGCCACCGGCACCGACCCGCAGACCTGGCGCGCCATCCTGGTGATGTCGCTCGCGCTCACGGCGATCCTGATCGGCTCGACCCGGCGCCTCGCCGCGCCGTTCCTGATCAGCCTGGCCGTGCTGCCCATCGAGGTGATCGTGGTGTTCACGGTGCAGATCGGCCAGACCATCAACCCGCTGCTCTGGTGGATCACCCTGGCCACCATCGGCGCGGTGATGCTCGTGATCGCGATCACCTCCGAGAGGAAGGGCGCCACAGAGGGCGGGCTCTCGGCCCGACTCCGCGACCTCACCTAACAGACCGCGAGCTAGAGGGCGTCGAACTCGCGCACGAAGCGCTCGCGGAGGAGAATCTTTTCGGGCTCGGGCAGCCAGGATGCCTCGACCCCGGCCAGCGACATCGAGCGCAGAGTCGACGTGTCCAGCTGCAGTGAGGTCGACGCGATCTCGTACTCCTGCGCCAGGGTGGTCGGGAACATTCCCGGGTCGTCGGAAGACAGGATCACGTTGAGGCCGGCATCGACCATGGCCTTGATCGACGCCTGGCGCCACGGCCGCCAGGACCGGCGTGAGGTGGTGAACGCCACGATGAACGGCGTCTGATCGGCGCGCACCCGCTCCACCACGGCGTCGTCTTCGAGCACGAAGTAGCCGTGGTCGATGCGGTCGCAGCCCAGCGCATCCAGGCAGGTGATGGTGTTCGCGGCGATCGGCGCGTGCTCGGAGGAATGCGCGGTGCGCTTCAGCCCCGCGGCACCGGCGAGGGTGTAGGCGTCGATGAAACGCTCCGGCGGCCCGGCGGTCTCGAGGTTGTCCAGACCGATGCCCACCACGTATTCGTGCGGGTTGTCCACGATCTGCTGCACCAGGTGCACGGCGTGCTCGCCGCTCTTGCTGCGGTCGATGCCGGCGATCATCCGACCGGTCATGCCGAAGTCACGTTCGGCCATGCGGATGCCATCGGCGTAGGCCTCGACGGCTCCGCGGTAGCCCAGCTTCTCCAGGTGCGGCGGCAGGTAGTCGAAGAACAACTCGAGGTGCCGCGTGGCGCTGGTGCGGTGGGCACTCTCGAAGGCCTCGTAGGTGATCCGGGTGAGGTCCTCGGCGCTCTGCAGCACCGACACGACCCACTCGGATGCCTTGAACAGCGAGTAGGACGTGGCCGGTTCGTCGGCGCTTCGCCCCATCGGCACCGGGATGCGGGTGTCGGCGTAGAGCGCCGGGTCCGGCGGCAGGGAGTTGATGTCCCGGAAGATCGTCTCGGCGCTATCGGGCAGCACCAACTTCTCTCGGCGGGCGAGTTCGGCGAAGGTCGAGGCTCGCACGGTACCGATCAGGTGGCAGTGCAGGTCGGTTTTAGGCAGGCGGGCGAGGTAGCCGGCGGTGGCTGCGGGGGTGTCGATGAGCGTCATGGCTTTCACGGTGATTACTGGAACGGGGTGATCGGGCGGTGGTGCGGGCGATGGGGCGGCGACCGCCCGCCGGGGGGTCGGGCGGCCGCCGCTGCTTGGGGTGTCGCCGGGTTAGCGCGAGGAGACCTCGCGGGCGAACCTGTCGACCCATGCGGTGCGGTTCTTGACGATCGTGTCGATGTCGAGGGTGCTGTAGCCGTCGCCGATCGGGTCGGTCGCGGCTTCGCCTGCGATCTCGGTGAGCTCGGCGGGAACTGTGGCGCCCGGGTTGACCGGCAGGTCGCCGACGATCGCGGCGGAGGAGGTCTGCGCTTCGACCGAGAGCAGGTAGTCGATGAACGCGTTCGCCGCGGGGGTGTTCGGTGCGCCCACCGGGATCATGGCCCGGTTGGTGGCCATGAACTTGCCCTCGGCCGGGGCGGTCCAGGCGATGGGCGCGCCGGATGCGACCAGGCTGGTGGCGAAGCCGCTCAGTGCCGGCGCCGCCGCGATCTCACCCTGGCTGAGCAGGCTGGAGACCTCGGTCGAGGACGTGTAGTACTGCAGCACGTTGTCGTTCCAGGAGGCCATGGTGCTGAACGCCTCATCGACGTCGTACGGGTCCGATCCGAAGACATCCGCGATACCGGAGACCGTGAGCTGCCCGGCCGTCACCGAGATGTCGGGCATGGCGATCTTGCCGGCGTACTCCGGGTCGCCGAAGGTCTCCCAGTCGGCGGCCTGCTCCGCGGTCATCTGGTCGGTGCGGTACAGGGTGCCGTTCAGCTGGTAGCTGTAGGCGGGGCCGTCGTACTGGGCCTCCTTGGCGAAGTCGCTGATCTCGGCGAGGTTGGGCACCTCGGCCTCGTCGACGGGGGCGAAGAGGTCCTTGGACTGGCCGAGCGCCGCGTAGTAGTCGGAGATCAGCATCACGTCGATGCCGGAGGCGTCGCCGTTGAGCTCAAGCTTGGACAGGCGGTCGGCGTTGCTGCCCGTGTCCAGTTCGACGGTGATGCCGGTGGCCTCTTCGAACGGGTCGACGATGGCCTGCTGGAACTCCTCGACGCCGAACGGGAAGGTGCTCACGACGATGCTGCCGCTGGCGGTCTCGCCGGGTTCGAGGGTGGCCGTGGGCGCGGGGGTGGCGGAGCAACCGGCCAGCAGGGCGGCCGTGGCGACGAAGGCGAGACCGAGAACCGCGGTGCGCCGGCGAGGGGATGCGTGGGACATGGGGATTCCTTTGGTGGGGGGATTCGGGGGTGCTGTGAGTTAGTTGTCGGCGCTCAGGCGCACGATTTCGTGGTCGCGCGCCTGGGCTACGACGAGGTCGCCGGGCAGGAAGCCGGCGTCGGCGGTGAGGGTGTCCCGCCGGGTGGTCGAGACGAGGGTGATCGGTGTGCCGGTGGCATCCGCGGCCGTCATGGTGACGATATGGTCGACCCCGCGGTAGACGGACTCCCTGACCACGGCCGACACGGTGAGGCCGGCGGTCGACGGCTCCAGGCCGGCGGCGGAGACCCGCAGATGCTCGGGCCGCACGGTGAGCAGGCTGCCGTCACTCTGGCTGAGGAAGTTCTCGTAGCCGAGGAAGTCGGCCACGAACCGGTTGGCCGGGGCGGTGAACACCGTGGCGGGGGCACCGGTCTGCATGACCTTGCCCGCGCGCATCACGACCATGGTGTCGCTCATCTCCAGGGCCTCCTCCTGGTCGTGGGTGACGAGCACCACGGTGAGGCCGGTTTCGCCCTGGATGCGGCGGATCTCGCTGCGCATTTGCACCCGGAGCCTGGCGTCAAGGTTGGACAGCGGCTCGTCGAGCAGCAGCAGCGACGGGCTGATCGCGATGGCGCGGGCCAAGGCGACTCGCTGCTGCTGGCCGCCGGAGAGGGCCTTGGGCTTGCGGTCGGCCAGGTGGGCCAGGCCCACCAGGTCGAGGTTCGCCATGACCAGCTCTCGGCGCTTATCCGTGGGGACCTTCCGCAGCTTGAGCCCGAAGCCCACGTTGTCGGCCACCGTGAGGTGTGGGAAGAGGGCGTAGGACTGGAAGACCATGCCGAGGTTTCGCTTCTCCGGCGGCAGCCGGGTGGCGTCGGCGCCGTTGATGGTGATGGTGCCGGCGCTCGGGGTGATGTAGCCGGCCAGCATCCGCAGTGTGGTGGTCTTGCCGCAGCCGCTGGGGCCGAGCAGGGTGGTGAGCTTGCCCTCCTCGATCTCAAGGTTGAGGTTTTCCACGGCGACGGTGTCGCCGTACGACTGGGTGACCCCGGTGAATTCGGCCGCACTGGTCATTTGTTGATTCCTCCGAAGATCTTGGCAAAACCGAGGGTTTTCTCGGCGACGATGGCGATCACGACGGTGCCCGCGAGGATGAGCGTGGACATCGCCGCGATCATCGGGTCGTAGGACTGCTGCACGTAATCGAGCATCGTGACGGGCAGGGTGCGGAACTGCCGGCTCTGCAGCAGCAGCGACAGCGGCACGTTGTTGAACGAGGTGACGAAGCTGAGCAATCCGGCCGAGAAGATGCCCGGGCGCAGCAGCGGCAGCGTCACCGAGAAGAAGGTGCGTAACGGGGAGGCGCCGAGCCCGCGGGCGGCCTCTTCGACGGCAGGATCGGCGAGGGCCAGCGAAGCGCCGGTGACCCGCACCGCGTAGGGCAGCAGGAGCACGGTGTGGCCCACGAGCAGCGCCACAAACGAGGTCTGGTGCAGCCCGATCATGATCTGCTGGTACAGCGCCAGGCCCACCACGAGCTCCGGTACCACGAGCGGGGACAGGAACAGGCCCTCGACGAGCGACTTGCCAGGGATCTTGCCGCGCTGGATGGCCAGGGTGACGGGCACGCCGAGCAGCAGCGCGAGCGCGGTGGACACCACGGCCAGCTGCAGGCTCGACAGTAGCGCGCCGACGAATGGCTGGTAGGCCAGGGCCTCGCCGAACCAGCGCAGCGACACGCCCTGCGGCGGGAAGGTGAGGGCGTCGCCGGCGGTGAACGCCGTGGAGACGACGAAGAGGATCGGCACGATCATGATGACGTAGCCGAGCACCGCGAGGGTGCCGAGGATCGGGCGTCCCTTCACGAGGTCACCCCCGCCTTGCGGGAGATCAGCGACGAGAGCCCGGAGACCAGGAACACCAACATGGTCATGATCAGCGCCGTGGCGGATGCGGCAGCCCAGTCGACGCTGACGCTGGCGTAGGAGAACAGCTGGGTGGAGAGCATCCGCTGGCTGGAACCGCCGAGCAGGTAGGGCGTGGTGTACGCGGTCGTCGCGCCGGCGAAGACCAGTGTGCCGGCGATGAGGATGCCGGGGCGGGACAGCGGGATCACGATCTGCCAGAGGGTCTGCGATTTGGTGGCGCCCAGGCCCCGGGCGGCGTGGTCGAGACCGGCGTCGACCTGGGCCACCGCGGAGTAGCAGGAGATCACGGCCAGGGGCAGGAACAGCTGGATGAGGCCGAGCACGATGGCCAGCTCTGTGTAGAGCAGTTGCGGCGGCTGGTCGGTGATGCCGAGCACCACGAGCAGCTGGCCGAAGGCGCCCTGGCTGCCGAGGATCACGAGCCAGCCGAAGGTGCGCACCACGTTGCTCAGCAGCAGCGGGAAGATCGCCAGCGCCAGCCACATCCCGGCGAAACGGGAGGTGGAGCGGGCCAGCAGGTACGCGATCGGGAAGCCCAGCACCACGCAGGCGGCGGTGACGATGAGGCCGATCCGCACGGTGCGCCAGATGATCGCCAGGTCATACGGATCGGTGAGCATCGCGCCGAACCGCAAGAAGACGTCAGCAGTGTCCGTCGACGGCGGCGCCAGCAGCATGATTGCCGATGGGATGGCAAAACCGAACAGAATGAACACCAGACCCGGTATGAGCAGTAGTGCTGGTTTTCGAGACATACAGGGATAACCTTCGGCATACTAAGAGGGAATGAAACCGGTTGTGCAACCGGTTTCATTCCAACCTAGGGCAGACAGCACCCCCGTTTGGGCCGCGAATGTTACGACCACGTAAAACCTCCAGGTCACCTCGATCAGTTAGGCAGGACCTCAGTGGCAACTCTGGACCACGTCGCGCAGCACGCCGGAGTCTCCAAGGCGACCGCATCGCGCGCCCTGAGCAAGCCGTCGCTGGTGTCGCCGGCCACCGTAGCGAGGGTCCTCGACTCGGCGCGAGTCTTGGGCTTCGTGCCCAACCGCACCGCCCAGGCCCTGGCCGGCGGGCGCACAGGACTGGTGGCCATAGTGGTGCCCACCCTGGAGAACAGTTTCTTCACCCCCATCATCCGTGGCGCCCAGGAACAGGCAGCCGCCTCCGGCCTGCACCTCACCATCGCGGTTCACGGCCTGGACTCCCCCGCCGACATCGCCGCGCTGGAGACCCTGTCCAGGCAGGTCGACGGGTTCCTCATCGCAGCGCCTCGCGGAGATGACGACGTCGTCACGGCGGCGGCGACCGGCATCCCGAGCGTGTTGATCGACCGGGAGATCGACGGGCTGCCCTCGGTCTCCGCCGATACGGCCACGGCCTTCGGCGAGCTGGCCCGCGGGTTCATCGACCGCGGGCACACCTCGATCGCGTTCGTCGGCGGCCCGGACCGGTCCTGGCAGAATGCGCAACGCATCACGGCGGTGCAGGATGCGACTGCCGGCCGCTCTGCTCTCACCGTGCTCGGCCCCTACCCGGCCACCGTCGCCTCCGGGGTCGAGGCCGTAGAGGCCGTCGTCGCCTCGGGGGCGACCGCGGTGATCTCCTATGCGGCGTCGATCTCGCTCGGGCTCATCTTCGGGCTGAACGCTCGCGGTCTCAAGGTGCCCGGCGACGTGGTGGTGAGCGCCGACGACGGCGTCGTGGCGGCCCTCGGCCTGCTGGGTGCGCCCTCGATCGAGGTCGACGGCGAGGAGCTCGGCCGCCTGGCCATGCAGCGCCTGCTCGAACGGCTCAGCTCCCCCGGCGAACACGCGGATGCGCCGGCGAAGCTGGCCGTGCCGGTGCGCTGGTCCGTCGCCGGCTGATGCCCTCGCACCCGGGTCATCCTTCGCGAGAGGGCACTTGAGGCCAGTTCTGGTGCCCCAGAGTGCCCCCAACTGCCTTCTCAGCAGAGGGGGCTCCCGCGAGAGGGCAGTTGGGGTCAGTCTTGACGCGCCACACTGCCCCCAACTGCCTTCTCGGCGCAGGGGCGCCTAGCGGCAACTCACCGCGTTACGGATGGGTTCGACGCGCTACTTGCAAGTGCACCGCTGGGCGGGCGGCACATCGGCCATGACGCTGGCGACGTGTTCGCCGCAGCCGGCCCAGGTGATCTTGCCGCAGGTGTTGCATCGGACTGCGCTACACATGAGTTGCTCCTCAGTATGGATCGGTAATGGTGGTGAGGCTCAGGCAGGGATCAGCGCTGCGTCGGCGCGCTCGCGGTCGCTCTGCGCCGCATCCGTGCCGGCGGCCCAGGTGAGATAGCCGCCGTCGAGGTTGACGGCGTCGCGGCCCAGCTGCGCGAGCAGCCGCACGGCGGTGTGGCCGCGCTGGCCCACCTTGCAGTGCACGATCAGTCGGCCCGCGGGCAGCTCGGCCTGGCGGGCGCGGATGTCATCGAGCGGGATGTTCACCGAGCCGGGAATGGCGGCCTCGGCGTACTCCCCCGCCGTCCGCACATCCACCAGCGTGGCGCCGGCCGCGCGGGCGGCATCGAGTTCGTGCCACTGCACCGAGGGGGTCAGGCCCTCCGCGGCGTTCAGGGCCACGTAGCCGAGCATGTTCACCGGGTCCTTGGCCGAGGAGAACTGCGGGGCGTAAGCCAGTTCGAGGTCGGCGAGCTCGGATGCCGTGATGCCGCCGGCCATGGCCGTCGCGATCACATCGATGCGCTTGTCGACCCCGCCACCGCCCACACCCTGGGCGCCGAGGATGGCGTCGGTGTCGGCGTCCACGACGAGTTTCAGCGCCATCGACTCCGCGCCGGGGTAGTAGCCGGTGTGCGAGGCGGGGTGGGTGTGGAACACCCGGATGTTGCGCCCGCGGGCGCGGAGCAACTTCTCGTTCCAGCCGGTGGCGGCGATGGTGAGGCCCATCATGCCCACCACGGCGGTGCCGAGGGCCGGACGCACCCGGATTCTCTTGCCGGTGATGACGTCGGCGACCAGGCGTCCGTGGCGGTTGGCGAGACCGGCGAGGGCCACCAGGCGTTGTTCGCCCGAGATCGCGTCGGTCTTCTCCACCGCGTCGCCGATGGCGTAGATGTCGGGGTCGCTGGTGCGCAGCTGATCGTCCACCGCGATGCCGCCGCGTTCGCCGAGGGTGAGGCCGGCGGCCTTGGCCAGGGCGGTGTCGGGCCGCACACCGATGGCGGCGAGCACGAAGTCGGCGGCGACGACACTGCCGTCACTGAGGGTGGCGGTGTTCTCGCCGATTTCGGCGACCTGGGTGCCCAGGCGCACGCTGACGCCCGCGGCCCGCAGCCGCTCGGCGACGGGGCCGGCCATCTCGGGGTCGAGCGGCGGCAGCACCTGATCGCCGAGCTCCACCAGCGTGACGTCCAGGCCCCGGTGCACCAGGTTCTCCACCATCTCGAGGCCGATGAAGCCGGCGCCGATCACGAGGGCGCTCTGGGGCGCCACCTCGAGGGCGCGCATGGCCGCGTCGACGTCGTCGATGTCGCGCAGGGTGAGCATCCGCTCGCCGCCGGGCAGCGGCGGGCGCACGGGCGAGGCGCCGGGCGAGAGCACGAGCGCGTCGTAAGACTCGGTCGTCTCCTGGCCGCTGGCGAGGTCGCGCACGGTGACGGTCTTGGCCGCGCTGTCGATGCCGATCACTTCGGTGCGCACGCGCACGTCGAGGTTGAACCGGGCTCCGAGCGTGGCCGGCGTCTGCAGCAGCAGGCTGGAGCGCTCCTCGATGACACCACCGAGGTAGTACGGCAGGCCGCAGTTGGCGAACGAGACGTGGCCGCCGCGTTCGAACACGATGATCTGGGCGTTCTCGTCGAGGCGGCGGAGGCGGGTGGCGGCGGACATACCGCCGGCGACGCCGCCGATGATGACGTATCGATTCTGGGTCATAACACCAGTCTGCTATACCCCAGGGGGTATCCGCAAGTCGACGGCGTGACCGGATGCGTCTCCGCCGACGCAACGAAGTCCGGCGACCGCCCCTCGTGGGTGCGGCCGCCGGACGGATGCTGCTGCTCGGCGCGGCTGCTACCCCGTCGCACCACGACGGCGGAGCACCAGCACAGTCCCGCCCGCCAGCACCAGAAGCAGCGCGAGGAGTCCGGGTAGGGCGAGGTTCGCGCCGGTGCTCGCCAGCGTGCCGGGGATCTGGGACGCCGCCGTCTCGGAGCCGACGCGGATGTCGTCCCAGCCGATCAGCGTGCCGTCCTCGGCCACCACCACGATGCGGTGCGCTCCCGGCGCCGTACCGGCCGGGATGACGACCTGCACGGTGCCCGCGGCGGTGACCGTCGTGGACGCCAACAGCGTCGGCGTGGAGTGTAGCCAGACGTTCACGAGGTCACTCGCGAGACTGCGGCCGACGGTGACCGTGACGGTGTCCCCCGGCTTCGCGGCTGCAGGCACCGACACCGGTCCGCGCGCGGAGTCGATCAGAGCGGCCGTCGCCACCGGGACCGGGGCGGTCGGGGTCGGTGCCGCAGTCGGCAGCGGGGTCGGCTCGCCGCTCGGCACCGGTGCCGGTGTTCCGGTCGGGGCCGTCGTCGGGACCGGCGTCGGCGCATCCGTCGGCACCGGTGTCGGCTCGGCGGTCGGTACCGGGGTCGGTTCGCCCGTGGGCCCCGGGGTGGGCACAGGCGTCGGCTCCGTCGGCGTCAGCGCGGTGCAGTCGATGCTGCCCACCCGGATCGCGTTGCCGCCGGTGTTGGAGTCGTCTGCCCAGAAGACGGGCTTGGCTCCGGCGACACAGGCGCTCTGCGGGGCCAGGGCGAAGCCCTCGTTGTTGATGTTCGGCATCGACGCCGGGCGTTCGTACACGGTCGTGACACCGAAGCGCCCGTCGGTGGCACCGGACTGCGCGACCTGCAGGACCGCGGACCGGCCGTCGCAGGTGTCGTCGCACACGGCCCAGAACCGCCCGGTGGAGGCCTCGAACTCCAGGTCCATCACACCGGTGAACCCGCTGGCGATGGTGGCGACACGGGTGTATCCGCCGGTGGTCTGGTCCAGCGCGTAGGCGTAGACCGCACCGTTGGCCTCCAGGCCCACGAAGAACAGGCCGCTGCCGTGGCCGGCGTAGACCGCCGGGTCGTAGGCGGCGCCGGTGTGCTCGTCCAGCATCCCCTGGGCTACCAGAAAGCTGTCCGGCACCCAGGCGATGGCCTCGAGGCCGGCGTTCGCGCCCACGACGGGCAGGTCGGCGGTGAGGTTCCACTCCATGGACGCCGTGAGCTCGGTGCCGGCGGCGGATGTGTCGTAGCGCAGCACCGCGGGCCGGCTGACGCCGCTCACGGCGTTGTTGCGCTCGCTGGCGATGTACAGCCCGCCCTCGGCCCCGGCCGCGGTCGTCGCCACACCCTCGGCATCAACGTCACCGTTGCCGTCGGTGTAGTGCAGGAGCTTGCCGGCAGCCCAGCCGTTGCTGGTGTCCGGCGCCCAGCCTGCGCCGTCGGAGACAAGCCTGTAGAGCGCGCCCGGGCCGTTCTTGGCTGCCCAGAGCACGTCTCCAGCGGTGCCGGCGTCGCCGGACTCGCCGGACTCGTCGTAGGCCAGGCCGCTCATGTTGCCGCCGAGCACACCGGCCGGGTCAACGGTCTGCACGGTGGCCGAGCCGGGCCAGGCCGCGGTGACCAGATCCCCGGTGCAACTGTTGGCGGTCCCCCTGGTGCTCGCGGTCGTGGCGGCGAAATCGCCCGTTCCGTCGGGGCAGCGGCCGTAGCTGGTCGCCGCGTGAGCGGTCCATGAGTGGCTGTCCAGCAGGGTGCTGCCGTCGGCGGCGAAGAGCCGGGCGCTGTCGGCGCCGCCCAGGCCGAAGCCGCCCGCGACGTCGACGTCGACGACGAGGTAGCCGCCGGCCGAGATGGCGCTGCCGGCAGGGACCATGACGGCGTGGCTGTCGTCGTTGTCTTTCAGGACGAAGCCGGAGACATCCGCAGTGCCGGCACCGTTGTTGCGCAGTTCGACCCAGTCGCCGGGCGTGCCGCCGCTGGACTCGACCTCGTTGAGCCGCACGGGTGAGCCGCAGTCGTTTGCGGCGCCCTTGGTCGACGAGGTCATCTGCACCAGATCGGTGCCGCCGGGGCAGAAGCCCCAGGTCGTGGCCGCGTGGGTGGGCCACGTCACCGAGTCGACGAGGGTGAATCCGTCGGGCGCGAAGAGGCGGGCCGAGTCGGCCGAGCCCAGGCCGAAGCCGAGCATGCCCTCCTCGACGATGAAGAAGCCGCCGGCAGCGATCATGGAGCCGGTCGGGAGCACCGCGGTGTGGGTGTCGTCGTTGTCGCGCACGATCCAGCCGCTGAGGTCCACGTCGACCGTGCCGGGGTTCACCAGCTCCACCCAGTCACCGGGGGTGCCGCCGCTGGACTCGGTCTCGTTGATGCGCACGTCGGCCGTGACGGGCACGATGCAGTCGTTTGCGGCGCCCTTGGTGGCCGTCGCCGTGTCGGCGAAGGCGCCGACACCGTCGGGGCAACGGCCGAAGGTCACGCCGGCGTGGGCGGTCCAGTCATAGGAATCGACCAGGGTGACCCCGTCGGTGTCGAAAAGCCGGGCGCTATCGGCGCCGCCGAGGCCGAAGCCCAGGATCGGCGCCTCGACGAGGAGGTAGCCGCCGGCGGCCATCGTCGAGCCGGCCGGCAGGAGGGCCGCGTGGCTGTCGTCGTTGTCCTTCAGAACCAGGCCGGAGGCATCCACCGACACCGTGCCGGTGTTGACGAGTTCGATCCAGTCGCCGGCCGAGCCGTCGCTGGACTCCACCTCGTTGAGCCGCACGGTGGCGGCGGCCGACGTGACGCAGGCGTTGGCGGCGCCGCGAGTGGATGCCGCGGTCTCGCGGAATTCTCCGGTGCCGTCCGGGCAGCGTCCCCAGCTGGTGGCGGCGTGTGCGGTCCAGGAGTAGGAGTCGACCAGGGTGCTGCCGTCGGGCAGGAAGAGCCGGGCGATGTCGGCCTTGCCCAGGCCGAAGTTGGTGGCGCCGGAGCCGTCCACGTCCACAGCGAGGAACGCGCCGGGCTCGATGACGGTGTCCGCGGGCAACGCGAAGGTGCGCTCGCCCTTGTCGTCCTTGACTACCCAGCCGGAGACATCCGCCGCCGTCTGGCCGGTGTTGGTCAGTTCGATCCAGTCGCCGGGGGTGCCGTCGTTGGATTCGACCTCGTTGATGCGAACCCCGGGCGCTTCGGCGGCCATCGCCGGGCTCAGGGACGCGGCGAGCGGAACCGCCAGGGCGAGGGTGAGAATGGCGGCCAGGCTTGGCCGACGCCAGTTTGTGCGCACAGGGATGCCCCTTCGAGGCTGTGGGTGATGGGCCGCGGACGGGCCCGGTCCACTGTGGCGACGCCGGGGAAACACCCGGTTAACGGGGAACGAACGTCACTCTGCCGACTGCGGGAGCACCCGGCGGAACGGGATCGACGACGCGAGAACCAGCACGAGCAGGAACGACACGCCCAGGACGGCGACCCAGGCCCCACGAGGTTCGGTGAGGGTGAGCATCTCACCACCGATTGCGGCAGGCGTGAACGCTGTCGCCGCCAGCGACGCCCCGATCAACACACCGGCCGCGATTCGCCCCCACAGCCGTCCGCGGCCGGAGACGGCGTAGCCGCCGCCGATGCCGATCAGGGCCACGCCCACCGCTGCTCCGCCGATTCCGGTGGTGACAAGCTCAATGAACGCGCCGGGCCGAAAGAGCGGCACGACCGCGAGCACCAGCGGCGCCAGGGCCAGCCACCGCCAGTGCGGCGCTCCCCCGGCCCGCCGCAGTGATTCCGCCCAGCCCAGCAGCCCACCGGTCAGGGCGCCGGGTAGCAGAATGACGCCGAAAGTTCCGACCCAGTCGAACCTGGATGCGAATCCGACAAGCTCGGCCATATACGCGCGAAGACCCGCCGCCCAGGCGAGCCCGCAGATCGCGCCGATCACGACGAGGGATGCAGACTCCCGCGCGGCCCGCCCGTCGTCCACGCTCGCCTCCACCCAGATAGCCCCATGCAGGTGTTCGCCGACGACACTAAAAGGCCTTCGCGCAATCGGCAAGGGTACATCGGCTATTGCTTGGACCACCTCGTGCCTATGCTGGATGGACCATGCGACTCCTGCTGATCCGCCACGGCCAGACCCCCGCCAATGTGCTCGGGCAACTCGACACCGCCCACCCTGGCCCTGGCCTCACCGAGCTCGGCGAACGTCAGGCCGCCGTCATTCCCGAGGCGCTCCGGTTCGATTCGATCGACACCATTTTTGCGTCGACGCTGCACCGCACCCAGCTCACGGCCAGGCCGCTCGCGGTGGACCGGGGCCTGGACATCCAGGTGGCCGACGGCCTGCACGAGATCGAAGCCGGCACCCTCGAACGACGTAGCGACCACGCCTCCATCCGCACCTACATGGAGACCGTGTTCGCCTGGGGCGCCGGCAACCTCGATGTGGGGATGCCCGGCGGACCGAACGGCCACGCGTTCTTCGCCCGGTTCGACGCCGACATCGCCGTGGCCGCGGCCAGCGGGGCGACGGCGGCGGTGTTCAGCCACGGCGCGGCCATCCGGGTCTGGGCGGCGGCGCGCGCCAGGAACGTGCCACCGATGTTCGCCGGGCTGCACGACCTGGACAACACCGGCGTGGTCGAGCTGTCGGGCTCCCCCGATACCGGCTGGACCCTGCTCTCCTGGGCGGGAGTGCCGCTGGGCGGCATGCCCCTGGTCGACGCGGATGCCGTGGACCCGACCGGCGAGGCGCTCGACGCCTCCTGAGCCAGATGCTCCTGGTTGTCAGGAAGAAGTGCGTTGGGAAGGACGAAATCGCGCACTGCGTCCTCTTTCCAGCCTGTGTCCTGATAAACCGCCGTCGCTCGAGCCGCGGTGCGAGAGGCGGCCGGCTCAGGGTCGAGGGCCCACCGGGGCCGCCTCGGTGAGGAGGGAAACGCTCCGCCGAAGCATCGCCACTCGTTGGTCGACCGAGGCCTCCTCGGGCCGCCACGAGAACTTGATCCCGGAGTAGAGCAGCTCGCCGGCCTCGTCGAGGGCACTGCGGGCCAGGCCCACCTTAAGCATCGAGGCAGGCTCCGAATACGCCGCGTGGCCCACCGCGCCGGGTTCAGGGGCGAACGGCAGATGCGCATCCGCCCAGGCCGCTCCGTAGGCGCTCGCCTGGTCGGCGACGCCGGAGAACATCAGCCCGCGCAACACTCCGGCGTCCCGTGCCGCCTGCACGTGTTCGAGAACCCGGGAGGATGCGCGCAGTTCGATCGCCGACCGTCCCCAGTTCACGACGATGCCCACCTCGACACCCGACATGCGGATGGCGGCGATCTCGTCCCCGAGCGGGAGGAACCCCTTGGCGTGCGCCTGGCCGGGCACCCAGGCGTCGCAGTGCTCGAGCAGCACCGCGGTCCCCTCCCAGTCCCACGCGCCGATCTCCGCCAGGGAGGCGGCCAGGGCGGCCGCGCCGGCCGACGACGTCGGGTGCGGCCCCGGGCCGGCCTGCAGCTCTACGGCGATGACCACGGGTGTCCCGGCGGAGTCGTTGAGACGGCGGACACCGGCGAGCATCGCGGCCACATTCGCCACCGCGGCGCGGCGGCCCTCGGCATCCTCAGAGGCCAAGCCGTGTCGGGGGTCCCCGGCCACCGCGGCGACGGTGTAGCCCACCGAGGTGAGCACCACCTGCCACCGGGCCGGCAGGGTCGCCAGCAGCCACGGCTCGTCGTGCGCGTGCAGGCTGCCCAGCCACGGCAGCTCGAGGCCCCGGATGCCGGCGACCTCGGCCAGCCCGCCGAGATAGCTGCTCTCGACCGCCGGGTCCCACCGGTGCGCGGTGGGTGAACTGGCGTAGGCGCCGACGATGAGTCCGGCGCCCGGCCCCGCGCTGTCGCTCACCGTGAGACCGGTTCGGTCGCGGCCAGGGTAGCCAGTTCGCTGCGGCGGGGCATGCCCTCCCAGTCTCCGGGCACCAGGCACGCGTACGCGCCCACGGTCACGGCGGTCGTGAGGCAGTCTGCCACGCTCTCCCCCGCCAGGTACTCCGCCAGGTAGCCGGCCACGAAGCCGTCGCCCGCGCCGACGGTGTCCAGCGGCTCCACCGCGATGGCCGAGCGTTGGTACTCCACCCCGTCGACCACGGCCACGGCACCGTGCTCGCCGAGCTTCACAATCGCCTGCCCGGCGCCGGCATCCACCAGCCGGTGGGCCAGGGCCATCCCGCCCACGCCCAGGGCGGGTGTGCCGTCACCGAGCGCGACCTCGGCCTCGCCGTCACCGGCGAAGACCAGGTCGGCGAGTGGGATGAGCCGGCGGTAGACCGCACGGGCCTCGGCTGCCGACCAGAGTTTGCTGCGGTAGTTCAGGTCGAACGACACCGGCACACCGGCTTCTCTGGCCAGGTTCACCGCGGTGAAGGTGGCGTCGGCGGCGGATGCCGACAGGGCCGGGGTGATCCCAGTGACGTGCAGCAGAGCCGCCGACCGGATGGTGACCGGGTCGATGTCGGCCGGGCAGAGCCGGGATCCGGCGCTGCCGCTGCGGTAGTACCAGACCCGGGTCTGCCGGCTGGTGCGCCGTTCCTTGATCATCACGCCCGTCTGCGCGTCCGGGTCCCGGATCGCGCGCACCGACACACCCTCCGCGCTGATTTCGCGGGCCACCAGGTCGCCGAGCGAGTCCTCGCCGACCCGGCCGATCCAGGTCACGTCCAGGCCGAGACGGCGGAGGGCTATGGCCACATTGCTCTCCGACCCACCGATGCCCATGGTCATGGCGCGACTGTGCTGCAGCGGCCCCCAGGTGTCCGAACTCATCAGCGCCATGGTCTCGCCGAGGGTGACCACACCGCCGCCGCGAACGCCGCTCATGACCGGCCGCCGTCGCGGGCTTCCCGCACGACGTCCACGGCACGCCGGGCCCGGTCGGCCAACGCGACCAGGGATCCACCGTCGAGGGCGTCACCGAGCAGCGGGCCGCCGAGGCTCACGGCCACGGCTCCGGCTCGCAGCCATGCAGGAACGTCGGCCAGGCCCACCCCACCCGATGGCAGGAATTGCAGGTCGGGGAACGGGCCCCGCAGGTGCGTGGCGTAGGCGCTGCCCACGGTCTGGGCCGGAAAGATCTTGACCGCGGTGACGCCGGCGGCCCAGGCCGAATAGAGCTCGGTCGGGGTGAGACCGCCCGCATAGATCGGGGTCCCGGCGCCAACAGCCAGGTTGATGACCTCGAGGTCGACGACCGGCGTGACCAGGTAATCGGCACCGGCATCGATGGCGCGGCGGGCCTGATCGGCGGACACGATGGTGCCGATGCCGATCTCGACCCGCTCGCCCAGGCTCGCCTGCAGGGCGGGCAGGTGCTCGAAGGTGCCCAGCGTGCTGAGGGTCAGCTCGATGGAGCGCACCCCGGCGTCGGCGAGCACCTCCACGACGCGGTCGTAGTCGGTGGCGCGCGCCGCGCGCAGCACGGCAATCAGCGGGTTCTGCCGAAGCAGGTCCGAGGGGGTGCGCCGTTCGATTGCTGCTGCGGGCGCGGTGGAGGTCAGGTTCACGGATGCTCCGGTCATGAGGGTGTGCCGCCCGTGTCCCGGCCCAGGGTGACGAGGGCGAGGTAGACGGGCAGGGAAAGGCCGAAGAACGGCACCAGGGTGGGCAGTAGATAGCAGGTGAGGGCGAAGGCAACGACGATCGCGAGCATGAGCAGCGCCTGCACGGGCCGGCGGGCGATCAGGTAACCCGCTTCCAGCAGCCACTGGCGTCGAGTGCCCTCGCGGCTTCGGGCCGCGGCCACCGGTAGGGCTAGCAACAGCAGGGCCACGGCCAGGGCGACGGGCACCGTGGCTGCGGCCAGGACCAGCGCCACCGGGCTCGCGCCTGCGCCGGCCGTGCTGAGCTGTTGGCCGAGGAAGACGCTGTCGACCAGGAGCAGAAGCACCACGGCGACGCTGGTGACGCCCAGAGGCAGGGTGCGCCGCCAGGTGGCGCCGAACTCACGGAAGGTGGCGGTGAACACCGCGGTCTCGCCGTCCTGCAGCCAGAGGCGCAGGGCGCGCGCCGCCGCCACCGAGGCAGGCAGGATGGTCACCACCGGCAGGGCCAGGATGAGCGCGGCCACTCCCACGAACGCGAGGTTCGCCGGGTAGGCCATGGCGGCCAGCAGCCTCTGCTCCCATCCGCGGGTGGCGGCCGGGGCGGGTCGGTTTCGTGGCTGCCGGGTTGCGGCGGTCATGGGGTGCTCATCTCGTCGGGGCCGGTCCGGGCGGCGAATCCCGCCCCGCGCACCTGAGCCGCGCCGGCAGCGGCGGCCAGCTCGATGCTCTGCCCGTCGAGGTGCAGGGCGACGTGTTCCTGGCGCCCGGCCCGGCCGAGGGCCAGGTGCACCGTCCGGCCGCGGATGTTCGCGGTCGAGACCCCGGCCTCGGTGTCGTTCCAGGCGCGCGGTTCGAGCACGGTGACGAAGACCGCGGCCGTGACGGGTCCGGTCGTGCGGCGCAGGGTGTGCTGCTCGGTCACGATCGCCAACGCGGGCGTCGACGAGGTGGGGTTGGCCTGCACCGTGCTCGTGATGACGTCGGTGTGGACGTCGACCGGTTCCAGCAGCGTGACGAGCAGGCATCCGCTGCCAGCCTGGGCGAGATAGCGGCCGTCGCCGTGCGCCGCGGGCGGGTTGTCGGTCTGCAGCAACCAGGTGAAGGCGCTCGGGTCGCGCGCCACGCACTCGTCGACGGTGAAGACAGTTCCTGCCGGTGACATCACCAGATGCCGGCGCAGCCGCTGCACGCCGAGGGCGGGGTCGTACATCGCGCCGATCTCGCTCACGGTGTGCACCCAGCCGCCGTCGAGGGTGGTGGTCAGGACCTCGGCGGTGTGCTGCCGGTCCAGGTTCTCGAACACGTGGTAGCGGTCTTCGTTCACGAAGCCGTGACCGTCCACGAGCACCCCGTTGTGGTGCGCGGTGCGTTTGCGGCTCGAGTAGCCCTCGTCGATGGCGAGGTAGGAGCCGTGCCCGAGGATCACGAAACTGCCGGCATCCGGGTGTTGGTGGCCGGCGTTGAGGGTGGTCCAGCCGTGTTCGCGGTCGAGCTTCGCCGAGGCGGTCCAGGCCGTGTGACCGCCGCCAGGGGCCGCCTTCACAGAGACGAGCGTCGCATCCGGCTGCCAGGAGGTGCGCCCGACCACCAGTCCGAGGTCGGGGAAGAACCGGCTGGTCGGGAGGCTCTGCGGGTCGGCCTCGGCCACGGTCGGGTCGAACCAGAGCAGTTCCTGGTAGGCCTCGGCGCGCACACCGGGCCGGACGCCGCTCTCGTAGGCCTCCCGCCAGAAGAATCCGTCGGCCACCTGGCGCGCCAGCCACTGGGCCTGCCCGATGCCGTATTCGGCGGCCAGCTTGTAGTACAGGGCGACGGAGTGGCCACTGCGCCGGTCGTGGCAGTCGCCGTGGTTGACGATGCGTTCGAGGTCCGGCGCGGCCTGGTAGAGCCGGTACCAGAAGGTCTCCCTCAGGTAGGCGCTGCGGGCGAACCAGTCGGTTCCCTCCGCCCAGCGCAGCACATCGAGGTAGCTCACCAGCCACGGCACGCCGTAGCGCCAGTACACGACACCCTCGTTGTTCGAGCCGTCATCGGGCAGCAGGTCGAGCACGGTGTCGAAGTTGGCCTTGGCCAGGTCGGACCAGGCCCGAGCGTCAGGATGCTCGGCCGCGACGGCGTAGGCAGCCGTGGCCAGGCCGGCGAAGCAGATCCAGTTGTGGTTCTGCCAGTACGACGAGGCCCACCAGCCGCCCTCTGAGGCGACCGCGAACTCGTGCAGCCGGCCGCCCTGCAGGATGAGCTTGTCCCGCAGCCGCGCCCGTTCGGGTTCCGGCAGGGCGTCGCCCGCCCAGGAATAGGCCAGGCCGAGGCCGTGCAGCAGCCAACCCGCGTCGAGGTCGTGGTCGGGCAGGTGCGCCTTGCCCCAGTGCGGGTAGCCCACGGCCACGTCGAGCCAGCGGCGCAGCTCGGTGAGGTAGTGCTCCTGGCCGGTCAGCCGGTAGGCCAGCGCCAGGTTGGCTGCGGCGGCACCGAGGTAGGTGATCGACGCATCCGGATGCGCGGGCGCCAGCGGCAGGGCCCGGTACCGTTCGCACTCGTCGACCAGCCGGCGGAACTGCGCGGCCTTCACCGTGAGGATCTCGGCGCGCAACCGGTCTTCGTGCCCGGCGAGCAGCAGCGGCCGGCTCACGACGGTGATCGGTGCGGCGCTCATCGGGTCACCTCGTGGACGGTGGAGCATTCGTCAGCGCGGAGGACCGTGACGGCGGTGAGGCCGGCCGCGCCGGAGTGCAGAACCACATCGCGCACGACGGCGGTGCCGGGCGAGTAGACCGAGACGAACCAGGCCTCGTGTCCCGTGACGGTCCAGTCCGCGTTCGTGAGGCTCCGGGCCGGGTCGTCGGAGGGCCCGCGGCCGGGTGCGGCCAGCAGCACCGCCGGCGCCGTGGCGCGGTGGAAGCCGTGCAGCTCGGCGGCGCCGGGCGCCGGGCGCCGCGTCGGGTCGCCGTGTCGGCTGGCCGCCCAGCTGGTGCGCCAGGCACTGCCCTCAGCCGTGATCGTGAGGGGCACCGCCGGCCGGAGGGCGAGCGTCATCCGGCGCCCGCCGGTGGTGTCGGTGTCGCCGGTGGGGTCGTCCACGACCGCGTGCACGATGTCGAGCAGGTAGTCGTCGGTCATCACGAGCTCGCGCCGCAGGGAGACCCCGGCGATGGCGTCGCCGGCGCTGGCCACGACGCGGGTTGCCGAGAAGTCCTCCACCTGGCCCGTCGCGGGCAGCTGGTCGAGGTCGTCGACCCGCACGGTGGGGTGCGCCAGGGTGCGGGCGTAGTAGCCGCGGCGCAGGGTGCTGGCGTACGGCGGCACACCGGGTGCGGGCTGCCAGGCCACCCCGGTGCCGTAGAGGTAGAGGCCGAGCTTGTCGAGGTGGCCGTGCGAACCACCGTGCGGACCGGCGTCGAGTACGGCCTGCCAGGTGTCACCCGGGTCGCGGAGCACCGCGTAGCCGGCGTTCGCGAAGAGCACGGATGGCCGCGGTCCGGCCGGTACCGCCTCGCGGGTGGGCGCGAGCAGCGCCGGGCCGCCGAACCAGCCGGTGAGGAGGTCTTCGAGTCCGTCGTGGGCGGTCCCGAGCGATCGGCGGGTCGCCGCTTCCACCGCGTCGAGGGGGGAATCTGCCCAGAGCTGGCCGGCCAGCACGCATACCTCGAGCACCTCGAGGTGGGCAGGCACCCGGTCGTACGGTCCGTCGTGGAGCATCGGCAGGGTACCGTCCGGTGCGGCCAGGTCGGCCAGCACCCGCACCATGTCGGCGAGCCGTTCGGCGGCGTCGGCGGGCAGCGCGGCCGGCTCGGTGCCGCGGAGCGCAAGCAGGTAGGCCCGCAGCACGAACAGGTGATAGTAGGTGGATCCCTCCCACTCCCAACCGTCAGCGCCGATCGCGAGCCGGGCATGCTCGATGGTGCGGCCGACCCAGTTCTGCCCGTCGTCGGCGTGGCCGAGGGCCACCAGGGCCCGGTTCAGGGTGGTTCCGGCGGCATCGATCCAGGCCACGTAGTTGCTGGTCGGGTCGTTCTTGTGCACCACCAGGGTCTGCCGGGCCGACGTGATCGTGGCCAGCAGCCCGGTCAGCAGGCTCACCACCGGGGCGCCGAGGGCGGGCCTGGCCGCGTCGTCGGTGGCCAGTTCGGCCACGGCATCCGCCAGTTGCACCGCCCAGATCGCCTCGGTCAGGGCCTGGGCGAAGAGCTTGCCGCGCAGCATCCACGGTTCGCTCTGGGTGCTCCAGCCGGCCGCGGCGATGTCGGCGTAGACCTCGGCGAACTCCCTCACGACGCGTACGGCCTCGTCCCGGTCAGCGGTGTCGACGACTCCGCGAGCCCGGGCGCTGGTGTGGCGGTGAGCGAGCAGCCGGGCCCGGCGGGCCCCGGCCTGATGCGTGTAGACGGTCCAGGCCGAGGCGAACGGTTCGCCGGTGAGCCGGCAGCCGTACCGGCACGGGTAGGCGTCGCCTGAGCGGGGTTCCAGTTCCGTGCCGTGGGTGGGGCAGACGTAGTCGTGCCACCACCCGCCCCTAGCGTGCTGCACGCCGGTCACCGGAAGTTCGCCCCGCCGTTGATGTCGATCACTTGACCGGTGACGAACGACGAGAGATCCGAGGCCAGGTACAGCACGGCGCCGGCGACATCGTCGACCGTCCCCGGCCGTTGCAGGGGCAGGCCGGCGACGATGTTCTGCTGTGCGGCCGTCGGGGTGAAGGTGTTGTGGAAGGCCGTGTCCTCGATGAAGCCGGGCGCCAGGGCGTTGACGGTGATCTTGTCGGCGGCGAGTTCCTTGGCCAGTCCGCGGGCGAACCCCACGACGGCGGCCTTGGCGGTGGCGTAGGCCACCGACCCGGCGCCGCCGCCGTTCTCGCCGGCCAGCGACGACATCAGCACCACGCGCCCCGCGGCCGATTCGGCCAGGTACGGCACGGCGGCGCGGGTGACGTAGAAGCTGCTCGAGACGTTCACCGAGAGCACGCTCGCCCAGTGTTCGTCGGACATTTCGGCCACGGTGGCTCGTCCAACGAGGTGGCCGGCATTGTTCACCACGATGTCGATGCCGCCCAGGTGCGCGGCCGCGGCGGCCACCACGGCGGATGCCTGGGCCGGGTCGGTGAGGTCGCCGCCGATGGCGATGGCGCGCCGCCCCGCTCCGATCAGCTCACCGGCGACGGCCTCAGCGCCGTCCTTGCTGTTCGCGTAGTGCACGGCGACATCGGCGCCCCGAGCGCCCAGGGCCCTGGCGATGGCGGCGCCGATACCGCTGCCGCCACCGGTGACCAGGGCGCGTCGGCCGGTGAGGTCGAGCTGCAGGCCGCCGAGCGGCGAGGGGGTACGGGGTGCGGTGTCGTTCGGCATGGTGAGTCCTTTGGTGGGGTGTAGTGGTGTCGTTCCGGATGCCGCACTATTTGATGCCGGCATGGGTGAATCCCTGGATGAAATACTTCTGGCAGAAGAGGAACAGCACGACCATGGGAACGGTGGCCAGGGTGGTGCCGGCCATCAGGTAGTGCCACGAGGTGCTGTCGAGCTGTTGGAAGACCGCCAGCCCCACCTGGATCACCCGGAGGTCGTCCCTGGTGGTGACCAGCAACGGCCAGAGGAAGTTGTTCCAGCTCTCCTGGAAGGTGAGCAGGGCCACGGTGGCCAGCGCCGGCTTGATCAGCGGCGTGTAGATCTGGGCGTAGATGCGGAACTCGTTCAGGCCGTCGAGCCGGGCTGCTTCTTCGAGTTCGCGCGGCAGTGAGAGATAGAACTGCCGGAACAGGAAGATCGCCGTGGCGCTGAGCCCGCCGGGGATGATGAGTGCCCACCAGGTGTTCAGCCAGCCCGTGCCGCCCTGGCCGAAGATGTCGTTGCCGCCGAAGAGCGGCATGAACTTCACCAGTAGGAACTGCGGCACGATCTTCGTGTACGTGGGGATCATCAGCATCGCGACAAAGCCCATGAACACCCATTCCCGCCCGCGGAACGGAATGCGGGCCAGCGCGTACCCGGCCATCGAGCCCAGCACCAGGGTGATGATGGTGTGCCCCGCCGAGATCAGGAAGCTGTTGCGGAAGTACAGGTGGAACGGAGCCGCCTGCAGGGCCTCGCTGTAGTTGCTCCACTGCCAGACCTGCGGCAGCAGTGTCGGCGGGAACTGCGCCAGCTCAGCCGGTGACTTCAGCGAGGTGGCGATCATCCAGAGGAACGGGATGATCATGGTGAACGCGCCGAGGCTGAGGATCACGTTGAGCAGCAGCCTGCCCTTCCACGGCCGCCGCCGCTTGATGCGCGGCTTCGGGACCGCTGCCGGGGTCGTGCCCGGCTGCATCCGTGTGGTGGTCATTCGTCATCACCTCGGGTCGCACGTCGGCTGATCAAGGTCATCACGAGCAGGAAGGCGAAGAGGCAGACGGACTGCGCCGAGGCGAGGCCCATCTGGAAGTTCTGGAAGGCGGACCGGTAGACCTCGTAGGTCATCATGGTCGTCGCGTTCGCCGGGCCGCCGTCGGTGAGGACGTAGATCTGGTCGAATACCTGGAAGGCTCCGATGATCGAGATGACGAGCACGAAGAACGTGGCCGGCTTGAGCATCGGCAGCGTGATGGCGAAGAACTTGCGCACCACAGAGGCCCCGTCCACGGACGCCGCTTCGTACAGGCTGTTGTCCACGTTCTGCAGGGCGGCGATATAGATGAGCATCTTGATGCCGATGCCCTGCCAGGCCCCGACCAGGATGACGGCCCAGAGGGACCAGTCCGGGTTGGCCAGCCAGGCCTGCCCGGGGATGCCGATGACCGACAGCGCCGCGTTGAGGAGTCCCTGCTGCGGGTTGTAGATCCACAGCCACACCATCGCGATCGCGACCGTGGCCGTGACCTGCGGCAGGAAGAACGCGGTGCGGTACCAGGTGCGCAGCCAGAGGTTCTGGTTGAGCGCCACAGCGATGACCATGGCGATGGCCATCGACACCGGCACCGTCCAGAACGTGTAGACGACGGTGTTCCAGGTGGCCAGGCGGAAGGTGGGATCGTTCCAGATCTGGATGTAGTTGTCGATCCCGATCCAACGCGGGGCGTCGAAGATGTTGTAGTCGGTCAGGCTCAGGGCGAAGGTCGCCAGCACCGGCAGGGCGGTCCAGAGCCCGATGTGAGCGACGGCCGGCGTCACCATCAGCCAGCCGGCCCGGCTCAGCTTGCGCTGGGACCGTGACCGGTCGGGCCGCCGGGGTGCACTCGGCAGGGCCCGGGCCGGGCGGAGAAGTCTGGTCGTTGGGGCGGGGCGCGTGGATGCGCTCATGGTCAACCGCCCATCTTGGAGGTGAACAGGTCGGCGAGGTCGTCCAGAGCCTGCTTCGGGGTCTTCTGCGCCAACAGGGCGGACTCGATGGCGGGCGCGATCTCGCCGCGCAGTCCGAGCCACTCGCTGGGTCCGCCCTCACGCTTGGCCACGTCGAGGTTCTCCATCGAGAACTGCACCAACCGGTTGCCCTGGGCGTAATCGCTGTCGAGCAGTTCGGTAAGGGCCGGGATGTTGCCACGCTGTTCGTTCGCGGCCAGGGCCGGTCCGGGGCTGGCGAGGAATTCGAGCAGGGCCTGGGCGGCCGCCGGGTGCTCGGAGCCCTTCGACATCGTGGCCAGGGTGCCGCCGACGAACATGCCCGGCGCGTCTCCGGGGATCAGGAATGGCTCAAGCTCCGGCAGCAGCTCAGGGGCGGCCTCCAGGGTCTGGGTCCAGAGGTTGTTGTGCGCGATACCCATGGCCGCGCGGCCGTTGATCAGCGGGTTGACGGTTTCCTTGGTCGAGGAGAAACCGGTGTCCTCCACCTTGCTGGTGTGGATGAGGTCGACCACGGATTCCAGGGCCTCGATACCCTCGTCGGAGTTGAACGCCGGCGCGGTGTTGTCGTCGTTGAACAGTGTGCCACCCGAGGAGAACAGCATGGTCTCGTACATTTGCCGGGCATCCAGCGAGAGTACGTCGAAGCCGGCCCGTTCGAGGGAGCCGCTGTCCGAGCGCACCGTGAGGGCCTCGGCCATCTCCACAAGTTCGGCCCAGGTGCTGGGCGGGGCGTCGTAGCCGGCCTCCCGCAACAGGTCCATCCGGGCGACGCCGAAACGGGCATCGAGCATGATCGGCACGCCGTAGACGTCGCCCTCCCACACGCCGGCCTGAACGATCTCCGGCGTGGTCGACTTCTCGAGGTCGGCGACGCTGATACCGGACTCGGAGAGATTGGCCAGCACACCCTTGTCGGCGAAGGCCTCGACCCAGCCGACACCCATCATCATGACGTCGGGCACCAGGCCGGAGACGACCCCGGTGGTGAGTTTTTCGTTCAGCCGGGCGAAGTTGGTGTAGTCCACGGTGACGGTCACATCCGGGTACTGCTCGTAGAACTGCGGCAGCAGTTCGTCCTCGAGCAGGCGTTGGCCGGCCGCGCCTTCGTAGATGGGCGTGAGCAGGGTGATGTCGCCGCTGACCGTATCGGAGTCTTCAGTCGCCGACCCCTCCTCGGCGGAGCATGCAGACAGGGCCAGGGCCAGGACCGCCGCGGTGCCGAGGGCGGAATACCGCAGGGCCACGTGGCGCCGTGTTGCGCCGCTGGCTGTCACAGCCTGTCTCGTGGAAGTCGTTCGTGCTGTCCGAAAGTTCATGAGCATTTTCCCTTCACGGGGAGTGAATTAGTTGGTGGCGACGCTGCCGCAAACTCAGACGTCTTCGTCGTCGTCGTACCGCCGTTGGGGGCCAAGCTCGTGACTCTGGCCCGTCTGACTGGTGTAACGATTTACTGACCATAACTGGCGTTTTTTGATTCGTCAAGCAATCTTCAGCCTGGCAGGCCAGGGGGCAACCGGCCCTCGCCGGGCACGAGACGTGCCCAACATTGCCAACCTGCCGGTAGATCGTTACACTGCTGGAATCCCCCATACCTCGACCGCCACGTGAACGGACAATGATGGAGAAGGTTACGATCCAACAGGTCGCTCGGGCCGCCGGTGTTTCGGCGAGCACGGTGTCCAACCTGCTGAACGGCCGCTCGGGTCGCATGCTGCCCGCCACGCGGGACCGCATCACCGAAGCGATCAGCCAGCTCGGCTACCGGCCAAACCGGGCGGCCCGCGAGCTGCGAACCGGCCGCACCCGCACCGTCGGCCTCATCGTGCCGTCAGTGGGCAATCCGTTCTGGGGCGCGTTCGCCCGGGAACTCGAGCACGCCGCTCTCGCCGAGGGCTACAACGTGCTGCTCTGCAACAGCGAGCGCGACCCCGACCGGGAACGCCGCTATGTCGAGGAGCTGTGGGACGACGGTGTACGGGAGATCGTGCTGTGCACGTCACTGCCATCGTTGAAGCACCTGGCCCACATCATCGAGCAGGGGTTGCGCCTGATCACCTTAGACCGGCCCACCCAGGCCGACGACCCGTCCACCGTTGTCAGCATCAGCATCAACAATGTGGTGGGCGGCCATCTGGCCGCCTCTCACCTCACGAGCCTCGGCCACCGGAATCTCACCTTCGTCTCCGGCTCGCTCCGTTCGGTCAACCGCACCGGGCGGTACGAGGGGTTCTGCTCGGCCGTCGAGGCCGCCGGACTCGCCGTGGCGGACATGACCCTCTGGGCCGGCGCCGACGAGGCGCCCTTCGGTGACGTCGAAGCGGCCGATGTGGGCCGCCGCGCCGCCCACGAGATCTTCGCCGCCGCGAACCCGCCGACCGGCGTGGTGGCCATCAACGACATGACCGCCCTCGGCGTCTGCCGGGGCCTGCGGGACCTCGGTCTCCAGGTCGGCCGCGACGTGTCCGTGGTCGGCTTCGACGACATCATCCTGGCCGATCTCTACGACCCGCCGCTCACAACGGTGCGCCAGCCGATCGGCCAGATGGCCCGGCTGGCCATTGCCGAGATCGTCTCTCACCACGGCCTCACCACCGGCGAACCGGGCCGGTCGGTGCTCCTTCGACCTGAGCTGATCGTGCGCGGATCGACGGCGGCACCGCCTGTCGACTAGCACCCCGCCTCCCCCGCCACCCGGCCGCCGTCGGTGGGGAATCACTCTGGATTCCCTCACCGTGCCCAACTTCAGGCTGTTCACGATCTCCAACGTGATCGCCATGACCGCCACCTGGATGCAACGCATCGCCCAGGGCTGGCTGGTGCTGCAGCTGACCGACAGCGTCGCGGCCGTCGGTGTGACCGTGGCCATGCAGTTCACCCCGATGCTTCTCTTCGGCCTCCTCGGCGGGGTCGTCGTCGACCGCTATTCCAAACGGATGCTGCTGCTGATCACGCAGTCCGCCGCGTCCGTGCTCAGCCTCACCCTCGCTGTGCTCACCCTGAGCGGTGTCGTCGAGGTGTGGCAGGTGTGGGTGATCGCCTTCGTGCTCGGGCTCGTCACCGTCATCGACAACCCCACCCGGCAGGTGTTCGTGAACGAGATGGTGGGTCCGCAGTTCCTGCGGAACGCCATCACGGTCAATTCCTCGGCGTTCCAGCTGGGCGGGCTGGTCGGCCCGGCGGTCAGCGGCCTGCTGATCGTGGCCGTCGGTGCGGGGTGGTCATTTGCCATCAACGGGATCGCCTGCCTGGTCACTGTGCTCGCGCTTCTGCTCCTGGACACCACGGCGTTGCATCGGAAGCCGCCCACGCCCCGCAGCAAAGGCCAGCTGCGGGAGGGACTGCGCTACGTCGTCGCCACCCCCACCATCCTCTGGCCGCTCGTGATGATGTCGTTCCTCTCGGTCTTCGCCCTCAACATGCCCGTGCTGCTCGTGGCCTTCGCCGGTGACGTCTTTGCCGCAGGGGCGGGAGGTTACGGGCTGTTCAACAGCCTGGTCGCCGTGGGCGCGCTGGTCGGTGCGTTGGCGTCGACCAGGCGGGTCACCATCCGGCTGCGCACCGTCATCTTCTGCGGCGGGGTGTGGGCTCTCATCCAGGCCTCGCTGGGACTTATGCCCACCCAGCTGGCTTTCGGCCTGGTGCTCGTGGCCTCCGGCATCGCCAATCAGTTCTTCTTCATGGCCTGCAACCCGCTGGTCCAGCTCTCCTCGAACGTGCTCATCCGCGGCCGGGTGATGTCGGTCTACGTACTGGTTCTGCTCGGCGGCCAGGCTCTCGGCAGCCCGCTGATGGGATGGCTGATCGAGCACTACGGCGCGCACACCGGCATGATGGTCTCCGGCCTCGTGCCGGCCACAGCGGCCATCACGATCGCGATCGTGCTTGCCAGGCGCCATCAACTGACCTGGGACTGGCGAGCCGGGCGTCCCGGTCGCTGGCGGATCCGGCGGCGGTGACTACCCGGCGCTCCCCCGGGGCGCGCGCGGCACCTTCGGGCGCACCAGCGCGTGACTGTCGCGCAGCAGGTTCTCCACGAGTTCGTCGGGCACGAAGCCGTCGAGCACGACGGTGATCCAGTGCTTCTTGTTCAGGTGGTAGCCCGGAGTGATGTGATCGGGGAACTCCTCTCGCAGCGCCCGGCCCTCCTCGGGATCGCACTTCAGCGACACGCTCAGGGGGTCGCCCTCCAGCGCGCTGAGAGCGAAGACCTTGCCGTTCCCGGTGGTCTTGAAGACGCTGATCTCCTCGCCGAACGGAAACGTCTCGGCGGCCTGTGGCAGGCTCAGGCAAAACTCGACGAGGGAATCAGGTGTCATAACTGGGACCTTACCGACTCTTCCCCGCCGAGCGCACCCCGGGCCGTTGCGCTTTAGGCCAGGACGCCGGCCATGGCGCCGGCGGTCAGCTCCACCGAACGCAGCCGGTCACCGATCTGCTGCGAGGCGTGGGCCAGGATCAGTTCGTCGGCTCCGGTGGATGCGACCAGGTCGTTGAGGAAGGTGCGCACGTCCGCGGGCGTGCCCACGGCCGTGTACCGCATCATGTCGGCGAGGCGACGCCCCTCGGTGGTGGTCAGGAACGCGTCGATCTGTTCGTCGGAGTACTCCGGTGACGCCGGTCCACGGGCGATCATGCTGCGCACCCTGGAGCGGCGCATGATCTCGAACTGCCCCGCCGCATCCGCCCCCTCGTCGGCCGCGATCACGTTGGCGGCCACCAGCAGGTAGGGCTCGGCCAGTTGCGCGGACGGCGTGAAATCGCGGCGGTAGAGGGAGACGGCCTCGAACAGCGAGTCGGGGGCGAAGTGCGACGCGAACGCGTACGGCAGGCCCAGCGCCGCCGCGAGGCCGGCGCCGAAGAGGGAGGACCCCAGGATGTACAGGGGAACGTTGGTGCCGGCGCCCGGAACTGCTCGTACCCCCGGGATGATCGACTCGTCGCGCAGGTAGGCGGCCAGTTCCATCACGTCCTGCGGGAACTGGTCGGAGGCGCGCGGGTCGCGGCGCATGGCCCTGGCGGTGGTCTGGTCGCTGCCGGGCGCCCGGCCCAGACCGAGGTCGATGCGGCCCGGGTATAGCTCCGCGAGGGTGCCGTACTGCTCGGCAATGGTCAGCGGCGAGTGGTTGGGCAGCATCACGCCGCCGGATCCGAGCCGGATGGTGGACGTCTGCGAGGCGACATGGCCTACGAGCACGCTCGTAGCCGACGAGGCGATCGTGGGCATGTTGTGGTGCTCGGCATACCAGACCCTTTCGTACCCGTGCTTTTCGGCGGCCTGGGCGAGGGCAACGCTGGCCGCGAAGCTCTCCCTCACGCTCTGTCCGGGGGCAATGGGGGCGAGGTCAAGAATGGAAAGCGGTGTCGTCATATTGGGCGTAACGGTTTTCGCGGGCGAATCGTTACCCGCGTCAGCGGATTCGGCCGACACCGGGCAGAAACCGGCCGACCCTGGCCGCGTAGTCCGAGTAGGCCGGATGCTCCTCGACGAGCATCTGCTCCTCCCACCGGGTCTTCCCGGCCAGGAGGCCGACCAGTGCCGCCCAGACCACCACGTGCAGCAGGGAGGAGCCGATCAAGACCAGGCCCAGCCCGCCGGACATCAGCCCGGTGTAAATGGGGTTGCGCACCACCGCGTACACCCCGTTCGTGGCCAGCGGGGCATCCTCGCGCGGTATCGGGCTCGCCGTCATTGCCGGGCCGAGGGTGGTGGAGCCCTGGACCGCCAGGGTCACCCCCACCGCGATGAGGGCGATAGCGGTGGCCACGACAAAGCCATTCACCGGCCAGACGGTGCCATGCGGCGAGAGAAGGAGGGCGACCAGCAGAAAGATCTGCACGACGACCAAGCCGGACGCGAGCGCACGTTTCATGCCCCGAGAGTACGCCCGCCTTACCGTGCTGGGCAGGTCCCGGCGCTCTTCCCAGCCTGTACGCAGAACGGCCCGCGGATCAGCGGCCAGGAGCTCATGCCCTGACCTGCTGCCCGCGGGCCGTTCCAGGTTCTGTCGAATACGAGGTTGGCTAGTACCAGCCGACGGACTCGGACTTAGCCCAGGCCGCGCACGGAGTGCCGTAGCTGCCTGAGATGTAGCCCAGGCCCCACGAGATCTGCGTGGCGGCGTTCGTCTGCCAGTCCGCACCAGCCGTGGCCATCTTGCTGCCGGGCAGCGCCTGCGGGATTCCGGTGGCACCGCTGGAGGCGTTGTAGGCGTTCACGTTCCAGCCGGACTCCTTGTCCCACAGGCTGACGAGGCAGCCGAACTGATCGGAGCCCCAACCATACTTGGCGGCCATCATGTCGCGGGCGATGGCCTGGGCGCCGCTCGGGTTGGCCGGGGCCGACGGGGCCGGCGCTGTGCTGGCCTTCGGAGCCGACTGCGCGGACTGCGCTGCCTTCGCATCGGCCGCGGCTTTCGCATCGGCGGCCTGCTGGGCTGCGGCGGCCTCGGCGGCAGCGGTGGCAGCCGCGGCCTGCTCGGCGGCGACACGATCGGCCTCGGCCGTTGCGGCCTGCACAGGCGGCACCGCAGCGTTGGTGAGGTCGACGAGCTCATAGATCCGCGCCGGCGCGAGGTACTCGTAGTTGCTGAGCATCGCCACCGGGGTGGCCAGCTCGGTGGCGTCGGTCTTGTTCTGGGCGGCGGTGATCACGGCGGTCGCGCCGGCCAGGGTGCCTGCGGCGGCCTTCTCGGCATGGGCGGCCGCGATGCCGCTGTAGGCGTCGAGCTGCTCAGCGTGCCGGCCGGAGCCGGACGCGAGGGACGCTGAAGCGGCGACGCGGTCGTTCTGCGCTGCCATGGCCGGCTCGAGCACGAAGCCGGTTCCGGCCATCGCGCCGATGGTGAGGACAGCCAGGGCCGCCGCCGACCGGCGGGTGACCCGGGTGCGGTGGGTCTTCGACGCCCGGGTCTCCAGGGGCGGGGACTGGGGCTGCGCGGAGATGACGGCTGTTGCGGAGGTTTCGGGTATTGCTGGAGTGCTGGAAATCGGGGAAGTCACAGTTATGTATGTCTCTCACTGAGCGAAACGCAGGTACGCGGGCGCAGAGCGGTTCTTGTTCAACGTTCCACGGGCGGGGGCCCGCCCGGGCGAAGTGACCACCCTGCAGCACGTTTCTGAATGGATCCTCACCTTTTGCCGGGAAGATCCCCCCAATGCGTGTACCCCTGTTGTATCGAAGCGCATGAACAGGATCACTTCTCAATGCCAGATGAGACGCTGATTCCAGGCTCGGATGCCGACCGATTCCGTCGTTTGAAGCGGCGGGGGGCGGGTCAAAAACAGTTCAAAAAAAACTCGCAACCCCCTTGAAAACTCAGCCGTGAGGCCGTTCCCGTATCGGTAACGTGCAGGTCATACGCGCCGAGAGCGGCTTCGAACGCTGCGCGATGCGCGAGCAGATGGGCGCGGACGTCGCGCGCCTCACCGCAAGAATGTCTGCGTGACGGCTCAGCTGGAGCGCCGTGGGTAGGTCTCGGCCAACGCCGTGAAGACCGTCGATCGGGCCGGATAGTAGTCAGTGAACACAGGCACGGCTCCCGCGCCTGACGGTGCGTCCCGCAGGGCCGCACCGAAGAGGTCCAGGTAGAAGTCCCAGCCCGGGCCGATCTCCCCCAGGCCGTCGACCCCGGTGAGGTGGTGAATCAGGCTCAGGCGGGTGACCCCGGCCGTCTCGGCGAGCACCAACTCCAGCCGCCAGTCGCCCTGGTCTTCGAGCATGGAGACGGCCAGCCGGGCGGGACGGTCGCAGGCGTCGATCCGCATCGGCACCCACGGGTCGCCCTCTTCGAAGCGCATCTGAACCCGAATGGTTCCGCCCGGTGTGCCCTCGCCCTCCCAGGGCCCGAACCAACCGGTGGTGCGGGCCGGGTCGGTCAGGGTCGCCCACACCTCGTCGATACCGACCGCGAAGTTGCGGCTGAGGATGAGGTCAGGGCCGCGCTCGCCGGGCACCAGCCGCGGCTGTGCTGTCTCATCGTCGGTCGTCATGTCGTTGCGCCCTCTCGGTGATCTTCGGTGACCCGTTGCCCCGCTCGGCTCTGGGCGTTCAATGTGCCGCCGCCCTCGACGACCGGGCGCAGCAGGAACATGCGCACGATGCGACCGGAGTCGCGTTCGTAGGCACGGTATCCCGGCCACTGGCGCTCGATCCGCTCCCACGCCGTATCCCGGCAGGCGGGGCCGATCATGCTCGCCCGCACCGACAGCCGTCGGCCGCGCACGACGATATCCGCGTCCGGATGCGCCATCAGGTTGTAGGTCCAGGCCGGATGACGCGCACGGGCGAAGCTGGTGCCGGCCACGATGGCCCGGCCCTGCCCGTCCGGCGTGTACATCAGTCGACTCTCCCGCGCCAGGCCGGACCGGGCTCCCGTCGTGCGCAGCACCAGCGAGGGCACCAGAAGGGCGCTCAATTGCACCCGTCCCCTGCTGACCCGGTCGAGGGCGCGCTCGAGCGGCGGCAGCAGCACCGGCGCGGTCGCCCGGAACAGCCGGGTGCGGGTCAGTGGCGCCACGGCCGAGCGGACCAGGCTGAGAACGATGGACATGCCGCCATTCTGTCCCGGTCGCCGGCCGTCGGCGACTGGTCGCTGCCCTATGTCAGTCGGCGAGGATGAGGTACAGCGCGCGGCGCACCTCGTCGAGCTTCTCGGTCGCGGCGGCGCGCTGGGCATCGGTGGCTGCGGAACGGAACTGGTGCACCACGCCGAAGAGCTTGCCGACGCTCTCGTGGAAGGCCGCGTCGGCATCCGACTGACCGGGGGTGGCCTCCCACGCCTTTTTGAGGTCGTCGGCGTGCTCGGCCAAGTAGGCCCGGCCGGCATCCGTGAGTTGATAGTCGGTGCGGCGTTCGGTGCCGGTCGGCGCGATGAGCTCTTCGTCGACGAGTTGCTGCAGCGTGGGATAGATGGAGCCGGGGCTGGGGCGCCAGGCCCCGCCGGTCTTCTCCTCGATGGCCCGGATCAGTCCGTACCCGTTGGAGGGGCCGTCGGCCAGGAGCGAGAGGATCGCCGAGCGAACGTCGCCCTTGTTGGCACGACGGGAGCCGCGCGGTCCGCCGGGGCCGAACCCCGGGCCGAAGCCGCCGAAGCCGGGACCTCCCGGACCGAAGCCCCGGCCGAAGCCGCGGCCGTGAGCCTGCGGGGAGTCGTGGTGGGCACGGTTCATGCCCGGGCCGAACTCCGTCCCGCCGAAGGCAGCGGCGCCGGAGTCTGGATGGTGGGTGTGGTGAAAGCGCTTCATGGTCGCATTCCTTTCACGTTGCGCGTCTCACATCGGCCCGCTGGGGTGCCTCCGTGCCGATACGCCGCGGAACTTCCGCGATACTCAACGATATATCGCTACGTGTCGGCATGTCAATGATTGCCGGGTGGGGAGGAAAGTTTTCGAGAATCCTTTCGACTGTGCTCGGTGCGGCGGCCATCGCCCGCCACGACTGGGAACGGCGCGTAGCTGAGACCCCGGACACCGACGTTATTCCGGCCCATCGCAGGCGAACAATCGCGGCCGGACCAATCCAGGAGTGCACGCGCTCCGGACCACCTATGCGGCCCGGTTCACACCGAGGCCGGAGCGAAACTAATGAATTGGAGCTACGAAAATGAAGACCATCACTAAGCGCATCACCGCATTCGGCATCACCGGCGCAGCAGCATCCGCCCTCATCGTGGGAGGCCTCGTGGCTCCCGCCCAGGCCGCTGAGCTCGACAATGCAGCAGCCACCGTGACCGACAGCTCCTCGTCGGCCAGCAACACCGATCTCATCGATGACATCCTGCGTGACGCCGTAGCCGGCAACGGCGCGTCCGGCACCGGCATCCTGGCCCCCGTGGTTTCGGGTGCCGACATCTCCGGTACCGATGTTTCCGGTACCGACACCTCCGTCAACGAGGGCGACATCTCGACCGGGCCGCTCGTCAACGGCCCGCTCGTTGAGGACTCGCTGAACAGCGACATCGGTGACGTGGCCTCCGGCAACAACATCGCCAACGGCATCGACGCCCCGATCGCGTCCGGGAACGGACCGGTGGCTTCGGGCAACGACACGTCGGTCACCGCGCCCGTGACCGCACCGGTGGATGCACCGGTCGGCTCGGCGAACGAGGCCGACCTGGGTGACATCACCGGTGGCGACGTGACCGGTGGCGACGTGACCGGTGGCGACCTCGGCGCCGAGATCAACGACGCTGTCGACTCGGCAGTGAACGACTCCCTCGGCGACGTCAACCTCGGCGACCTCGACCTGGGCGCCGTCCTGGGCGACTAGGCCTTCCGGCAGGATTTCCCTGCACTGAACGACCGGGCGACTCCCTTCGGGGAGTCGCCCTTTCGTGGCTCAGGCTCTGGCTCAGCGGCGGTCGCGCCTCTCGTCCCTGCGGTCGCCGCGCCGTCGCACCCCGTGGGCCACGACTGCCGCCGTGCCGACGGTGGCGGCGGTGCGGGCCACGGGAGCCCCGATCACCCCTGGCCGGCCGACCCTTCTGCGTGCAATAGGCATGTCAGGCTCCTTCCCCGGTGTGTGCAGCCGAGTCATCGGCTTCGATGGCGGCGGCGAGGGCCTGCACCGGGATGCGCCCGCTGGCGACTAGCTGGCCGCCGGCGTGCCGCACCGACGCTCCGAACGGGGCGGCCCAGAGGTTCTCCCAGACCAGGAGCGCGGCGCTGCTGCCGGGCTCGATGGCCTCGGCTGCCGAGATCACGTCGTCCTCGCTGAGGAGAGTGGCCAGCTCGGTTTCGAAGGCGCGCAACTCGCCGAGTTCGCCGTCGTCGACATCCGACAGTTCGGCGATCTCCAGCGCGCCGTCCGCGTCCTTCTTGAGGATCAGCAGGTCCAGGATCTTCACCAGGCCGCGGTCCACGAGGGAGGTGATCTCCGGAGCGATCGACCCGTTGAAGGTGCTGCCCGGAAACTCCACGACTATCCAGTCGACCGGCCCGAGTTCATCGATGGTGTCCGTCATAACCCACTCCACTTCGCTGAGATGATGCGAACGACGGGCACGAGCGTGCGCCGTCGGCTCCGACTGCCGGAGGTGTCAGTGTCCAACCCTCCGGCAGCGCTCGCGTCACCCGCGACGGGTGAAGGCAGGTCAGAGCGTCGGCAGCACCTGTTCGCGCACCTTGCGGCGCAGCACCTTTCCCAGCATCGTGCGCGGGGTGTCGGTGATCTGCACGATCCGGCGCGGAATTTTGTAGGCGGCCAGGTGCTCCCGGCAGTGATCCTGCAGAGCCTTCTCGTCCAGGGTCGCGCCGGGTTCGAGTTCGACGGCGGCGACGACCATCTCGCCGCCGCGCTCCAGCGTCTTGCCGAAGACGGCCGCGTCAATCACCGAAGCGTGCAGACGCAGCACGGTCTCCACCTCGGTGGGCGCCACGTTGAATCCACCGGTGATGATCAGGTCCTTGGCCCGGTCGACGATGGTGGAGAACCCGTCCTCGTCCACGGTGACAATGTCGCCGGTGCGCAGCCAGCCGTCGGGAGTGAGGGTTTTGGCGGTCTCCTCCGGGTTGTTCCAGTAGCCCTGGAATACCTGCGGGCCCTTGAGCAGCAGCTCGCCCGGCTGCCCCTTCTCGACCTCGACGGTCGGGTCATCGGGATCGGTGACCTTCATCAGGGTCGACGAGAACGGGATGCCGACGGTGCCGGGCCGACGGGTGGGATAGAACGGATTGCCCATCGCCACCGGGGAAGCCTCGGTCATGCCGAAGCCCTCCACCAGCAGCCCGCCGGAGACGGATTCCCACAGCTCCACGACGTGGTCGGGCAGATTCATCGCCCCGGAGATGCAGAACCGGCAGGAGCGCAGCGAGATGCCGCGTTCCTTCGCGGCGAGCGCGGTGCGCTCGTAGATCGGCGGCACCGCGCAATACACCGTGGCCGGGGTCTTCTTCATGGTGTCGAGCACGGTTTTCGGGTCGAACTTGGGAAACAGCACGATCAGGGCCTGCTTGTGGATGCCGTAGGTCAGGTACAGCGTGAGTCCGAAGGAGTGGAACATCGGCAGGATCGCGTAGAAGACCTCCTTGCGGTACTCGGCGCCGTGCATCCAGGCCTCGCCCTGCAACGCATTGCAGTGCAGGTTGTAGTGCGTGAGCATCGCGCCCTTGGGGCGGCCGGTGGTGCCGGAGGTGTACTGGATGGCCGCCAGGTCGTGCATCGCGGGCCGCGGGTGGGTCGGGTCGATGGCGCCGTGGGTGAACAGGTCCTTCCACGGGGTGGTGCCGGCCGCCGAACCGGTCAACGCCGCACGGGATTCGCGGAGGCTCTTGACCGGCAGGTAGAGGGCCAGTCTCTTGATGGTGGGGAACGCCTGGAGCAGGTTGACGGACACGATGTGGTCGATCTCGATGTCGGCAGGGAATGCCCGAACGGTGGGAGCGACCTTGTCCCAGGCGATCACGATGCGGGCCTGGTGGTCTTCGAACTGGTGCCGGAGTTCGGGCGAGGTGTAGAGCGGGTTGTGCTCCACGACAATGCCGCCCAGGCGGAGGACCGCATAGAACGCCACAACGTGTTGCGGGCAGTTCGGCAGGATCAGGGCGACCCTGTCGCCGGCGCGCACGCCGAGCAGGCGCAGTCCCTCCGCCGCCCGGTCGATCTGGGCGCCGAGTTCCGCATAGCTGGTGCGGCGCCCGAAGAACTCCAGCGCCGGGGCGTCACCGGCCTCCGCGACCGCGTGCTCCAGCATCTCGACGAGCGAGGTGGTGGGGTAGTCGATTTCTGCGGGCACGCCCGGCTGGTAGTGCTTAACCCAGGGCTGTTGCTCAGTAATGGCCATGCAGCCATACTCCCGCGAACTGCTCCAGTGTGGGGGCGCAACACGGCGCCGGGCGGAGCACGTCCGTGCAGGTCCGCGCGGATGTTCCCGCCTCAGCGGTTGACCGCCGTGGTCATCCGGTGCCACGGTGTCAGCGAACATTTGTGAAGCGATAGCCCACGAAGGAGACACCATGCCCACGGTTGCGTCACACGACGGCACCAGGATCGCCTTCGACAGCCTCGGCACCGGGCCGGCCCTCGTCCTCGTCGACGGCGCCACCTGCTATCGTGACGCCGGACCCCTGCGCCCCCTGGCCGCGCTCATGGCCGACAGGTTCACCGTGTACGTCTACGACCGGCGTGGACGCGGCGCCAGCACCGACACCCTGCCCTTCTCGGTCGACCGGGAGATCGACGACATCGCCGCCCTGATCGACACGGCCGGCGGCCGGGCGGCCCTCTTCGGCATGTCCAGCGGCGGGGCGCTGGCCATCGCCGCCGCCGCGCGGCTGGGCGCATCGGTCAGCGAACTGGCGGTCTATGAGGTGCCGGTGAGCATCGAGCGTGATCCCGTCGCCATCGCGTACTCCCGGAACCTCGCCGAGGCCCTGGCCGCGGGGCGACGCAGCGACGCCATGGCACTGTTCCTGGCCCGGGTGGGTATACCGGCCGAGCAGATCGCGGGGATGCGGCAGGCGCCGATGTGGGCCGGCTACGAGGCAATCGCCCCCACTCTCGCCTACGACGACGCGGTACTCGGTGACGGCCTGCTCCCCTATGAGCGGATCGACGCCGTCCGGATTCCGGCGGTGGTGCTCAGCGGCGAATTCGCGCCGGAGTTCATCCGTGAATCCGCCAGGGCCCTGGCCACCGCCCTGGAGTACGGCCGGCACGTGGAGCTGCCCGGTCAGAGCCACGATGTGGACCTCGCCGTGCTCGCCGGCGCACTGCACGAGACCCTGGACGCGAGCCTGCCGGGCTGATTCAGGCCAGGTCGGTCCGGCATCCCGGTGTCACGACGCGGATGGTGGAGCCGGGGGACGTCACCAGTTTGTGCGGGGCCCTGCGCGGTCGAAGTTGGAGCATGCCACCGCAGTTGGGGCAGGCGCCGCCGGGGAACGTCTGCACGCAGTCGGCGCACCAGGTGCATTCGAACGAGCAGATGAACGCGTCGTCACCGGACGCCGAGAGGTCCCGGTCGCAGCATTCGCAATTCGGTCGCATCTCCAACATCACTGTGCGCCTGTCTTTCGGATTGGGCCTGGGCAGATACGAATAGTACCGGCCCGTCGGCGCTCCACCGCCGCGAGAATCAGTCCGTGTCGGCGACGGATGCGGCCGCGTCCCTGGTTTCCCTGGCCAGGAAGGTGCCCAGCTCGCTGATGGTGCTCATGAGCGGGGCGGGGAACACCACGATGGTGTTCTTGTCGACGCCGATCTCGACCAGGGTCTGCAGATTGCGCAATTGCAGCGCGATCGGATGCGCGAGCATGATGTCCGCAGCCTGACCGAGGGTCGCGGCGGCCTGTTGCTCCCCCTCGGCGTTGATGATCTTGGCCCGCTTCTCCCGCTCGGCCTCCGCCTGCTTGGCCATCGAGCGTTTCATGCTTTCGGGCAGCAGGATGTCCTTGAGCTCGACCAGGGTCACCTCGACACCCCAGCCGAGGGTTTGGGCATCCAGGATCTCGCGCACGCTCACGTTGAGCACCTGGGTGTTGGTCAGGGTCTCGTCCAGGGCGTGCTGGCCGACCACCTTGCGCAGCGTGGTCTGGGCGATCTGATCGATCGCAGCCTGCACGTTCTCGATTTCCACCACCGATTTCACCGAGTCGATCACCCGGTAGTAGGCCACCGCCGAGACCCCGACGCTCACGTTGTCGCGGGTGATGATGCCCTGCGACTCGATGGGAAGGGTCACTATGCGCAGGGACACCCGGTGCATGACATCGATGAGCGGGATGATGATGTGCAGGCCAGGCTTCAGCGTGCCGACGAGCCGGCCGAACCGCAGCAGCACGCCCTGCTCATATTGCGTCACCACCCTGATCGACAGGGCCAGCAGCACGATCAACAGAATCACCGCGAGTGCCAGCAGCACCCAGAACGCCACCATCGGGAACACCTTCCATGCGACGGGACACCTCGGCGCGCCTCCACCGTCTACGGGTCATTGTGCGCCCGCCGGTCCCCGTCCGCCAGTACCGCGGCCGGGCGCTCGGCTGATGCGGCGGCGGTCCTCGCCGACGCCGAATCGCCCCTGTCGGCGGACTGCCGGGCAACCGATTTCACGCTCCCGAACGGGGTGAGCACTTCGACCGACTACCGTAGTAGTATGACGCCTCCTGATTCAACTGCACCGACCGAGGCAGCCACTGCCCGCCCGACCATCACGTTCTCCGAGCTTGGGCTCAGTGACTCCGTACTCAAGGCCCTCAAAGACGTAGGCTACGAGACTCCGTCGGCCATCCAGGCTGCCACCATTCCCCCGCTGCTCGACGGCCGCGACGTCGTGGGCCTCGCCCAGACCGGTACCGGCAAGACCGCTGCCTTCGCGCTGCCGATCCTCTCCCGCCTCGACCTGTCCCAGAAGAGCCCCCAGGCCCTGGTCCTCGCTCCCACGCGGGAACTCGCCCTGCAGGTCTGCGAGGCGTTCGAGAAGTACGCCGCCCACATGAAGGGTGTGCATGTGCTGCCCGTCTACGGCGGACAGGGTTACGGCATCCAGCTCTCCGCGCTGCGCCGTGGCGTGCATGTTGTCGTCGGTACCCCCGGCCGCATCATGGACCACCTCGAAAAGGGCACCCTCGACCTCACCCAGCTCAAGTACCTGGTGCTTGACGAGGCCGACGAAATGCTCAAGATGGGCTTCGCCGAGGACGTCGAGACGATCCTCGCCGATACCCCGGACGACAAGCAGGTGGCCCTGTTCTCGGCCACGATGCCCGCGCAGATCCGCCGCATCTCCAAGCAGTACCTCAACGACCCCGAAGAGATCACGGTCAAGAACAAGACCACGACCTCGGTCAACACCACCCAGCGCTACCTGCTGGTCTCGTACCCGCAGAAGGTCGACGCGCTCACCCGCATCCTCGAGGTGGAGAACTTCGAGGGCATGATCGTCTTCACCCGCACCAAGAACGAGACCGAGACCCTCGCCGAGAAGCTGCGCGCCCGCGGCTACTCCGCCACCGCCATCAACGGCGACGTGCCGCAGGTGCAGCGTGAGCGTACGGTTGAGCAGCTCAAGAGCGGCAAGCTGGACATCCTGGTCGCCACCGACGTCGCCGCCCGCGGTCTCGACGTGGAGCGCATCAGCCACGTGATCAACTACGACATCCCGATCGACACCGAGTCGTATGTGCACCGCATCGGCCGCACCGGCCGGGCCGGCCGGAGCGGGGCCGCGATCAGCTTCGTCACCCCGCGCGAGCGTCACCTGCTCAACGCCATCGAGCGCGCCACCCGCCAGCCGCTCACCCAGATGCAGCTGCCGAGCGTCGAAGACGTCAACGTCACCCGGCTGGCCCGGTTCGACGACGCCATCACCGCCGCCCTCGAGGAGACCGCTCGCATCGCCGCGTTCCGCGACATCGTGGGCCACTACGTGGAGCACCACGACGTGCCGGAGGCCGACGTGGCCGCCGCCCTCGCTGTGGTCGCCCAGGGTGAGACCCCGCTGCTGCTGAACGCCGACGATGTGCGCGCCGCGGCGCGTTTCGACCGTGAGCGCACCGAGCACCGCGACCGTGACCGGGGTGACCGTCCCGTGCGCGAGCGCCGCGACGACCGCGGCAGCCGGGATGACCGCCCGCTGCGCAGCGAACGCCCCGAGCGCCGCTCACGCGACAGCAACCGCGCTATGGCCTCGTACCGCATCGAGGTGGGCAAGCGTCACAAGGTGGAACCGCGCCAGATCGTCGGCGCCCTGGCCAACGAGGGAGGCCTCAGCCGTGAGGACTTCGGCGCGATCCAGATCCTGCCCGAGTACTCCCTGGTAGACCTGCCGGCCGACCTGTCCGGCGACGTGCTGGGCCGCCTCTCCGCGACCCGCATCAGCGGCAAGCTGATCGAGATCCACGCCGACAACGGTGCCTCGGCCGGCCGCAACGACCGTCCCCAGCAGGGCGACCGCTCCGAGCGCCCGCCGCGCCGCTACTAGCTCCAACCGCTTGACCGCTGCGCGGGTCAGGCGCCGTTATGCGGGTGGCGTGCCACCCGCACAGCGGCGCCTTGCCCGCGCAGCTCTGTTCCCCCGGCCCTGAGCCGTCGAAAGCCGGCCACCGGACCGTCGCGACAAGGGTTTTTCGAGGTTTTCGCCGCCGGCGAAGCTCTCGGGGCGACATCTCAGGAAAACTGCTCTACTGTTGAGCAAGCAAGGGGAGTACTCCCACGCGGCGCACCCGTCAGTACGGACTTAATGAAGAGTCCCGGGACGCCGGCTCGGCAGCTCCACAGGCTGCGGGTGGAAGAGACCTTGAACTCCGTCCGTTCCCCCTGCCCTGGAGCTCTTCTTGAATATCACTCCCACCATCTGGATCATCACCATCGCCGTGACGATCGCCTTCTTCGCGTACGAGTTCTTCGCGCACGTGCGCAAGCCCCACGAGCCCACCGTGGGTGAGTCGGCCCGCTGGTCGGCCTTCTACATCGGCCTTGCCTTGCTCTTCGGTGTCGGTATCGGCATCGTGTCCGGCTGGCGCTACGGCGGCGAATATTTCGCGGGCTACCTCACTGAGAAGGCCCTGTCGATCGACAACCTCTTCGTGTTCCTCATCGTGATGGCCGCGTTCTCGGTGCCCAAGGCGTACCAGCAGAAGGTGCTGATGTTCGGCATCATCATCGCGCTGATCATGCGCGGTGGCTTCATCGCCGTGGGCGCGGCCCTGATCGAGAACTTCTCCTGGGTGTTCTACCTCTTCGGCGCCCTGCTGTTCGTGCTGGCCTACATGCAGGTGCGCGGTCACGAGGGCAACCCCGCCGACAACCTTTTCGTGCGCCTGGCCCGCCGGGTGCTGCCGGTCAGCGAGGAATACGACCGCGACAAGCTCACCACCAAGATCAACGGCAAGCGCTTCGTCACCCCGATGCTGCTCACCATCATCGCGATCGGCTTCATCGACCTGGTCTTCGCGATCGACTCGATCCCCGCGATCTACGGGCTCACCTCCGAGGCCTACATCGTCTTCACCGCTAACGCCTTCGCTCTGATGGGCCTGCGCCAGCTGTTCTTCCTGATCGGCGGGCTGCTCGAGCGCCTGGTCTACCTCTCCCAGGGCCTGGCCGTCATCCTCGGCTTCATCGGCCTCAAGCTGGTCTTCCACGCCCTGCACGTCAACGAGGTACCGTTCATCAACGGCGGCGAGCCCGTGCTGTGGGTACCCGAGATCCCGATCTGGTTCTCACTGGTCTTCATCGCCGCGACAGTTGCCGTGGCCACCGTCGCGAGCCTGGCCAAGACCCGCGGTGACGCCGCCAAGGCCGACCGCGGCCAGGTCGAGGGCCAGCCGATCACCAAGGCGAAGGACTCGCACTAACCGACCACGGTCACTGCGCCCCTCCTGGCCCGGCGCCCCCGCTATCGGGGGCGCCGGGCCACACGAGGTCTACCGAGAAGCAGAGCGCCCCAACACAAGAAGCAGGCGCACGTCCGTCAGAGCTCGGGCTGCACGATCCGGTCGTGGTCCCAGGGCCCGGCCCAGCCGAGCTCGTCGAACATCCGGGCGAGCACGATTGCTGTGAAGCCCCAGACCAGCCGGGCGCCCACCGTGAAGGCCGGCGCCCGGTAGTCGGTGGCGCCGACGGTGTGCACGGTGTTCGCCCTGTTGGCGGGGTCAAGGAGTTCCGCCACGGGAACCCGAAACACGTCCACCGTTTCGGCGTGGTCCATCGCCGCCACCTGCGATGGGCGAGTCCACCACGCCGGCACCGGGGTGACCAGATGGTTGCTCACGGGCACCGGCATGGCCGGCAGAGTGCCCAACGGCTCGAGGCCGGCGACATCCAGGCCGGTCTCCTCGACGGCTTCCCGCAGGGCCGCGGCGACCGGGCCCGCATCGGATGCTTCGAGCCGGCCGCCGGGGAAAGCGATCTGACCTGGGTGACTGCCCAGGGTGGATGCACGGCGCAGCAGCAGAACGTCCAGGTCGCGCGGCACGGGTGCAGCACCGGAACCGGCAACCAGGGCCGGCACCGCATCGAGCACGCCAAAAAGCACGAGTACCGCCGCGTGCCGGGCCCGGGTCAGATCGGGCAGGTCCCGACTTCGCCCCAAGCCCCAATCCAGGCCGCGCGCGCAGAGCGCAGCCAGATCGGCGCGAGCATCATCGGTGGTGGCGGGCATCCCCCCAGACTACGGCGGGTCTCCCCCGGCGCCCTCTGCCGCATGACGACGCCGGATGCCGTCGGATGCCGTCGGCCGGTCAGCCGCACCCCTTCGCAGACACTCCTGGCCACGACGAACAGATGCAACAGCACCAAAGCCCTCGGTGGGATGCGCACGCCGGCCCGGTCGTTGACAGCGACACAGTCGGGGTCGACTCTGGTGGCAGTTGTTCCGCACCGGCCACGATCGCCCCACCGGAGGACCACTCATGAGATTTCCACCGATCGCCGACTACGCCTTCCTCTCCGACTGCGAGGTCAGCACCCTCATCGCCCCGGACGGCGCCGTGGAATGGCTGTGCCTGCCCCGGCCGGACAGCCCGAGTGTCTTCGCGGCGCTGCTCGACCGCACGGCCGGCCTCTTCAGGTTTGCCCCGACCAACTCCACAGTGCCGGAGCAGCGCCGGTACCTGCCCGGCACGATGGTGCTGGAGACCACCTGGCACACGCCCACCGGCTGGTTGACCGTCAAGGACGTCCTGGTGATGGGCCCGTTGGCCGACGAGCGCAGGGAAGGCTTCCGGCGCTCCCCCGGCGACTCGATAGCGCAGCGCACGCTCCTACGCATCGCGACCTGCTTCGACGGTCGGGTGGAGCTTCAGGTCAACTGCTTCCCGCTGTTCGACTATGCCAGGGACCAGGCCGCGTGGAGGTTCGACGGTCCCGGGTACACCAGGGCCGCCGTCGCCAGCGGCAACGTCTCCCTCACCCTCGGCGGCAACGTGCCGCTCGGAGTGGTCGGCGGTCGATGCACGGGCCGAACCACGCTCGAGACCGGGGAGTCGGCGTTTGTGGCCCTGGCCTGGGACGGGAATGTTCCGGAGGACCTCGAAGACGCGACCCGTCAGCTTGAGCAGACGGAGAAGTACTGGCGCAACTGGATGAGCATGGCCACGTTCCCCGATCACCGGTTCCGCCCGTACATCGAGCGCAGCGCCCTGGCCCTGAAGGGTCTGAGCTACGCGCCGACCGGCGCGATCATGGCCGCCGCGACAACCTCGCTGCCCGAGACCCCCGGAGGCGAACGCAACTGGGACTACCGGTATACCTGGATCCGGGACACCGCCTTCATGTTGCGCGCCCTGCACGGCCTCGGCTTCAACGGCGAAGCGTTCGACTATTTCGCCTTCATCCTCGACGCTGTCGCGACCGGAAAACCCAACTCGCCGTGGGACCTGCAGATCATGTACGGGATCGGCGGCGAACGGGACCTCACCGAGCAGACCCTGGACCATTTGGCCGGTTACCGAGGATCCCGTCCGGTGCGCATCGGCAATGGGGCCTTCGATCAGCACCAGCACGACGTCTGGGGCATGCTGCTCGACTCGGTCGAGGAGCACCTTCGCGGCGGCGGACAGATCGCCCCTGCCGCGTGGGAACGGCTCTCCGAGCTGGTCGACACGGCCATCGCCCGTTCCGCGGAACCCGACCAGGGCATCTGGGAGATGCGCGGGCAGCCGCGGCACTTCGTCGCCTCTAAGGTGCTGTGCTGGGTCGCCGCCGACCGCGCCGCCCGCATCGCCGAGAGCCGCGGCGATGCGCCCCGCGCCCAATCCTGGCGCGCGTCCGCCGACCGGATCAAAGCTGAGGTCTGCGAACGCGGTGTGAGTGACCGCGGCGTGTTCACCCAGCACTACGACACCACCGACCTGGATGCCTCGCTGCTGCTCCTGCCGATCATGGGCTTCCTGCCGCCGGGTGACGAGCGGGTGCGGGCCACGGTGCTGGCGATCGCCGACGAACTAACCCAGAACGGCCTGGTGCTGCGTTACCGGGTCGACAGCACCGACGACGGCCTGAGCGGCGAGGAAGGCACCTTCAGCATCTGCTCGTTCTGGCTCGTGTCCGCCCTGGTGATGATCGGCGAGCACGACGCCGCCGAGGCCCTGTTCCTCAAGCTGCTCTCGTTCGCCGGGCCGTTGCTGCTCTACGCCGAGGAGATCGATGCCACCACCGGGCAGCACCTGGGCAACTTCCCGCAGGCTTTCACACACCTGGCCCTGATCGACGCGGCTACGCGGCTGATCAAGGCCGAACGGCGGCGCGACGAAGCGGCGATCGACCACGGCTGAAAGGAATTCACCCAGTACCGCTGCCACTGCCGCAGCTCCTTGAGGATCACCGCACTCTCCCCACTCCTCGGCGAACGTCCCGACCAACCGCCGGATGACCGGACGGACGACGTGACCTCATCCCTAGCGGGTGATGCCGCCGGGAAGCCTGGCGGCTACCTTCGCCCGAGAGAGCCAGGAGGCCCCGTGATGAATCCCGACCGCCACGCCCGTTCGATGCTGCCGGTTCCCGACCGCGCGGCACCCGGACTCACCACCTACGACGCGAAGGACCCCGACACGCACTACCCGCCGATCGAGCCGTTGCTTCCGCCGGCGGGGGCACCGAACGTGCTCATCATCCTGATCGACGACGCCGGCTTCGGTGCGTCGAGCGCCTTCGGCGGGCCGTGTGCCACGCCGAACGCCGAGAGACTCGCCGCCAACGGGCTCAGCTACAACCGGTTTCACACCACGGCGCTGTGCGCACCCACTCGCCAGGCGCTGCTGACCGGCCGCAACCACCACTCGGTGGGGATGGGCAGCATCACCGAGACGGCCACCTCGGCGCCGGGAAACAGCTCGTTGCGGCCGAACACCAAGGCGCCGCTGGCGATGACGCTCAAGTTGAACGGCTACTCCACCGCCCAGTTCGGCAAGTGCCACGAGGTGCCCGTGTGGCAATCGTCGCCGATGGGCCCGTTCGACGCCTGGCCGTCGGCCGGTGGCGGTTTCGAGACCTTCTACGGTTTCATCGGCGGGGAGAACAACCAGTGGGATCCCGCGCTCTACAACGGCACGACCCCGGTGGAACCCCCCGCCACCCCTGAGGAGGGGTATCACCTCACCGAGGACCTGGCCGATCACGCCTGCAACTGGATCCGTTCGCAGAAGGCCCTGATGCCCGACAAACCGTTCTTCGTGTACTTCGCGCCCGGCGCCACGCACGCACCCCACCACGTCCCCAAGGAGTGGGCGGACAAGTACGCCGGGAAGTTCGCCGACGGCTGGGACGTGCAGCGCGAGCGCACCTTCGCGAAGCAGAAGGAACTCGGGGTGATCCCCGCCGACGCGCTCCTCACCCCGCGGCACGCGGAGATCCCCGCCTGGGACGACATGCCCGCCGGGCTCAAGCCGGCGCTCGAACGTGAAATGGAGGTCTACGCCGGGTTCATGGAACACACCGATCACCACGTCGGCCGGGTGATCGACACCGTCGCCGAGTTGGGCATCCTCGATAACACGATCATCTACTACATCATCGGGGATAACGGGGCCTCCGCGGAGGGCACCGTCAACGGGGCCTTCAACGAGATGCGAACTTCAACGGGATGGCGGCGCTGGAGACGCCGGAGTTCATGGCCGCCAAGGTCGATGAGTTCGGCAGCCCGACCTCCTACAACCACTACGCGGTGGGGTGGGCGTGGGCGATGGACACCCCCTTCCAGTGGACCAAACAGGTCGCGTCACACTGGGGCGGCACCCGCAACGGCACCATCGTGCACTGGCCGGCCGGGATTGCCGAGAAAGGCGGGCTGCGGGAGCAATTCACCCACTGCATCGACATCGCCCCGACCATTCTCGAGGCCGCCGGGCTGCCCGAACCGACGATGGTCAACGGTGTGCAGCAGACGCCCATGGAGGGCGTGAGCATGCTGTACACCTTCGACGACCCAGCGGCCACGGAACGTCACGACCTGCAGTACTTCGAAATGTTCGGCAACCGAGGCCTGTACTACAAGGGCTGGAGCGCCGTCACCAAGCACCGCACCCCCTGGGTGATGATCGGCGGGGAGATTCCCGCCTTCGACGACGATGTCTGGGAGCTCTACGACGGTCGCACCGACTACAGCCAGGCCCGGAACCTGGCCGCCGATAATCCGGAGATGCTCGCCAAACTGCAAAGGCTCTGGCTGATCGAGGCCACCAAGTACAACGTGCTGCCGATCGACGACCGCGGCATAGAACGGGCCACCCCCGAGACAGCCGGCCGGCCGACCCTGATCAGGGGGACCAGCCAGCTGCTGTTCTCCGGCATGGGCCGGTTGTCGGAGAACAGCGTGGTAAGTATCAAGAACAAGTCGTTCTCGGTGACGGCCGAACTGGTCATCCCCGAGGGCGGGGCGGATGGCGTGATCATCGCCCAGGGTGGCCGGTTCGGCGGTTGGAGCCTGTATGCCATCGGAGGCCGTGCCGTATTCGTGTACAACGTCCTCGGCATCCAGACGTTCAGGACCGAGGCGGAGTTGCCGATCCCCGCGGGAAAGTGCCAGGTGCGGATGGAGTTCGGCTACGACGGCGGCGGGCTGGGCAAGGGCGGTGACGTGTCGCTCTATTACGACGGCAATCCCGTGGGCACCGGCCGGGTGGGCGCCACCCAAGCGATGGTCTTCTCGGCCGACGAGACCACCGACGTGGGCTACGAGTCCGGCACCGCGGTCTCATCCGACTACACCACGAGAGACAGCCGTTTCACCGGCCGAATCAACTGGGTGCAGATCGACCTGGGCGACGACAACAACGACCACTTCATCGACCCGGAGGAGCGATTCCGCATCATCATGGCCAGGCAGTGAGTCGCGCCAGCCGACCGGCGGACGGTGCGGCCTCGGACTCGCGTCCAGTTCGATCTCTACGGGGAGGGCCGGGGCGGCCAGGGCACCGACTTCCACCGCGACCACGGCCGGGCGCATCACCCGAAAATATCGGGTCGCGGGAGCGCGCCGCGGCGTCGAGACTGAAGATCGTCGCTTGGTTAGGCTGGCGGTATGGAACAACCACCTGCAGCAGCCGAGGTCATGCCTCCGATGCCGTTCGGCACGGCGATCGGCACGGCGATCGGCACGGCCTTCCGCAAGTTCGCGACGTTCGACGGCCGGGCCACCCGCGCCGGGATCATCGTGCTCGTCATGCGCTGGTGCGAGCCGACCTGGCCCGACGGTGTCACGAAGTGACCCCCGCGATGTCCGAGTCCAGTGAGCGAACCCTGATCGTGCTCCGGCACGCCAAATCCGACTGGTCAGGCGGCGAAGCCGACATCGATCGCACCCTCAACGCCCGCGGCCAGAGCCAGGCACCGGATGCCGGCGGCTGGCTCGCCGAGCATTTCCCGGCCATCGACCTGGCCGTCGTCTCCCCCGCCACTCGTGCCCGCGCCACCTGGGCGCTGGCCTCGGCCGAGTTCAGCGTGAGCCCCGAGGCCCGAGTCGATGACCGGGCGTATGCCGCATCCGTGAATGATTTGCTCGCGATCGTGCGGGAACTGCCCGACCAGCTGCGGACGGTGCTTCTGGTGGCCCACAATCCCGGACTCGAGGGCCTGGTCTCCGCGCTCACCGGCGAGAGCGTCACGCTGTCGACCTCGGCGCTGGCCGTGCTCGGCCTATCGGGGCCCTGGTCAGAGCTCGCGAGCTCGACGGCCGTGCTCGTGACCTCCGGCCGGGTCAGCCGGGACGGCCTCGGCTAGGCACGCGGCTCATCGGGCCCGCTGAGTCGCGACCTGCCTCATTCCGCCGTGGCGGCCTCCGCCGGGAGCGGGAGCCGTCGCCTGCTCTCGAACCGCCGGGCCCCACCGTCGATGGGGTCGGTGAAGGCCAGTTCACTGGCCAGGAGCTGCAGCGGCCGTCGGAAATCGTGCACCGACACATCCTGAACCACGGGGTAGAGCGGGTCGTCGATGATCGGGATGCCCAGGCCCAGCATGTGCAGGCGCAGTTGGTGGGTGCGCCCGGTGCGGGGGGTCAGCTTGTACCGTCCCGCATCCCCGAGTCGGCCCTCCAGTTCGATCACAGACTCCGCGTTGACCGGGGCGCCGGGCACCGCCTCGCCCTGCCAGAGACCTGGCCGGGCCGCCAGGTGGTTGCGCACGGTGACGGGCAGTTCGAGTGTGGGGCGGAGCGGCGCCAAGGCCCGATACACCTTGTGTATCTCGCCGCGCTGGAAGAGCGTCTGGTAGGCCCCTCGCCAGCGGCGTTCGGTGGCCAGAACCAGCAGGCCGCTGGTCACCCGGTCCAGGCGGTGCAACGGGGAGAGCTCGGGCAGCCCCAGTTCGGCGCGCAGGCGGACCACGACGCTTTGCACCACGTGCCTGCCTCGCGGAATGCTGGAGAGGAAGGGCGGTTTGTCGATCACGACGATCCGCTCGTCCCGATAGATCAGGTGCAAAGCGCCGGGCACCACCGGTTCGTCGGCCAGGTCGCGGTGGAACCAGACGAACGTCGTGGGCCGGTAGGGGTCCGCCCCGGCGACCGGCGTGCCGTTTTCGTAGACGAATCTGCGCTGATCCAGCAAGCCGACCACGTCAACGGACTCGCTTACCCGTTCCTGCAACCAGGCGCTCATGGACGGCCAGGTCGGCTTCGGGGCGCCGGGCCGGTCGCGTTCCGGGGTGCACACCCAGGCCGCATCGAGCCCGTGCCGTTGCGGGAGGGGCGAGCGTGGGGGCATCCCCCGATCGTACGGGCAGCCGCGAGCCTGCCGGCCCACCGGTCTGCCAGCACACCGGTCGCCTCCCACCGCACAACTCCTGCAATTCTCCAGAATCCTGCCCAAACCGCCGGTGAACCGACTCAGTTCGCGAGAAATGCAGGAGTTGTGCCGCGACGGCGGATGCTGGGGCGGCGACTACGCGGCGGGGAGGGCCGCGCCGACGATGGCGTCGAGCTCGATCTCCACCAGGAGGTCGGGCGCGGCCAGCGCGCCGACGGCCACAGCGACAAGAGCCGGGCGGATGGCCCCGAAAACCTCGCCGTGCACCGCCCCGACGGCGTCGAAGTCGGCAATGTCCTTCAGGTACACCCGGCTGCGCACGACCTCGTCGAAGCTTGCTCCGGCCTGTTCAAGGGCAGCGCCGATACGCACGAAGATCTCCCGGGCCTGCGCCGCGGCATCCGCCCCGCCGACGGCCCCGTCGGGCGAGCTGGCAGTGGTGCCGGCGACGAACACGAACGCGCCGGCACGCACGGCGCGGGAGTAGCCGACCACGGGCTCCCAGGCGGAGCCGGACGAGATGTTCTGACGGGTGTACTCGGTCATGGGGTCCTCACTGGGCAGACAATCAACGCCGAGTGGACGGCGAATCATCGACATTACCGGCGATCGGATAGCTGATGTAGGCGAACCGCTCGCTGTCGGGCGCCCAACTGTTCACGTTGAGGGTGCCCTGGCCGCCGAAGAGCCGTTGCACGGTGCGCGGATGCGCCCAGTCGGGCCCGTCCACCAGCATCACGTCGACCCAGCGGTCCGCCGGATGTCCCTCGGTGCCCGGCGGGAATGACAGGTACACCGCGCTGGCGCCATCCGGTGACAGGTGCGGGAACCAGTTCACCCGCTCGTCGGCGGTCAGCTGCTGCAGGTCTGAGCCGTCAGTGCGCATCCGGGCGATCTGCGCGTGCCCGGCCGCCGGCTCGAAGAACTCGGTGTTGAAGTAGATCCAGGCACCGTCGGGTGAGAATTCGCTGCCGTCGGCGGGCCGGCTCCCGGTGGTCAGCTGCCGGTCGGCGCCGCCGTCGGCCGGGATGCTGAACACGTTCCCGCTGGCCCACAGGTCTGCCCCGCCGGGCTCCAACCCGATGTAGGCGAGGGTCTGCCCGTCGGGGCTGACGCCGTGCAGGAAGTGCATGCGGTCGCCGGGGTTGGTGACCCGCCGGGTGGGCCCGCCCGACAGGCTGGCCCGGTAAATGTGCCAGTCGTTGGCCGAGACGAAGATGTGCTCACCATCGGGCGCCAGCACGTGGTCGTTATTCAGCGCCGGAACTCCCTCGAGCGGGATCTGCACCAGGCCGCCGCTGCCGTCCGCGGTGAGGGACCAGAGCTGCCCGTCACCGTTGACGATGAGGTCGGCGCCGTCGAGGGTCCAATTGGGGGCTTCGATCAGGATGGTGTCGGTCTCGAAGACGACCTCGGGCGCGCGTCCGTCACGGTGACCGATGTGCACCCGGCTGGTCTGGCCGGTCCCCAGGCGCCGGAAGTCCATGTCAGCAGGCCCGTCAGACGGCGGCGGCCCGGGCTGCCTCGAGCGCCCAGACGACCAGGTCATGGTCGAGGTTCTCGACCAGGCCGGACACCCCGACGGCTCCGATCACGGATCCGTTCACCCTGAGCGGGAAGGCGCCGCCGGCGGCCGCGTACTGCGTGACGGGAAGTCCGGTGGCCTCGTTGAAGTCGAGTCCCCTCGCCCGGTATTTGGTGCTGATCAGGAAGGACGGCACGTTGTACCGCGCCACCACGCGGAACTTCCTGGCCAGCCAGTCGTCGTTGTCCGCGGTCGTGCCCGGCCTGGCGGCGTGGAAGACCCGTTGCTCGCCGAAGGACATCGTCACCGTGATCTTCAGGTCGTCGGCGGTCGCCTTGGCCATGATCGTGCTGCCCAGCCTGTAGGCATCGTCGTAGTCGAAGGCGGCGAAACTGATGCGAGAGTTCTGTTCCTCGAGCAGGGGCAGCAGCGCCTGGGCAGCGGGGTCGGGGGCTAGCGACATAGAAAGGTCCGTTTTCGTCGGGGTGTCGGCAGCGGCGCCGCACTGTATGGCACGATACCGGTGCCGGGCGGCCGGCGCAGCGTTTCACCTTTCACGTGGGGCAGGGCTGGTGGCGTGGCCGTCAGGATCGGGCGTCGGCGAGGGCGGTGATCTCGTTGATGCACACGCCATAGAGCATGTGAACCATGGCCGCGAATGAGTCCTCAAGCTCGGCGCAGACAGGGTCTGATGGACTCCATACCCGTGCCGCTTGGTACGTTGCCTCGATGGACTCGGGGGTCGCCCCGTCCCACCAGCTCGGTTCCAGCGCCGCGGTGAGTTCGGCTCGCGCTTCGCTACGCGCGGTCCAGAGGCGAGCACGCATCCACCGGGCTTCGTCGGGGTCTGCTCGGGCGGCTTGGACGTTTGTGATGTGCATCTGCAGGGTGCGGTCGCCGATTCGGCAGGCGGCGGTGAGGACCACTCTCACCTCGTGCGCGGACACCGCCGTGGCGGAACGCGGGCCGCGGCGGAACGGATGAGTGGTCACAGTCGGGCGAGAAATGCAGATCGGCGCCCGTAAACGGTCAGCAACAGGGCGAGAAGGCCGAAGACGATCATGACAATGGGCAGCACGAGCCCGTCGAACGGGGTGAGCAGCGCGGCACCGAGGATCCCTGCGGCGAAAATGGCGAGGTTGAAGGCCACCGGCAGGAAGGCGTTCGCGACATCCGAGTCGGCCCCGCCCCTGCTGGAGAGCGCGGCCTGCAGCTGCGCGGATGCCCCGCCGAAGGTGAGCCCCCAGAGCACTGTGGCGGCCACGACGGCCGGCGTCGAGGCGTGGCCGGCCCCGAGGATCACTCCGGCGGCCACGAACAGGGCCACGCTGCCGTGCAGCAGTGCGCGCGGGTACCGGTCCAACAGCGCCCCGGTGAGAACGATGCCCACGATCGAGGCCACCCCGAAGATGAACAGCTGGACCTCGACCGAGAGGTCGCCGCCGGTGGCCCGCAGGTAGGGGGCGATGTAGGTGTAGATGGTGTTGTGCGCGATCATCCAGGTGAAGATCACGGCCAGGATCACGGTTATGCCGGGGATCCTCAGCACCCGGGTCAGCGGCAGCCTGGCCGTTCCCGGCTGCCCGTCGGCATCCGGCGCGATCAGCGCGATCAGCAGACCGGCGACGACCGCCACCACGGTGAGACCGGCGAAGGCCCAGCGCCAGTCGAATGTGGTGCCCAGCCACGACCCGAGCGGGGTGCCGAGCGCGAAGCCGACCGGCGCCCCGGCGGAGACGATCGCCAACGACAGGCCGGCTTGCCGGGGCGGGCTGATCTTCCGCCCGTAGGCGGCGAGCATCCCCCAGACGATTCCCGAGAACGCGCCGGCGACGAATCGTGACCCGAGCGACAGAACGACGTCGCTGGAGACCGCGGTGACGGTGTTGGCCACGATGAGTCCGAGGACGGCGCCGAGCAGCAGAGGCTTCCGGCGCATCCTCCGGGTCAGTGTGATGGCCGGAATGGTCACGATGACCGTGCCGAGCGCGTACGCGCTGACGAACAGGCCGACGGTGCCTTCGCTGGTGCCCAGGCCGCTGGCGATCACCGGCAAGAGGCCCGCCGGCATGGTCTCCATGGCCACAAGCACAAAGCCGATGGCGGCCAGCACGGTCAGGGTGAAGATCGGCAGTCGCTGAGTTGTCGCCGTCGCCGTCGAGGCCGGCACTGTCGTGGTGGTGTTCATCAGAAGGTGAGCAGCACCTTGGTGGCGCGGCGCTCGTGCATGGCTTCGTAGCCTGCGGCGGCCTCTTCGATGGGGAGGGTGAGGTCGAAGACCTTGCCGGGGTCGATGGTGCGGTCCCAGATCAGCTGGATCAGCTGGGGCAGGAACCGGCGCACCGGGGCCGGCCCGCCGAGGGTGTGGATACCGGCGAAGAACAACTGGATGCCGGGGATCTGCACGTCGTGGTTGACCCCGACGTAGCCCAGGTGTCCGCCACCGCGGGTGGCGCCGACGGCCTGCATGAACGATTCCTGCGTGCCGACGGCCTCGACCACGGAGTGCGCGCCGAGCCCATTGGTGAGTTCCTTGATTCTCGCCACCCCCGCGTCACCGCGTTCCTCGACGATGTCGGTGGCGCCGTAGAACCGGGCCAGCTTCTGCCGTTCGGGATGCCGCGACATCGCGATGATGCGTTCGGCGCCGAGCTGCTTCGCGGCGAGGATCGCCATCAGACCCACGGCTCCGTCACCGACGACCGCGACGGTCTTGCCCGGGCCGGCTTCGGCGGCCACGGCGGCGTACCACCCGGTGCCGAGCACATCGGAGGCGGCGAGCAGAGACGGGATCAGATCGGCATCCGGCTGGCCGGGGGTCGCGACGAGGGTGCCGTCCGCGAGCGGGATCCGCGCCTTCTCCGCCTGCATACCCGACGCGAACTCGGCGTGCTCGCACTTGGACTGGAATCCGGCCTGGCAGATTTCGCAGGTGTTGTCGGAGATCACGAACGATCCCACGACGAAGTCGCCGACCTTGACGCTCTGCACGGCATCACCGATCGCCTCGACGATACCGACGTACTCGTGGCCCATCTGGCTGTGGTCGACGGGCTCGACGCCCCGGTACGGCCACAGGTCCGACCCGCAGATGCAGGTCGCCGTGAGCCGGATGATCGCGTCGGTCGGCAGGATGATCGTCGGGTCCTGACGGTCTTCGACCCGGACGTCGCCGGGGGCGTACATGATGACTGAACGCATGTGGATGCTCCTTCGGTTGCTGGTGGTACGTCCTCAAGTGAACCGGTGCACCGGGCCGGGCGGGAGTCCCTGCCGTGGGGTGTACCGGCAGAGCACCCCACACCGCGTCGGGGCGACGTACTGTCGTGGATATGGACAATCAGGCCGAAGTGCGCGAATTCCTCATGTCGCGGCGCGCGAAGATCACCCCGGAGCGGGCCGGTCTGCCCGCCGGTGCCAACCGGCGGGTGTCCGGGCTGCGTCGCACCGAGGTGGCGTCGCTGGCCGGAGTGAGTGTGGAGTACTACGCCAAAATCGAACGCGGTGCGATCGCCGGAGCGTCCTCGTCGGTGCTCGACGCCATCGCCAGGGCCCTGCAGCTGGACGACACCGAACGCACCCACCTGTTCAATCTCGCCCGTGCCGCCGACGGCATCCCGGTGTCCGGGCGCATCCGCCGCCGCGCGACCCGGAACCCGGCGAGCCGGCCGAGCCTGCAGTGGGCGCTGGACACGATCACCGAGGGGATCGCGTTCGTGCGCGACCAGCACCAGGACCTCCTGGCGACCAACGACCTGGGCCGAGCGTTCTACTCGCCCGTGATCGGCGACGGCGGGCGCATCCCCAACCTGGCCCGGTTCCAGTTTCTCGACCCGGCGTCGCGCGAGTTCTACCCGGACTGGCAGGTGTTCGCCGAGATGTGTGTGTCGATCATGCGCGCCGAGGCCGGTCGCGACCCGAACGACAAGGCCCTGCAGGACCTGGTCGGCGAGCTGTCCACGCGAAGCGACACGTTCCGCACCCTCTGGGGCGCTCACGACGTGCGCACGCACGGGTCCGGCACGAAGCGGTTCAATCACCCGGTGGTCGGTGAACTCACCCTGGCCTATGAGGAACTCGCCATCACCGCCGACCCCGGCACCGTGCTGCTGATCTACACGGCCGAACCCGGTTCGCCCAGCGCCGAACGGCTGCGCCTGCTGGCCAGCTGGGCGGCCACCAGCGTCGCCGCCGACTGACCCGCGGTCGCCCGACCAGGCCGGTTCAGCCCTCGATGGTGAGGTGCGGCATCCGTTTGTCGAGCCACGCCGGCAACCACCAGTTGGCCCGCCCCAGCACCGTCATCACGGCGGGAACCAGCACACCGCGCACCAGTGTCGCATCGACGAGCACCGCTGCCGCGAGGCCCACACCGAACATCTTCACGACGGGGTCGGGGTTGGGCACAAAGGAGATGAACACGCTCACCATGATCAGCGCGGCCGAGGTGATCACCCGGCCGGTGCTGCCGATACCGTGCACAACGGCCCGCCGGTTGTCAGCGAAGCTGTGCCAGGACTCCTGGATCGCGCTGAGCAGGAACACCTCGTAGTCCATCGACAGGCCGAACAGCACGGCGAAGAGCAGCAGGGGCACGTAGGCCTCGATCGGCACTGGGGCGTCCAGGCCGGTGAGCTGGATGCCGTTGCCCTGCTGGAAGACGAACACGAGCACCCCGTAGGCCACCAGGATCGAAACCACGTTCATCGCCGCCGCCGTGAGCGGGATCGCCACGGAACGGAAGGCGAAGAACAGCAACACGGCGCTGGCCGCGATGACCACGATGATCACCGTGAGCAGGTTGGCGTCGATGATGCCGGCGAAGTCGGCCTTGGCCGCCGTCTGCCCGCCGACAAGCGGATCCAGGTCGCCCGCGGCTCCGGGAATCACCGAGGTGCGCAGCGTGTCGACCAGTTTCGCGGTTTTCGGATCGCTGGGGGCCGTGGTGGGGATCACCGACCATTGAGCGGCCGTGCCGTCGTCACTGACCGTCGCCCCGACCACACTGGCCACGCCGTCGGTGGAGCCGAACGCGGTGGTGAGCGCGGCCAGGGCAGGATCGGGCGGAACCGACTGGCCGCTCGGCTCCGGCGTGGGCAGGGCGGCGATCACCAGCAACGGACCGTTGACCCCCGCCCCGAACGCGTCGCTGAGCACGTCGTAGCTTTGCCGGGTGACCTGGCTGGTGGGCGCGTTGCCGTCGTCGGTCTGGCCGAGTTGCAGGGAGGTGACCGGGAACGCCAGAGCCGCGAGCACCACCAGGCTCCCGACCAGGGACAGCCACGGCCTCTTCGAGGTCGCGGCGCCGACTCGGTGCCACACGCCGGGCTTCTCCCGCCTGGCGGTGCGGGTGGGCAGGGCCAGGCGCTCGATGCCATCGCCGAGCAGGCCCAGTACAGCGGGCAGCAGGAGCAGGCAGGTGAGCATCGCGCAGGCGACCCCGGTCGCGGCGACCCAGGCGAGCGAGTTGAGGTACGGCACCCCGGCGAGGACAAGTCCGGCCAGGGCGACCATCACGGTCACCCCGGCGAACACGATGGCGGAGCCGGAGCCGGCCATCGCGCGCCCGGCCGCCACGGGAACCGAAGCTCCCGTTGCCCGCACCGACCGGAACTTGGTGACCAGGAAGAGGGAGTAGTCGATGCCCACCCCGAGACTGAGCATCGCCGCGATGGTGCCGGACACCGTCGGGATGGCATCCAGCAGGCTCAGCAGTGCGATGGCGCCCAGTCCGAACAGCAGACCGATGAGCGCCGAGAGGATCGGCAGGGCCATCGCCACGGCGGTGCCGAGGGAGATCAGCAGGATGATCGCGGCGGCGACCAGCCCCACCACCTCGGCTCCGTGAGTGGGCTCGGCCGCGAGGGTCTTGGCGATCTGGCCCCCGGGCAGCACCGTCGCCCCGGACGGCGCACCCTTGGTCGCGGTGTCCAGCACGGGCTGCGCGATCGCGGGCGTGACGTCCCGCGTTTCCACGTCGAATGACACGCTGATGTAGGCGACGCTGCCGTCGGAGCTGATGGCCGTCGGCAGTAGCACGGCCTGGGTCACATGTTTGTCGGCGGCAATGCTGGCGGCCAGGGACTGCAGCGCGGCGGTGCCGTCCGGCGAGGAGAACGCCCCGGCGTCGCCGGAGAACACGATCGTGCCGGAGCCTTTCGCGCTCTTCGGGAACGCCGATTGCAGCAGGTCCTGGGCCGCGGTGCTCTCGCTGCCCGGCAGGGTGACGGTGTCGTCGGTGGTCTGCCCGATACCCAGGCCGAAACCGGACACGAGTCCCACGGCCGCAAGAAACAGCACGATGACCCGCCAAGAATGGCTGGCCGCGAACACCCCATAGCGCTCGAGCACGGTGTGCATGACGAGGCCCCTCCCGACCGGCTGGTGGATGCCGCAGCCGACGGTACGCGCGTCCGGTGTGCCCGGCAACCCGCAGCCGGTCAGGCCGCCTGGAGCGCCGGCCGCCGGAACGTTGCGCCGAGCTGGTCGATGAGGCCCTGGTGCACCGGGCCATTCGTCAGCTGGGCCCACGGATCGCTCAGTTCGAAGCGCCAGGCAAGGCGACCGGTCATGCGCTCCGCCACCTGCACCGGCTCGATCGACACGAACAGCCGGCGGGTTGCCGCCAGCGACCGCGTGTTCGCGTGGTGCACCGACGAATAGAGCGGGAGGGAGCCGGTCCGGGCAGCCGTGATCGCCGCCCGCTTCACCGCCGTGTTCAGCCCGGTGCCCCGGGCTGCATGGGCGAGATAGGTGGAGGTCTGCATGGTCCCGGCCAGCTCGAGGTAGGGGACCACCGCGAAGACGCCCGCCGGTGCGCCGCCCCGGAAGAGCGCCCAGGCGCTGTCGGGAGCGCGGCGGAGATACGAATCCACGAGGGCTCGGCCGGTGGGCGCGCCCGCGACCGGATAGTCCAGCTCCCCCAGCGTGCCGCCCACGGTGTCGAGCGTGGCCACGTCGAGCGACGAGAGGAGGCGAAGGTCGACGGTGACCGGATCGAGCGACGTGCGGGGGTTCATGCGCACAGTGTCGCTGTCACCCGTGACGCCGTAGTGAACGGTCGGTGACGCCGCGGCCGGGCCTGGTTGAACTGTCAGGATGCGTCGGGCGCGGCGGCATCCGCTTGAACGGTCTTGCTATCGGCCGGGTCGTTCTGGCGTCGGCTGGCGAGCATGATCGGAACGCCGATGAGTTCCACGAGACCACCGATCATGAGCGAGGCGCCGTAGCCCCAGAGGTCGGCGGCACGGCCGAGGGCTGGCTGGATGAACACACCGCCGAGGCTGCCGAACAACGAGTCGAACGAGAGCACCGTAGCGCGCTGCTTGGACGGGATCATGTCGTTCAGATAGGCCTGGCGCACCGGTTCGGCGACAGCGAAGACGAAGCCCCAGAGCAGCAGGAACACCACCGCGAGCCAGAACAGGCTGTTCAGGCCGAGCACGATGAGCGAGACCACGCTGAGCAGCGAGGCCCCGATCACGGTGCTGGTGCGCTTGGCGAAGAGCGTGCGGATGCGGGGCGCGACGACCCCGCCGACCACCTGCGCCAACGAGAGGATCGCCGCGGCCAGCCCGGCGATGGAATATGCGGACGGGTCGCCGTAGAGCTCGAGCAGGTAGGGCTGCAAGGCGTAGAAGGCGTAGATGCCGACCCCGGACGCGAACGGCGCCGAGAGGATCATGTAGCGCACCGACCGACGCTTGAGCCCGTGCTCGATCGACTCCGCCAGCACCAGGCGGGTCGCCTTCACCGGGCCGCGGGAGTGGTCCGGGGTGAAGCCGAGGTCTTTCATCACCACGAACGCGTAGATGAACATAGCCACGAGCACCCCGGCCCGCACCAGGAACGGCACTCCGAGATTGGTCGCCTGGGCGATCACCCCGCCGAGCACCGAGCCGGCGAACATCGCGATCCCGGTCACGACCAGGCCCCGACCGAACACCGCCTCGAGACTGCCGGTGTACCCGGTCGAGGTGAGCGCGTCGACCAGCCAGGCCTCCACCGCGCCGGAGAAGAAGGTGAAGCCCAGGCCGAGCAGCACCGACACGATGGCCCACCAGACGAACGGCGCCTGCCAGAGCCAGAGCATCCAGTACAGCGCGGTGGTCACCGACAGCGTGATGGTGCCCAGCAGGTAGGAGGCCTTGCGGCCCACGGTGTCGGCGACCACGCCGGTCGGGATCTCGAAGATCACCATGCCGGCGGTGAAAAACGCGTTCGCCGCGAACGCCTCGAAGTTGCTCAGCCCGGCGTCGAGCAGGAACAGCGTGTTGATGCCCCAGATGAACGAGGCCGCCAGGGTATTGCCGAGCAGCAGAACGAGGTAGATGCGCTGGACACGCCGGGATGCCGGGTTCACGACCCGGGTCCGATCACCTCAGACCATCCCGTCACACCACTCATCATCGACCTCGGAGGGGCGGATGGCTAGGCTCCAGCGTTCTGCTCCAGGACCGGCAAGGTGCCAGAGCTGAGAAACGGCACTACGCTGCCGCTGAACGGACGCGGTTGTCCCCCGGAATTCTGATGAAGGGTCACACCATGAGTGAAGTTGAGAGCGCAACACTCGAAAAGGCCGCCGCGGTATCGATCGACGGCCGGCATTTCCAGTTCGTCGGTGCGACCGGCTCCCGATTCGAGCCGGGCAGCCTGGTGGTCCTGCGAACCACGGATGAGGGTGAGGCCGAGACGGACCAGCTCGGCCAGGTTGAGGAGGTCAGCGTCACGATCGGCGGCGCCCCGCACGGTTCCGGCCGCATCCTGGGCCTGCTCAATGGGGATGGACACCACCTCGATGGACGGCGCCCCGTCGCGTTCGGATCGGCCACGTTGCAGCCGGCGGACGCCCGCACGACCGAGGTGCTCTACGGCGACACCACGGGGTCCCTGCCCATCGGCTCCTTCCTGGCCTCCCAGCACATCCCGGCCCGGCTGATCGCGACGCGCTTCAACCGGCACACCTTCTGGTGCGGGCAGAGCGGATCGGGCAAGACCTACGCTCTGGGTGTGGCGCTTGAACAGCTGCTGATTCACACGGCGCTGCCCATGGTGATCTTCGACCCGAACGCGGACTTCGTGCACATGCGGCAGGCTCACCCGTCGGGTGCCGCCACAGAGGCGCAGAAGGCGCTGGCAAGCCGGGATATCCGGATTCTGCGCCCGTCGGCGTCGAGCCCGGATCCGCTCCGGGTGCGATTCCTGGACCTGTCATTGCGGGCGAAGGCGGCGGTGTTTCGGCTCGATCCGCTCGAGGATCGTGCCGAGCACAACGAACTGATGCACATCGAGGACACCGTGGGTCTGATCGATCCGACGAGGGTCATCCCTGGACTGGTGGAACGGGGTACCCCGGCGGCGCGGGAGCTGGCGGCGCGCACCGAGAACCTCCGGGTGACCGATTGGAGTGTCTGGGCACAGGGCCTGACCGCCGTCACCGACATCCTGGACACCCGGCCGGATGCGACGGTGCTCGACCTCGGCGGCTTCGCATTCCCGGAGGAGTCGCTGGTCGTGGCGTTGGCGGTTCTCGACGATCTGTGGGACAAGCGGGAGCAGCGCCGTCCGCTCCTGATCGTCATCGACGAGGCGCACAACTTCTGCTCACCCGACCAGACCAGCCCGTTGCACGTGGCAGTGCGGGAGCGGATCGTTCAGATCGCGGCGGAAGGGCGCAAGTTCGGTCTCTGGCTGCTGCTGTCGACCCAGCGGCCGTCCCGGGTGCATCCCAGCATCATCTCGCAGTGCGACAATCTGGCGCTCATGAAGATGACGTCTCCGGTGGACCTCGATGAGCTCGCCACCATCTTCGGTTTTGTGCCACCCGCGATGCTCGCCCGGGCGTCGCGGTTCACGCAGGGCGAAGCCCTCTTCGCCGGCGGTTTCGTTCCCGCCCCCACCATGGTGCGCATGGGTCCGCGTCTCACCCGGGAGGGCGGGGCCGACGTAGGCGTGCCCCTCAGACCCGAGTGACCTTCCGCGACCTGTGAGTAAAGCCCCGAAAACTCGACGTTTTGGGTGCTTAGCTCACAGTTCGCGGGACCGCTCTCATCGCCCGCGTTTGGCTTGACGACGTTGCCGCCAGGTCATCGCGGCTCGGGCCGCGGCCTCACGGTCGCGTGCGGCGTCCCTCTCGCGGCGGGCGGCCTCGCGGCGCTCCTGCCAGCGAGCGATCTCCGCATCCGTGTCACGCAGCGCCGTGACGACCGGCGGGCCGCCGCGCAGCTGCCGGCGGGCCTCGACCACCCGCCGGTTGAAGTCGTCGAGGATCTCCCGCACCGCTCGCTCGGACACCACGGCATCGAGGCGGGCGTCGAGCCCGGCGTCCTCGGAGCGCAGAGTGAGGGCGGGCGGGCCCAGTCCGGTGATCTGCTCGCGCTCGATCTTCTGTCGGATCCACCAATCCGGGTCGTACGGGGCGTTGAGTCCGGGGATCGGCTTGCCGGTGCCGGGCAGGTTGTCGAAGTCGCCGCGACGCATGGCCTGCTGGATCGAGATCTCCACGTACTGCGCGCGGGCATCCATCATCGCCTGGCCGGCCTCGTTGGTGTCCGGCTCGGCCGCTTCGGGCCTCTCGGATGCGGGGATCTCGCGGTTGATCTTGTACCGCGCCACATTGAGCGGGGTATCGCTGGGTTCGCGTGAGCCAGTCATGACACCAGCCTACGTTCGCCTCCCGGTGACGGGCAGCCCCGCGTACACTGGCCCGCATGTGCCGTCGCCCCCACCCCGCACCCGAACGCCGCTCAGTGTGAAGGCCGTCGTCTACGACCGGTATGGGCAGCCCGACGTACTCAGGGTCGAAGAGATTCCCACACCCTCGCCGGGCGCGAACCAGGTGCTGATCAAGGTCGCCGCGACCTCGCTCAATCTGTCCGACTGGGAGGGACTGACCGGCACCCCGGGGTACGCCCGGCTCGGCGGGCTGCGCGCTCCCCGGCGCCGGGTGTTGGGCTCCGACATCGCCGGACGGGTCACCGCCGTCGGCCCCGGCGTCACTAAGTTCCGCGTCGATGATGAGGTGTACGGCGACAACATGGGCCTTCTGGGCGGTTTCGCCGAGTACGCGGTGGCGCCGCTCGCGGCCCTCGCCCTCAAGCCAGCGGGGCTGAGCTTCGCCGAGGCTTCGACGCTGCCCCAGGCCGGAGCGATCGCGCTGCAGGGCACCGCCACCGCTCGCGCCGGCCAGCGTGTGCTCATCAACGGGGCAGGCGGCGGGTCGGGATCCTTCGCGATTCAGCTGGCCAAACGGGCCGGAGCGCATGTGACAGGCGTCGACAACGCAAGGAAGCTCGATTTCATGCGCGGGCTCGGCGCCGACGAGGTCGTCGACTACACCACCTCGGACTTCACCCGGCTCGAACCGTTCGACCTGATCCTCGACCTTGTGGCACACCGGTCGGTGTTCGCCTACCGGCGGGCCGTGGCGCGTGGCGGCCGCTACCTCTGCGTCGGCGGAACCGTGCGCAGCGTGCTGCGGGTCGTGACCGTGGGCGCGGCGCTCGGCCTGGTCACCGGGCGCCGGCTGGGGCTGCTCATTGCCAGGGAGGGCCCGGCATACTTCGAGCCCGTCGCCGAGCAGTGTGCCGCCGGCGAGTTGGGCATCCACATCGACCGCACCTTTCCGCTGCACGAGGCGGCACAGGCGCTGAGCTACCTCGGCGAGGGACGCGCGCTCGGCAAAGTTGTCGTGGCCGGTTAGGAGCCCGGATGGCATCGACGGAGAACATCCGCATCGCGGTCGGCGACGGCACCGTGTCGGGAGCGTTCGCCCGGCCGGCCGACTCCGTCGCCACGCTGGTGGTGGCGCCGGGCGCCGGGTCCGGCTTCGACCACCCGTTCCTCGTCGGCTTCACCGAGTCGCTGAACGACGCCGGGCTGGCGACTCTGCGGTTCAACTTCCCGTACCGGGAGGCCGGCCGCCGGCTCCCCGACCGGGCTCCGAAGGCGATCGACGCGTGGCGGGCGGCCATGGCTGCTGCTGCCGCTCTGTCCCCCGGTCGACCCGTCTGGGCGGGCGGTAAGTCCTTCGGCGGACGGATGGCCTCCATGGCGGTGGCCGCGGGGATGCCGGCAGCAGGCCTGGTCTTGCTGGGCTACCCGCTGCATCCGCCGGGCAAGCCGGACAAGCTGCGTGATGAGCACCTCTACGGGATCGACCGGCCGATGCTGTTCGTGCAGGGAACGCGTGATCCGTTCGGCAGCCCGGACGAATTCGCCCCGGTGGTGGACCGGATCGGCACGGCGACCCTTCGGCTGATCGACGGCGCGAACCATTCGTTCGAGGTTCGGGGAGCCAAACGCCCGGCCGTCGAGGTGGGCGCCGCGCTGGCTCCGGTCGTTGCCGGGTTCGTGCGCGCCGCCAACGTGTAACCGGCGTTATTCAGCGGATGGCCGCTGCCGTTGCGCCTTCGTCGCCGAGCGCTGCTGCTTGGCTGCGAGGTGCCTTCGGCCGGAGCCCTTGGTGGGTTTGGTCGCCCGGCGGCGCGGCCCGTCGGGGGCGAGCCCCGCGGCCACGAGCTCGGCGAGTTTGACCAGGGCGATCTCACGATTGCGCAGCTGGGAACGCTGTTCGGAGGCGGCCATGGTGACCACCCCGTTGACCAGGCGGCGATCCAGCCGGGTGAGCAGCAGCGTCCGTTGCTCGTCGGTCAACACCGCGGACTCGGCGATACTCCAGGAGACCTGCACGCGGCTGTCCGAGGTGTTCACGTGTTGCCCGCCGGGGCCGGACGACCGGGAGAACCGCCAGCCGAGTTCCGTCGCCGGAATCGTGAGTGCGGGTGATATCTCCAGATCCATGCTCCAAGGGTCCCACGATCTGGTCTCCACCGGCGCCGCTGCCCCGCCGGGATGTTCAGAACAGCGGCCAGGGCACCGCGGGCATCGCCCCCTCCGGGGCGGGAAAGCGTGCGTCGGTGCGGAGCCGGTCGCAGCGGGCGGCCAGCGCCGTGAGTTCGGCCGGTGTGAGCAACTCGGCCAGTGCGTCGCCGAGGTCACCGTCGAGGGCGGCACGCACCGTGTCGATGCCGGCCAGTTCGTCGGCCGTGAGCTCGTCGCCGATCCAGCCCCACAGCACGGTGCGCAACTTGTGGTCGGCGTGGAAGGTGAGGCCGTGGTCGACGCCGTGCCGGTGGCCGTCAGGCATCGCGAGGATGTGGTCGCCCTTGCGGTCGGCGTTGTTCACGACGATGTCGAAAACGGCCATCCTGCGGAGCGCATCGGAGTCTTCGTGGATGAGCGCGACGAGGCGATCGTCCTGGTCCCGTCCCTCGAGCACCCGCCGCCAGCCCTCAGCGGGCACGGCATCGGCCGGGACGAGGTCCACGGCGTCCTGCTCGGGGTCCGCGTCCTGCCAGAGCTGCGCCATGCCCGGGCCCATCGGCCCGTCCCGCAGCCAGGTGCGCGGCACGACGTTCCAGCCGAAGCACTGCGACACCAGGTACGCCGCGGCCTCCCTGCTGGCGAGGTCACCGTCGGGGAAGTCCCACAACGGGCTCTCGCCGGCGATGGGCTTGTACACCACGCTCACACCGTCGATCTCGCCGAGGAAGGTGGCGTTGGAGGCCGTCGTGATCCGCCCGGTGAGCTCGAGCTCGCCCTCGACGAGGTCGGGCACGGTCAGAGGCTCGGGAAGGCGCAGGTGTGCCCGTCCGGGTCGATAGGTTCGCCGCAGAGCGGGCACATCGGCCGGCCGGCGCCCACCACTTCGCGGGTGCGTTTGGCGAAGGCCCTGGCGGTGCCGACGGGCATCCGCACCACCAGCGTCTCGGCCGGCTCGAGTGTCTCGGTGTCCAGCTCGGCGGTTTCTTCGTCGTACCAGTACGCCTCCAGCACGATCTGCACCGTCGAGGGATCCCAGCCCAGGCTCATGGCGGCCGTGCGGAACTCTTCCTGAACGGGTTGCTCGAGCGGGTCGTTGTCGACCAGTTCGATGGGGGTGCTGGTCGGGATGCTGAACGGGTTGCCCTGGTGGGCCATCAGCTGGTCGAGAACCTCGTCGATCTTCTCAGCGAGCAGACCCGACTGTTGCTTCTCCAGCGCGATGCTGACGATCCGCGGCCCGGTGCGCACCTGCAGATAGAAGGTGCGGGAGCCGGGCATACCGACCGTGCCGATGACGACCCGATCCGGCCAGGCGAACTCATGGACGATTGTAGGCATGGAGGTATTTTAGGCGCGGGATGCGGCCGGCGCCGGATGACCGGCCCCGCCCCCGACCGGCGCGTCGTCCACACGACTTGCGGCGGCCAGCCAGGAGAGGTCGCCGGAGTCGGTGTTGGAGGCGTGCACCGTTGGCCGGCTGGCACCGTAGTTCACGATCGAGACGGATGCCGGGCCCACGTTGATGCGCTGGAACAGGTCAAGGTGCATCCCGAGGGCGTCGGCGAGGACCGATTTGATGATGTCGCCGTGACTCACGGCCACCCACACGGCGCCCGGTCCGTGTTCGGCTTCGAAGGCGGCATCCAGTCGCCGGATCGCGGCGACCGAGCGGGCCTGCATGGCGGCCATCGACTCGCCGCCAGGGAAGGTCACGGCGGACGGTTGGGTCTGCACCACCGACCAGAGCTTCTCCTGCGCGAGGTCCTTGAGCGTGCGGCCCTGCCAGTCGCCGTAGTCACACTCCGTGAGGTCATTCTCCACCGGCGTCACCGGCGACCCGGTCTGCTGGTCGAGGATCAGCGTGGCGGTTTGCCGGCAGCGTTCCAGCGGGCTGGAGACCACCCCGACCAGAGGGACCGCGGCGAGCCGCTCCCCCGTGACGGCGGCCTGATCGCGGCCGATCTGGTCGAGCAGAACGCCGGCGGTGCGCCCGGCCAGCAGGCCGGTCGCGTTGGCGGTGGTGCGGCCGTGCCGCACGAGGATGACTGTGGCCATGGCTACAGCCTAGGTGCGCGCACGTTCGGAAGGACGTCGTGAGGCTTCGCGGACGCCGTATCCCGCGCGCATCCTAGAAACCTCGCTATCTCCTCAGTTGCGGCGGGGCGAGGTGCAGGCCCTGGGCCATCGCGTGGAGGATCTCGGCCTCGACTCGTGGCCAGTCGAAGAGGATCTGCCGGTAGTCGTAGCGCAGCACCGTGTAACCCAGCAGAACCAGCCTGCGATCGTGAGCGATGTCAGACCGCCGCTGCCCGGCCGTGGAGTGGAAGCTGAAGCCATCGGTCTGCAGCACCAGCCGGTGCCCGATGAGCCCGTCGACTCGGTGCCCGTCGAGCATGACCTGCTGGCTGACCCGGATGCCGCTGGCCGCGAGCCGGGACACGGGCAGCGTCTCCAGGCCAGAATCTGCGAGCCCCGACGACACTGCTCTCACGGCGCGGGCCGCGGCACTGCGCAGATGCAGCCTCGCCAGTTCGGCCGGGTTCGTCAGCTTCTTGTTCAGGGCGGAATCCCAGACCACGAGAGCGTTCTCGAACGGCTGGCACTCGGCAATGTGCACGAGGGCGTTCACGACCGGTTCCACCAGAACGAACCGGGCCACCGGGATAGGTCCGGCACTCCAATGCACGCGCAGAGTGCTGGATGCCGGCACGATCGCGTTTCTCGGCACGCTGACGTGGTTCATCCCGTCGGCGAGGTTCCACAGCTCGAGTCGCCGGGCCACGCTGAGGCACGCCACCCGCCCGCCCAGAGCAGCCGCGGCACGCAGATCGGCCGGGGCTGAAGGCAGAGCCAGCCAGTTCCGCCGAACACGGGCGCATTCACCGCTGGCGATACTGTGCCTGATCGCATGAAGCGTGAAGCCGGCGCGTACGGCCTGCTCGGAGTGCGCGATACCACCGTGCTGGGCGAGCCAGGTGCCAAATTCCATGCGCCCAGTGTCGTAGCCCACATCCCCCGCCCGCCCAGAATCTCCCCGCCTGTACACAACTGCCCCCGAACCCGCCCCTGTGCACACCGCCCCGCGGCCGACGCCCGCACCCCGCGCCTCGAAAAAAGGACGAAGTGAGCTAAAAAGGACGGAATTTGGCTTATCGTCCTTTTTTGCGCACTTCGTCCTTATTTCCGTGCGGCACGGCGCCGCGCGGGGCGGCGCGCGGTCAGTCGGCCACCCGGAAGGGGACACTCAGCAGCGCCTCGGCGCGGGACGACGGGCCCACCAGGAGCGCGAAGTCGCCGGCTTCCACCACCCGGTGACCGCGCGCATCCACCAGGCTGCAGTCGGCCACGGGCACATCGATGCGCACGGTGACGGTCTCCCCCGGGGCCAGGCTCACCTGGGTGAAGGCCTTGAGCTCCTTCTCCGCCCAGCTCACCGAGGTGACCCGGTCGCTCAGGTAGACCTGCACGGTCTCCACCACCGGCCGCTCGCCGGTGTTGCGCAGGGTGATCTCGGCGTGCACGGTGTCGGCGCGAGTCAGCTCGGCCAACCGCACCCGCAGGTCGGAGTACTCGACCCGCGTGTACGAGAGGCCCTCGCCGAACGCGTAGGCGGGATCCTGGGTCAGGTCCGCGTACCGGTCGCCGTGCTGCCCGCGAATCTGGTTGTAATAGGTGGGCTGCTGGCCCGCGTGCCGCGCGAACGAGATCGGCAGCCGGCCGGATGGCTCGACCAGTCCCAGCGCCACCTCGGTTATGGCCCGGCCGCCCTGCATTCCCGGGCTGGCGACCCAGATCACCGCGGCGGCGTTCAGGGCGGATGCCGGCAGCACCAGCGGCTTCGACGCCATCAGCACCACGATCATGGGGGTGCCCGTCGTCGCCAGGGCATCGAGGAGGGCGATCTGGCCGCCCATCAGTTCGAGCGTCGCGGTGGACCGGCCCTCGCCGACCAGTTCGATGCGGTCGCCGACCACGGCCACCACGTAGTCGGCGGCGCGAGCGGCGGCCACGGCCTGGGCGATGAGCTCGGCATCGGGCTCGCACGGGATGACCACCGGGGGTCGAGGCTGGCCGTCCGGGAACGACTCCCCCTCGGGGTTCGGGGCCAGTCGCAGAATGTCTGCGCCGCGTGCCTGGCTGAGGTCCCACTCCGCGGGCAGCAGCTCGCGCAGCCCGTCGAGTACTGTCGTGATCATCTGCCGCGGGTGACCATCCGGCAGCCAGCCGGCCTGACCGCTCGAGCCGGCCCAGTCGCCGAGCTGGGTCTGGGCGTCATCGATCAGCGGACCGACCACGGCGACCTTCTTCGCCGCGGACCCGCCGATGGGCAACGGCAGAACACCGTCGTTACGCAGCAGCACCACCGAGCGGCGGGCGATCTCGAGGTTCAGCTCGGTGTGCGCGGCACTGGCGATGGCTGAGCGCTGCGCGTCCGGGTCGGGCAGCCGGGGGTTCTCGAACAGGCCCAGCTCGAACTTGAGGGTCAGGATGCGCGACACGGCAGCATCCAGGTCGGCCTCGGCCAGCAGGCCCGACTCGATGGCCTCGAGAGCGCCGGCGAAGAACCCCGGGGTGGTCATCACCATGTCGTTGCCCGCCTTCACGGCGGCCGCGGCGGCGTGCGCGTAGTCGGGTTGCACCTGCTGTTCCCAGACCATCCGGCCCACGTTGTCCCAGTCGGTGATCAGGGTGCCGGTGTAGCCCCATTCGCCGCGGAGCACGTCGCCCAGCAGCCAGTCGTTCACGGTGATCGGCACCCCGTCGATGGACTGGTAGCCCAGCATGAAGGTGCGGCAGCCTTCGCGCGCCACCCGTTCGAACGGCGGCAGGAACCACGAGCGCAGCTTCCGCTGGGAGATGTCGGCTTCGCTGGCGTCGCGGCCGCCCTGGGTTTCCGAGTAGCCGGCGAAGTGCTTAGCGGTGGCCAGGATGGCGGTCGGGTCGCTGAGCCCGTCGCCCTGGTAGCCGCGCACCATCGCCGAAGCCAGCTCGCCGATCAGGAACGGGTCCTCGCCGAAGGTCTCACCGATGCGGCCCCAGCGCAGGTCGCGGGCGATGCAGAGCACCGGCGAGAAGGTCCAGTGGATGCCCGTCGACGCGACCTCCACCGCCGTGGCCCTGGCCACCCTCTCGATCAGGCCCGGATCCCAGGACGCGGCCATGCCCAGCTGGGTGGGAAAGATGGTGGCGCCGATCCAGAACGAGTGCCCGTGGATGCAGTCCTCCCCCACGATCAGCGGGATCCGCAGCCGGGTCTGGGCGGTAAGCTCCTGCGCCTGGATCAGCCGTTCCGGGGAGGCATGCAGGATCGAGCCGACGTGCTTGGCGCGCACGTGGTCGTCGATGTCGTCCCGGGCATCCAACTGCATCATCTGCCCCACCTTCTCCTCCACGCTCATTCGGCCGAGGAGGTCGGCGACACGAGCGACGATGGGCATGGCCGGGTCGAGGTACGGGACGGATTGGGTGGCGACTGCGCTCACGATGAATCTCCTACTTACTTGATGCCGGCGTTGGTCACGCCTGGATCTGATGACGTGCCGGGATCGGATGACGTGCCGGGCCCTGACGTGCCGGCGGCTGCTGGGCGGGGGCGCACGGCGGTCGCGGTGTCGGAAAGCTTGAAGCCCTTCTTGCGCATGGCCCTGGCCCGCTCGCCGGCCGAGCGCAGACGAGGATTGACGTACTCGTCGATGCCGAAGTTGATCAGCGACAGTGCCATGCCGAGCAGGGCGATGCACAGGCCGGCCGGCACGTACCACCACCAGAAGTCCGGGAACGCGCCGTTCTGCTGGGCCCAGAACAGGATCGTGCCCCAGTTCAGGTTGGTGATCGGGATGACCCCGATGAACGCCAGGGTGGTCAGGCCCAGCACGGCGGCGATGACCGTGCCCACGAAGCTCGACGCGATGATCGCCGTGAGGTTGGGCAGCATCTCCACCGCGATGATGCGGTACAGCGGCTCCCCGTTGGCGCGCGCGGCCTGGATGAAGTCGCGGTTGCGCAGCGACATCGTCTGGGCGCGCAGCACCCGTCCGCCCCAGGCCCAGCCGGTGATGGCCAGCACCGAGGAGATCAGCAGCAGGCTGGGGTTCTCGTACTGTGAGGCGATGATGATGATCAGCGGCAGCCCCGGGATGACCAGGAACACGTTGGTCAGCGCCGAGAGCGATTCGCTGCGCCAGCCGGTGACGTAACCGGCGGTGACACCGATCGCGACGGCGATGATGGTGGCGATGACCCCCGCGGTGAAGCCCACCACCAGTACCCCGCGGGTGCCGTAGATGATCTGGCTGAGCACGTCTTCGCCCATGTGGGTGGTGCCGAGCCAGTGCACCCAGGACGGCGGCTGCCGCAGGGCCGTGAAGTCCTTGTCGAGCGGGCCGTACGGGGCGATCCAGTCGCCGAAGATCGCGATCAGCACGAAGACGCCCAGGATGCTCAGGCCCGCGATGGACTTGCCGTTGCGGAACATCGCGAAGGTCTGGCCGAGCCGGCTCAGTGTGCCGCGCTTTCTGGTCTGCGCCGGGGGCACAGCGGGAACCGCTGCGGCCACGGTGTTGGGGAACGTCATGCTCAGGCCTCCATCTGGCGGGTGCGCGGGTCGAGGATCGCGTAGGCGACGTCGGCGAGGATGTTGGCCACGAGCACGGTCAACGTGATCACCAGGAACAGGCCCTGCATCAGCGGGTAGTCCTTGGCTGTCGTCGCGTCCAGGAGCAGCTTGCCGGCGCCCGGGTAGGAGAAGACCAGCTCCATCACCAGGGTGCCGCCCACGATGAAGCCGAGCGACATCGCGAAGCTCGACAGCTGCGGCAGGGAGGCGTTCCGGGCTGCGTAGTTCACCAGCACCCGGGAGGGCCTGAGTCCCTTGGCCTGCGCCACGGTGACGTAGTCCTCGTCGAGGACGGTGATCATCATGTTGCGCATGCCCAGGATCCAGCCGCCGAGCGAGCCGATCACCAGGGTCAGCGCGGGCAGGAAGCCGTGCTGGATCACCTGGCCGGCGAACTCCAGGGTGAAGCTGGGTTGGGTGCCCTTGTCATAGGCGTGCGACGCGGGGAACCAGCCCAGTGTGGTGGAGAAGATCGCGATCGCGATCAGGCCCATCCAGAAGTACGGCACGGTGGAGAAGAAGGTCGCGACGGGCACGATGCCGTCCGCCCGGCTGCCGCGGCGCCAGCCGATGAACGCACCGATCGCGGTGCCGACCACAAACGAGATCACGGTCGCGATGCCCACCAGACCGACGGTCCACGGGATGGCCGAGGCGATCACATCCGTCACCGGGGCCAGGCCCTTGGAGAACGAGCGGCCCAGGTCGCCGGAGAACAGCAACTGCCAGTAGTCGATGTACTGCTCGAGGAGGCTCTTGTTCGAGTCCAGGCCGAACAGCGTACGCAGCGAGTCGATGGCCTCCGGGCTGATCCGACCCTGGTTCTTCTGCAGGTAGGCGGAGACCGGGTCACCCTTCATCATGCGGGGCAGGAAGAAGTTGATCGTGATCGCCGCCCAGGCCGTGAAGGCGTAGAACGCGGCGCGGCGCAAGAAGAATCTCACGAGGTGGCTCCTGGAGTGGTCGGTACCGCGAAGTGCTTCTCCGGGTCGGGAGAGGCGTCGCGGAGGGCGCGGGTGTACGGGTGCTGGGGTCGCAGGATGACGTCGTCGGCTTTGCCGCGCTCCACGACCGTGCCGTGGTGCAGCACCATGATCTCGTCGCTGAAGTGCCGGGCGGTGGCGAGGTCGTGGGTGATGTAGAGCACACCCAGGTTCGCTTCGCGCTGTAGTTCGGCGAGCAGGTTGAGCACCTCGAGCCGGATGGAGACGTCGAGCATCGAGACGGGTTCGTCGGCGATGAGCAGTGCGGGCCGCGATGCGAGGGCCCTGGCGATGGCAACGCGTTGCCGTTGGCCGCCGGAGAGTTCGTGCGGGCGCCGGTCGATGGTCTGCTCGGGTGAGAGCCGCACCCGGTTGAGCAGTCTGAACACCTCCTCCTCCACCTGGTCGGCGGGAACCACCTTGTCCAGCCGCAGCGGCCGTTCGATGTGGTGTCGGATGGTGTGGGCCGGGTTCAGCGAGGCGAACGGGTCTTGGAACACCATGCGCACGCTCTGCCGGTAGCGCCGCAACGGCCGGCCCCAGGTGGGGATCGGGGTGCCGTCGAGCAGCACCTCGCCGGAGCTGACCCGTTCCAGCTGGGTGAGGATCTTCGCGATGGTGGACTTGCCGCTGCCGCTCTGGCCGACCAGGGCGATGGTTTGGCCGGAGGTGAGGGTGAAGCTGACCTTGTCGAGGGCGAGCAGTTCACCGGACCCTCGCACGCGGTACTTCTTCGAGACATTCTTGAACTCGAGGGTGGTCATCGGATGCTCCCTGCTTCTTCGTCGAGCGCGGGCTCGCCGGGGCGGCGCACGAAGCCGCCGCGCTCGCCGGTGAGGCTCGGGAACGAGGCCAGTAGCCGGCGGGTGTAGTCGTGGGTGGGGTTCTCGTAGAGCTTGCGGGCCGTGTCGATCTCGACGATGCGGCCGTCGCGCATCACGGCGATGCGGTCGGAGATCTCCAGGAGCAGCGGGAGGTCGTGGGTGATGAAGATCACGGAGAAGCCGAACTCGGCACGGAGCTCGGAGATCTGCTCGATGATCTCTCGCTGCACAAGAACGTCCAGCGCGGTGGTGGGTTCGTCCATGATCATCAGCTGGGGTTTGAGGGCCAGGGCCATCGCGATCATCACGCGCTGGCGCATCCCGCCGGACAGTTCGTGGGGGTAGGACCGCAGCCGGTTGCTGCCCACGCCGACGAGGTCGAGCAGCCGGCCGGATTCCAGCCGCCGTTCGGTTCGGGTCATGGCCGGGCGGTGGGTGGAGAAGACGTCCTGCAGCTGGGCCCCGATGGTGATGATCGGGTTGAGCGCGTTCATCGCCCCCTGGAAGACCATGGAGGCTTTCTCCCACCGGAAGGCGCGCATCTGGATCTCGTCCATCGTGTTGATGTCGAAGTCCTCGCCGGATTCGTCGTGGAAGACGGCGGAGCCGGAGGTGATCACGGCGGGCGGCTTGAGCAGTCGCTGGATGCCGTAGGCGAGGGTGGTCTTGCCGCAGCCGGATTCGCCCGCGAGACCAAGGATCTCGCCTCGGCGCACGGTGAGGGATACGTTTCGCACGGCCTCGACGGGTGGAGTCACGTCGTACGAAACACTGAACTGGGAGACCGTCAGGAGATCGTCGGTAGTCATGGTGATTGCGGCTCTTTCATGGTGAGGGGAACGCCCGGTCGGCACCGGGCGGGGAAGGAGTGCCCTCCCCCGCCCGGTGGCCGCCTGGCTACTTGGCCGCTTCGAGCTCGGTGAGGATCAGCACGGAGGTGGGCTGAGTCGGGTCAGCCGGCACATAGGGGTTGTCCTCGCCGGGCCAGCCGACGTAGCTGCGAGTGTTGTAGGCACCGATGAAGGGCCGGGTTCCCACGGGCATCGACGGAACCTCGTCCACGAAGATCTTCTGCACCGTCGCGAGCGATGCCGCCCGGGTGGCGTCGTCGGCCGCGTTCGTGTATTCGCTCAGCGCCAGAGTGGCCTCCGGGCTGTCGAAGCGGCCGAAGTTAAAGTCCGCGCTCTCGCCGAGCGGCTTGAGCCAGCGACCGTCCATGATGTCGCTGTAGAGGTCGTACGGGGTGGCGCCGGTGTCGGTCCAGTGCAGGATCGCCTGGAAGTCGCCGGTTCCCTTGGCTTCCCACCAGCTGTCGGAGTCCGGGGTGTCGACAGTGGCCGCCACGCCGAGGGTCTTGGCCGCGTCGGCGATGAGGCTGATGCCGGTCACATAGTCATTCCAGCCCTGGGGAACAGACAGGGCGAAGCTGACCGGTGCGCCGGACGGGTCGACCAGGTCGTCGCCGCTCCAGGTGTAGCCGGCGTCCTTCAGGATGCCCGTGGCCGCATCCAGGTCGACCTCGTAACTGACGCCCTCGTACTCCGGGGAGATGAAGGAATCGCCGACGGGAGTCGGCAGCCCGGTGACGGAACTGACGACCGGAACACTGCCCTCCCTGGCGATGTCGGCGTACTGCTGGCGGTCGATCACGAGGTTCATGGCCTGGCGGAAGGCGACGTCGTTGAACGGCTTCGTCTGGGTGTTGACGAACATCGTGTCAACGGCCAACCCGGCTGCGGCCCAATAGACGTTGTGCTCCGGGTCCTTGTTCACGTACGCCGAATCGACGTTCGGGATGAAGGCCTGCGCCCAGTCGGCATCGCCGTTGGCGAGGGCCGTCGTGAGGGCGGTGTTGTCGTTGTACGACACGTAGTACAGGGTGGGAACGGCGAGTTCGCCGCCCCAGTAGTCGTCGCGGGCGGTGAGCTCGACGCTCTGGGTGTCGAACTGGCTCAGAACGTAGGGTCCGGTGCCGACAGGTTCCAGGTTCTCGTAGGTCGCCGGGTCGTCCACGCTCTCCCAGATGTGCTGGGGAACGATCAGCTTGTGCAGCACCTTGTCCTGCTTGGAGAACATCGAGCCGGTGAAGCCGATGGTCACGCTGGAGCCGTCCAGGGTCACATCGGTGATGCCAAGGGCCGCGGTGTCCAGCTCGGGGTTGTCCTTGAACATGTTGAAGGTGAACTCGATGTCGGCGGCGGTGAAGTCTTCCCCGTCGTTCCATTTCACGCCGTCGCGGGCCACCAGCGTGACCGACTTGTAGTCATCCGCCCAGGTGATCTCGGAGGCCAACCAGGGCTTCACGTCGTCGCTGGGGCTGATCAGGTTGACGATGCCCAGCGGCTCGAGGATCGCGTTGATGTAGCCGAGCTTGTTGCCGGACGACTCGCCGATCCACGGGTTGTTGGATTCGGTGGCGATCGCGCCGTCGGGCTTCGCGATAGTCAGTGATGCTCCGCTTTCGGGAGTGCTGCTGTTGTTGGCGCCTGAGCAGCCCGTGACCGCGAACGCGGCCACCAGCCCCATGGCGACCAATGTGGTTTTCACCCTCATGAATCTCTCCTTCGAGATTAGGTGCCTGGCAAACCTGCCGCGACACGGATAGCGCTATGTGAATGCAAGAACCCAGGGGCGCCGGGAGTCCGGCAGGCAACTTTTCTCACCCTTGAGTTGGTAGCAGGTAAAACTTACCGCCTTGTCAGTAAGTATTACAAGAGCAGCTTTGGGCGAGCGGCGCAGTGCGTAGAATTCGGTACACAGACTCGAAAAGACGGCATAGGTGATGACCCGGATGGTTACGGCACGACGACAGTCACACCCCCGCCCGCAGACCCTCGCGCGCCGCCGGGAGATCCTGGAAGCCGCCGCCGAGATCTTCGGCAGCAAGGGCTACACCAACGGCACGCTCTCCGACATCGCCGAGCAGGTCAATATGACCCACCCGGGGATCCTGCACCACTTCGGTTCGAAGGATCAGCTGCTCATGGAGGTGCTGCGTTTCCGGGACGAAACCGACGTGCAGAACCTGGACGGGCAGCACATCCCGGACGGCATCGACTTCTTCAGGCACCTGGTCACGACGGCGTTCACCAACGCGCAGCGCGCCGGCATCGTGCAGGCCTTCGTCGTGCTGTCGGCCGAGTCGGTCACCGACGACCACCCGGCACGCGACTTCTTCATGGACCGGTACCGCACCCTCAGGGCCGAGGCCCGGCATGCCTTCGAAGTGATCTGTGCCGAACGCGGCATGGTGCCGCCGGACACCGTTGCCCTGGCGTCCGCCGCGATCCTGGCGGTGATGGACGGCCTGCAGGTGCAGTGGCTGCTGGATCCCAGCGACGTCGACCTCGCGAAGGCGAGCGAGTTCGCGATCGAGGCCATCGTCGCCTCGGTTCTGGAACCGCGCGGCTCGATCCTCCCCCGAGACCACCCTTCCGCCTGAAGTCCTCCGCACGGCTCCACCTCGGCGGCTAGCCGGAACCCGCGAACCCGCGTACGGTCGCTCCATGGCGAACCTCATCGAGAAACTAGCGGAATCGGTGCCCTCCTGGGGCGCGAAGTTGGCATATGGCGAGAAGACCACGCTGGGCGGGCATGATCTGATCCCCGTCGCGCTGGTCGGCTTCGGCTTCGGCGCGGGCGAGGGCTCCAGCGAGATGCCCGAGGGAGGACTGGGCCCGACCAGCATGGGCACCGGCATGGGCGTCGGTGAGGGGCGGGGCGGCGGGGGCGGCGGCTACTCGGTGCCGATCGGAGCCTACGTCGGCGGTCCGGACGGCCTGGAGTTCCGGCCCAACCTGATCGCCCTGATGGTGGTGGCCGTGCCCGTGGTCACGGCCGCCGGACTGGCACTGGCGCAGATCATCCGCGCGCTCCGCGGCGCCGCCCCGAGCTGAGCCGATCCCCCGGGCAAATTGACCCCGTCGAACAAACCAGTGAACATGTCACTAGTGACATAGCCCATCGGGGGGATTGCACCGCTTCCTGCGACTGGGGGTGACGAGGCTGTAGTGGGGGGCGGATGTCAACGCTGGGGCTGGCGGCATCGCGTGTGCGCGCCGCGGTGCCGGCACTCCTCGCGCTGCTGCTGATTGTGGTTGTCGCCGTCACCGCTCTCGGCACCACGACCGGCCTCGTCCAGCACCGGGTCGCCGCCGGGGCAGCCGTCACACTCGCGGATGCGGCGGCGCAGTCCGCCGCCGTGCGCGTCACCACGCACCTTGCCGAGGATGCCACCGCCCAGGATGCCGCCGCCACCGGCCTGTTCGGCGACCTGTTTCCGCAGGGCACGTTCACGGTGCACAGGTCGGAGGTCAGTCTCGCCGTTCCGATGCTCGCCGGCGGCACCGCCGGCCCGGAATCCACCGCGTTGTTCGCCCGCCTGCCCGACCTCGCCGATCGGGTCACGATCACAGCCGGCGCCTGGCCGGCCTCGGGTTCCTCTGCCGAGGCTCCGCCCGTCGCGGTGCAAGCCGATGCGGCGGCTTCCCTCGGCCTCGGAGTCGGCGACGTCCTGACCGTGGGCACCGCCGCCATTCCGGTGTCGTTTGAGGTCGCCGCACTCTGGCGGGCCACCGACCCCACCTCGCCCACCTGGTTCGCCGACTCCGCGGTGACGGCCGGGCGCGCCGGCGGGGCATCCGGACTCTTCGTTGTGGAGCAGGACCTCACCGTGCTGCCGACCCAGCACTTCGCGGTGTGGACCCTCTCGGCGACACCGGCCGCGGCCGGCGACCAGAACCGGGCGGCAGTACTCGCCGGCCTGCGCCACCTGGGTGAACGGGTCGATGCCGCGCCCGGTCTCACGGTCTCCTCCTCCACCACCGAGGGCGACCTCGCCGGCACCCTGCAACGCATCGATGCTGCCGGGCGCGGCGCCACGGCCATCGGCATCACCGCAATCTTCATCATCGGAATGCTCGGCATTGTCGCGCTGATGCAGGTGAGCACGGTCCTGGTCGGATCCCGGCGCGAGCAGACCGCACTGCTCCGCGCCCGGGGGCTTGCTCTGGGCCAACACGGGGTGCTCGTCATCGCCGAGGGTCTCCTGGTCACGATTCCCGGCAGTCTCATCGGCCTCGTGGCCACGGGCGTGCTGGTAGCCGCCGTCACAGGTTCCGACCCGTCCGGTCCGGCGTCGGGCGCCGTCCCGTTCGCGCTCGGGGTCTCCGTGGCCGGCGTCGTTGTGCTCGCCGTGACCGTGCTCAGCGAGCCGGCCGGTCCGGGCCGGAGTCCTCGGCGGTCACTGGCCACCTTCGCGGTCAGCTTCGGCATCATCGGCGCGGCCGCCGTCCTGGCGATCTGGCAGCTGCACGCTCAGGGGTCACCGGTCCGCGCCGGCGGCGACGGTGGCGCGGACCTGGTGACCGCGACCAGCCCGGCCCTGGCGCTGATCGCGATCGCGGCCCTGGGCACGATGGGCTTTGTGGTGCTCGCTCCCCTGCGCGCCGCCCGAGCGGTCCGTCGAGGGTCCGTGGTCTCGCTCCTGGCCGACAGCCAACTCGGCTCACGGGCCACCCGGTACCTCGTGCCCATCCTGGCCCTGGCCATCACCATCGCCAGTGCCGCATTCGCCACAGGCATCGCCACCACGTGGCAGAACGCCCAAGTGCAGGCCCAGCTGATCGGCACCGGCCCCACCGTCGACATCGATCTCCACAGCGACGCCACCGCGCCGGCCGCCACCGAGCCGGTGAACGCCACCCGGTACGCCGCCATCGACGGCGTGCGCGCCGCCGCCGCCGTGGTCGTCAGCCGGGTGCGCCTGGGTTCGGATTCGGTCCCCGTCGTGAGCATCCGCCCCGACGCGGCCGAGACCCTGCTCGGTGACGCCGGCGGCGAGTTCGCCGCCGCTCTGCGCACCACCAGCCCCTCGAGTGTGCAGTTGGAGTTGCCCGCCACCGCGACCGGGGTCCAAGCCTCGGTCTCGTTCGGCGAGACGCCACCGGCCGCGAGCTTCGCGGTGTCGATCTGGGCATCGGATGCGGATGGGTCGCTGGCGAGGATCCCGCTCGCCGAGCCGGCGGGAGCGGCGGGGCCCGGATCGGTGTACAGCGGCGTGCTGCCGGCCGGCACCCGGCCCTGGCGCCTGGTCGCCGTTGAGGCAGAACGGTCCGGTCCGCCCGACGCCGCGGTGCCGACACTCCTGGTTGACCGGTTCGCCGGCACCGCCGACGGTGCCGCCAGCCCACTCGATCCGTCCATGGCGGTCTCGCTCGATATCGCGGCAGCGCTCCCCCGGTCCCGCGCCGTCATCGGTTCCCAGGGCCCGGCTGCGCTGCCGGTCGTGGTGACGACGGCCCTGGCCGACAGGGTGGGCGTCTCCGTCGGCGACCCTCTCGCCTTCGGGTTCGGCGCCAGCGGGGCGTTGCTGGATGCGCAGGTCTCCGCGATCGTCCAGAGCCTGCCCGGCAGCGGGTCGCGCCTCGGCATCGCCACGGACCTGGCGGCGTTGAACAACGCCACCCTGCAGCAGGGCCGGTCCCCCGTGCTCGCCGGGAACATCTGGCTCGACACCGACACCCCGGACACGGTGTCGACAACCGCGACGACGGTCGCCACCTCGACCGCCGTCCTGTCCTCGCACCGGACCACGACGGCCGCGCCGATCCTCCAGCCGGCCATGGACGCGTTCTGGATCGCCGCCGCAGCGGCCGGCCTGCTCGCGTTGATCACGTTCTCCGCCTTCATAGCCGACGACTCCCGCCTGCGCAGAACCGGCATCCCGGTGCTCCGCGCGCTCGGCCTGTCTTCGGCCCAGCTGACCCGTGCTCGCGCGCGGGAGTTGCTGTTCGTCCTCGTCTTCGCTCTGATCGCGGGTGCGGTCGCGGGCATCGGCGCGACCCTCATCGCCGTCGCTCCGTTCGTCGCCGCGGCGGTGCCGGGCTCGGGCGGCTACCTCTCCGTCGTCCCCGCCCTGGACCCGCTGCCCTGGCTCGGCTTCTCCACCGCCGTCGTGGCCGGCGCGTTGCTCGTCATCGGCGTTGCTCTGGAGCGGTTGAACGGATCCGGTCCGGAGGTGCGCTCGTGACGTCTCGCCACTTGGGCTCCCTCCGGCTGCTCACCCGCTCGCTCTGGGCTTTCCCGGCCGTGCTCACGATGATTGCCCTCGTCACCGTGGGGCTCTCCGTCTCGGCCACGGTCCTCCCCCGGGCCGTCGACGGCGTGATCAGCGATATCGTGCGCCACGATGTCGGCAACGCCGCGCCGGTGAACCGGGACGTCATCTCGGCCGGTCAGGGCCGCTACGACCTCGGCCCGTCCGTCGCCGGCACACCCGCGGGGATGACGGCGGAAAGCGCCGCGGTCTGGGGTCGACTCGACGATCAGCTCGGCCAATTCCACGACACCCTGCCCGCGCCGTTACGCGAAACGATCGGCGCGGCAGACTTCACCGTCGCCACAGTGCCCGCGGAGAGCTGGATCGCGGGGATCCTGCCCGCCAGCCTCGGGCTGCGCTATGACCCCCGGTACCTCTCGCGCATCACGATGACCGCGGGCCGGGCACCAGCGGGAGTGCCCGAGCGAGTGCCCAGTGAGACGCCCCTCGAGGTGATCGCCGCCGACGCGACGGCGCTGAAGATCGACTGGGCGATCGGTGAGGAACGCCCACTGTTCCTGAACGGCGCGACCCAGCAGCTGGTCCTCGTCGGCACGTTCACGCCGGTAGACGCCGACGCCGGCTACTGGACCCAGGCAACCTCGACCCACCGGCCCGCGGTTCTGCCGGGAACCCCACCCACCGTGCAGGCCCTGTTGTTCGTGAACCCGGACGGCTTCCCGGCGGCGGTTGCGGGCGGCCTGCCGATCACAAGTTCGGTCTGGTTCCCGGCCCGGGCGGATGCGGTATCCGCCGAGGCCGTGCCGACCATCGCCAGGCAGATCCGCCAGCTCACCACGGTCGACCATCAACTGGGCGACTCCCTGCAGCCCAGACTGGTGTTCACCAGCGGTCTGCCGGAGGTGCTCGAGGAATCGCTGGCGCGCAGCATTTCCACCCAGAGTGTTCTCACGCTCATCATGGTCAGCCCGGTTGGTCTCGCCCTCGTGCTCGAGGTGCTGGTGGCCCGCCTGGCAGCCGAGCGTCTGCGTCAGAGCCTGGCACTGCTGGCCGCACGCGGGGCTTCCAGGCGGCAACGCCTCACCGTCGTCGGCGTGCCGGCGCTGCTCCTTGGCCTCCTGGCCGCGGCGGCCGGCTGCGCCGTCGGTGCGCTACTGCCCGGGGGCGAATTCGGTTCCGCCGCCCTCATCGCCGTCGGGGTCAGCGCCGTGGCACCCGCGGTCCTGCTTGTGGCCTTCACCACCCAGGTCGACAGGTCGGGAAACGCGGACCGGAGCCGTCTGCCCGGCCTCCTCAGGCTGGCCGGTGAGCTGCTGGTCGTGCTGGGCACCGTCGCCGCCCTGCTGGCCACCGTTCAGCGCAGCATCGGCAGCGCAGAGAGCGGCGGCACGTCCGTCGATCTGCTCGCCACCTCGATCCCGCTGCTGCTCTCCCTTCTCGGCTGCATCGTCATGCTTCGGGTCTACCCGGTGCTCGTGCGGCGCTGGCTGGCTGCCGCACAGCAGGCCCGGGGAATCGGCGCGTTCGTCGGGATCGCCCGCGCCATCCGCGGTGGCACGGCAGGCCTCCTGCCCCTACTCGCTGTGGTCCTCGGCGTCTCGGTAGCCGTCTTCTCCGGGCTGCTTTCGGCGACCATGACGACGGGCCTCGACACGGCGGCACGCGCGACGGTCGGTGCCGACATCCTGATCGAGAACGTGCGCCTGGACCCTGCGGCGCTACAGGAGCTGCGCACCATCGACGGGGTCGCGGACGTGGCCGGCGTCTCCGTCGACAGGTCGCAGAAGGTCGAGTTCGCCGGCCATGCCGCAACGACCGCGTCCGTCGTGCTCGTGGACTCCGCTGAGCTGAGGGCGGTGCAGGCCGGCGTGCCGGGGCGGCTGCCGCTGGACGACCAGCTGCTGGGAACCGCCGGTGACGGCGCACCGGTCATGGTGTCGGCCCGGTTGAGTGAGGCACTAGAGGGCACGCGGGTCGCCGAACTCGACGGCCGGCCGGTCGAGGTGGTCGCCGATCCCATCGACGGCGGGCCGCTCGCTCTGGACGGCAACTGGGTGCTGCTCGACCGGTCCCGTGCCGACGCCATCAACTTCATCTCCCAGGAGACATCCACCCGGGCGCTGGTGCGGGTCACCGATCCGGCGAGCATCCCGGCGGTCGTCGACCGGCTGCGCGCCGCGCTGCCCGTGACGGCCACAACGCCGACCACAGCCTCGGTCAGATTCACCACGGCGGCGGACACCGTGGCCGCGCTGTCGGCCAACCCGGCAATCCGGGATGTGCACACGGCGGCCGGCGCCGCCATCGGCGGGGCCGCGCTCATCACCTCCCTCGCCCTCGTTCTCACCTTGCTGCTGGACGGGCCCGCGCGCCGCGGTGCCGTGGCCTTGCTCTCCGCGGTGGGCCTGAGCAGGCGCCAGGGTGCCGCGATCGTGAGGTGGGAAATCGCACCGCTGGGCATCGCCGGCCTGGTCGGCGGCGCGGTCCTGGGCGGGGCGCTCTCCCTGGTGGTGCTGGCCATCGTGGACCTTCGACCGTTCACCGGCGGGTTCGCCCAACCGACGATCGCCGTGAATCCTTGGCTCACCGGCGGTTCCATCGCGCTTTTTGCCGCGGTCTTCCTCCTCACCGGCGCCGCGGCCTCCCGGCACGCCACCCGGCGCGACCGTGCGCCGTCTCCGACGGACGCGTCGACCACAGCCCTCGCAGGAACCTCCCCCCAGAACCCAGGACGGACCTCATGACACTCCCGATGACACCACGCTCAGTCACCGAGTCGGTGCGAACGGATGCGCCCGACATCGACTGCGTCGACTTGGTGCGCATCTTCCGCACCAAAGACGTGGAGGTGCAGGCGCTTCAGGGCCTGACCCTGCGGATTCAGCGCGGCGACATGGTCGCGGTGATCGGCGCATCCGGCTCGGGCAAATCGACCCTGCTCAACGTGTTGTCGGGTCTCGACCAGGTCTCGGCGGGGCGCGCCACCGTGGCCGGCCATGACATGGTCACCATGGGCCGGGCCGAGCGCGTCAGGTTTCAGCGCACCAGCGTGGGCTTCGTCTGGCAGCAGACCGCGCGCAACCTGCTGCCCTATCTCACCGCGGCGCAGAACATCGCCGCGGTCATCGCCATCGCCGGCGGACCGCGCGGGGCCGCGCGAGCCCGCCGGGTTGACGAACTGCTCGATCTGCTGGGGGTCGGAGACATGCGCGACCGCACCGCCGCCGAGATGTCGGGCGGCCAGCAACAGCGGGTGGCCATCGCCGTGGCCATCGCGAACGACCCCGCTGTACTGCTGGCGGATGAACCCACGGGCGAGCTCGACGAAGCCACCAGCGAGGAGGTGCTCGGGGCGATGCGGCGCGTCAACGAAGAACGCGGCGTCACCACCCTCATCGTCACGCACGACGCCACGGTCTCCGACCAGGTGCGCCGCACCGTGCAGATCCGTGACGGCCGTACGTCCACCGAGGTGGTGCGCAGTACCCGGGTTGACGAACTCGGCGACGAGTACGCCGTGGCCGAGGAGTACGCCGTGCTGGACCGGGTGGGCCGGATGCAACTGCCAGCCACCTTCACCGAGAGTCTCGACCTGCGCGACCGGGTGCGGCTCACCCTCGAGTCCGATCACGTGGGGGTGCGCCGGGCCGCCGACAAGCCCGAACCGACCGCGGAACCGGCCGTGGGAGCAGAACGATGACCCCGGGAGCGCACACCTCCTCCGTGCGGATGGTCCGCGAATCGGTGCTGCGCGCCGAAGGACTGGGCCGGGTCTTCAGCACCAGGGCCGGCACCGTGATCGGCTGCGAGGGCATCGACCTGGAGATTTTCGCCGGCGAACTCGTGGTGGTCCGCGGCGCCTCCGGGGCCGGCAAGTCCACCCTGTTGCGGCTGCTCGGCGGTCTCGACTCCCCCACCAGCGGTGCCGTCTGGGTACGCGGGGTGCCCTTCGCGGGCCTCACCGAGGAGCAGACCGTTCAGCTGCGCCGAGACGAGCTGGGATTCATCTTCCAGGACTTCGGTCTCATCCCGGTGCTCTCCGCCGGCCAGAACGTGAGCCTGCCCCTGCGCATGAAAGCCACGGATGCCGACGCCCGCGACGCCCGGGTGGCCGAGGTTCTCGAGCTGGTCGGCCTCACTGACCACGCGGCGCAGCTGCCCGACGAACTCTCCGGTGGCCAGCAGCAGCGGGTGGGCATCGCCCGGGCTCTCGCCGTGCCACCGAGCATCCTCATCGCCGACGAACCCACGGCCCAGCTCGACGCCGCCAACGCTGCGATCGTGATGGACCTGCTGCTGCACCTGGTGCGCACTGAGGGCATCGCCGTGGTCGTGGCCACCCACGACCTTGACCTGGCCGACCGGGCCGACCGGGTCATCGAGTTACACGATGGCCGCATCGTGTCGCGGCCGGGCCGGCGCTCCGCCTGACCCTGCCGCGCTACGCCGCCGGGTTCAGCGCCGCGACGGCGGCGGGATACCGACCCTCGACCTCGGCGAAGCGCAGGAACTTCACGGTGTCGACGAGGATCTCCTGGGCGTCGGGCTGGGCGTCCAGCAGGGCCATGACCTCGTCGGTGAAGGCGTCGAGGGGCATAAAGTGCTCGTTCACCGAGTTGCCGGGCATGAGTTCGGTCTGCACGGCAGGCGGAACGAGCTCGATGACCTGCACCGAGGTGCCCGCGAGCTGCATGCGGATCGTCTCGCTGTACCGGTGGATGAACGCCTTCGTGCCGTTGTACGTGGGGGTGTGCGCCAGCGGAGTGTGCGCCAGACCGGAGGACACTGTGATCAGGGTGGCTGCGGGGCGGGCCTGGAGGTGCTCGATGAAAGCGGCGACCAGGCGCAGCGGACCGTTGATGTTGGTCTCCACGATGCGCTCGGCTAGGGCCAGGAACCCGGCCCCGCGCACATCCTCGGCGTCCATCACCCCGGCCATGGCGATGAGCACGTTCAGGTCGGCGTGCTCGGCCAGAACCTGGTCGCGGGCGGCCAGCACCGAGGCCGGATCGGTGGTGTCGATGGTCACGGTCGAAAGGCCGTGCTCGAGGGCGAGGCGCTGCAGCACGTCGGAGCGGCGGCCGCCGATCACGACGGTGTTGCCGGCGGCCTGCAGACGCAGGGCCAGGGCAAGGCCGATGCCCGACGTGGCGCCGGGGATGAAAATGGTGTTTCCGGTGATGTTCATGCCTCGAGTGTGCGCGGCGACAAGCGGATGCGGGAGAGGAGCCGTTGTCGTAGGACTGCCGGTCCCTGGAGAGCGGCGCGCGGGTGGCGGATGATGGAGGCATGGATCACACCGCCCTCGCCGATTTTCTCCGCTCCCGCCGGAGCGGGCTCCGCCCCGAGGACGTCGGGCTCCCCGAGGGACCGCGACGCCTGGTGCCGGGCCTCCGCCGTGAAGAGGTTGCCGCGCTGGCCGGGATGTCCGCGGACTACTACGTGCGGATGGAGCAGGCCCGCAGCCCGCAACCCTCCGAGCAGATGCTCGCAGCACTGGCCCGGGCACTGCGCCTGAGCAACGACGAACGGGACTACCTCTACCGCCTCGCCGGCCACAACGTGCCCGCCCGCACCCCGCTGGACACCCACGTTGCCCCCTCGCTGATGCGGGTCTTCGACCGGCTCGAGGAGACCCCGGCGCTGATCCTTTCCAGCCTCGGCGAGACGTTGGCCCAGAACTGGCTGGGCGCGGCGCTGCTCGGCGACCATTCCAGGCACACCGGGCTGGCTCGCAGCAGCGTGTACCGGTGGTTCACCGACCCTGCCGAACGGGAGATCTACCCGGTTGCCGACCGGCCCAGGCAGAGCCGGGCCCAGGTCGCCGGTCTCCGCGCGGCCTTCGGCGCGGCGGGGCAACACTCCCGCGCGGGCGCCCTGGTGCGGGAACTGAGCCGGGTGAGCGTCGAGTTCACCGAGATCTGGGAGTTGCAGGATGTGGCCACCCGCTTCGAAGATCACAAAACCTTGATCCATCCGGAACTGGGCGCGATCGAACTCGACTGCCAGACGCTCTTCACCGAGGACCACGGGCAGGCGTTGCTCATCCTCACCGCGGCGCCGCGCAGCGAGGCCGCCGAGAAGCTGGCGCTCCTGGCCGTGCTCGGCCACCAGCGGTTCACCCCGGCACCCCTGGCCAACGGGCCGACCGCCGACTAGTGCGTGCGTGAGCTCGTCGGGTGCTCGCCGCCGCCGGGTGACCAGTTGCGCCCCGCGTCGTAGGCTGGAACCCACAGCTGAGGAACGGGAGGCCACGATGGCCGAGACGACACTGGCCGGCGTGACGGTTGGCGAGGTGATGGCCGATCTGGCTGCGCTGGAGAACCCGAAGGTCCGCGCGGTGAACGCCAACCACGGTGACGACCACGGCGTCAATCTCACCCAGTTGCGCGCCGTCGCGAAGCGGTTGAAAGCCCAACCGGAGCTGGCCCGCGACCTCTGGCAGACCGGGGACACCGCGGCGCGCCTGCTGGCGATCTTGATCTGCCGCCCGAAGGCGTTCGACCGTGACGACCTGGACCGGATGATCCGCGAGGCTGGCACCCCCAAGGTGCAGGACTGGCTCGTGAACTACGTGGTGAAGAAGAACCCGCACGCCGAAGAGCTCCGCGTGGCCTGGTTCGCCGATCCCGACGCCGTGGTCGCCAGCGCCGGCTGGGCCCTGACCACCGAACGCGTGGCCAAATCCCCCGAGGGCCTCGACCTGGCCGGGCTGCTCGACCTCATCGAGGCCGAGATGAAGGATGCGCCGGGGCGCCTGCAATGGGCCATGAACCACTGCCTCGCCCAGATCGGGATCGAGCACGCCGAGTATCGCGCCCGCGCCCTGGCCATCGGTGAACGTCTGCAGGTGCTCAAGGACTACCCGACTCCCCCAGGCTGCACCTCGCCGTTCGCTCCGGCCTGGATCACCGAGATGGTGAGCCGCCAACACCCCATCGAAAACACGCCCCCAACCTGAACCGAGGCCTCCATGACCGACGACGTCGGCGCCATTGCCGCCCTGCTCGCCCAGGTCACCGTGGGCGTCGAACGCCGCGCGCCCGACACCGAGCAGCCCAGCACCGAGCAGCCCACCGGCGAGCCCCCTGCTCCTGCGGGCACTCCAGACGCATCCTGACCCACCATCGGGTCTGACCCGGTGCTGCGCCGGTCGGCTGGATGGCAGCAACGCCTAGCGGTCGGTTTCGTGCCAAATCAGCCGCCGCGGATGAACCGTCTCAGCGACCGGTGCGGCCGGACAGCAGAGCGTGCAGCAGCGGCAGGGCCGACCCGATCATCAGCACGCTTCCGAGCACCGTGTCGTCCGCGCGGAGCACCGCACCGGCGATGAGCAGCGCCCCGAACAGGAGCGCCGACACCGCTCGTCCCACGGTGCGTTCGAGCCGGGCGACCCGTCGTTCAAGGGTGGGGCTCGCCACGGCTACGGTGCCGTCCTCGAAGCGGGTGACCAGCCCGTCCAACCGCTTGGGTAGGCGCCAGGCGATACCGGCGTTCTCCAGGGCCTGTTTGCCGAAGTCCTGAACCACGTTGCCGCCCTCGTCGCGGATCAGCTGCGACGCGTAGGGCTCCACCGAATCCCAGAGGTTGAACGCCGGGTTCAGCGAACTGCAGACCCCTGAAGTGAGCGACATCGCCCGGATGATCAGCAGGAAGTTCTCCGGCAGCTGGAACGGCAGCGCCCGCACGACGTCCCCGAACTGGATGGCGAAGTCGCGGAACTCCCGCGGGTCCACCTCGCGCAGCTCGGCGAAGCCCATGCCGCCGAAGCGGGCGAAGAGCTGCTTCATCGCCTTTTCCAGCTCGGAGGTTTCGGCCGAGGGCAGCAGCACGCCCAGGTCCCGGGCGGCGTTGACCATGCCCGTGCCGTCGCGCGACGCGGCCGCGATGAGCATCTTGCGCAGGCCCGCCCGGGTGGTCGGCGGTACCTCCCCCATCATGCCGAAGTCGATGAAGGTGAGTTTCCAACCGCGACCGCTCGGGTCATCTGGCACCGGGGTGACGAAGATGTTGCCCGGGTGCGGGTCGGCGTGGAAGAACCCGCTGCTGAACAGCTGGTCGAACATCACCGAGGCGAAGACCGGGGCCACCTCATCGGGATCGATGCCGGCCAGGCCGAGCCCCACGGTGTCGGTGATCTTGATCGCGGTCACGTCCTCGAGGGTGAGAACACGCCGTGTCGAGCGCTCCCACACCACGGCAGGCACGCTCACCCTGTCGTCGCCGTCGAATTCCTCGGCGAATCGCACCGAGCTGGCGGCCTCGTGCAGGTAGTCGATCTCCTCGAGGCTGGTCAGCGCGAACTCCTCCACCAGCGCCGGCGCATCCACCCGGTTTGAGACCAGGCGCACGTGGCTGAGCCAGCCGCCCACCTTGCGCAGGGCCGCCAGGTCGACGTCGACAATGGTGTCGATGCCGGGCCGTTGCACCTTGATCACCACGGCTTCGAGGCCGGTGTCAGCGGAGTCTTGCGGGGCGAGCATGGCGCGGTGCGCCTGGCCGAGGGATGCGGCCGCCAGCGGCGTCTCATCCACCCACGTGAACGCGCGCTCCAGCGGCATGCCCAGCTCGGCCTCGGCGAGCACCCGTATCGCCGCGAACGGCACCGGCGGCACCTCGTCCTGTAGACCCTCGAGCTCGGAGGTGATCTCCGGCGGCAGTACGTCCAGGCGCGACGACATGAACTGGCCGACCTTGATCATCAGCCCGCCCAGGTCCACTGCGAGCACGTGAAAACGTTTAGCGAATCTGGTCATCCGCTTCGCCCGGGTGCGCTCTGCGACCTTTGCGAGCCCGATGCGCGGAAGCAGCAGCTCGTAGAACCAGGTGACGGCGAGATTCCAGCCGGCGAAACGCAGGATGCGACGGTAACGGGCTCGCGTGTCCCCCGCGCCGGGATTCACGCTCGGTGATTCCCGGCGAACCGATGGCACCCGTCAGTCCTGGGCGAGGATCGAGTAAATCCGCCGACGTGCTTCGTCGATCGCGGCCACGGCCTGCTTGACCTGCTCGGGAGAGCCGGTGCGGCCCACCTGCGCGGCGGCCTGGGCAAGCTCGATGCCGGCCTTGGGCAGCGCGGTGAACTTGGCGTCCTCCGTGTCACTCTCCGGCGCCCACGGCGACGATCCGGCCGAACCGGCCACTTCCTCGCGGCCCGCGTCGGTGAGCGAGTACGTCTTGCGACCGTTCGACTCCTCCGCGCTGATGAGGCCCTCGTCGGCCAACAACTGCAGGGTCGGGTAGACCGAGCCGGCGCTGGGCTTCCAGTGGCCGCCGCTGCGCTCCTCGATCTCGTGGATGATCTGGTATCCGTGCATCGGCTGCTCGGCGAGCAGCGCGAGCACGGCCTGGCGCACGTCACCGCGCCCCATGCGGCTGCCCACGCGCTTCTCGAACTTCGAACGCAGCTGATCCATCGCCTGCCACATGCCGTCGGCGTTCATGCCGCTGCCGAACCCACTGGTGGGGAATGAAGTGCCCATGATGATCTCCTCAATGACTCGCTAACGATACTCAACGATATAGTCAGGCGCGCGCGATCGAAAGGGATTGCCGGGTCCCGACCACTACTCTCAGCGAACTGTCGTCAAACGCCAAGAAACTAAGATGAGCGGATGCAGTTCTCCCTCTGGGTGGCCCTGGTCGGCGCGGGCACCCTGATCAGTTTCACGCCGGGCGCCGGGGCCATCAACACCATGAGCAACGCCCTCAACGCGGGCTTTCGCCGCTCGATCTGGGGCATCCTCGGCCAGCAGGCCGCGTTGCTCATCCACATCGTCGTCGTGGCGCTCGGGGTCGGCCTGCTGGTGACCAGTTCGCCGATCGCGTTCAGCGTCATTCGTTACGCGGGCGCCGCCTACCTCGTCTACCTGGGCATCCGGCAGTTCCTCGCCAAGCCTGAGCTCGATGCCGAGCGGGTCAGGGCCCTGAGCGATGAGCCGCGCTGGTCGATGTTCCAGCGCGGCCTGTGGGTGAACATGCTCAACCCCAAGGCGATTGTGTTCTTCCTGGCGTTCCTGCCCCAGTTCATCCGGGTCGACCGGCCGTTGGCGGCCCAGTATCTGATCGTCGCGGCCACAGTCGTGGTGATCGACATCGCGGTGATGTGGTTCTTCTTCGCGGTGGCCGCTCGTTCGTTTCAGCGATTTACTCGGGATGCGCGCGGCCAGCGGGTCTTGAACCGCGTGTTCGGCGTGCTTTTCGTGGGAGTGGGCGTGCTGCTGGCGGTCATTCACTGAGGCCGGCCTGCCTGCCCCCCCCCTGTCTTGGCGTGGTGCATTGTGAGCCGCGCGCGGAAACAGGAAACCGCTCCTGAGAATCTCAGGAGCGATCTCCATCCGGCCTGAACGGCGACAGCGGGTATCCGCCGCGCCTTGCCGGCCCTAGCCCTCGTCGCGCCGGGATACCCGCAGGGTGACGATCTGGAAGGCACGAAGGCCCAGCTGCACTCCGTTGTCCGCCGCTGCCGTGATCGCGACGGGTTCGACGGCGCGCTCGAGGATGTCGGTCTCCACAATCCGTTCCACCGGGAATCCGAACTGCACTGTACCCGTGGCCTGGGATCCGCGCGCCTCATAGAGCCGCACGATCACGTCGCCCGACCGGTCCTCGGCCAGTTTCACGGCCTCAATCACGATCGACGCTGCCGTGGTCGTCACCACGGGTTCCACGGCCGCTCCCGACACCTCGCGGAGCGGCAGATTGACGCGGTAGCCCTGCTCGGCAGCACCGATGACGTCGGGGGTGATGCCGATCGAGGTGCGCAACACGTGCACCCCCTGGTCGGCGGTGGGGTCCGGGAAGGTCGGCGCTCGGAGCAGCGACTCGCGCACCGTGGTCGTGGTTCCACCGCCGGTGCGGGTGCGCCGGCCGATGTCGTGGCCGTAGGTCGAGTCGTTGGCCACGGCCACCCCGAAGCCCGGCTCGCCCACGAACACCCACCGGTGGGCACAGGTCTCGAAACGCGCGGCATCCCACGAGGTGTTCACATGGGTGGGCCGGTAGATGTGCCCGAACTGAATCTCGGATGCCGCCCGGTCGGCGTGCACATCCAGCGGGAAGGCCAGCTTGAGGAGCTTCTGCCGCTCGTGCCAATCCACCGTCGTGACGATGTCCAGCGTCGCCTGATCGCCCAGCAGGGTAAGGTCCTGCGACACCGTGGAAGACCCGAAGCTTCGGGTCACCCGCACTGTCGCCCGTCCGGGTTCCTGCGAGGCCAGGACTACCGAATCGGCCTCGAGCAGTTCCACGCCGCTGCGCTGGTAGTGCTCGTCGAGGTCCCAGGCGTCCCACTGGGTCGGGGTGTCCCGGAACAGCTGCAGAACGTTACCCGGTTCGCCGGCCGGGACAGCCTCCCGCCCCGTGCTGAGCTCCACCAGCGAAGTGAGCAGGCCCCGGGCGTCGATGACAACCCGCACGGTCTCGTTTTCGAGCACGAACCCGCCGTCCCGTGCCTCAGCCCGCAGCGGCCCTGGTTCGGTGCGGGGCGCCGCGGAGAGCGCGGGCACCCCTGACACGGCAAACGGTGAGGCGTTGAACACCACCGGTTCAGCGGCATCCGGCCCCGCCAGCGCGGCGAGTGCCTGGGAGATCACGTCCTCGAGCTCCCCACGCACCGCCGCATAGGACGCCTCGGCGACCTGGTGTACCCAGGCGATGGAGCTGCCGGGCAGGATGTCGTGGAACTGGTTCAGCAGCACGGTCTGCCAGGCCGTCTCAATGCGCTCGTGAGGGTAGTCCGCTCCGGTGCGGAGGGTCGCCGCGGTCGCCCAGAGCTCGGCCTCGCGCAGCAGGTGCTCACTGCGCCGGTTGCCGGACTTGGTTTTGGCCTGTGAGGTGTAGGTGCCGCGGTGGAACTCGAGGTAGAGCTCCCCCGACCAGACCGGCGGGTGCGGGTAAGACGCCTCGGCCTCCTCGAAGAACGCCCGTGGGGAGGCGATCCGCACACTGGGTGAGCCCTCCAACGATTCGGTGCGCTTAGCGGCAGCGAGCATCTCGCGTGTCGGTCCTCCCCCACCGTCGCCGTACCCGAAGGGCACCAGCGACACGTTCGACGCGCCCTTCTCTGAGTACTGGCGCTGGGCTCGGGCCAGCTCCTCGCCGGACAGCAGGGAGTTGTAGGTATCCACCGGCGGGAAGTGGGTGAACACCCGGGTGCCGTCGATGCCTTCCCAATTGAAGGTGTGATGCGGCATGGTGTTGGTTTCGTTCCAACTGATCTTCTGGGTGAGGAAATACTTGGAACCTGCCGCGGTCACGATCTGCGGGAAGGCGGCCGTGTAGCCGAACGAGTCGGGCAGCCACACCTCCAGGGGTTCCACATCGAACTCCCGCATGAAGAACGATTTGCCGGCGAGCAGTTGGCGGGCCAGAGCTTCACCGCCGGGCATGTTGGTGTCTGATTCCACCCACATCCCGCCGACCGGCACGAACCGGCCCTCGATCGCGCGTTCGCGGATGCGCTCGAACAGCTGCGGGTAGTGCTCCTTCATCCAGGCGTACTGCTGGGCAGACGAGCACGCGAAGATGAAGTTCGGGTCTTCGTCCATGAGGTGCAGCACGTTCGAGAAGGTGCGTGCGCACTTGCGCACGGTTTCCCGCACCGGCCACAACCAGGCCGAGTCGATGTGCGCGTGACCGACGGCCACCACACGGTGGGCACTGGCATACGCCGGCAGGGCCAGAATCGGTGCGAGGATGCCGCGGCCCAGGTGCGCGCTTCCGCTGACGTCGTCGGGGTCCATCGCGTCGGTCACGGCTTCGAGCGCGCGCATGATCTCCGCGGTGCGGGGCAGGTCGGCGCCCAGTTCCTCCATCAGGCCGACAAGTGTCCAGATGTCCCGGTCCAGCTGCCAGACCTGGTTGTCCAGCAGCGCCACGTCCATGCGGCGGAGCCGGTAAATCGGGTCGGTTCCCGCTGTGGCCTTGTCCCCTACCGCGGTGGGCTTGAAGGTCCAGTCGCTGCCGACGTCGGGGTTGGAGGCGGCCTCGACGTAAACGTCGACCACGCCGCCGGGTCCGACCTGGAGGGGCACGTAGTTATTGAACGGCTCCACGGCCTTCACGATGCGCCCCTCGGGGTCGTAGACGAGACCCTCAGCTTGGAATCCGGCCTGACCGGAGAGGAACCCCAGGTCGACGAGGAGCTCGGTGCGGGTGTCGAGGTGGGCGAACCGCGACCACTCTTCGGGTACGACCCCGGTCACATGGAACCACGTGGTGCCCCACGGCTTGCCCCACGGTGAACCGATGGCGAACGGGGTGAACTCCTGGTCGACGGCGTCGGCGAACGGCACGGGTTCATCGGGGACTTCCCACGCCGAGATCGTGAGGGGCGCGGAGGTGCAGTAGAGCGCGGGGGTGATGCGTTCGCTGACGAATCGACGGATGCGGGCGCGGATGAGGGTGGTGGTGTCGTGCACGGTGGTGCTCCTTGCGTGGTGGGGTCAGCCCTTGATGGCACCGGCCATGGCCGATGAACCGCCGAGGACACGCGATACGAAGACGTACAGCGTGATGACCGGGAGGGAATAGAGAAGGGAGAATGCGGCCAGCTGCCCGTAGGCGACCGTTCCGTATTGCCCGAAGAACGAGAAGATGCTCACGGCCGCCGGAAGTTTGTCGGGTGAGAGCAGCAGCACGAAAGGCACGAAGAAATTGCCCCAGGCGCCGATGAACACGAAGATGAACACCACAGCCAGGCCAGGCCGCATGAGCGGAATCACGATCCGGGTGAGGGTGGTCAACATGGATGCGCCATCCATCCAGGCGGCCTCCTCGAGGCTGACTGGCACGCTGTCCATGAAGTTCTTGGTCATGTAGATCGCGATCGGCAGGCTCGTCGCCGCCAGGAACAGGGTAGTTCCGGGCAGCGAGTCGATGAGGTTGAACGCCACGAACAGCGCATAAACGGGAACCATCATGGCCGTGATCGGCAGGCAGGTTCCGAACAGCACCCCGTAGAGGAAGGGCTTGTTCACCCGCATCTTGTAACGCGACAGCGGGTACGCGGCCAGCACGGCAACGGTCACCGTGATCACGGCGCAGCCGCCGGCCAGGAACAGGCTGTTCAGCAGCGGGATGAACGCCGTTTCCGGCGTCATCACATCGGTGAAGTTCTGCAACGAGAACGTCTCCGGCAGTTTGATCGACAGGGTGGCCCGGGTGTCGACGGAGGCGAGGACCAGCCAGATCAACGGCAGCGCGAAAGCGACGGTGACGAGCAGAAGCACCCCGTTGGAGGCCAGCTTCATGACCCGCCTGCTCGGTGAGGTCATCCCCATCTCAATCAACCTCCGGCTTGAGCGCCCGAATGTACGCGACCGAGAAGGCCGCGCCGACAAGCAGCATGATGGTGGCAATCGCGGTTCCGAAACCGAGCTGCCCGAACTGGAAAGCCTCCTGATATGCCAGCACCGGCAAGGTCGAACTGTCGGTGCCGGGTCCGCCGCCGGTCATCACGAAGATCAGGGTGAAGACCGACAGGGTCTGCAGGGTGGTCAGCATGAGGTTGGTGGAGATGCTGCGGCGGATCATCGGGATGGTGATGAACACCAGCCGCTGCCAGCCGCGGGCGCCGTCGACCTCGGCCGATTCGGTGATCTCCTGCGGCACATCCTGCAGGGCCGCCGAGTAGACGAGCATCGAGAAGGCCGTGCCCCGCCAGATGTTGGCGAGGATCACCGAGAGCATCGGCAGCGCGTACAGCCAGTTCGGCCCGTCGATGCCGACGGCCGCGAGGAGGTTGTTCAGCGTTCCGGTGTCGTTGAAGAATGCGTAGGCGGCGAAGGAGGCCACGATCTCCGGTAGCACCCACGCCGTCACCACGAAGGTGCCCACGAGGGAACGGACCAAGCGGTTGGAGGATCGCATCAACAGGGCCAGCCCCAGCCCGAGAACGTTTTGCCCCACGATCGCCGAGGCGACCAGGAACACCAAGGTGAGCATCACCGACTTGGGGAAGTCCGGGTCGGCAAAAAGCGCCGCATAGTTGTCGAAGCCCACGAACGCCGAGTCCTGAGCGGATGCCCCGGACAGTGACGCGTTCGTGAAGGAACCGTAGAAGGAACTGATCACCGGCCCGAGAAGGAAGATCGCGAGGAGCACGACCGCGGGCAGCAGCGGGATGCTCCGAACCAGGGAACGGTGGGTCGCGGCCCGTGCCCGGCCCGGCCGAGGGGATGTCCCTCGGCCGGGCCGTTCATCAGGTCGCGCCAGAGTCGGCGCGGACACGGCTACTCCGCGCTCTCGGTGTTCTCTTCACCGACGATGCCGACCACCGCTTGGTCGTAGGCCGCTGCCGCGTCCTTGGGACTCTGCTGACCCGTCATCACGGCTTCCATGGCCACGGTGATCGCGCTGGAGATCTGCGCATAGTCGCTGGTGGCCGGACGGAAGTGCGTGGTCGCCACGATTTCGGAGAAGAACCCGAAGGTGGGGTTCGCCGCCTGGTAGTCCGGGTCCTGGGAGACGTCGTCACGCACGGCGATCTGGCTGGCGGCGATGTCGTAGGCCTGGGAGTTGTCCTTGTTCAGTGCCAGGGAGATGAAGTCCCAGGCGGCATCCTTGTTGGTCGACTTGGACCCCATGGCCAGCGTCCAGCCGCCCGACATGCTCGTGGCTCCAGGTTCAGCGCCGTCCTGGGTGGGCATGGAGGCCTGGCCCATCACCGTGTCCCATTCGGCCCAGGGTGCAGTGCCTTCTTCGAGCCAGGTTCCGCTGAGCCAGGACCCGTCGATGCCCATCGCGAGCTTGCCCTGGGGCAACCATTCGCCGGAGACGAGGTTGCCCACGTTCTTGTCGAGGGCCTGCTCGGGGGTGGGGCCCAGGTCGCCCTGGTACACGTCTTCGATGAAGCCGAGCGAATCGACGAAGCCCTGTGAGCCGGTGATCCACTTCTGGTCGTCGGTGTTGTACAGAGTGTCTTCGGTGCCGTAGAGAAGCATCTCGAAGCCCTGCATCGAGGCGGCTTCGCCCTGGGCCTTGCCCGAGTACACGTTCAGCGGAATCACGTCTGGCAGTTCGGCTTTCACCGTCGCGGCGGCATCGAGCACGTCCTCCCAGGTCTTCGGCTCGAAGGGCACGGGGAGCCCGGCCTCGGCGAAGAGGTCCTTGTTGTACCAAATTGCCCGAGTGTCGGTGCCCATCGGGATGCCGTAGGTCTTGCCGTCGCTGCCGAGACCGGCGTTCTTGGCATTGTCGTAGAAGCTGTCCCAGTCCTCCCACTCCGAGGTGTATTCGTCGAGCGGTGCCAGGTATCCGGCGTCGCTGTCGGACTGCACCCGGAAGGTGTCTTCGTACATGACATCCGGCGCGGTGGCTGCCGACTTGTTCATGAGAGCGAGCTTGGTGGCGTAGTCGTTCTCCTGCGCCTCGATCGGCACGAGCTCCACGGTGAGTCCCTCGTTCGCGGCTTCGAAGGCTTTCTTGACGGCCTTCATGTGGTTGTCCACCTGCACGAAGGAGCCGAACTTCTGGTACGCCACCTTGATCGTCTGGGACTCGGTCTCGGAGCCTCCCGCCGAACACCCGGACAGAGCCAGCGCCGCCACCGCCCCCAACGACACAACCGATAAGAGTGTTTTCTTCATTGAATTCTCCTTTGAACCCCTGACGCGGTTCCCCCCGACACCGTTGCCGACGACACCACGCCCCATAACTAAAACAAATGGAGTAATTAGAGTCAAGCATTTCCCGTCAGGCGCAGCCGAGAAAGATTCCGACGCCTCCGCCGGCTCGGCCGCTAGCTCGAGATGAAAAGAGTCGCCGACCGCGGCGACAGAGTGGCGTCGAGGACCAGGCAGGCGGCACCGACGGCGGCCACGTCAGCGCCGATGGTCGAGCTGGTCACCGTCACGGGCCGTAAGGTCACCAGGGCGGTAGAGCGGTTGATCACCGCGGGCACCCGATCCAGCAGAAGATCGGCGACCCGCTCCCAGTAGGGGCCGCCGAATACCACCCGATTCAGGTCGAGCAGGTTGACGATGGTCACGATCGCCTCCGCCATGTATCGGGCCACCTCGTCGAGCAACTCGATCGCCGCCGGGTTGCCGACGTGGGCCAGCGCCGCCACCTGACTGAAGCCGGCATCGATGGCCGAGGTGTCCGGGGTCTCCCCCGGCATCTCAATCAGGCCGCGCTCAACGGCCGAGTTCACGATGGTGACGGGACTGATCGCATCGCCGAGGCATCCGCGGCGCCCGCAGCGGCACAGCGGCCCGGTGGGATCGACCACGATGTGGCCGGCATCACCCGCGTTCTGGGTCGGGCCCCGCACCACCTCACGGCCGAGCACCAGGCCGACGCCCACCCCGGTGCCGTAGTAGAAGAACAGAAAGTCGTCGTGATCGGCGCCGGTGCTCTTCCAGAGCTCGCCGACCGCGGCGGCCGTCACATCCTTCTCGAGGAGCACGAAGAGGCCGGTGGCGCGCTCCAGCTCGTCGCGCAGTGCCACCCCGTGCCAATTGCTGAGAAGCGGAGGATCCAGCACCACACCCCGGTTCATGTCGATGGGACCGGGTGAGGCGATGCCCACCCCGAGCACCCGTTGGCGGTCAATGCCCGCCGCGGCGATGATCGCCTCCACGGAGTCCTGCATCTCGGTGATCACCACGCCGGGATCGGCGGCGGAGGGCGTGCGTGTGGTGGTGTGGGCTAGAACGTGGCCCTCGATGTTCAGGAGCACGTAGGTGATCACGGCAGGGTCGATGTGCACGCCGATGGCGTAGTACCCCGATGGGTCCAGCTGCAGAATTGTGCGGGGCTTTCCCACTCCGAGGTTGCGGATGCCGGCCTCGCGGATGACCCCGGCGTCGAGCAGCCGACGGGACACGTTCGACACCGTCTGGGCGCTGAGCCCGGTCTGCTCGGCAATTTCGACACGGCTGAGGCCCGCCGGGGTGCGGCGAATGGTGTCGAGCACCACCGTCTGATTGAACCCGCCCAGCGCGTGAAGGTTCGAGCCGCGTCGCATGTTCTCCTCGCAGGTCGGGGCACCGATGCCCGCGTCATCAGCAAGTATGCCCGCGCGGCGGCCCGCGGCCCAACTCGCCCCGAATAGTGCCTTCCGGTTGCCGACGCGGGCACGGGCCGGCACGACGGACTCCTTGATAGCCTCGGCGCGCCGACTTCTCGTAAATGTCGGTCGGGTCGAAGTTCGAAACGAAGGAGATCTCGAGGTCGGCCTGTACGTGCGGCTTGAGTCTGCTGCCTGCAGGGTGAAGCGGGCGGCGTCGGCGACGGACCACCCGCGCAGATCCGGCGAGACGCCGTTGGCGATGCCGGCGAGCTGCTTCCACGCGTCAGACGAGATGGGATTTACCCATGCTGTGCCATGACCTCCCTTCTGGGGGGGAAGGCTGTCCTCCTTGATGAGCACAAACGGCGCTAGGGTGCCCATGCGCCCAGGAGAGTCTGCGGCGCTTTCAACGGCTGACGTGGTGTGCACTCATCACCCAGAGTGGCGAAGACGCCGCACGTGCACGAGGCGGCAGGAACGGACACCGACGTGAATCGCATCGTGGTCGTCGAAGACGAGCCGCTGCTGGCCCGACTCCTGGGGCGCATGCTCGAGGGTGCCGGCTACGCGGTCACCGTGGTGGGCACGGCGGCCGACGCTCTCACAACGATTCGTACGGTCGACCCTGACCTGATCGTCCTAGACCTCGTGCTGCCGGACGGTCGCGGCGAGGACGTCCTCGCCGACCTGATGGTATTCCGTCCGGCAAGTCGGGTCCTGGTGCTGTCCTCGATGACCCAAGTGGCGACCCGGGTAGGGGTGCTGAATGGGGGTGCGGTGGATTTCCTGGCCAAACCGTTCGCCAACGCCGAGCTGTTGGCCCGGATCGGCACCCGCATCCGAACTCCCTCGTCGTCCCCGGCGTTCAACGCGACAGCCGCCCGCTATCTTCGCAGCACCGGCGTTGAAGTCGACGTGCAACAACGAGAGATCGTGGTCGACGGGCATCGCATTTCGTTGACCCACCGGGAGTTCATGCTGCTGTTCTATCTCCTCCAGCGTGCGCCAGAGCCCTGCAGCCGGGCAGAACTGCTCGAGCGGGTCTGGGGAACGAGGTTCGACACGGGAACAAACGTTGTCGACGTTTGTGTGCGCAGGCTGCGCTGGAAACTGTCGAACGACACGATTGAAACGGTGCGCAATGTTGGATATCGGATTTCGGCCTAAATCAGCCCTTGCTGTCGCGTGGGCGTTGTTCGCGGGTGTGAACTGCTACCTCATGTTCGCGCTGCCTGGCCGTGAGACCATCCCCTATCACCTCGTCTGGGCGAGTTTCGCGCTGCTGTACGGATTGTGCCCGTGGCCTCGTCGTGCCACCGCAATTGCATTCGCGGTCGTGACGGCGGTGACCGGGGTCGCGCTGCTCCGGCACGCGGCGGCAGAGATCATCGGCTGGGAAGAATGCAGCGAAATCGTTCTCATGGGCGCCGTCATCTGGCTCTTGATCTGGCACGTGAATCGGCAATGGAGCGCACAGGCCCAACTGCGTGCTCTGCAGCAAGCCGAACGCGACCGCAGCGAACAGCGGGAAAACGCAGCCCGGTTCGGTTCACACGAGGTGCGCACGCGCCTGACTATCGCCAGGGGCTATGCGCAACTCATCGCAGACCAATCCGCAGAGCCGACCGTGCGGGAAGATGCCGAGCTGGTGGTAGCCGAACTCGTCAAGGCATCTGCATTGGCGACCAACCTGCTCACTCTGGTGCGGGTCGCGGACGTCTCGGTCCTCGGTCCCATCGATCTCGACAAAATGTTGGCCGAGATTCTGCGCCGCTGGTCGGTCACAGCAGACAGAGTCTGGAGCGCACGGAGCGCAGTGGGCACAGTGCAGGGAAACCACGAACGCCTCGAGGCCGTGTTGGACTGCCTGCTCGAGAATGCGGTGCGCTTCACCGGACCGGGCGACACCATCGCTATGACGGCGGTTGTCGACGGCGACGACGAGCTGATCTTGACAGTGCGAGACACCGGGGCAGGAATCCCCGCCGCCGATCTGGACACAGTATTTGAGATCTTCCACACGTCGTCGACGGCGGGCGAGCGGGCCGGCAGCGGGCTGGGTCTGGCCATCGTCCGCGCAGCCATGCAAGCCCGCGGCGGCACCGTCTCGGCGGCCAGCACACTGGGTTGCGGCACCACCTTCACTCTGCGAATACCACTGCTGGCGGTATCGGTTGGCCCACTGGACGGTTCGGTCTCCGATGCGGCCGGTCACGCCGCCCGTGCCGAGATAGGCGCTTCAGCTGCTGACGCACACACCCTGCCGGTGTGAGTCACCCCGACACCGCCACATCGATCACGGCCGCGGGCCGTTCCAGTTCGTTGACCCGCACCGCGACGGTGATCTTCCACTGCCCCGGCTCGGGCAGCACCATCACGGCTCGGTAGCTGCCGGGCGTTTGACCGGGTTCCACCTCGGCGAGAACCGGACCCAGGCTCAGGTTGGGCTCGGCCGCGCTCACCTGCGGAAGGCCCAGAGGAACGATGGGTGAGCCGCCGGCATCCGAGAGATCGAAGGTGATGACGCTGGCCCCTGACTCTCCTGGGCGAAACCGGCCGTTCAGGTGCCCGGTGCCGAGTTCGGCGAGCACGGGGGTGCCGCCCGCGGAGAGCACGTGGGCCGCGGCCGGGGCGGCCCCGAGGGAAGTATCTGTCGCCCGGGGGTTCTGCAGAGTCAGGGCCGACGTGAGCCCGAGAACCAGTACCACTCCCACTGCCTCCAGGCGCAGAACCAACGTCAGCAGGCGCCAGGCCCGCCCCGTGAGCTCCTGGCGTGATACCCGTGGCACGAGCCCGAACCTGTTCCATCCTGCGAGCCCGCCGATCATAACGACCATGCCCACTTTGACCAGCAGAAGCTGCCCATAGGCACTCCCGACGAGGGCAGGAACCGAGCCGACGATCACCACGGCCAGGATGGTGCCGGTTACCCCCAGCATGACGGCCAGCCCACCGGCGGCAACGGAGAACCTACCCAGAACGACGGCAGCCTCGGCGGGGTTGCCCTGCCGACGGCGGGCGCGGCTGAGATACAGGAGCAGCCCGATGAGGCCGCCGAGCCACATCGCTGCCGAGGCCGCGTGAACCAGGTCGGCGCCCATCACGAGCCAGGTTGGACCGAAGGTGCGGGTATGGCCGACGGGAAGTACCGAGGCCAACGCAAGAGCGGCTCCTGCCGTTCCAACCCACACGGCCTGCCGGCGCAACAGCCGAGCCCGGAGCAGCATGAGCGCGCTGCCGGCCGCTGCGAAAACCAGCGTCATGACGGCCCCCGCCGACAACCCCGCCAACGTCACGGCTGAATCGACCAGAGCGCTCAGAGCGGACCCGCGTTCCCGCACCACGGTGAGGGGTACCAACACGATGTAGGCACTGACCGCGACGAGTGCCGCCAGCCGGGGCAGCCGCCGTCCCGCCACCGGCGCTCGAGCGATGAACAGGTCGAATACCGTGAGCCCTACGAGGCAGAAGAGGCCGATATAGCCCAGAGCGGTCACGATCCCATACAGGATGTCCACCGGCCCGGTGTCTGTCTCAACGACTATCGGTGCCGAGGCACTGGCCTGTCCCACGGCGAACGACAGCACCCCGGATTCGGGGTGGGAGTCGTCGGAGACCACTCGCCAGCCGAGCAGATAGCTGCCGTCGGCAAGGTTGGCCGGCAGGGTGGCCCGCACCGTGGCATCCACCATCTTGGTCGACACAGTGTGGTGACCGCCGCTCCCGTCGTAGAGCTGAAAGCCATCGGGGACGAGAAACACCGGCTCGTCGAAGGTGAACTCGACCGAACTCGGTGCCTTCACGAGCACCTCGCCCTCGGCTGGTGTCGTCGACACCAGCTCGGCATGCGCCGAGGCCGGCGCCGCCGGCAGTGCCAGGGTCAGTGCGAGCACGGCGAACAGTACCCCGACCAGCCGGTGAGAAACGGGCCGATACGAAAACGCTGCCTGAGTCCGAGGGCCCTGGTTCCGTAATCGGTAGGTCGGTGTGCTCAACACAACTGCCTCCTCCTGCTCGTGCCGGTGTCATCACGGGGTGTGGCACACCGCCGCCCGGTCCCGTCAGCGGGCGGCGGTGTGGATGGGGTGGCGCTACGGGCCCGTCGTGAACGTCCAGGTGACGGGTGCCAAGAGGTTGCCGGCGGCGTCCTTGATGCCGTTACTGAGCGTGACGGTGTACTGAGTGTTGGCCCGGAGTGTGCCGGCGGGGTTGAGCGTCGCGAGCTTCGCCGCGGCGGAGTAGCTGACCGCCGCGGTGACGGCGGATCCGTTAGACGTGCGCTTGAGCGTGAAATTCGCGCTCGCCGCAGCCGCGGCCGGCAGACCCGTGACAGGCTCGCTGAAGGTCACCGTGATGTTCGCGGTGCGACTCACCCTGGTGGCATTCACCGCCGGGGTCCGAGCCGTAATCACGGGCGCCGGACCGGTGATGAAGGTCCACGACTTGGCGGTCAGCGGGTTCCCGACCACGTCCGTGACCGAGCTGGTCAGCGTCAGTGTGTAGGTGCTGTCAGCGACCAACGGGGCATCTGGAGTCAGCGTGACGACCCGGTTAGAGGCCTTATAGGCAACCTTCGAGGCGACGATCGCCGTCCCCAGTTTCAGGGTGAAGTTGGGCGTACTGGCCGCCGTGGTGGGCAGGCCGCTCACGGCCTCGCTGAACGTTGCACTCAGCGGGGTCCTCGCCGTTGTCGTTCCCAAGCCGATACCGGTTGCTCCGGCGGCAGGGTTGGTGCTGCTGACCGTCGGACTTGGGCCGGTGGTGAAGGTCCAGCTCGTCGCGGCTACCGATCCGCCCGACACACTCTTGATAGCCGGGGTCACCGAGAGGGTGTACACCTTGTCCGCGGCGAGCGCCGCCGACGGGGCGAGTGTGGCCGTCCGCGTCGTTGCGTTGTAGGTCACCGCGGCCGGAACGGTCGTAGTGCCCTGCTTCAGCGTGACGCTGCTGGTGTTGACCCCGGTGACCGCTTCACTGAACGTGACGGTCGGATGGATGCTGGTGGCCACCCCCGTAGCCCCTGCTGCGGGGGTCTGGGCGGTCACCTTGGGTGTGGTGGCCGCGGTGAGCACAACTGCGGACACCATGTTGCCGGCCGCGTTCCACGCCGTGACCCTGTAGGCGTACTGGCCGGTCCCCGCCGTTGTGTCGGCGAAGGTCGTCACGTTCGCCAGGGCGGTGGCGATCTGGGCGTAGGCCCCGAGCGAACCGTTGGTCAACGGTGCGCGCTCGATCTTGTAGCCGATCTCGTTCTTCGGGTTGCCCCATGTGGTGGGATCGGTGATCGACACCGGGGTTCCATCGGTCCAGCTCAGCAGCACGTCACTCGCGGGTCGGGTGAACTTCAGTACCGAGCTGTCAGGGAGCGTGCGCGGTGCGCTGACCGTGATCGGTCGCATCATGTCCATCTCCTCGTGACTGAGAATGTGGCAATGCCACACGTACTCCCAGCCGAAGTTGGTCATGACGTTGGTAATCGGGTCAATCGGGTTGCCCGTGGCGTCGGTGTTGTTGAACCCGGCTTCGGACCCGTTCGGACCGGTCGTTGAACCTTTTGCACCCAGCGGCATCATCGGGTTGAGTGGTCGGTTGCTGTCCGGGATGGCGAACGGGAGTTTCGGCAGGATGGGCCGGACCGCCACGATCGTGTCTTCGAGTGGGCTGACCCTCACGGTGTCTTTCCAGCCGAGTTCTGTCGGGTCGGGGGGAATGATGATGTTGTCCCAGGTGACCCGGTTCAACACCTGCACGTCGTTGAGATGGAAGTGCAACGGATGGGTGTCCACGCCGTTGTGGGTGATCTTCCAGATCTGGGTGCCGTCGGCGTTGGTGGAGATCGGAGTCACGTTGAGGCTGTTTGTGCCCTTGGTTCCATCCAGCTTCTCCGTGGCGGGGTTGACGTACGGGTAGAGGATGACGTTTTGCAGCAACGGGGTCGCTCCCGGCCCTTCCAGCCCGATATTGCCGCTCATCCGCCCCCACTCATCGAAGTTCGCCGAGTTCATCTCGTCGTGCACACTCTTGCCCTCGATGGGAATGCTGAGCTGAGTGCCAGACAGGGTGTCGAACTTGAATTTGTCTCCTCCTTGCTCGTTGATCCGGGCGAAGCCGTCGCATTTGGCGGTGGGGTTGGTGGCGGTGTTGCAGTACCCGCTGCCGACAAAGCCTGTCCCGTAGGCCTGGTTGTAGGCGGATTGGCCCACCACGATCGGGTTCTGGCTCGACTCGAAGACACCGGCGGGTTTGCCGGCTGCGTCGGTGTGGTGGTCGAAGGCCGCCATCAGCTTGCCCATCTGGTCGGCCGTGGTGTTGGGGCGGTCGAAGGCCAACGCGGGTGCGCTGTTCGAGACCTTGACCTGCATGACCGACCGGGTGTCGGGGCCGTAGCCGGGCAGAGTTGTTGGAGCTCCGGCCGGTGACATGTCCGGCCCGCCGGTGTAGTAGTCGTAGCCGGGGATACGGGCGGGGAATGCCGCCGGAGCGTCGTTGTAGAGGATCAGCGTCTTGCCCTTGTAGGCGGAGAAGTCGACGATCACGTCGGCACGTTCGGCGGGTGCGAGCAGCAGGGAGTGCTGATCGACGTTGCCGACGTCGAACCGGGTCGCGTCGGTGATCCACGTCGTCTCGTGAGCGGGCACCACTGCCGGCGTCGGCAGGAATCCGCCCTCGTTGCCGATCTGGATCCAGTCCGGACCCTTGGGGCTCTTCGTGGTGTCCGGTGTCGGCGTGACGACCGGGTCGGTCTGCGCCTGGGAGACCTCGCTGGCCTTGAGGGCGACCTCAGTGCCGGTAGCGGGATCGGCGACGTACCAGGACAGGTTCCAGAACCGGTCGTCGGAACCGTTGAGGATACGGAACCGGTATGACTTCGGGTCCATCGTCGTGGTCGGGTAGGCGGTGCCGTTCACGATTGGAGTGTCGTGGAAGGCTTCCATACCCACGGAGTTGTTCGGTGTCGACGGGATCAAGGCGGGCTCACAGAAGTCTGCCTTGTTCGGGTCGCAGGTGGGGTCATAGTAAGGATTGGCCATGGGCGGGTATTTGGCATCCTTCGCCGGCGGCCAGAACCAGGGGCCGTAGAACCAGCGGCCGAAGGCACTCATTCCGCTGGGGTCGCCCGGGTTCTGCGCGGGCATGTAGACGTGCGGCTGCCAGAGATTGCCCTCTCCGCCCCATTTGCTCGCGTCCCAGGTCGGGTCGAGTTGGGCCATCCGCGTCGCACTCGGCACGAAGGTCTTGTCCTGGATGGTCAGCGACGTGCCCATTCCGAGGCCCTCGAGGGCGCCACCGGGCGCCATCAGTTTCTGTTCGGTGTCGTCGGTGATCATGTACCCGGCTTCTTCACCGGCGTACACGTTGAGCCGGGTGATTCCCCAGGAGTGGTCGTGGTAGAACATCATCCGCGCGCTCTGCTGGTTGGTGTAGAAGAAGGTCTCGGCACCGGGGCCCGGGTCGGGCATGTCCGGCACGTTACTGACGCTGACACCCTTCGGATATGCGGTGTTCTCACCTGTGGGGGTCACCCACTGGTGCGGCGTGCCATCACTGATCCAGGGAGTGATCCCACCGTGCAGATGCAGAGTGGCCCGGTTCTCCGAGTAACAGGTGGTCGGTTTCGGCGTCTGGCCGCACATCGGGTTGCGAACACCGTCCAGCACGCTCTTCTCGTCCGTGGCCATATCCATCGGAACCTTGGTGGTCGGATCAAGAGTCATCATGTCGGGGCCGGCGCCGGCACCCATCACCGAGGTGTCGACCGGGAGGAACAGGTCGCCGGCCACGCCGGTGGGCAGCAAGTTGCGGAACAGCACTCGGACGGGCTTGTTCTTCGACGCGACGATGGTCGGGCCGAGGTAGTGCGGCTTGTCCACCCCGGCGAAGCTGATCGGGCTGTCGGGCAGGGCGGGGTCGAGGTTGGCGTTGCCGAGGGCGACCTTCTTGCCCGGGACCACGCTGGTCGAGAGCTGGACGTAACCCCGCAGGAGAGTGGCGGGCAGGTCACGGTGGAACTTCATCCGGTACTGCACAACGGCGATCTCGTAGTAGTCGGTGCCCGGGTAGGTGGTGGTGTCCGGTACCGCAACCGGGATGTACTGGCCGAGGTCGTTGGCGTTGGCCTCGCCCTGTCCTGGGAGGGTGTCGACGAACTTCTTGATCCCGGGGGTGAGGTAGCCCGCGCCGGGGGTAGTGACCACGACATCGGTGACCGAGCCCTTCACCGCGACGGTGGCGGTGGCACTGGCCCCCTTGTCGGCTGTGCCCACGGTATCGGCGATCGTCACCGTCGGGGCGGAGTCGTAGCCTGCGCCGCCGTCGATCACGTCGATGCGGGTGACACCGATGGTGGTCTCGACCTTGGCCTCTTGGTCGGGAGCGTTCTTGCTGGCGTCGGTGACGGTCACGGTCGGGGCCGAGGTGTATCCGCTACCGGCGTTCGCCAGGTCGACACCGGTGACGGTGCCGTTGGCGTCCATCGTCGCGCTGGCGGTGGCCTGCTCGCCGTCCGGGAGGTCAGGCTTGGAGATGGTCACCAGCGGCTGGGCCTGATAGCCCTTGCCTCCGTCGGTCAGTGTGAGATTATCGACGGTCCCGCTGGCCAGCGCGTGCGCTTCGGAGCCGGCAGTGGGGTTCCCACCCGTCAGGGTCACTGCTGGAGCGGTGAACCCGTATCCGGTCTCATTGACTTTGACGCTCGTGATGACTCCTGTGGCGATCTTGGCGGTTGCCTTGGCCACGGCGGTCGGAACAACCCCACCGGTGGTGATCTGCACGGTCGGCGGGACCGCGTAGCCGGAACCCGGGCTGGTCACCGTGACACCGGAAATGGCGCCCGTTTTCGGGTCGACCGTGGCGGTGGCCTCGGCTCCATTGCCCGGATCGGCAACGGTCGGTGTGACGTCTGCACCGAAAGAGTACGTGCGATCGTGCGAGAAATCCGGGTAGTTCGCGGCGCCGAGCTTGATCGTGCTGTCCGTGGCCGGAGCGACGTTGACGGCCATCGTGGGGTCACCGCTCGCCGGTGTGCTCAGGGTGTCACCGTTGGCCGGGATGTCGATGTCGACAGGAATACCCTGGCCGTAGAAGCCGATCACGTCGTTCTTTTTCACTGCCACCGCCGGTACCGCATAGGTCTCGACCTCGCCTGTGGCCACCGTCGGTGTCGGCACCTTCAGCTCGTCACTGGCATAGACCACGCCGTACTCACCGGCGGTGCCGGTGGGTCGCAGCACGAGCGCATGGAAAGTGTTCCCCGCCGAGGTGGTCGGGCTGTTTCCTGCGATGCCTTGGTTCCAGCTCTGGAAATCGTTGAGGGTGCCGTCAGGCAACTTGTTGTGATCGAGCACCACCAGCACCGGACCCATCTCACCGGTCGGTTTCGCGTAATCGGTCGCATACCTGCGTTCGGTCAGCGGGTTTCCGTACAGCATCGGCGTCGGGGTTCCGACGCTGAAGGTCACCATCGCATCCGCCAACGTTTGCGGGCTGTTCGCCCAGTTCGGGTACGGACCGAAGTAGTGGGGCACCTTCGACTCGTCGGTGGCGCTCCAGAGGACTGCCGCCTGTGCGACATCGGCCCCGAACGGATTGGCCAGTCCCCCCATGGGGACGAGGCCAGAGATCAGCAGCGCCAGCGCCCCGATCACGGCCGGCCCGGCCAGACGACGCCTCTGGGCCCGGCGGAAGGGTGGGTGGGCAGATGGGTACATGGTGGTTCCCCTATCACTCGGAGCGCGAGCTGCGGACTTATGCGACGATGATGCGCACTTCCTTCCGGAAACCGGCCATTTATGACACAAGTGTCATCTGGCACCCGAATCGAGGTCGGTCGAGTGCGAGTGGGCAGGGAAGCCCTACACCGCGTCAGCCCCGCCGACAGACCCGTGGCCGGGCACCAGGACTCGTCCCGGCGCACCTAGTGGCCAATTAGCGCCGTATATGACGACGCGGCCCTCATCCCAGCTGAGTCGCACAGCGCATCCAGCGGATTACAGTATCGGCCGCTTGGGGACACAGCCTGGCTGCTACGCGGGGCGGGCCGCCAGGACGCAGAATTCGTTGCCCTCGGGGTCGGTGAGAACCACCCAGGGAACGTCAATCTGGCCGACGTCCGCTCGGCCGGCGCCCAGGGCGATCAGGCGGTCGACCTCGGCGGCCTGGTCGTCGGGGACGAAATCGAGGTGGAGCCGATTCTTGACCCGCTTCTCCTCGGGCACAGCACCGAAGAGCAGCGTCGGGTGGGCACCCGCCGCCGGCGCAATCTCGACCTCGTCGGCGCTCTCGCCGACCACAACCCAACCCAAGGCGTCCCGCCACCACAGCCCGAGCGTTTTCGGGTCACGGCTGTCCACGACGACTTCTTCCCAGATCAATGACATGCCCACAGGGTAACCGGCAGGGTCGGGCCGGGTACCACGGAATTCGCACGAAATACCGTCCCGGCCGCACGGTACTCTGGACACCATTGCCGTCGCCGTGCAAGAGGACGACGCCCCGATCCGAGGAGAACCGCATGTCGGTCGGCCTACTTGCCGTTGTCGATGACATTCTGACCGCAGCCCTCAAAGCCAGCGCGAAGACCGCCGGCGTCGTCATCGACGACGCTGCAGTCACCCCGCAGTATGTGCAGGGCCTCACGCCGGCCAGAGAACTCCACGTGGTGTGGCGGATCGCGCTGGGCAGCCTGTTCAACAAGTTCGTCATCATCATCCCTCTCGCTCTGCTCCTCTCGGCGTTCGCGCCCTGGGTGCTGCCGTTCCTGCTGATCCTTGGCGGCACGTACCTGTGCTTCGAGGGTGCGGAAAAGGTCACCGAGTGGTTCGGCGTGCATCACGCCGTCGAAGAGACCGACGTCAGGGACGAGGGCAAGCTGATCTTCGGCGCCATCCGCACCGACCTCATCCTCAGCACCGAAATCATGCTCATCGCGCTGGCCAGCCTCGATCCCGACTTCGGCATCTGGATGACGCTCGGCGCCCTGGTGGTCATCGGCCTGGGCATGACGTTGCTGGTCTATGGAGCGGTGGCCCTGCTGGTGAAGATCGACGACATCGGGCTGTCGATGATGAAGAACTCAGCCCGGCAGGTGCGGCGCACCGGCGCGCGCATCGTGGCCGCGATGCCCGGCGTGTTCACGGTGATCAGCATCATCGGCACAGTCGCCATGCTCTGGGTCGGTGGTCACCTCGTGATCACGAACCTGGCCGAGACGTTCTGGCACGGCCCCTACGATCTGCTGCACGTGGTGACCCACGCGGTCGAAGCCGCCGGGCCCGTTGTGGTCTGGCTTGCCGACACGGCGATGTCTGCAGTGTTCGGGCTCGTTCTGGGCATACTCGTGGTCGTCATCGTCACCGGGGTGTCGCGGTTGTTCTCCCGCAACCGGGCGGATGCCGCCGCGCACTGACCCGGGGACTGACGCGGAACCTTCCTCCGCCGCGTGAGGGTTGTCTATCCTCCACAACAGACCGGTTGGGTCTGGGCTTTCACTTCGCACATCGGTTATGCTGACGTTTGTTACTCGGCAATACAAACACAAAGGAGTGAACGTGGCGACCATGAGCAACGATGAGGTGGCCGCGCTGTCCTCGGTCAAGCCCAGTGCGAGGCAACTCACCTGGCAGGCCCTGGAGTTCTACGCATTCATTCACTTCGGTATGAATACGATGACCGATCGCGAATGGGGCCTCGGCCACGAGGACCCGGCCCTGTTCGATCCGGACGAACTCGATGTCGACCAGTGGATGCGGGCGGCCCTGAGCGCCGGAATGACGGGCGTCATCCTCACCGCGAAGCACCACGACGGATTCTGCCTCTGGCCGAGCAAGGTCACCGGGCACACCGTGGCCGCGTCCCCGTGGCGAGACGGCACCGGTGACCTCCTCGGGGAGGTGGCCGACTCGGCCCGGCGTCACGGGCTCAGCGTGGGCATCTACCTCTCCCCCTGGGATCGCACCGAGAGCAGCTACGGCTCCGGGCGCGCATACGACGACTTCTTCATCGCCCAACTCACCGAGGTGCTGACGCAATACGGCCCGATCTTCTCAGTGTGGTTCGACGGCGCCAACGGTGAAGGGCCCGACGGTCGGGTTCAAACCTATGACTGGGATCGGTACTACGCCGTGATTCGTCGATTGCAGCCCGGAGCCGTGATCAGTGTGTGCGGTCCGGACGTTCGATGGTGCGGCAACGAAGCCGGCCACACTCGTGCCGACGAATGGAGCGTCGTACCCGGATCGCTCCGCGACGCTGAGCGCATCGCCGAACAATCCCAGCAGGTCGACGACGGCGTGTTCGCCTCACTCGTCCGGAGCAACGATGACGATCTGGGCAGCCGGGACGCGCTGAAGGGAAAGCTGGATGACCTGGTCTGGTATCCGGCCGAGGTGAACACGTCCATCCGGCCGGGCTGGTTCCACCACCCGTCCGAAGACCAGAAGGTGCGCTCAGCCGACGAGCTCTTTCAGATCTGGTGTTCCTCAGCGGGCGGCAACGCCACCTTCCTCCTGAACATTCCACCCACCGCCAGGGGCCTGGTGGCAGACCCTGACGTGCACGAGCTGCAGAGGTTGGGGCAGCTCATTTCCGACTTTCGCGCACGCACGATTCCCGCCGCCCTCACGCCCTCCTCCACACTCGGTCGAGACGGCCAGGACGCGGCAGCCCTATCCGCGGAATTCGGCCCCACCCCGGATCGAACGTGGCAGCCGGATCCTCTGGACCCGCACCCGACGATCGCCGTGCGGCTTCCGGAGGCCAGATCCATCGAGGCGGTTGTGCTCAGTGAGGACATCCGGCTCGGCCAACGACTCGAGCACGTGACAGTGCACGCCGACACCGCCGACGGACTCGTCGAGGTGGCCAGGGCACGCTCCATCGGATACCGCCGAATCCTCAGATTCGACACCCCGGTCGTGACCGACCGTCTCAGCGTGGCGCTCAAGGTGAGCCGGGGAACACCGGCCTTGGTCTCGTTGGCGACCATCGAGAGTCCCGTTGAGCACAGCAGCAGGAGGCCACGGTGAGCGTGCCCCCGGGGGAAACGAGCGCGAGTGGACCCCTCGCCCACCCGCCGGCGCCGGGCGTGGCCGGAGCATTGGAGCGGCACAGCGGCCTTGAGCGCTGGCCGGAGCTGCACCCCACCACCCAGGCGGCCTTCAACCAGGTCCTCTGGCGTGGCGGACTGCCCCGCATCGAGATCGCACGCAAGCTCGGAGTCACCCGCGCCCGCCTCACCGCGGTCACCCGCAGCCTCGAGGAGGCGGGGCTGATCGTCGAGGGTCAACGGGAGCAGCGCTCCACCACCGGCCGGCCGGCGGAAATGCTCTATGCGGCCACTACCGCATACCAGTTCCTCGGCCTTCACCTTCATGGCAACGAGGTCATCGCGGCCCTGATCAACCTCGATGGCAGTGTGGCTTGGAAGTCCAACGCCTCCCTCACAACGGAGTGTCCCGAGGAGCTGTTGGAGTGTGCCGGAGGCATGCTGCGGGAGGCGTCAATCGGGTTCCGGGTCGCGGCCGTAGCCATTTGCGGTCCACTCGCCAGAGTCGGGCTCGACCCGGGCTCGGCACGTATCCGCGCAATCGACGACGCGCTGCGCGAACGCTTCGAGAGCCAGTGGTCGATCCCGCTCTGGGTCGATGACGACGTCGTGGCCCTGACTGCGTTCGAGCAATGGCCTCGGCTGGCGGAGGGCCAAGACAGCATGGTGCTGATCTCTGTCGGTGAAGAGATCGGTTTCGGTATCGTGACGGACCGTCGAATCATGCGCGGAGCCCGACGGGCGGCCGGGCGGTTCGATCACATTCCGGTCATCGCCGACGGGCCGGAGTGCCCACTCGGACACCGCGGCTGCCTCTGGAGCGTATCCTCGACGATCGCGCTCACCCGCGCGGTTCCCGGCGGCGGCAGCACCGCCGAGATCGCCGACCGAGCCGACGCCGGCGACGAGCTCTGCGCGTTCATCCTCGAGCGCGCGGCAGCGGGGCTCGGCACCGCTGCGGGACACCTCGTGAACCTCCTCGACCCCGACAAGCTCGTGCTGACGGGGGAAAGCCACACCGTGCTCCGTGGCCGCATGGACACGTTCCGTGCTGCTCTTCGCGCCACCCACCTGGGCGCCGATGACATCGAAGTGGACATGCCGGACTTCGATTTTGTCGAGTGGGCCAGCGCGGCCGCGGCACTGGCGCTCTACCGCTGTTTAAGCCCTATCCCCTTCTAGACAGGCCACCGACGCACTTTGTTCTGTCGCTTGACAAACCTGGGCGCGAGCGGGAAAGCTGATCTCAGCCGTTCGGATGTGAACCCGAACAGCTTTCTGTCAAAGGAGACTCTGTGAAGATTTCACGCATTTCTGCAGCGGCCCTCGCCGTTGGACTTTCGACCATCGCAGTCGCCGGGTGCTCGTCACCGGGCAGCGCGGACGGGGACCCTGTTGTCCTGGAATATTGGGCGTGGGCACCCGGTTCCCAGGCCGAGGTCGATGCGTTCAACGACGCGCACCCCGATATCCAGGTGAAGTACACCGACGCCGGCGGCGGTGAAACGTCGTCTGCCAAACTGGTCACCGCCCTCCGCGCCGGCAACGCCCCCGACCTGGCCCTGGTCGAGAACACAGCCCTGCCCCGCATGATCGTGGCCGGTGTACCGCTGGACATCACCGAGTACGTCTCGGACGTCGAGGACAACTTCGCAGCGGGCACCTGGGAACAGACGACTTTCGACGGCCACACCTTCGCCGTACCGCAGGACATCGGACCGATGGCCCTCGTCTACCGGGCCGACATCTTCGACAAATTCGGCGTTGCCGCCCCCGTCACCTGGGACGACTTCCGCACTGCGGCGGAGACGATCAAGGCACAAGACCCCAGCCTCACGCTGGCCTCCCTCAGCACCGACGGCTGGGGCTGGTACGCCCCCGTCGCCGCTCAGGCCGGCGACGACTGGTGGTCACTCGACGGTGACACCTGGACAGTGAACATCGATGGCGCCAACTCGCGCCACGTGCTGGAATTCTTCCAGGGCATGTACGACGACGGCCTCATCGCCGCCGACCCGATCCTCACGCCCACGTACAACCAGCAACTCAACGACGGCACGATGCTGTCCTGGCCATCCGCCGTGTGGGCACCCGGTGTCATCGAGGGAGTCGCCCCGTCCACCGTCGGCAAGTGGGAACTGGCCCCACTCCCCCGCTGGAACGCCGAAGACCCCACAGTCTCGTTCCAGGGCGGCTCGTCCATTGTCGTCACCTCTACCAGCGAGCACCCCGAAGAGGCCGCGGAGTTCGCCACCTGGCTCAACGCCGGCGAAGAGGGCTCCGAGATGATCCTCAACGTGCAGAACAGCTACCCCGCCGCTCTGTCCGGCCAGGAACTCGCCACCACCCAGGACCCGCCCGCGCTGATGCCGCAGCAGACCGACTACTACGACGTGGTGGCCGAGATCGCCAAGACGACCAAGCCCGTCACCTGGGGCCCGAACACGGATGTCGCCGCGGCGGCCTTCACCGACGCAATGAACGCCGCTGTGCAAAACGGCACGTCCTGGGCCGATGCGCTCACCGCCACTCAAGATGCCGTCGTGGCCGACATGAAAGAGCAGGGCTTCACCGTGGAGCAGGGGAAGTGAGCCCGGCCACCACACCGCGCACGGCAGATCCTGGCCCGACACCTTCCATGCTCCATCTGACCGACCCTGCCGGAGGCGCTGCCGTGCCACTGCGGCGCGCCTCTCGGCCAAGGCGCCGCTCGGCTTTGCGCTCCCGGAGCGCACCGTATTTCTTCTCCGCGCCGGCAATGCTGCTGTACCTCGGGTTCACGATCATCCCGTTGGGATACGCCTTCGGCTCGAGTTTCTTCGCCCAACGTCTCACCGGCGGCGGCATCCTGGGCACCAAGGAGACCATCTTCGTCTGGTTCGAGAACTACGCAAAGGTGTTCGCCGACGCCAGCCTGCTGGCGGGTCTGGGCCGGCTCTCGATCTACGGCATCATCGCCGTGCCGCTGACCCTGGGACTCGCGCTCGTGTTCGCGCTTCTCCTGGACGCCCAGGGCACCCGCTTCACCCGCTTCGGCCGCACCGCGATCTTCATCCCGTACGCGGTCCCCGGAGTGGTCGCGGCGCTGATGTGGGGCTTTATGTACCTGCCCAGCACCAGCCCGTTCTCCTACGTCACCGAATCGCTCGGCCTCGGGTCCATCCCGTTCCTCGAGCCGGAGGGACTCTACGGGTCGATCGCCAACATCACGATCTGGGGCGGCATCGGCTTCAACATGCTCGTCATCTACACCGCGCTACGGAGCATCCCCAGTGAACTCGTCGAGGCGGCTCGGATCGATGGGGCCACTGAGACCCAGATCGCCCTGCATGTGAAGATCCCGTTGGTGGGCCCGGCCCTCATCCTCACCGCGATCTTCTCGCTTCTGGGAGCACTGCAGCTCTATGGCGAACCGGCGATGCTCATGCCGCTCACCAACAGCATCTCCACCACGTGGGCACCGCTGATGTCCATCTACCGCGACGCGTTCATCCTCGACAACCTATCCTCGGCGGCCGCATCGTCGATGATCCTGGCGTTCGGAACGGCCGCGATCTCGCTCCTCGTTCTCGCAATTGTTCGGCGCATGAACCGAAGAGGTCTCGCATGACGGCCACACGCTCATTCACGGCGCCCGCTCTGTCCCGTCGGCCTGCGCGTCTGTCGTCGCAGCGCACGAAAGTCCTTCCCACGGTGCTGCTCCTTATCGGCGCGATTTACTGCCTTGTTCCGGTGGCGTGGGTATTCATCGCCGCCTCCAAGGCGCCTGGCGAACTGTTCAACTCCTTCAGCTTCGCTCCAGGGTCCGGGCTGCTCGGCAATTTGGGTGACCTGTTCACGCACAACGGCGGCGCGTATGGCATGTGGGCTCTCAACTCACTGCTGTATGCCGGGGTCGGCGGCCTGCTCTCAACGCTGGTGTCGGCCGCGGCGGGTTATGCGCTGGCGAAGTTCGACTACCCGGGCCGGAAGTTCTTCTTCGGCGCGCTGCTGGCCGGCCTGCTGATTCCGGGCATCACCCTCGCGGTGCCTCAGTACCTGCTTCTGTCCGACTTGCAACTGGCGGGTACTCGCTGGTCGGTGCTGTTGCCCAGCATCATCAGTCCGTTCGGGATCTACCTCTGCAAGGTTTTCGCCGACGGCGCGATAGCCAACGAAGCGTTGGAGGCCGCCCGGATCGACGGCGCGAACGAATGGCGCATCTTCTCGAACATCGTGCTCCCGCTGATGGTGCCCGGAATGGTCACCGTCTTCCTCCTGCAGTTCGTCGGCATCTGGAACAACTTCCTCTTGCCGTACATCATGCTGGCGGACCAATCCACGTTCCCTCTCACAGTGGGGTTGAGTTCCTTGCTCACTCAGGGCTCCGGATCCCCGGCCCTCTACTCACTCGCGATCACCGGCGCCGCCGTTGCGATCATTCCACTCATCGCCCTCGTGCTGTTTTTGCAGCGTTTCTGGCGACTCGACCTAATCTCCGGAGGAGTAAAAGGATGACAAGATCACACACCGATCAGGCATGGCCCACGACAGGCCTCAGCTTCGGCGGCGACTACAACCCCGAACAGTGGGACCGCGCCGTTTGGCGTGAGGACGTCGAACTAATGAAGCAGGCCGGCGTCAACATCGTCTCGCTGGGCATCTTCGCCTGGGGACTCCTCGAGACGGCAGAGGGTCACTACGACTGGGAATGGTTCGACGAGATCGTCGACCTCCTCGAAGAACACGGCATCACCATCGACCTGGCGACTCCGACGGCGGCGCCGCCGAGCTGGCTGCTCGCGGCCCATCCCGAGTTCCCTCCCGTCGACCGTGACATGACCCGGCACTGGGCCGGAGCCCGGCTCGGGTGGTGCCCCAGTAACCCGGAATTTCGCACCCACGCGCTGCGCATTGTCCGTGCTGTCGCCGAACGGTACGGCTCGCGTGAGCATGTGGTCATGTGGCACGTCAGCAACGAATTCGGCGGCGGCAACGGGCACTGTTACTGCGACGTCTCGGCCGAAGCCTTCCGGCGCTGGCTGGCCGAGAAGTACGGCACCCTCGACGCCCTCAACGCAGCCTGGGGCACCGCATTCTGGGGGCACAACTTCACCGACTTCTCCGAGATCATCCCCCCGCGCGGCAACGATTCGAAAAACCCGTCGCTGATGCTGGACTTCGATCGGTTCAGCTCAGATGAGCTCCTGGCGCACTACCTGGCTGAGCGGGCTGTGTTGCAGCAGATCACCCCCGACACTCCCATCACCACGAATTTCATGGTCGGGGCCGAAGCCGACGCCACGGACTATGCCCGCTGGGCACCGCACATGGACGTCCTCGCCAACGATCACTACACCAGATCCTCGGACCTCCTCCCGCAGCAGGACGTCGCGTTCTCGGGCGACCGGATGCGTTCTCTCACCACCGACCGGCGGCCGTGGCTGCTGATGGAGCACTCCACGAGCGCCGTCAGCTGGCAGCCACGCAACCGCGCCAAGAACCCAGGCGAACTCAGCCGCAACGCTCTCAGCCACATCGCCCACGGGGCGGACGGGGTCATGTTCTTCCAGTGGCGGGCCTCCCGCGCCGGTGCCGAACAATTCCATTCGGCGATGGTGCCGCATGCCGGCGCAAACACGAAGATCTTCCGGGAGGTGACCGCTCTCGGCGCGCAGCTGCACCGGCTTTCCCCAGTGATGGGCTCGAGGGTGCGCCCGGCCACGATCGGCATCCTCTTCGACAATGAGGCGGGCTGGGCGATGCGCGAAGGCGTCAAGCCCAACAACTTCATGCCGTACGGACCGGCGGTGCGGGCTTGGCACGCGGCGTTCTGGCGCCGCGGCGAGAGCATCGACGTCATTCCGCCGTGGAACGACTACTCCGGCTACAAAACCCTGATCGTGCCGCAACTCTTCCTCGTCTCCGATGAGACCGCCGCCAGACTCGGTGACTTCGTCGCCGCGGGCGGAACCCTCATCGTGACGGCCTTCTCCGGCATCGTCGACGAGAACAACCAGGTTCGACTCGGCGGCTATCCCGGCGCTTTCAGGGACGTGCTCGGCGTGTGGGGCGAGGAGTTCTATCCATTGCAGGACGGTGAGACGTTCGAGCTGGACAATGGGTGGACCGGATCGGAATGGACCGAGCACCTGCACACGGTCTCCGCGGCACCGCTCGCCCATTTCAGTCACGGTCCCCTCGCCGGAGAACCGGCCATCACCCTCCGCACGCTCGACGGGGGCGGTCGGGCCATCTATGTGGCGGCGGGATTGGACAACCAGTCGATCGGCGACCTCCTGGCGCTCCTCGTCCCAGCCCAGGATTCCCTGGTCGGCGCGCCCGACCCCGACCTCGAAATCGGCGTTCGCGAAGCCGGCACCCGCCGGTTCGTGTTCCTCATCAACCACGGCCAGCGCACCGTGAGCGCCGACGTCACCGGCCGCGAGTTGCTCACCGACACCGAGGTGCACGGTTCGATCCAGGTTCCGGCGGGCGAGGTGCGGGTGGTGGAGACGTCGGCAGACTAGGGCTGGCCCGTGGCGCCGCGGTGCCTCTCGACAGGCCGGCATGATCTTCTCCTTTCACCAAGGCCCGGAGGAGGTCGGTCTCCCGTTTCATCAGCGCTCAGTGGGACGGGAGCCGGCGCCCCCTGATGAGTAGCCAGAAAATGAGGGCCACCTCACCCACGAAGAGGAACTGGGCGAACACGGCGGTGAAGCCGGGGATCGTGGCCACGCCGATCGCATCCGCCAGGTAGCCCGCGCCGGCCAGGGCGAGCAGGACGCCGAAGACCCTGGCCACGAAACCGGACCGATAGGCGAGGTAGCCGACGAGGATCAGCGAGGCGCCGAACAGTCCCAGGCCCAGAACCCAGATGGTGGTGAACGACTCCAGGACAGGCTGGGCGGCGGCGGGATCACCGAGGAGAGCGAACCCCTTCACGAGCTGACCGACGGCGACCAGGAGCAGCACGGCGTAGACGGTTCTCAACCAGCCCGTCAGCGCCGACAGCCGTGGGCTCACGGGCCTGAACAGGACGTAGAGAGCGGCCGCCACGAGGACATCGAGCATCGCCACGATGATGAAACTCGCGACACCCGCCCAGAACAGTGCGGGCGCGGCGGCGATGTTGACGGCGGTGCGCGCGGCGTCCCCGGGAACGATCAGGCTCACGATGGCGGCGAAGTTGGCGAAGCCGCCGAGCACGGCCATGACGGCCAGGCCGACTCCGGCGACCAGGGCCGCCGTGCGTGGCGGCCAGGCGGTGAAGACCCCCGGTCGCCGAGCCGGGGCAATCGCCGGGGAGTGGACGGTTGTCTCATTCACGGAGCATCCTTACGTCGTAAGCTTATGTTGTAAGTACCGTACGACTACGAGGTAAGGTTGTCAAGATAACGGCGAAGGGAAACCATGGCGAAGCCGGCGGGCAAGGCGGATGGGTCGCCAAGGGGTCGACTGAGCCGGGACGTGGTCTTGACCACGGCCATCGCGCTCGCCGACGACGGCGGCATCGAGTCGCTGACCATGCGCCGGCTCGGCGTCGAGCTCGGGGTTGAAGCCATGTCGCTGTACAACCATGTGGCCAACAAGGAAGACCTGCTCAACGGCATGGTCGATGCCATCTTCGGCGAAATCGAGCTGCCGTCGCACAGCGAGGGCTGGAAGACGTCGATGCGCAAGCGGTCGGTCTCGTTCCGGGACATGCTGTCGCGCCACCCCTGGGCTACCGGGTTGACGGATTCGGGCACGAATCCGGGACCCTCCACCCTGCGTCATCATGACCGGGTCATCGGCACCTTCCGGAACGCCGGGTTCTCGGTAGCCATGGCCGCGCACGCGTTCTCCGCCTTGGACAGCTATATCTACGGATTCGCGATGCAAGAGAAGAGCCTGCCCTTCACGACCGAAGAGGAGACGGCCGCGATGGCTCACCTCATGCTCGCCCAGCTGCCCGCCACCGAGTACCCCTATCTCGCCGAACTGACCGCTGAGCACGTTCTGAAGCCGGGGTACAACTACGGCGACGAGTTCTCGCTCGGGCTCGATCTCATCCTGGACGGACTCGAACTGTGGCTCAGCCTTGGTGGCTCCCCCACCAGTTGATGACTGCCCTATTTCTGGGCGAGCCGCTCGACCTGCCACCGGTGCACGTCGGGCAGCCACTCCAACGGGGCGGCCGGTCCCACCCGAAAGTCCTCGGGAACCCCGCCGTCACGCAGGACCTGCGCATAGACACGATCCTGCTCGATCCGCGCCCGTAACTGCTCCGCTCCACCAACGGACCCGTGACCCGGAATGATGACATCGACTCCGTCGGCCACACCCTGCAACAGCAGCAGAGCATTGAGGTAGTCCTCGATCGGGTTCTTGGCCTCCAGGTCGAGGAACGGCATCAGGATGTCCGAGAGCATGTCGCCGGCCACGAGCACGCCCCGCTCCTTGATGAACAGCGCCGCATGGCCGGTGGCGTGGGCCTGATGCTCGAGGATGCGCACCTCGGGACCGTCCCAGGGAATCTGCGCGGCCCCGGCGGGCAGCCCGGTGATGAAGCCGAGGAGGTCCATCGGGATCTCGTCGACGTATTCCGGTGGGAGTATCTCGGCCACGCGGTCCTTCCAATTCGCCGTCGCCAGCAGATCACGCATCGACGCCGCGCAGCGGGCGGTGCCGTAGCGGGGCACGACGCCGAAGCTCGCGTGCCAGAGCACGTGATCCCAATCCGGATGCGTCGAGAAGCCGGCTACGACGGGCTGGCCCAGCTCGCGCAGGTCGGTCGCAAGGTCGACCATCTCGTTCCGCGTGATGCCGGGGTCGATCAGCAACACACCCGCGCGGCCTTGCACGACCACGGAATTGCTCTGGATGAACTCGCTCTGGTGCACCAGCACACCGTCCGCGACCTGCTTCAGCATGGGAGTCCTTTCGCTTGTGGGTTGCCAGCGCTTGCCGAGACGGTACTACGGACCGCTCACGCTGTGTACCACAGCGAGAACGACCCCGGCGGCCAGTGCCGCCTGGCCGGGCTCGGCCGTAACGTCACCCCTCGTGACGGCCCGAACTCGGCTACCCGGCCGGATCGGTGATGAATCCCTCGGCGACCATCCAAGCGAACGCCACGTCGGCGGGTTCGCCTCCGTCGACATCCACCTGGCGGTTCATGTCGCGCAGCACCTCATCGGTGAGCTTCGGCGAGATCTCGGCGAAAACCTCCTCCAGGCCGGGGTGGGCGTCAAGCGTCTCGGTGAAGAACGTCGGCGCGACGTTGTAGGCCGGGAAGAACGCGAGGTCGTCGACGAGCACCGTGAGATCCAGCGCGTCGAGGCGACCGTCTGTCGTGAAGACCTCACCGAAGTTGCAGGCCCCGGCATCGGTCGCGCTGTAGATCGCGCCCGTGTCATAGATCCCGATGTTCTCGTCGGGCACCCCGTCGGCGGCGGCACGCTCAAGGCCGTAGTGGGTGAGCATGGGGTTCATGCCGTCGGGCCGGGAGTTGAACTCGGACTCGACGCAGAAGGTGCGGTCCTCGACCGGCAGGGCGGCCAGCTCGGACATCTTCGTGATGCCGCCCAGGTCAGCGATCGCTTCGCTGCGCACGGCAAGCGCGTACGTGTTGTTCATCGGCGCCGGAGCGCCCCAGGTGACTCCGTTGTCGAGGTCGATGTCGTACACGGCCTCCCACATCTCGGTCTGGTCGGTAATGGCCTCCTCCTGCCCGAGGTAGGTCAGCCACGCGGTACCGGTGTACTCCCAAAGCACATCGGCCTGACCGGAAACCAGCAGATTGCGGGCCGGCTGACTGCCGGGCACATTGCTGAGGTCGGTGACGTCGAATCCGGCCGCGGTTGCGGCGAGCACCGCGATCTTGCCGAGCAGCAGCTGCTCGGTGAAGTTCTTCGACGTCACAGTGAGGCCGACGCCGTCGGCGTCCTCGAGCGGGCTGATCGATCCGGGTCCGACCGCGGGGACGTACGCTGTCGCCGGCTTGAGCCCGCAGCCGGTCAGGGCGAGGGCGGATAGGGCGAGAATACCCGTCGCCACCCCCCAACGGCCCAGGGGCGCGCGGCGGATACGAGAGGAGGAGCGGTACATCTAGAGTCCCTTCGGGCGCGCGACGTGTTCCACGACGCGGCCGAGCCAGTCGATGAGCAGTGCGAGCAGGGCCACCAGCAGCGCCCCGGTGACGAGTACGGAGGTGAGACTGAGATTGACACCGGTGGTGATCAGAATGCCCAGTCCGCCACCGTTGACGAACGTGGCCAGGGCGGCGGTGCCCACCAGCAGTACGAGCGCGGTGCGGACGCCCGAGAGCATGACCGGCACGGCGAGTGGGAGTTCCACCCGAAACAACACCGCGGCCGAGCTCATGCCCATGCCGCGCCCGGCCTCGACCAGGTGGGCGTCGACCTGTTGCAGGCCCACCATGGTGTTGCGCAGCACGGGAAGCATCGCGTAGAGCACGAGGCTCAGCGTTGCCGCCCAGAAGCCGAAGCCGACCCAGAACGCGAGCAGCACGACCACGCCGATCGCCGGCGCGGCCTGGCCGAAGTTGGCGATGACGAGCACGGGAGCGGTGAGGAACCGCAGGGGCCGACGGGTCAGCGCGATGCCCAGGGGTATCGCGATGACCAGCACGATCGCCGCAGCGAGCAGGGTGAGCTGGATGTGCTCCACGGTGTAGACCCAGAGCGCGGCCGGGGCCAGGGTGGTGAGCTCGATCGGCGAGAGGTCCGCCGTCTGCAGCCAGAACATCAGCGCGAGGAAGGCGAGCAGGATCCCGGCCAGCTGGTAGACCAGTCCCTTCCACGAGTTCCACCGTGCGCGGACGCGACTGGTCGGCACGGACGGCGCCGTCGGGTTGCCCGGCGCCTCGACGGCGGAGTCCCCGCCGGCGATGCCGGCTTCGGTGCTCAGGCCGCGGGGGCTCATCGCACGGCCTGGGCATCCGCGCCGTGGCCCGCGGTGTCGCTCGGATCGGCCTCGGCGGATGCCTGCGCCTGGAACACGCCGGTGTTCAGTCCCACGGGCGCCTGGTCGGACTCCAGCACGGCCGCGCCCTGCGACCGGGTGATGGCATCCATGACGGTCTTCACGTCGATGACGCCCTTGAAGGTGTCGCGGCGTCCGGTGACCAGCGCGGCCCCGGCGCTCGAGACGAGCATGGTGTCGAGCGCGTCGTTGAGGGTGGCGTGGATGCCCACTACGGGCAGTTTCGGGTCGGCCCCATCGCTGATCACGTCGAGCCGGCCGAGCTGGCGCCGAGAGAGCCATTGAACGGGCCGGTGACGCGCATCGACGACGACCGCGTGGCCGTGCCCGGCCTCGGTCACCCGGGCCAGGACATCCGCCGCTCGTTCGCCGGCAACGCCTACGATCGCGTCGCTGAGGCCCACGTCGGCCACCCGGGTGAGGGTGAGCTGTTTGAGGCCGGCGCCGGAGCCGATGAAGTTCTCGACGAACTCATTGGCCGGGTGACCGAGGATGCGTTCGGGGGTGTCGTACTGCTCCAACTGGGCGCCCTCGTTGAAGATTGCGATCCAGTCGCCGAGCTTCACGGCCTCGTCGAAGTCGTGGGTGACGCAGACGATGGTTTTCTGCAGTTCTTCCTGGATGTTGAGCAGTTCGTCCTGCAGGCGCAGCCGGGTGATCGGGTCGACCGCGCCGAACGGCTCGTCCATCAGGAGCACGGGCGGGTCGGCCGCGAGAGCGCGGGCCACGCCGACGCGCTGCTGCTGGCCGCCGGAGAGTTCCTTGGGGTAGCGGTCGCGGTACAGCGCGGGGTCGAGGGAGACGAGTTCGAGGAGTTCGTCGACGCGGGCGGCGATGCGGGCCTTGTCCCAGCCGAGCATCTTCGGCACGATGCCGATGTTGGTGGCGACCGTCATGTGCGGGAACAGCCCCCCGGCCTGGATGACGTAGCCGATGCCGCGGCGCAGGGTGTCGCCGTTCATGTCGGTCACGTCGTCGCCGTCGACGACGATGCGTCCCTCGGTCGGTTCGATCAGCCGGTTGATCATCTTGAGCGTGGTGGTCTTGCCGCAGCCGGAGGGGCCCACGAACATCACGATCTTGCCGGCCGGGATCTCCATCGTGAGACCGTCGACGGCGGGGCGGGTCTGACCGGGGAACCTCTTGGTGACGCCGTCCAGCAGGATGCTGGCCCCGGTGATGCCGGTGGGGGTGATGGGCTCGTCGGTGGAGTCAGCTCGGTTGGTTGCATTGAGTTCAGACACGGATACCTCGCGGTGTGGTCAGGCGGCCGAGGCCGACGAGAAGAAGATCAAGGATGACGGCGAGAACGACGACGCCGATGACGCCGGTCAGCACCGACTCGAGGGAGTTGGCACCGCCGAGCCTGGAGAGTCCGGAGAAGATGAATCCGCCCAGGCCCGGGCCTAGCGAATAGGCGGCGACCGCGGCGACCCCCATGACCATCTGGGCGGAAACCCGTACGCCGGTGAGGATGATCGGCCACGCCATCGGCAGTTCCACCTGCAGCAGCGTGCGGAACCGGCTCATGCCGATGCCCCGTGCGGATTCCACGATCGACGGTGAGATGCCCGACAGTCCCACGACCGCATTCCGAAGGATGGGCAACGTGGCGAAGAACGCCACGACGATCACGGCGGGCAACACCCCGAAGCCCAGCGGTGCGATGAGCAGCCCGATGAACGCGAACGACGGGATGGTCAGGCCGATGGCCGACACCGAGTTGGCGATCGAGGTCAGCGCGGAGTTGCGGTAGACGAGGGCCGCCAGCAGCACGGCGATGACGGTCGCCAGAACCAGGCACTGCACCACGAGGCTGAAATGTTGCCAGCTGCTGAACAGGATCTGCTCATACTGATCCCCTAGAAAATCCCACACATTAAAACCTCTTCGCGTCGATCGCACATCGGTTCACCGCCACCGGCATGGGCGCTATTGGAAGCGCGGACACCGTACTGGATGGGGACGCAGGCTGAGGGGCCTTTGGTGAGGGCAGGGGACCAGTCTTGCACGTTGACCCCTGAACGGGTGGGGTGCCGTGTTTTTGACTCTCAGCCTGGACGAGCCAGCCATAGGCTGGGTGGATGGACAGTGGCCGAATGTTGGGAGCACGACGCGCGCGCTTGAGCGACGTTGCCGCGGCCGCCGGCGTCTCCCCCACAACGGTGTCGCACGCGCTCAGCGGTGCCCGCACGGTGAATGCCGCGACCAGGGAGCGGATCCTCTCGGTCGCACACGACCTCGGCTACGTGCCCGACCGTGTGGCGAGCGGACTGCGGCGTCGGCGCACGGGCGTCGTCGGCCTTGTCGGAGACAACATCGCCGCCACCCCGTTCGCCGGACGCATCATCGAGGGCGCCCGCCAGGCGGGACTCGAGCGTGATGTCCTTCTGATGGTGGGCGAGAGCGGCGGGGACCCCGGCATCGAAGCCGACCTCATCGCGCTCTTCCTCGCTCAGCGTGTCGACGGCCTGCTCATCGCGCGCATGTACCACCAGCGTGTCCCGCGCCCGTCCGTGCCGGATGATCTGCCGGTCGTGCTTGTTGACGCCGCACCGGAGATGGGATGGCCGGTGGACGCGATCGTGCCCAACGAAGCCCAGATCGCTGCCGTCGCGTGCGAGCGGCTCACCCGGGCCGGACACCGTGAGATCGCCTACGTGGGCACCACGGATGAGAGTCGTGCGGCACACGGCCGCTTGCTCGGCGTGCGCTCGGCGCTCGGCGATGCCGGTATTGCGCTCAGTGACCGGCGTGTTGCCTTCTGCTCGTCAGATGCTGCGGGCGGACGCCAGGCGGGTGGGGAGCTCCTCGACCAGGACGATCGCCCCACGGCGATCATCTGCTTCAATGACCAGATCGCGATGGGGGTGATGCAGGCCGCGGCGAGGCGCGGCATCCCCGTCCCTGAGGGGCTGTCGGTGATGGGCATCGACGACCTGCATCCGGTCGCCGACGCTCTCGATCCCGGCCTCACCACCGTGGCGCTGCCGCACGCCGAGATGGGTGCGCGGGCGATGACGCGCCTCCTTGACCGCATCGAGGGCCCCCGGCCAGTCACCGATCACAGTGTGCAGCAGCTGACGGGCTGGCTCGTCGAGCGCGGCTCAGTCGCGGCGCCGCCCGCCTCGTAGATTCACTCCGCCGCCGATTCCCGCACGACCGGCGCGACACGCAGCGGCGTCAGCGTCGCATCCGTGATCTCGACCGCGCCGCGGGGGGCGTCCACACTCAGCTGACGTGCCCCGGGCGAGCCGTAGGTCGCCATGGTGATGGAGGCCTCGCCGTCTCCTGCGAATACCTCGATCGAGGCCACATCCACGACGATGTCTAGCCGCACACGTCCGTCCTCCGACGGGACGGGTGCCGTTCGCACGGCGCGATACTCCGCGGGCATCTTGGAGGCGATGGCATCGGCATCCCGCGCGACGAAGGCGAGTTCGGTGTCAAAGTCGTAGCCGACGGTTGCGTACGTGCCATCGGCACTGAGCACCTTCACGCGCACCTCGCCGGTTCTGTCCTCGACGCTGGCGTCAAGTGTCAGGCGATACGCATCGGATGAGGGAGTAGTGAGTTCCGTCGCACTTCCCGAATCCAGGCGAAGGGGGTCGATCTGCTCTGGCTCTCCCTCCAGCGATCGCAACTCCTCTGCGGGAGCCGAATAGAGCGTCTCGGTGTCTCCGTCCGAACCGAGCCGGATACTGCGCACGACGGAGTCGGAGCCGCCCTGCCAGTCACCGGTCGGGAAGTCGTCGGCGTAGGCCCAGTTGTTCATCCAGGCAATGCTGTACCGCGAGTTGAGGCGCTCCTGGGCGCTGAGCCGGGTGTCGTCCCACGTGACGGCGGCGTAGTAGTCCGCCCCGTGGTCGAGCCACTGGTGCCCGGTCTCGTCGGCGGTGAACGTCGTGCCGTCCCAGTCGCCGACCCAGTAGGTCGTGCCGGTCGTCTTCCCCTCGGCGGCGCCATTGGCGCCGGCGAGCAGCACCCAACGCACGTTGTTTGGGTCTCCATCGACCGCCATCGGGAAGAGGTCGGGGCACTCCAGCACGCCGAGGCCTGTCGTGACGAAGTCGGATGCGTAGGTCCAGTCGCGCAGGTTGGGCGACGTGTAGAAGCCGATGCGATCGTGCTCGGCGAGGGCCATCACCCAGTGCCCGGCGTTGTCGTCCCAGAACACGCGCGGGTCTCGCCAGTCGGCAACGCCTGGGTTGTCCATCACAGGGTTGCCCTCGTAGGACTCGAACGAGTAGCCGCCGTCCGTGGAGGCGAACAGCGACTGACGCTGCACACCGTCAACCTGCTGGGTGACGAGGGCGATGACCGCGCCCGCTCCGAAACCCGCGGTGTTTTCGGAATCGACGACGGCGGTGCCCGTCCAGATATCGCCGAGCCCGTTGGTGTACTTGTCGATCGCGACGCCCTGGTCCTCCCAGTGCACGAGGTCGGTTGAGGTCGAGTGGTACCACGCGGTGCCGTTCCCGTCGGGGTGATCGGCGTTATAGAGGTAGTAGTAGTGCCACACGCCGTCGAGCAAGAACGGCTTCTGCGGGTCGTTCATCCAGTTCTTCTCGGGGGTCATGTGCACCGCCGGACGGTGCGGCGACCAGTCGGCCGGGCGCTGGAACGGGCTCGACGCGGCCGGCGAGGGTTCGGTCGGGCTCGGGGCTTGATTCGTGCCGCTCCCCCCGAGGAAGGAGAGGGTCACTGCCGTGGCGGCCACCATCAGTGTGACCACGACGAGGGCGATGATCATGAGCGTGCGGCGGCGCGGCTTGCGCCGCGGCACGGCGGGGGCAGTGGCATCCTGATCGGTCACAGTGAAGTCCTTCGGGTAGGTCGGCGCGGGGGCGCTGTGGGCAGACGCCGCGCCATGAGGGGTGGGTGCCCCGGACCGAGATCGGAGCGGGGCACCCACGGCAAGGCAGGTCGGATCAGCGCAGCGGCTTCACCTGGCCGCCCGGGTTGATGTTGATGTTTGCCGGCACGTCGGCCCAGCCGCCGAGCCCGCCGTTTCCGTACGAGTAGTCGACGCTCGTCGTATCGCCCGCAATGTCCATCTTCACCGTGGGGGCGAGGGTGCCGCCCCGCACGAAGTTGTCGTTCGTGCCGATGGTGTCGATGAACGACTGCACTAGGCCGCCGGGCATCACGTAGTGCGAGTAGGCCTGGAACGCGCCGGGGTGCTGATCGACGTTCGGCGCGAACGGCTGCCCCTGCTGGTAGTTCAGGTTTGTCGGGTTGCCCAGGGCCAGACCTGAACCGTTGAGCGGCTGGAAGTCCGAGCGGATGCCGTCGCCGACGAATCCGTAGACACCCTCAGGTCCGTCGATCCCGGCCGCGAACGTGCCGCGGTGGGTGATCGTGAACAGGTAGGACTTACCGTCCTTGAACACGAACTGCGGGCGCTCGGTCTGGTCGGTCACGCAGTTCGCCGACAGGATCGGCGGGAGGAACTCCCACTCGGTCAGGTCGTCGTTCTTCGCTTTCGCGAGTCCGATATTGGCGATCTGGTACGTCGCACCCGAGGCGTTGACCTCTTCGGCCGTCTCGGCGAACGGGTCGCCGGCCTGATAGCCGAGGTCCTCCTCGGTGCAATATGCCTCGTCGCGGGGCATCGCGGTGTTGCCTTCGAAGACCATGTACGTCTCGCCGGGGTGTGCCGGGTCTTCGAAGGTGAACGGGTCGCGGAAGTTGAAGGACGGGTTCTGCTCGCCGGTCTGGTAGTACTCACCATCGGCCTTGAGCAGTTCGTCGACCTTGTTGAAGCCGGTCAGCTTCACGTCCTTGCCGGTGGTGTGCACCTTGCCGACACTGAGCGCGAGACGCGGGTCGTAGGGCTTGACGTCCTGGCCCTGCGCATCGCGGTAGAACGCGACGTCGGTGAAGAACAGCTTGACCTCGCCGCCCTTGAACACACGCGCCGAACCTGACCACTGCGTTTGGTGGCTGAACGACTTGTCCTCGAAGATCTGATCCGTCACACCTTCGTCGAAGACGAGGCCGCCGTAGGTCCAGCCGCCGTTCTCGGGCCGCTCATCGGCAGGCACGCCCGTTTCACGGTAGAAGTAACCGATCTTGGCGTACTGGTGACGCTCGTCGAAGCCCAGGCTGCGGTCGGCGACCAGCGAGAAGATGATCTCCTGGCCCTTCACCGAGTACTGGTTGCCGTCTTCGTCGGTGAGGGGCCAGCTGTCCCACACCCAGACCTCGTCGTTGGACATGTCGGGGAAGTCCTGCGGAACCTCGGGCATGGTCTGCGATGCCGGCATCGAATTCTCGCGGGGAGGCGTCGTGGGGTCGGACACGCGCTGCAGCTGCCGGGCGTCAGCACGGGTCCACTTCGCGGTGAAATCATCTTCGGGGGCGTGGGCCTCCTGGGTATGTGGAGTGGGTTCGGGGCCGTCCTGCACTGCGGGCAGTGCCGTTGCGGCGGAGGGCAGCCCGAGGAGCGCGGCTGTAGTGAGGGCGACCGTGGTGCCCGCGGCGGCCAAGAGGCGCCGTGGGCGCTTCTGGAGAGAATGCATTGCTGAGTACTCCTTGAGATGAACATGCAAATCGATTTGCATCAGCCAGCAATGGTTGCACAGTCGCGCAGAGAACGCATGTCGGACGGCGCAGAGCAGTCCCCGCCAGGAGCGACACGACGGGTGAGAACGCCGATCCGGTCGGCGGTCAGCGGCGAAAGGTGACGTGGATGACGCCGCTCTCCGCGACCTCGGAGGTCACCTCATAGCCGTCTTCGAGGCCGTGCAGGCCGTCCCAGAGGCGCGATCCGACGCCGAGGACGATGGGGGTGATCCCGACGTGCAGTTCGTCGACGAGGCCTGCGCGGAGGAAGTCACGCGCCACGCTCACTCCCCCGCCGACCCGGATGTCACCATCGCCGGCCAGGGTGCGCGCCTCCTCGAGTGCTTCCTGCGGGCTCACGCTGCGGAAGTCGAACCGGGTGCCGTTGGGGAACTCGATCGGAGGGCGCGGGGTGTGCGTCAGCACAAGAACGGGATACGCGAACGGCGGTTCGTCGCCCCACCAGCCGCGCCAGTCCGGTTTGTCCGGGAAGGTATGCAGGCCGAACATGCCTGCACCCATGATCTCGGCGGTCACGCCCTCGAAGTAGGCCCGCGCGTAGCGGTCGTCGACCCCGGTGGTTCCCTCGCCGGTGTCCTCGTGCAGCACCCGCTCCCGAAAGGTGCGGGTGGCCACATAGGGGGCGACCAGGCGACCCCAGTCCTCGCCGAAGATGTTCTCAGGCGTCTGGTCGGCGGTCGCGCCGATGCCGTCGAGGGAAATGTTGAGGTCAACGCGGACGACCATGAGTGCTCCTTGAGACGTGGAAGTGAGTGCTCCCTATCGTTTTCCCCGCGAGCGGCCGATGTCAACGGGCAGAGCAAATATGAGCAGACAAGGTCGGGTGCGGCTTCGTACACTGATTCAACGGTCTTGGCTCGGCTGGGGCCGTCGATTGGAACGGCGCCGTTCCAACTCGCCACGCCGCGCGAGCGCCTAGGGAGGACGACCATATGAGCCACACGAACGACGCGCCCGCCGCATCCGAGTCTCAGACAGAGCCGACACCCGGCGGGGCCCGCACCTTCGCGCAGGTGCTGGTCAACACGGCTGTCGCCAACGTCACCACGAGTTTTCTCTGGTTCGCCCTCACCTTCTGGGTCTATCTGGAGACCCGCTCGGTGCTCGCCACCGGCATCATCGGCGGCGCCTACATGCTGCTCGTCGCCGTGTTCTCCATGGCGTTCGGCACCATCGTGGACAGGCACCGCAAGCACCTCGTGATGGTGTTCGCCGGCGCGGCCACCCTGATCGCGTTCAGCATCGGCGGCGGGCTGTACCTTCTGTTCCCCGAGTCCACCCTGCTCGACCTGGGCGGGCCATGGTTCTGGCTGTTCAGCGGCATCATCCTGTTCGGCGCGGTAATCGAGAACATGCGCAACATCGCACTGTCCACGGTGGTCACGCTGCTGATCCCGGTCGAGCGACACGCCAACGCGAACGGCCTCGTCGGCACCGTGCAGGGGCTCGCATTCATGGTGACCAGTGTCTTCAGCGGACTCGCGATCGGGCTGCTGGGCATGGGCTGGACGCTCCTTATCGCCATTTCCCTCTCGGCGGCGGCGCTGTTGCACCTATTGTTCCTGCGCATCCCCGAAGCCAAACCGCAGCAGGATGGAGAGCGTCGCCCGCTGGTCGACCTGCGCGGCAGCATCACCGCGGTGCGAGCAGCGACCGGGCTGTTCGCCCTGATCATCTTCTCCACCTTCAACAATCTCATCGGCGGCGTTTACATGGCGCTGATGGACCCGTACGGCCTCGAGCTGTTCCCGGTGGAGCTGTGGGGCATCGTGCTCGGCGTCACGTCGACCGGGTTCATCATCGGCGGTCTGCTGATCGCGAAGTTCGGCCTGGGTCGCAACCCGATCCGCACCATGCTGCTGCTGGTGATCCTCATGGGGGTGCTCGGTGCGCTGTTCACGATCCGCGAGTGGTGGTGGTTGTACGCCGCGGGTATCTGGCTCTACATGACCCTCATCCCCGCCGTCGAGGCGGCCGAGCAGACCGTCATCCAGAAGGTGGTGCCGTTCCGGGAGCAGGGCCGCGTGTTCGGATTCGCCGCAGCGTTCGAGTCGGCGGCCGCCCCGGTCACCGCGTTCCTCATTGCACCGATCGCCGAGTTCATCATCATCCCGTTCATGAACTCGGATGCCGGCCGGTCCGACTTCGGCGCTCTGCTGGGCGAGGGCCAGGCACGCGGGATCGCACTCGTGTTCCTCATTTCGGGGATCGTCATGGCGCTGGCGGCCACCGCGGCATTCTTCACCAAGTCCTACCACCGCATCTCCGAGCAGTACCTCGACCAGGCCGAGTCCGTTCCGGCCGACGCCGAGCCGGATGCAACGACCGAGGCGCAGCTGCGGCGCTGACCCGTTCCCGGCGGCAGCCGTCGATCGGGAGAATTCAGCACATACTTCGGGCCGCATCCCGCCGCGCCCACCGCCCCGATAGAGTCATCTTGCGGCGCGGCCGTCTGCGTTTCCACTGCTGGAGGTGAAGGGTCATGCCGCGTTCCGGGTCCTTGCGCAGCTGGCTCAGCACCCTGGCAATCCGCCGGTGGAAAGCCCAATCCAAACTCTTCGCCCTCGTACTTGCCGTTTCCGTGATCGCCGGAACCGTTTTGACCGGTTCGTTGCTCCTTGTGCGGTCCGCCGAGGAAGCCGGTGTGCGTCACGGCCTCGCGTCGATGACGGCGGATCGGGTCGACGTCAACATCCGCGTCCTCAACCCCGGGAGCCCGGTCACCGATGCCAGGGCCGACATCGACCGGGCGACCGAACAGGCCTACGGAGCGGGCGTTGACTGGTCGAGCAGCGGTTGGGTGACCAGCGCGTGGGCGACGACGACCGACGGCGTCTACGCCTATCTCGCCGAGCTTGATGACCCGGCCGCCGCTGCCACCCTCACCGAGGGCGGGTGGCCGTCGTCACCGGAGGGTGTGGCCATGCCGCAGGCCGCTGCCCGTTCCCTCGGGCTCGCCGTCGGCGATACGTTCACCGCAGCTGTGGGTGATGCCCCAGTCGCGCTACGCGTCGACGGGCTGTACGAGGCCGAGCCCGAATCCGGCGTGTTCTGGGAGAACGACCCGCTCGCCGCGTCAGGCAACGACCCCAACTTTCCCGAACCGGACAGGTACATTTTTAATCCGGTTCACGCGGTGGGGCCGCTGCTGGTGGCCCGAGGCGGTGTGGATGCGTCGGGTATCCGGCCGGCCCAGCTGGAGGCCGTTGAACACCCGACCTTCACCGGGATCGACGTCGCCGGGCTGGGTCCGTTGCAGGACAGGATCGACGATGCCGAGACCGGCATCGCACAGGGCATCTCATTTCCCGACGGGTCGTTGTTCGTTGACACGGAGATCGCAGCGGCGCTGGCTGATGTGACCGCGGGGCTCAGCGCCACCCGAGAGGTAGCCCTCATCATCGCGATCATCCTGCTCGTCGTCGCCGCCTCGGCGGCCTCCGCGGTCGCGCGCCTGCTCATCGTCTCCCGGGCGGGCGAACTCGATCTCCTCACAGCCCGCGGGGCGTCGCGGCTGCAGACCGCGGGCACCGTGGCACTCGACGCGGCGGTGGTCTCGGTGATCATCGCTGCAGTCAGCCCGTGGGGCGGTGTACTGCTGCACGCGATCGTGGTGCGATTCCCACCGCTGGCCGCCGTGGGTCTGGCGCCGTGGGTGGCCCCGGATGCGGCGACGTGGCTGGTCGCCGCCGTGGTCGCCGTCACCGTGGCTGGCCTGCTCTGCCTTCCGGCGTCGATTCCTCGGCGTCTGCGCGACAGCATGCCTGCCGGAACGATCGCGGTCGCCGCGGGCTCCACTGTGGTCGTGCTGTCCGGCCTGCTGGTCTGGCGGGCGACGGCGACGGAACCGCCACCGGGCGATATCCTCCTCGCCGCGACCCCAGCCGTGCTGCTCATCGCCACGGCGCTGATCGGGAGTCGCCTGGCGTCAACGGCGGCGCACCCGATCGCGGCCCTGGCTGGGCGCAGCCGCGGCGCCGTAGCACCGTTGGTCGGCTGGTTCGCTTCCCGCGCACCCGGTCGTTCCGCTGGTATCACGCTGATCGCGCTCGCGGTCGGCGCGTCGGTCGTGGTCCTGGGAACGGCCGCGACCTGGCAGCAGGCGGTGCGTGATACCAGCGCGGTGGCGGTCGGCGCGCCTGTCCGGATCACGCCAGACCCCGGCGCCACAGCCGACGGGGACGCGGCGCCGGTCATCCGGCGGGACACCCTTCTGCGCAAGCTGTATGCCGATACGCCGGGCGACGCACCGGCGCTACCGGTTCAGGTACTCGGCCCCGATGCCCGGGCACGTTCCCTGCTCGATCGGGCGCCCGTCGCGGCGGCCGGCGGGTCGGCGATCACCGCAGAGCTGGCCGGCACCGACCCCGACGACACCGGCCCCTTGCTGCCGCCCGGCACCACCGGGGTGCAGGCGCAGGTCGCTCTTTCCGCACCCGAGAGCGTGGAGGCCCGGGTCTCGATGGTCCTGGCCGACCGGGTGGGAGCGCTGACCGTGGTGCCGCTGGCAACCGTGCGCCCCGGCACTACCGCTGTGGCCTCAGCCGACGGGTTCCCCTCCGTCGGCGACGACAACGCCGCCCGGCTGGTGGCCGTCACCATGCAGCTCAGTGACGCCGCGGAGTTCCCCGATCCGGTGTCCGTCACACTATCGGTCACCGGAGTGACCGCCGTGCGGCAGAACGGCACGCCCGCCGAACCGGTGTCGGTGGCCGACGCCGGCGAATGGCTCGGGTCGATCGATGACGAGCTCGCGGACTCGCCGCTGGTTGAGGTTTCCGAGTCCACGATTCAGCTGTCGGCCGAGGCCCAATTGGGCACGTCGCCCACCACAGTCGGGGCCGTCGGGTGGAACCCGCGGGCATCCGTGGGTGCCGTGATCCCAGAGACGTTGGCCGACGACCTCGACGTGCTGTCCGGCGCCCGGCTGGCCGGCTTCTTCAGCGGCGCCACGGTGAACTTCACAGTGGTCGGCGACACGACTGCCGTGCCGGGGGCCGCAACCGTCGACGACCTCCGGGCGCTCGAAGCCGGACTGCCGTCGCTCGCCCGCAGTACGACGACGATCGTGGTCGACGGCCGCGGCCTCGCCCACCAGCTTGTGCAGGGTTCCGCGACCGGTCCCCTGGTTGATGAGCTCTGGCTGGCCGCCGCCCCAGCCGGCGCCTCGGCGCCCGCAGACGCGGTCGTCATCGGCTCCGCCGATGTTGCCCAGCGAATGCTCGAGGCCCCCTTACGAGCCGAAATCCTCGCGGCAACGTTCGTGGCGGCGGTGGCGAGCCTCCTCCTCGCCCTCGCCGGATTCGGTGCCCGGGCCGCGGCGGTCAGCCGGTCACGTCGCCTGGAGGCAGCCCAACTGCGCGCGGTCGGCCTCTCTCGCCGCGGGATGGTCGGCATCTCCGCGATCGACAATCTCACGGTCGCCGCGGCCGGCATCGTCGTCGGTCTCGCCGGGGGCGTGGCGACTCTCGTCATCGTCGGGGCCCGCATCGCCTCCGGAGGCGGCGCGACGGCCAGCGCCGTGGTCGTGCCCTGGCACGCGGTCACCCTGCTTCCACTCGGGCTGTTGGCCGTTCTCGCTGTCATCTCCCTCGGCATCGCCGTGGGGCAACGAAGACTGCCGCTCGCCGACCTACTCCGCACCGGAGCCGACGGATGACCCGGCCACGGCTCCGCTCCCCCGCCGGCGCACGCGGTGGCCCGATCCGACGCGAAATCGGCGCCATCGGCGCATCCGCCCTGCTCGTGCTCCGACGGGTGCGCACCGACCTGGTCGCCGTCCTGGGCATCGCCACCCTCATCGCCCTCACCGCGGTGCTCGCGGTGATGGTGCCGTCGTACATCACCGCCACACTCGACCAAGCCGCCCGGGAGGCTGTCGCGGCGGCGGGAGCCGACGCGGATCTGCGGCTGCTCGCCACAACCGGAGACGCGGCGGGTGGCAATCCGAACACCGCGGAGCGACTTCTCACCTTCTCAACCGAAGTGCCCGACCTGTGGCCGACCACGCTGTCCGAGGTGGCGTCGCAGCTGAGTGTCGGCATCATCGGCCCCGAAGTGGCCGGGCGCATCGCTGTGGGAACCGCCCGTGTGCGGATCGGTGTTCTCGATCCGGCAACCACGTCTGCGCTGCAGGTGGTCAGCGGCGACCTCCCACCGGTGGGCACCGAGCCCGTGCCGGCGACGGCGACGTTACCGGTCGTCATATCGGCGGCCGCGGCCGACGCGACCGCGTTCGCCGTCGGCGACAGCTTCACAGTCGGCGAGGCATCGTTAGACGAAGACATCCTGCTCACTGTCGTCGCCGTGGTCGACACTGTCGACACCACGGACCAGGCGTGGACCGACCTGCCAGGGCTCTGGGACCCGCAGGCGCTGACCTCCCAGGGCATGCAAACGGGCGAGCGGTTCACGGTACTGACCGATGCCGCGGGGTTCGACAGCGTGTCGGCCCGTTTCCCCGAGACCGCCGCCGCCACGTTGCGCACGTCGTTCGACCCCTCCCGATTCGATCTCCAGCGTTTCATCGACGTTCGGGAGAGCATCGACGCGCTCGAGACCTCGTCGGGCAGTCTCACGGAGAGCTCCCCGGTCAGCGTGTCCGTGTCCAGTGACTACGAGCGGGTGCTGGAGGCATTTCCGGCCGCCGCCGCGGCGGCACGGGCGCAACTGTCGACGCTGGCGGCGGGTCTGCTCGGTGTCGCGGTTCTGGTCACGATTCTGGCCAGCACGGCCCTGACCCGGCGTCGGCACGCAGAGATTGAGCTCCTGCGCTCCCGCGGAGCGTCCCTCCCGCTCATCGTGAGCCACTCGGCGGGGGAATCGATCGCGGTGACACTGCTCGGCACGGGTGTCGGAGTCACCGTCGCCGCACTGCTCGGTTTTCGCGCCGGCTCCCCGCTGCTGCTGGCTGTCACGGCGGGCGTGTTCGCCCTCACGCCGGTACTGAGCACTCTGAGCCACGCCCTCGCCTCGCCGTCGAGGCGATTCGCGGGTGCCCTGCGCGTGGCCGGTGTCTCGGCGCTGGTGGCCACGACGGTCACCGCCGTGGTTGCGCTCCGGTCGGGCGCCGGTGAAGCCGATGGCAGCATCGATCCGCTCTCGCTCGCCGCTCCGATACTGTGCGCCGGAGTGGTGGCGCTGGCCCTGGCCCCGCTGCCCACGGTGGTGCTGCGATTCACCTCGGCTTTCACTGCACGCACGCGCGGACCGGCCACGCTTCTCGCCGGCGCGAGCGCACGGGACGGCCGTGCACTGGTGACGCTCGTCGCCCTCACGCTCGCGGTGAGCGTCGGGGTCACGTCGCTGGTACTCCTTCACACCGTGGCCTCCGGTCAGGAGGCGGCATCGTGGCGGGCGGTCGGCGCCGACGTTCGCGTCGAGGGGGCACCTGACCCGACCGCGCTCGTGCGCGAGTTCGCCGACGCCGGCGCGACAGCGGCGGCCGTGGTCGAGCGCCGGGGCCTCACCCTGGAGGGCCGCACCGCAACGACCCGGGCCACCCTGCTGGAGGTAGATGACGACTACGCCCGCCTGCTCTCCGCGCTGCCCGGCGCCGAGCCGAGCACGGACGCCGTCGCGGTAGAGCAGCTGCTGCAGCAGAGCGCGGTCGGCGACGTGCAGGGCCAGGACCCGCTACCGGTTCTCGCCGACCGGCGCCTGGCCGCCCAGGCGGGCGACGACAGTGTCACCTTCGACATCGGCGGCGTGCTCGTACCGGTCACCGTGGTCGGGTCGTTCACGGCGACCGAGCCGACGGCCGTGGTCGACCGGGCGCGTCTGGACGCGTACCTCGAGACCAACACCGCCCCAGCCGCCCCCGCCGGGTCAGGCGCGCAGCCGCCCGCCGAGACCGTGCTGGCGGTCGGCAGCGGCGCCAACAGGGTTGCAGCGTCGGCGACAGCGACTGGGGCGGACGAGATTGTTCTGCGCAGCGACGTGCTCGCCCAGCTCCGCGACGGCGCACTCGTCGCCGGTGTCGCCTCGGCCACCGCTTTGTCGCTCCTGGGCACCGCACTGCTGGCGGTGCTCGCGCTCGTCACCACCACGGTCATCGGCGTGCAGCGGCGCGGCCGGGTGCTCGCCCTGCTCGGCGCGCTCGGGGTGCCCAAGCGCACCGGCGTGGCCCTCGCCGTCGGCGAGCTCGCGCCGCTCGTGGTCAGCGGAGTGGTGGGCGGATGCCTCGCCTCCGCCGCGGTGCTGACCCTGGCCGGAGACGCATTCGCCTCCGAGATCCTGGCCGGCGGCGCCGCTCCCCTGACCGTGTCGGGATGGCTGCCGCTCTCCGTTCTGGCCGCCGCCGCGGCAGCCCTCGCGCTGGCCATAGCCATAGACACACCGCTCTCCCGTCGGGTCAGAACGGCCGACATCCTGCGAACAGGGGAAGAATCATGACGCTCACCAGCGCACTCTCTCACGGCACGGCAGCCGAGTTCGGGTCGGGAGCACTCATCGCCTGCGACTCCGTGGTGCGGGTCTTCCGCGGCCGCGGGGTCGAAGTGCAGGCCTTGCAGGGCCTGGACCTTCTGGTGCAGGAGGGTGACATGCTCGCCATCGTCGGGGCGTCCGGATCGGGCAAGTCCACGTTGCTCGGCATCCTGTCCGGTCTCGACGCGCCCACCGCCGGGCGTGCCAGGGTGGCCGGACACGACCTCACCGCGATGCGAGGTGAGGAACTCGTGCGCTACCGGCGCTCGACCGTGGGATTCGTGCGGCAGCAGTCCTCACACAACCTGCTGCCGAACCTCACCGCCCGGGAGAATGTGGTCCTTCCCTTGGCGCTGGCCGGCGCGGGCAAGCGCGAGCGAACGGGCAAAGCCGCCGAGCTACTCGGCACCATGGGCCTCGCGGACCGTGCCGACCGCCGGCCGGCCCAGCTGTCCGGGGGCGAGCAGCAGCGCGTGTCGATCGCCGTCGCGCTGGCCGGCTCGCCGCAGGTGCTCCTCGCGGACGAGCCCACCGGCCAACTTGACGCCCGCACCGGCGACGAGGTTTTCGCGGCCCTGCGCTCGGTCAACGAGACTTTCGGCTGCACGGTGGTGATTGTCACCCACGACGCCACCGTGGCCGGACAGGTGCGCCGGGCGGTGGCCATCCGCGACGGCAGGATCTCGTCCGAGACATTGCGCAGGGACGAACTTGATGCGGAGGGGGTCTCGACGTCGTCGGAGGAAGAATTCGCGGTGCTCGATCGTGTCGGCCGGTTGCAGATACCCAACGAGTTCCGGCATGCCTTGAGCCTCAACGACCGGGTGCGGCTCACCCTGGAGAGCGACCATGTCGGGGTGTGGCCGCAACACAGCGCCGCCGTGGATGCGGAGGATGGCCGATGAACAACGTGCTCGAGGTGGCGAACCTCACCCGCACCTTCCGCACATCCGCTGGCGACGTCACCGCCCTCAGCGATGTGTCGTTCAGCATCCCGCGCGGGCAGATCGTCGCGCTGTCGGGACGGTCCGGGTCGGGCAAGACCACCCTGTTGAACTGCGTGAGCGGCCTCGACGTGCCCAGTTCAGGTTCAGTACTCCTCGACGGGCAACCGGTGACCGGTCTCACCGAGGTCGCGCGCACCGCAATGCGCCGGGACTCGATGGCGTTCGTCTTCCAAACCTTCGGCCTGCTCCCACACCTGTCGATCGCGGAGAACGTGGGCCTTCCGCTGCGGCTGCGGCGCGAAGACCCCGATCGTCGTGAGGAGCGCGTGGCCCACCTGCTCGACCTGGTGGGACTGGGCAACAGGGGCCGCGCCCGGCCCGATGAGCTCTCCGGCGGGCAGCAGCAGCGCGTGGCTATCGCCAGGGCACTGGCCAATTCGCCGCGGCTGCTCATCGCCGACGAACCCACCGGCCAACTGGATGCGCAGACCGGAGCCGCGATCATGGACCTCATTCGGGCGGTGGTACACGCCGAGTCGGCCACGGCACTCATCGCCACCCACGACCAGGCCGTGCAGGGCTCGGCCGACCGTATCCTTCACATCAGCGATGGTGCTCTCACCCGCGTGGGTCGTCACGCGGCGCCATCCAGCTCGTAGTCGTGCTTGTAGGGCATACCTCCGGCGGTGTGGTGACCACCACCGCCGGAGTCAACGCCCGATGAACTACGCCCGAGCCGGCTGCAACAGCCCCTCGAGGCGCTGGTAGCTCGTCTCCATGCCGTCGGTCATGCCGGTGGCCAGCACCGCGTCGCGCTGCTCGGCGTTGGCGTAGGTGATGACGAGGGAGAGCAGGGTGCCACCCTCGACTTCCGTGAGGGTCATCTCGTTGAGCGTGGCCGGGAAGTCCATCCCGATCATCGCCTCGGTCGTGACAGCGCGGTGCGGTGCCGCCGACTCGAGCAGCTCCCCAGTGAAGCCGAATCGCTCGTCGCCGCCATCCCGCTGCCACTCGTAGCGGTACGAGTCGCCGACGGAGGTCGCGATCTCGCAGACCGGCATCGACCAGCCGTCCGGTCCGAGCAGCCACCGCTTCATCAGGTCGGCGTCGTTGTGGGCCCGCCAGACCTGGTCGACGCTGCCGCGGATGACCCGGGCCACGCGCACCTGGGTGTCGGTGAGGATCTCCGCCTGGGCCCCGCGATCGGCAGCGAAAGTCGCGAGATCGGCCAGGACCTGGTCGATCTGGGCCATGGCCTCGCTGGCGCCCTCGAGCATGCCCATCTCGAGCAGCTGCTGCATCTGCTCGACCGAGTCGAAGTGCGAGGTGGTCGTCAAGCGGCTGCCGCTGCTTGTCTCTTCGAAGGCGAAGTCCATCCGGGTGGCCGGGAGGTCGGTGTTCGGCACGCCCGCCTCGTCGGCGAACTGGTCGATGACTTCGAAGGAATGGGGGGCGTCGGCTGCGGTCCAGTCCCAGCAGCCGTAGTGGGTGTCCCCCTCTGGTCCGGTCATCGCGTACACACTGCGCCCGCCGGCGGTGGCGTCGTGCCGGAAGAACTTGGCCGGGTACGTCGGCGGGCCCCAGAACCGCTCGATCTGGCGCGGATCGGTGTAGGCATCCCAGAGCCGGCGGAGAGGCGCCGTGAAGTCGGCGACGATCGTGATCGTGAGCTGGTCGAGGTCTTTCTCGACGGAGGAGACAGGCATGATCTTCCTTTCGGTTAGTCGGTCAGGTGTCGGTTGAAGCCGGTTCGTCGTCTTCGGCAAGCAGAACGTCGAGACGATCGATGCGCGAACGCCAGAGCTCCTCGAAGCTGTCGAGCAGGCGCTGCGCCTCGCGGATGCGATCGGGATTGCCCCGCACCATCCGCTCACGACCACGTGGCTCTTTAGTCACGAGCCTCGCCTCCTCCAAAACTGCAACGTGTTTCTGCACGGCCGCGAACGACATCGCGTAGGACTCCGCCAACTGCGACACCGTGACACCGGCGACCAGCGTGCGGCGCACGATATCGCGCCGCGTCGCATCCGCCAGGGCACGGAAGAGGCGGTTGACGTCCTGATCTGAAAGCTCTAATACAACCATTTGATTGTATGATATTCGGCGGAGACGCGTCACGCAACCCCTCTTGGAATGGGCTCGATGGTTTCCTGGTCAGCGTGGATCGTTCATCTCGGCGTAGAGCCGCGATGTGTGCAGGGCGAGATAGGAGATCTCGTCGTTTGTGATGACGCGCTTGATCGCCCGGCCGATCAGGTCGCCGATATCCACGGCGGCCTCGGCGGCCTCGGGATAGGCCAGCTTCACGGCACCGAGCACGTCCACACGGGACGTCTGCAGTTGCGTGTCTGACGCGGCCCTGGCGAACACGTAACGGAGATGCGTCACGAAACGCGCCGCACTGCTCGCGTTCTCATCGACCGCTCGGCCCCACCGCTCCGACAGTCGCAGGAACACCCTGCTGATGGTCTCCGTCATGGCGACGGTCTTCGAAAAGTCGCCCTTCGTCCACTGTTGGTTGACAAAGTGCAGCGCGAACGCGACCCACTCGTCATCCTGCAGCTCCACCTTGAGCGTCTCATTCACCAAAGCCACCACCTGTCGCCCCAAAGCGGCTTCTGCTGGATAGAGCTGGGCCACCTCCCACCGCAGCGGAAAGTCAATGTGAGTGCCCTCGTGCGCCCGACGCACGGCAAACGTGAGGTGGTCGAGGACGGGGATCATCAGAGATTGGCGCGGCTCCAGCCCCAGCGTGGCATGACCAAGCTCGGTGATCGTGCGGGCTATCGCTATGTGCTCGGAGGGTGCGTCGCTGAGCAGCCCGGCCAGCTGAGGGGCTCGGTAGAGCCCCTCAGCCATGAAGCGCTGATCCGCCAACGACGTGTCAATGGATTCTCCGGGGCGGCGCTGAAAGCCGATTCCCTTGCCCAGTAGCACCACCTCGGTGCTGTCCCCTTCGACGGCGAGCACGACGTTGTTGTTGTAGACCCGTTTGATACTGGCCGGCACCGGTCCCGTCAGGTCCATGAGTCGCGCCTCATTTCTTGCGGACCGTGATCACTGCTGCACCGTTGCCGTAAAGGTCCGGCGCGGTCATAGTGAATTTGGCCCCGTTCGTCAGCAGCACGGGAGTGACCATGGACGGCACCTTGGACTTCATGGCTTCCACGTCGCAACTGACAATGACGTCACCGCGAGAGACCGTCTCACCGGCCTGCCGATGCACCGTGAATCCTTCGCCCTTGAGGGTGACGGTGTCGATTCCGATGTGGACCAGGATCTCCGCTCCTTCGTGGGTGCGGACGGCGAAGGCATGTCCTGTCGTTGCCACCAGGACGAGTTCACCGTCGACAGGACTGCGGAAGGAGCCGTCCGTGGGCATGACGGCAAAACCATCACCGACGGAGCGCTGGGCGAAGACCGGGTCCGGAACTCCGTCGAGTGAGACGATCCGCCCGGACACTGGGCTGTAGACGGACTCGCTCTTCTTCTTGAATGGGTTGAGCATGGTGTGTGTGTTCCTTTAGTCGTCGAGGCCGAGGCTCTCATTGATTGCGCTCTTGTACAAAATGGCTTTGCCGCCGTAGACCGCCTGCACCCCACCGCGGACCTCGAACACGTCCGTGGCACCCAGCTTTCGCAGCGCCGGCTTGTCGACTTTCGTCGGGTCCTTCACTGACACGCGCAGGCGGGTGATGCAGGCATCCACCTCTTCGAGGTTGGCGGCACCACCGAGGGCTTCCAGAACCTTGGCGGCTTCCTTCTGGATGACGGTCTGGCCCGCGCCGCCCATCGTGGCCGGCACGAGAGCGGGGTCGTCCTGGGCGTCCGGCGCAACGGCTCCGATGGTGTCCTCCAGGTGGCCCGGAGTGCCGATCTTGAACCGTTTGATAGCGAAGCGGAAAGAGAAGTAGTACAGGGCGAACCAGACCGCGCCGATGGGCAGCACGAGCAGCCAGTTCGTCTGGTCGTTGCCCTGCAGGATGCCGAACAGCGTGAAGTCGATCGCACCGCCGGAGAAGGTGTTGCCGAGACGGATGTCCAGGATATCGGCGAGGAAGAAGGAGACGCCGTCCAGGAACGCATGGAAGACGTAGAGCAGGGGTGCGACGAACAGGAACATGAACTCAATGGGTTCGGTGATGCCCGTGATGAACGACGTCAGTGCAACAGAGAGGAACAGGCCCGTGTACTTGGCGCGACGACCCTTGGGGATGCAGTGCCACATCGCGAGGCATGCTGCGGGAAGGCCGAACATCATGGTCGCGAAGCGGCCGGAGAAGTAGCGGGTGCCCTCAGTGAACAAGCCGACGTGGTTCGGGTCGGCCAGCTGGGCGAAGAAGATCTTCTGCGCGCCCGACACCGATACTCCGTTGACCAGTTCGGTTCCGCCCAATGGGGTGAACCAGAACAGGGGGTAGATCATGTGGTGCAGGCCCACGGCCCCGCTGAGGCGCATGCCGAAACCGTAGAAGAACGTGCCCAGGGGCCCGAGACCGGCCATCCACGTGCCGGCGGACACCATTCCCTGCTGAATGGGCGGCCAGGTGAGGAAGAAGAAGATGCCCACGAAGATCGCGGCGAACGCCGTCACGATCGGCACGAAGCGGGAACCACCGAAGAATCCGAGTACGGCCGGCAATTCGATGTTGCGGTAGCGGTTGTGCAGGAAGACGGCCGTGGCACCTATGACGAGGGCGCCGACGACACCGGTGTCGACAGGTTCGGCACCGGGCTTGAAGATGTCCAGCATGGCGGTGATGGTGGCGGTCATGACCAGGTATCCGACGATTCCGGCCAGAGCAGCGGTGCCCTTGTCCCGCTTAGCCAGGCCGATGCAGAGACCGATCGACAGCAGAAGGGCGAGGTTGTTGAAGATGGTCGCTCCGGCGGCGGACATGACCCCGAAGATTCCCTGCAGAATCGTATTGTCCAGGGCAGGGAAGGCCACGACCGTATTCGGATTGGACAGCGCCCCGCCGACGCCGAGCAGGAGCCCCGCGGCGGGCAGGATGGCGATCGGCAGCATGAACGCCTTGCCGATTTTCTGGAATTGCTTGAACATGATGACTGCTCTCATTTCAGGCACGACGACGTGGTCGCGCAGGAAGAAGGGGTGAGGTGTGGCGCGGAAGAATGTGGTTCAGGCGAGAGCGTCGACGAACTCCGAAGCGATTTCCAGCGGCCGGGTGATGGCACCGCCGACCACGACGCAGAAGGCGCCGAGATGGATCATCTGGCGGGCTTGGGCCGGCGTACGGATTCGGCCCTCAGCGATGACGGGCACCGCAGTCCCGGCCACCAGCTGCTCGACGAGACCGAAATTCGGAGCGGCAGCCCCGTGGGACTGAGGCGTGTAGCCGCTGAGGGTGGTTCCCACGAAATCGATTCCAGCGTCTGCCGCCGCCAGGCCCTCATCGAAGGTGGCGATGTCCGCCATGAGGACCAGACCCGGGTGTTCGGCCCGAATTTGAGCAATGAAGGTAGCGGGGCGCAGACCGTCGACGCGCTCGCGGGCGGTGCAATCCAGAGCCACGATGTCCGCGCCCGCAGCTACGAGCTCGTCCACCTCGGCCATAGTCGCCGTGATGTAGGGCTCGAACGAGGGGTACTGCTTTTTGATCAGAGCGATCACGGGAAGCCCGACAGCTGCCTTGATCTCACGGACGTCTCGTGCGGAGTTGGCGCGAATCGCCACCGCACCTGCTCGGGCCGCGGCCTCGGCCAGTAGCGGCATCACTCCACCGTGCTCGACATAGAGCGGTTCACCAGGCAGCGCCTGACACGAGACGACGAGACCGCCGCGTAGGCGGTTCAGGAGGATGGAGCTTGTCATGGATGCACCTCGGTCACTGGAAGACGGAAAAGTTCAGGCACAGAGCAGTGCGTGGACTTTCGTCTCGAGTTTTGCCGTAAGTTACAATCCCGATGACTGGGGCGAATTAATCGCGTTTATGAAACATACATTGTTTTCGTCGGTTCGTCGAGGCGAACCTCCATCACCGCGTCGGCGTCTGCCACCGCCAGAGCGCGGCCAGGCCGAGCCCGCCGGCGATACTGAGCGCCGACAAGGACAATTCCCCCTCGGGCGCGGCGGTGCGGGCCTGCTGCAGGAGCCGCAGCACGAGCAAGGCCCCGGAGGCGCCATAGGGGTGCCCGAGGGCCAGCGCCCCACCCTGACGATTGGTGTTCTCGGCCGGCAGGCCCATCAGGTCGAGCGAGGCCAGCACCTGGGCGGCGAAGGCTTCGGTGAACTCGACCCGGCCGAGGTCACCGGCCGTGATTCCGGTGCGGGCGAAGAGCGCCCGGCCGGCCATTGCTCCCCCGATGCCGAGCAGGGTGGGGTCGACGCCCGCCGGAACCGCGTCCACAAAGGCCAGGTACCCGGTGGCGCCCCAGGCGTCGGCCCGGGCGCGGCTCGTCACCGCCACCACGACCGCGCCATCGGCGTCAGCGCAGGAGTTCCCGGCGGTCACCGAGCCGTCCGGCGTGAAGGCGGCCGGAAAGCGCGCCAGCAAGCTCGCTGCCAGTCCCGGCCGGGGACCGGAGTCGCCCGCGACCGGCCCGGCCGGGGTCTGCACGGGCACGATCTCGGTGTCGAAGGCGCCCGCCGCTATCGCAGCGGACGCGAGGTGATGGCTGCGCAGCGCGAACGCATCCTGGCGATCGCGGCTGATGCCGTACCGCGCCGCGACGGTGTCGGCGGCGACGCCCATGTCCGGGTCGCCCAGCTCGTGCGGTGCAAAGCTCACCCGGTCATAGAAATCGGGCGCATCCGCCGTGGAACTGAGCCGATGGGCGCGAAGGGGCGCCGTACTTGTGCTGTCGACCCCGCCGGCCAGATAGAGGCTGCCGGCGCCGGCCTGCACCAGCCGGCAGGCCAGCACGATGGCCTCGAGTCCGGATCCGCACTGGCGATCGATGGTCTGCCCTGGCACCGAGACCGGTAGGCCCGCCGTGAGCAGAGCCAGCCTGGCCACGTTGCCACCTCCGCCGACCGCGTTGCCGATGATCACGTCATCCACCGCAGCCGCCGGCAGTCCCCCGTCGGCCAGCACCGCCGCCAGCACCGGCGCCAGCAGTTTGTCCTGGGTGACGGTTCGCAGTGCCCCGTTGCGGCGGGCGAACGCTGTGCGCCGGCCGAGCAGGATCACCGGCTGCCGATCGTCAGCCGTGGTCGGCCTGTCAGCGGGATCAGTGAAGTCGGATGGCACGGGAGTCTCCCTGGTCGATCCAGCGGCGGAGGACGCTGCGGCTGACCTTGCCGGCAGCGGTGAGGGGCAGTTCGCGCAATCGGTAATAGTCGTGCGGTCGCTTCGGGGATGCCAGGACAGCGCTGCTCGCGGCACGCAGGTCGGCGACATCCAGGTCGGTGTCGGCGAGCACGGCGGCGACCAGCCGGAGGCCACGACCGGGGTCAGACAGGCCGGTCACCACCGCGGCCCGCACCCCGGGCAGCGCCTGCAGCGCCGCCTCCACCTCCTGCGGGTAGACGTTGCTGCCCGCGCTCACGATCATGTCGTGGCCGCGGCCCAAGTGGTGCAACACCCCGGCGGTGTCCAGAAAGCCCTGGTCCCCCACTGTGCACCAGTCGCCGTGCTGCTGGAAAGCGGCGCCGTCGTCTCCCCAGAGATAGCCGTCACAGACCAGGTCGCTGGCCACCTGGATGGTCCCGGCCACGCCGGTCACAACGGGCGCGTTGTCTTGGTCGACGATGCGGATGCGCACGCCGGGAAAGGGCAGGCCAACAGCCGTCTCGTCAGCCTGCGGCGCCTGGCCAGGGGCCAGGACCGTTGCGGAGACGAACCCGAGCTCTGCTGCTCCGTAGTAGGCGACCAGGGTCGCCGAAGGCGCCCAGCGCTGCAGCAGGCGGGTGGTGTCGAGGTCGAGCTTGGCCCCACCGCTGACGATGCAGGAGATTCCTGGGCAGCTTTGGTTCGCCGTGAGCCCGCGCTGGGCCAGCAGCCGAAGCACGGCCGGAACGGCCACCAGCCGGGTGATGTCGTGGTTTTCGATGCTCGCCAGGGCCGCCGCAACGTCAAAGCCCGGCAGTGTGTGAAACGCCGCCCCGACGTGGAGGGATTCCGCCAGCGCGTAGAGGTTGAGGCTGGCGCTGAGCGGCCCAGGGGCGAGCGTGCGGTCGTGTCTGGTGAGGCCGAACATTTCGGCGCTGCGTCGGAACGAGTGCTGCCACGAGCGTCGAGTCCGACTGAACGCCTTCGGCAACGCCGTCGTGCCCGAGGTGAAGCCGTAGAGGAACGTGGACTCGGGCGGACCATCAACCAGAGCGCCAGGGGGTGGTGATGTGCCTGGTGCGTCCGGCGTGAGCTCCAGTTGGCCCAGGCGGCCCGTCACCTCGAGCTGTTGCTCCTGGGGCCAGCCCGGGTCGAGGACGGCGACGCTCCCGGTGCCGGCGACGCCGGCGAGCACCTGCAGCACGAACTCGAGACCGTTGGGCTGGCTGATGAGGGTGGGTCCGGTCCGGAGGGGCGTTCCGGTCGGGTTTCCGCCGAGCCGTTCGAGCACCGCCTCACGCAACTGCGCGTAGCTGAGCCGGTCGTCGCCGACCTCAACGGCGAGCTGCAGGGGCTGCGCCTCGGCCCCGTGCTGGAGTGCGGTGAGAATGGGCATTGCACCTATTTCTACCGCATGACACGGGTGTGCGGTCGCCCCCTCAGGAACGGTCGCGTGAATCGGCCAGCGCAGGGGCCCGGACGTCGGGTCCTCCCGTCGCCGCAACGTCGGCGGCTGGCACCAGTCCCGCATCGATCGTGTCGTCACTGTTCAGGCTGATCAACTGGTCGCGGGAGAACCCGAAGAACCAGGTGGTGACGAACCCCACGACGTAGGCGACGATCAAGCCCGACGCGTACCCCAGGGCGGCAACACCCCAACCATGGCTACCCTGGAGCAGGGGGAACAGCGACAGGTCGCTGGCGCCGATGGCGATGGCGCCGACGGTGTAGCCGAGCTGGTCGAACAGTCCCACGACCGCGCCGCCGAAGGCGCCGCCGATGCAGGCGGTGATGAACGGCCGGCCCAGCGGAAGGGTGACGCCGTAGATGAGCGGTTCGCCGACTCCGAGAAAGCCGGCCGGAAGTGCGCCCTTGATGGTGCGTCCGATGCTCGTGTTGCGGCGGAGCCTGAAGAACACCGCGATCGCTGCACCGATCTGACCGGCTCCGCCCATGGCCAGGACCGGCAGCAGGGTCGTGTAGCCGACCTGTTCGATCAGCGTGGTGTGAATGGGAGTGAGAGTCTGATGCAGGCCGGTCATCACCAGCGGCAGGAACAGACCGCCGAGAACGAAGCCCGCGAAGGCGCCCGCCGTGGTCAGCAGCCCGGTGGCGCCGATGCCGATCTGTACGGACACCCAGCCGGCGGCCGGCATCAGGAGGAACAGAGTGGCGAGGCCGGTGAGCACCACCGTCAGCGTGGGCACGATGAACAACGCGAGTACGTCGGGCGACCACCTGCGGGCCCACCGTTCGATGTACGCGCCGAGGATGGCCGCCGCCATGGCACCGAGTACGCCACCCTGGCCGGGGGCCAGCTGCTGACCCCAGACGACGATGTTCACGACGCCGGGGGCGACGATGATTCCGCCGATGACACCGCCGATGATGGGCGTGCCGCCGAATTCTCTGGCCGCGTTCATTGCGACGAACACGGCGAGCAGCGCGAAGAACCCGCTCGACATGACGCCGAAGATCGGCGACAGGCTGGCAAGCCACGGCACTGAGCCGCTGGTGGCCAGGTTGCTCAGGATGCCGTTGATCCCGGCGATGAGACCGCAGGCGATCAGTGCGGGGATCAGCGGCACGAAGATATTGGAGACGCGTCTCAGCACATTCTTGACTGGGGTGTTGTTGCGCTGCTTGTTCTGCTGCCGGATGGCGGAGCCCTTGTCGGCCAGCTGATCAGCAGTCGAGGGACCGGAGTCCGCCGACAGTGCCGCGCCGCGAGCTGCCTCCAGATCGATGGCCACTCGGTCGACCAGACCAGGGCCCAGTACGATCTGGAAGTTCTCACCGGGCAACGCGGCGATGACGTTGTCGATCGCGCGCAGCGCTACGACATCAGCCAGGTCCTGGTCTCGGACACCGACACGCAGCCGGGTCATACAGTTCTCGACGTCGATGATGTTATCGGCGCCACCCAAACCAACGAGCAACTGGTCTGCGATGAGTCGGGAGTCGGCCATGACTGCTTTCCTTTCGAGCAAGATGCGCACGTTGCGCGGGAGAGATAGTTTCATTCATGCAGTGGACGAGTCCGTCAACTGGGCCAGGAGAACAGCACCTCGGCGGCGTCGATGGTCCGGGTGTCCGTCGGTGCGGGCACCGAGCCAGGCGGACTCTGGAGAACGATGACCAGGCAGATGTCGGAGTAGCCGTGCGCGGCAATGACCGCTTGGTCGAACCGGACTACGGGGTCGCCGGCCTGCACCGTGGAACCCTTGGTCACCAGCACCTCGAAGCCCTCGCCGTTCAGGCGGACGGTGTCTATACCGAGGTGCACCAGAACCCCGGTTCCTTCCGTTGACTGGATGACGAAGGCATGCGGTTGGATCTGAACGATGGTGCCGCTCACCGGCGCGCCGGCGGTCACCGAGCCGGCACGACGCGACGGTTGAAGCGCCAGTCCCCCGCCGACGATTTCTTGGGCGAAAACAGGGTCGGGCACGTCGCCGAGCGGCACCACGGTTCCGCGCACGGGGCTGAGGATGTTTTCGGGCATGGCAGATTCTCCTAGGAGTGGGGTCGGGGTGACTGTTGACCGATCGTGGCCGGCCGCGGGGGCTCAGCTCAGTGTGATGGCGGTGCGAACGTCGCCGTCTGCGTTTTCGAGGCGAGCGCTGGCGGTGGCGAAATCGGTGTCGGTAATCAGCATGACCACGGCGGTCTTGGCGCGTCCGCCGGCCTGATCGATTGCGGCGGCGGCCGTGTCCTCGTCCACCCCGGTGGCCGCACTGACGATGCGCCGGGCCCGGTCGACCAATTTGGCGTTGGTGGGCTGCACGTCGACCATCAGGTTGTGGAAGACCTTGCCGGTGCGGATCATGCTGGCGGTGGAGAGCATGTTGCAGACCAGCTTCTGCGCCGTGCCCGCTTTGAGACGGGTCGAACCGGTCAGCACTTCCGGTCCGGTGTCGACCTCGATGGCGACGTCGGCGTGCTGGCTGATCGCGGCACCGAGGTTGCAGGAGACCGAGACGGTGGACGCACCAATGCTTCGGGCATGGTCGAGACCGCCGATGACGTACGGGGTGCGACCGCTGGCGGCGATGCCGACGACCACGTCATCGACGGTGAGCCCGACTGCGATCAGGTCGGCCACGGCGAAGTCCGGATTGTCTTCGGCGCCTTCCACAGCACGGAGGAACGCCCGCTCACCTCCCGCGATAAGACCAAGGACTTCTCCAGGGTCGGTGCCGAACGTTGGTGGACACTCCACGGCATCCAGCACACCGAGTCGGCCGCTGGTGCCGGCACCCAAATAGATGAGCCTGCCGCCACGGCGGCGCGCGGCCACAATGGCATACACCGCGTTCTCGATGGCCGGCAGGGCCGCCGCCACCGCGAGCGGAACGGTTCGGTCTTCCTGGTTCATCACGGTGAGCAGGTCGGCGACCGACATCGTGTCCAGGTCTGTGGTGCGGTCGTTCGCGGTCTCGGTTCCCAGTGTGGCTAGTCCCACGTCACTCTCCCTGGTGTCGTTGAAGCTGTTCATGGTTGCCGTATTCGTCCTGGATGGGAACTGACGGCGGCATAGGTGCGTTCGAGGGCGGCGCGGGCCGCAGGCAGCGATTGCGCAACTCCGACGAAGATGGCGTCGACGAGCAGGAGTTGCCCGGTGCGGCTGGCCATCGCTGCGGAACGGAATCCGAATTCGCGACCCGCAGTCACGAGAACGTGTTGTGCCTGCGCTGCCAATCGGGACCGGGTCGCGGCCGTGATGGCCACGGTCCCCGCACCGGTCGACCGGGCCGACTGCAGTGGCGCGACAGTGCCCGGGTTCTCCCCGGCGTGGGACACGCCGATGGCCACGTCGTCGGGCCCCAGCAGAGAGGCGCTGACCATCGCCGCGTCGTGCTCGGTGTACGCCCTGGCGAACAATCCCACCCGGTTCAGCTTCGCGGTGAGGTCCTCTGCGACCAGCCCGGATGCGCCGATACCGTAGACGTCGATCCGGCGCGCACTCCGGATAAGATCGATCACCGTCGCCAGGGCGACGAGATCGACCAGTTCGGCAGTGGCACGGAGCTGCTCGGCCTCGAATGCCGCCAGTTTGGTCAGGACCACGCCGATGCCGTCTCCGTCCGCGATGTCGGCTCCCACCGGAACGGCGTTGTCATGGTTCGCGCCGCCCTGTGCAGCTAGAGCGAGCCGGAGTTGGGGGTATCCGTCGAATCCGAGGCGACGTGCGGTGCGAATTACACTCGCGGTGCTTGTCGAGGCACGCTCAGCGAGTTCGTTGACCGTCAGAGCGGATGCGCCCGTCGTGTCAGACAGCAGAACCCGCCCGATCCGGGCCTCGGCCGGCGTCAGTCCAGGCAGCATCGCACTGAGCCGGGCAACCACATTGGGCGTATTCGGTCCCGCAAGCTCGCGCTGGGGGCCGGCCATCGCCTCATCGCCAGGGCCCGGCGGTTGAGCGTCCTGGGATACCAATGGAGCCTCCTATGCAGTGCGACTGCGGCGGTGCCGCATGTAAGAAAGTTTCGCACCCATGCCCCATCGTGTCAATAGGTTACATTCCGATGTACATGTTGTAGGTCGTCGTTGCGCCGGCGTTCGCCACCTCGGGAGCTGCGCCATCCTGGATGTGTGCCGCCGCCCACGCGTCGGCCGAGCCGCGCAGAAATGACTTGCCCTCGTCGGTGGCCAGCCACGCTTGGCCCTCCTCGGGCGAGATACCGCCTTCGCCTCCGCCGAAGTACGACGCAAGGCCAAGCAAGCCCGAATCCCAGCCCAGACCAGTGGCGGACGGTCCGAACTGTTCCCAGAAGCCTTCGGGGATGGCGTCGACCGCGGCAACGTTCTCCAGCTCAAAGCGGGTGGAGGACGCATCCACCGCGGTGAGCCGCACGTTCACGATCGCCGGCTCCCCCATGCCGTTGCCCCAGGTCACCGAGTAGCCGGCGGAGCCCGCGCTCGGCGGAGCGCAGCTGCGAATCTCCCCGCCGGCGTTGCCCTCGAATTGGTAGTGCCCGCCGAGGCGCAGGTCACCGCTCACCGGCAGGAACCAGCGCGGGATGCGCTCAGCGCTCGTCACCGCGTCCCAGACATCGTCGATCGACGACGGGTAGGTCTGAGCGAGAGTTTGCACGAAGGAGCGCACACCATCAACCTCCTTCGTCTCGATACCGCGCGCTACAGCCTTGAGCTGGGCGTTCACATCCATCAGTCGTCTCCTCATTCGTGGGTTTCCGGGGTCTCTTCGTCGTGAGCGGATGCCTTCGCGGCGTCCTTCTTTTGCGTGAGTCGTCCGCGCGCCAGCTCGGTGCCGAGCGCGTCGAGCTTCGGCTCCCAGAATCGGCGGAAGGCGTCGAACCACGCGTCAGCCTGGGCCAGTGGCGCCGGATTGACCGCGTAGAGCCGGCGCACGCCTTCTGATCGCACGGTCGCAAACCCGGTCTCCCGGAGCACGCGCAGGTGCTGGGACACGGCGGGCTGCGAGATGCCGAATTCGCTCTGGATGACGCGACCGAGTTCGCCGGCGGATCCTTCGCCATCCGCGAGCACCTCGAGGATGCGCCGGCGGATCGGATCGCCGAGAACATCGAATGCGTGCATGACCCCATGGTCGCGCCGTCGCTTCTATAAGTCAAGCCTTATACAAGCCGCCACTCCCTGACTGAGGGACCACGTGCCCGCTCGGAGAGGCTTGCCCGGGTCAGCCCTTGAGGCCGCTCTGGGCGAGTCCCTCGACGAACTGCTTCTGCGCCAGGACGAAGACGACCAGCACTGGAAGCGCGGTCATCGTGGCCGCTGCCAGCTGAACGTTCCAGAGTTGCCCGCCGTACGCATCCGTGTAGCGCGTCAGCGCCTGCGGCAGGGTGAAGAGTTCGGGCGATTGCAGGTACACGGTCGGTTCGAGGTAGAGGTTCCAGATGTGGAGAAAGGTGAAGATCGCCACGGCCGCAAGGGCACTGCCGGCAAGCGGCATCGCGATGCGCCACCAGATCTGCAACCGGCCAAGCCCGTCGAGCCGGGCTGCCTCCTCGAGTTCGATCGGCAGCGACAGGAAGAACTGTCGCATGATGAATGTCGCCAGCACGCTGGGCGCCCCGAAGGTCGACACGAGCAGGATCGGCCAGTGCGTGTTGATCAGGCCCATGGTGTTGAAAATCTGGAACAACGGCACGATCGTGACCTCACTGGGGATGAGAAGCCCGACCAGCACGACCATGAACAGCGCGTTCTGTCCGGGGAAACGGATGCGGGCGAAGGCGTATCCGGCGAGCGAGGCGATCAGCATGGTTCCGGCGGTGACGAGCACGGAGATGTAGAGCGAATTGAAGTACTGCTGAGCGAATGGCTGCATCTCGAAGGCTTTGACGTAGCCGTCGAAGGTGGGGTTCGCCGGCCACAGCGTGGGCGGCGAGGCGAAGATCTCGCTGATCGGTTTGAGCGACGAGATGATCATCCACCAGGTGGGCATCACGAATGGAATGGACATCACCGCGAGCGCCAGGTAGAAGAGCACGCGTCGCCCGGTCCGGGACCGGTCACTGTTCTTCTTCAGGATGGCCGCGCGCCCTGCCACCGTGTGGGGGTCGGGCGCCGAGGCCCCTTGGCCCAGCGTCTCTGCCGGGCGGGTTTCGATTGCCGAGTCAGTTCTCATAAAACACCCACTTCTTGCGGAGCTGCCACTGCACAACCGTCAGCACGAGCACGATGAGGAATAGGACGAGGGAGAGCACGGAGCCGTAGCCGAATTCTCCGAACAGGAAGGCCTGCTGGAACAGGTAATACACGAGCACAGTGGTCGAGATGCCTGGGCCGCCCTGCGTGAGCACGGCGATCTGCGCGAACACCTGCAGCGAACCGACGATGGTGATGATGAAGGTGAGCAGGATGGTGGGCGAGATCAGTGGCATGACGATTCGGGTGAAGATCGTGCGCGGGCCGGCGCCGTCCATACGTGCCGCTTCCTGGAGTTCCTGCGGCACCCCCTGGAGCGCGGCCAGAAACAACACCATGTTGAGTCCGACGTTCTTGAAGACCTGCACGATGACCACGGCGACCATGGCCGTTGGCCCTTCACGAAGCCAGTTCGGGCCGTCCACACCGACCAGTTCGAGCGCGCCGTTGACGCCGCCGTTGTCCTGGAACAGGAATCCCCACACGATCGTCCAGGCCACGAGGGAGACGACAACCGGAGAGAAGAAGAGGGTGCGGAAAAAGGTGATTCCGGCGAGAGAACGGTTGAGCATCACCGCCAGCAGCAGGGCCAGGGAGATGTTGAAGAAGACCAGGGCGACAGAGAAGATCCCGGTTGTCCGCATGACGGGAGCGACCTGCGGGTCGGCGAGGAACCGCTCGAAGTTCGCCACACCCACGAAGGTGAAGGTGTTCGCGAGCACGTTCCATTCGTGAAAGCTGAAGTAGATGACCAGCGCGAGAGGCACGAGCACGAAGGCTGCGATGCCGAGCACCTGTGGTGCGACGAACAGGTAGCCGGCCAGCGCATCACGCTGCAGGTGAGTGAGGGGGCGGCGACCGCCGGGGCGAGCCGAAGCCCGCCCCACCGGTGACTTGATGAGAGTGGTCACGACGTGCTTACTTCCCCAGAAGCGGCTCGACGGCGTCGCACACACCGATGAGGGATTCTTCGATGTCGGCATCAGGGGTCCAGATCGCGTCAAGTGCGGCGCGCACGGTCTGGCCGACCTTGGCGGAGTCGGTGTGGCCGGGGCGGACCACTCCGGTCTCGATGCCCGGGATGACGACGTTTTCGATCTGATCGGCGCTGAGGACCGGGTTTGCTGCGGCGAGGGTCTCGGTCGAGAGTTGTGATGTTCGAGCCGGCGGGAACCACTGGGCGAGCTTCTTCGAATTCTCCGGGTTGCTGAAGAACGCGAGGAAGTCGGCGGCGACGGGAGCGTTCTTGCCTGTCGCCATCACGCCGATCCCAGCCTGGCCGACCATCGAGTACTCGCCTTCTGGGCCCTCAGGCAGGGGCAGGAGGTCCCAGGCGAATCCGGAGTCAGGCAGAACGGATGCCCGCGAAATCTGCGTGACGGTGAATGCCGATTCCCCGGCGAAGAAATCGGCCGTCGTGCCCGGGCCGGGCATCGACTTCTTGTCGAACGCGGCCTCGTGGAGGAAAGTGAACGCGTCCACCATCTCCGGTGAGTCGAATTCGCAGGAGGCTCCGTCATCACCCCACGGTTCGGCTCCCCACCCCATCCACACCGACGCGAGGTTGTCCCAGGAGGTGTAGTCGAAGTCCCGCACGACAAAACCTGCCTTGCCGGTCGCCGCGTTGACGGCCGCTCCGACTTCGGAGATGCCCTCCCAGTTCCATTTGCCGGCGGCCTGCAGTTCCGCAGCCGTCGGCTGGCCTGCCGCGCGGAGGAGGTCATCGTTGGCGAACATCACGAACGGCGACGTGGAGAATGGATAGGCGATGAGCTCGCCGTCCTTCTGCCAGAGCGCCGTCGCCGCGTCGCTGAGGTCATCGAACTCGTAGCCGTCGGTCTTTTCCAGGGTGTCCTGGATCGGTGCGAGAGCTCCACTGTCGACGAAGTCAAGTGCTGCGTTCTCGAGGATCCAGGCCAGGTCGGGCGCTTTGCCGCCGGCCACCTGCGTTGTGAGTGTTGTGGTGTAGTCCTCGAACGGGAGCGGCTCGAAGGTGATGGATTTCACCTCCGGGTGTTCTGCGATGTATTGGTCCGCGATGTCGTCGAACAGGGCGAGCTGGTCTTCGTTCGCTGTCCAGACGGTCATGCGCAATTCGACGTTCTTAGGCTCTGCTGCCGGGGTTGATGACGCGCACCCGGCGAGCAGAAGTGATGTCCCTGCTAGCAGACCTACGGCGGTCAGCATCTTTGCTGATCTCATGAGCGGTTCTCCTTGGTTAGTAGCCGGTGACGTCGGGCCAGTGCAGCTCGACACCCCGGGTTGTGAGAAGGGATTGGAATTCCTCGAGCAACCGAGGTGTGTTGCGGACCACGCGGGGATCCACCGCGTGGTCCAGGCAGAAGGCCGCTAGCCAGCCCGCTGCCTCGCCGATGTTCCACTCCACCGGGTGGAGCCTGAAGGCCCCGTTGGTGATGTGGGTGGTGCCGACGTTCTTACCCGCGGGGAGGAGGTTGTCCAGGCGAACCGGGATCATCGCTCCGAGCGGAATCTCAAACGGCGCCGAAGCGACGTCGATGTAGTTGTCCCCACCCGTTGACGGGTGCAGGTCGATGCGGTACATCCCGACCCCGACGGTGTCGGGATACGTGGCCGGGCGGCCATGTCCGCGGGCAGCGATCGACAGGTCACCTTCGACGACGGTGTACTCGGCACGGATGCGGCGCGACTCACGGATGTAGGGTGCCATGGCGAGTCCGTCCTCGGTACCGGTGATGTCGCCGCGCAACCGCAACCCCGGCCAGCCGGTCCCGCCGTCGGGGCGGGGCGCTTCAGTTTGCAGCCAGTAGAAGAAGGAGTAGCTGAGCTGGCGGGAGGCTTCCAGGTGGCGCGCCCGCGAGGCGGCATCCGCATCGATGATGTTGCCGTCGAGGTAGTCGATCATGGGCCAGTTCACGAGTACGAGGTCACCCTGCAGGTGACCGGCAGTGAGGTTGCCCTTGGCCAGGATGCGACGGAAGACCCACAGTTCCTCATCGCCACCGCCGGCACGCTGGTCGGCGAGCTGCGTCGTCGGGTCGTCGTTGACGAGAGGGTTGAACGACCGGGTGACGATCTCGAGCGTGCGCGGGTGCGGTGCCGTCAGGCTCAGAAGTGGCGCGCCCCAGAATTCGGGGGCGTAGTTGCGCCAGTAGTCATAGCTCGCGGGCTTCTGGATGGTGTGGTCTTCGCCGTCGACGTGGTCGAGTACGAAGCACCAGGACAGGGCCTGCACGTTCTCGGCGTCGCCGACCTCGGGTGCGCTGGGCTCGCCTGTCTCGTCGCGGCCCTCGGTGCCCGTGACGTACTCGGCACCGGTCAGGGGCAGCAGGTCGCCGAGTTCGGTGGCGTCGAGCACGTAGTCGGCGGTGATCGTCGTCTCGGTGTCACCGGTGAGGGAGGCGAGCGTCACCGAGGTCACCCGGGTGCCGTCGACCTCGGCCGAAAGGGGCACGACGGACTTGATGATGGTGAGCTGCTGTGATCCGAGGTACCGCGCGAACAGGGCGTCGATGACGGCGACGGCCACCCGAGGTTCGGCGCACAGTCGGCTGACGAGGCCGGCACCCGGGTTGAGATCGGCGCGGTCTTTCACCTTCTGGAGTAGAGGGTAGTTGTCGCGGTAGTAGTCGCGGATGCCTTCACGTAGCTCCCGGTACGACGCCGTCACCCCGAACTGCTCCACCCAGGTGTGCTCGTCCATCGGCACGGCCTGGCTGGTGAGCTGCCCGCCGAGCCACTGGTATTCCTCGGTGAGGATGACGCGCTTGCCGCCGCGTAGCGCAGCGAGGGCTGCGGAGACGCCGCCCATGCCACCGCCGACCACGAGAACTTCGGTGCTGAGAGACGTGCGGTTCACAGATTGCTCCCGATTCTCGGGGCGCCCAGTGTGGCGCCCTCGATGATGACGCACTCGAGCAGTTGCCGGTGCGGTAGTGGTTCAACGGCATCGGATGAGCCGTTCATGATCTGGTGCAGGAGGGTGATCGCATTCGAGCCGAGCTGCGGCCGCGGAGCGGCGAGCCGGGTGAAGTCGAGGCCGCGTTCGCTGGGACGAGTGCGCTCGCCGAGCACCACAATCGATAGGTCGTTCGGGACATCGACGCCGTCCGCGACAGCGATATCGACGAGGCGGTGGGCATGGGTGGCGTCCTCGACGATCAGCACCGTGGGCTGAGCTTTTCGGATGGCTCGCCACGCGGCCTCGAGGTCGGAGCCGTCGGTGGTTGCGCTGGTCAACTCGACTCGGGCCTCGTCGAGCACGCGCACCAATCCGGACTGGCGGTCGCGGGTGGACTCGGCATCGGTCGGCACGTGCAGTGAATAGAACCGAGTGTGTCCTCGGGCAAGGGCGAGTTCCGCGAGGGTCGACGTGGCATTCGCGTAGTCGACACCGACGTATGGGATGCGCCCAGCGGGATCGTCCCGTCGGCCGATAGCCACGAAGGGATAGCCGGAGTCGACGAGGCGGTTGAGTTCTCCGGTGTCCATCTTCTGGCCGAGCAGCAGGCATCCGTCGGCGAGTCGCAGGCGGTTCTTCTCGTGGAAGAGCTGGCGGCGCCCATCGACTATGGGCGCGCTGGTGAACATCAGCAGGTCCACACCGAGCGACTCTGCAGTGGTTTCGATGCCCATCAGCAAGGGCGCGTAGAAGTCCGAGGTTTCCTGCGGGAAGGCCGGCTCGTAGGTGAAGATGCCAACGAGGTCGTTGCCGACGCCGGCGAGGCTTCGTGCGGCGGGGTCCGCCACATAGGTCGTTTCGGCGATCGCGTCGAGCACTCGTCGGCGTGTTGCCTCCGGAATCCGCGAGGTCGAATCTGCTTTGCCGTTGAGAACGAGCGAGACCGTGGCCTGACTCACGCCGGCCAGCTCAGCGATGGTGCGCTGGGTGACTCGTTGCGACTTTGTGTGCGACATTGCAGGATTCTCTTTCTCGGCGGTGAGACGTTGCCACGGGCAACTGCTAATGCGTATTACCGTGCTTTCGAAAAGCTAACTGGTTATACGTATTAGCGCAACAGTTCCGAGAAAATACTTCGAGAGCGTGCCGTACCGAGAGCGTACAGAGCGCGCTCAGCGCGGCAGGATGACAATCTTGCCGATGTGTCGTCGTGCGGAGAACTCCCTGTGGGCCTCCGCAATCTCGGTCAGAGCAAACGTGCCGCTGACCTGGGGGCGCACGTCCCCACGGCGGGCCAACTCGACAAGACGTCGGAAATGAACACGGGTGTGCATCGAGGATCCGATCAGTTGCACATTGTGCAGATACAGACGTCGAAGGTCGAATTCGATCACCGGCCCCGCAACGGCACCGGCGATGACCCATCGACCGTTGTCCCGAAGCAGGGGCATCAGGGCCGAGACTCCCGGTCCGCCCGCGATGTCCGCAACAACGTCCAGTCCGCCGGGCGAGGCGGCGGCAATCTCGGCCTGGATGTCGGCTGAGTCCCGGTTGAAGACTCGAGCTGCCCCGTTCGCGAGTACGGCATCCTCTTTGGAGCCACTCGTGATCGCCAGCACCCGCGCGCCGCGCGCCGCGGCCAGCTGCACCAGGGCGAGGCCCACTCCCCCGGATGCCCCTGTCACCAGCACGGTCTCGCCGCCCTGCACCCGCGCACGTTCGAGCATCCCGATCGCTGTGCCGAAGGCGACGGGCAGACACGCCAGCTGCTCGTCTGACAGTGGCGAGTCCTGCACGTCGTGGGCATGCGAGGCGTCCACGGCCACGTACTGCGCGAACCCGCCGTCGGCCTCGCTTCCCAGGTACCCCACCGGTGACGCGTTGTCGTCCTCGGAGCCGTACAGGGCGGGGTCCACCAGCACCCGTCGACCCATCATGTCTTCGGTCACACCGGCCCCCACCAGGGCGACGACACCCACGATGTCTCCACCCTGGATTCGCGGAAAATCAAAGGTGCCCAGCCAGCCGGCCTGAGCTGCGGGATCCTCGGGCAATCCGTAGGCGCCCTGCCGGGTCCAGATGTCTGTGTTGTTCACCGCTGCCGCAGACACTTTCACCAGGACCTGGTTGTTCTGCGGGCGAGGACACGGCCAGTCGTGGTGCAGTTCCACGACTTCGGGGCCACCGAATTTGGTCAACACGGCTGCCGTCATCACGTTTGTCATCGTTCCAGCCTGTCAGGGTCACAGGCGCCCGCGCCACCACGCTCAAATACTGCAATGGTGCTCAGACCGGGCTCGAGAACGCTGGAGCGGCCGTCAGCCGTCGATCTCGATCGTGTACGAGACGATCTCGGTGACGCGACCGTCGACGAAATCGAAGATGTCGCAGGACGCCACCACCGAAACGTCGCCGCCGGCCTCGGTGTACCGAGCGAGGCTGTCGACCACGACGCTGTCACCGCCGACGACCGTGCGAAAGCGTTGGAACTCGGTGGTCACCTGCACGAGGTCCTCGGCGCTCCGTCGGCAGAGTTTCTCTACGGTGTCGCGCCCGAGCACCGGCTCGTCACCGACGACGCTCCACACGATGTCGTCGGCGAGATACGGCAGGGCCACCTCGAAGCGGTGGCTGGAGAACGCTTGCGCGATCTCCTCGGGGGTGGCGCTCTCCTCGGGAGTGAAGCTCATGTTCCTCGTCCTTTCCGACGCGTTCTCGTGCCGAGATCGTGCGGGGTGTCCTGCCGACCCGCCTGGGCAGCACGGTAGCCGAATCAGGGAGACTGAACCAGCCCCCGTGTCCTGCGGTCCCCCTTGGTCTCACCCCGAGGTTGTTCACACGAATGAGTACAGGATCCAGACCAGACCGAAAGCCATGAACCCGATCGCGGTGGCGAGCACGCTCCAGGTGCGCAGGGCGAGCGACGTGCTGAGACCGAGGAATCGGCTCACCAGCCAGAAGCCTGAGTCGTTCACGTGCGAGAACGTGATGGCACCGGCGACGATGGCGACGGTGATGCAGGCCAGCGCGAAGGGGTTGGTCTCCCCCGAGGCCAGGATTGCCGGCGCCATCAGACCAGCTGCGGTTGTGCCCGCGACGGTGGCCGAGCCCTGAGCGACGCGCATGATGACGGCCACGAGGAATCCCGCCAGAATGAGCGGCAACCCGATGGCGTCGAGGCTCTCGGCCATCGCACCGCCGATACCCGTCGCGGTCAGGACGCCGCCGAACATGCCGCCGGCCCCGGTGATCAGGATGATCGACACGACGGGCGCGAGGGCATCGTCGACGAGGTCTTCCAGAGCCCCGCCCAGCCGACCGCGGGTACGCCGAATCACCAGCAGGTACATGGCCAGCAGTGTCGACAGGAGAAGTGCGATGGGCGTGTTGCCGATGAAGATGAGAATCTGCGCCCACAGTTGGTCGTCGCCGATGGTCCCGGTGGCGACCAGAGTGGAGAGACCGGTGTTCATGAAGATGAGCACCAGCGGAAGAAGCAGCACCAGCAGGACGACGCCGAACTTGGGCGGGTTGACCACCGTCTTGGGCGGCAGGCCGAGCAGTTCCGGAACAGCGAGGGCCGGATGGCGCTTGGCCAGCACGAGCGCGAGCCGATAGCCGGCGACGTACCAGGTCGGCAATCCGACGAGCAGGGAGACCATCAGCACGAGACCGACATCGGCGCCGATGATTCCGGCGGCGGCGACGGGGCCGGGGTGCGGCGGCACGAGGGCGTGCATCATCAGGAACGCGCCCGTTGCCGGGAGAGCGTAGAGCAGCAGTCCGCCACCCAGGCGCCGGGCCACGGTGTAGATGATGGGCAGCATCACGAGGAACCCGGCATCGAGGAAGATCGGGAACCCGAACAGGAGTGACGCGACCGACAGGGCGAGCGGGGCGCGTTTCTCGCCGAAGACTCGCAGCAGGCTGTCGGCGAGAACCTGGGCACCGCCTGAGGTCTCGACGATGCGACCGAGAACGGCACCGAACCCGACCAGCAGGGCGACATTGCCCAGGGTACGTCCGAACGGGCCCACGAGGGTGTCGATGAGTTCATCGGCGTTGACGCCAGCCACGGCGGCGGTGACGATGCTCACGATGATGAGCGCGAAGAAGGCGTGCATGCGGAATTTGATGATCAACAGCAAGAGCACCACGACCGCGCCGACGGCGATGCCGAGCAATGCGGGGACGGGGAGGGCGAGCTCGGTCGCCGTCTGAAGGGTGAGCATGGGCAATGTCCTTACGAAACGTCATTGATTCAAGGAAAACAGGGGCAGCGAGCGCAGGGATCACCGGCTGACGCGGTGGATGGCCTCGTCGAGTATTCGGCCGAACGCGGCTGGATCGTGAGCGAACCGACCGAGGAACAGCCCGTCCACGGCCACCAGCCGTGGCAGGAGACCCACCGTGGCGCTTCCGCCGTAGATGATCTGCGGGCCCCCGGCCGCAGAGAGCGGGCGAAGTGACTCGCGCAGTCGACCGACGACGTCGTTCACATAGGCGGGCTCGGCCGGCTCGGCGGCGCCGATCGCCCAGACGGGTTCGTAGGCGACCATCACGCTGTCCAGGTGCACACCCCGGCCGAGCGCGTTGGTGATCTGCTCGTAGCAGAACTGTGCCGTGGCGGTGGGGGTGTCACGCACGGTCTCCCCCACACAGAGCAACGGCGTGAGCCCGGCCAAGACGGCCGCCGCCGTCTTGGCTGCGACGACCGCATCCGTCTCACCGAAGAGCCGACGGCGTTCGGCGTGGCCGATCTCGACAAGCTCCACACCCATTTCCGCGAGCAGGGCGGGGCTGACTTCACCGGTGAGGGCGCCTGCCGCCGTGCTGCAGTTTTGGGCGCCGAGCACCACCCCGCTGCCGGCCAGAATACGGTGCGCGCTCTCGAGCACGGGGAACGAGGGGGCGACGAAGACCGTCAGTGCGGCCGGCAGCGGCGCGCGAGCCGCCACGACGGCGCGCACTGCCGTGAGCCAGTCCAGGCTGGCCTGGTAGCCCAGGTACATTTTGGTGCTGACTCCGATAACGCAGTGCTGTTGCCCCGTCGTGGCAGGGGTTGATGCTGGCATGGTCGGTGCTGGCAAGGTCGAGGCCTCCGGGTGACCGGGGTCTAGTGCAGCGGGGCCGGGCCGAGGTCGTCGATGAGCTTCTGCATGGCCACATAGGCCTTGTTGCGGTAGGCGATGAGGTCCGCCGTGCGCTCCGCGGGAACGTCGAGGAAGCCGCCGCCCGACTTGGTGCCGAGCTTTCCCGCATCCACCAGATCGGTGAGGATCTTCGGTGTCGCGAACCGCTCAGGGAACCCGGTCTGCAGCGATGCGTAGCAGAAGTTGTAAACGTCGAGTCCGGCCATGTCGGCGATGGCGAAGGGGCCGAAGATCGGCAGGCGGAACCCGAAGGTGGTGCGCACCAGGGTGTCGATGTCGTCGGGCGTGGCAACGCCTTCTTCGACCAATTGAGTGGCTTCGTGGAAGAGCGCGTACTGCAGGCGGTTGAGCACGAATCCGGTGACGTCTTTCACCACGGCGGTCTGCTTGCCCGTGGAATGCACGATCTCGCGGGCCCGGTCGACGACGTCCGCGGCGGTGCCGGTGTGCGGGATGACCTCGACGCCGGGGATGAACGGAGACGGGTTGGAGAAGTGCACACCGAGGAAACGCTCGGGGTGGATCACCGCTGACGCCATGTCGCCGATCGAAATGGTGGAGGTGTTGGAGCCGATGATGGCCTCGGGGCGCGCGGCGGCGCTGATACGGGCGAGGATGTCGTGCTTGATCGCGAGCACCTCTGGCACGGCCTCCTCGATGAAGTCGGCGCCGGCGACGGCGTCTTCCACAGTCGCGGCCACGTGCAGGTTGGCCTCGAGGAGGGCGGTGGAACCCTCGGCGAAGAGGCCGGCCGCGACGAAATCCCGCGATTCGGCGATGAGACGCTGGTAGTTCTTCTCGGTCACCTCGAGCGAGATGTCGGCGAGGTAGACCTGGTTGCCGGCGAGGGCCAGAACCTGGGCGATGCCGCCGCCCATGTAGCCGGATCCGACGATTGCGATGGTGTGTGTCATGGGTTTAGCTCTCTTTCACTTCGTAGGATGCGATCGCGGCGACCTTGTCGGCCGAGGCGGAACTTTCGTCGAACCGGTAACCGAGCCACTCGGTGACCAGTTTCTTGGCCAGTTCGAGGCCGATGACCCGCTGGCCGAGCGTGAGGACCTGGGCGTTGTTGCTCAGCACGGATCGCTCGATGGAGTAGCTGTCGTGGGCGGTGACGGCGCGGATGCCCGGAACCTTGTTGGCCGAGATGGCCACGCCCAGCCCGGTGCCGCAAATCAGCAATGCCCGGTCGAACTCCCCCGCAGCGACCCTGCGCGCCGCGGTGACGGCGATGTGCGGGTAGGCGGTGGTGTCCTTCTCTCCCACGCCCACATCGGTGACGGTCTCGACGCGGTCGTCCGCTTCGAGCAGCTGTTTCAAGGCGGTCTTGAATTGGACACCGGCTTCATCGTTGCCGATGACAATGCGCCACTTGGTGCTCATGCGCTCACGTCCTCTGCTGTCGGTGCTTCTGTGTCGGTTGTGCTGGTGTCCGGGGTCGCGAGAGCGGCGTGCGCACGGGCCACGCCGGCGGCGATCAGCCCGAACGAGACGGCTCCGGGGTCGGGATGTCCGATGCTGCGCTCGGCGAGCGGACGGGCCCGCCCGCGCCGTGGGCTCAGCGCGGCCGTGTCGGCGGCCGCCGTCTCCGCTGCCGCGGCCGCTGCCGTGAGGGCGTCGACGATGGATGCGCCGGCACGGCTTTCGGCCGTGAACGCCGCGACGTAGGGAAGCAACGCGTCCACCATCGTCTTGTCGCCGAGTTCGGCCTTGCCCAGCTCGATGATCGCGGAACTGAACGATTCGACCGCGTCGACGGCGTCGGCGGTGGCGTAACCCTCCCGGTCACCGAGCGAGCGACCCGTGGCGCATAGTGCCGCTCCCCAGAGCGCACCAGAGGTGCCGCCGGCCTTCTCGGCCCAGGCCTCGCCGGCCTGGCCGAGCACCCGATCGACACCGGCGCCTGCCTGAACGGCCACGGTCGCGGCCTGCGCAGCGGCGTCGACGCCTCGACGCATGCCGATACCGTGGTCGCCGTCGCCGGCGATTGCATCCAGGTGGCCCCAGTCCTGCTCGTGCTCGAGCACGACCGCCTGGGCGGCCCGCAGCAGGGTGAGGGCGCCGGCGCCGAGCCTGGTGGCGGCATCCGTGGCCGGTGGCGTCGCCGTTTCTTCGTCAGGCGCGGAGTGCTCGAAGGTGCGCTGTGCCCGGGCGGTGGTGTTGCCTCGGCGGAACGCGGGAGTGTCGGCCGGCGCCGTCCAGAGCTCGAGCAGTTCGTCATCGACCCAGAACAGGGTGAGCGAGAGGCCCGACATGTTCAGGCTGGTGACCAGCTCCCCGCATTCGGGTTCGACGACCTCGAGACCGGCGTTCTGCAACAGGGTCTCGATCTTGCCGAAGAGCAGGAAGAGTTCGTCGTACTTGACCGTGCCGAGACCGTTGACGATGGGCACGACCCGGTTTCCGGCACCGGCAGGTCTCTCGGCGAGGAGCCGGCTGACGAGGAGTCCGGCCAGCTCGCTGGCGCTGGGCAGGTCGTGGTCGGAGATCCCCGGCTCACCGTGGATGCCCAGCCCCAGCGACATCCGGCCGGCGGGAACGCTGAAGAGGGGTTCGTCGGCCCCCGGCAGGGTGCAGCCGTCGAAGGCCACCCCGAGGGAACGGGTGCGTAGGTTGGCCGCGCGGGCCAGCCGTTCGATGTCGGCGAGATCGTGCCCGGCCTCCGCTGCAGCGCCGGCGATTTTGAAGACCGTCAGGTCACCCGCGATTCCGCGCCGTTTGTCGAGGTCGGCCACGGGGGCGCTGGCGATGTCATCGGTGACGACAACCGTGCGGGTGGGGATACCCTCCGCGTTCAGGCGGTCTTGGGCCTGACCGAAGTGCAGCACGTCCCCGGCGTAGTTGCCGTAGCTCAGCAGCACTCCGCCTCCGGCGTTGGCCGCCTTGGCGACCCGGTAGATCTGGGCGGCCGCCGGCGAGGCGAACATGTTGCCGCAGGCCGAACCGGCGGCCAGACCCTGGCCGACCAGGCCGGCGAAGGCGGGATAGTGTCCCGAACCACCGCCGATGACGACAGCGACTTGCCCGGGGGTCATTTCGGTGGCCCGCACAACGCCACCGTCCACGCGGGCGACATAGCGCCGATGGGCTGCGACGAATCCGGTCAAGGCGTCGTCGGCGAATGCGGCGGGATCGTCAAATATCCGTGTCATTATTCTCCGTTGAACAGGTTGGGCGCCGGCGGCCGCGTTCGAGCGTAAGCGGCGCCGAAGGCGCAGTGAGGTAGAGCGGGGCCGTTGTCATTAGGCGCGCCGGATGTGCCCGGCCTAGGCGGAAGCGACGTTCGGCGTCTGCCGTCCCTGGGCCACGAGCGGGGTGCCGAGAACGTAGTTCTCGGTCTTCGGCAGGATCTTCTCTCGCAGGTAGGCCTGGTTGGTGGCCGAGACGCTGAGGCCGTCGCCGCCATAGTGCTCCGTGCAGATGATGCCCTGGAAGCCGAAGGAGAGTGCCGTGCGGAAGGCTTCCCGGTAGCTGATCACGCCGCTCTCCAGCGGTGCCGGCACGGCGGTGAACTGGTTGCGGGCCAGGTTCTCGTCTCGGCTGTAGTTCTTCACGTGCCAGTAGTTGGCGTAGGGAACCGTTTTCGCGATCATCTCCTGCACGGCTTCGATCGGACGGTGCAGACGCACCAGGTTGCCGATGTCGGGGTTCAACCCCACGTTGGTCAACCCGATGTCCTGCACCAGCTGTGCGGCGGAGTCTCCGGTGCCGAGGTAGGTGTCTTCGTAGAGTTCCAGCGACATCAGCAGCCCCAGCTCGGCGGCGTGGCGGCCGAGTTCCTGCAGGCGCGTGACGGCTTTGCCCCAGACCTCGGCGTCGCCGACGGGATCCTGGTGGCCTTCGACGGTCCAGAACCACAGCTGCCTCTTCTGCTCCGGGGTCAGTGCCTGGTGCAGGCCGAACGAGACGACTTCGCAGCCGAGGTGGGCGGCCGCCTCGAGGGTGCGATGGCTGTAGGCGAGGTTGTCTTGCCAGCCGGCCTCGTCGATGACGCTGCGACGGATGGCGGAGATCGACGGCGCGCCCACGCCCACGCTTCTGGCGGTGGCCCCCAGTTCATCCAGCCGATCGCTGGAAAGATCCCCGGGGCGAATCCAGGTGTCGAAGAGGTCGACGTTGGCGAAGCCGGCCTCCTTCACCTCGGTGAAGACCTCCGCCCAGACGCCTGCATCGGCGTCCTGCGTCGAGGTGCCGTGGGCATCGGTTCCGGGAAACTGCAGCAGTGCTGCAGTGATGGGCCAGGTTTGGGCTGTGTAGCGCATACATCACTCCGTTGTGTAGATCGTATTTCCTATACGATCTACGATCAAAGAGCGCTTGTCAAGCCGACGGCGGCGGCTCAGGCCTACTCGACTCCCCCGCTGTCGCGCACGGACCGCTCGCGAACACCCACCAAATGCTCCACCATTGCCACTCGCGCCCGCTCCGGATCACGGTCGAGGAAGGCCTGCAGAATGGCGGTGTGCTCGCGGATCGCGCTGTCGGCATCCGTCACACCCTTGCCGGCAAAGAACCTGAACCGCTGGATCTGGCCCCCGAGGGTCTTGAAGGCGGCCAGCACGAAAGGGTTGTCGGCGTTCTCGGCAATGATGCGGTGAAAATCCTCATCTGCCTGCCAGTAGTCACGGAACTCCGCAAAGGTGGCGCCGGTGTGCGACGCCCCGAGACGGTCAATGGTTTCCTGCAACGCGTCGCAGAGTTGGGTCGTAGCGCGTTTGCACGCCCACTCGGCGTTCGTCGGTTCGATCACGATGCGGGCGTCAACCAGCTGGGCCAGCTCCTTCGGAGTCGACAGCGGGGCGACGGTGTACCCCTTGAGTGCGATACGCCGCACCATTCCGGTGTGCTCCAACCGGGCCAGGGCCTCGCGCACCGGCGTCTGTGAAACGTTGAGCTCGCGCGCCAGGCCGTCGATGCTGATCGTCGCGGAGGGCTCCCGGCGCCCATCGATCAGAGAGGAGAGGATTTCTTCATACACGTAGTCGGCCAGGACTTTACGTTGCAGCACGCGCCCCGGAGCGGGATGTTGATCGGTCATTTGCGAATTCTGTCACGTGTGCCCCTCCTCTATCGACCGAGGCATTGCGACCACGGGCCACCTGGTCCGCCTCACCCGGCCCGGCACCGGTCGCGGAGGCCGCCCCGACCGGTCCCGGCGACGGTGATCGGTCGGCCGACGATGAGTCGAGCGGTATCAGCCTTTGAATGCCCCGTCCATGATCCCCGAGACCATGCGACGTCCAACGAAGAAGAACACGATCAGAAGCGGCAGGGTCGCCAGGAACGATCCGCCCATGGCCAGTGCCACATCGATCGTGCGGTTGGCCTGGAGTTGCTTCAGCGCGATCTGCACGGTGAACAACTCCGGTGATTTCAGCACGATGAACGGCCACATGAAGTCGTTCCAGACTCCCGTGAAGGTGATCAGGCCGAGCACGAACGCGGCCGGGCGCACCACTGGGAAGGCAATCCCCCAGAACATCTGCCAGGAATTGGCGCCGTCGAGCACGGCAGCCTGGATGAGCTCGTCACTGACCGTGGTCGACATGTGTTGCCGCATCCAGAAGATTCCGAATGCGCTCGCCAGCCCCGGCACGATGATGGCCTGCAGCGTGTCGACCCAGCCGAGTTGGGAAATGATCAAGTACTGCGGGATCACGCTGAGCTGAGCCGGAACCGTCATGGTCATGATGACGATGAGGAACAACAGATTCCGGCCGGGGAAGTGCAGCTTCGCGAAGGCGAAGCCTGCCATCGCGCACATGATCGCGGACACCACCGCGACCGTGAGCGAGACGAACACGCTGTTCATCAGGGCGGCGAAGAACGGGACGGTGTCGAACACCTTGGCGGCGACTTCGAAGAATTGCGTGCCCGGATACAGCCGTGGCGGGATCGAGGTCACGGCCGTGGCACCGGCGGACGCGATGACGAACATGTAGTACAGCGGGAACACCGATATGACGACAGCGATGCCGAGGAACACGTACGCGGACCGGCTGACCCTGCCGCCGGAGCCTCGCCGCTTCGGCACCCGGGCCGGCTTCACCTCTGGTGCGACCGGCACCTGCGGGATGGCCTGATCGATCACTTCTGACATCAGTTGGCCTTTCTCGTACGTGTGGACAGGTAGAAATTGAGCAGCGACACGAGAACGACGATCACGAACAGAACGACACCGATCGCCGAGCCGTAGCCGAACTGGAACTGGCCGAAGCCCTGCTCATAGAGGAAGAGCGCCAGCGTCTGACATTGTCGACCCGCGCCGCAGGTGAGGCCAGACTCTGGCGACACGAGCAGCGGTTCAGTGAAGATCTGCAGCCCGCCGATGGTGGACATGATGACCGTGAAGACGATGACGGGGCGCAGTGCCGGGATCGTCAGATGCCGGAATTGCTGCCAGCTCGACGCGCCGTCGACGGAGGCTGCCTCGAACATCTCGCGGGGCAGCGACTGCAACCCCGCCAGATAGAGCAGGGTGTTGTAGCCGAACCAGCGCCACATGACCATCGCCGAGATGAGTATCCAGGACCCGTAGTTGGTGGCCAGGAAGTTCACCGACGGGAGCCCGACCAACCCGAGAACCCAGTTGACAAAGCCGAAGTTCTTGTCGAAGATCTGCGCGAAGACTATCGCGGTCGCCGCAACCGAGGTGATGTAGGGCACCAGAAGTGCCATCCGGAAGAAGTTCGCCCAGCGCAGGCGCGCGTGGTTGAGCAGGTGCGCGAGAAAGAGCGCCAAGAGCAACTGCGGGATCGTCGAGATCAGGAAGATCCCGAATGTGTTGAGCAGCGCATTCCAGAACCGTCCGTCGTCGAACAAACGCTCGAAGTTCCCGAAGCCGATGAAAGTCTGTTCCCCGATGGGATTCCAGTCGAACAGCGAGACATAGAAAGTGAAGAGAAGGGGAAAGAGTCCGAAGATGAGGAAGATGATGAAGAAGGGGGCGATGTAGGCGTAGGGGGCGATCCGCTCGGCGACCGAGTTGCGGATTCGGATGGTTTTCTGCACTGGAGCTTTGCGCTTCATGCGCGAGAGTGTGGCTGTCGCCGATGACACAGGGATACCTCCGTCGAAAGGGCGGCCCGGCGCGATTCACGCGCCGGGCCACTCGGGTTGGTGGGACGATCAGCCGCCGATGGCCTGCTTGGCCGTTGTGAGGGCGGTCTTCCACGCTTCGCCCGCGGTGACGTTGCCGGACTCCACCTCGACGAGAGTGTTGAGGAGGGCACCATTGATCGGGGTGGTGTCAGGGCCGTTGTAGAACGACGGGAACTGCTGAACGGAGGTCGCCATGACCTCGCCGATCTTCGAGTCTCCGAAGAAGGGGTCGGTGTAGTCGAGGACCGCCTGGCTTGCCACGGCCGATGTCGCGGCCGGGAAGGTACCGGACTGCGCGAAGTGCTCCTCCTGGCCCTCGGCCGACAACATCGTCTTGATGTACTGCCACGCCGCCTCGGGGTGCTCGGCGCGCGCCGGGATGGCGATGACGCTCCCGCCCCAGTTGCCGCCGACACCCGGCACGCTGGCGATGCGCCAGTCGCCCGCGGTGTCGGGAGCATCGGTCTTGATTCCCGAGAGGATCCAGGACGGGGCCACGGTCACCGCGAAGGCCCCGTTCGCCCGCCCAGGAGCCCAGCCAGACGACCACGCCGCGATGCCCGCGCTGATGCCCGCGTCGTAGGTATCCACAGCGACGTCGAAGGCATCCTTCACCTGTGGGTTCGTGTCGTAGACGAGCTCCCCCTCTGGCGAGTAGTACTTCTCACTGACCTGATTGACGGTCGAGAAAAAGACGCTGGTCTCGATGTTGTCCACGAACGGCATGCCGGTGGCAGCCGTGTACTTCTCGCCCATCGCGATGAAAGAGGGCCAGTCTTTCCACATGGCGGCGACCTCGTCGGGCTCTGTCGGCAGGCCCGCCTCAGCGAAGAGGTCAGCGCGGTACGCAAAGCCCAATCCTCCGACGTCGGTCGGGATACCGATAACGGAACCATCCTCTGCGGTGGCTGCACTGGCCGCCCAGTCGAGGTAGTCGTCGGCGATGTCGTCGCCGCCCAGTGTGCGCAGGTCCAGGAAGTTGGAACTGCTCTCGACGAACTTCGGCAGATCGTCGTTCTGGATCATGATGAGGTCGGGCACCTTGCCGCCTGCCAATGCGGCCGTGAGCGCGGTAGCGGTCTCGGTCGTGCTGCCGACCTCGGTCAGCTTGATCTTTGCGTCAGGCATCTTTTCGAGGTAATCCGCGACGTTGTCTTTCGCATTGATCCCGGTGAAGGACCAGAAGGAGACCTCCGCGTTCGGGTCATCCGATGTTCCGCCCCCGCCGCCGGACGAACATCCGGCCAGGGCGACGGTGAGCGCTGCTGCTGTGGCGACTATCGCCGTCAAGCTCTTTTTCACGACAATTCCTCTTCGTTGGGGACTTGCATGGGACCTCGGAGTGTCACACTCCGGCCTAGAGAACGATCTCTGGGCATAAACGTAGCTTGCGGTTTGATGCGGTGCAAGAGCGGATTAACAATCGTCGCCGCCAACGCCAGATATCGATCTCTCCCATATGTCCCTGAAAAGTTTCGCAAATATCCCGTTATCCATCCCCCGGTTCAGAGAATCGTGGGAGCCTAGAGATCGAAGTCTTAATGCACCCGGACCAGCCGATCGCCATCCCAATCCTCAGGGAGATTCACAATGACACGACCCACTTTGGTGGATGTTGCCCGGCTTGCGAGTGTGTCCCGCGCCACGGCAGCGCGAGTACTAGCGGGCGAGACGAAGGTGGACAGCAGAATGACGGCGGCGGTTCTGCAGGCCGCCACGCAGCTGGGCTACGAAGCAAACAGCGCGGCTCGGGTGCTACGCGGCGGACGGGCGGGTGCGATCGCGCTCATCGTCGCCTTCAACGAGCTGGACAGCCTGACGGGAACCTTCTTCACCTCAGTGCTCAAGGGCGCCGCGAAGGGCCTCTACGCCGACGAGATCCAGCCCGTGCTGCTGCCGGCCGACAACGACGACGGAAATCGCATCCCCAAGTTCCTGCGATCGGGCGCGGTGGACGGTGCGATCATCATCCTGCAGCACGAGATCACGCACCTCGCGCAGGCGCTTGCCGACTCCCCCGTGCCGATCGCCTGGGTCGGCCGGCCGCGCGTGGAACTCGCCCCCGATGCCATCGTCGTCGACTCGGACAACTATGGCGGCGGCCGGCTTGCGGCGCGCGCGCTGGTCGAAGCCGGGCGCCGCCGGCTCGGCATCATCGCCGGTCCGCAGGACATGGAGCCCGCTCGTGACCGGGTCAGGGGGTGGCGAGACGAGCTCACCGAGCTCGGTCTCGACCAGAGCCCGATTGTGCACGGTGAGTTCACCCTGGTCAGCGGTTCTGCGGCTATGGCCCGCCTGCTCCAACGGCATCCGGACCTCGATGGCGTCTTCGCCTCCTCTGACCTCATGGCCAGCGGGGCGATCCGAGTCCTCCAGGCCGCAGGTCGACAGGTTCCGACCGACGTTGCCGTGATCGGCTTCGATGACGTCGTCATCGCGGGAACCATGAATCCGACGCTCACGACAGTGCGCCAACCGCTGGAGGACATGGGAAGGGTTGCCGCGGAGACTCTCCTCGCGGTTCTGAAGGGACGCGCAGTCGACCGCCGACCCATCCTGACAACCACCCTCGTCCAACGAGAGTCGGCATGACCGCGAAGACCCCGCCACCTCCGCATCGGCTGATCGTCAGCACGGATGCGGCGAACGAGGCCGACGACCAGTTCGCGATCGCCCAGGCCCTCCTCAGCCCCACTCTCGACATCCGTGGTCTGGTGGCCGCCCACTTCGGTCGGGCCGGCAGCATGGCTGACTCTCGGCTCGAGCTCGAGAGGGTCGTGGCCCTCGCCGGTTCTGCCGTGCGCATTCTCGACGGGTCACCCGATGCGTTGGCCGGCGAGTCCACGCCGTCGCCGTCGCCGGGCTCGTCGCTGATCGTGGCGGAAGCCCTGCGCGATGCCGGGAGGCTGTGGGTCGCCGTCCTCGGCCCCCTCACCGATGTCGCCTCCGCGCTTCTTGAGGCTCCCCAGATCGCGTCCCGCGATGTCGTCGTCGTCTGGGTCGGCGGCCCTCCCTACGAAGAGATCGCGGCATACCATCCCGAGTTCAACCTCATCAACGACGTCGCCGCGGCGAACGTCGTGATGGAATCCGGCATCGCAGTGTGGCAGATCCCCATGCCGGTCTACTCCATGGTCGGCGTCGGCCATGCCGAACTGCGCACGCGATTGGGCGGAACCAGCCCACTCGGCGATTACCTAGTTGATCAGCTCATCGTCTTCAACACCACCATCGAGTACGGCCCACTGGATTTTCGGTCTCTCGGCGACAGCCCCGCGATCGGCGCCGTCATCAATCCGGCCGGCGCCCGGTGGCGAGCACGCCAGGCCCCGCGGTTCTCGGCGGCCGGCGATCTCGAACCGGGTCGGGTGGATCGCAAGATCCGGGTCTGTGACGGCGTCGACACCCGCTGGCTGATCGAGGACATGTTCGCCAAACTGCGCGAGTTCGGGGCGTGAATTACCTCAGGGCGCCGGTCGCCGACTGACCGGATCCGCCAGGGACGGGGGCGACCGATCGGCGCCGGATCAGGCGGGTCTCCAGCTCGATCCTCGACGCCGTCCGTTCCGACGACGGCAGGGTCGTCGCAGGGGAAGCTTGCTGCAGCATCCTGAACGCAGCAGCACCCATCTCGGCGATGGGCTGTTGGACCGTCGTCATCGGCGGGGTCGCCCAGGCGGACTCCTGGACGTCGTCGAAGCCGACGACGCTGAGGTCATCCGGAATGCGCAGGCCCGCGTCACCGGCCGCATCGTAGACGCCCAGAGCCATCATGTCCGAGCAGGCGAAGACCGCCGTCGGCCGCTGGGCCTCTTCGGCCAGCATGACGCGGGCCGCCGCCCGCGCGCCCTCCCTATCCCAATCGCAGTACACCAGATGTCCCGGAGGCACATCCAGACCGGCGGAGCGGAGGGCCGTCGTGAAGCCGTCGATTCTGGCGCCGTTGTACAGATGCGACCGGGTGCCGGCCACGATCCCGAGTCGCGTGTGGCCGAGGCCGAGCAGGTGCTCAGCGGCTATTCGCCCGCCGTCCCAATTGGTGGCACCGACACTGGCCACGTCGGCCGGCGGACGACTGCTGGGATCGACCACCACCACGGGCACCCCGGCGGTGGTCAGCAGGTGCAGCTGCGGCGCCGAGGCCTCAACGAGAACCAGGATGACCCCGAGAGACGGGCGCCGCAGCAGACGGCCCACCCAACCGCCATCCGGTCGTGCCCGCGTCAGAACCAGGTCGATTCCCGCCCTCTCGGCCTCGTCCTCGATCCCCCCGAGTACCGGGCCGATCCAGCTCCCACCGATGTGCCCCACCACGACATCCACAATGCGGGCACCGCGTGGATCCTCGGCGACCGGACCGAGCCGGGGGCGACGGCGGTAGCCCAGCTCGTGAGCGGCCTGCATCACCCTCGCCCGCGTGGCTTCCGAGACGTCGGTACCCCCGTTGAGCACCTTGGAAACAGTCGGGACGCTTGTTCCGGCGCGCTCGGCGATCCGGGCCATCGTGGGCTTCGCTGACGCGTCGGTGGGGACCATGTGGCCATCCTAGCGCCATCGACTTGCGCAACTTATGGGCCAATGCAATCACTAGTCAGTCTTGATTTACCGAGTTTGGCCGATATAGGCTGGCTGGGAATTCTTTTGTGATAGTAAAACTTGCGCAACTTCCGTCGATGTGAACATCGATACGAATGCCAGATCCGCTCAGCACACCAAGGACAATGATGACCAAAATGCCCCCAGCTGCCCCCGCAAAAAAAGCGCTCGTCGTCAGAGGAGGGTGGGATGGGCACCAGCCGGTCGAAGCGACCGAGCTGTTCATCCCGTTCCTTACGGAGAACGGCTTCGAGGTGCGTGTCGAGGGGTCCACCGCCGTCTACGCCGACGCGGACTATCTGCGAACTGTCGACCTGATCGTCCAAGCGAACACCATGACCTCCATCGAGGGGCCTGAATTCCTGGGCCTGCGCGCCGCCGTTGAGAACGGCACCGGCCTCGCCGGGTGGCACGGGGGTATCGCCGACTCCTACCGGAACAACTCCGACTACCTGCAGCTCATCGGTGGCCAATTCGCCGCGCACCCGGGCAGACATCCGGACGAGCGTTCTGGCGAGCAGTCGGACAATTATGTCCCTCACGTCATCCAGATGACCGCAGCCGCGGCGGAGCACCCCATCACGCAGGGCATCACAGATTTCGAACTGGTCACCGAGCAGTACTGGGTGCTGCACGACGACTACAACGATGTGCTCGCCACCACCACTCAGGCGGTCCGCCCCTGGGATCCCTGGACCCGCCCCGTCACGTCCCCGGCGATCTGGACTCGTCAGTGGGGAGCAGGACGCATTTTTGTTTCGACCCCGGGCCACCGCGTCGAGATTCTCCAGGACACCAACGTGAAGACCATCATCGAAAGGGGACTGCTGTGGGCATCCCGCTGAACGTCGGAATCGTCGGAGTCGGCAAGATCAGCGAGCAGTACCTCGCGAACTTCCCGACATTTCCTGGGCTGCGCCTCGTCGCGGTGGCTGACCTCAATCAGGAGCGCGCCCGGCAGGTCGCCGAGGAGTACGGCGTCCGAGTCCTCACCGTCGACGAGTTACTCACCGACCCCGAGGTCGACGCGGTGCTCAACCTGACCATCCCCGCAGCCCACGTCGACATCAGCACCCGGGCCCTGCGCGCCGGCAAACACGTCTTCACGGAGAAGCCGCTCGGTCTCACGCCCGCAGAGGCTCGACCCATGGTCGAGCTCGCCGAAGAGCTCGGCCTCCGCTTGGGCAGCGCGCCGGACACGGTTCTCGGCACCGGCATCCAGACGGCCAGGCAGACACTCGATTCGGGCCTGATCGGCGAACCGATCGCCGCGCAGGTTCAGTGGACCGCTCCCGGCCACGAGCGTTGGCATCCCGCGCCAGAGTTCTACTACCAGCCCGGTGGCGGCCCGCTGCTGGACATGGGCCCCTATTACCTCAGCGCGCTTGTGCACTTCTTCGGATCCGTCACCCGGGTGACCGGCATCGCCACCCGCTCCTCCCGTGTGCGCACAATCGGGTCAGGCCCCCGAGCCGGCACACCAGTGCCGGTGTCGGTGGATACCCATGTCAGCGCCTTGCTCGAACACGCCAACGGTGTCACGTCCACGGTCACCGTGAGCTTCGAGGTGTGGAAGAGCCGCGCGTCCAAGTTCGAGGTGTACGGCACGGAGGGCACCATCACCGTGCCTGACCCGAACATGTTCTCGGATGTGGTCGAGGCCGCCGTTCGCGATCAGGATTGGAAGCGCATCCCCGACTCCGCCGGCTACATCGACACCGGCCGCGGAGTCGGCCTCGCCGACCTGGCCGAGGCGATCACCGAGAACCGCCCACACCGCGCATCCGGCCGCCTCGCGCTGCACGTTCTCGAGATCATGGACGCCATCCTGCGCTCCAGCCAGGAGAAGGCCGTCATCACGATCGATAGCGTCGCGGATCGGCCCGAGATCGTGCCGTTGCGGACCACAACCGAGGCCAGTCCGACGGGTACAACCGCTGGAAGCCGGGCCTGACGTGATGGCCCACGACTCCGCTCCCCTGCAGCAGCAGGCCGGCACGCCCGGAACTCCCCGCCTGCGCGTGGCATTGATCGGTCACGCCTTCATGGGCCGTGCCCACGCCCAGGCGTGGCGAACCGCCCCGCACTTTTTTCCTCTCCCGCTCCAGCCGGTACTCGCGGTGGTCGTCGGTCGCGACGAAGGTCGCGCCAGGGCGGCCGCCGAGAACTTCGGGGCCGAGGAGTGGTCGATGAACTGGCGGGAGGTGATCGCCCGCGACGACATCGACCTGGTCGACATCTGCACGCCGGGTGACCAGCATGCCGAGATCGCCATCGCTGCTCTGCAGGCCGGAAAACACGTTCTCTGCGAGAAGCCGCTGGCGCGCTCGGTGCCCGAGGCCCGCCTGATGGCGGACGCAGCCGCCGCCGCCCACTCGGGCGTCTTCGCGATGTGCGGCTTCAGCTACCGCCGCACCCCGGCCCTTGCGCTGGCCAAACGGTTCATCGAGGAAGGCCGGCTCGGGCAGATCCGGCACGTGCGCGCTCAATACCTCCAGGACTGGCTCAGCTCGTCCGAAGCGCCGCTCACCTGGCGGCTTGACAAGGAGCGGGCCGGCTCGGGTGCCCTGGGCGACATCGGAGCGCACAGCATCGACACCGCCCAGTGGTTGACCGGGCAGAGCATCGACAAAGTCTCGGCGATGCTCCGCACCTTTGTCACCGATCGTCCGGTTCTGGCGCATCAGTCCGGGCTGGGCGGTCACGCCGAAGAGGGAGCGGAACGCGGCCCGGTCACGGTCGACGACGCCGCCGCGTTCACCGCATCGTTCAGCGGCGGGGCGATGGGCGTCTTCGAGTCCACCCGGATGGCGCTCGGCCGCCGCAACGCCAACCGGATCGAGATCAACGGCGAGCGCGGGTCCGTGGCCTTCGACTTCGAGCGCATGAACGAGTTGGAGTTCTACGGCGGCACCGACCCCGACGATGCTCAGGGCTTCCGACGCATCCAGGTCACCGAGCCGTCGCACCCGTACACCGGCGCCTGGTGGCCGACCGGACACGGTCTCGGCTACGAGCACGTGTTCACCCACCAGGTCGTCGACCTCGTCACCGCGATCGCCGCGGGAACGCAGCCGTCGCCGACGTTCGCCGAGGCCGTGCAGGTGCAGCAGGTGCTGGACGCCGTCGAGCGCAGCGCTGCCGACGAGAGCCGGCTGACCGCAACGACCGGGCCGGCCACCGATGGCTCGCCAACTTTCCAGACCCCCTCAACGAAGAAGGACCCCTCATGACTACTGCCAACTCCCCCGTCCGCGTTCTCGTCTGGGGTGAGAACCGCCACGAGCAGATCGAGGAGAAGGTGCGCGCGATCTATCCCGACGGCATGCACACCACGATCGCCAAGGGCATCGTCGAGAACCTGGGTGAACGCGCCCAGGTCACCACCACGACCCTGGATGAGCCCGAGCACGGGCTCACCGAGGAGGTTCTGGACGCCACCGACGTGCTTGTCTGGTGGGGTCACGCCGCCCACGGCGAGGTCGCCGACGAGGTCGTTGAGCGCGTGCACCGTCACGTTCTCGCCGGCATGGGGCTGCTCGTGCTGCACTCCGGCCACTGGTCGAAGATCTTCGGCAAGCTGATGGGCACCACCTGCACGCTGCGGTGGCGCTCGGAGGAGGACCGGGAGCTGGTGTGGACCGTCGACCCGACGCACCCCATCGCCCAAGGAGTGCCGCAGCCGTTCGTGATTCCGCAGCAGGAGATGTACGGCGAATTCTTCGACGTGCCAGCGCCCGACGAGCTCATTTTCCTCTCGACATTCTCGGGCGGCGAGGTCTTCCGGTCCGGCATGACCTACAAACGCGGCCACGGCCGCATCTTCTTCTTCTCCCCCGGCGATCAGGACTATCCCGTCTACCACCACGAGCATGTGCGCCGGGTCATTGCGAACGGCGTGCAGTGGGCTCGCACGTCGCTGCCAACGCGCCGGCTTCCCGTCTTGCAGCGCTACGAGACTGAAGATTTCTACAGCGGCCAGGACTACGAAGGAGCGCTCGTCCGATGACCGCCCCCGTGCGCATCGTGCAGGTGGGTGCTGGTGCGATGGGACGGGCCTGGATCCGCACCCTCCGCGACTCCCCCGAGGTCGAGCTGGTCGGTCTTGTCGACCTGGATGTGGCACTCGCTCAGCACGCCGCCGAGGAGGAGGGTGTTCTGCCGCTCGCCGTCGGAACATCGGTCGCCGAGGTGGCCGCACGGGCCGGCGCCGAGGCTGTTGTCAATGTCACCGTTCCTCGCGCACACCTGCCGGTCAGTTCCGAGGCCCTGTTCGCGGGACTGCCCGTGCTGTCCGAGAAGCCGATCGCCCCGACGGTCGCGGAGGCGCTCGTCCTGGCGGCGACGGCGGAGGTCGCCGGGCGCCTTCTCATGACCAGCCAGTCGCGCCGTTACTACGCATCGATCGCGGCGTTCCGTGAACAGGTCGCCGGCCTCGGGCAGGTGGGCACCGCCTCCGTCGAATTCGCCAAGGCACCCCGGTTCGGTGGTTTCCGCGACGAGATGGCGCATGTGCTTCTCCTCGACATGGCGGTGCACGCGTTCGACGCCGCACGCTACGTCCTCGACCGCGACCCCGTCGCCGTCTACTGCGAGGAATACAACCCGGGCTGGAGCTGGTACACGAGCGATGCCGCGGCGGTGGCGGTCTTTGAATTCGCCGATGGCGTGCGCTTCACCTACACGGGGAGCTGGTGCGCGGACGGACTGGAAACCTCGTGGAACGGTTCCTGGCGTGTCAATGGTGCCGGCGGAACCGCCCGATGGGACGGCGACAGCGCCCCGGAATGGCAAGCCAGGGAATCCAGCGAGGTTCTGCGCGCCCAGCTGGAGCCGGTCCCGCAGGAAATCGCGGGCTCACTCACCGAGTTCATCGACGCCCTTCGCACCGGCCGGGTGCCGTCAGGCGAGGTGCACGGCAATGTGCTCAGCCTGGCGATGGTGGAGGCGGCAGTGCGCTCCTCCGCACAGGGCGCGCGGGTGCGAATCGATGATGTGCTGGAGGATGCATATAAGGAGGCGTTGGGTGCGGCACGCGACGACAGGGTTCGTCAGGCACTCGTGTCCTGGGGCACGGTCCACGCGGGCCTCTCCCGCTGACGTGCGACGGGCCCACGCCGATGACTGACCCGGTCTTTGTGACATCCACCGTCGCTCACTCGTGGGAAGACGGGCTGATCGTCGGCAGCGGTCGGGTCGGCGCCGTCGTTCATGGTCCGGCCGACGCGATCAGCGTTTCCCTCTCCCACGAGCGCTACTTCCTCCCCGTCAATCCTCGCCCCGATGCGCCCGACCTCGCTCCGGTGCGGGAGAGCTTGCGTGAAGCGCTCCTCCGCGGTGACGCCGACGCCGCGAGCCGGACGCTGTCCCGGGGAGCCCGGGCAACCGGGTACGACGATTCTCTGATCTGGACCGATCCGCTCGGTCTCTGCGCGACTCTGACCATCAGGACCCCTGGCGGCGTCGTGGAATCGCGGCGGATCATCGACCCGCTCCGCGGCGAGGTCGCGGTGGAATGGACCGATCTCGAACGCAGACGACACGTGCTTCGCCTCCTCGCTCCGTACGGAAGTGAGTCAGTGCTGGTATCGGTCGAGGCGGACTCCCCGAGTACGAGCAGCATCGAGCTCGGTCTGGGCGCCGGCGGCACCACGTCCTTGGACACCGGTGGTCCCGACGGCTCCGCGGCGGTCACGGCCAGTGTGGCGGGCGGAGATCGTGGCATTCTCGAGGCCACCGCGGGTCACGCTCCCACCGCCGTCCGCGCTGCCGTGACGGTCTTCACCGGCACGCCGTGGCAGGTTGATGCCGGCGTCACACGATCGAACGTGGCGACCGGGCCCGAGGCGGCACTGCTGTTCCGGGTCGACGTCTCGATGCGCTCTGATGCTCTCAGCGTTGGCGTGTCCCGCGGCCTACCGGCTTCATGGGACGATGCCCGCCACGCCGAGCGGCGCACCAGGCTACCTCTGACCGGCGCTTCCCTGCTGGACCTGGCTGGCGCTTCGTCTACGACGCGCACAGAAGACCTCTGGACCTCCGCCCGCGCCGGCGACGACGGCGCTCGCCGCCGCGTGGTCGAGACCGCTTATCTGAGCGGCCGGGCGAACATCATCGCCTCGACGGGCGCATTCCCGCCCACTCTGCAGGGCGTCTGGCAGGGTACCTGGCGCCCCGCCTGGTCTGCCGATTACACCCTGAACGGCAACGTGCAAAACGGCGCGATGGCCGGTATGACTGCCACGGGTACGCCAGAGCTGACCCTCTCCCTCCTGAACCTCGTGCTCCCGCACCTCGACGACTACCGCGACAACGCACGTCTCATCTTCGGAGCCGAAGGGATGCTGTTACCGTCCCGTATGTCGAATCACGGTCGGGCCAACCACTTCTCCGAGGACTACCCCCACCTGTTCTGGACCGGATGCGGCGGCTGGGTTCTGCGGGTCGTGGCCGACGCCGTCTCCACGACGGGCGACAGATCGATCGTCGATGACAGGGTGTGGGAACTGACCGAAGGCGTGCTCCGCTTTGCCGAGACCGCTTGGATCGATGTCGACGGCGTGCGCCGGATCGTTCCCTCGTACTCGCCCGAGAACACGCCGGGAGGCGCTCGGGTGCCCCTCGCCACGGATGCAACGATCGACGTCGCCATCCTCCGCGATGCCGCGAGAGCAACGGCGCTGCTCGGCCGGGCCCGCGGTGATGACTCCCTGGACGAACGCTGGGCACGTGTACTCGACGATCTGCCGCCCTATCGCGTCGCTGACGACGGAACCCTCGCGGAGTGGGTCACCGGGCCCTGGAGTGAGAACATCGCGCACCGTCACGCCTCCCAGCTCTACCCGCTGTGGTACGAGATCGATCCGGCCTTCGCCGGTGACGGTGAGGCGGCGACGCGTTTGCGCGCAGCCGCCGTTGCGACCGTGCGTGACAAGATCGCGTGGCGTGCGGCTGCGCCGTCGGCACCGCCCGGCCGGATGGAGATGGCCTTCGGCCTCGTGCAGATCGGCCTGGCGGCCGCAGCGCTCGGCGATGCGGCGGCGGCCGAAACGTGCGTCAACTGGCTTGCTGTCGAGCACTGGAGCCCCACCCTGGCGACGACGCACGATGCGGGAAGAATCTTCAACCTGGATGCGAGCGGGGGGCTTCCCGGCCTCGTTGCCTCGATGCTGCTGGGGTCCGGCACCGACTCGCTGTCGGTGCTTCCCGCCGTGCCCACCGCCTGGCCGCGTGGCGCCGTGACCGGACTGCGCGCTCGCGGCGGCCTCGTGGTCGACCGGTTGGAGTGGAGTCCGCACGGTGCCTCGTGCACGATTCGTCGCCTTCCCGGGGCGGGGTGGCTCGCGCCCCCGGAGGGCACGTTGATTCGACTTCCCCGCGCCGCGACGCTCCTCGTGGACGGTGTTCCAACGGGCAATCACCGGCTCGACATCCGCGAGCGGCCTCTCCACGTCGACGCGACCTGGCTGCCCGTCTAGGCGGTCACCACCCGACGGTGTTGCGGCGCGAGCGCAGCCAGAACAGGAGGGCGACGACACCCTGGATGACGGCCGCCACGAACACCAGGATCCCGAACGGAACGAGCGACACTTCGGCGTAGCCGCCCATGACCGGCATGACGAGCCCGGCCGCGGTGAAGCTGACGGTACCCAGGATGGCTGTGACACTTCCGGCCTCGCTGGCCGGGCCCTGGAGCGAGAGGTATTGCACCGCCGGCGCGCCGATCGACCGCCCGGCGAGCGCGAAGGTGAGGGTGCCCGCCGCGACGAGTAGCGGTTGGGCCTGGAGGAGCGCGAGGACCACGACGACGACGGCACCGAAAGCCGTCACGACAGCCGACGCCATCAGCGCGAACTGGGCGCCACGTCGCGGAATCAGCACCCGACCGGTCATCTGACCCACACAGATCGTCACGACGGACGTACCGAGGAAGAGGAGTCCATAGCCATCCGCGTTCACCTCGTAGACCCGGGTGTAGAGGAACGGTGCGGTCGCGAGGTAACCGAATCCGACCGACCACCCCGCGGCGGATGCGGCAGCGAGGGCGAGGATCCTCGGTCGGCGGAGTAGCCCGAAGGAGTTCCGCAGCGAGGGTAGCAGCCCGCCTGTGTGCCGTCGCTCCGGCGGTAGGGTCTCGGGCAGCACGATCAGCGCGGCGGCCGTCGCCAGCGCGCCCCAGACGGCCACGATGAGGAAGGACGCACGCCAGTCGATGATTTTCGTCAGCTGTGCTCCCAGTGACGGGACGAGAAGGGGGAAGACACTGATGATGACCGCGAGGTTCGCGAGCATCGTCACGAGCCTCTTCCCGCTGTACAGGTCGCGCACGATCGCGATGACCACGACCCCTGCGGCGGTGCAGGCGGCGCCCTGCACAAAACGGGCGGCGAGGAGGACCGCTGTGTCCAAGGTCGTCGCCGCGACCACGCTGGCCACGATGTGCAGCACGGCGGCGACGCCAAGCGGCCACCGCCGTCCGATCGCATCGCTGAGCGGGCCGGCGAGGAGCTGACCGGCAGCAAAGCCGAAGGTTGCCCCGGTCACCACGAGTTGAGCGGTCGAGGCAGTGATGCCGAGATCGGTTGTCAGCGTGGGGAGGAAGGGCAGGACAAGGTCGATCGTCAGCGGCCCGAACCCGATGAGCATTGCGAATACCGGCAGAAGGAGCCGGGCGGACGATGGTCCGGCGCCGGCAGCGGTCATGGACGTACCGGTCGGGAGGGCATGGGGTAAAAGGTCCTGTCTGTCAGTTTCCGGCCGCGTTGATCGGGAAATAGAGCGAGTACGGCTCGTCGACGATCTCGTGGACCGGGCGGAAGCGGATGGTGGAGGGCTGGCCGACGGAGCGGTAGCCGCGAAGCCACTCCGTCCACTGGCGCTCGTTGTCTGGCGTCAGAAGCGAGGCGGCCGACGATGGGTCACCGTTCAGGCTCACCTCCCTGTCGACGAGACCGGCAAGGACCACCGGCCCCTCGACGAACGCGACTGTGGTGGGCTCGTCGGGAATCGGTACAGCCCGGAGAGCGAAGGGGAACGCGATGTCCACACTGGTCCGAACACCGGGGTGGGCGATGACGAGGGCGCCGGCTGCGCGCTCCACGTGCTCGTCCCCCGCGAGCGCGGGCTCCCCGACGACCCAGTCGGGCACTCTCACACGAACCCTCAGCGGGACGCCCTCGGCCGAGGTGACCTCGACGCGCACCCGGGTTGCCGAGGGCCTGTGCGCGTCACCGGCCTCGCCCGCATTGGAGTCCGGACCGACGTAGCCGGCGTTGCCGAGAACAGTGACCCGCACCGCCACGTCGCCCGCGGCCGTCGCGACCCTGGTCCGAGCGCCGATGTGTTGCGCAATCGTGAGTTCGCCGTCCTCCCCCAGGAAGAAGACCAGCCCGGAGTGCCGGGTGTGAGCCTGCACCAGTGTGCCGTGACAGCACCAGAAGTCCTCTGTGGCGGTCCCCCAATTCTTGCGGGCCCGGCCCTCGAGCGGCAGGAAATAGGCGACCATTCCCGTGCGGGGATTCTGTTGGGCGAGGATCCCGTTGTAGAGGTTCCGCTCGATGTAGTCGGCATAGGAGAGATCGCCTGTCCACCGCATCAGAGCGTCGGCGAGCCGGATCATGTTGTACACGACGCAATGCTCCTGCGTCTTTTCGCCACGACGAGAGGCGAATTCGAAGGGAGGCGTCCAGATCTCACCCGAGGTCTGACCGCCCGTGCAGAAGGTGCCGCGGCGGGTGACGGCCTGGGTCCAGTACTCCTCGACGATGCCGCGCCAGCGCTCATCGCCGGTCACTTCGTAGGCACGCGCGGCACCGAGCACCTCGGGGATGGTGGTGTTCGCGTGCATATTGGTCAGCATGTCCCGACCCGCCAGCAACCCCTCGAACAGGGAACGGTGGTAGTAACGCTTGAGCAGTTCCCGGTAGATATCGTCGCCGGTCGCCGCCAGGAGATCAGCCCACACTTCGAGCATCCCGCCGGTCTCGACCTCGAGAATTGTTTGGAACGCGTCGTCGTCGATGCCCCGCACCCACTCGAGGATCGGGATAGACGCGTTCCGGGCCAGCTGCAAGGCTCGATCGTCACCGAGATCACGGTGCACGTCGACGAGACCCATCAGCGTCTTGTGCATCGCGTACTGCGGCGCCCACACCGCTCGGCCCTCCGCGAGGCGGCGGAGAAAAGCAGGTGGGATGGCCCAGATCCATCCTCCGCCGTTCTCCTGCTGGCAGCGCTCGAGTCCGTCCAGTACCGAGTCGATCCGCGCCCGGAGCAGCCGATCTCCCGTGACCGCAACCTCGCGCGCTGCGGCCGAGAGCCAATGGCCGAGAAAGTGGCCTCGCAAGAGCGCACCGGGTGTTTCCCAGCCCCAGTGGCGTTCGAGGCCGCGTGACACGGCCGAGTCCCGGGACGGCTGGAGGTGCCAGTTCTGGTCGCCGATGCCTGCTTCGAGGAAGAAATTCTGCAGGAGCGCTTCGTCGGTCAACGACAGGAGATAGGCCCGGTTGAGCCGGCGGCGATCATCGAAAACGCCGCCCTCGAGACGGGTGTCGTTCGGCGCGAGCTGGAACATCGTCATGAGGACTCCTCGTCGTTGAGATCGATCTCTTACTTTACTCACATGAGGATTGACGATAGGAATGTCTTTATGGAATTCCCTCGGGTGATTCACCTCTTCACTGAAGAAGTGTCCGTCCTGCTCACTCAAATCAACGCCGCTCCGCCCGTGATTGTGCACTGGGGCCCACGGATCCAAGCGAGTGATCGTGACCTTTCCGAATACGCGGGTACCAGCGTCCGCACAGGAATTGACGGGCTATCGGACCTGCCGTACGAGCCCGGTATCCTGCCGGAGCACTCGTACGGATGGGGTGGATTGCCCGGCATCCGGGCCCACCGTGCCGGCGCCGCATGGTCCCCTCGCCTCACCGTGACGTCGGTCACCGTGAACGGCGAAACGCTCGCGGAGGGCGCGGTGGCGCAGCGGGAGAGCGGTCTGGTGAGCATTGATGCGCACGACGAATCGGCCGCTATCGGGGCCAGTATAGAGATCGATCTCTCCTATTCTGGGCTGCTCCGCACCCGCGTCAGCGTGCGCAATGACGGCGAGGGGCCCGAACACCTCGACGTCATCGGCGTGGACCCGGCCCTGCGGATGCCGACTGACGCACGCGAGATCCTGGATTTCTCCGGCCGGTGGGGCACCGAGAAAATCCCGCAGCGGCACCCTGTGGTCGTCGGGACGCATGCGCGCGAGTCGCGCCGCGGGCGCACCGGGCTGGATGCCACGACGCTCATCGCGATCGGGTCGCCGGGCTTCGACGCGGGCTCCGGCCGGGTGTGGCTCTGCCATGTCGGTATCGGCGGCAACCACGAGCACGCTGTCGAGCGGAGCGACGGATATCTGGCCTTCCGCGGCGGCGAACTTCTCCTACCCGGCGAGGTGCGCCTGGCGGGCGGGGAAAGGTATCGATCCCCCTGGGTGTACGGCAGCTTCGGGATCGGCCTGGATGCCGCTTCGGCCCGGTACCACGGCTTCGTGAGGGAGCGCTCACGGTCATCGCGTCGTCCGCGCCCCGTCACCCTCAATGTGTGGGAGGCCGTGTACTTCGACCAGGACTTCACCACCCTGGCAGAGCTGGCCACGCGCGCCGCCGCCCTCGGAGTCGAGCGTTACGTCCTTGACGACGGCTGGTTCCTGGGCCGCACCGACGACACCGCCGGTCTGGGCGATTGGATCCCCGACCCGACGGCCTGGCCACACGGTCTCGCCCCCCTCGCCGAGCACGTCCGCGGCCTCGGGATGGAATTCGGCCTCTGGGTCGAGCCGGAGATGATCAATGAGGACTCCGACCTCGCCCGCGCGCACCCCGAGTGGATCCTCCGAGCGCGTGCGGGGCTACCGCCGCGGTTCCGCAACCAGCAGGTGCTCAACCTGGCCGACCCCGAGGCCTTTGCGCACATTCTCGCCGTTCTCGACGGGCTGGTCACCGACCTCGACGTGGCCTACCTCAAGTGGGACCACAACCGCGACCTGATCGACGCGGGCCATCCTGCGACGGGAGCACCGGCCGTGCACGAACAAACTCTCGCGGTCTATGAGCTCATCGATCAGCTGCGCCTGCGACACCCCGAGCTCGAGATCGAAAGTTGCGCGTCGGGAGGAGGACGTGTCGACCTCGGGATCCTCGAGCGCACCGACCGGGTGCATACCTCCGACAATCACGACCCCCTCGATCGCTCCCGAATGCTCCGCTGGACCGGGCTCCTGGTGCCGCCCGAGATGCTCGGCTCGCACGTCGCCTCACCGGTGTCCTCCGTCACCGGGCGCACGAGCGATCTGCACACCCGCTGCGCAATCGCGTTCCTTGGTCATTTCGGCATCGAATGGGACATCCGGGAGCTGAGCGACGAGGACGCGGTCGTCCTGGCCCGCTGGATCTCCGCCTACCAGCTGCATCGAGAGCTCATCAGCACCGGCCGGGTCGTCGCCGACGGCGACTTCGACCCGGATGCGCCGGCCCTGCGCGGTGTCGTCGCCCCCGACGGTTCGGAGGCCATCTACACGATCGTTACACCGGAACTATCCGCGGATTCGCGATGCAGGGTCCGCCTGCCCGGGCTCCTGGCCGAGGCCAGGTATCGCGTCGAGTCCGCCCGGCCCGGGTCACTCGGCCCCTGGTGGTTGAGCCCGTCGTGGTTGGACGCGTCCGCAGCCCTCGACTCCCCCGCCGAGGCGCCGTCCTACTCGGGGAGCCTCCTTGTGGAAGCTGGACTCGACCTGCTCACCTTCCACCCCGACCGGGTACTCGTCCTGCGACTGGTTCGCATCGACGCCTGACCTCACGCGGTCCGCCGCGCCCATACGCCACCCACCACCACCACCACCACCCTGGAGCCCTCGTGAACACCATCGTCACCGTCGACCTTGACCGGCCCGGCGCCACCATCAGCAAGCACCTCTACGGCCACTTCGCCGAGCACCTCGGGCGGTGTATCTACGACGGCTTCTGGGTCGGCGAGGACTCGCCTGTGCCCAATATCGGCGGTATCCGCCTCGACGTCGTCGAGGCCCTGCGCGCCCTGAACATCCCGAACCTGCGTTGGCCAGGCGGCTGTTTCGCCGATCGATACCACTGGACCAACGGCATCGGCCCCCGCGCCGAGCGCCCTGGCCTCATCAACACGCAATGGGGTGGGGTGGCCGAGGACAACTCCTTCGGCACGCCGGAGTTCATGGCCCTGTGCGAGTTGCTCGGCGCCGACGCCTACATCTCGGGCAACATCGGGTCAGGCACGGTGCAGGAGATGGCCGACTGGGTCGAGTACCTCACGGGTACCGGCAAGTCCCCAATGGCCGACCTGCGCCGCTCACACGGTCGGGAACAGCCGTGGACCGTGGCGTTCTGGGGCCTCGGCAACGAGACGTGGGGCTGCGGCGGCAACATGCGCGCCGGTGCCTACGCCGACCTCGCCCGCCAATTCGGCACCTTCTGCCAGAGCGGCAACGACACCCCGCTCCACCGCGTCGCCGCCGGCGCAGACGGTGCCGATACCGCCTGGACGAAGACCCTGATGGAGGTCATCCCCGAGATCGGGGCGCACCCCTTCTCCACCGTGCCGTGGGAATCGGTCTCGGTGCATTACTACACCATCGGCGGCAGCTGGCACGCTAAGGGCAGCGCGACCGAGTTCGACGACGCGTCCTACTGGAGCACCATCGTCGCAGCCCAAGGCATCGAAGGGCTGCTTCGCTCGCACGCGGACGTCATGGACGTCTACGACCCCGAGAAGAAGTACGGGATGGTCCTGGACGAATGGGGCACCTGGTGGGAAGTCGAGCCGGGAACCCACCCCGGCTTCCTCTTCCAACAGAACACGATCCGCGATGCCATGGTCGCCGCCTGGCATTTCGACGTCTTCCACGGCTTCGCCGACAGGCTGACGATGGCGAACATCGCGCAGACGGTGAATGTGCTGCAGGCGATGCTGCTGACCGACCCCGACGGGGGCGAGATGGTGCGGACGCCCACGTATCACGTGTTCGAGATGAACAAAGGCCACCAGGACGCGACAGTGCTCCCCACAACCGTTGTCGGACCCGCCCACACCGCCGACGGCCGGGAAATCCCCGTCGCCTCCGCATCCGCAAGCACAAAAGACGGCCAGGTTCTGGTTTCGCTCACGAACGTGGACCTCGACACCCCCCTCGAGATCACCGTCGAGTTCCGCGGCGGTACGGCCACCGACGCGACCGGGCGTCTGCTCTCCGCCGACCGCCCCGACGCACACAACCGTCCCGGAGCGGCCGACGTGGTCAGCCCCATCACCTTCGACGACTTCGAGGTCACCCCCACGGGCCTGCGGCTCACACTGCCCCCGCACTCCTTCGCCACGCTGACTCTCCGTCTCGACGCCGCGTGAGGCCCGAACGAGGACAGAGTGCGCTGACGCCGCCGATGGGCTGGAACAGTTGGGACTGTTTCGGCGGCTCCGTCACAGAGGCGGAGGTGCTCGCGAACGCGCAGTACCTGGCGGAGCACCTGCTTGAACACGGGTGGGATACGGTCGTCGTCGACATCCAGTGGTACGAACCGAACCCCGGCACGAGCGACTACCGCACCGAGTCGGCGCCCATCCTGGACCGCTGGGGTCGGCCTCAGCCTGCACTCACAAGGTTCCCCTCGGCAGAACACGACGGCTTTACCCAGCTGGCACAGCGGGTGCATGCCCTCGGCCTCCGCTTCGGCGTGCACCTCATGCGCGGGGTTCCGCGCCGCGCCGCGGACCAGGGCCTGCCGGTCCTCGGCTCGACCGCTACCTGCGCGGACATCGCCGATCGAACGAACACGTGCTCGTGGAACCCGGACAATTTCGGCATCAACATGTCCGCGATTGGCGCGCAGGCGTACTACGACTCGGTTATGGCGCAACTGGCCTCATGGGGCGTTGACTTCGTCAAGCTCGACGACGTGCTGTACCCGCCGATCCAGGCCGACGAGATCGCCGCTATTTCCCGCGCGATCGATGCGACAGGTCGCCCGATGACCCTGAGCCTTTCTCCCGGCAAACAGCTCTCGCTCAAGAACCTCGACCTCCTGCGCGACACCGCCCAGCTGTGGCGGATCTCCGACGATTTCTGGGACGATTGGGCGCTCCTCCTCGAGCAATTCCAGCGGGCCGCTCGTTGGGCTCCACACCAGCGCCCTGGCGCCTGGGCCGACGCCGACATGCTTCCCCTCGGCCGCATCGGGATCCGTGCGCATGTCGGCGATGACCGCCAGAGCCGGTTCACACCGGCGGAGCAGCGCACGCTGATGACACTGTGGTGCCTCCTGCGTTCTCCGCTGATGTTCGGCGGGCACCTACCCGACACAACACCGGAAACACTGGCGCTGCTCTCGAACGACGAGGTGCTTGCCCTCCTCCAGAGCGACTCGAGCCGGGAGATCGTGCGTGACGGCAACCTGGTCGTCTGGGAGGCGGAACGCGATGGTATCCAGTGGCGCGCGGTGTTCTGGCTCGGGGCGGAGCCGACCACATACAGAGCCTCCCTGACCGACCTGGGGTGCCCTGAATGGCGCGAGACGCGCGATGTGTGGGACGGCGCCCTGCTGAGCGTCGACGACGGATTCCTCACACTCGCGGTTCAGGCCCATGGAGTTCGACTGCTTCGGTTCGAGGCCTGACCGGTCGAAGGTCTCGCCACACCGCAAGACGGCGAGGCGAATCAGCGTCGGACGCTGTAACGGTGCTCAGGGCGACCCATCGATCCATATCGCAGAGTCACGTCCACGTCACCGCGGGTGGCGAGGGTGGCGAGGTGCCGCTGCGCCGTCGCGCGAGACAGCCCGGCGCGGTCGGCGATCAGGCTCGCCGAGGTTTCACCGTCCTGGAGTAGCTCGATGAGTAGCTTCTCGGTCGTGGACCGCGACCCGGAGGCGACTGAACTGTCCCGGCCGTGCAGCACCCGCTGGGCCTTTTCGATGGCGTCCTGGTCGAGTTGACGGTCCTCAGCGGCCAGGGCGCGGAACCGGCGATAGGCATCCAGCCGGTCGCTGAGCCGGGCGGGTTCGAACGGTTTGATGAGGTAGTCCAGGGCGCCGGCGCGGAGCGCCCTGCGCACGGTGGCGCCGTCAGCGGCCGCACTGATCATGAACGCGTCGACGTCGATTTCGGCGACGAAGGCGATCCCGTCGCCGTCGGGCAGGTAGACATCGCAGATCACCAGGTCTGGCCGTAGGTCGCGCACCGCCGCGCGTGCGGCCCGCACTCCGCGCACCGGCTCGAGGGAGGTGTAGCCGGGGCACCCGTCGACGATGTCGCGATGCAGACCGCCGACGCGGAAGTCGTCGTCGACCACGAGCACGGTAATGGTGTCGGTCATCGTTCTTCTCCTTGTGCTGGATGGGCCGGTGCCCGCATAACGCCGGGCAGACGCGCGCAGAACACTGCTCCGCTTCCGCCTGGGCCGCCGGCATCGGCCAGCCACACGTCTCCGCCCAGACGCGCCGCAACGTCGCGCACGAGCGGCAGGCCGATCCCCCGCCCGTGCACAGCATCCGGGTCCACGTCCGATCGGTGTACGTCGCTGAATACCTGTGCTTCGTTCGCCACGCCCCGCCCGGAGTCGGACACGGTCATGACGAGCGTGTCGCCGTCGTCGAGCAGCTCCACGATCACCCACCGGGGCTCTGCGCCATACACGGCCGCGCTCACGGCGTTGTCGACGAGGTTGGCGAGCACCGTGGCCACGTCCGCGGGCGCCGAAACGACGCCGCGCACCAGGGAATCGGGGCCCACCGTCAGTACCACCCCGCGCTCACCGGCCTGCTCAGCCTTGGCTTGCACCAGCGACAGCAGGAACGGCTCGGTCAGATGCTCGCCGGCGAACGGGCCGCCGGGGGTGCGGGCCGCGTCCAGCACGTCGTCGAGGTAGTCCCGGGCGTCGGGCACACGCCCCGCGTCCATCAGACCGGCCGTCACGTGTAGACGGTTCGCGAACTCGTGCCGCTGCACCCTCAGCGCCTCGGTCATCGACGCCACTGTTTCCAGGCGATCCGTGATGGTGACGATGTCGGTGCGGTCGCGGATCACCGCGATCACGCCCAGGTCCCGATTTGCGCGCGACACCGGGTGGGTGTCGATGTAGACGATGTGGTCGGCGAGTACGACCGGATCGGCCGCATCCGCGCTCCGTCGCCCGGCCGACGGTTCGGTCGGTTCACCGGTCAGGGCAGCGATCACCGGGCCGGGCAGTACGAGGTCGTGGATGCGGCGTCCGACCAGGTCGGAGATGCCGAGCAGCCGGGCGGCCGTGGTGTTGGCCACGGTCACCACATCGTCCGGACCGTAGGCGAGCACCCCGTCCCCCACGCCGTCGAGCACCGCCGCCTGGTTCGCCACCAGCGCCGAGAGCTCCTCGGGCTGCAGGCCGAGGGTGAGGCGCTCGAGGCGGCGACGGATGATTAACGACACGACGGCGCCCAGGGCCAGGGCCGCGCCGGCAGCGAGCGCGACGCCGCCCAGCAGCAGGGGAAGCTCCTGGAACACGCTGCTCGGGGCGAACCCGACACTCACCTCCCCCACCGGCACCGAGGTGTCGGGGTCGCGCACCGGAACCTTGGCGCGCGCCGAGGCGCCCAGGGTGCCCGATTCCCACGACACCGTCTCGCGTCCGGCCAGAGCCTCGGCGAACTCGGTGCTCACCACCGCGCCGAGCAGTTGCGGTTCCGGGTGCGCGAGCCGGATGCCGTGGTCGTCGGTGATAACGATGAACAGCGCGCCGGTGTTCGCCTCCGCCGCGGCCGCGAGAACGGAGAGCGGACCGTCAAGGAGGCTCGCGTTCGTCGGCGTACCGGCGTCGGCCGACGCTTGGGCGACACCGGCGCGCACATCGGAGTCGGCGGCCACAGTGCGCGCAATCGACAGCGCAGAGGTCTCGGCCTCGGCGCGCAGCTGCTGCACGCCTATCCCCACGAACACGCCGGTGCAGATCGCGACGACGACGGTCACGCAGGCGAGTTGGAGCAGCAGCATCTGCGTTGAGAACCGCATCGTCCGCCTCCTTGCGGCGCATCGAGCAAAATGCGCACAAGTAACGATATGCGCAATACGTGCGTCAAAGCGAGATACCGGAGGCGGCGGGTGCGGCCTGTCTAGGCTTCACACTCATCGTCATCCGCTTCGGCGGACACCGCCGAGCGGGATCTCCTGGCTCGGCCGCACCATCCAGACACACGCACCATCCAGACATAGACAAAGGAGTCGATGTGCTCGTCATACTCGGATTCACCATGATCCTCACCTTCATGGTGCTCATCATGACCAGGCGGCTCACGCCGATGGTCGCCCTCATCCTCGTTCCCACGATCTTCGGCCTCTTCGCCGGCGCCGGGCTGGGTCTCGGCGACATGATCATCGAGTCGATCGGCGATCTCGCCCCGACGGCGGCGCTGCTCATGTTCGCCATCATGTTCTTCGGCATCATGATCGATGTCGGGCTGTTCGATCCCCTCATCCGGTTCATCACCCGCTTCCTCGGCAACGACCCGGCCAAGGTGGTTCTGGGCACGGCGATCCTGGCCGGTGCGGTGTCGCTCGACGGCGACGGGTCCACGACCTTCATCATCACCACGTCGGCGATGCTGCCGATCTACCTGCGCATGGGCATGAGCCCGGTGGTGCTCACCTGCGTGGCCGGTCTCATGAACGGCACTCTCAACATCGTGCCGTGGGGCGGGCCCACCGTGCGGGCCGCGTCGGCGCTCGGGGTTTCGCCGACCGACATCTTTGTGCCGATGCTCCCCTCCCTGGCGACGGGCATCATCATTGCGCTGGCCTTCGCTTGGTTCCTCGGGCTGAGCGAGCGCAAGCGCATCGGCTCCCTCGAGTACTCCCCCGCCGCCCAGGCGGATGCCGCACCGTCGGCCACGCAGAGCTTCGGGCGCAAGCTCTTCGGCGGCAACCGCATCGTGCGCGGCACGGATGTGCGGCCGGGAGCCGCCGCCACCCTCTCCACCACCGGAATCCTCACGGTACGCCCGGGCCAGCGGATGCCGGCCGGGCCGACAACCCTGGCCGAGCAGCTGGTGTTGGAGGACGAGCGCGACACCGCGATGGCCGACACCATGCTGAGCGCGGACCGGCCGACACTGCGGCCCAAGCTGATCTGGGTGAACCTCGTCTTGACCATCGCCGTGATGGTGCTGCTGGTGCTGGATGTCATGCCGCTGGCCTACATCTTCATGGTCGGCACCGCGCTGGCGCTCGTGATCAACTTCCCGAAGCTCCGCAGCCAGGCCGACGAGATCGTCGCACACGCGCCCAGCATCGTCGGCGTCGTCTCGATGGTGCTCGCCGCCGGCGTCCTTGTCGGCGTGCTGAACGGCACCGGCATGGTCACGGCTATGGCGGACTGGGTCGTGCAGGTCGTTCCGGCCTCGATGGGCGAGTACCTGGCGGTCATCACCGGGGTGCTCTCCATTCCGATGACCTTCTTCATGTCCAACGACGCGTTCTATTTCGGCATCCTGCCCGTGCTCGCCGAGAGCGCGGCGACCTACGGCATCGACCCGGTGGAGATGGCCCGCGCCTCAATCATCGGCCAGCCCGTGCACCTGCAGAGCCCGCTGGTGCCGGCGATTCTGCTGCTCGTCTCCCTCGCCGGCGTCAACCTCGGCGACCACCACAAGAAGGTGCTCTGGCGCGCCTGCGTGGTCTCGCTGGTGATGCTCCTCGTGGGCGTGCTCGTCGGCGCCGTGCCGTTCGGCTGAGCGCGCGGCATCTCAGAAAGTCCCGGAAGCCAACCGGCTTCCGGGACTCTTTGCCGTGCCCGTGCCGCCGCGCGGCCGCTGAATCCCGAGAGGTGAGCGGCAGGCGGGTAGCGTGGCCCCATGGCACAGGCGGGGATTGCGAAACCAGGACTGGCACGTCGAATAGTCGGTGAACCCCGACTCGGGGTAGGGGTTGTCTGGTTCTGCGTCGGACTGGCATGGGTCCTCGTTGCGGTGGTGGAAGGACCCAACGTCGCGAGGGTGTCCCTCGGGGCAATTTGGCTCGCGCTTGGAGCGCTCCAGGGCGTGGTCGCTCTACGTGATCGCCGGAACGGGCGGGGGTTCTATCAAGTCCCGGCTCCAGCTCGCCCCCTGGCCGAGGATCGCGACCACGACTAAGCCGGCGGGCCGTACCTGAAGGACGAAAGGCGGATAGCGCGCCCGGTCGACGATCATGCTTGTGGGGAAACTCGTGGCGAAGAAGGGAGGAAGATTGATCCCGTGAAGATTCTCTCGATTCAGTCGGCCGTCGCTCACGGCCACGTTGGCAACTCGGCGGCAGTGTTCCCCCTCCAGCGCATCGGGGTCGAGGTGCTACCGGTCAACACGGTGAACTTCTCCAACCACACGGGCTATGGAGCGTGGCGCGGATCCCTCATCACCCCCGAGGATGTGCACGACGTGATCCTCGGCATCGAGGAACGTGGTGTGCTCCCCCAGATCGACGTCGTGCTCTCGGGATACCAGGGCGGCACCGGCATCGGCGACGTCATCGTGGATGCGGTGCAGCGGGTGAAGGCGGCGAACCCCTCGGCCATCTACGCGTGTGACCCCGTGATGGGCAACGCGAAGTCCGGCTGCTTCGTGGCGCCCGAGATCCCGCACCTGCTTCGGGATCGTGTGGTGCCCGTGGCCGACATCATCACTCCAAACCAGTTCGAGTTGGGCTTCCTCACCGGAACCGAGCCCTCCACATTGGACTCGACCCTCGACTCCGTCGACCTCGCCCGAATGATGGGGCCGGGCACCGTGCTCGTGACCAGTGTGGAACGCCCCGACCGCGAGCCCGGCACCATCGAGATGCTCGCCGTGGATGCTGAGGGTGCGTGGATCGTGCAGACTCCCCATCTGCCGTTCAAGGCGAACGGATCGGGCGACGTCACCGCGGCGCTCTTCTCGGCGCACTACCGCGCGACCGGAGACGCTGCCCTGGCGCTGGAACGGACCGCGTCGAGCGTATTCGATCTCATCGAGCTGACGTATCAGTCGGGTGAGCGAGAACTGCAGCTCGTGCAGGCTCAAAACTCATACGCTCATCCGCGCATGCAGTTCTCCGCCCAGCGCATGCGCTAACGGTGTGGCCACGAGAACGGCCACCAATCGACTCATGCTGAGCAGCCCTGGTGTTGTCTCTGCACGGCCGAGTCATCCGCGAAGTCCCGCCGGATTGCCGCCGCACTGCGGATGAACAGGTTGATCCACGCCAGTATGAGGAAGCCCGCTACCAGTTCAACGGCGGTCAGTGTGTAGTAGCCGACGCCGAACAGTGCAAAGAGCACGGCGAGGATGCCGATGCCCATCCGTCCGAGCATGACAAAAGCGGCCGGCATCGTGGGGATCCAGCGCGGCAGCAGAACGACGAGCACCCCGAAAACGACGGCGATGCCGACCGCGAAAGCGGTATGCAACCAATAGAACGTATCGGCGGGCAACGCCCCGACGAGCGCGAGCAAGATCCCGATGACGACGAGGCTCAGCCGCACGCGGGCGATACCGTGCTCGTGAGTGGTCGGGATTCCGAGTGGGGCACACCGCCCGAGCGTGGTGATGATGAGCCCGGCCACAATCAGCGTCAGATTGAACGTCAGAGCGGACGCGTCGCCGGTCACGCCGAGCGCGCTGAAATCATCGTTCCACCACTGCGGGTCGCTCGCCGCCAGCATGCTGGCCACAACCCCTTCGACGAAAAAGAGGACAAGCACCCGAGCCATCGATGCCGGCCGCATACGCGTAGCGGACTGGAAGACGATGTAGGCGGTGATACCACCCATCGCCCCGGCCGAGATCACTCCAGGTATCCCGAAAACCATCGCGCCGATCAGAGCGCGGTCGAGGATCTCGACCGCCAGCGTCCAGGTCAGCAGCGCGATCACCGAGTGGGCCACGGCCAGCGCCACGCCATCGAGCACGTTCAGGAATTGTCGTGCGCCGTGTGGGCGCGGCATGATCCAGCGGCCGGCGGCGAACGCGACGATGGCAACAAAGGCGGAGGCTACGGCGCCGTGCTGCCCGATCGATGCCTCCCCCGCGATCGGCAACGACTGCAACCGAAAGACCGCAAGTGTGACGAGGGATACGACCGTCAGAGCGATCACGCCGGCCCCGAGGGACAGGGACTCTCGCGCTCGTTCAGTTGAGGAATCGACGCCGTCGACGATGGTGGCCCACCGTGATCGCTTGGGCACGTCAACGACCATGACGGCTCCGCCGAGGCAACGGTTGCTTCGCCACCGGTTTCTCCATTTCTTTGTACCCTTCGCTGTCAACGATCTGTCGATAGACAAGTCAACGCCATGTCCTAGGGACAGGGTCAAGGCCGGCAGCCAGTTGACCCTGTGCCGGGAACAGGGGCGTCCATTCAGTTGACACGTTGATTGCAAGACACCATCACTGAAGCAAGAAGGACAGCCGTGAACGCATACCGTACAGAGCCAATCGACCCCGCAGCGCTCGCCCTCCCGCCCACAGAGAGCGTTGATATTGCCTCCCACCAGAAGGATCCCGGACAGTGAAGAATCTGGCCGGCGAAAGATGGAGCCGCCAGAATGNCCCCCCCCCCCCCCCCCCCCGCCGATGGACGACAGCGGCACTTGCCGCCGCGGCGGTGGTCTCCCTCTTGTTCCTCGCGGGCTGCACCGTCCCCACCGAGGACGAAAGCGCGGTTGGCGCAGGCCTCGAGCAGTTCATGGAGCAGGACCTCGAATTCGGGGCATGCGACCCCATGATTGTGAACGATCAGCCCCCAGTGCCCCAGGTCATCGAGACCGCGGAAAGCGCGGATTGTGCCACGCTGGAAGTTCCGCTCGACTACGAGAACCTCGGCGGCGAAAAGATCCAGCTCGCGCTGTCGCGCATCGCTGCCAGTGGCAATAGCAATGACCGGTTGGGTTCCGTCGTGATCAATCCAGGCGGACCCGGCTTCCCTGCGACGACCTTCGCCCCCATTGTCGCTACTTTGTGGGCTGACGGACCCATCGCGGAGAACTTTGACGTGGTTGGTTTCGACCCGCGTGGGGTTGGGCTATCCAGTCCCTCAGTCGACTGCTACACAAACGAGGAGCGCGACGCCAACGAGCCCATCTCTGCTTTCGGAACGTGGACGGAAGAGTCCACCCGCGCGATCGTCGAAAAGTGCGCTGAAGGTTCCGGTGGCGAAGACATGCTTGCGCATCTGGGAACCCGCGATGTCGCGCGCGACATGGACGTTCTTCGCTCCGCGCTCGGCGACGACAAGCTCACCTACGCGGGCCTCAGCTACGGCTCGCGCCTCGGCACTGTTTACGCCGAGATGTTCCCCGACAAGGTTCGCGCGCTCGTTCTCGACGGTGCTGTCGACCCGCTCCAAGACACTCAGGGACGCCAGCTACAACAGGCCGCCGGCATACAAGCCGCCTTCGACCGTTTCTCGGAGTTCTGTGCAACACAAAACCCGTGCCCCGTCGGGACCGACCCCGCACAGGCATCCGCTGCGGTGCAGGGGCTTCTGCAGCCGCTTGTCCAGGAGCCGCTCCTGGCAGCCGACGGCCGTGAGCTGACCTTCCTCGCCGCGGCCGACGGAATCCTCTCCGGACTGTATTCGGAGAGCCTCTGGCCTGGCATCGCCCACGGCCTGACCGAGCTGCAAGCAGGCCGGCCGGATGCGCTTCTCGCGCTGAGAGACGGCCTCCACGGCCGCTTAGCGACCGGGGAGTACACCAATAACTTTGAGGCGACATTCGCGATCAACTGCGTTGACGAGGAACGCCTCACTGAGAAGGAGATGAGCGACCTCGGCAACGAGATGAACGAATCAGCACCTTTCCTTGACTCGGGAACCGACCCTGCGTCACTGAACGGATGCGCGGAATGGCCCGGCGAATCGACGCTCGGTTTTCCGTACGCCACGGACATCGAGGGACTTCCCCAGGTACTCGTGACCTCCGCCATCGGAGATCCGGTTACGCCTCATGACGGCGGGATCAGCCTCGCTGAAACCCTCGATGCTCGCCTGTTGACCGTCGATGCCAACGAGCACGGCACGATCGCCTCCGGAATCGATTGTGTCGACGAGGTCGTGGCGGACTACCTGGTCAACCTCGAGCTTCCTGAGGAAGGGGCGCGCTGCTCCCTGTAAGCACGTCAGGTAGAACGAACCCGCCGCCTTCGTTGCCACGAATGCGGCGGGTTCGTCACGTCTACCCGCGCGGCAAGTTCATAGCCGCGGCTATCGAACTCGCGACGACCGCTGCCATTGTGCGCGTGACCGCATCCCCCGCAGCGGATGCGCCCCAGTCGCCCTGCTCGATTGCCTTGGCCCGCGTATACACGGCGCCGCTCCAGGGGATCTCGCGATAGAACTGAGGGAGCGTGCCGCTCGCCGAGATGAGGGCGATACTGGCGGCGATACGCGGAACCGGTGTGTCGCCGTCGATGAGTGCGGCCCGGACTTGACCAATCAGTCCCGCTCGGCGCCGGCTCGCGAGGGTGAGCTTGGTGGACGGGAAGATGCCAAGCGTCTTGCCCTTCTTACGGCTGACGTCGCCTCGTTCTACGAGCCGATCGAGCACCGGCTGGCGCAGGTAAGGTCCGACCGCGGCGAGCACGGTCTGCGCGTTGCGTGGCTTCTCCGCAATGTACGACAAGGCAGACTCAAGTATCTCGTCGGAAGTGGAAGCGCCGTCGACGGCGTGCACCCGGTTGGAAAACGAGCCGTGTTTGCGCACCTCCACCAATTCCGTGAGCGCGAGCTCAGCGAGTACCGCACCACCCAACACGTAGAACAAGATGTTCTCGCCCGCGATGGTGCCGGACTCAGGCTGGAACAGGAGGAGGAGCACATCCTCGAAGAGCAGGGCATCATCGTTCAACCGCGCGCTCTCGCCTCCCCCGGAGGGGACGCCGAGATCATCGGTCATCGTGATCTCCACGATCGAGAGTGTTCGACATCGGGTCACTGCTCTCGGCGGCCAGCCCGGTCGCGATGACGCTCGCACGTGCGAGGACGTCAAGCTGGGATGCACTGTACAGTTCCACGGCGGTCTCCAGGAGAGTCTCCTGCGTGACCCGCGAGCCCTTGGGAAAATGCGCCTTCGGATCGGTCAGCCATGCGTAGTCGGTGATGTGTTGAGCGAGTTGTGGGGCAAGCGCCTCGGCGAGTTGTTGCCGCGTGGCGTCATCGGCGTCGGGAGGTAGCGAATCGAATTCGGCTCCGGCGTCTTCCGCCTCCGCTTCGACCATCTTCTTCAGGTCGTCCATCGCTGACTCGTCGTAGAGCTGCGACATCACGAGCATGAGGGCACGCTCCGAGCCGGACAACCGGCCGGCGAGGTGTTCGAAGCCCGACGGCACGTCGGTGGCCGTGGTCCCCTCCAGGATCGCCCGGATCTCGGCACGAGCACGCGTGAGTCGATTGATGCTCACGGTCAGGTCGGCGTCAACCGCCATCAGGGCCGCCGCCGGTGTCTCTCCACCGAAATCCATCGACTCGATCTGCGCGAGCGGCACATCAAGGTCGCGGAGCCGCCGGATCTGCAGCAGCCTCACGAGATGGCGGGCACCGTACTGTTTGTACCCGTTTGACCTGCGCTCTGGCTGCTCGAGCAGCCCGGACTGGTGGTAATGACGGACCGTGTTCACCGTCGTTCCGGCGAGGTCTGCCACCTCGCGTGTGCTCCACGCCATCACAGACTCCATTCGTTTGCCAGCGGCCGGGAACGCCCGCTGGGCTTGTTCTAACCATTGAAAACGATGTGCCCACCACAGGGTCAAGCGCGATCGGTGTTGTTGAGGTCGATTGACCCTGTGGCGGCCACACAGTCTTGACTATACGAGCCTCACGCCGGCCGCGCGGCCTGCACGGATAGGGGCTATTCAGTGGGCGACGCGTGGTGCGTGTCCTACGACATCGTGATGCGGGAGGAAGCCGTCGTCCTGCTCACACCTCTGCGCCGATCCCGGCGGAGAAGGACCAAGACCACGATGACCGCGGCTATTCCGATGAACGGAGCAGCCATTCCGGCGTAGGGCACGTTGGACGAGAAGGTCGAGAAGTCCCACAGACCGTGCAGGATCATCGCCGGCACCAAGGAACCGCTGTAGCGACGTGCCAGGTAGTAGACAGATCCCAGACCGAACTGGATGACGACCTGAAGGATCGCCACCGAGCCAAGGCCGAAGAACGCATTCGGGAGATGCAGCAAAGAAAAGAGCAGAGTCGAGATGAACCACACACCCGTCTCGCCGAATCTGGCCCGGAGGGCCACGAGAAGCTGGCCTCGTGCGATCACTTCCTCGTTGAATCCCACAAGAACGCTGCCGACCACGAGGTAGAGCCACATGGTGGGAGTCACTGTGGAATGGTCGCCGAAGAACATGTTGACGATCGCGACCATGGCCATCACTGCCGGAAGCACGACAGCGGACCTCGAAAGCGGTCGTTGATCTCTGAGAGTCGGACGCCACCAGCCGAACAGTGAAACAGCGATCAGGACCACGACGAGACCGCCGGCTAGCGGCGCTACGTACCACCTCAGAAGGGTCTGCTCGCTTTCACCTACACGCGTGTAGTCGAGTCCGTTGACTATCCAGATGGCGTAGAAGACCGCGAGATATGCGAGGAAGGCTGCTATCCCGAGCCAGACCCTGGGCCGTAGGCGTGGAGATGTGGAGCCGAGAGTTCTTTTCATAAGAGCATTCAAAACTGTGTTCCCGGCGCATAGTCAAACGCGGACCGCGACTCGCGGCTGTGAAATGGCGGGCCTCGAACTCACGGCAGCCTGAGTTGCTCAAAGCTGCCGACGAGAGCTGATGCCCAACTTGCGGAAGATGTTGCGCAGGTGGGCTTCGATCGTGCGCGGGCTCAGGAACAGCTGCGCGCCGACTTCCCGCGATGTCGCCCCGGTGGCGACCAACCGCGAGATCTGCAGTTCATGATCGGTCAGTACGTTCGTCGATTGCACGGACCGCCTCCTGGGATGCTCGCCGGTGGCGCGCAGCTCTCGGGCGGCACGCTCGGCGAACGCCTCAGCGCCCATATCCGACAGCAATTCGTGAGCCAGGCGAAGCTCAGCGCGGGCGGCTTGACGCTTACCCTCCCGGCGAAGCCACTCGCCGTAGACGAGGTGCGTGCGAGCCAGGTAGGCGCCCATTCCGCAGGCTTCGAGCCGATGAATCGCCTCACGGTAGTCGTCCTCGGCCGAGACGCCAACACTCGTAAGCGCCCGAGACCGGGCAAGCAGCCCGAGCCCCCAATCGGTTCCGCTTGCTCGGGCGCGAGCATCCAACTCCTCCAGCGCGGCGGCAGCCTGTCCGGGCTGACCCGTGCGCACGGCCGCCTCAACCAGTTCGGGCAGTCCGACCGCGCTGTTCCAGAGCCCGACCGGTGTGTACGCGCGCGTGGCGGCATCCAATGCCAATGGGTAATTGCCGAGTCCGTTGTTGAGCACCGATAGTGAGTAGTGCACCGTGGTCGACTCGGCCCCCTGCCGGGCGCTTGAGCTGGTTTCCAGCCTGGCGTCAGACAGATACGCGGCATCGGTTTCCCGGCCACGCCAAGCGGCAACGACCAGTTGCGCATATCGCAGCGGGACCGCGCCGGTCACCCGGGAGATTTCCGCTTCTTCGGCTGCGAGCTCGATGGCCTGCGGTATCTCACCGGTGAACACGTGGATGACGGATAGGGCGACGAGTGCCCCAGGGAGCGTCGCCAGCGCGCCGGCCTCGCGCGCAAGCTGAACGTTCCGAAAAGCCAGCACCCGACCTCTCTGGCTATCGAACGTTCCCCCCGCGATGCGGGTCGCCAACCACAGCCAGCGCCTGCTGCCCATGTCCCCCAGATCCTCCCCGCCAAACCCGCGATCGACGAAGACTTTCAGTGCGTCCCTCAGCGCGGGAACACCCGCCGCGTATCCCTGGGTGAAGGTGGCAACCAGTCCGTCCAATAACAGGTCGGCAGGTCGAGGTGGCCCGGGTGCCGCCGGTGCCGCACGAGCTGCCTCCGCTGCGTCCCGCACACCGGTAACGGCGCCGGCCCCGCCGATAATCATGGCCGCTTCCAGGGCGTGCAGATACGTCTCGCGGCTCAGCGCGGCATCCAACGGGGCGAGGGTCTCGGCGGCATCGAGGAGCTTGCGCGGCACGTCGCTCCCCTGTGTCACGTGGAAGGCAGCCCGGGCACGGAGCAGCCCGAGGCGGGCCCGCTGCAAGTCGTCGAGCGGACCGGCCGCCGCAACGTCCATGAGACGCTCTGCAGCCTCAGACGCTCCGGCGTCATGCTTTGAGTGCGCGGCCTCAAGCGCCCGGGTAGCTCTCGAATCGGAATCCGGGGTCAGCTCCATGGCCCGCTCCAGGAATGCGGCCGCCGCCGCCACGCCACCGCGTGCGCGCGTGTGCGCGGCTGTGCGCTCCAGGCCCGCGGCTGCGTCCTCGTTGGTGCCGAACACCGCTTGCGCACCGTGCCAGGCGCGCCGATCCGGGTCAATCTGTGGGTCGGTGGCTTCGGCCAGGGCGCGGTGCGCGCGACGACGCTGGGCCGGCGAGGCAGCTCGATACACGGCCGAGCGCACAAGCGGATGACGAAATCGTACGCCGACGTCGATTTCCATAAGTCCTGAGGCTTCCGCCAGAGCGGCGGCCACCGGGAGGGTACCCAGGATCTCGGCCGCACGCCACAGCAGCGCGGCATCTCCAGTCGGCTCTGCCGCGCCGAGCAACATCAACGACTGTGTGTCGGCAGACAGACCAGCGGATCGTCGACGGAAACTGTCCTCGATGCGCCGCGGCACGCTCAGCACATCAGGCAGCTCAAACCCGCCGGCGAGCTCGGTCGTTTGCGCACCATGAGGAAGTTCCAAAAGCGCCAGCGGATTCCCGCGCGCCTCGGCGACTATCCGGTCACGCACGTGAGCATCCAGCGGAGAGTGGATCCCGTCGTCGAGCAGAATCCGACTGTCTGTGTCATCGAGCCCGGTCAGTCGCATTTCGGGCGCGAACGCGAAGACGTCATCCTCCGCGGCGGGTTCGCGAATCGCGAACACCAGGACAATTCTTTCGGCGGCCAACCGCCGTGCAACGAACGCCAGAACTTGCGCCGACGCCTCATCCAACCATTGAGCATCGTCGATCAGGCAGAGAAGTGGCCTGTCCTCGGCTACCTCGGCCAGGAGGTTCAGCGTGGCGAGTCCGACCAGAAAACGATCCGGCACTTCACCATGGCGCAATCCCAACGCAACCCCGAGGGCCAGCCGCTGGGGGTCCGGAAGGATGTCCGCTCGGTCAAGCATGGTCGCGCACAGCTGATGCAGTCCGGCGAACGCGAATTGAGTCTCTGACTCCACCCCGCAACAACCCGTCACGCGAAATTCAAGCCGCTCAGCGGAGTCCTGTGTGTGTTCCAGCAGGGCGGTCTTCCCGATACCAGCTTGCCCGCGCACCACGAGGTACCCGCTGCGACCGACCTGTGCTTTGGTGAGCAGGTTTTCCACGACCGCACGCTCTGCGCGTCGTCCCAAGAGATTGGCCAGTTCCGCCCCCGTCCACGTCCTCGAAAGTAAGTGCCTACCACAGGGTAGTTGGCGGTGGCGGGAATACCATCTACGTAGTGTTCACCGACGCGAAGGCATCATCTTTGCTGCGAGTCTTGCGGAACGGCAGCTACCGCCGACAACCGTCTCGTCAGAAGTGAAGGAAAACATCGTGACGTGGAGCACTCGTGAACTCGCAGATCTCGCCGGAACGACTGTCAACACTGTGCGGCACTATCACTCAATCGGACTGCTCCAAGCTCCGGAGCGCAGCTACAACGGGTACAAACGCTACCGGGTTGGCCATCTTGTTCGGCTGATTCAAGTGCGCCGCCTCGCCGAACTGGGTGTCCCGCTCGCGAATGTGGAGGCGGCCGGACCGAGCGGCCTCGCTGTCCCTGGCGGCCTCGGTGAACTGGACACCCAAGTCCAAGCGGAGATCAAACGGCTGCACGTGGCCCGAGCGGATATTGCGGCCATCCTCCGCGACAACGCCCCCGTTGACACACCGCGGGGCTTCGAATCGATGGCCTCCCGACTATCGGAGGCAGACCGAGCGCTCATCCACGTCTTCGCGCGGTTGTATGACACAGAATCGATGGCCAACCTGAAGCAGATGGTGGCCGCGGAATCCGAGGATCTCAGGAGAGATTTCGACAATCTCCCCGTGGACTCTGATGGGGTCACGCGTCAGCGAGTCGTGCACAGAATCAGTGCCGAAGACGCGAACTGGCGCTCCCCCGACCCGCCCTGGTCGATCGAATCGGTTGTCGGTCTCAGGGGAGCAGCCGACATCTACGAGACTCTCTCCGCGGTACTACAGGAGTTGTACAACTCAGCCCAGCACGATGTCGTCCGCAGGGCCGACGTCTACGCGAGTGAGACGGAGCACTCGTTGGTGAGCGCCTCGTGAAGAACGCGACGGCATCCGGAGGAATCGGCGCAATCACTTGACCCTGTGCTGACCACATGGAGTCTCATTGGACCATCATGAATACTGCACACCCGATCGCTGCGGCAACCGCCTTGTTCGTCATCCTGTCCGGCCTTCCCTCTGCGGCCACGTCGAACCCGACAGCCGGCGACCCCGTGCGCGCCGCTCTCGCGCACACCATGGCTGTCGACGTGTGGCCCGCAGGATTGGTCGCCGTTCGCGACACCGACGAGGAGATCCGCACCTACGCTTCCGGCGTGATGGAACTCGGCTCGCCCGAGAAGGTGCGGGCGGACAGCCAGATCAGGATCGGCAGCAACACCAAAACGTTCACCTCCGCACTTGTCATGCAGCTGGTCGGGGAGGGCACGATTTCTCTCGACGAAGCCGTCGAGACATACCTCCCGGGAGTAATCCAGCACCCCCAGGTAACCGGACAAGACATCACCATCCGTCAGCTGCTGCAGCACACGAGTGGACTGCCCGACATGGACGGCGACATCGGCGACCACTTGTTGGAATGGCAGCACCGTTACATCTCGCCGCGAGCCTCACTCGACCTCGCCCTTGCACATCCAGTCTCAAACGCGCCTGGGGAGGCCTTCGAGTACAGCAATTCAAACTACATTCTGGCGGGGCTGATCATCGAGGCCGTCGCCGGCAGGCCACTGGCCGAGGTGATCGACGAACGCATCATCACCCCCCTCGGGCTCGAGGACACGTACTTCCCCGACCAGGGCGAACAAATCATCCGAGGCGATCACCCGCACAGCTACATTCCTCTGGGCGATGACCCCGTCGACTACACAGACTTCGATCCTTCTTGGGGATACGCGGCCGGCGCAATGGTGTCGACCACCGAGGACTTGACCGCTTTCTACTCCGCGCTCGCAACAGGCGACGTCGTCGCCGATGCACAGCTCGCGGAAATGCGAAAGACAATCCCGGCCGAATCGCTGTGGCAGGGTGCCGCCTATGGCTTGGGACTGATCTCCTTTGAGCTCTCCTGTGGGGTGACCGCGTGGGGCCACGGCGGCGACGTGCCCGGCACCGTCAGCCGGGTGGCAGCGACTGAAGACGGCCGCGCCGCCGCCATCGCGGTCACTCAGAACCCCACGTCGGTAGAAGCGGATGCCCGACTCCGCGGTCTGATCGACACCGCCATCTGTGCGGTTTAGTAGCAAGACGTTGACCGCCGTACCGGGCGACGGAAGACCACTGCCGAGGTACAGCCTCAAGCAAGTCTTCTCCCGCACTCTGTTCTTTGTAGAACTCACCGAGCCGAGGGGCGGGATCGGGCGATACGCAGTTGATGTGCATTACGACGCCGATGAACTCTCCGAACGGGAACCGGACGAGGAAGAGGACTCTGGCCTTCGCGAAGAAGCCGCCAGCCCTGTCGCCCTCTATCGCGATGGAGTTCAAGTTCATCGATCCGACCTTCCCGCCGTCTTTCCGGTCCCCGGAGGGCGAATTGAGGTCGCCACGACCCTGTACGGCCTCAGTAGGATGCACTTTGTGCCCGACGGCGGGGAGGCGCACGTGTTGCGCCCGCACCCGCATTCGCCGGAGGGCCTGCGCGCGTCGTTTGCGCGGCGCGCACCGCGTGCAAGCCGCGCGGTCGGGCGGATTGCTGCCGTGGTGCTCTTGGCCGGTCTCGCATTGACGCTCCCCCAAGGTCTCGAGACGGTGACAGAACTAGACCTGGTCAGAGGGCGAATCGGCAGCTTCACATCACCGATTGACCTCCCCGCCTGGGCCAATACCACGCTGGTGATCATGACCACACTGGCGGCCATCGAGCGAGCACTGACCCTGCGAAGGCACTGGCTGATCGACATCGACACGATGTGGACCGGGTCGGACTAGATGCCACGGCTATTGAGGTTCTGGCTGCCGCTCATCCCCCTCACGGCCGTCGCTCTCGTACTGCTGTGGCTCAATCGGAGCCCGTGGTGGGGGTGGGCGCTGGTAGGCGTCATGATTGTGGCGGCGGCCGCCGCCGCCCGAAAATGGCTTCGAGGCCACGCTCTGCTTCAGGCGGGCGCGTGGCTGCTCACCGCGGTGATCGTCTTCACAACTGCGGTCTTTGCCTACCCGTCGCCGACGGTCCGCGAGGCCGGGGGCGCAGACCCACAGCTCACCGACGTTATAACAACGCACGACGGCCCCGTTCGTGGTGTGACCAATGACGACCGTTCGGTGGAGATCTTCGCCGGGATCCCCTATGCCCAGCCTCCGGTAGGTGATCTGCGATGGCGGGCTCCGCAGCCGCTCACGGCGCGCACGGAAGTCTTCACCGCGGACCGATTCTCGTCCGCACCCGTCCAAGGCACGTCCAAGTTCTTCACCCGCGCGCTTTCGCAGGTCGTCGATATGCCGCTCGAGGACACGTTCCTCAACCCGTATCCCGTGAGCGAGGAAAGCCTCTCGCTCAACATCTGGCGCAGCTCGGCATCGACCGCTGCGCCACGTCCAGTCCTCGTCTACATCCCTGGCGGGGGCTTCGCCACCGGATCCGCCGCGCTGCCTCTGTACGATGGCGAAGCCTTGGCTTCTCGGGGCGACGTGATCACCGTCACTCTCGACTACAGGTTGGGTGTACTCGGGTTCCTCTCGCATCCGGATCTCGCCGCCGAGTCCGACTATGGCGCCTCAGGCAACTATGGTCTTCTCGACCAAATCGCCGCCCTGCAGTGGATTCGGGACAACATCGCCGGCTTCGGCGGCGACCCGGACCGTGTGACCATCGCTGGAGAGTCCGCAGGAGGCGAGAGCGTATGCACATTGGGGGCGACCCCGCTCGCCGAAGGCCTGGTCGACGGCATCATCGGCGGCAGCGGCGCGTGCCTGGGCACCACGGGCGACACAGAAGCCGGCGACCAGTTCGATACCCGTGAGGCGGCGGAGGCCGCAGGGCAGCGCGTGAGCACGGCACTCGGCAACGCGTCCCTGCAGGACATGCGCGAAATGTCCGTCGAGCAGATCCTCGCTGCATCGGACTCACTTGCCGGTCACTGGCGGCCGTCCGTCGACGGGTACGTACTCGAAAAGGCAGCCGCGGAGATCTACGCCTCGGGAGAGCAGCTGGATGTTCCGACTCTCGTGGGAAGCAACGCAGACGAAGCGTCGCTGGCCCTCGCAAGCCCGCCACAGATCAGCGTGTCCGAGTATCAGGCGTCCGTCCAACAGACCTACGGCAACGAATCGGAGCGCTTCCTCCGCCTCTACCCGGGCGATACCGAGCAGCAGGTCCTCGATTCGTCTCTGAAAGCCCAGACCGACAGCGTCATGACCCGCGCGATGCTCCGCTGGGCACAACTACAAACAGATACCGGAACGGAGGACGCGTACCTGTACTACTTCTCCCACGTGCCTCCGGACGAGGGGCTCGAGAAGTTCGGCGCGTACCACGGCGCCGAGGTCGCCTACGCGTACGACAACCTTGGTGCCGACAACAACAGTGTGTACCAGAAGGCCGACTACAGACTCCGCGACCAGATGAGCGGGTACTGGCTCAATTTCGTGCATACGGGCAACCCGAACGGAGCTGGCCTGCCCGCATGGCCGACAGTTGCGCAAGCCTCCGACGACGTCTTGGAATTCGGGCCGGATGGCAGCGTTGTGTCCCCGCGACCGCGGCCTGCAGCGATCGACTTCTGGCTCCACTACAACGGACCGATCCGCTGAAGGCCGGGGTCTTGCGGTCATTGACGGCACTGCACCTCATCGCAGAGCGGATCGCGCCCTGACAGCCGCCCGGCGGTGGGGCGAGATGAGGGATACCGGCTCGCGCCAGGTGATCATGCGCCAGATCCATTCGACCGGTCCGTACCTGAAATAGTGCAACCACAGGCGACTGGCAATGTTCTGCGTGAGCAGGATACCCAGCGCCAGCAGGAGAGCAGGCCCGATCGTGGTCATGGTGGTGAAGTCAACGACCGTGCTGATGAAGAAGACAATGACGGATGCTCCCAGGTAGTTGCTCAGCGACATCCGCCCCAGAGGTTCGAAGAGCATTCTCAATGCTCTTCGCGCGGGCGAGATCCACAAAAACGACAGTCCGGTCACGTAGACGACGGCCATGACGAGCCCAGCGACTGCGCCTGGGGTCGAGAATCGAGGATCACCGGGCGCACTCCCTTGCCACAACAGGGCAGGAATCAGCAGCACCAGCGAAACGGCGAACGTGACCAGCACTGCCCGCGACCTGCTGTCGAGCGCTCGCCCGAGGTCATAAGCCCCGAGAGCGGCCCCCAGCAACATCAGTCCAGGCGTGGCGGCGAGTCCGCCACCCGCTACGACGTAGGCGGCGACGACGAACACGACGCCGAGGAGAAGCTGAACGACTCGTGGCGCGAAAAGCACGACCGGCAGAACCAACAGCCCCGAGATGGCGTACTCACGCAGCACTTCTCCGGGATACACGAGTGAATGCAGAAGGCCGATGACGAACAGCGCCACGAACCTCATAACCAGTGCCGGCCACGGCCTGCGCTCACGACGACGCGCCCCGTGCACAACAAAGGTCATGCTCATCCCGAAGAGGAAAGTGAAAATGGGAACGAACCGGGTTTGGACCAGCCATTCCAGTGGTTCTCTTCCTTGGACGCCAGCACTGTCGACGCCCAATCCGTAACCGAGTTGAACGAGATCGGGGATGTTGACGAGCAGGATTCCGCAGAGCGCAAACCCTCTCAGTGTGTCGATGACGGCCCAGCGCTGTGCCGAGCCGAGTGCGAGGCGAGAGGTCACTTTGGTTCTCCTTCCAAGGAGGTGAAAGTTTTCAAGGCGGTGACGTCGAGGAGACACCATGTTGTCGGAACAGAGTCAAACCGGGCCGCCGGGTACAGCGAGGGGAAATCCCGCTATGGATACCTCCGCACTTGACCCGGTGCCGACCACATAGTGTCTGCTCGTTCTATGTCGCGGAATAATGTTTACCGACCAATAGGTCCAGTCCGAAGTCGCCTCCGGGCGCTCGCCGCAATGGTGCCGGTGGTGCTGTTGTTGAGCGCGTGTGTTACCCCGCCCCAGTCGCAGGAACCAGAGGTGTCCCTCGAGAGCTTCTACGATCAAGAGCTCGCTCTCGAGCCCTGCGAGACGCCCGTCCAAACTGGCGATGTCCTCATTCCGGGTGAGTGTGGGCACGTCGAGGTTCCTATCGACTACGAGAACCCCGACGTTGGTACCGCGCAAATCGCTGTCTTCCGCATCCCCGCGACAGGCACGGAGCCGATCGGATCGCTCTTCATCAATCCTGGGGGTCCCGGACTACCCGGGATCGGGTACTCGGCTGATGTTGCGCACGCGTGGGTGAACAGTCCCGTCACCGAGCAATTCGATCTCGTCGGGTTTGATCCACGCGGAACCGGCACCAGTACACCGGCGATCGACTGCTACACCGATGGAGAGCGTGACGATGACGCCTTGGCCGCGAGTCTGTTGTCTCTTCCAGATTCGCGCCCTCTTGTCGACGCCTGCGCCGACAGCGTCGGCGGCGTCGACGTCTTGGCGCACCTGGGAACGAGGGATGCGGCCCAGGACTTGGATGTTCTGCGGGCCGTGTTCGGCGACGACAGTCTCAGTTACCTCGGGGTGAGCTACGGCACCAGGTTGGGTGCCGTGTACGCAGAAATGTTCCCTGAGAACGTGCGAGCCCTGGTACTCGACGGTGCGATGGACCCGCATACGGGAACTCAAGAACGAAACGTCTCGCAATGGGCGGGGCTGCAGCACGGCTTCGAGTCACTCGCGGAATTCTGCGCGACACAGGGCGAATGCCCGCTCGGCACGCACGCTGACACCGCGACCGAGACATACCAGCAGCTCGTGCGTCCCCTCCTCGAGACACCGCTACCAGCCGGCGAAGGTCGTGAGCTGAGCTACACGGCAGCCAACGACGGCGTTGTCATGGGGCTGTACAGCGCCGAATTCTGGCCTCTCGTCATCGCGGGCCTCACGGAACTCGCTGCGGGTCGTGGTGACACCCTTCTTTGGCTCAGAGACCTGTACCACGAACGGTCCCCCGACGGCAGCTATGCCAATTCCGCGGAGGCCACGGTGGCCATCGACTGCCTGGACGAGGACCGCTTCAGCCCGGCGGGTCAGGCTGAGCTCGTCGGCGCCGCACTCACCGCCGCCCCGTTCCTCGATCCGGGGACGCCTGTGAAGGGCGCGCCTGCCCTGTGTGAGGGCTGGCCGGTTGAGCCGACGCTGGGTTTCCCTTACGCGACCGATATCGAGGGTCTGCCTCCAACATTGACAGTGTCCGTGACGGGTGACCCGGTCACTCCGCATCAGGGTGGCATCAGCCTCGCCGAAACGCTGGGTGGAAGCCTGCTGACCGTTGAGGGGGCGCAGCACGGGTCAGTGATCTCGGGAAGCGAGTGTATCGACTCCGTCGTCGCCGCTTACCTTGTCGATCTCACGACCCCTCCGGCTGACGAAACGTGTCGGTTATGACCCGATCGGGCCGCCCTCACCCTCCCAGCGCTGAACGTGTCCCGCGATCGGCCGTAGCGCGGTGATGAGGTCAACGCCGCGGGGTGTCAGGTGATAGCGGACCATGACAGGCGTGGTGGGCACAACGCTCCTGTGCACGAGTTCGGCTGCCTCCAGTTGCTTCAGGCGCACAGTGAGCATCCTCGCGGAAAGACCGGCCACGACCGCCGTGATGTCGGTGAATCGTTCGGCACCCCGCGCGAGGGCAAGGAGGATGCTGGGCGACCACCGCTGTCCGACGATCTCGAGGACTGCGCTGGCGTGGCGGCACTGGTCCTCATTGACTTGGCTCCACTCAGCAGGCGATCTCAGGGCACGGGATGATTGCACTTACCTAGTGTAAGTGACTTACTGCAAAATCGGGTGGATTGGAGAAAAACTTGGTTACCTATAGTAAGTGAGTTACCCGTCAGTTGTGGCTCTGAGGTCCGGCAACAACCATGGAGTCATGCCTGATTACAATCACCCGCTGCGTTTCGGCAGCTTCATCACTCCTCTGAATCAACCACCCCATCATCCGGTGGATCTTGCGATGTTCAGCGAGGACGTCGGGCTGGACCTGGTGACGTTCCAGGATCATCCGTACCAGGCGGTGTTCCATGACACCTGGACACTGTTGACGTGGGTTGCCTCGCGAACGTCGCGCATCCATGTCTCCGGAAACGTGCTGAATCTTCCGCTGCGGCAGCCCGCGGTCCTTGCTCGGGCAATGGCGAGTCTCGATCTGCTCAGCGAGGGCCGCGCGGAGCTCGGCATCGGAACGGGGGGCTATTTCGATGCGATGGCGTCCATGGGTGCTCCGCTGCTGAGCCCACCGGATGCGGTCAGCGGGCTGGATGAGGCGTTGGACATCATCCGCGGGATGTGGGATGTCGCCGACCGAAGCCCGTTGCGTATTGACGGGCGGTTCCATCGGGTCGACGGGGCACAACGCGGTCCCGCACCCGCTCACCGAATTCCGATCTGGGTGGGTGCATACAAGCCGCGGATGCAGAAGATCATCGGCCGCAAGGGAGATGGCTGGCTCCCGAGCCTCCCCTGGATGCAACCGGGCGCTATCGCCCGGGGTAATCAGAACATCGATGCGTCGGCTCGCCTCGCTGGCCGCGACCCGAGCGAGATCGTGCGGATGATGAACATCGTTCCCCCGGTGTCGGCGGAGCAGATGGCTCGCCTGGCCATTGAGGACGGGGTGTCGGTGTTCATCCTGGGCAGCGATGACCCGCAGGAGATCCGTCGCTTCGCAACGGTCACGGCGGCGGAGATTCGCGACCGGGTGGGCGCGGCGCGCGCTGAGGCACGCACCAGCGCGGTCACACTGTGAACCTGGGCTTGGCGGGTGATCCGTTGCCGCGCTCTCTGGTGGCACGAGCTCTCCTGCCCGGGGACCCGGGCTATTCCCGGTACACGGCCGGATTCTTCCGGAGCGGTCGCCCGGGCTTGGTACTCCGACCGCAGTCACCTGCCGAGGTGCAAGACGCGGTGCTATACGCCGACCGACACCGCCAGGTTCCGCTGGGCATCCTGAGCGGCGGCCACGGAATCTCAGGCAGATCCCTGAACGATGGCGGCATCGTGATCGCCGTCGATGCGTTGAACGACATCACCCTGCTGGACGGCAACCGTGCCCGTCTCGGTCCCGGCGCCCGCTGGGGAGACGTGGCGGCCGCACTCGCACCGCACGGTCTTTCGCTCACCGCGGGCGACTATGGCAGTGTCGGAGTGGGCGGCCTTGCTACCGCTGGCGGGATCGGCTGGCTCGTCCGCGAACACGGGCTGACCATCGACCACCTCCTATCCGTCGATGTCGTCACCGCCAACGGCGAACTCGTGCGAGCCTCCGCCGCGGAGAATCCTGACTTGTTCTGGGCGATGCGCGGCGCGGGCGCGAACTTCGGTATCGCCGTGTCGTTCGAGTTCGACCTGGACCCCATCGGGCCCCAGGTCGGTTTCGCGATGCTCGTCTACGCCCCAGACGACATCGCCGCGTTCCTGCAGGCGTGGGGAACGACAATCGAACACTCCCACCCGACCGTGACCGGGACCCTGATCCTCAGCTCCAGTGGGCATGGAACCCCCACCGTGCAAGCGCTCATCGTGGTAGACGCCGATGACCCCGACACGGTTGTCGAGCGGCTCCAACCTCTCGCAGCGCTGGCGCCTGTGGCTAACCAGTCTGTGCAGCTCATGCCCTACCACACCCTCCTGTCCCAGCCGCCAGAACAGCACGACCACGGCGAACCCCATGGCCACTCAAGCCTCGCCCGTCACCTCACCCCCGCCGTCTCCGAGGGCCTTGCCCACCTGCTCACGTCGAACAGCTCGTTCTTCCTCACCGTGCGATCCGCGGGTGGTGCGGTCGCCGATACCCCGGCGGATGCCACCGCCTACGCCTGGCGGAACGCGAATTTCCTCATCGCTACCCTCGGTGGCGGCTCCGCTGACTTCGAAGCCCGCTGGAACCAGCTCCTCCCCCATTTCGAGGGCATGTATCTCAGTTTCGAAACCGACACCGGCCCCGACGTCCTCGCCCGAGCCTTCCCACCGGCACATCTGAAACGCCTCCGCGCCCTCAAACGCACGTGGGACCCGACCGGACTGTTCCGCGACAACTTCTTCATCCACCCGACCAGCACGTTTCATCACAATTTCTAGGAGATCCATGTCTTTATTCCGTCTTGATGCCAGCATCCGCGAACACGGCTCCGCCAGTAGTGCCCTCGCCGACCTCGTCGAAAAGCACTGGCAAGGCACCGCGCCCGACGCACCCGTGAGCCGCCGCCATATCGGGGTGAATCCGCTGCCCAGCGATGCGTGGGCCACCGCGCTCACCGCGGCCGGCACCCCCGACGGCGACCGCACCGATCACCAGCGCCAGGCCCTCACGCTGGCCGGCACTCTGATCGACGAGCTCGACCAAGCGGACGCGTACCTGTTTGCCGTGCCGCTGTACAACTTCGGACCATCGCAACACTTCAAGACCTACGTCGACCTCGTCACCACCGATCCCCGGATGGCCCCCGGCGTCGCATCCGTTACCGCAGGCAAACCAGGCGTCCTCGTGACGGTTCAAGGCGGGAACTATTCCCCTGGCACCCCCAAGGCAGGCTGGGACCACGCCACCGACTGGATGCGCCGCATCCTCGAAGACGTCTGGCATATCGATCTGCGAATCGTTTCCCGCGAGTTCACCCTCGTCGGCGTCAACCCCGCCCTCGACGCCTTCGCCGACGTTGCCGAGCACATCAAATCCGACGCCGAACAGCGGGCACGAGAGCACGGACAAACCCTCGCCACCCGACAACGTGCTGCCTAAGCACTGCGACTGACCGGTTCGATCGCGCAGGCGCATGTCAGTGGCCCGGGCTCCCGCCCGGGCCACTGCGCGGTTGCGCAGGTGTCGCGGATCAGTCGACGAGGAAGACGGTCCTGTTCGGTGACCGCACACTGTCATCGCCGACCCATAATCCGAGTGCTGTCCATGACCTCTGGTCGAGGCCACCGATCGTGTGGCGCCCGGCGTGGACCTCGGCTGCCAGATACTCCATTTCGGATCCAAGCCCGTTTTGACTACCAAGGAAGAAGGTCGAGATCGTTCTGTCGAAGTTTGTCGGGCCGGCGACAAACGCGCCGAACGGGAAGTGCTCGTCGTGACCGGCGGCATGTCCCAGCGCAATGACCGTACCTCCCGGCGCCAGCAGAGAATACGCGGCGACGAGATGCGGTCCGCCCACGACGTCCAGTGCAGCGAAGACCGGCAACGATACTGTGTCCATCGTCGCGTGCACCTCCGCAGCCCCGAGCTGCCTTACTCGTTCGTGGGCCGCCTGGTCCCGCGCGATCGCGACGACGTGCGCGCCTGACCTGGCCGCCAGCTGAACGGCGGCCGCTCCCACGGCGCTGTTGGCACCCACCACGAGCAGACGCCGCCCGAGCAGCGATCCGAGCCCTCGAAGCGCCCGGAGTGCGCTGGTGACCGGGACCGGGATCGCGCTCATCAGCGCCGGGTCTGCACCGTTCGGTGTCACGGCGATCGTCGCTGTCGGAACGCTCCGCATCTGAGCCCAGCCGCCCTGGCTCCCGAGGAAGATCACGGACTGGCCTTCCTCGGGCCCGCTTCCGTTCGGCGCCCTTCGAAGCACGGTCCCGGCGCCGTCCCAGCCGGGGACTGATCCGGGTTCCGCCGTGGCGAGCGCTGCGAGATCTCCCGGGTTCGGAGCGAAGGCCTGCACCTGGATCAGAGCTTCATCTTCGCGTTGGGGCGGATCGGGCACTTCGCGAAAGGATAGTCCTGCGTGGCTTGACTGGTCGGTTATCCATGCGCGCATTGTGTGTGTGCTTCTTCCTGTCGGTCGGATTGGTTGTGCCCGGAGCTCGGTCAAGCGTCACGCCTGCGCAGCCTGAGGATTCCGTCGACGAGCAGAATCAACAGGCCGACCCCTCCTGCCGGCCGGCCAAGCAGGATGAGCCCGCCGGCCCCGATATTCGCATCGGTGGCGAAAGGGTCGGTGATCGCCCACGCGCCGGCCAGCATTAGGAAGCCGATGGCAAGAAGAATCGTTCCAGTCACTCTGAGCATGTCGTCTCGTTTCTACTGGGTGGTATTTCAGGACGGCCTGATCGGCTCATCGGTTGCAGGCTCGAGGTAGAACCGCGCCCAGGTCACCAGGCCGTTGGAATCGGTGCGCCAGATTACGGGGCCGACGATTCCTGCCGAAGTGCCGTCTCCCGCGGTGCCGTCCATCGCCCATTCCGACCAGACTTCGTCGCCAGTGATCGCGCGACGAAGAACTCGCGCCGTCAGATTTGGGAACCGGCTGAGAATCGCGGTCCAGTTGCGCAGCACGGTTGCGCGACCCTCGAAATTCCTAGACGGGTGATGAGGGGTTTCTGAAACATAGTCGGCGGAGAAGCATGCTGCGACGCTGTTGGCGTCATGGGAGTTGATTGCTGCCTCGAGCTTGGTGAGCGCATCCAGGTCTGTCATTGTCGCCAGCTTTCGTTGGGGTGATTTCGTTGCTATTCGCACTTTTCGAGCACCGCGATCGGGTCCATCGACGTCCGCTGTGCTCTTCGCTCAGTTCACACCGTGTTGCGACCACAAGGTCAAGTCCGGGTCGACCGGCTTCGATGATGCGGGCGCCATCGCGCCGCTCCGAGCGTCCGAGCATCCAGCCGCGTCCGCAGTCGCCGTCAGCTCACAATCACCACGACTTTGCCAGCGCCACCCGAGGCCAGCTCATGCGCCTCTCGGATGGATCGGAGCGGTACCACGCGGTCCACGCGAGGCGTGTATAAGCCACGCCTGCCGAGACCGGCCGTCTGCTCGAGCAGTGTCGAGTCGTTCACAGCGTTCACGATAACGACCCCGTGTTGCACGGCCTCCCCCGTGCCTACGACCGACACCACGCGGGACTTGTCGCCGACGATGCTCACCAGATCCACCAGGGCGGGTGACGGCGCAGCATGGAGAGCCGCGAAAACCCCCTCCGGCGCCAAGGCCGCAACTCGCTCGGCCAAGCCGGGCCCGTAGGTTGTCACAGCCGCCCCGAGGGCAGTGACGTGATGATGGTTCGCGGGTCGCGCCGTGCCGATCACCGTTGCTCCGGCGGCGATCGCCAGGGCGGTCGCGGCACTTCCTACAGCACCGGATGCGCCTTCGATCAGGAGCGTCCGACCGTTCAGATCGCCGAGAGCGTTGATCGCGCCTGCCGCGGTGGCGGACGCGAGCCCCGCGGCGGCGGCCTGCTCGATGGACCACTGCGGAGGCACCGCGCTCCAAGCCGTCAGCACCGCAAACTCCGCCGTTGTATCGCTCACGCCACCCAGTCCGAATACGAGGTCGCCGACCTTCGAGTCCGTCACCCCCTCCCCGACCTCATCGATGATTCCGACGGCGTCGCGTCCAGGAATCGCAGGAAGCGTTAGAGGAAGCACGTCTTGCAGGGTGCCGGCACGGAAGAGGTAGTCGATGGTGTTGACACTCACGGCTTTCACGGCGATCCGAACCGAGTTTGCTGATGCGTGAGGTTCGGTGACTTCCTCGACGACGAGAACATCCGGGTCCCCAAAATTGTGATAAAGCGCAGCCTGCATGAATATCTCCTGTTCGATTGAGCAAGGTTTTCCTTGCCATGGCAAGCAACACTAGGCGGGAATGCTTGCCGTGGCAAACATTGATAGAATTCAGACATGGCCACTGAAGAGCGATTATCCAGTCACGAGGACCGAACCTGGTCTTTGCTCGTGGGAGTCATGATGTGGCTGCCCGCCGAACTGGACGCCTACTTGGAGCGCGTCGCGAAGTTGAGTCATGCGGAGTATCAGGTCCTCCGATGGCTGTCGCTCAGTGAAGAACGCGAAATCCACATGACTCGATTAGCCGCGACCGCAAGCGTCACCCCATCGCATCTCTCACGGATAGTGGCCCGGCTGGAGGAGCGTGGATGGATAACCCGCAGCAGCGATCCCCGCGACGCTCGCCGGACCCTGGCCAGATTGACCGATGCCGGGGCGGATGTCGTAGCCGTGACGGAGCCCGGGTATTGCGCGGAGGTGCGCCGCAATGTGTTCGCTCACCTGACGCCGGCACAAACTCACGGTTTGGAAGATATCGCGGAGGCCGTCTTGACGCCGTTGCGGGAGGATTGCGTCAAGGTATTGCCACCGCGCACGTCCCGGTGACACGCGGCCCGAACCTCTAATCGCTCGCGAGTTCGGCGTCGTGCACCACGCGAGCAACTTGAACTCGGTTGGTGGCATCCAGCTTCACGAAAACGTGCCCGAGGTGGGTCTTGACTGTCGCGACGCCCATGAAGAGTTCCGCTGAGATCTCGGTGTTCGAGAGTCCGCGACCGACGGCAATCGCAACTTCACGCTCGCGATCAGTCAGTCCCTCGAGCAACACAACAGCGCGCTCGCGTTGGGCGTCCGAGCCGCCTGTCACCTTGGCGATGAGCTGGGCAGTGACGCTCGGTGACAGTATCGACTCCCCCGCGGCCACACGTCGCACCGCGTCGACGATATTGCTTGGCGACGTATCCTTCAGCAGAAAGCCGACCGCACCGTGTCGCAGAGCCGTGACCACGAGCTCGTCCGTGTCGAATGTAGTCAGAACGATGATTCGAACGTGGTCGCCACGCCGCGTCAAGGCCTTCGTGGTCTCGAGGCCATCCAGCACTGGCATCCGGATGTCCATCAGCACCACGTGGGGGGACGCGGTCGCGATCATGTCGAGCGCTTCGCGACCGTCGGATGCCTCTCCCACGATGCTGAGCGAGGGATCACCGCCCAGGATCATCCGCAGGCCCGCACGTACAAGAGCGTCGTCGTCCACGATCGCGACGCGCGTCGTCACGCCCACGGCAGCCTCGCCGTCACGACAAAGCGATCCCCGCGGTCAATCCCGTAGTCGAGACTGCCGCCGGAAAGCTCGGCGCGCTCCCGCAGGCCCAAGAGGCCGACACCGCTGCCGCGCAGTTCGGTCTCTCCCCGTGCGGTCGCCATTTCCCGCCCGCGCGGGTTGCGCACAACGACCAGCAACTGGTCGACGCGCTTCTCGAGCACAAGATCCACGGGTGCACTCCCCGCGTGCTTACGAGCGTTTGTGAGGGCTTCTTGAACGATTCGGTATGCAGTTCGAGACACAGAATCGGACAGCCCATTGTGCCCCCATCCCGACGCACCATCACTCAGATCGATCTCAACAGCTGTCAAAGTGATGTCCATGCCGGCCTCCCGGGAATCGGCAAGCAAGGCTGGAAGCTCGGCGAGGGTGGGCTGGGGCGGCTCGGCATGCGTGTCTCCATCACTGGACCGCAAGACACCGAGGATCTGTCGAAGTTCGGTCAACGCGAGCTGTGCGTTGTTCTGGATGACCGTTGCCGCCTCCGCGGTCTCATCGCGGGAGAGGTCAGTACGGTAGCTCAGCGCTCCGGCGTGCAGGCTCACGAGCGAGATGCGATGCGCGAGCACATCGTGCATCTCGCGTGCGATCCGGGTCCGTTCCGACTCCCGCGCCGAGTTCTCACGGAGGTTCTGCTCACGCTCGGCATTTTCCGCTCGCTCCCGGAGGGAGAGGAGCAGTTCGCGTCGCGCGCCGATGTAGTAGCCGGTGGACACGCACACCGCGTAGATGGCGACGGCCAAGCCGCCTCCAGCCCAGGTGAAAGCAAGATCCGAGGTGGTGCCGGGCACGCGTGGTCGTAGCACCATCGCGTAGAGCATGGTGCCCGCGACCCAGACGAAGCCGATGGCAACGGCTGGCTTCCAGCGCCGACGAGTGCTCATCGACACGACGGCGAGCGCTGCCGCGCCGACCGCGAAGCTAGAGACCACCGTGAGGCCCGCGACCACTGCCGACGTGATCACCGGGTGGCGGCGTCTCAACGGCAGTACCGCGAGCGCAACGAGACCGACTAGGAGATCGAGGATGATGAAGCCGCGAACGACGGCCTCCTCGCCGGAGGTGAACTCGGCACTCGGCCTGCTATAGGTCAGGATGACGGTGCACCACAGGGTCAGACCGATTCCCCCGGCCAAGAGGTACCGCCAGATTCGCGACCACGGTGCGAGGTGCGGAGCGCCGGGGACCGCGGTCGGCACTCCGCGCGCGCTGGAGGCCGCGGAAAACGCAGCCGCCTGAGCGGCGGGGCCGGAACGCTGGCTGTTGGTCACGTTTTCCAGCGTAGGTGGTTGCATCCCGGCGCCACTCCTCTTTAACGCTCTACCGCCTCAACCCAAAGGTGGAGGGAGACGAGACCATGCGCTGATTTGTGTGGGAGCGTGCTGAGCGAGTCTTGGCAACATGATTACCGCAACCAATCTCACTAAGCGCTACCGAAACTCGATCGCGGTCGACGACGTCTCGTTCTCCGCCGAGCCTGGCCGCATCACGGGGTTCCTCGGCCCCAATGGTGCCGGGAAGTCGACGACGATGCGCATGCTGGTGGGGCTCGCCACACCAACTTCCGGCAGTAGTAGCGTGCTCGGTGTTCCGTTCCATTCCCTGGAGAACCCGGGCCGCCACGTCGGCGTGCTGCTCGATGCGGGCGCCCAGCACCCGGGCCGCACTGGCCGGGAATCGCTCGCGCTTTCGGCACAGCTCATGGGCATGCCGGACGGCAGGGCCGACGAGGTGCTTGAGATCGTGGGGCTGACCGCGAAGGAGGGCGGCGGGCGCATCCGAGGCTACTCCCTCGGCATGCGCCAGCGGCTTGGCCTGGCTAGTGCCCTACTCGGTGACCCCGCTGTGCTCATTCTCGACGAACCGTCGAACGGACTCGACCCCGCGGGTATTCGGTGGATGCGGGGCGTTCTCACGTCGTTCGCTGCCTCGGGAGGCACGGTGCTGCTCTCCTCGCACCTACTACTCGAGGTCGAAGCCGTTGCCGACGACCTCGTCATCATCGGGCGGGGCAAGGTGTTGGCCAAGGGAAGCGCTGCCGAGCTGCTCGCCACGAAAGGCACGTCGGTCCGCAGCCTGGACGATGACGCACTCAGTCGAGCCTTGACCATCGCCGGTTTCGATGTCACCCGTGTTTCGGACGGGCTGTCGACGTCTGCCCCGGTAGCCGATGTCGGTCGGCTCGCCCTCGAGGCTGCAATCGTCGTCATCGACCTCCACCCGGCCTCGAACGCCGGACTCGAAGAACTGTTCTTCTCAATGACCGCCCAGCACGGGCGAGAGGATGTACCCGCATGACCAATCCAGACGTTATAAGCCACTCACAGGCGGCCTCGGTAGACAACCCGTTCCCGCCGGCCGCGCGCACCATCCCGATTGGAAGGGTGCCGTTTTTACGCCTCGCGTCCGTCGAACTTCGAAAGCAGGTAGACACTCGCGCCGGGGTTTGGCTGCTTGTCACAATCGCGATAATCAGTGCTGGTCTGATCACTTTGCCGCTGGTCACGGGCACAGCCGACGGCCTGACGTTCACTAACTTCGTGTCGGCAGCCTCCTCGGGCCAGCTCTTTCTGCTGCCACTTATCGGAGTGATGGCGGCGACCAGCGAATGGTCAGCCCGCACGGCGCTCACGACATTCACCCTCGAACCGCGGCGCACACGTGTCAACCTGGCCAAGCTCGCCTCGGCAAGCTACCTCGGAATGGTGCTCATGGTGGTCACTCTTGCGGTCGCCGCTGTGTTCAACCTCATCGGCATCGTGTGGCTTGACACGGGTGGCTCGTGGGAGATCGATAGGCCGATCATTCTCGGTACCGCTTTTGCGCTCATCTTGCTTGTGGCACAGGGCATCGCCTTCGGGCTTGCCTTCTTGAGCACACCGGTGGCGATCGTGGCCTACCTCGGTCTGCCGACGGTGTGGTCGATCCTCAGTTTTGCCATCGAGCCGCTGAGCGGACCTGCTGAGTGGCTGGACATGACCAATACTCTGGGCACTCTTATGAGCGGTCTGATGACGGCGGACGCCTGGGCGAAGCTGCTGGTCTCAGTCCTGGTGTGGATCGGAATCCCTCTCTCGATCGGCCTGTGGAGGACAGCGCGCCGGGAACCGTAAGCACCCTCGATCGGGCAGTGGCGGCGATTGCCGACACTGCCCCGACCGGCACGAACGTAACGGATATCGACAGTCTTTTTGAGCATACGAAGGAGAATTTCGTGACGTGGAGCACGAGTGAACTCGCGGATCTCGCGGGAACGACGGTCAATGCGATTAGGCATTATCACTCGCTGGGGCTGCTCGAAGCCCCCGAGCGCAAATACAACGGATATAAGCAGTACCGAGTGCATCACCTCGTGCGGCTGATTCAAGTACGGCGGATTGCCGAACTAGGAGTTCCGCTGTCGCACGTGCGCGCAGATAAGGATGGCGTCGTTGTGCTGGGCGGGCTGCAGCAGCTCGATCAATGCGTGCAGGAGGAGATCGAGCGTCTGCATCGCGCCCGATCAGACATGGCGGCGATTCTGCGCGATCACGCACCCGCCCACACGCCACGAGGCTTCGAAGCCCTGGCGTCGCGACTGTCGGAGGCAGACCAGGCGCTCATCCACATCTTCGCGAGGCTTTCCGCAGGCGAATCCATGTCCGGGCTGAGGCAGATGGTGCTCTCGGAGCCTGACGCGGTCAGGCTGGAGTTCGACGGTCTGCCCAGCAATGCAGACGAAGCCACACGAGAGCGCGTGGCGCACAGAATCGTCACCTTGAGGGGGACGTGGCGATCCCCCGACCGCCCATGGTCAGCCCAGCCAGGCCGATGGTGGAGCGAGCGCGATGCGCGGCGAACGATTTCCGAGGCACTGCTCGAACTGTACAACTCTGCCCAGCAGGATGTCCTCAGCCGGGCTCGCCAGTTCGCCTCAGAGCAAAAAATCAGCCTGTCCGCTTGACCGCCGGCCGATCCGGCAGGCATGGACGTCGGGAGGCGCGCGGCCGCGCCGCTCCCTGGCCGGTGAAGCCGGAAGCGGCGCCCGCTGCTGTCAGCACGTGCCGTGGGCGGCTCAGATGTGGTTCACACCACCATCGACAACCACATTCGCTCCCAGCATGAAGCTGCTGTCAGACGATGCGAGGAAGGCCACGACGGCCGCCATCTCTTCCGGACCCGCAATGCGGCCGATGGGGAGGCTGGAGCCTATGGTCTGGTTGTATCCGTCCGCATTCTCGGCGCCGACGAGCTCTGTGACGCCGGAGGTATCGGTTGGGCCGGGCGAGATCGCGTTGACGCGGATTCCTCGATCTTTGAGCTCGTTCGCCCACGTGCGCGCAAAGCTGCGCAGGGCCGCCTTCGAGGCCGCATAGGCACCCATGCTCGGTGCGCCTCGGTCTGCGGAGGTCGACGCGTTGATGATGATTGAGGCGCCCTTGTTGAGGAGCGGGATCGCCTTCTGCACCGTCAGGACGGTACCGGTCACGTTGATGCCGAAGACGCGTTCGAGGTCAGTCGTCGTGAGATCGTCAATCGTCGCGAAGGTTGCGATGCCCGCGTTCGCGAAAAGCACGTCCAGGCCTTGGCCGCGAGCAGCGACTGCTTCGTATAGGCGATCAAGATCCGCCTGGTTGGTGATGTCTCCTTGAACAGCCGTCACGTTGCGGCCGATCGCGGCGACGGCCTCGTTCAACTCGTGCTCGCGGCGACCTGTGATGAAGACGTATGCCCCCTCGTCCACCAACCGTGCCGCGGTGGCGCGGCCGATGCCGTTCGTACCGCCCCCGGTAACAACTGCGGTCTTGCCTTCGAACCTGTTCACAAGTGATCTCCTGATCTTTTCGACACCGATCGGTGCAGATCGCAAAACTAACACACATCTGCACCGACCGGTATCGAAGTGCTAGAGTGGCGTTATGGAGCAAGTGAAACTCGGTCGGCCACGGTCCTTCGAGGCCGATGATGCACTCGAGCAGGCGCTGATCGTCTTCTGGGAACACGGTTACGAGGGAGCCAGCCTCACCATGCTCACCGAGGCAATGGGCATCTCCCGCAAGAGCATGTACGCCGCATTCGGCAACAAAGAAGAGTTGTTTCTCAAGGTTTTGCAGCGCTACGAACGCGGGCCGGGCGCGTACGCACGGGAATCGGTTCTCGCCCCAACCGCGAGCGAGGTCGCCAGGGCTTACCTCGACGGCGCGGTGCACGCCGGCACTCAGCCAGGCCGCCCCGCCGGCTGCTTGGGCGTGCGCGCCGCCCTCTCCGTCGGCGCGACCGGGCAGAGCGTGCAGGACATCCTCACAACGTGGCGGGCCAAGAGCCAGGCCGACTTGCGTGAGCGATTCCAGCGCGCCGCCGACGAGGGCGACCTCCCTGCCGACACCGATGTCGACCTGGTCGCCCGGTACCTGACGACGATCGCCGACGGCGTGTCGGTTCAGGCGACAGGTGGAGCATCCTCAGCGGCGCTACGGAGCGTTGTCGACGCGGCACTCCTGCACTGGCCGCCCTCCTGAACTCGGTACCTGATCCCGCACGGGCGTGCCCTCCACGAGGGACCAGCGAACGTCAGTCGAGGATGGCGTAGGCCTCAAGCTCCACCAGGACGTCGGGCTCGAACAGGAAGTCGACACCGATGGCCGACAGAGGAGGAAGCGGACTCGGCAAACCGAGTTCCTCTGCGACCGACTCGATTCCGGCCATGAATTCGCCGAACATATCCGGTGTCGAGTTGGTCAGGAAGAAACGCAGGCGCACCACGTCGGCGAACGTCGCTCCGGCTCCTTCGAGGCCACGTGCGGTGTTGCGGAGGACCTGGGCGACCTGGCCGGCAAGATCGCCCGTGGCGATGAGGTTGGCATTGCCGTCGCGGGAGATCTGGCCGGCGACGTGAACGTGGCGGGTGCCGGTCCCGACGGCGACGTGGTGGTAGGGCACGGGCTGGAACATATTGTCAGGCGAGAAAGTGCGGACAGTCATGGTTCTTCCTTTGTTAGAGTCTTCGTTGGTTTCTCATTTCTACTAGGTGCACCGAGGGAACTTCAACGAGACTAGGTGCTATGAATGACACCGCGCACGCTGGCGCCGACCTACTGCAGGTCACCGAACCGCACCGCGAACTCCTCGACCAGGTACTCGACAAATGGTCACTCCAAGTACTCGACCAGCTCTGCGGCCGACCGCTCCGCTTCAACGAGCTCCGGCGGGCGATCCCAGCTATCGGGCAGAAGTCCCTCACGACCACCCTGCGTCGTCTCGAGCGCAACGGCATGATCGAACGGCTCGTGCTCCCAGTGCGCCCAGTCGCCGTGGAATACCGCGTCGCCCCCGTCGGTGACACCCTCAACCAACTCGTCGATGCGCTTCTTCAGTGGACCACGCAGAACATGACCGAGGTCGAGCTCTCGCGCAAGCGGTTCGACGCTCAAAACTGACCGGGCACTAACCGCTCCGCCTCCGCTCCCCCAGGTCGGGTCTGAGCGCGTTGAAGCGTGCGACGCGAGCAGACGATTCGAGCGACTCAAGTGTTGCAATTGCGAGCGTTGTAAAGCTAAGCTTTACACATGCAAAATAACTTGACAACAGCAATGCAAGACCTCAAGCGGCACGCAGACGCATTCCTCGCGGCCCGCGTTCTGACAGACAGCGACGACTTTGCCGGCGCGATCGGGTACTCGCTCAGGATCCAGTCGGCTGCCGAGGAGGTCGTTCGCTCGGTCGTCCAGCAGTCGCGTGAGCGCGGTGCTACGTGGCAGACCATCGGTGACGCCCTTGGCGTGAGTCGTCAAGCAGCCTTCCAGCGCTACGGCAAACCGATTGACCCACGAACAGGAGAACTCATGAATACCACGCCCCTCAACGACGCCGCAGAATTGGCCCGATCGGTCGTTCACGACCTTGCGGCCGGTCGATGGGAGCTCGTCACCGAGCGATTCGATCCAGCGATGCGGGACGGCCTCTCCGAGGATGCCCTAGCGGCGGCGTGGTCGCAGATCGTGGGCTTGTCCGGGGGGTTCGAAGGACAGGGAGAACCTGTCGTGACGCGGGCCGGCGATGTGACGGTGACCAACACTCCACTCTCCATGGAGGCAGGCGACTACACCGTGCGAATCGCGTTCCGCGACGACCGGACCATCGCGGGCCTGCACATTCTCCCCGAGGAGACGCCGTGACCGTCCACACCTCCGGAGGAGATTTCATGCATGACACGCCAGCACGTTCTCGGCTGAGTGGCCGGGACATCCGCTCCATCACAATCTTTCTGTCGATCGCCTTTGTGCTCGCGTGGATTATCGCGCTCCCGCTCTGGTTCGGCGACGGAATCGATAGCCCGACGGGCACGATCGCGACCGTCGCAGTCGCGACCATGGCGACGCCCGCGATCGCGGCGCTGATCATGGTGTTCTTCGTCGACCGGGATCGGCAGAAAGCCAGATTGCTCGGGCTCTGGCCGTTGAAGCCCGTGCGCCGACTGGTCAAATACTCCCTCTTGGGAATCTTCGTGCCGATCGCGCTCGTTCTCGTCTCGCTTCCAATTGGTGCGCTGCTGGGGGTGTATCCGGCCGACTTCGTGAATTTCTCGGGATTTGAGCAGGACCTCGCCCAACGGGCACAGGCTGCGGGCACGGGCGAGTTGACCATTGATCTCGGCATGCTCGTCGCCATCCAGCTGCTCATGCTCCCCGTGGCGGCGTTCCTCAACCTCATTCCGGCACTCGGAGAGGAACTCGGCTGGCGAGGCTGGCTTCTCCCGAAACTCATGCCGCTCGGAACGGTACCGGCGATTGTGATCTCGGGCGTCATCTGGGGACTCTGGCACGCACCGATGGTCCTCCTCGGATACAACTACCCCGACGCGCCGGGCTGGCTCGGCCTCACCATGATGGTCGGCATGTGCATCCTCGTTGGTGCGGTCTTCGGCTGGCTGCGCCTTCGCTCCAACTCGGTGTGGCCCGCAGCCCTCGCACACGCTGCGTTCAACGGGGCTGCCGGCACCATCATGATCTTCTCCATGGCGGGCGAGTACATCGACACCACGCAGGCGACTCCGTTGGGCTGGACCGGCTGGATCGTTCCGCTCGCACTCGTGATCGTCCTCGTCGCCACCGGTCAGTTTCGCCGCCCCGCGGTCGCGCAAACCGCAGCCGAAGCTAAGCCGCCGGCACCCGACCTGGCGGTGTCCGCCCGCGGTGCAGGCAACCGGAGATGAGCGGCAACCACCTGATCATCGCCGGCGATCAGCTGGTGATCGAACCCCGAGGCCTCGACAGGCTGTGGTCGTTCACCCGACGCATCCAGATTCCGCTGAAGCAGGTGAGAGGCGCCTTCTTCGACCCGACCGTGATCGACGATCCCACAGGCATCCGTTTTCCCGGCCTGCACCTTCCACGCAAAGTGGCGGGCACGTTCTACACGAACGGCAAGCGGCAGTTCTGGAACATCGTCGGCTATGAGGCCGCCATCGTCATAGAGCTCGACCCTGCCGAACGTTTCGACCGACTGGTCCTCACCGTCGACGATCCCCTCGGACAGGTGGACAAGATCAACGCTGCCCGCCGGTCGAGCTGAAGCGCCTCCCGTCTAGGAGACGGTGTGCGCCTCTGGTACGTCGTGCGCGCCGAGTCCGGCCTCGGGTACGCGCCGCAACGCTGCAATGACCCGGTCGGGCTCCTCGGGGTCGTAGATTTCGAGACGATGCTCGGGGTAGCTGGCTTGCGCCCAGAGGTCGTAGGTGGCGGTGAAGTCCCCCGCCAGCGGGTGGTGGAATTGTTTGCTGCCGGAGATGCATTCGCCGACGCGACCCTCCGACCACAGCGTCGCGAACGCGGGATCCTTCATGACGAGTTCTCCGACGAGCGCGATGAGCGCCGTGTCGTCGGGATGTTTACCGCTGACCATTCGGTGGTACGCGACGACTTGCCCGGCCTCTTTCATCCAGTTCGGATACAGAGCTCGGGTTGGGGCGTCGAGAAAAAGCATGCGTGGCAGCGACGGGCGTTCACTCGTTATACCCGGAGCGGTGAACGGGAGGTAGGGGGCGATGAGCGCGTGCCCGAGCCGGTTCCAGGCGAGTACGTCGTCGCGGCGACCGAGGAGCACGGCTGGACGGTCCGTGACGAAGCCGAGCATCTTGAGCGCTGTGGGGCTGGCGACCTCGATGGGAGGGGCAGCAGGGCCGCGTAACGGCATTCGCGCCTGTGAAACATCCAGCAGGTGTTCGGTCTCGGTCACGGTCAGCTGCAATGCGATCGCGATCGCGAGCAGAACCTCATCGGAGGCGTGCCGGCTGTGACCCTGTTCCAGACGCGTGTAGTAGCCAATGCTCACGCCGGCGAGCTGCGCGACCTCCTCGCGCCGAAGCCCTCGCACTCGCCGCCGGGCGCCATAGCCGGCCAGCTGCGTGCGGTCCGGCAGTAGGTCAGCGCGCTTGGCGCGCAGATACTCGGCGAGGGGGCCTGGACTATTCATGGCTTAACGCTACGTCCATCGTTCCGGGCTAACCATTCCCTGTGATGGGTATGAATCAGCGGTATCTGGTAGCCGCCTGCTAGCCGCTCGACGATAGAGGGATGAGATCCTCTCCGCTTCCCCTCTATGCCCTCGCGCTGACGTCATTCGCTCTCGGAACCGCCGAGTTCGCGCCGAACGGCCAACTGCTGTCAGTCGCTGACGGATTCGCTGTACCCGTTGCCGACGCGGGATTGATCACCACTGGATTCGCGTTGGGCGGGGTTATCGGCGGGCCGCTGATCGCCGCCGCGACGCTTCGGGTTCCACACAAGCTACTCACCATTATTCTCGTGGCTGTGTTCCTCGTCGCCAACATCGGTACCGCGCTGTCGCCCACGCTCCTCCTCGCCGTGCTGACCCGCGCGCTCGCCGGCGCCATGCTCGGCGCCTTCATGGGAGTGGCGATCACAATCGCCAGCGACCTTGTCACAACCGCGAGACGCGGCCGCGCCATCGCGCTGGTCTTTTCGGGCCTCACCATCTCCAACGTCCTCGGTGTTGTCATCGGCAACCTCGCCGGCAACGCCTGGGGCTGGAGAAGCGTCTTCTGGTTCGTGACGGTGCTCGCCGTGGTATCCCTGATCGGTCTCATCACGGTGCTGCCTCGCAGTGCCGAGGCAGTCGTTGCCGCCTCCGGTAGCGTCGGCGCCGCCCTTCGCACCGTGCGGCTCTGGCTGACGTACGCCGCGATGGCACTCGCTTACGGCGGCCTGTTCATCATGTTCACCTATATCGAGCCGATGCTCCAGGAGCGAACCGGTGCCTCATCCGGCGCAGTCGTCTGGCTGCTCCTCGTGTTCGGGGTTGGCCTTGTAGTGGGAACCCACTACGCCGGGGTCTTCGCCGACAAGTCCATCCGCGGCACGACAGTCACCGCGATGGTCGTTTTGGCCGCCGCTCTCGTCGCCTTCTCCTTTCTCGACACGAATATCTTCGCGGTCATCGTGTTGCTCGGCGTGCTCGGCGCCGCCGGATTCGGGATGGTCCCGCCACTGCAATCCTTCGCGGTCGAGGTCGCAAACGTCACATCGCCGTTCATTTCAGCCATCGCCTCGGCATCGTTCATGGCTGGTGTCAGTCTCGGCTCCGCCATAGGCGGGGAGGTGCTCCGCCGCGGGTACGACTACAACGCCTTGCCACTCGTTGGCGCGGGGCTCACTGTGCTCGGGCTGGTTGTGTTCCTCGTCGTGGCCGCGCTTCACAAACGCGCGTCGTTCAAAGTCCCGGCGATGCCGGAACAGGTCGATGTGACAGGTGCGAAACTCCCCACCCACGGCTGATCTCCTCGGTTTCCACCGGCGGATCCCAAGTCCTCCAGCAGCTCGGGGTCCGCCTCAGGACTCTGAGGGCACCATGGGCAGCTCGGCTCCGTAGTTCCACGACAAGATGGCCGGCTGCTCACGGTAGAAGCTGAGCACGGAGACCGATCCGGCATCCAGGGTGATTTGAGCGCCGAATCGAGGGGCCATTCGCAGGTACACGGCCGTGAGGATGCGCAAGAAATGGCCGTGCGCGACCAGGGCGACATCTCCCGTCTCCATCGCAGGCAGCACCCGCGTGAGCACCCGCGATGCGCGGCCGGCGACCTCCTCGACAGTCTCACCAGGCGTCTCCCCACGAATCACGCCGTGGGTGAAAGCGCTCCAGTTGTAGCCGAGCTCGCGGCGGATCTCGCGCGTCGTGCGCCCCTCATACCCGCCGTAGTCCCATTCAACGAGAAGCGGGTCGACCTCGGCATCCAGGCCGGCGAGCTCTGCGGTCCGCCGCGCACGCTGCAGCGGTGACGTCAGCACGAGCGAGAAATCGTAGCAGTCCACCAAACTGCCCGCGCCGCGGGCAAGGTCCTCTCCCCGGGCGGTGAGCGGAACATCCGTGAGCCCCGTGTGTTTGCCGCTCTTCGACCACTCCGTCTCCCCGTGGCGCACGAGAATAAGCTTCCCGGACGGGTTATCCGGGGCGGGACGGTCGGGCAGCGGATCGGTTGTCGACATAGGGCAACAGTAGTATCGGGCCCCGGTATCGACGTCAGTTCTTGACCATTAAAGAGGTTCCGGGGTCCGGTGCGGCCGTATCCCGCCGAGCCGCTCCGTAGCGGTTCCGTGAGAAACCCGTCTGCTTTCCGTTAGGGGGCAAGGATTCCCGTCGCCGGGCCAGTAGGACTGAAGCATGACAACACCTGAGCGCACCACATCGGATCCCCTCAAACCGAGCAACCGTGGCACGGGCTCGCGCTCATGACTCTCACCGCGATCATGCCCTCCCTCCGGCGCTCAATTCCCGACCCCCTGCGCATCGATTCCTGGCCGGAGTCCTCTCAGGTCACCACGACCGACGTCATCGTGTGCGGTGTCTCGATGACCCGCCTCGTCGAGGTGTGCCAGACACCGTGTGTGCACACCGCGGCCGCTGTCATCCCCGGAACGCATGGGCGCAGGTCGCCTTACCAGGACGCCGCCGTGGTCGTTGTGCAAGTCACCGCGGTCTTGAAGAACTTCGATGCGGCGCGGGTTGTGCTCATCGACGCGTGCCTGGACACCGTCAACGCCACCTGGCGAGAGACCCGACTTATCGGACGAGCCTCCACGGTGAAGAGCACCGCGGCGATCCTGCTCTCCGGCGAATCCCATGAAACACCGAGCATCGGCCGCGGCGTGATGGACCTGCCCGACGATCTGCGAGAAGGCGACCTGCTCGCCATCCCCTGCACCGGTGTCGTTGCCCTCCGGGACATTCGTGCCCGGCCGCTCGTACACACCGACACGTCGGACAGCCCCGCCGACAGCGCCGCCGAATTCACCTGGCTGGCGCAACTCGCATGACCCATCCCACAGGCCACCAGAACCCCATGAAGGAGCACTCATGACTCTCATGTCCAGCATCCTGGCCCGGACACCCCTGACGCACCGACCAGCAGATGTCGGCAGTTGGCCGGTCGGCACCGTCCACACCGACGACGACCTCGTCATCAACGGGCTCTCCCTGGTGCGCGCCAGCCACGACCGGACTCCCGCGGTACGAATCGGCGCGGCTGCCGACGCCGGGGAGCGGCCCGCTGCCGCTCCGGAACGATTCATCACCGTTCTGTTGACCCGAGTGGAGGAGACCGGTTTCACCGGTTCGCACCGGCGCCAGGTCGTATGGGTCGACGCCGAGCTGGACCATTGCCGCCCCATTCTGTCGGCAGCTCGCGTTGTCGGACGCCGTAGTGTCGCTCACCTCAAGCGCATGCAGCTCCGGCCCCGGCCTGTAGATGACATGCAGTGGGTTTGGCTGCCGGCCAATGTGGTTGTCGGTGATCTGATCGCCATACCGTGCGAAGGAGCCATCCCTCTCAGCGACGTCCGTCGACACAGCAATTACCCGGGTCATCGCGTAGACGAGTGGCCCGACGAACCAGACGATCTTCCCTTCACCCGCGCGTGCTTGAAATGAACCTCAGCCCGAGCCATCAGGGCGGTGGCAACGGGAATCGCTGCCAGCGCGGATGCCGTGCTCACGCCCCGCGGGCTGAAGTCGCCGCCGCCTGATCCGATTCCGCCTCCGAGTCAATCGTTTCCTTTGCCATCGGTCGCCTTTTTCCATTGGGCGGCGCGTTGGTTTTGGGAGGCGAGCTGTGCGGTCTCGAGGATTCTCGCGGCTCGGGTTTGGGGTCGTTTGGCTTGGACGATCCATTCGAGGATGCCGCGACGGGCAGAGGGCGGGAACTGGTCCCAGTTTGCCCGGGCTGGCGGGTTGTCGTCGAAAGCCTCGACAAGGTCCGCCGGGACAATGAGGTCCTCGACCTCATCCAGCAAAGCCCATGAACCGTTGCTGATCGCTTGCGCGATCACCGCTTCGCCGGCGGGCAGCATGAGTCCTGCTGCGCGCAGGGCTTCGACCCTGATCTTGTTCGGCCTAGACCACGCACTTGTCGGTTTCCGGGGAGAAAAATAGAGCATCGTTCGCTCATCGTCGAGCTTCTGGGGTTTGCTGTCTACCCAGCCCACGCACAGAGCCTCCGATACGGCGTCGTCGTAGCTGACAGAGGGTTTTCCTGTGGCCTTCTTCCAGGACACCAGCCACACGGAGCGTTCGAGTTCATGGTTGACGAGCAACCAACGGCGCCACTGCGCACGAGTTTCTGCGTGGACCCGCGGTGCTGTGGTCGGGCTGGCCATGGTTGACCTAACCGTCGGCGAGCTTGGCCGCGATCGATGTCAAGGCCTCATCGAGGCTGTCCTGGATTCCCGGGTAGCTGGCCGAGGTTGCAAGGGTGAGATGCAGGCGAGTTGAACTCTCGCCCTGTTCTGCGACAAGTGTCCCGTGGTACTCGTCGTTGTCGGGCGATCCCCAGGAGATTTCGTGCTTGGCGGGGTCGGAACGGAACCACGCGTCGGCAGTGACCGGTTCACCGCTGGCATCGTCAGCACCGTCCGTGTTGATGACCGCGGTCGTGCGCACCAGCTCCGGCCCGACGAGCTCGGCAGAGGTGATTCGAGGAAAGTAGTACGGAAGGTTGCGGGGATCGGCCATGAAGGCGAACGAATCATCAAGCGACTGCGGAAGGCTGATCGTCGCGGTGTAGGTGGTCATGTGTAGTGAACCCTTCTGACGAGGTTGTGTTCTGCGTCCACACTTCATTGTGCGTGAGGTCGGCGCCGGCGGAAAGAGGCAGTTTCGCGCCCTGCACAGCACGGCGACCCTGACAGCACCTGGCAGCAGGTTGGCACGAAAGTCTGAGCGAAGCTCCGCGGACGCGCTGGTGCCCATGCAATACTGAGCGCGAGTCCTCAGAGCTGGATACGTAGAGACCAGGTGTCAGATGTCATCGTCAGGTTCGAACCCAACAGCTCTCGAAGACATCTACCGGTTCCTTCATATGAACCCTGAGTTGTCCTTCCAAGAGCACAACACGGCGGCTCTGGTGGAAGCGGAATTACGAGAACTCGGTTTCGACGTCCTCACCGGCATAGGTACCACCGGCGTCGTCGGTGTACTCCGCAACGGTGACGGCCCGACGGTGTTACTCCGAGCCGACATGGACGCCCTCCCAGTCGCGGAACAGACCGGGCTCGAATACGCAAGCAACACACTCGGAAATGATCAGGATGGCAACGAGGTCCCGGTCATGCACGCCTGTGGGCATGACATGCACGTCACCTGCCTCATCGGGGCCGCAAGGCACCTTTCACAGGACCGTGGATCATGGAGCGGAACCCTCGAGATCCTTTTCCAACCCGCCGAGGAACTCGGAGCCGGTGCGCGAGCCATGGCAGAGGACTCCCTCTTCAAGCGCATTCCGCGCCCCGCAGTCGTGCTGGGACAACATGTGTCCCCTCTGCCTGCAGGGGTCGTTGCCATCCAGCCCGGTCTCGCCTTCGCTGCAGCCGACGGAATCCGAATCACTTTTCACGGTCGCGGCGGCCACGGGTCACGCCCCGAGACCACGGTCGATCCGATCGTGATGGCGGCTGCCACTGTCCTGCGTCTCCAGACCGTTGTTTCCCGTGAGATCGCGGCCACCGAATCACTGGTCTTAACCATCGGATCGCTCCACGCCGGGACGAAGAACAACATCATTCCCGACACCGCCGAACTCCTCATCAGCATGAGATCATTCGACACCGATGTGCGCGACAGGGCAATCACCGCCATCCGTCGGATCGCCGTAGGAGAATCCAGAGCGGCGGGCGCCCCGCAGGAGGCCGCCGTCGATGTCTACGAAAGCTTCCCGTGCGTCGTCAATGAGCCCGCCGCCGCCGAACGCACACGCGCATCCCTAATCGAGCATTTCGGCCCCGGAGCCGTCATCACCTCGGGAGCCGTGACCGGAAGTGAAGACATCGGCGTCCTCGCGGATGCCGCCGGAGCAGCCTGCAGTTTCTGGCTACTCGGCGGTTCGGATCCCGCCTTGTTCGCCTCAGCTACCACCGTCGAAGAAACTATCAGGATTGTCAACCAACAGCCGTCGAACCACTCGCCAACGTACGCCCCGGTGATCCAGCCGACCCTGGACAACGGTGTCGCAGCGCTTGCCGCCGCAGCCAGAGGATGGCTCGCGCGACCAACCGATGCGTAGCGAGGCCGAGAAAGCTGGAGGTTCTGCGCGACCGGCCGACCTGATCCGAGTCGCTACCGGTCCGCGAACACGCCCGCGTTCCCGAAGACGTATTCACCGAAGCGCTCGCCGATCCTGCGGTGCCCCGCCGGGTTCGGGTGAAGCCCGTCTGGGAGAGGCATTTCGAGGCTGTCTTGTTCCCCGAACAGCTCACGGCCATCCAAGTAATGCAGATTCGGATCGTCGACTGCGCGTTCGGCCACGACCTGCACCAGGAGGCTGCGGATCATTTTCAGCGTCAAGCGGGTACGGTCAGCCGGATCCCCTGTGGCCTGAAAACTGAGCTGTCCACCGCTGAAATCCGGAGCGATGGGACCGGGCGTGTCTTCCTGAATCGGGCAGAAGATCGGAGAGACCACGAGGAGTGGGCTGGTCGGGTGCCCGTCGCGGATCGTGTCGAGGAATCCGTGGAGGGCCGGCACGAAGGCACGTACGCGCATGATGTCTGTGTTCGTCAGGTTGATTCCGATCTTGACGCTGATCACATCGGCGGCTGTGTCTCGCATGGTGCGAGCGACAAACGGGTCGAGTAACGCGTTGCCGCTGAATCCCAGGTTGATCAGGTCCGTATCGGCCATCGTCGATGCGATCGCGGGCCAGGTCGCGCTGGGACTCCCGGCAGTGGACCCGTGGCTGATCGAGCTTCCATGGTGCAGCCAGACGCGTCGGGGGCGGTCCAGCCCGCTGCGAATCGGGGCGTCCGTGCGCAGTTCGAGTATCTCCGTCGTCTCCGTCTGAGGCAGCCAGATCTGCATTTCCTTGTCGGATGCCGGCAATCCCAGGAACGACGACGTCGACGATGGTCCGGCCTGGGTTTCAGTTTCCTGCGTCATCATGTCGACGACGTGAAGAATGCCCGCGCGCACGGCTGCCTGGGCGACGAGCAGTCCGTCCACATACAGGTCGAGCTTTCCATCCGCGGGGACTGGGCCGCCCTTGACCGCCGTTCGCGTCGACATCAGGTCCAGCTCGATTGCCGTGGCGCGCGTTCGAAAAATCAGGCGGACACCCGACGGCTGGCTCTCCACGCGCGCGAGGTACTCATCAGCGAACTGACGGCGCGCCCAGGAGGGAAGCCGATGGGGCAGCACTCCTCCGGGGGTGCGCTCGAGTTCCACAGCGCCGTGCACCAGGTCCTCATCGATCTCGGTCGTAATCCACTCGGTCATGACTGCCTTTCCTGATGGTTTGCGCAATCGGTGTGAAAACCAGTTGCCTAGGACTCCTAGGTAACTCTAGTATGGCGCTAGGAAAAGAGAAAGGTTACCTCATGGCTCGTGCAGGACTCACGCCCGCTCGCATTATCGACGCCGCTGCCGACTTGGCTGATAAGGACGGCTTCGAGAGCGTGTCGATGTCCGCTGTCGCGCGGCTCTTCGAGGTCAAAGACGCCAGCCTGTACGCGCACGTCCGCAGCCTGCACGAACTGCGGTCCGGTGTGGCGGTGCTTTCCTTGGCCGAACTTGCTGACCAGGTCGGCGCGGCCCTTGCCGGCCGAGCGGGACGCGACGCACTCATCGCCTTCGCCAACGCGTACCGCTCGTACGCGACGAGTCATCCCGGCCGGTACGCCGCGACACAAATGACGTTGGAGCCCGAGGTCGCCGAGCACAGCGCCGCCGCACGCCATGCGGCTATGACCAGGGCGATCCTGCGCGGCTACGCATTGAACGAACCCGATGAGACGGATGCGGTGCGACTGCTGCACGCAACCTTTCACGGCTTCGTCCTGCTTGAACGCGGCGGCGGCTTCAGCCGTGGTGCCCGATCCTCCAGTGCATCGTGGGACCGCGTCCTCGATGCGCTGCACACCACGCTGAGCAACTGGCCGCCCAGCTGACACCCGCTTAGTCCCCATTTTCCATCGCCGGCCACGATCGTCACGACCGATTGGCACGGCGACCTCTTCGGCGCGCTCGCGCGCGCTCATTTACGCACTCTTTTAAAAGGACTCAGACAATGACAGACCGAACGTTACTGACGCGCACCGCCAATCCCAATCTCGTGGTGGCCGCCCTCGCGCTGGCGGGCGTGAGCGCTGCGTTCATGCAAACAATCCTGATCCCCCTGCAGCCCCGGCTGCCCCAGCTGCTCAACGCCACGAGCGAAGGCACCGCCTGGGTCATCACCGCCACCCTGGTCGCCGCCGCGATCAGCAGTCCCATCGCCGGTCGGCTCGGCGACTTGTATGGCAAACGACGCATCGCAATGGTGTTGCTCGTGCTCCAGCTCCTCGGAGCGATCCTCGCAGCGCTGTCCGACACCCTCCCCCCGATGATCATCGCCCGGGTCCTCCAGGGAATGGCTGCCGGCGTCATCCCGCTAGGAATCGCCATCCTTCGCGACGTCCTGCCCCCGCGTCGCCTCGGCTCGGCCATCGCACTCGTCAGCGCGACCCTCGGGGTCGGCGGAGCGCTCGGCCTCCCCATCAGCGCGCTGGTCGCCGACAACCTCGATTGGCATGCCCTGTCCTGGATCGCCGCGGCCCTCACCGCAATTTGCCTGGTTCTGTATGCCGTTCTCGTGCCTGCCAACACGTCCCGCACAGCCGGCAGGCTCGACATCATCGGGATAGCCGGTCTTACGGTCGGACTGGTCGGATCCCTCATCGCCGTGTCTCGCGGCGGAGAATGGGGCTGGGCCGACCCGCGCACCCTCACCCTGCTCATCGGCGGCATCGTCGTTCTTTGTGCCTGGGGCGTCTTCGAGCTCCGCACCACCGACCCACTTGTCGACCTCCGGGTCACCGCCCGCGGACCGGTGTTGCTCACCAACCTCGCGTCCATTGCCATGGGGTTCGCCTTGTTCGCCTCCAACATCGTCTTCCCGCAGCTGCTCGCACTGCCGACCACGACCGGAATCGGGCTCGGACTGTCCCTGCTCATTGCCGCACTCGTGCTCGCCCCGTCGGGCCTTGCGATGATGGCGATGGCCCCCGTCGCCGGGCGCATTCAGCGCGTACACGGCCCGAAGCCGTTGCTGATCGCCGGAGCCGTGGTCATCGCGATCAGCTACGGGGGCGCACTACTATTCCACGCGACTCTGTGGCAGATCCTTATCGTCAACACTCTCGTTGGTGTGGGGATCGGTCTCGGCTACGCTGCGATGCCGGCCCTGATCATGCAGGCCGTTCCCGCGAGCGAGACCGGAGCCGCAAACGGGCTCAACGCGCTCATGCGATCCTTGGGCACGAGCGTCGCAGCTGCAGTAATCGGAGCAGTGCTGGCACAGTCCGCAATGACCGGCGGCAGCGATACCGGCCCGACGGAGTCAGGGTTCATGCTCGCCCTTGCCCTAGGGCTGGCAGCGGCGGTCGTCTGCATCGTCATCGCCGCCTTCATTCCACGGGCTCAGACCCCGACGGATGGCCTTGGTGCGAAAACCACGCGCTAGGAGCTTCTCAGTGGGGCCGACAGGCTTCGGCCCCGAGACGCCCGCTTAGCTCAGTTGCGCCGTCGTCACACAGGTCGGGTCCTCCGTGCGAGTGCCCAGCGGCAACTCGACGGAGCGCTCACCATCGTCGATGAGGACAGTGATGTCCAACCCAGCCGGCAGTGTCACGTCGAAGAACCCATTCTCGAAGGTGGTGATGTCGCTGTCGAATAGCACCTTCTCGCTCGCGTCATCGGTGACTGTCAGGTGGAAATCCTCGCCGCCGAGCTCGCCGACGCACGTGGTGAGCGAGTGGTAGAAGCACTCGTGCGTGTCGGTCAGGTACGGTGCGATCGATAGGTGGAATTCGTCCTGAGGCAGCGCCAGGCTGATCTCGTCGTCCCCGACGGAAAGCAGGAGTGCGTCGACGCGCACGGATGCCATCAGGCCGTCCGGGCGCTCGGCGAGGGGCTGCGCCTGCAGTTGATCGATGAGATCGGTCGGGGAGGCGGGAGCCTCGATGTCATAGTTCGCGAGCATCGCGTCCGCCTCAGCGCCGAGCCCGGCGGATGCGCCGGAGCCCGTCGGGTCGGTGTCCGTCCCGCCGGCGGCGGCACAGGCGGTGAGGGACAGGAGCAGAGTCAGGGCGGCGAGGCTTGCCGCAGTCTTCGAGGGGAGCATTCCTCCAGCGTGGGCGCATTCGTTCGACCGCCGTAGTGACTAAAGACCTGGCGCCGTGGACTCCCAGCTTCGGCCACGCCGCGCCCCGGTCTGGATCCAGATCTTTGGGTTTCACGGCAACTGTGCCCCGCCCTTCTTCCGCGAGTGGACGCAGGCGGCGACGGCTGGTTCCTCCAGGAGATCGTCAACCGAGCTCCCGGGTGCAGTCCATCATCCCAAAGATTTAGCAGCTAAACTAATTTCATGACCGTTATCAGCATCTTCGGCGCCACAGGCAGAACTGGGCGCGACTTACCGAGAAACCGAATACCTGCAATGGCCGGCTACCTCTCGTGAGCGCGTGATGCACACTTCGACCGTCGACCGCGCCACACAGATCGGCAGCGTGCTGGAGTCGATTTTCACGCTTTCTCGCGCGCTGGCCAGCCCCCGGATGACGCCGTTTGGTGACGCGGTTCTAACCCGCACCCAGCTCGAGATCTTGTTTGTACTAGCCCACGAGAACGAGCCAGTAGCCCCCGGTCGGCTCGCTGCGACGGTGAGAGTCACGCCGGGTGCGATCACCCAGACCATGGACCAGCTGCGCGAGAAGAATCTTGTCGACCAGTCGCCCTCCGACCTCGACGGGCGCGTTCGTGTGTGGCGACTGACCGAGACCGCGACCGCCCAGGTCGCTGCGTTCGAGGCGGCAACGGTTCTGCGAACGTCTCCATGGTTCACCTCTCTCTCCCCCGATGAGCTGGCTACGCTCGCGGCACTGATCAGCCGGGTCGAGGTCGCGTGATGGGAGCAGTCTTCGTCACCGGCGCGACCGGCACAGTCGGCTCAGCAGTCGTGACACACCTGCTCGAACTCGGGCAGTCGGTGATCGCGGGAGTCCGAGACCCACACGACGCCGACCGTGTACCGCGCGCGGCAGAGGTGCGGAAGTTCTCCTTCGATGATGCGCCGGAGACCATCGAGCAGGCGCTCGAGGGGGCGGATCGGCTGTTCCTCATGCGACCGCCGGCCATAGCGGATGTGCAGACGAAGCTTTTCCCCGTCATCGACGCGGCGCAGCACCGCGGCATCCGGCAGATCGCCTTCCTCTCACTGCAAGGTGTGCAGGTGAACCGGAACACGCCGCATCACGCCGTCGAGAAGTACATGCGTTCGGTGCGGAGCCCGTACACCTTCCTGCGGCCGAACTTCTTCATGCAGAACTTGTCCACAACGTACGCCAGACCAATCCGTGAACGCGGCGAGATCTTTGTGCCCGCCGGCAGGTCCCGGACCGCGTTCATCGACGCGCGCGATGTCGGCCGGGCCGCAGCGGCAACCCTCACTCATCCCGGGCACATCGGGAAGGCGTACACACTCTCGGGTCCACAGAGCCTCAGCTACCGAAAAGTGGCCGAGGTCATGACCGACGTCCTCGGTCAACCCATTCGCTACGACAGACCCGGCGAAGACGCGTACCTGGCCCAGCTCGCCGCAGACGGCGCCCCCGAGGACTACATCGCCGTGCAGAAAATGATCCACAAAATCGTAAGACTCAACATCTCGGCGTTCCCCAACCGCTCCATCCACAGGCTCACCGGCCTGCCCGCAATCACCTTGGAACAGTTCGTCGACGACTACTCCGACGTCTGGAAGGACTGACCTAGCCCGCTGGCGATCAGAGCAGCCGGTGCCAAATCCAAGCGAGGTCGTGCACGGTCCGCGGTGATGATCCGTCAGTCGCCGGAAGCGCCGAGCTGAGCATGAGCGCCGACGCCATTTGGGTGATGAGCGCGGCCGACGTGTCGAGTTCGCCATCGGATCGGTTCGGGTCGAGGTCTTTGAGTTTGAGCTTGACGATGCTCTGCACCTCGTCTGCGAGGGGTAGCATCCGCATCGCCTGTCGCTCCGCGAGTGCGGGTGAGGTTCTGAGAATGGCGATCCGGGCGCGCAGAAGTTCCTGGTCGACATCGTCGACCGCGGGGATCCGCACGAGATGGAGTGCGCCGGAGAGCACCCCGATACTGCGCGAGCTGAGGTACTCACGGGTGCGCTGCTCGTCGATCCGGGGCAGTTCCTTGCCCAGCAGGGCGTCTTCTTTGGTGTCGAAGTGATTGAAGAACGTTCGCTGCGCGATACCGGCTTCTGTGCAAATTTGGTCGACGGTCAGTGCGGCTGCGCCGTGTTCGGTGGCAAGCCGCACTACCGCGGATTCGATGGCGCGAGCGGTCGCTCGACCCCTGGCGTTGCTCCCGCGCGTGCTCATCGTCTCGTTCATGGTCTATTCGTAGCGTAGAGCGTCGATAGGATTTTTCCTCGCTGCCCTGCGGGCGGGAAGTGTGCCCGCAAGGAATGCGATGACCACGATCAACGCGATCACGCCGATAAGTCCCGAGGGCTGAAACAGGAGGAGGTCAAGGCCGGACAGTCCCGAGAGCGGACCGCTGGCGAGCGCTTCGTTGAGAGGAAGACCCACGGCGATCGCCACAACGATGCCGAGCGCACTGCCGAGGAAGCCGATGACAATGGCTTCGAGACTGAACAAGGCAAAGATGCGCCCGCTGCCCATTCCCATCGCTTTCATCAGACCGATCTCTCTGGTGCGTTCCTGGACGCTCATCAGAAGGGTGTTGACGATGCCGAACGCAGCTGCCAGCAGGGCGATGATGGCGAACGCATTGAGTACGCCCGTGATGCCGGTGATAATCGTCTGCACTGTCCCCAGCTGATCTTCTATGGTTTGGGCCGACATCCCGGCGGCGGCGATGTCATTCTTCAGCTGGGCGATGTCGTCGGCGGAAGCATCCGTGGGGAAGTGGGCGACTGCCACCTGATAACGGTTCGGGGCTGCGGATCCGGCTTTCTGCTGCTCGGCGACCGCATCGACCAGCGCCGAGTTCGCACCCGCGCCGGCGTTGAGCAGGCTCGTGTTCGACACTCCGACGACCGTAGCCGTCACGGTGTGCGTTCCGCCGGCGACATCAGTGAATCCGAGGGTAGCCGTTGCGCCCACAGCGTCTGCGGTGTTCCCCAAACCAAGCGGTTCCACGTAGTCCTCAGGCAAGACGACTTGAAAATCGGAGCTGGAGGAGTCCAGCTGGCTCCCGGCCGCGAGGTCCGATTGGGCGATGGATGACGTCGGCGCGATTGTGAACTGGTACTTCCCGCCGCCGGCCTGTTCGATCCAGTCGATGGCGACTGTGGAGATGGGGGCGACGTCTCGCAGGCCCTGGATGTTGTGCAGGGTGGTGATATCGGCGTCGGTTAGCGCACCCGCAGAACCTGTGAGTGGGTTGCTCGTTCCGGTTCCAGGGCTGGAGGTCGCGGGGTCGTACTTCTGGGGGCCGCTGTCGGTGGCTGTAGTGGTTGAGGCCCGCGAAATGAGAAAGACGTCGTTCGCGCCGAGGGAAGCAACCTGTTTGGTGACGTAGTCCGAGACGCCGGCACCGAGTGCGGTCGTGATGGTGAGTGTGAATGCGCCAATAAACAGTGCGAGAACGGTCAGCGTGGTGCGCAACTTGCTGCGGAAGGTGTTGGCGAAGGCTGTGCGGACAAGATCAGTGGTTTTCATGCTGCCACCTCCGAACTGTCGACGATGCGGCCGTCGCGCACCTGGATCTGACGGTCGCACCGCGCGGCGAGGTCTTCGTCGTGCGTGACGATGACCAGGGTGATCCCACGGGCTCGATTGAGTTCGAAGAGTTCCTCTTCGACCACCCGGCCGGTCGCGGAATCCAGATTTCCCGTCGGCTCGTCGGCGAAGATGACGTCGGGCTCCCCGACGAGCGCGCGCGTGAGGACGACCCTCTGCTTCTGGCCACCCGAAAGGTCGCTCGCCCTGTTCTTCGCCTTGTCTTCCAGCCCGAACTTCTTCAACGCGGCCAGACCGCGCACACGCCGCTCGCGGGCCGGCACCCCTGCGATCTTCAGGGGCAGCGTGACGTTGTCGAGCACGGACGTGCTCGCCGTGAGGAAGAACTGCTGGAAGACAAAACCGAACCGGCGATTGCGCAGCTCATTCACCGCCTTGGCGTGCAGACCGGACGCCTCGTTCCCCTCGACGAGAACAGAGCCACCGTCCGGCTCGTCCAGCAGGGCGAGAAGGTGCATAAGCGTCGACTTCCCCGAGCCGCTCTTACCGACGATCGCGATCGACTCGCCTCTGCGTACCTGCATCGTCACATCGTCGAGGGCTTGAAACCTCCCCTCGCCCTTGCCGTACCACTTGGTCAGATTTCTGGCCTCGAGCATGGTCTCAGGCCTTGGTCGTTCTCCAGAAGATATCATGCAGTCACCGTATCAAGTTGTGGCAGTAACCGCCATATATTTCTACTCCAGCTTGGAACCGAAGATCTGCGCTTCGACGAGCGGTCGCACGGCCGCCTCGAAGTCGTCGTCGACGAAGTAGTCCTTGAGCCGGTCGTCGAGGAGTTCGTTGGCGACCGCGGCCATGATCATCGACTGGTCGAGGGAGAGATACCGGTCGGCGATGGTGCCACTCTGCGTCGCGACGGCGTCGTAGAAGCCGCCGGGGCCATAGGCGCCCAGGTCGTTCTTGATACCCGCGAGGTTGCTCAGCACGGCCGACTTGTCATACGGAAGCGCGAGGAATGATGCGTGCGGCGTCACCACCCCATCACCGAACTCGGGGGTCGGGTTACTGGCCTCGCGGCATCCGTCGTAGCCGGCATCGACGTTGGTGCGCTCCCGGTCGGAGGCGTAGCCGTCGGCGCTCATGCCCACTCCCTCAACTCCGTACTCCGCGTACTCGCCGAAGGGATCGCTCGCCGGGGAGAAGCCCCAGTAGCCGTAGCCGGCCTCGTCAAGACCGTGCTCGATCTGGGCGCGCACACTCGCCGGGTGGTTCACGGCCCAGGACTGCGGCCCCCAGTCGGCTTCGGGCACGAGCAAGTCTGGCATCAGCGCCTCGAACATGCTGCCGCCCCAGGCCGGTACGAGTTTCATGCCTCGGTACTCGTAGACACCCTCGTAGACGGGCACACCGAGGTACTCCCTCGTTTCGCCGGTGGGCTTCTGTTCCTGCCAGGCGAAGTCACAGCCCTGATCGGGCATGGTGCGCAGGGTTCCGTAGTAGGCCTCAGCGGGAATCTGTCCGTTGGCGATGCCGAGGTAGTTCACGATTCGCGCCTCGCTCACACTCGTGTCGTAGTGGTGGCAGGTGTAGTAGAGCTCAGAGCCGTCATCACCGTAGTTGCCGGGAACGCTGCAGCCGGGAGGGGGTGTCACCCAGAAACCGCCCCGGTTGAGCCCGGCGCCGTTGACGGCGTTCGCTCCGCCCTCGAGATTGTGGAAGTAGCCGAAGTCCATACTGGCGTAGAGAGCATCGGCCGATCGGGCGAGGCGAGGTTCGGCCTCGGCGACGATTCGAAAGGATGCGGCGAGCCAGCCGTTGTCGACCGAGCTCAGGAAGGGGTCGACAGGGTCGTTGCTGCCGGGCCAGGTCGTGAGCTTGTGCCCATCCTTCGGCGAGTACCAGTTGTAGAACATGCCACTGGGCTCGTGCCGCTCGATCTGCTCGAGGGTCTTGAGGGTTGATTTCATGCGCTTGAAGGCATCCTGCTTGCTGATGATGCCGAGATCCCGCGCCGACACGACCGACCACAGGTAGCCGCCGATATTGGTCGGGCTGGTGTTGTCGCTCGGATCGGACAGGTCGCCCTGCAGCTTGTCTGCCGGCAGCCCGGTCTTCTTGTCGGTCATGGCGTCGAGGGAGGCCCAGGTATCGACGGCATAGCCCTTGAGGACCGTGTCGTCTCCCGCGGAATCGCCCTTCGTTGGCCCCGTCGATGTGTCGGCGGCGGCGCTCGGCGCGATGATGAACGTTCCCGCGACCAGTGCGGCGCACATGACGGCAAACTTCGGTGTTCGTTTCACAGTGTGTTCCTTCGTGTCGTCTTTGAAGCACGTTCTGACGAGTGTAAGCGCATACATCACTGGGGCGCAAGGAATCCTCATGGCCGGATGGGCGGGACCTCCGGGCTCGAAAGGGACTGTGACGGGCGCCGTCAGCGGGTCATGGATCGCATGAGCTGCTCCAAGTCAGCCTCGCCCTCGGGGGTCTGCGCGCCGTGTTCCAGCGCCCTGCTCATCAGCGCGAGCGCGGTCGGCCCCGCGATCAGGCTCGACCAGGCCCTCTCCTCGCGCGCGTAGCCCTCGAGCGGACGAGCGGGTGAGAGCACCTCCTTCGCACGCAGGGCGACGCCGGCTGAGAGGTCGGCAATGTTGCGCGCAACGCGATCGACGAACGCATCAAGCTCTGCTGCGGGCACCGCGCGGTTGATCCACCCATAGGCAGCCGCGGTCGTCGCGTCGTAGAGATCTCCGGTCAGGATGATCTCCAGGGCCCGGTTGCGGCCAACACGCTCAAGGAGATACTGGCTTCCGCCGCCGGAAGGCACGATGCCCATGAGGCTCTCGATCTGCCCGATCCCGGCGGTCTCAGTCGCGGCGAAGACCATGTCGGCGGCCGCGACGAATTCGGCACCGCCGCCCCTGGCCTTGCCTGCGAGCTTGACGATGATCGGTTGCGGCTGGTTGCGGAGCAGTTCGCCAATGGCCTGGAACACGTTCACTCCCGGCGGGGTGGCGGCCGTGAGTTCGTTGAAGAGGTCTTCCTGGTCGAGGATATGGATGTCGACGTGAGCGAGGAAGAACTCGGGGTTCGCCGAGGAGAACACGATCACGCGCACCGATTCGTCTCCGCGAAGGTCCCCCAGGATGCTGTCGAGCTCCTTCATCATCATCGCGCTGATGACGTTCACGGGAGGGTTATCGAGCACAATGTCGGCGACACCGTCAGCGACGGTCACCCGCAAGGTTGAATACTTTTGTGGCATGAGGGCCTTTCTTTGGTATGAGTTGAGCATGTAGGTCGACCCGGTTCAACGAGATCAAACGCCAACTGTCTGGGGTGACCCAGCCCGTCCTCACCCAGACGCTCCGGCGTCTCGAGCGGAACGGGATGATCACCCGCCGGGTCATCCCCACATCCCCGATCGGCGTCGAATACGCCCTGACCCCCCTCGGTGAATCGCTGCGCGAACCGTTACGACGCAGAGCCCGTGCCAACTGTCGGTCGCGGCACAGGCTCACGCTGACCGCATCCCTTGTGCCACCCGGACCCGGCCCGTCGAACGCGAGGAAGCGACTACACGAGGGACATGAAATGTCAGATGTGGTTCTCCATCTCCTGTCGTTTGATGCTGCCACGCAGGGCAATCTTCGCGACTATGGCCGCCAGCGCGACGGCCAACGCGACGTATTGGATGGCTGGAATTCCGAGAAAGAATTCCGTGATGCCGTTGGGAAGCATCATGAACAGGCCAAAGTCGAAGTAGTAGTACCCGATGTAGGCAAGGAAGAGGGCAGCGGGCAATACGATTACCGCGTTGAGAACGAGATCCAGCGATTTCATGATGTGTCGGTGCCTGTCTGATTACGCCAGGCAGTTGCGCCTGATCCCAACCAGTCGACACCGTGTTGTTGGAACTAAGTCAAACACGTGCGTTAGCTCGTGGCTCACAGGCTGCAGCGTGCGTCTTCAAGCGGCAAAGTGAGATCGATCAGGTACGCAGCAACCGCTTGATCGACGCAAGTACTGATGCCCTGTAATGCGACTGTGTGGCGCTCACCTTCGACGGTAAGCAGGGCAGACCCGAGGGAATCAGCGAGACTCACACCGCCCTCATAAGGAGTGCTGGGGTCTCCGGTGATGGAGATGACCATCGTTTCCGGCAGCCCCGATATGTTCTGCGCGTAGGGGAACCCCAGAGTGGGTTCGGCAGGCCAATTCTCGCAGCCAATGCCGCGAGCTACCGGAGAAACTCTCTCCGGAGTCCAGCCAGGGACCCGCCGCCGCGATGCGTTCCCGCAGGTCAGCTTCGACCTCTGGCGTGCGGCGCTCCTCATCCATGCAGTTCACCGCGAAGTTTGCATCAAGGAACGTGGACCACACTCCGTCAGTCCCGCGTCCTGTGTAGAGATCGTTGAGAGCCAGGAGTTGATCCGCACGGCCCTCATTCTTCAGCTGCGCGAGACCCGCGATCGCCGCATCCCAACCTTCTTGGGTGTACAGGCTGACCCCCACGCCGCCAGTCACCTGAGCAAAGTCTGCGGTGCGCCCGTCCCCCGCTGGTACGGGAGCTTGCACGAGCGGCTGCACGAGTTGCTGGAAATTTTCCGTCGCGAACTTGGGGTCGGTACCAAGCGGGCAGTCCGCACTCTGCGCACAATGGGCAGCGAGTTGCTCGAACGATCGTTGCAGCCCCTCGAAGGTCGCCAGGCGCTGCCCCTCGCCATCTGCACGAGGGTCGATTGCTCCGTCGAAAACCATTGCACGAACGTTCTCCGGGAACTGTTCGGCGTAGACGGCACCGAGCCGGGTTCCGTAACTGAACCCGAGGAAGGTGAGCTCATCATCACCGAGCGCCGCGCGCAGCACATCAATGTCGCGCGCCGCATCGCGCGTGCCGACGGCGGCGAGGACCTTGTCGCCCCCTGAGGCCGCGGCGCAGTTGTCTACCAGCGCTGAGGTGTCCTCTTCCGTCCACGCACCGGATGTGCCGAGCAAGGTCGTTTTCGCTTCGCCGGCATCACGCTCGGAATCAGAGAAACAGCGAATCGCCGGCGTGGACGCGCCTACACCTCGAGGGTCAAAGCCGATGAGGTCGAATCGTTCCAGCAGTGGGGACCCAGCGAGCCGAACGCTGAGCGCGGCCGCGATCAGCATGCCGGAGTCTCCAGGCCCGCCGGGATTGATGACCAGCGATCCGATCCGCTGTTCGGGGTCGCCCTGGGCGGGCACTCGCAAAACGGCGATCTGCATGGCATCGTCTGCCGGAGAAGAATAGTCCATCGGCACATCAACGTACGTGCACTCATTGGTCTCGGACTCGAAGAACTGCGTTGCGGACTCAGTTTCTGCGAACTCCATGCAATCGCGGTACTCAAGTTTCTGCCCGTAGAACTCATCCAGCTCGTCCGATGCGTTCGCCTGGGATTCGGACCTCGGTGTTGGGACGCACGCGCTGAGCCCGAGCATCATTGCTACCAATGCAGCTGCAGCGAGGGTGCGGGACTGGCGCTTCGGTCTTCTTTGCGACGATCTGTTGTGGGTCATGGTCCCATCGAACGACGTGTTCCAACAACTGAGTCAAGCGGAATATTAGTCACACGATCACCTGCGACCTCGGGCATAACCCCTGAAAGCACAACGTTTTATGTTCACGGCCACATTGGCGTGGGAACGAATGTCGGACTGCTCCAATGCGGTGTCGAGCCATGCGCGACACCGCACGAGCGGAGGAGGAGTACTCAACTAGCGTCCCTTGCGAGACTTGACAACCGATTCATCAGTCTTGTCGCGCTTGTCAGCGCGCTTTTCTTTCAGCGACTTCAACGGTTGTTTCTTCCCGTTCGAAGCAGCAGGGCTCTTCATGGCCATATTCACCTCGCTTCCCTACTTCTAGTTGGCGTAACTGGCAACCATAGCCCCTGAGGTGAGGGAAGTCATTTATCCGTCTGGCCAGGACGTACTCTGTCTTCGCCGCCACACAGAAGGTCGTCCCGTTTTGTGGTGCCGGGCTTTTGCGATACATGCGCGTGTGCAGTAGCTGCCGACTTGCCTTTCCTGTGGCACTGGCTATGGTGAGGCTATGTCCACGTCTCGAATGACCACCCTCTGCGCTCAGCGCGGCTTGGTCACTCCGGGCGGGCACCTCAGTTCCGCGGGGCGTGTTGTGCCCTTCCGTTCCCGTACGCGCGCGCCACCGCACTGACCCCCAGGTATTTGGTCAGTTCAGCTGGCAGTAGCGCGTCGCAGTTGCGGCGCGTTTTTTCTTTAACGCGTAGGAGCATCCATGACTATTCAGCCTTCCCTTTCCCGTGCGCGCCGAGTGCGCCCGATCGACGTAGACGCGTTCCGTCGGATCCTTCTGAACCAACTTCGCGAGCGCGAAGCCCTCATCGGTGAGCTGGACCCGCGAGCGGCACCGCACCTCGATGTCGTGGCCTGGTCCACGACTCAGTCCAGCAAGCGAGTCGTTGCACAAATCACCCGTGCGCTGGGCCGCATCGCCACGGGCACCTTCGGAATCTGCACCGGCTGCTTCGAACCCATTGCGAAGGACCGCCTCGCCGTCGTGCCGCACGCCGAGTTGTGCGTGACGTGCCAGGGTCTGGCAGAACAAGGCCCGTGATTGTGGTGCTCGGAGACACGCTCCAGTGTCTCGGTGCGCTGCAATTCGATCCAGCGGCTCTACTGCTGACCGACACCGCAGGGCGGTATACCGACGCTGCGGTGATCGGGTTGAATGCTACCTCCGCCACAACACGGCGGGCATTCAAAACGGCGATGCGGCGCCAAGCCCAGGCGTCCGTCGCTGTCTGCAAGCACTGGACAACCCTTCGTCACATCATGGTGATCGTCGATGCGGCCGCGAGCCTCGCTGACGAGGAGGTGCTCGACCAATGCGACATCGCTGCAGAAGCGACTCATCGAATGATTGAACAGATCTGCGGAATCTACGTGGTCATCACCTACATCGTCGTAACCGGGTGCGACGACCCGAGACTTCTCGCCCATCGCGTTCGATGTCGCGCTGACCAAATTCCAGCTACCGACGCATACAGTGCGGTGCACTGGCGAGAGATCGCACAATCATCCATCCAACACGTCACCGCGGACCGCTACCTGTGACCATTCACCGTTTTCTGCCCACCGCTCGAGGTGGGAATGCGAGCGGGGAAAGGAGATGTGTTCCGCTGGCGGCAAGATTCTTTGCTTGACCGTGTTGTAAGCACAAGGTGTCTACTCGTGGGAGACGAGACGCGCGCGGCCCGCTGGTGCGCGATCACAATTTCTTTCAGGAGACAGATATGACCAGCCCGCTTCACACCACCCTGTCCGACCGACCCTTTGGGGTTCACTTCCGCCTCCCCCGGTGGAAGTCGCTAATTGTTCTGATCTCCGTGCCCGTGTTATTGCTGCTTGTGCAGATCCTAGTGTTTCAAGCGGTCGTAATGATTGAAGGTCCTGCGGATCCGCTGAAGCCTCGACTTACGCCGTTGACAATCCTGGCGTCAGGAATCAGTACTGCCATCACGGCCCTCATCGCAACGATGTTGGTGGCTCGGCTAGCAAGAGTTTCGTGGCGGAGCGTCTTTAGCCACAATCGCAAGTTTGATTGGCGGCGTCTAGGAATCTACTTCGCCGCTTCAGTGCTGCTTGTCGGGCTCAGTGTTGTTGCCACTGCCCTCATCGCCCCCGAATCGGCAGGTTGGGGCGGCTTCGACGTCGGGGCCACCACGATTGGCATCATTCTCGTGACTCTGTTGGCTATTCCCCTGCAGGCCGCTGGCGAGGAAGTCGCGTTCAGAGGGGTAGTCGTTCCTGCGGCCGGGTCGTGGTTTCGCGGTGTGCGCCCAGCGATCGTCCTTGGCATCATCCTTTCGGGTGCGTTGTTCGCCCTCGTCCATGTGTCGATCGACCCGTGGTTTGTCAGCTACCTGTTTGTTTTCTCTGCTTGCACTGTGTTGATGGGTCTGATCAGCGGCGGGCTCGAAGCCGCGATGGCGCTCCATGTCGCAAACAACGTCCTCGTGGGCATCATAAATGCACTTTTCGCGGGCAACGACGCGACCGTAGTCGACCGCGCCGCTGGCTCCGGACCTGGAGCGTCACTAATCATCCTGATGGTTATGAACGTCGCAGTACTCGGCACGGTCTGGCTGATCGAGCGCAAGAAACGTAGCGCAACTGGTCCCAAGGTGCTTGTGTCTGCTGGCTGACTTCCCCCAACGTAGGCACCCCGCCGCCCTCGCTTCAACGAGAGCGGCGGGGCTAACGGCCCGACCACTATCCGGCGAGTTCGGCCAGCTGAGGCAGGATGACGTAGATCAACGTGACCGCCTCGTAGAGCGCGCCGATGACCAGCAGCACGAAAGCGGGCAGGATCAGCCAGCCGAACTGCTGGAGTCCACGTAGGTAGCCCCGGCGACGGTTGGAGGCACCGACTGTTCGGGGGAAGATCCAGGACCGACCGAGCACGTAGGCGCCGAGGGCGAGGAGTACGTAGGCCTCTATCTCGACGACCACAGTCACGAGATGTGGGAGCATCGCGCCCCAGAGGTCCGATCCGCTTGCGGCGAGGGTCAGGCCGATCTCGGCCACTTTATAGCCGAAATATCCAATGCCGGCAAACGGCACGATAAGGGAGGGCAAGACGATTACGGCGCCGACGTTTACTGCGTTGTTGAAGAGAATTGCCAGCGCGAAGAACCAGACATTGCCGAGAAGCGGCGCGATTTGGTCTAACGTGCCGTCCTCGACGAGCCCGTTCACCTGCCCAGCGCTCAGCTCTGGCACAAGCATCCCCACAACGAAACCCGCCACCAACAGCCCGAACAGCGCAACGTTCAGGACGACAAACGGTCGGCGGTTTTCCCGAATGACCTGAAATGGTCTGAGAAGGACGTTGGTGCGTCGTGTGGTCGTTCGGATACCTGGTTGTGTAGTCATGGGACCACTCAAAACCATATTCCCACCACAGAGTCAAGGGCGGTCAGCATCCACGTCGACCGTCTGACCGTTGAGGCCTACTCTGAGATCGAGATGACCACTTTGCCCTGCACGCCGTGGGTTTCAAGTGCGGCATGTGCGTCCGCGGAACGGGCCAGCGGAAAGACCCGATCGAGTACGGAGCGGATCTCTCCCCGCTCGACCTGCGCAGTGAGCCGCTGGAAGTCGCGCCGCTCAGGCTTGCCCCTGAAGAAGCGGATGCGTCGAGTGCCGAAAGCCGCGCTGGCTGCGATGGTCGCAAGGCTGCGTATGGGCGCCTCCTTGTCGAACGCGATCGACACCATTCTTCCGCCCGGCGCCAGCAGGCGGCGAAACGCGAGCAGGTCACTCCCGTGCGTGTCGAAGACGACGTCATACCTGCCCAGCTCCTCAATCGGCGTTACCCGGTAGTCGTACACCGCATCAGCTCCCAACCCCCTCACGAAGTCTTGGCCGGACGCACCCGCGAGCGCCGTCACGTGCGCCCCGAGCATCTTCGCGAGCTGCACGGCCACGCTGCCGACGCCACCTGCCGCACCTCGCACCAGCACTCGCTCACCGCGCTGCACGCCTGCTTTTTCCACGAGACCGGTATAGGCAGTCGTGCCGCCAGCGAGGAGCGTGACCGCTTCCTCCGAAGTCAGATTGTTCGGTGCCCGTGCGATCTGGATCGCGGGAACGCTCAGGAACTCGGCGAGTGAGCGGGGCCCTCCCTTCTCATCGACTATGCCCCAGACCTGGTCGCCGATGGATAGTCCACCAAGATCGGCTCCAGGATCGGTGGCGATGAGTGTTCCGGCAAAATCGATTCCCAGCTGCTTTGGAAAACGACGGCCGGTGAGAAGACCAAGCTTGCCCGACCGAAGCAACAGGTCCGCGCCGTTGACTGAGACGGCGTCGACACGCACAAGGACCTCTCCTGCTCGCGCCTCCGGCATCGGAAGAGTCCCCTGGTGAAGTTCCTCCGGGTTTCCGTACCGATTGAACAGGACTGCCTGCATGCTCTCCATGATGTGCTCCTTGCGATAATTGACCACTAAGTGGTGTGGCCTCTCCACTTGCAGACGATAGCATGTATCTGGACAGGGTTCACCACTTACGGATGTCGCCCGATCGGTATCGTCCCCTGAAGAGAAGAGTTGGCCATGACTGTTGCCGAACGTCGATTGCGAGCGGACGCCGCGCACAACCGCCAGCTGATTCTGGATGCCGGGCGCGCGGCATTTGCCAGCGATGGAATTGACGTCTCGATGGCCGAGATTGCGCGGCGCGCTGGTGTCGGATTCGCCACAGCGCAGCGCCGCTTCCCCACGAAAGACCACCTGCTTCGCGAAATTATCGCTGAGGAGCTCTCCGGGATACAGGAAGCGGCTACCGACCCTGCTTCAGCAGGCGACCCGTGGGAGGCCTTCACCACGTCGATTCGCACCTGCGCGGCTCATCAGGCTTTGCACCCTGGTCTTGCGGGCGCGATCGCTGAAAGCGTGAGCGCCGCAACTCTGACGGGCCCCGCCGGACACATCGGCTCGATGTTCACCTCTATCGCCCAGCAGGCGACCAACGCCGGAATGCTGCGTCCGGACGTCACTTTGGGCGACGTGCTCGCCATCCTCCAAGGGAACGCGGGAGTGATCGCCCACTCGCCCGGGAACGAAATGCCCGCCTCGGCTCGCTTCGTCGAACTCGCGCTGCGCGGTCTTCGCGCCAACTAAGCGCAAGCGAGCGCCATCCATACGCCAGTGCAGCGGTGAGCGATCGTCTAGAAAGCCCGGAAGTCGAGCATCGATTCCCCGACGGCGAGAACCGACCAGGTGCCGCCCTCGGCATCCGTGAACGCGTACGCGGGGACGACCAGTACGCTCCCATCCGGCTGCCACTGACTGGTGAGGCCAAGGCGTGCGCTGACGATCTCGACATTGTTGACCGGCCATGAGAGCGAGGTGCCGGCGCCTGGTGTTGCAGGCGGTTCCGTCGGTGCCACCCACTCCTCGATCGTCGTCGCCTGATCGCGGAGGGCGATCGGCAGCGTCGTCGCCGCTCCGCTGAACCGCGGGTCTGAGAGCCGTTCGAAGCCCTCTTGCTCGCTCACCACCGAGTACATCCCCAGAGCGACGACGTCGGCGAGGGCCCCGTTGGCGTTGACGACACCATCTTCTGCCATCTCCAACGACCACCCCTGGTCGAGTTGCTGCCCGTCGATGACCGGTTTTGCCTCGGCGGTTCGAGTGGGAGAGCCTTCCCACACCTGAGAGGTGAATTCGAACGCGGCCGGGTCCCGGCCGGCGGCGACGAGGACAGCGCGAAGCGCTCCGATCGCAGCGTCTTCGCTCGGCGCCTGGCCGGTCGGCTCGCAGACCTGGTCACCTTCGCACTGCCACGGGCTAATCTGCGGGTTCTGGAAGTAGAAGGACAGCATGCCGTCGAGACTCACGGACAGGCTCGGGGCGCTGCCGTCCTGCGGGCCGGCGACCCAGCTGCCGTCCCGCAGTTCGACTGATGACCCGATGCCGAGCGCCGCGGCGAGCGCGGCGACCGTGTCTGCGTTGGATGCCGAACGGGGGTCGTAGGCGTAGGCCTCGGCTGTGCCCGCCTGTCTGCCAAGACCGGACGCGCTGAAAGCGTTCCGGCCGGATCCATAGGGGTAGGTCAACGAAGACATCTTCTGGTCGGCACCGGCGACAGCGCCCACTGACGGCTCGATTCCGCCTTGCGCGATGCTTTCCGGGCCCCCGTTGGCCTGGAGCGTTATGGGCCGAGCAGCGCCATCGGCGAGACTCATTGACCCGCCCGAACTCGCTCCGATCCCGTATCCCGCGGCACCCACGATGGCGATCGACGCCGCGACTGCGACGAAAGGGAGCCAGCGAGGACGGCGTCTTGCTCGTTCCGTGCCCAGGTCGGCCACCGGCACCGATCCGCCCGTCGGTTCAGCCTCAGGGCGGGTCATCCGAGCGACAACCTCGTCGGCGAACCCGGCACGCGCTTCGATATCCCCCGCCGGGTCGGCGGCACGCAGCCGGGCAACCGGGTCTTGTTGTGTGTCGTCGTCGTTCATATCGATCAGCCTTTCGGAATTTCAGTTCACCTGGTATATGTGCGGGGCGTGCCGAATCTTGCACAGGCCCTAGAACGACATCCGCTCGCCCCAGGCGTCCCGGAGTCGCTTGCGCGCGCGCGACAGCGCGGCGTCCGCCCCGGATCGGGAGATACCGAGCACGCCGGCGAGCTCGGCCCCGTCGAGACCCTCCCACGCGTGTAGGAGCAGGATCTGCCGGTCGCGCTCCCCCACGCTGGCGAGCGCGCCGCGGAGTTCCGCATCGAACAGGAGGTTCAACTCCGGATCACCATCGACTCGCACGACTCGCGACTCGGGCACGGCGTCGACGGGAAGATCGATGTGCTTCCTGCGCGAATTCGCGAGCGTGAATCCCGCCGTGCGATACAGCCAAGGCAGCACGGCCTCTCGCGGCAGGTCGTCACGGCGTCGCCAGGCTGTCGCGAAGACCTCAGCGGCCAGGTCCTCGGCATCCTGACGCGGCCCGCGGCGGGCGAAGTAACGCACGAGCGCACTCGAGTGCGCTCGGACGATCACGGTGAACCAGTCGACATCGGCCGTCGTCGTGGGCAGGTCCGCGCTGTCAGGCATCGCCGCTCTCTCACTCATGTCGGCGGTGGCTGGGGGGTCGGCGATGCTCACCTACTGAATATGTCGCCTCCGCCGAAAGTCTTGCACGCACCGCGCCGAATTTTCGGAGATCGCGTCACTGGTCACGGCGTCATCATCGGAGCGCACCATGGCCCGGCACCCCGCGCGTCAGCCGGTCGGACCGTCGCCGGGTGAGCAACTCCGCCACGACACTGTTGATCACGAAGCCCGTGGCAACGAGCCAGGTCTCGCCGACTACGTCGACCTCACCGAACGGGATCGCCCACACGACTACGACGAGCGCTTGAGTGCCGCCGGTAACAGCGATCGCGAAGGCGCGGGTCATCCAAGCGCCGTGCCCAGTGAAGTCGCGCCGCGTGATCGCGAGCGCACCCAGCACGAGAAACAATGTCATCGCTACGGCGAAGACGAGACGGATCATCGCCAGTGCGCGTTCATCAGAGGGGCCACCGAAGAAGACCGCGAGCCAGACGGCGGACAGTCCCGAGAGGAATCCCGCGGGGATCAGTGCACGGCCGGCGGTACGGTGCCAACCACGCCGAATTCGCAGTGCCGGAGAGAACTGGAACGCGCCGAGAATGCAGTACACGCTCGTCGCCACAATGTGCGCGACTATCGCCACCGATGAGGCCAAGGGCGGTCTGCTTTCGGGGACGGCGCCCACCTCCCCCAGGCGAAGCACACCGCCGAGAACGGGGAGTGCGCTGAGCAGCAAGAGGCCGGTTATTGCCAACCATCCGCTCCTCGAGCGCTGCTGCTCTCCCTTCATCTCGGCACTCGCACGGATGTCTTTCACGAGCGGATGAGGCGCACGCCGGTTACGAGCAGCCAGACTAGCCAGGCGGCGAACCCGAGGAGCCCGACGAAGATCAGTGCCGAGCCGTCGGCGATCGCGAGACCGCCGAGCCCCGCGGCGAGCAGCAGGCTTCCGCCCACCAGGCCCAGCAGGCGCTGCCACGCCCGAGTCTGCCCGCTCGCGTGCGCGGCGAAAGCCACGCCGAGGCAGGTGGTGCCGATCATCGGCAGCGCCAGCGCGAACGCCGCCGCGTGAATCTGCCAGACGAGCTCGAAAGCGTGCGTCGGCTTGGCGAGCCCGTCGGCGGAGAGCGCGAGCCCGATCTGCGTGACGTTGAACAGCACGAAGATGGCCGACAGCGTCGCGCCGGCGGCCACGGCGAGTCGTGACCAACCGGCGCCCGCTCCCCCGCGCCGCTCCACGAGGCCGTGCAGGCCCGTCACGAACACCAGCAGCAGCGGTAGGTACAGGGCCACAAGACCAGAAATGATCGCGACCGCGTCGCGGTTGGCCGCGTAGTAGGCCAGCACTTCCTCCATGGGAGCGTCATAGCCCGGAGCGCCCGTCACCGTGAACAACATGTTCTCTACCACCACCAGCACCGCGAAAGCGATTGCCGCGGCACCGACGAATCGGCCTCGAGCGAACTCGCTGCGGGTTGGCGTGGTGGTGGTGGTGGTCGTCGGTGATTTCATTTCTTCCTCCTTGGTTGTGGCCGGATGACCGGCGGGTTGTCGAGCAGGGTCGGGCTTGTGGTTCGGATGTTCATCGCGGTCGTCAGACGGTGACGTGGCGTGGCCAGGTCCAGGCGGAGCGCAGGATGAAGGCCAGGATCAGCACCTCGACTCCGATGGTGAGGCCGTAGTAGAGGGCCCAGTCCCAGGAGGTCCCTGCCACGTTGAACACGCAGATGGGGATGTACAGCGACGCAACGACGAGGTTCGTGGCGCGGTTCACCCTGGCGGGCAGCGTCATGGAGAGCAGCACCATCAGGGTCGGGATCGCGATGATCACGAAGAATATGGACATCAATGTCGCGCTGATGTCGAACTCGAAGATCACGCCACCCCGGATTTCGTCGATTTCACCAGGCTGGTAGAGGTGGAAGTAGTCGACGTAGATGACGAGGAACATGAAGCTCGCCCAGGCTGCCGCAAGCTTGGCCTGCACGGGCTTGCGCAGATCTTCCAACGCGCTCTGGGACGGGGGATTCTTTAGTGCGGTGTGGGATTGAGGCGTTCTCATCATAATGCTCCTTGGTCGATTCGAGAGGTAGAACCTTACGGCTGTAAGGACCGGTCCCCAGCGTAGCCTTACAGGCGTAAGTGCGCAAGAATGGAAAGATGACGCAGCGCACACCACTGAGCAGGGAGCGGATCATTGGCGCGGCCGCCGCAGTAGCCGACCGCGCGGGTGTCACCGCCGTGAGCATGCGCAGCGTCGCGAAGGTGATCGGCGTTGAGGCGATGTCGCTCTACCACCACGTCCCCAGCAAGGAGGCACTTCTCGACGACCTCGCCGACTGGGTGTTCGAGAGGATCGAGCTGCCCGAGGTCGGCAATACCTGGCGGGAGGCGCTGACCGCCCGGGCACGATCGGCACGGTCCGTGCTCACGGCTCATCCGTGGGCGCTGGGGATGATGGAATCGCGCCCTACCCCCGGCCCGGCGCTACTGCAGCACCACGACCGGCTACTTGGCGTCCTGATGACCGACGGTTTCAGCGCCGCGCTCGCGACACACGCGTTCTCCGCCATCGACGCCTACGTGTACGGGTTCGCGCTGACCGAGACGAGCCTGCCGTTCGAACCGGGGGACGGCGCCGAGGAGGCGTTCGCTGCCAAGGTCGCGGCGCCGTCGGAGCTGTATCCGCACATTGCGCGGTCGCAAGCCGAACTGTTCGGCGATGGCGGTTATGCGTTCGCGGACGAGTTCGACTACGGGTTGGAGCTACTGCTGGAGGGCTTGGAGCGTCGGGCCGCTGAGGAGAGCCCCGCACTGCGCGAGCGTTCTAGTCGAGGCACCCGGCGAGAACCGTAAAGAGCTCCGGAACGTGGGCTCCGGAGGCCATCCGGGCTGTCGCAGCAGTAGTCATCGAGAGGGTACGAACCTGGGCGCGCGCACCACTGCGGCGCATTGCTACGTCGTCGCCGTGTCGGCCTCGGGTTTGCCGTCCGGCCGACTGGAACCGTCGCGACGGGCGCTTACTTCATCGGCGACCACCACCAGCGCGACGATGGAGATGCTGATCCATAGCAGCGCCAGGCCACTCAGCGGTGGAAGTACGGTCACGGTGGCCGCATAGACGGCCACGAGGGCGGCGACCCCGACCAAATGCGAGATTAGCCAGGGGCGGCCGACCGACCTCTTGAACAGCAGATTTCCGATCAGGTAGAGCACCGGGGCGCCCACCACAACCACGAGGCCACCCGGACTCAGCTGGTCCTCAGGATGAGCGAGGACGAGTTCATCGCCGACGGCGCTCAGCACGACGCCCGCAACGATAGGGATGTGCAGGTAGACATAGGTGAGCCGGGCGATCGGTCCGCTCAGCTCCGACGAACGGATGAAACGAGAGCCGTGCTCCGCGTCATGGCTGAAATACAGCAGCCAGAACAGGATCGTGCCCACAAACGCGGCGAGCACCCCGCCGACGGCGGGGGCGCTGATGTCACCGCGACTGAAGGCGGTGCCGGTCACCAGCACAGATTCGCCGAGGGCCAGAATGATGAACAGTCCGCTTCTCTCTGCGATGTGCCCTCCGGACACCGACCAGGACGATGTCGGTGAGGCGCCCAGAATCGGCGTGTAATAACGCACCGACGGCCCGACGGTTTCGAGCAGAATTGCCGCCGCCCAAAGCGCGAGTTGCGCGTCGCCGCCGAGCACGGCGCCCAGGAGCCAGAGCGGAGCAGAGGCAAGGAACCAGATCGTGATCCGCGTGATATTCAACGCGTTGGACCGGTCGACCGCCCGGTAGCACCAGGCCAAGAATGCCGTGCGACCGACTTGCATCACGACGTAGGCGACGGCGAATCCCAGCGCCCGGTCGCCGAACGCCCCCGGGATCGAGGTGCTGAGCACGAGGCCGAGAAGCATCAGCACAATCAGCATCAGGCGCACCGCGCCGGTCTCCGGGTCGAGCCAGTTCGTCGCCCAGGCTGTATACATCCACACCCACCAGACCGCGACCAGGAGGACGGCTGCCTCGACCAGGCCCCTGATACTGAGGTGCTCCACGATCGTGTGGGAGAGCTGGGTGACGGCGAAGACGAAGATGAGATCGAAGAACAGCTCGACGAACGTCACCCGGTTCTGGCCTGCACTCTCGTCCCGCGGGCGGAAAAGACGCCTTCGATTCAGACTCAGGGTCATTCGACATCCTTCCGATCGGCGCCGACCACCTTGGCGGCGATCGCACATAGACGACTGGAACAATTGCGGACTGGAACGTGGCAGCTCAGAACACGAACAGAATACTCTGGCGGTCGGTGTCCTGTTTCAGCACAGTGACGGACTTTCTCGTACCTGTGTGAATGGCGACAGTGGACAGCGGCAGTGGCAGCGATGAGCAGTGCGAGAGTTTCAGGCAATGCCTTGAACCACGTACTGCAGCCGCATCCGCGTTCGTCGCGTGGTGATCTCAGTGAGCGTCACCAGCACCGCGACGATCCCGACGACTGCCGCGACAACCCCTTCCGAAGGCAGGTGGGCGGCGAGCGGGAGCAATACCCACGGCAGTGCGATGCCCACTGGTGCCCAGACCACGACGTCGCGCAGGGGCTCGCCGAAGCGAATGGACTCTGCGACACTGGCAACGCAGAACAAGCTGATGCCCCCGCTCAGACACACTGCCGCACCCTGCGGGAGACTGTGCCCAGCCTCGGCCACAGCGGTTCCCAATGCGGATGCGAACATCGTGATAGCGGCTACCAGTGCGAATGGCAGGTACATTACGGTGTCTCGAATTCCTCCTGTACTCCCCCGCAGTTGAAGGCGTTGCAAGCCGAGCGTTGTGGCCGAGCTGCCGTGACCGAAGAAGATCCAGCCGAGCATCGAGACGGCCGCGAAGCTCAGGAGGGCGGTCACTCCCGCGGTAGCTGTCCAGTGCTCGTCGAGTTCTACGACGATTGTCAGAACCGACTCGCCGAAGACGATCACGATGAGCAGCCCCAAGCGCTCGGACAGGTGCTCGATGTCGAAAGCCTGGCTGAGCCACTTGTCTCGAGGCCCCAGGAAAGCCAGCTGAAATATCTCGAACGCGACGGCGATCGCCCAGACGACATATTGCCAGGGTTGGATGACGCCGAGTGAGACAAGCCATAGCGCCGCTGGAACGACGCTGTACAACGTCGGTTGCCACCACGGCTGACCGCTGGAGCCGCGATTCATGAACCACGGCACCGCCCACACGACTCTGATGGCAGCGTTGCCGATTGCGAAGGCCGCTGCCCGGTCGCCGAGCGCATCGGGCACCGCCGCTGCCATGACGCCGAGCGCGATCATCGCGACCGAAACGGTTGTCCAAATCGACGGCGTGACGCGAACACCGAATAGGTTCATGGTGATCGTCGCATTCACCCACGCCCACCACGCGGCAGCCAAGAACGCGAAGAACACCAGGCCATCCACCCATGACGGGTCGCCGTGGAGGGCGTGTGCGATCTGACTGACGTACGCAACCATCACTAGATCGAAAAAGAGCTCGAGCCAATGGACTCTGCGCCCCGAGTGGGCTTCCGGCCCCGCAATCATCGGCCCCATCCCGACACCCGAGTCGGCGTGCGCATCGCGCCAGCACTTACCGAGACCATGATCAACCCCTCCGAGAGAATGAACAGCAAGTTCGCTCAAGATACGGGGCCATTCGGCTCAAGGGAAGAGGAGCACTATTTCACACCGACGTGTCGGGATGGCTGCTGGCACGCATCCACTTGCCGTGTTGTTCACGACCAAGCTCGTGTCCGTTTTCACGAGCGGTGAGTGCAGTCCACGGAAGTGGGGGCATCGACAGCTCAGCTGACCTGGTCGAGCAAGACGACCAGTTTGGTGGCGGAGACGCCGGCCCTTTGGAGGTCCATAGCGTGCTGGAAGTCGCTCACGGCGTGCCCGACAATGGTCGGCTTCGGGGTTGCGGTGTAGCGACCTTCGGCCAGCGCAGCGGGGAGGAAGTCGCGGAAGATCGCGGTGCTGACCTTGTTGTTCTTGATATCCGTACCGAAGATGTACTTCAATCCGACGCCGTGCGGGCGGGCCGAGACCTGGAGTGCGATGTTTGCGGCGATGAGCCGGATGGTCACACGTGCGCGTTGGAGCCTGCCGCGCTCCGGATCCGCGAGGCTCGCGAAGTCGACTGGCGGCGTGGCGATCGAGACGAACTTCTTGCCACGGGTTTTGGCCATGATCTTGACGCAGGCGGGCGCTCCGGTCGTGCCGAAGGAGACCGCGCCCGCGACTGTTCGATCGGCGAGTGCAGTGACGATGTCCGGGATCACTGTCGGACTGTTGTAGTCGAACACCTGTGACGCGCCCAGTGACTTCACATAGTCGAAGTTCTTCGGCGACGCCGTGGTGATGACCTCGTAGCCTGCGGCGACGGCGAGCTGGATGGCGTTGCTGCCGACGCTGGTTGAGCCGCCCCACACGAGCACGGTCTTGCCGGTTGGACGAGCCTCGGCCGTGGGAAGTTGGAGACCCAGGTAGTCCTCTTGGAAGAGCCCGGCCGCGGCCGTTGAGACCGCCATCGGAAGCACAGAGGCCTCCTCGAAGCTCATACTGTCGGGTATCCGGGACGTCACCCGCTCGCCCACGATCGTGTACTGCTGGAACGCACCTTCTGAGCCGGTGTTGGTGTCCCTGTCTGTGCCGACGGCGAGGCCGAACACCCGGTCGCCAACGCTGAACCTCGTGACTCCCTCGCCGAGTTCAACAACTTCACCCGCAACGTCGGTCCCCAGGACGGTGAGGTACTTGAGCCAGCCGTACAGCAGATTACCCTCGACCTGAATGATCCAATCCAGAGGATTGATCGCGACGGCGTGATTGCGCACGACGATCTGACCCGGACCCGGATGGGTGTACGGAGCCGATTCGACGACTAGCTGTCCATGCTTTCTGTGGATTCGCGCGGCGAGGTTGGTAGGTGAAGCGGACATCCGAAAGCCTCCTAATTGCAGTGATTGCACCTTGTGCATTCGCAATACTTGCATGTGATTGCACCAAGCGCAATGGCCTGTCAGACTGGTCTCTGTGAGCCGCTGGGAACCCAACACTGTCGAGAGGCTGCAGGATGCGGCCATGACGCTCTTTCATGAGCGCGGCTACTCGGACGTCACGGTCGCCGATATCGCCGGGCGCGCAGGGCTCACCAAGCGAACGTTCTTTAATCATTTCGCCGACAAGCGTGAGGTCCTGTTCGCAGGGTCGAACGCGCTTGAGGAGCAGGTCGAGCGGTACATCCTCGAGTCTGAGGCCGAGCTGCCCGCCATTGACATCGCGATATCCGCATTGACGAGCGCCGGCCAGACGCTCTCGAATTACAGCGAGGTGGCCCGCCTGCGCCAAGATGTCATCGCTTCGTCTCCGGAGCTCCACGAGCGCAGCCTCATCAAGATGGCCTCGCTGTCCCAGGTGATCGCTGCGGCTTTAGTGGCGCGTGACCGGCACAGTACGGAGGCCACACTGGTCGCCGATTCGGCCGTGACCGTCTTTGGGACTGCTTATGCAGAGTGGGTGGACTCGCCGGCATCCGCGTTCCCGGATCTCATGAACAAAGTTCTCACCGACCTGAAGACCGCGATCGGCGCGGCCTCGCCAGCCGCGCGTCTTCAGCAACGAGAGTAAGAAACAGTCCGGTAGCGACTCGGAACGGTCAGCTCGAACGGCGTCGCTTGCCTCGGCGGCGATCGGTGCCTTTCGGCATCCCAATCGTCGCGTCGAATTGCGACATGACCAGTGCAGCAGTGCTAGAGAACCCCGTGATGAGCAGAAGCAGCATCGAGGGCACGTAGACCTCGGGTGCCGCCGCCCACCCGCCGAGGATCCAGGGCAGGGTGATGATCACGATCACGGCCGCGGTACAGAACCAATGATTTACCAAGAGGGCCAGTGAGGAACCCGACGCTCCTCTCGCCACTATGCGCCGCCCTGTGTCGAAGGTTGAAATAACCAGGATGACGCTGAAGAAAATGAAGACGAACGCGCCTAAGAGGGGCTCCGTAGGCACCAAGGCGAGCGACACGAACAGAGGCGTCGCGAATGCTATGAATATCCATTGGACGCCGGCCCGGAGGTAGAGATCCGCGGCGACCGACGCGGTGAGGTGTCGGTGCTGTTCAGAGTCGATGTAGAAGAAGACCCCGACCAAAAAGGCACCGATCAAAGTGGCGGCAACGCCGGCAATGCCGATCAAATATTCTGCTTCGTTCGCTATCACAAACTCCGCTCCCCAACGCGACCATTCATCGCGTCTCACACGTGCCGGACCGATCGACTATCGAAGCCCTCCTCAGCGCTAGGACTTGCGCTGCGGCGCTTCCGGAGATCATTCTTCCCTCCATGGATCTTGTGGTTATGGTATCCGTTCTGTTCCCGAAAGCCCGGACCTACTGCGATTGCATCACGAAGCTGGGCATCCGGGTGAGGCGGGGGACGGTGGCTCCTGCCTGTTCACCAGGCGAATGCCGGTCTCGCCGCCGCTAGTGAGAACCCAAGCTCGGGCTAGCCGCCATCTAAGCTTGGCCTTCTGCCCACGGAAGGAACCTCAATGAGCATGGAAGGCGCGGCCTGGAGCTCGCTGTACAAGATCTCTACCGCCAGGGACGGCAAACACGGGTTCTCCCGTGAGTCCGTTCGGCGGATCCTGACGTTCGCGGTGCCCTACCGGTCCCAGCTGCTGATCTTCATCACCCTCTCCACCGTGGGAGCTTTCCTCGCGGTCGCGACGCCGGTCCTCGCCGGCCAGGTGGTCGACGTCATCGTCGCCCAGGGCGCGGTCAGCACAATCGTTTGGCTCGCCGCCGTCATCGCCCTCGTGGCCGTGGCCGACGCCGGCGTATCACTCGTGACGCGCTGGTACTCGGCGCGGATCGGCGAAGGCGTCATCCTCGACCTCCGCACCGCCGTCTTCAACCACGTGCAGAAGATGCCGATCGCGTTCTTCACCCGCACGCGGACGGGCGCCCTCGTGAGCCGCCTCAACAACGATGTGATCGGCGCTCAGCAGGCCTTCAGCGGCACGCTGTCCGGCGTGGTCACGAACCTCGTGGCGCTGATCCTCACCCTGATCGTCATGCTCAGCACCTCCTGGCTCGTGACGGTTCTCGCCGTCATCATGCTCCCCATCTTCCTGATTCCCGCGCGCCGCATGGGCAGCCGCCTCGCAGCGCTCCGCCGCGAGGCCGCCGATCACAACTCCGCCATGAGCACACAGATGACCGAGCGCTTCTCGGCGCCCGGCGCCACCCTCGTCAAGCTGTTCGGCCGACCCGACGAGGAGGCCGAGGAGTTCCGCGTGCGCGCCGCCCGCGTGCGCGACATCGGGGTGCGCACCGCGATGCTGCAGTTCGTCTTCTTCACCGCACTGATGCTCGTCTCCGCTCTCGCCCTCGCGCTCGTGTACGGGCTCGGCGGCTCCCTCGCACTCGCCGGCCAGCTGAATACCGGTGACGTGGTCACGCTGGCGCTCCTCCTCACCCGCCTCTACGCGCCGCTGACCAGCCTCGCAAATGCACGGGTGGAGATCATGAGCGCGGTGGTCAGCTTCGAGCGCGTCTTCGAGGTGCTGGACCTCGACCCGCTCATCAAGGAGAAGCCCGACGCCGTAGCCGTCCCCGAAGGCCAGGTGTCCGTCGAGTTCGACAACGTCCGCTTCGCCTACCCGTCGGCGGACAAAGTGTCCCTCGCCTCTCTGGAGGAGGTTGCCACTCTGGACACCCGCGGCGGCGAGGAGGTGCTGCACGGCGTGTCCTTCAGGATCGAGCCAGGGCAGACCGTCGCCCTCGTTGGTACGTCCGGTGCCGGCAAGTCCACAATCGCGCAACTCCTCTCGCGCCTGTATGACGTCGACAGCGGCGCCGTGCGCCTCGCGGGCACGGATGTCCGCGACGTCACTTTCGCCTCCATGCGGCACACCCTGGGCATGGTGACGCAAGACGGCCACCTGTTCCACGAGACCATCCTCTCCAACCTGCGCCTCGCGCGGCCGGAGGCGACCGACGACGAGGTGTGGGACGCCGTCCGCCGTGCGCGGCTCGAGCCGCTCATCCGGTCCTTGCCGGACCAGCTGGACACCATGGTGGGCGAGCGTGGCTACCGACTGTCCGGGGGTGAGCGCCAGCGGATGACCATCGCGAGGCTCCTGCTCGCCCAGCCGCGCGTCGTCATCCTCGACGAGGCGACGGCGGCGCTGGACTCGACGTCGGAGGCTGCCGTGCAGGCGGCGCTCAGCGAGGCGCTCGAGGGACGGACGGCGATGGTGATCGCACACCGCCTCTCGACCATCCGCAGCGCGGACCTGATCCTCGTGGTTGAGGATGGCTCGATCGTGGAGCGCGGTACGCACGACGAGCTGTTGGCCATGGGCGGGCGGTACGAGGAATTGCACCGGACCCAGTTCGCCGTGCAGAAGAATGTTGCGGCCGATGAGGAAGCGCTGAGCGGGATTTAGTCGCTGAGCTCGGTACCCATGCCCAGACAGTTTTGTACCGCCCGCGACCCCGGACTCGCGACGAGGTTAGGTCGGGACGGATGGACGAACCACAGACCAACGACTCTGGCGTTCAAATGGCGCGGGGAGCAGACTAGCTGTGGTGCGGCACCGCGACGTGCGCGGATCGCGCGGGAAGGACATCCCATGTGCACAGCGATCAGATTCTCCGACGGAAGCGGCCATTTGTACCTGGCGCGCAATCTCGATTGGACGTCCGGGTACGGTGAACGAGTCGTCATCACGCCCACCGGTTTCGCTGCCCCGTCGCCGTTCGGTGCAGTAGCTGGCATCCGCTACGCCGTCATCGGTATGGGCATCGTGGAAGAGGGCACGCCCCTGTACTTCGACTGCGGCAACGCCGCCGGTCTCGCGGTCGCGGGGCTGAACTTCCCCGGATACGCCCAGTATGCGTCGGCGCCCGTCGATGGCGCCATTAACGTCGCCGCGTTCGAGTTCCCGCTCTGGGTTGCCTCGCAGTTCAACAGCGTCGACGACGCCGAGGCGGCACTCAGCGACGTGGTGATCGTCGACCGGCCGATCAACGAGAAGTACCCGAGCTCCCTTCTGCACTGGATCATCGGCGACGCGACGCGGGCAATCGTCGTGGAGTACACGGCTGACGGCCTGCGCGTCTTCGACGACGACGTCGACGTCCTGGCGAACCAACCCGGCTTCGCCTGGCACCATGAGAACCTGCGCAACTACCTGAACACCTCGCCCGCGTTCCCCGAGGAGAGCGCGCTCGGCCGTGCGCGCCTGAGCCCATTCGGCTCGGGGTCGTACATGCGTGGGATTCCCGGCGACTACTACTCGCCGTCGCGGTTCGTGCGCGCGGCCTACGTCAACGCGCATTACCCCGACAAGGCAAGCGAAGAGGAGAACGTGAGCCGTGCCTTCCACACCCTGCAGCAGGTAGCCATGGTGGATGGCGCAGCAGAGATGGGCTCGGGCCAGTTCGAGAAGACCATCTACACGGGGCTCTTCTCGTCGCGCACGGCGAGCTACTACTGGAACAGCTACGACGACCCCACGATCCGCAGCGTCACGCTGGTCGACCACCGGCCCGGCGGTGCCGAAGTGATCGTCCTCTGAGCAAATCGGTTGCAAACTTGGGTCTCAGCCGAGCGTCAAACGCGCTCCCAAATGGCGGCGAGGCCCTGGCCGCCTCCGATGCACATGGTTTCGAGAAGGAACCGACCGTCGGTGCGGTGCAGGTGTCGGGCGGCGGTGGCGAGGATGCGCATGCCCGTCGCGCCGACCGGGTGGCCCAGCGAAATGCCGGAGCCGTTCACGTTCGTGCGCTCCAAGTCTTTCTCGGTGAACTTCCATTCGCGAGTCACGGCGAGCACCTGCGCGGCGAAGGCCTCGTTGAGCTCGATCAGGTCGATGTCGGCCAGGGTCAGCCCGGCGCGTTCGAGTGCTAGCTTCGTCGCGGGAACCGGTCCGAGGCCCATGCGCGAGGGCTCGACCCCGGCGCGCGCCCAGGACCGCAGTCGCACGAGCGGGGTGAGCCCGAGCTCGGCGGCACGTTCCGGGGTGGTCACGATGCACGCGGCGGCCGCGTCGTTCTGCCCGCTCGCGTTTCCGGCGGTGACGGTGGCGGCGGCATCCGCTTTGCCGAGGATCGGCTTCAGGGCGGCGAGGGCCTCGACAGTGGTCTCGCGCGGGGTTTCGTCGACCGAGACGACGGTGGGGCCCTTGCGACCGGGCACGGTGACGGGCACGATTTCGTCGGTGAAGCGGCCCGCGGCAGCGGATGCGAGGGCGCGGCGCTGCGACTCGACTGCGAGTTCATCTTGCTCGACCCGATCGATGCCGTAGTCGCGGCGCAGGTTTTCGGCGGTTTCGAGCATGCCGCCGGGAACCGGGAACCGGCGCCCGCCGGCGGTTTCGCGGCCGCGGCCGAGGGCGTCGCGCAGCAACATTCCCGCGGTTCCGCCGACGCCCCAGCGGGAATCGACCGTGTAGAACGGGGCCTGGCTCATGACGTCGACACCGCCGGCGATGGCGAGGTCGCTGACGCCGGTCTGCACCTGCATGGCGGCGTCGAGCACGGCCTGCAGGCCGCTGCCGCAGCGGCGGTCGACCTGCACCCCGCCGACCGTGACCGGCAGGCCCGCGTTGAGGGCGGCAACACGGGCAACCGGGGCTGCCTCGGCCGTGGGATAGGCCTGGCCGAAGATCACGTCGTCCACGAGCGCGCCGTCGAGGCCGGTGCGCTCGATCAGCGCTGCGATGACCGCCGCTGCGAGGTCGGCCGGCGCGACCGTCTTGAAGGCGCCGCCGAACCGGCCGATCGGGGTGCGCAGCGGTTCGCAGATGACGACCTCGCGCATCGCGGTCATGCGGCCGCTCCCACGGTGGCCTCGTCAAGCATGGTTTTGATGGTCAAGGGCGGGACCGGCACCACCAGGGGTGCCTCGGTCGCGGCCCGCACCTGATCGACCGTGACGCCCGGCGCCAGCTCGCGCAGCACGAGACCGTCTGGAGTGATATCGATCACGGCAAGGTCGGTGATGATGCGAGTGACCACGGCTTTGCCGGTGAGCGGCAGGTCGCAGACCGTTTTGATCTTGTGCTCGCCGGTCTTGGTGACGTGTTCCATCACCACGATCACGGTATCGGCGCCGTGCACGAGGTCCATCGCTCCGCCCATGCCCTTGATCATCTTGCCCGGCACCGCCCAGTTCGCGATATCCCCGGCCACACTCACCTGCATCGCCCCCAGTACTGCGACATCGATCAGGCCGCCCCGGATCATGCCAAAGCTCTGCGCCGAATCGAAATACGCGGCGCCCGGATTGACCGTGACGGTCTCCTTGCCGGCGTTGATGAGCTTCGGGTCTTCCTCGCCCTCCCACGGATAGGCGCCGACACCGAGCACCCCGTTTTCGGAGTGCAGCACCACGTGCACCCCCTCCGGCAGAAGGTTCGGGATGAGGGTCGGCAGCCCGATTCCGAGGTTCACGTACGAGTCAGGGGCGAGGTCCTGCGCGGCGCGGGCCGCCATCTGGTTACGGGTGAGGGCCATCAGTTCGATCCGTTCGGGGTAGTTTCCGGGCGCTGCCGGGTGGTGGTCTTCTCGATCGGGAGATCGGCGGCATCCGCTGCCCCAAGCTGCACGATGCGGTTCACGTAGATGCCGGCCAGATGCACCTCGTCCGGATCGATCTGCCCTGGCTCGACCAACTCGTCAACCTCGGCGATCGTGATGCGACCGGCCATACCCGCGACCGGGTTGAAATTGCGCGCCGACTTCTCAAAGACCAGGTTGCCGTGCCGGTCGCCCTTCGCGGCGCGCACGAAGGCGTAGTCGGTAACGATGGCCTCTTCGAGCACGTACTCCTTCTCAGAGCCGAGCGACCCGATCAGCCGGGTCTCCTTCGGCGGACTCGACACCGTCACCTCGCCGTCTGGCCCGTACCGCCAGGGCAGGCCGCCGTCGGCGACCATCGTGCCCACGCCGCTCGCCGTGAAGAAGGCCGGGATTCCGCTGCCGCCGGCGCGCATCCGCTCGGCGAGGGTGCCCTGGGGGGTGAGCTCGACCTCGAGTTCGCCGCCGAGGTAACGGCGGGCGAAGTCTTTGTTCTCCCCTAGATATGAGGCGATGACCCGGCTGATGCGGCCTTCTCGCAGCAGTTCGCCGAGGCCCCAGCCGTCAACCCCGCAGTTGTTGCTCACCACGTGCAGGTCGGTGGTTCCCTCGGCGAGCAGCGCGCGAATGAGCACGATCGGCACGCCGACCAGCCCGAACCCGCCGACGGCGAGCGAGGCGCCGTCGGGTATGTCGGCGACAGCGGATGCGGCCGAAGAGTACGTCTTATCCATCGAACGGGTCCTTAGTTTGCGGGGTTGGTGGGCTCGGCGTCGAGCCCCGCGAAGGTATCGCGGGCGATGGTGAACGCGGCGTTCGCGGCGGGCACACCGGCGTAGATCGCGGTGTGCAGAATGGCTTCGCTGATCTCGGCACGGCTGAGCCCGTTGGTCAGCGCGGCCCGCACATGCATCGCGAGTTCGCCTTCGTGGCCGCCGGTCACGAGCGCCGCGATCGTGAGAAAGCTGCGGGTGCGTCGGTCCAGGCCCGGGCGGGTCCAGATCTCGCCCCACGCGTACCGGGTGAGAAAGTCCTGAAAGTCAGCGGTTTCGGGGGTAATCGCCGCCGTCGCTCGGTCGACGTGGGCGTCGCCGAGCACTTCCCGGCGCACGGTCATGCCATCGGCGTAAGCGGATGCCGCGGTGCGCGCCGATCCTGCCGTCGGGCTCGGCCCAGCGAACAGCGCCTGCAGCAGCACGGCCACCTCGGCCGGGCGTTCCAGGGCCGGCAGGTGGGCGGCACCCGCGATGACCTCGTGGCGCGCACCGGGAATCGCCGCTGCCAGGTCAACAAGCAGCCGGGTTGGGGTTGCGATATCGAACTCCCCCGACACGCACAGCGTCCGTGTGCGGATGCCGTCGAGGGCATCCGTCACGTCGTAGCCAGCGAGGGCCTCACAGCACAGCGCGTAGGACTCGTCGTTGATGGCGCTCAGCTCGTTGAGCGCAGCCGAGCCGGCGCTCGGGTCACGCTCGAGAAACCCGGGCGCGAACCAGCGCTCGGCGCTGCCCACGACCACGCTCGGGGTGCCGCTGCCGCGAATCTGGGCGGCACGCTCGTGCCAGCCCTCAGGGGTGCCGATCTTGGGGGCGGAGCAGATCACGGCGAGGCTCAGCAGCCGGTCGGGGTGCCGCAGGGCCAGCTCGAGGCCGACCGCCCCGCCGAGCGAGACGCCGGCGTAGTGGAAGCCGCCGCCGCCGACCGAGTCGACGAGGGCGATCACGGCGTCGGCCAGCTGCGCGACGGTGAACGGGTGCGAGGCGGCCGGGCTGGCTCCGTGCCCCGGCAGGTCGAAGCGCAGCACGCGCGAGGTTGCAGCCAGCGGGCCGACGACGCCGTTCCACAGCGAGGTGGTGGTTCCGAGCGACGGGCCTAGGACCACGAGGGGTGGGGCGGGGGCCCGGCCGCGCACGGGGGTGACGGTTCCGATCAGGGTCGGGACGCTGGTGGTGGCGAGGGTGGTGGTGGGAACTGACATCAGCGGGCGGTCCTTATCGGGTCGGGGGCGGCATCCGCTTCAACGCACTGGCCGCGGTAACGGGCGAGAACCCGGTCGATGCCGGCCGAGGACTGGCCCAGGTCGGCGGTGGCGGTAGCGGTGAAAGCAGTCCAAATTCGGGAGAGCAGCGCGTCGTCGCGGCCGTCGGAAGCCAGCACTCCGCCGAGCACGATCTGCAGCGGACGGTTGGTCTCGAACGCCTCGCGGGAGGCGCGCTGCACAACGTCGAACGCGGCCGTCTTGCCGAGGGCTTCGGCCAGGATCGTCGTGACGCGTTCGCTGAAGATGAGGCCGTCGGTGACCTCGAGGTTGGCGCGCATGCGATCGGAGTCGACGTCGAGGCGGGCGGCGAGCGACGCGGCTCCGGTCACGGCGGACACCGCGAGGCCTTCGAGAGTTCGCAGGGGTTTCCACTCCGCGTGCCAGGCGCCGCTGGGCCGCTGGTCTTCGGCCAGAACGCTGCCCAAGAGCGTCGAGACGAGTGCCGGTGCCTGCCGGGCGGCGCCCACAACGAGCACGGCCGAGACCGGGTTGCGTTTGTGGGGCATCGCGGACGACCCGCCCTCCCCCGCTCCGAGGCGCTCGCTGACCTCGCCGATTTCGGTGCGCGAGAGCACGCTCACGTCGAGGGCGAAGGCGCCGGCGACGCCGGCAGCGGATGCGAGAACGCCGGCCAGTTCTGCAATCGAAAGTCGGTTCGTGTGCCAGCTGAGAGGCGGTGCGACCAGGCCCAGGTGCCGGGCGTAACCCTGCACCACCTCGTCGACCGTGTGCTGGGCGGGCGTGCCGGTCCGTCGAGCCCGGGCGATCTCGGTGAGCACGGCGAGGTTTCCGACCGCTCCGCCCAGCTGCGCGGGTAGTGCGTTGTGCACCTCGTCGAGGCGACGGAGCACGGCTAGCACCGCGTCTAGCCAGCCGGCAGCCAGAAAGCCGAAACTGGTCGGTGAGGCTTGCTGGCCCAGGGTGCGTCCGGCCATGATCGTGTCGCGGTGCTCGTCGGCGAGGAGCGCGAGCGTTTTCGTCAGGTCGGTGAGCTGGGTCGTGATTTCGGCCGTCACCCGGTGCGCGACCAGCATGGCCGCCGTGTCGAGGATGTCCTGGCTCGTGGCGCCCACGTGGATGTGGTCGGACGCCCCGGCCCGAACGGCCTCCGCGGCGACACCGAGGTGCTTCACGAGCGGGATGACGGGGTTGCCGCCGCCGCGACCCTGGGCGGCGATCGCGGCGAGGTCGAGGTGTGCCGCGTTCGCGAGTTCGTCACAGACGGCGGTCATCCACGTTGGCACGAGCTCGGCGTCGATGAGTGCGCGGGTGAGGGCGAGCTCGGCGTCGACCAGGGCTTGCAGCCAGGCGGCGTCGCTCGTGAGCTGTGCCTCGCGGCTGCCGTGGCCGAGCGGGTTCAGCAGCCCGGCGTCGATGGTGGGCCAACCCCACGATTCAGTGTCCACGCCGGTTTCAGGCATCGAAGTCGAGAAAGACGGTTTCGCCCTCGCCCTGCAGGCGAATGTCGAATCGGTACGAGGCCGGTCCGTCCTGCACGCTGATGAGGGTGCTGCGGCGGTCGGCGGGCACCTGGGCCAGCACGGTGTCAGTGGCGAGAAGGGCGGTATCCGCTTCGAAATAGACACGGGTGAACAGGTGGTGGGTGAGGCCCCGGGCGAAAATAGTGACGAGAACGTAGGGGGCGTGGCCCGCGACCGGGCCGGGCTTGACGGTGGTGAACGTGTAGTGGCCGGCCATCGTGGTGGCGGCGCGGCCGAAGCCGGTGAACGTGAAGCCGTCCCGGTCGAGGCTGCCGAGCTCGCTGCTGAGGGCGCCCTCTCCGTCGGCTTGCCAGATTTCGAGCAGGGCATCGATCACCGGCTCCCCCGCACCGTCGGTGACAGTGCCGTGCAGGCGGATGGCATGCGGGTGGTGGCCCGGCACAAGCTCGGGGCCCTTGTCGTAGGGCAGCGCGTAGCCGTAGAACGGGCCGACGGTCTGCGACGGGGTCTGCACGAAGATGCCGGACGCTGGGGTACCGATTGCGGGCCCTGTCGCGCGTGTCTCGCTGGGGAGCAGGTCAGTCATGGGCGTCTTCGCCTTCCATCCAGGTGGCCTTCGGGCCGGTGAGCACAATGTCCCAGTTGTAGCCGATCGACCACTCCGACACGCTGAGGTCGTGGTCGTAGGTTCCCACAAGCCTGGCCCGGGCGGCCGGGTCGGCGATCGACTGGTAGATCGGGTCGAGAGCGAAAAGGGGATCGCCCGGAAAATACATCTGGGTGATGAGCCGCTGCGTGAACGCGTTCCCGAACAACGAGAAGTGGATGTGCGCCGGCCGCCAGGCGTTCACGTGGTTCTTCCACGGGTACGCGCCTGGCTTGATCGTGGTGAACTTGTACTCGCCGTTGTCACCGGTGATGACCCGGCCGACGCCGGTGAAATTGGGGTCGAGCGGGGCCGGATGCTGGTCGCGCTTGTGCACATAGCGGCCGCCGGCGTTCGCCTGCCACAGCTCGACGAGCTGGTGCCTCACCGGGCGGCCCTCACCGTCGAGAACCCGACCGCTCACGGTCATGCGTTCGCCGAGCGGCTCCCCCACGTGCTGAATCGTGAGGTCGCTCTCCAGCACGTTCACGTCGGTGTGGCCGAAGGCAGGCGAGACGCGCTCGACCTCTTCAGGGTCGACACGAACCAGCTCATGGGTGGGGTGGCGCAGCAGCGAGCTGCGGTACGGCGGGTAGTCCCGGCGAGGGTGCAGCTCGGGCGAGCCGCCCTGCTGCACGCGTCGGGCGGCATCCGCTTCGATGGCTCGGATCTCGGCCGTCACAGAATCCTGAGATTCCTGACCGGAGCCCCGCGCAGGGGCCGGAAGGGTGTCGTGGGGCACGGATTCTCCTAGCAACGGTGACAGGTGGATGTGTCGAGTGTGATCCAGTGGGATGAGCGCCGGGGCAAAACTTTCACTCAGTGGAAGTCTGTCAGTCAGTGGAAGTGCAGAGTGAGCAAAATTGCTCCAGGATCACACGCTCCGATCACGACAGAGCGGCCGCTCAGCCGCGAGCGGCCACGGCGCGGCGATAGCCGAGGGCCCGGCTGATCCCCTGTGCCGCGGCCTGCACGGCCTGTTCGTGGTCGTGTTCGACGCCCGCCGTGGTGCGCGTGACGACAGAGACGGCCGCCACCACCATGCCCGTGCGGTCACGGATCGGGGCGGCGATCGAGCTCGAGCCTGCCGTCATCTCCTCTGACATGACCGCGATCCCGAGGGTGCGAATGCCCGCAAGCCGACGGCGCAGTTCCTCGGGCTCTGTGATGGTGCCCGGAAGAAAGCGCTGCAAGGCCTGCGACAGGTACTCGTGGATCACGTCGTTCGGCGCGTGGGCCAGCAGCACGAGGCCGACGCCGGTGGAGTGCAGCGGCAGGCGCCCGCCCACCCTGGAGATCACGTGAACCGGTCGGTGGCCGGAGAGCTTCTCGAGGTAGAGAGCGTCATGGCCGTCAAGAATGGCCAGGTGCACGTGTTCGCGGGTGGCCTCGTAGAGGTCCTCCAGGTAGGGCAGAGCGATCGTGCGCAGGGTGCGGGTGGTGGGAGTCTGCATGCCCAGTTCCCATAGGCGCAGGCCCAGGGTATAACGACCGTCGGCCTGCCTGGTGAGGCCTCCCCAGGTCACCCATTCGCCCACGAGGCGGTGTGTCGTTGACAGCGGAATGCCAGAGCGCTCGGAAATGGCGGTGAGACTCAACGACACCGCCGGCGCGGGGCGGGTGAAGGCGTCGAGGATGGCGAACAGCCGGGCGGGCAGCGTGCGGGCGTCTTCCGGCGGCAGCGCGGCACCGCCTGTCGCGCGTCGCGCCGGCTTCCCTGCCATACCACCTCTCCCCGTCGTGGCTCATGCTATCCGACGGGTGTCAGAGCCGCAGTCCCGTGTATTGCTCGGCGAGCATCCGCTGCGCAAAAGCCGAGTGTGTGACGTAGTCGAGCTGGCCGACCTGGCTGCGGTAGTCGAATCGGTCTGACTGCAGGTCGCCGGGACTGCGGTGCAGCATGTCGGTCATCCAGCGTGAGAACTGCTGTACTCGCCACTGGCGGGCAAGCGCCGTCTCGCTGTACCGGCCGAGCAGCGCGTCGTCGTTCTTGTAGTGGGCCGTAAGCGCCTCGGCGAGCTGGGTGACATCGGAGATGGCGGAGTTCAGGCCTTTGGCGCCCGTCGGCGGCACGATGTGGCCGGCGTCGCCGACCAGGAACAAGCTGCCATGGGCGAGGGTGGAGGCGACGAAACTGCGCATCGGTGTGATCGACTTGTCGGTGATCGCACCCTCGGCAAGGGTCCAGCCGGCAACGCCGAGGCGGGTCTGGAGCGCCTGCCAGATGCGTTCGTCCGACCAGTTGGCGATGTCGTCGCCTGGGTCGACCTGCAGGTAGAGGCGGGAGACCTCCGGTGATCGCATGGAGTGCATGGCGAAGCCGTCTTCGTGCAGCGCGTAGATCAACTCGTCGGTCGATGGGGCAACGTCGGCGAGAATACCAAGCCAGGCAAACGGGTAGCTGCGGTCGAACAGCGTCAAGGCCGACGCCGGAATCGAGGCCCGGCAGATGCCGTGGAATCCGTCGGCGCCGACCACGAAGTCGGCCGCGAGTGTGTGCTGCTCGCCGTCATACACGAAGGTGACGCTCGGCGTGGCCGATTCGAGGTCGTGCACCGCGACATCCGTCGCCTCGTAATAGATGGTGGAGCCGGCGCCCTCGTGCGCCGCGACCAGGTCTTTCACAACCTGCTGCTGGCCGTAGACGGTGACGGTGCGGCCGATCAGGTCGTTGAAATCGACCCGGTGGCGCTCTCCGCCGTATTGCAGGTAGATGCCGTCGTGCTCCATGCCCTCGACCTTCAGGCGATCGCCGAGGCCGAGCCGGGTGAGATATTCGACCGAGCCCTGCTCGAGCACGCCGGCACGGATGCGGGCGAGCACGTATTCCTGGGAGCGGTTCTCCACGACGATCGAGTTGATGCCGGCGTCGCGCAGCGCCCAGCTGAGTAGGAGACCGGCGGGGCCGGCACCGATGATGGCAACGGGTGTGGTTTCTGGGGACACGGGCTCTCCTAGCGACGATGACAGGTGGAGGCATCAGTGTGCGGGCCCGATACTGCGACGATGTCGGGGATTCCACTCACTGGAAGCGCGTCTGAACAGTGCCCGACGTACCATGACACATGGCGAATTCGAAGACGGGTGACTCCCTGGTGTCTCGGGTAGCGACGATCCTCGACGCCTTCGACACGCACCGCTCGTCGATGACGCTCTCGGCGCTCTCCCGTCGAGTGGGGATTCCGCTAGCCTCCACACACCGTCTGGTGGGCCAGCTCGTAGACGAACGGCTGTTGGAACGCGCGGACAACGGCGAACTGCGGCTGGGACGCCGCCTGTGGGAACTTGCCTCACGCGGCTCGCAAACAACAGACCTGCGGCAGGTGGCGCTTCCGTTCCTGGAAGACCTCCACGCGGTGGTGCAGCAGCACACAACGCTAGGCGTGCTCGACGGCGACGATGTGCTCTACGTGGAACGCCTCACCGCGCACGGATCGGCGGTCAACATCACCCAGATTGCGGGCCGCCTGCCGGTAGACGCCTGCTCATCAGGTCTCGTACTGCTGGCCCATGCACCAGCAGAGGTGCAGGACGAGATGCTCGCCCGCACGCGCGTGCGTTATACGCACGAGACCGTCACGGATGCCGCGGAGTTGCGCCGGCTGCTCGCCGAGATCCGCACGGTGGGTTATGCCTGCGTTCCCGGCATTATCGTGGCCGAAGCGACCGGGATCGCCGTGCCGATCTTTGAGAGCGGCAACCGGGTGATCGCGGCGCTCAACGTGATCGTGCCGCGGGGTGACGAAGACCTGCACGCCACGGTGCCCGCCCTCAAGACCGCCGCCCGCGGTATCTCCCGCGCCCTCGGCGCTGATCGGCCTCGCGGCACGGTGAGGCGTCTGCCTCTGCCGTCGTTGCCCTGAACTCTTCCGTTCAACGGAACATCTGTTTCGATTCACGCGAGCACTCGGCACTCTTCAACTACGCAACCAGCGTCAACGAAGACGAAAGAGTGAGTGTTTATGCGAGTTCTGAACGGCACACTGCGCGACGATTTCGAGGTCGTGGTGATCGGATCCGGAGCCGGCGCCCTGACGGCGGCCGCCACGGCGGCCCACGAGGGCAAATCGGTGCTCGTGGTCGAGAAATCCGATTTGCTGGGCGGCACGTCGGCGGTCTCCGGAGGCATGCTGTGGGTCGCTGCCAATCACCTGGCTCGCGAGGCCGGGATCGATGACTCTCCAGAAGGGGCCGCACGGTATGTACGGGCCGTATCGAGGGGTCGTGGCCGGGAGGAGCTCTTCGACGCCGCCGTCGGGCACGGTGACGACATGCTGCGCTACACGAGCGAGCAGCTTGGCCTCGCCTACCTGCTGCTCGAGAATTTTCCGGACTACCGCATGGACCTGCCGGGCGCCCAGAACGGGGGCCGTACCGTGGAACCGGCCCTCTACGACGCCCACGCCGGTCTCGGCGACCTGTGCCAGCACGTGCGAACAGACGGCCGCCTGCCCTTCACAATGCAGGAGTACGAGAGCTGGGGTGCGTTCACCAAGTTTCCGTGGCACGAGCTCGCGGCCCGCGATGCGGCCGGCGCAGTGGCGAAGGGCCAGGCCCTCGTGGGCATGCTCCTGGCCAGCTGCCTGCGTAGTGGCGTCACCCTCACGGTGAACGCCAGGGCCGAGCGCCTCCTGATGGCGCACGGCCGGGTGACCGGCGTCATCGTCGATGGCCGTTCCATCACGGCGACCACCGGCGTCGTGCTCGCGTGCGGCGGCTTCGAATGGGACCGCCAGCTCGCCGATGGGCTGTTGCAAAGCCGACTACACGTGGTCTGCTCGCCCCCGTCGAACACGGGCGACGGCCTGAAAATGGCGCAGCGTGTCGGCGCCGGTGTCGGCGGCACCCGTGAAGCGTGGTGGGCGCCCATGTCCGTGATCCCCGGTGACCTCCGCGACGGCGAGCAGGTCGGAACCCTGCTGCGTTTTGAGCGCCAGGGGCCAGGCTCCATCATGATCAACCAGCACGGAAAGCGGTTCGCGAACGAGTCCCAGAACTACAACGACCTGGCCCGTTCGCTGCACTCATGGGACTCTGCCGCCGGAACGCCGCTCAACTCCCCCGTGCACGTGGTCTTTGACCAGTCCTTCCTCGAGCGCTATGGCGTGCTGAGCCACCGCGCCGGGCAGCCCACCCCAGACTGGCTCGTTGAGGGAACCGACCTCGGCACCCTGGCCGCGAAGCTCAGCGTGCCCAGTGATGCGCTGCGGGCCACCGTCGACCGGTTCAATGAGTTCGCGGTGCGCGGCGAGGACCCTGATTTCGGTCGCGGAGAGAGTCGCTACGACACCTACTGGGGCGACGCCGACAACAGCTTTCCCAACCCGAGCCTCGGCCCGCTCACGACCGGTCCGTTCTACGCCCTCGCCGTGGTGAACGGGGCCTTCGGCACCAGCGGCGGCGTGTCGACAGATGGTCTGGGTCGCGTGCTCGACGTCGACAGCACCCCGATCCCCGGCCTTTTCGCGGCCGGTAACACCACGGAGAGCGCGTATGGTGCCGGGTATCCCGGCGCCGGTGCCACCCTCGGCCCGCTCATGACTATGGGCTACCTCGCCGGTCGCACCCTCGCCGGAGTTGCAGCGACGTACGAGTCGACGCTCGACACGGTGGGCGCCCGATGATCCGCCACGTGGTCATGTTCAAGATCGCGGACACCTTCACCCCGCCCCTTCAGACGGAATGGCTGGCCGGGCTCGAGACCCTCGTGGGGCCGGTCCCGGGGCTCCGCTCGCTCAGCATCGGCCGTGACCTCCTCCGCGCCGAGCGCTCGTGGGATTTTGCCCTGGTGGCGGAATTCGACACTCTCGCCCACCTCGCCGCCTACGCGACGCATCCGCTGCACCTGCCGCTCATCGCGCTGTCAGGGCAACACTGCGAACACATCGTGTCTGTCGACTACGAGTGCCCCGACAGCACAGCCCCGGAGATGACATGACGACGATCACCCACGACAACCAGCGGGTCGCCGGCAAAGTCGCAATCGTCACCGGCGGCAGCGGCGATCTCGGCGGCGCGTGCGTGCGCCTGCTCGCCCGCCACGGCGCCAGAGTGGCCAGCTTCGACCTGGCCGGCCCTGGCGAACCCTGGCACGACCCGGCGATCACCTCCATCGACCTCGACATCACCGATCCAGCACAGGTGGAACGGGCCGTGGCGAGGGTGGCCGACGAGATCGGCGCGCCCGACATCCTCATCAATGCGGCCGGCATCATCGGCCGTGCTGCGCCCTCCCACGAGTCGACGATGGAGGAGTTCGACCGCATCTTCAACGTGAACGTGAAGGGCACCTGGCTGATGACCAAGTCGGTCGTGCCGCACATGATCGCGGCCCGTCGCGGCAGCGTGGTGAACTTCTCGTCGATTCACGGTCTCACCGGGGGAAAGAGCGTGCCCCTTTACCACGCTACCAAGGGCGCCGTGCGTCTGCTCACGAAAGCGGATGCCGCCACCTACGGCGAATACGGAATCCGGGTGAACTCCGTGCACCCCGGTTCGATGAACACCCGCATGAGCCGCACGGCCGCGGAGATGAGCGCAATCGGCCCAGAAGCGTACTACCGCCAGCTCGTGGCCGGATCCCCGCTCGGCCGCCAGGGCGAACCGGACGAGATCGCCTACGGCGTGCTCTACCTCGCCTCCGACGAATCCCGCTTCAGCACCGGATCAGAACTCGTGATCGATGGTGGCTACACCGCCATCTGAGCGCCATCGACCCGATTCAGCACCCTTCACCCACGGCACCTTGTCAAAGGAGACAGCATGTCCATCACCATTGATCGCCCCGCCCCGGAACGGATGCCTCGCAAGGCCGCAGCAGCGGCCCTCGTGGGCAGCGCCCTCGAGTACTACGATTTTTTCATCTACGGCGCCGCGGCGGCGCTCGTGTTCAGCCACGTGTTTTTCTCGGCTGACGATCCAGCCGTGGCAACCATCGCGTCCCTCGCTACCTTCGGGGTGGGGTACGTGGCTCGGCCGTTCGGCGGCCTGGTCCTCGGGCATTTCGGTGACCGGATCGGACGCAAGCGGGTGCTGATCCTCACGCTCATGATCATGGGCATCGCCAGCCTGGCCATCGGTTTCCTGCCGACCTACGATCAGATCGGCCTCTGGGCCCCTGCCCTTCTTGTGCTGTGCCGCCTCGCGCAGGGATTTTCGGCGGGTGGCGAGGCCGCCGGCGCGAGCACCCTGGCCATCGAGCACGCACCGGATCGCAGACGAGCATTCTTTTCCGGCTTCACGATGACCGGATACGCCGCGGGCATGGTGCTCGCCACCATCGTCTTCATTCCGATCGCGGCCCTGCCAGAGGACGACCTGCTGTCCTGGGGCTGGCGGGTGCCCTTCTGGCTGAGCGCCGTCGTGCTCGTGGTGGCCTACATCGTGCGTTCGCGCCTCGATGAAACCCCTGTCTTTCACGAGGCCAAGTCAGCGGACGCCGTGGAGAAGTTCCCGGCCGCCCAGGTCTTCCGGCACCAGTGGCAGGATGTCATCCGGGTGGTCTTCATGTCGCTCTTCGCCGTGGCCCAGACCGTCTTCACCGTGTTCGGCCTGGCCTACGCCACGAGCGACGCGGTCGGCATCGATCGCACGACCATGCTCTGGGTGGCGACGGTGTCGATCGCCGGATCGATGGTGACCATCCCCCTGCTGTCGTCGCTGTCGGATCGGATCGGGCGCAGACCGGTTTGGATAACCGGCACCCTCGGCACGGCCGCGACCGTCTTCCTGTATTTCTGGGCCATCTCGACCGGGTCTGTTCCGCTCATCTTCCTCGGAGCCTTCCTCAACATGACCTGCTTCTACTCCATGGTGAACGGGCTGTGGCCGGCCTTCTTCTCCGAGATGTTCGCGGCCCCGGTGCGATACTCAGGGTTCGCGATCGGCACCCAACTCGGGTTCCTGCTGGCCGGATTCGCTCCCAGTATCGGCTTCGCGCTGCTCGGCGACGGCATCAACGGGTGGATTCCGGTGGCCGTTTTCACGGCCGTCTGCCTCGTGCTGTCGGCCATCGCGGCCGCCACGGCCCGGGAGACGTACCGGGTTCCCACTGAGTTGCTCGGGGCCGTCGCGCTGCGGGTCGACCCGGGCAGCGCCCCGACTGCCCCGCCCGCCGCATCCGCGCAGGAGCCCCAAGAACCGGCCCGCATCCGCTAACCCCCTCCTCGGCCACGCCCCTCACTTCCATCGGTTGAGTACTGGGGAGTCGCGGCCGGATGGGGGGCGCCGGGCGGCCCCGAAGCGCGTGCCGCAGCTCTAGAGTGGGGGTCTCCCGAGGTTTCGGGAGACGATCCGTGAGCCGAGGCACCGTGGCAGGTCACACAAAGGCTCCGGGCCAGTCGGTCACGAGCCGGGTACTGAGCATCCTCGCCGCCTTCGAAGACAGCCCCGCTGCGCGCAGCCTCTCCGAGATCAGCAAGGCGAGCGGGCTGCCGCAGAGCACCGCCCACCGTCTCCTCGGCGAACTCGAAGGCTGGGGTGCCGTGCAACGGGATGCCCAGGGCCGCTACCAGATCGGCCTGCGTCTCTGGGAACTCGGCCAGCACGCCGGCCGCAAGCTGCGCGATGTCGCCCGCCCGTACTTGCAGGACCTCTTCGGCCTGACCCAGGAAACTGTGCACTTCGCCATTCGCGACGGCTCGGAGGTGCTCTACATCGACCGGGTCTACGGCAGCCGGCGTGTGCCCCAGGCCAGCCGGGTCGGAGGGCGGCTGCCGCTGCACGCGACCGCCGTGGGGCGCGCGATTCTGGCCTTCGAGGAGGACTGGGTGCAGGGCGCGATACTCGACGGCCCGCTCGACGCGCGCACCCCCCAGACGATGACCGACCCCGCCGAGCTGCGCCGCGAGCTTGCAAAGATTCGCTCCCGCGGGTTCGCCCTGGCCTCGGAGGAGGTGCGCCTGGGCTCCTGTTCGCTGGCCGTGCCGGTGTTCCAGTCCGACGGCCGCATCTTCGGCGGAGTCGGCATCGTGCTGCCGACCAGCCGCATGCAGCAGCTCGAACGCTATCTGCCAGCCCTGCTCGGCACCGCAGAGCGCCTGCAGGCCGGCATCGGCCACCTGTCACCGACCCCTCGCACAGCCCCCGAACCCAAGCCACTTCCATCCAGTGGGACAGCCAGGAGCGCCGAGTGACCCTGGCGCTTTAGATGGACCTCGCGAGACCTCAGAGACGAGGACGCAGAAGAAGGAGCAATCGTGAACGCTCAGCCCGTCGCACCCCAGCCGGTCGCAGCCGAGTTCGAATCGGTGCCGCCGGCCGCGAGCGGATGCCCCGTCGCCCACGCCCCGGCCTCCGCTGCCCCGGCATCCACTGACGGCGGCGCGCACCACGGCTATGCCCCCTTCGCCATGACGGACCCGTTCCCCTCCTATGCCGCGCTGCGCGAAAACGAACCCGTCATGTTCGACGCGGAGATCGGCTACTACGTCGTCTCCCGCTACGAGGACATCAAGGCGACCTTCGACAACTGGAAGGTCTTCAGCAGCGAGAACGCCCAGGCCCCCGTGCGAGCCCGCGGCGCCGCCGCGACGCAGATCATGAACGACGGCGGCTTCACCGCATACTCCGGATTGTCGGCCCGAATCCCCCCGGAGCACACCCGCATGCGCGCCATCGTGCAGAAGGAATTCACGCCCCGCCGCTACAAGAAGCTCGAGCCGACGATTCGCGAGAACACCGCGCGCCTGCTGCAGCAGATGCTCTCCCATGCGGATGCCCGCGGCGACTTTCTGAAAGATGTCGCGGTGGACATCCCCACCATCACGATCCTCGGGCTGCTCGGCGTCGGTCCGGAGATGGTCTCGACCTACAAGAAATGGTCGGATTCCCGCGCCGCGATGACCTGGGGCGACCTCAGCGACGATGAGCAGATTCCCCACGCCCACAACCTCGTGGACTACTGGACCGAATGCCTGCGGCTCGTCGCGAACGCCCACGAGCAGCTGGCGGCCGGAGACAACGGTGACAATCTCGTCTTCGACCTGGTGCAGGCGCAGTCGTCCGGGTCCGAGATCTCCGACCACGAGATCGCCTCGGTCTGTTACAGCCTGCTCTTCGCCGGTCACGAGACCACCACGACCCTCATCTCCAACACGATCCGAGAGCTGCTCACCCACCCCGCCGAGTGGCAGAAACTGATCGATGATCCGAGCCGCATCCCGGCTGCGATCGACGAGACGCTGCGCTTCTCGCCCAGCATCGTCGGCTGGCGCCGCAAGGCCCTCGTCGACACCGAGATCGGCGGTGTACCGATTGCGGCCGGCTCGAACATTCTTCTGCTGATGGGGTCGGCCAACCGCGACCCCGGCACGTTCGATGAGCCAGAGACCTTCGACATCAACAGGGTCAACGCCCGCAATCACTTGTCTTTCGGCTTCGGCATCCACTACTGCCTCGGCAACCTGCTCGCCAAGATGCAGGACAAGATCGTCGTCGAAGAGACCCTCAAGGCGGCCCCCGGGCTGCGCCTGGTCGACGCCGACAACATCGTGTTCGGAGACAACCTGTCGTTCAGGGCGCCCACCTCGGTGCCCGTTACCTGGGGAGCCAAGAAGTGACCACCACGCCCTACATCCAGTTCTTCGACGGCCCCGATTTTGACGGCACGGGCGAACACCGCCACGAGCTGCTCGGCGGCAAGTGCGCCTCGCTCGTCGCGCTCACCCAGGCCGGAATGCCAGTGCCTCCCGGCTTCGCCATCACCACCGCCTCCTACGACGCCTTCATCACGGCCGCCGGCATCCAGGACGACATCCACTCACTGCTTGAGGGCCTTGACGCCGACGATGTGGCCGCAGTCGACCGGGTCTCGGCCCAGCTGCGCTTCGAGATCGAGAGTCGCCCGGTTCCCGCCGATGTGCGCGCCGACTTCGTCGCCGCGTATCACGCCCTGCAGGATCGCTTCACCGAGCCGGTTCCCGTGGCCGTGCGCTCCTCCGCGACCGCCGAAGACCTGCCCGACGCGAGCTTCGCCGGACAGCAGGACACCTACCTCTGGCTCACCGGCATCGAGGACGTCACCGAGCACATCCGCCGCTGCTGGGCGTCGCTGTTCACGTCCCGGGCGATCACCTACCGCCTCAAGAACAACATCCCCAACGAGGGCCTCTCGATGGCCGTCGCCGTGCAGAAGATGGTCAACGCCCGTGCCGCCGGGGTCGCGATCACCATGGATCCGACCACCGGCGACCGCTCCAAGATCGTCATCGAGTCGTCCTACGGCCTCGGCGAACTCGTCGTCTCCGGCCTCGTCACCCCCGACAACGTCACCGTCGACAAGATCATGCTGATGGTCGTCAAGCGCGCGATCGGCAGCAAACACGCCGAACTCGTGCCCGACCCGGAGGCTGCGGGCCTGACCGAACTCGAGGTCTCGGCCGAACGCCGCGACGTGCTCTCGATCAGCGAGACGGAGATCACCGCGATCGCGACCATCGCCAAGAAGGCCGAGAAGCATTTCAGGTGCCCGCAAGACATCGAGTGGGCCCTCGACCGCGACCTGCCCGACGGCGCCAATCTGCTGCTGCTGCAGTCCCGCCCCGAAACGGTGCATTCCTCCACTGCCAAAGCTTCCACCCCGGCGACCGCCGCATCCAATGGGAACTTCGGTATCGCGAGCATCACCCAGGCGCTGCTCGTGCAGGCCGGCAAGGCCTGACCCGCACGCGCTGCACCCCGATTCTCCCGCCCGACCCGCCCGACCCGCCCCTCTCTTCGCCTGCACCTCTCCGCTTACCCCGTGCACCACTTCGAGAATGGTTTACCCATGACAGAGAAGTCATTTCCCAGCCCCTACGACCAGGCCCCGGCCGCCGGCGCCGAAAGCTGGAAAGAGCTGTACGCCTACAACCTCGTCTTCCAGGAGAACCGCCGCGAGGTCGAGGAGGGCAAGTTCTGGTTCTGCGACAGCCAGCACTGGCCGACCGTGACCAAGCCCTTCGAGACCATCGGCTTCGAGTTCGCCGTGAGCTGCCTCGGCCAGTACAACACCCGCCACCTGCTGATTCCGCCGGCGAACGGCATCGAATTCCGCATCCACAACGGCTACGTCTTCATGTCCCCGGTCGGCGTGCCCGAAGCCGAGATCGCCCCGCGCGTGCCCGAGTTCATGGCCCGCGCCGGACACTACTTTCAGAACTGGGAGACCCTGCTCGAGCAGTGGCAGGGCAAGATCCGCGGCACCATCGACGAGCTCGGCGCTCTCTCGTTCGAGGCACTGCCCGACCGGGTAGATATCGACGACGTCACGAGCGGCAAGGGCACCGGCCCGAACAACGACCTGCTCGCCCGCTACGACGAGCTCATCGCGCTCACCTACCGCGCGTGGCAGTACCACTTCGAGTTTCTCAACCTCGGCTACGTCGCCTACCTCGACTTCTTCAGCTTCTGCAAGGAGGCCTTCCCCGGCATTCCCGACCAGGCCGTTGCCAAGATGGTGCAGGGCGTCGACATGGAGCTCTTCCGGCCAGACGACGAGCTCAAGAAGCTCGCCAAGCTCGCCGTCGAACTGGAACTGACCGGCATGTTCGGTGACACCGAGAACCCTGAAGCTACCCTCGCCGGCCTGGCCGCGGCATCCGCTGGCGCCGCATGGATCGCCGCCTGGAACGACGCGAAGGACCCCTGGTTCAACTTCACCGTGGGCAACGGCTTCTACGCCCACGACAAGTACTGGATCGACCACCTCGAACTGCCGCTCGGCTACATTCGCGACTACATCGGGCGCCTGCAGGCCGGCCAGACCATTGACCGCCCGGTTGCCGAGCTCATTGCCGAACGCGACCGCATCACCGAGGAGTACTCGGAACTGCTGAGCCCCGAGCAACTCGCCGCCTTCGAGGGCAAGCTCGGCCTGGCTCGCCAGGTCTACCCCTACGTCGAAAACCACAACTTCTACATCGAGCACTGGACCATGGGCGTCTTCTGGCGCAAGGCCCGCGAGCTCTCGGCGATGCTCCAGCAGCAGGGCTTCTGGGCTGAAGCCGACGGGATGTTCTTTCTGCGCCGCGACGAGGTACGCGAAGCACTCTTCGACTACGTCACGGGCTGGGCCGTCGGCGCCCCCGCGATCGGCCCGGATTACTGGCCCGAGGAGGTCGAACGGCGCCGCGCGATCGTGGACGCCCTGCAGCAGCAGCGCCCGCAGCCGGCCCTCAACACCCCGCCGGCCGTGATCACCGAACCCTTCACCCTGATGCTCTGGGGCATCACGAGCGACCAGATCAAGAACTGGCTCGGCGACTCTGACGCCCCCGAGGGCGAGTTTCGCGGCATGGCGGCCTCGAGCGGCGTGGCCGAAGGGCCGGCACGGGTTATCAGCAGCTCCGACCAACTCTCCGAGGTGCAGGAGGGCGACATCCTCGTCGCCCCGGTCACGGCGCCGTCGTGGGGACCGATCTTCGGCAAGATTCGAGCCACCGTCACCGACATCGGCGGCATGATGAGCCACGCGGCCATCGTCTGCCGCGAATACGGCATGCCGGCCGTCACCGGAACCGGCACCGCCTCGGCGCAGATCACGACCGGCCAGTGGCTGCGCGTCGACGGCAACAACGGCACCGTGACGGTCGTCGAGGGGCACACCGGTGCAGGCCATGCGCATGACCTCACGCTGGCCGGCGACGCGGCCATCCAGCTCGAGGATGCCCTGGACCCGGCGGGCCTCGAGGCCCTCGACGGCACCGTCTTCGAAGGCAGCCATGCCTGATCCGCGCACGGACCAGCCCGCTCAGGGGCAGAACACCGCCAGAACGGTGCTGATCACCGGCGCCGCGGGCGGGCTGGGCCGTGCCTTCGCCCTGGGCTTCGCGGCCCAGGGCGACCGGGTGGTCGTCGCGGACACCAATCTCGAGGGTGCGCAGCAGACCGTTGCCCTTGTGGAGGCCGCCGGCGGCACCGCCCTGGCCCTCCAGGCCAACGTCACCTCGCTCGATTCGGTGACGCAGCTGGCAGCGGATGCCGCCGCCTTCTCCGCACAGACCGGTGCGGCCGGCGGCGGTGCCGGCCAGATCGACGTCATCATCAACAACGCCGCGATCTACGCAACCATCACGCGTTCCCCCTTCGAAGACATCGACGTGGACGAGTGGGACCGGGTGATGGCCGTCAACCTCAAGGGCCCCTGGCTCGTCACCCGCGCCTGCTCCCCCTACCTCCCGCCCGGCGCCGCGATCATCAACCTGTCGAGCGCAACTGTGCTCAGCGGCTCCGCCCAGTGGGCGCACTACGTGGCCTCCAAGGGCGGGGTGATCGCCCTCACCCGGGTGCTCGCCAAGGAACTCGGCGTGCGCGACGTGACCGTGAACGCGATTGCACCGGGCTTCACCCTTACCGAGGCCAGCTACGGCCTCATCGAGGGCGCCGCCGAGTACGGCGTGGACCGCGGCTCGATCAAACGGGCCAGCGAGCCCGACGACATCGTTGGGGCGGCCCTGTTCCTGGCCGGCCCCGGCTCCCGCTACATCACCGGCCAGACCCTCGTGGTCGACGGTGGCCGACAGTTTCTGTAAGGAGAAAAGAATGCCCTCCGTAACCTATATCTCCGCCAGCGGCAGCGAAACCGCCGTCGCAGGGTTCGCCGGTGACTCCGTCATGGAGACGGCCGTGCGCAACGGCATTCCCGGCATCGTCGCCGAATGCGGCGGCAGCCTCAGCTGCGCCACCTGCCACGTCTTCGTCTGCGCCGACAGCGTTTTCTCCCCCATGGAAGACCTCGAGGACGCCATGCTCGACGGCACGGCCATCGACCGCGAAGAGAACTCGCGGCTCTCCTGCCAGCTCAGGCTCAGTGACGCCGATATTCGCGTGACCACTCCGGAAACGCAGGTCTAGAGATGACCGGCACCGGAACCTCCGCGGGAACGCTCATCATCGGCAACTGCCAGGCCGGCGTGCAGCTGGCGTGTTCGCTGCGTGAGCTCGGGGACACCGACCCGATCGTGCTCGTCGGCGAGGAGCCGCATGCGCCGTACCAGCGGCCGCCGCTCTCGAAGGCGTTCCTCAAGGGCGAGGTCACTGCCGATTCGCTGACCTTCCGCACCCACGAGTTCTACCGCGAGCGCAACATCGAGCTCGTCACCCGCGAACGTATCGTCAGCGTCACGCGTGACGGTGATGGCAGCGGCGGCACGGCCGTGGCCGAATCCGGCCGCCGCTTCGAGTTCGCCCGGCTCGCCCTCACCACCGGGGCCGTGCCACGCCAGATTCCGTTCGACGGCAGCGAACTCGAGGGGGTCAGCTACCTGCGCACTGCGACGGATGCTGCGCAGCTGCAGCAGGGTCTCGCCGCCGCCCGCAACGTGGTCGTCGTCGGAGGCGGTTTCATCGGCCTCGAGGTCGCGGCCGGGGCCCGCGCCGCCGGCCTCACGGTCACGGTGCTTGAGGCCGCCCCGCGCCTGGTCGGTCGTGCCGTCAGCGAGCAGACGAGCGAGTTCTACCTGCAGGCGCACCGGCGCCGCGGCATCCGCGTCGTGCTGAACGCCCAGGTCGCGCGTTTTCTCGGCGAGCACGACCGGGTCACCGGGGTTGAACTGGGCGACGGCACCGTCGTGCCGGCCGACGTCGTGCTGATCGGGGTCGGTGTGATTCCGCGCACCGAACTGGCCGAACAGCTGGGGCTCGCCCTCGACAACGGCATCGTCGTCGACGGCACTGCCCTCTGCTCCGACGGCCTCACGGTCGCCGCGGGCGACTGCGCCAACCTGCCGAACCCGTCGATCACGCCCGGGGGTGTGGCCCGGTTGCGACTCGAAAGCGTACAGAATGCGGTCGAGCAAGCCAAAATCGCCGCCGCGACCCTGCTCAGTCTGCCGGCGGCGTACTCCACGGTGCCGTGGTTCTGGAGCGACCAGGCCGACCTGAAGCTGCAGATCGCCGGCCTCAGCGGCGGGCACGACCAGATCGTGCTGCGCGGCGAACCCGACAGCGAGACGTTCTCGGTGCTGTACTACCGCGCCGGCCAGCTCATCGCGGCGGACTGCATCAACAAGCCCCTCGATTTCATTGCCGCGCGCGGCGCCCTGCACCACGGCCAGAACGTGCCGGCCGACCTGGCCGGCGACGTGACCATCCCGCTCAAGAAGCTCGTGTCCGCGGTTCCCGCGCTGGCCGGAAAGTAAAGACCATGACACTGCAGACGATCCACGCGGTCGACACCTCCCCGATCAGGCAGGCCGACACGCTGCTGACCGACCTCGACCCGCTCTGGCGCGCCGTGGTCACCGAGATGCGCACCCGCGGCAACGACATCCACATCCCCATCTCGTTCGCCTTTGCCGAGCGGCTCTGCCTCGTCTACCCCGAGGCCGACGCGCTCGTGGTGCGGGTCGCCATTCTGCTGCACGACACCGGCTGGGCCCGCGTCGACGAGACCAAGATCATCTCCGAGGGGTTCGGTGCCAACTGGCGGCAGGCCGACATCCGCTACCAACACGAAGCCAGGGGCTGCGACATCGCCCGCGAAGTGCTGCCGGCCCTCGGCTACAGCGACGAGTTCGTCACCCGCGTGACCGACATCATCGACGGCCACGACACCCGGACCGAGTCGTACTCGATCGAGGACTCTCTGGTGCGCGATTCCGATCGGCTGTGGCGCTTCACGACGGCCGGAATCGCCCTCGCCTCCGGCTGGTTCGGGCAGACGCCCTCGTCGTACTGCGCTCGGCTGCGCACCGACATCCTGCCGGAGCTGATCACCGCCGCCGGCCTCGAAATGGCCGTCTGCGAGCTGGAACGCTCCGAATCGCTGCTGCGCATCGGCGTGCTCTGATGAGTGTGCTGCAGGCGACCCTGCCGTACACGCACACCGATGACCACTTCATCGACGGCACCTGGCAGCGCTCCACCGGGGCGGGGCGCACCGAGGTGACCAACCCGGCGACAGGGGAAGTCTGGGGTTCGGTGCCGCAGGCATCCGTCGCCGACCTCGACGCGGCCGTCGCCGCGGCCCGCCGTGCCTTCAGCGGCAGCGCCGGCTCGCCCGCGAGCGGCGGCAGCGGATGGCGCGACGTGGCCCCCGCAGAGCGGGCCCGCCTGCTGCTGCGGCTGGCCTCGCAGGTGGAAGCTCGGGCCGAAGCCATCTCGCACACCAACACGTGGGAGAACGGCTCGCCGGTTGCGGAGACCTCGAAGGCCGCGGCGAACGCGGCCTCGATCTTTCGCTACTTCGCCTCGCTCGCTCCCCTGCTCGAGACCAGCGACATTCGCCCGTTCCCCGACGGATCCGCCGAAACCGTCGTGCGCCTCGACCCGGTCGGCGTCTGCGCGCTGATCGCGCCGTGGAACTTTCCGATCAACCTCGTCGTGGCCAAGCTCGCGCCGGCGCTGATGGCAGGCTGCACCGTGGTCATCAAGCCGGCCTCGCCCACCCCGCTGTCAGTTCGACTCATTCTCGACGCCGCCGTTGCCGCCGGAATTCCGGCCGGGGTCATCAACCTCGTGACCGGACCCGGCAGCTTGGGCGACGCCCTCGTGAAGCACCCGGGCATCAACAAGGTCGCCTTCACCGGGTCGACCCCGGTAGGCCGCTCCATCGCCGCGGCCTGCGGCTCCCTTCTGCGGCCCGTGACCCTTGAGCTCGGCGGCAAGTCGTCGGCCCTGGTGCTGCCCGATGTCGACCTCGAGGCCATGTCGAAGGTGCTGATTCGCAGCTGCCTGCGCAATACCGGGCAGACCTGCTACATCTCGACACGCATACTCGCGCCGGCGGCACGGTACGGCGAGCTCGTCGACATGGTCACCGCGACCATTGCCGTGGCGCCGCAGGGCGACCCGATGGACCCGGCGACGGTTTTCGGGCCTTCGGCCACCCGCGCCCAGGAGCAGGTGGTGCGCGAGTACATTCGCAGCGGTATCGCCGAAGGCGCCCGGGCCACCACAGGCGGTGACGTGCCTTCCGGCTTTGACCGGGGTTTCTACGTGACACCGACAGTGTTTGCCGACGTCACGCCCGGCATGCGCATCGCGCAGGAGGAGATCTTTGGCCCGGTGCTGTCGATCATGCGGTACTCGTCGCTTGACGACGCGGTGGCGATTGCCAACAACACGCCCTTCGGGCTCGGCGGCACGATCTTCTCGGAAGACCCCGACGCCGCGTTCGCCCTCGCCCCGCGGCTCGATACCGGCTCGGTCGGCCTCGGGTTTTTTGCGTCCAACCACGCGGCGCCCTTCGCGGGCCGCCACGACTCGGGCCTCGGCGCAGAATTCGGACCGGAGGGTCTGCGCGCGTACCTCAGCGTGCAGTCGGTGCACCGCCGCATCCGCTGACCCGATTCACTCCGCTGTACCTGGTCATCACTCGTGTGAAATGGATTGGTGGATGCTCCACGTGGTGATGGCGGTGCTGTGCGCAACTCGGTCGATTGTGGCGCTCCATCCGTCTCGGGTGCCGCCTTCGATGAGATCGCGCACCTCCTCATCCGCCAATTGGTCGGAGAAGGTGACTGTGAGTTCGAGGTGTGTTCCTTCCCCGTCGTCGCGCAGGGTGACGGTCACGATGGGTGCTTCATGTTCGTGATCTCCTGCGAGCTCTGGCCATCCGCCGGTGGCTCCCCACCGAAAAACCAGTCGTTCGTGCGGGACCACTTCGAGGTACACCCCGCCGGTGGGGTATTGGAGATCGTCATTGACCACCATCTGTTGTCGCCAGATACCGCCGACTTTGAGGTCGACGTGGATGGGTGTCGTGGGCGTGGGCATAGCGGGGTTATAGAACCAGTCGAGGTGTTCCGGTATCGTCCAGGCATCGAAGACGACGCTGCGCGGTTCCGGCAGTGTGCGGCTCAGGGTGAAGCTTCGTTCAGCGGGTGCGTGGGTCATCGTCATCCTTCTTCCTTGTCGAAGTGTCAGTTTCTGGTTGAGCCGGCTTCGCCGTGCCGCTGTGTCGCATTGCTGCGGCCGCCTCGCGGAGCAGCTGCTGCCGATCGAGGTCTGAGGTTGCACGTTGGGCGGCGAACCCGAATGCGGTGGCGGCCTCGAGATGGCGCCCCGCCCGAACGAGCATGTCGGCGCGGGCCGCCGGCAGGAGATGCGAGGTGGAGAGTCGCGGATCAGCGTCAAGGTGTTCGAGAATCTCAAGGGCCGCTTCGGGGCCGGTCGCCATCCCGACGGCAATGGCACGGCTCAGCTCGACGACCGGCGAGGGCGACATCGTGACGAGCATGTCGTAGAGGTGCACGATCTGCCGCCAATCGGTCGCGCCGGGGGACGGCGCTTGCGCATGACAGGCCGCTATTTCGGCCTGGATCCGATAGAACCCTCGCTTATTGCCCTGCGTCAGCGGCGTGAGAAGCGTCAGGGCTTCGTCGATCGACTGACGGTCCCAGCGCGATCGATCCTGATTCTCCAGCGTGAGTTGCTGGCCGTCCTTGTCGCGGCGCGCGGCGCGGCGCGATGACTGCAGCAGCATGAGCGAGAGAAGGCAGCGTGCCTCGTCGGTGGAGGGCGCGAAACGCACCACGTTGCGGGTCATCCGGATCGCGGCATCCGCAAGGTCGGTTCGGCTCGCATCGCTGTAGCCCTGGTTGAAGAGCAGGTAGAGCACCGCGAGTACTCCCTCGAGGCGTTCGGGGAGCAGATCCGCCGTCGGAATCCGGTAGGGGATGCCCGCATTGGTGATCTTCTGGCGCGCTCGCACGAGACGTTGGGCCATGGTGGATTCCTGCACAAAGAACGCGGATGCGATCTCGCCGGTCGTGAGTCCGGCGACTGCCCTTAGGGTCAATGCGACCCGGTTCGGCAGTGCGAGGGCCGGGTGGCAGCAGGTGAACAACAGCCGCAGCTGCTCGTCGGGCAGCGTTTTTTCATCGATCTCGGGAAGCTCATCGGCCTGCGCTGCGAGATCGGCAAGGTCACGGAGCTTTTCGCGCTCGACGATGGTGCGACGAAGGCGGTCACGAGCCTTGTTGCGGGCAACTGTATACAGCCACGCGGCCGGGCGGTCCGGCACTCCGCCGGACCGCCAGGCCACCAGTGCGGAGGCGAACGCGTCCTGCACACAGTCTTCAGCCAGAGCCCAGTCGCCGGTCATGCTGACAAGACCGCCGACCAGCCCGCCCCACTCTGCACGGTGCAGGTCGTCGAGGACCGCGCCCAGCGGAGGTGACGTCAATCGAACGGCCAGATCGGGCGCAGCTCAAGTCGACCGAATCGAGCCATCGGATGCTTCGACGCCACTTCGATCGCCTCGTCGAGATCCGCGCATTCGAGCACGTCGTATCCGGCAATCCACTCCTTCGACTCGGTGAACGGCCCGTCGGTCACCAGTAGTTCGCCGTTACGCACGCGAACCGTTGTGGCATCCTCGACCGGCCGAAGCCGGTTGCCGTCGATCCACACGCCGCGCTCTTGGACCTCCTTGCCCCAGTCTTCAATCCGGTCGTCCTCAGCGGAATACGGGTCGCCCTCGGGGTCCGTTGCCACAAACATCATGTATCGCATCTGTTCTCCCTTTGTTAGACGGTACAGAGAGAGGACGTTCGAGTTCGAGTGAATTCGACACACCGGGCAAAGTTTTTTTGTTCGAGTGCGAGCATTGCAGGCGCACGTTTCCTTCCAACAGCCCGCCGGCTTCACCTCCGACGCAAAGTGCCCCACACCTGGAGGTGAGCGAGGGGCTTCGGATTAGGGTGCTCAATGCGCTGGGCCGGAGCTCAACGCTTCTTCCCGCCGACACCCGGCACGGATGCGATCTGCGTCATCCACGCGGATATCTGGCGTTCGTCGATGTCCTCCACGGACTCGAGTTCCACGCCCCTCGTCGACTTGCCCATCCCGATTGGCGTCACCGGCGGCACCGGCTCGAGCGCCATGCCATTGATGAACATGAGCTTGACGTGGCCGGCGAAACCGCCGCAGCTGAAGCACCAGCCGTCGCCGACGCCGTAGTACGCCATGCCCCACTTCACGGAGCGCTGGAGGTCGGGCAGGGTCTCGGCCGCGAGAGCATCGACTGCTTGCGCGATGCCGCGTTGCGGCTGCGGGAGGCTTGCGATGTAGGCGAAGACCGGCTTGTCGCCGACGGCCGCTTTCGCGGGGCTGGCTCGGCCGGTCATGGCTTCTGGCAGTGTCCAGGCGGTGTCGCGCTGCGCAGGAGCGCCTGTCGCAGGTGGCCGGCCTTCGGTCTTGCCGATGTCCTTGCTGTCCATGGCGAGATCATATTCCTCGCGCAGCGGGCGTGGGAGTCTTTCAATCGCTTGACCCTGTGCCAGCAACATGGCGTTGCATTCAGTTGTCATGGATCGCAAGAACCATCGACACATCAGAAGCAATGTCATCGCCCTTTCCGGTACGGCCGCGAACCCAGCAGCTCGTCCGAGGGCCTACACAAAAGGTGCACCATGAATGCGGACCGCCCAGGGCTGATCGACCCCGCCACCCTTGCCCTACCCCCAACAGAAACCGTCGAAATCACCACCGACCCGATCGACGCCGCACGTTGATCACTCGCAGCGAGGACATCGAGCAGAGTCAACGCAGCAACGACACCCGTAAACGATGGAGGAGGCCGGTGATCGCCGTCACGGCCGTAGCTTCCCTCTTATTCATCGCGGGCTGTACCTCCAGCCCGACACAGGCTGCGGATCGTGGACTGGCAACGCTCGCCAACCAGAAAATCGCTACCACGATGATCTCCACTGGCTCGAACGCCAGCCGATCCACGCTGGCCACCGAGGTCACCGGCGGGGAGGGCGTGACGCACGACGAAAACCCGCGCGTTCCGGAGGGCGCGTCGTGGACGCAACACTACTTCCCGTCTGCCGACGACTCGGGGACCGAACTGCATGCCGACGTCCTCCTCCCCGAGGGATTTCAAGAGGGCGACCAGGTCACGCCCCTCATCTCTGTCGGGCCGTACTTTGCCCACATCGGCTCGCTCGAGGACGGTGACTTCGCGCAAGCGGGACCAAACGACCGGTTCAACGACCTGATCACAGAAGGTGGAGCTCTCGATCGGGGATACGCTGTGGTGCTCGTCGACGGCCGCGGTTTCGGCGGTTCGACAGGCTGCCAGGATCTCGGCGGCCCCGGCGAGCGAGCCGACGTAACCGCCGCAGTTGAATGGGCTGCCGCTCAGCCATGGTCGACGGGGAAAGTGGGCATGTACGGCAAGTCCTATGACGCGATCACCGGGCTTATCGGCAACAACCTCAATCTCGACCAGCTCGGTGCAGTCGTCGCCCAGGAGCCCATCTGGGACATGGAACGAAACTTCTGGTCAGGTGGCATTCCTCGGGAGACCATCACCAGCATCGGAACGATCTACATGACGATGTCGTTCCTACAGGGCATGCCGGATGACGAACAGCGCTACAAGGACAACGCTGCCGACATCGACTACCTCTGCACTCTCCAATATCAGAGCGACTTGCGCTCGACCGACGCCGCGTACTGGGACGAGCGCGATTTTGCGACTCTCGCGAAGGGAACCGATACTCCCCTTTTCCTGACGCAGGGCCTCACGGAGTGGAACACCGAGCCCGAAGCAATCCAGGAGTACCTCGAAAACCATGAGGGACCGGAGCGTGGCTGGGTCGGGCCGTGGGACCACGTGCGTGGCAACGATGTCGATCCGGCAACCGGCGCGCTCAAGATGGGCCGGGCGGGCTGGTACGACGAGGTCTTCGCGTTCTACGACGAGCACCTCAAAGACGCCGAGCCAACAACCGACCTGCCGGCGTTCGCTGTGCAGGACAACACCGGCACCTGGCGCGGGGAGGAAACATGGCCGTCCACGGATCGTGTGCAGGAGGTCAAGATCGACGACGCCAGTTACATCGATGACGGCGCCGAACGGAAGGCCGACGCTGGCAAGGATTCAAACAGCTACCTCACCTGGTCGGAACCTGTCACGAAGCCGACGCGAGTGACCGGCACACCTGAATTGAAATTCACCGCCGAGGGACACGGCAACGCGATGATCCGGCTCTACGACGTGGCCCCCGATGGCACCGCCACCTGGATCAACGAACAGGCCACCGTCATTCGCCCCGGAGATGGAACCATCGAACTGAGGTCGACCGACTGGACGCTGGCCGAAGGCCACCAGCTCGCCATCGAGATCGGCACGATCGCGCCTTCAGGAGCGAACCCGCACCGAAGCAACGACTGGATCGATTCCCCGAGCGGCGAGGAGATCCGTCTGTCCCACACCTCGCTGACGGTACCGCTCGACAACCCATCAGATGACACTCCAACCCAGGGCGACCGCGCCGCGTATCTCGACCTGTATCTCCAGTTCGCCGCGGCGGAGTTCGAACCTGCAGACGGCAGCTTCGAGCTCACGCTCGGAAAGTAGCAACTCCGAAGCGACGGTCGAGTATCCGACGCTGACGGCTTCGCCGCATCCGTAGTCGACGCGGGTTCCTGATCCCCACCGGGTTCAGGGACCCGCGTTCGGCTGCGCGTGCGCGACGATGCTCGCGCGCCCAAGCACGTCGATCTGCGCCGCGTTGCACAGCTCGATAGCCGTTTCTGAGCCATGGGAGAGTCAGCCCGCAAAGCGCCGGTTGTTACCGGTTATTCATCCGGAACCCGAGATCCGTCCCGCACTGGAAGACCAGCAGAATTAAACGTCCCGGTGCAAAAAGTGCTCCCACCGAGACTCTCTGTTATGTCGGGCTCACATAATTTGAACTTGCGATCCCCTGAAGGTTCTGGCCTGAATTTAGTCGCTACCGAATGTCTCCGAAAACCCTCGGATTCCATTGTGTTTACAGGGAGCCAGGCGATTCGCTGCCTCCGATCGTAGCCCATCGTTTTGGGATATATAGAGATGAACTAGATGGGTAAATGATGGCCTTGTGAGCTGCCTTGGGCGGTCCCATGGGCCCTCTCATCCCCTCCTCCGGATGCCGCCGCAAGTGATCGTGCACGGGCGGTGCTGGCGATCGGTCGTGCGCTCGGGGGCTGCGGTCTGGTTCGCATCAGGGACGGCGCTATACACTGGGCGCGATTTAGGGCGTCGATCAGAAACGGACCCGGCAATCGACTGAGAGTGGTGCAACGAACGTGGGGCACCCATCAAAGGAGAGCAACGAGATGAGACCACTTCGATACTCGATCAACGTCACGCTCGACGGCTGCTGCCATCACGAGGCAGGACTTCCCCCGGACGAGGAGTCGATGCGCTACTGGACCGCTCAGCTGGAGCGAGCCGATGCCTTGCTCTTCGGCCGGGTGACCTACGAGATGATGGCGTCGGCGTGGCAGAAACCGGCCACGGGCACGTGGCCGGGCTGGCTGGGTGACTGGCAGAAACCGTTCGCCGAAACCATCGACCGGGCGAAAAAGTACGTTGTGTCGAGCACACTGAGCGGGGTCGATTGGAACGCCGAGCTGGTGCGAGGCGACGTGGGGCAAGCGGTTCAGCGGCTGAAGCAGGAGCCCGGCGAGGGCCTGTGGGTGGGTGGCGTGACGCTCCCCCTGGCGTTGGCAGATCTGGGACTGATCGACGAGTACGAGTTCCTTGTGCAGCCGGTCCTTGCCGGACACGGCCCGACGTTGCTCGCCGGTCTGCGCGAGCGCATCCAGCTCGAAGTCGTGAACCGCCACGAGTTCCGGTCGGGGGCAGTCGCCCTGCGTTACCGGCCCGTACGGTCCGGCCTCTCATCCGTGACATTGGTTTAGGGACGTTTCTCACTAGGTCCGTTCCCGCGGACGGCAGCTGCAGCCGACCACGGCCAGCGGCCGAGGCCTGGGCCTCCATTAGCGTCATTGCCGGCAACAGTGGCTGGCCGTCTCGGCGCGACCTCGTATAGGCCGCACTGGTCGCGTCACGGCAGGCATCATCGCGCTCATGATCGAACCCCTCGACGTCCTATATTGTTCAGGCTGATCAACCTGCATTTCTGCTGGTATCAGACAGGCTGGATGCGCACAAGGGGCACAAATGCCGACTTGTGACCTAAGTCTCGTGTCCCCATGCTTGTTACTGCAGGATCCAGCTCCGGTGAACCGGAGGAGAGCGGGTCTGAGTCAAGTTGGTCGTTTCCCGCTGGAAACAATCACCGACTCGGATCAGTCCCACGCTAGAAAGGACCCGACATCTTCTACCCTCCAATCGCAGGTTACGCGGTGGTATCGCTGGCAATGATCGGTTGGGTGATCAATCAACACCGAGGCGGTCTAGGCAGGAATCTGGCCATTGGTATCAGGACAAAGTACACGTCGGCATCCGACCAGGCTTGGTCATCCGCGCAGGTCTCTGCCGTTCCATACCTAATCGCCATAGCGCTAATCGCCGGTAGCCACGCAGTCGCACTCCTGACAGTCCAGCTCAGTAGCTACTCGGAAGCTCTCGGCCACATTCTCGCCGTCAGCGGCTTCCTGATTGTCGTCGCAGTTGCCATCCTGGCCATGAGGGCGGCGAACCGAGCCGCAAAGGCATCCGCGTAGCTCTGGAATGCCACAGTTCGTCACGCACAACCAATAGGGGGAGAAACAAGAACTCAAACCAAATTCGTCGCAGGCGCCGTCTCTTTGCTGACAGAGAGTCTCAGCTATCTGGGTTTTCTTTTGGGGGCTATTCCGTTCTGGTGTTGGCTGCCGCGCATGCAGAAGAAGGTTCGGGCGTTGAACAGGGAACGTTATGCCCTGCGACAGGCCCAAAAAGCTACTGCATTTCCTGCTAACCAAAAAAGAAAGATTTTCTTGACAATGAAGTCCACAAAGTTAATGAAGAAAGATGTGAGTCCTATGCGCATGACGAGAAAATCAACCGCTTTGTTAACTTCCCTGGTGGGGTTGATGCTACTGATTAGCTCCTCCGGCGCTGCCAATGCGGTGTCGGTTGCCCCAACTGCAGACCCCCTGACCATGATCGCCGTCAGCGACCAGGAGGCGGCATTGAAGACCGAAATCGCCATGTCCGCCCTTGCCAGTGGCGCGATGCCGCTGCAGGCACCGCTGAGCGCAGTGGTCGAGGCCGAGACCAAGGTGAATACGATTTTAGCCGAGGGGGGTGCGTTCACTACGGTGACCATACCCATTGACGGTTCCTACAGCTTCACCAGCAATGTCTCCATGGTCTTCGACAGCGCGGGTAATCGGTTGCAGTCCAGTGAAATGCTGGTCAGCGAGAACGCCGATGGCTTCTTCAACGTGAAGACCTACGTCGATGGGGTCATGACGAACAACCAGGATACCGACCTGGTGTACCTGACGGACGCCGAGCTTAAGGCTGATCTCGTTGCCTCGCAGGCCAAGAGCGGCAGCGTGGCAGCGGATGCAGCTCCTGCTCCGCTAGCCGAGAAGAACACCGGCGCCTGCATCGCGACGGTGCTCGGCGTAACCGGCGTGGTTGGAGCCATCATTGCATACGGCTGTGCAGGGGCTTGCGCCGCTGCAGCGGTCGGTGTCGGAGTCCCCTTTTGCATCGCCTGCATTGCCGGTTTCGCAACCGTCGGTGGCGCGTCCATCACAGCCGTCGCAACCTGCTTCTAAGGAGTCACCATGAGTTGGAAACCGTCCCGCACATTCTTTGCACTGTTCATCGGACTGGTCGTGTCGGGAGCCGCTCTTGTCCTGACGCTCCCTGCAATATTCGGTCCGCACGAATCGAGCCAAGCAGCGCTGACCATGATTCTCGGCGGTGTTACTGCAATATTCGCCATAGGGATCATTCTGATGCGTCCGAAGAAGCAGAATTCAGCGGAATAGCCGAGCACCAGCAAGGATCCGGTGGCCCCGCGCGGACGGCGCGGGGCCACCGTCATATCCCACCGGTATCAAGTCTTGGTAACAACGAGTAGCGGCGCGCCTCCCCTGATTTGCCTCGTTGGCTACGATCGGGGAAGCGCCAACCGGCGCAGTCGCGCTTGGCCGAGCACCGCGGCTGCTGCGCCGCTGAGCACGATGACCCCGGCCACCGACGCCCAAAGAACCAACTGGTGTCGGCGCCACGGACGCATCAGAGGCGGCGGCAGCAGCGTCGGCGGTAGTGGCCGGAGCCGGACCCCGTCCGCTTCCTGGTCCAGTCGGGAGTTTTCTTCCGCTGTGCCCGGCTACCCGTCGCGGACGGGGCGGACGTTGAATGCGCGCAGGTACCCGACCTCGTAGTCGGTGAGGTTCCACGACCACCCGCCAGCCGGGGCGGGGTTCGACCCTCGGGTCGGAACCATTGGAGGCTCGCCGTCTACCAATGTCACTCCTCAGCTCTCAGGTTCGATTCCGTTGTGGGCTTAGCGGCGGTCCGGGTGCTGCCGCACATAGGCCAGCCGAAGCTGCCCCGCAGGCGCAGACACCCAGGAGCTCCAGGCCCCGGGTGCCAGCGCCGGATCCGGCCGGCGGCCCGACCTTCCATCTCGGTCAAGTTGGCCATCGGTCAGGGGTCAGCGGACGAGCGGGGCTGAAGGCGGAGACTCACACAGCGTTGGCCTGCGCATCCAGACCACCGATGGCGCCCCGGCCATGCTTTGGTCCGTGCGCTCCCTCGCCTACTGGTTCAGGGTCGCTTCGTAGTCGGCTGCGGCTGCGTCGATCTCCCACCCCTCCACGAACGAGTCGTCCGGGATGAGGTATGGGCGGTCGTTGTCTACGCCGTTGGAACACATGTAGTCGTCGTGCCAGTCGTCGTTCATGGTGGGGTCCCAGTAGCACCGCCACCCGCTCGCGGTGAAGTCGTCGGCCACCTGCTGGTCGGCGTAATACTCACCCTCTGCCGCCAGGTATTCTTCGGACTGCTCGTAGTCGTCGCGGCTGTCGAGGTGGTCCTGGTAACCGGGTTGAAGGTCGGAGTACGAGCTACATCCCGTAAGGGCGAGAGCGAGAGAAACGCAGGCGACGGCGGTGCGGAGATTCATCGGAAGGCGGGGCTCCAAGGGTCGACGAGCGGGTAAAGGTGCCCATGCGGGTAAGCGCGAAGAGAAGGTTCGTCGTGAGCGTACGGGCTTCGCCCTAGTCTCGTACAGGCCCCAATACGAGGTGCCAACGCCGAGCACATGAGCGGCACGATCATTCCCCGTGAGAGACAGCGGCGTCCTCCCACAGCCAAACTGACCGATAGGACCGGTTATGTCAGCAGGGCCGAAACCCGTCAGTGGCCACTCAGCGGCACTTCCCACGGGTGCCCCCGCGAACTCGAACCGGGCGACGGCTCTTTCCGCGCACCTTGACACTGAACTGACCGAATTGGGCGACACCGGTGGCCTTACTGTTGCCCACGTCACGAGCGACGACCGGTCCATCACCACCTTGCTCGCAGGGTGGCTCCAAAAAACAGTGACCTCTTCGATGGCACGCTGCCCTCGGGCTTCGTTTCACTTCCAAGCACGGACACCCCACGGGCACCGGCGCCCGCGTTTCACAGCAACGACGCTAGTAGCTATGGAGTCGAGAGATGAGACCTTCCGATGCCATGGATCGGCGTTGTAATCTGATGGCGTGATCGTCCCCAATGTTTCCCAGAGCGCCATGGCGGTCGCGGATCACTACGACGAGCTCGATCCGATTTATCGTCGGGTGTGGGGTGAGCATGTTCATCACGGGCTCTGGGCGACGGGTCGCGAGACGCCCGCCGAGGCCGTCAAGGCGCTTGTCGACACCGTCGGCGATCGGTTGCGCCTTATGCCCGGCGAGGCGTGCGTCGACATCGGTTGCGGCTATGGTTCCACCGCGAGGCAGCTCGCGGTAACGCGCAGGGTCCGCGTTACCGGCTTCACGCTTTCCGCTGAGCAGGCCCACTATGCTGCCGCGCATCCCGAACCCGAGGTGGACATCCATCTCCGCGACTGGCTTGTCAACGGGCTGGCCGATGCCTCGGCCAATGCCGCATGGGCGATCGAGTCGAGCGAGCACATGGTCGACAAACCCAGGTTCTTCGCCGAGGCGCATCGCATGCTCACGCCCGGCGGTCGCTTCGTCGTCTGCGCGTGGCTCGCCGAGACTGATGCTAGCGGTTGGAAGGTTCGCCACCTGCTCGAGCCGATCTGCCGCGAAGGGCGCCTGCCATCGATGGGCACGCGCGAGGAGTATGAGGCGATGGCAATGGCGGCGGGCTTTGCGATCGCTGGCTATGAGGATGTCAGTCGCCGCGTCGCGCGCACATGGACGATCTGCGGCCGTCTACTTGTGAAGGCCTTGCTCGTCGATCGCGAGACCCGTCGTCTCGCCTTTGGCGCACGCAATCGCATCTTCGTTCTGAGCTTCCCCCGCCTGATCCTGGCCTACCGCACCGGTGCGATGCGCTACGGGATATTTACGCTGTCGAAGGCGAGGGAGAATGAGGTGCCACGCGAACCCGGCAAATCAACGCCGCATGAGCCAGCTTGATCGCCACCTTCTCTTGTAATCCTCACGACCTCTAGGGCCGTGGAAGCCAAGCAAGCCGAAGTACTCGGTCAGGGTTTGTCCTGACCGCCTGAAGTCATCCTGACTAAATCCTGACTGGCCTGAAACGACAAAGCCCCGGACTACGTTACTTGCGCGTAAATCCGGGGCTAAATGTCGGGCTGACAGGATTTGAACCTGCGACCCCCGGAAGGCTGCAGCCTTAATTCGGTTGAAGCCGAAATTGTCCGGATACTCGCGGATTCCCCTGTGTTTACAGGGAACCGGGCGGTTCACTGTCTCCAATTGTAGGTCATCGTTTTGGGTCAAATAGAGATGAATTAGATGAGTAAATGATGACCTTGTGAACCCCGTATTGAGCGCTATCACGAGCCCCCTCTCAACCTCTTCCCCCATGTGCCGCCGCATGTGACGAGCATCGCCGGTGATGGCGATCGGTCGTGCGCTCGGTCTCGGTCTGGCTCGCATTACGGCGGCACTATGAGCTAGGCGCGATTTTGAGACACAGCACCGACAATCGGTCAAGAACGGCCCGACGAACGCGGGGTGCGCATCAAAAGAGAGCAACGCGATGAGACCACTCCGATACTCGATCAACGTCACGCTCGACGGCTGCTGACATCACGAGGCAAGGACTCCCCCGGACGAAGAATCGACGCGCTACTGGATCGGTCAAAACGGCAGTGCGATCCATCACGCGAGAGCATTTCGGGCCGTGAGCCGTGGCATTCCAAGACGCGACCGAACCAGCGGCATCCTTCTGGCGCTCCATCGCATCTGACCCCAATCCCGATGACGTTCGACCGACGTCCGCCATTGGCAAATGCCTTCACTGCGGCCACTGCCGGTCGCGGATCGCATGGACGGCTCCGCTGGAACAAATAACAGGGCTTCGAGAGGGCCCGCCGCGGCGAAGCAAACTACAACACGGAAATCATCGGTTTAGAGCTCAATCTTCTGCTCTGAAGAGTGCATATGCTTACCATCCCACACCCAGCAGTGGCAGCATGCGACCGTCTCCAGACAACTGCGCCCGCGGCGCCCGTCTCCGTGCTCAACGCCGCATAAACACAGACCTCCTCGGCTTGTACTGGAACATCAGCAACGCCCGCAACCTACGCTAAGCACGAGGCGGCTCAGGCACAGCCGCCCTCAACCAACTGGCTGATGCCTTGCGAGCCGAATTCCAAGGCATGAAAGGTTTCTCCCGATTGAGGAATACGTGCAGGCATCGCGCAAGCCTGGAAATGACAGAGCCAAATCGGCCAACAAACTGTTGGCCAATCGCCCTGGGAGCCTAGTTGCCGTCCCCCCCTCGACAAAGTCGACAGACATACACAGAAGCACACACACACAAAACCGTGAACGGGGTCAATCCTGAAATTGTCCTAATCAGCACCAGTATGGTGGAGGGATGTCGTGGTCAGATCGTCTCCTGCAGGTGGGAGGAGTCATCGCTAGCCTGGGTGGCGCCCTTGCAATTGGATTCTTCCTACTCACCAGAGAAGCGGACGGAGACTTTTGGACCTGGCCCGGTTGGTTGGGGATCGCGATAACTGGGAGCGGCCTGTTGGTCGTCGTGATCGGACTAGTCCTTCCCCTTACGAACGACGGTTTTGTTGGCACGCAACGCCAGAAGTCTGGGCGTCGGTCCAGAAATTACCAGGCTGGACGGGACATTAACATGGGAGTCAGAGGCGACGATGAGTAAAGTACCGCTAGATCAGACCGGCGGCGAGGGATCAACGAACCTACAGGCCGGTAGGGACGTTCACCTGCACGGCCTCACCATGGCGGAGGCGCGCCAAGTAGCTCTAGACGTCTTCACGGCAAACGCCCTTGAACTGCGCGGACTTGCGCAGGCCGTAGCCGTTAGCCGCGCTGAAGAAATAACCAACGACTTCCTCGACAAGCTGAGCATCACCAATCCGAAAAGCGCGGAAAGCCTCGCCGAACCAGATATGCAGAGCGTTCTGTTCGAGGCGCAGAAGGAGTACGCCCGCTCAGGTGAGGAGGACTTGAAGGAAGCCCTGATTGATCTCTTGGCGACACGTGCTGGCCAGACCGATCGTGACCTTCGGACGCTCGCCCTTAACGAGGCGATTCTATCGGCACCCAAGTTGACAGAGCAACAACGAAGAGCGGTCGCGTGGGTGTTCTTCTTGCGGTACACCAGAGACGTTGGCTCCGGGACTCCTGAAATGTTCTACACCCGGTTCGAAGAGGTGGTGGTGGCGCTTGGGACTAATGTCCCAAACCGTCACGCGGACTATCAGCACATGGAGTACGTAGGAGTCGGAACTATTTCGATCAGCTCGGTGAGCTTCGGTGCGGCGACCTGTTCGGGCAGCGAAGGCTTGTTCACGAACGGATTCCCAGAGACAACTGTTGAAGGTGAGTTGTTGGCGAGACTCCAGGGAGCCAACCTTGTGGTGCCTTGCATCCGCAATCCCGAGAATATTCAGCTAAACCTTATAGCCGAAGAGGAGCTTCCGGACCGGCTGAAGGGAGCAGGGCTTGAGTCGGATCTCGAAATGGTGCGTCCCCTCATGAGCATTGGTCGGATGTCGGAAGATGAAATTGCAACAGAGGCCGTCTCGCACGTTCCGGCACTCAAACCGCTTGTAGAAATGTGGGATTCTGACGCCACGGGATTCCGAAACCTGACCCTCACATCCGTAGGCCTAGCACTGGGGCACGCGTACTGGGCGCGACTTACTGGCCGCAAAGCGCCCCTGTCGATATGGCTATGAATAGGCGCAGCGCTGCCGCTTTACCTGAATATGCAACATAGCTCTGGAGCCCGGTTGGGGACTCCATTCGGATCGCCGGTTGAAGAGTGGCACCGAGCGCCCTCGTGCCTTGCGACATGGGCCGAGGGCTCAAATCGCTGAGATAGGCCGCGTCGCACATACCGCCACACGATTGTTGCCGGCCGAGCCGTTTCCTCAAACACTCTCGGCTCGCCGCCGCTGGGGAGAACCCCGAGCTCGGGCAACCCGCCATCTAAGCTGGGCCTTCTGCCCACGGAAGGAACCTCAATGAGCAGCGCTGACGCTGCCCTTAAACGGCGGGGCAGATTACGCTCGCCATGAGCAGTTCAAGCTGGGACGTGGCCTGGCTGACCGTCTGTGCGCATTAAGGGAGGGCAACGAGATGAGACCGCTCCGATACTCGATCAACGTCACGCTGGACGGCTGCTGCCATCAAGAGGCAGGACTCCCTCCGGACGAGGAGTCGATGCGCTACTGGACCGCTCAGCTGGCGCGAGCCGATGCCCTGCTGTTCGGCCGGGTGACCTACGAGATGATGGCATCGGCGTGGCAGAAGCCGGCCACGGGCGCGTGGCCTGATTGGATGGATGAATGGCAGAAACCGTTCTCCGAGACCATCGACGGGGCGAAGAAGTACGTCGTGTCGAGCACACTGAGCGAGGTCGATTGGAATGCCGAGCTGGTGCGAGGTTGACCTGGGGCACGCGGTTCGGCAGCTCAAACAGGAGCCAGGCGAGGGCCTGTGGGTCGGTGGCGTGACGCTCCCCCTAGCGTTGGCAAATCTGGGGTTGATCGACGAGTACGAATTCCTTGTGCAGCCGGTCCTGGCCGGACACGGGCCGACGTTGCTCGCCGGACTGCGTGAGCACATCCAACTCGAACTAGTGGACCGCCATGAGTTCCGGTCGGGGGCAGTCGCTTTGAGGTACCGGCCCACGCGAGTTGCGGCTTGACGTGATTGTCCTGGCCCGGTGGCCGCTCCCTCGCGACGGAACGACGGCTCGGGTTCAGGTTGCCCCGCGCTGGCCGTGCCCCAGGGCGAGCAGACATGGATCGGCTTCGTAGAGCTCACCGCGTTGTGGTCGACCGGGATGTTCTCTCGCTCGTTTGACTCGTCGCAGATCGTCCACCCCGGCTCCTCTAAGCGAGATACTGGCGGGCTGGACCCGAGAACGTCAACTCCGGCGAAAGTACATCACTGGCATGGTCGCGGGTACGGAGTATGTTCGGTGTGCTTCGTCTCCTAGGGAGACACTGATATGGAGAAGGTCAGCAACTTCTTGAAGGACCGTCCGGTCAGCTGTAGGCGGGTACGGTCCGAAGCCCACCCGCCACGCCTTGAATCTTGCGTTGGGACTCTTTACGAATACGCGTGTGTGATCGAAGGCGCTGTGGTCGTGCGCCTTCCAGTCAAACTCTGCCCATACATCAGCACCTACCAAGGTTTTGAGCGCTTGCACGCCTTGTGGAAAGCGCGAGGATTGCTCGATGAGCCCATGCTTTGTACCGTATTGCTTTGCCAACGTGAAAGTCATATCCGTACTATTGCAGTGCGCATCCACCACCCGCAACGGACTCATCACCCCCAAGCCGGGGCGGGAATCGCCCCGCGGTACCCGTCGATGCGGCCTCCCATCCAGGGCCGTGTAGCTCCTGCAGGAGAAATACCACGCGACTATCGCTACAACGCCAACGAGGATGAGACACCACCCCCGGCGTCGGCACCTACTGTGTACCAATGGACCCTGCTGAAGCACTCACAAGTTTTGAGTGTCCTGTCTCAACACCTCGTGGACACACGATCTCATGACATCGTGGACAGGATGTCTCACAGCGTGCTGATCAAGAGGCGGAAGCGACCGCGCTCATCGGCGCCGCCCTGTTCGAACGCTCAGCCGGCAAGTCCTTCGTTAGGGCTGTTCCACCAGTTCCGAGGAGTCAGCGGTGCCTGTCAGCTCTGACTGATCGAATTCGTCCTGCGGAACGTCGTCGACAACTGTCGCGTCAATGATATCTTCCTCTTCAGCTCGATGGCCTGGCTTCGTAAGTTCCAAGGTGGCAAGGTGCTTTTGGAGCCGCTTGGACATGGGCAAGAAGGTTGCAAGGGTGAGGCCCCCCGAGAGCACGGCCCCAAGGACGGGAATGATCTTGGCTACACCGCCAGCAAAGATCTGCTTCGTCATTCTGACTCCAAGGTACGCCGCAACTTTCTTGACCACTGGGTAGATAGCCCCCTTGGTGAGAGCTTGCTGCGGCAACTTCTTCAGCGCCTGAGCGGCCATCATGTTCGCCACTTTCGCCACGCCACCCTGGGCCATCTGGAGCCCAAACATCACCCCTACGAAGAGCGTGAGAATGCCCTCCGTGGCGTCGTCGAGTTCGTCGCCCTCGCCGTCGTCGGCAAATAAGTTGGGCCAGCTGTAGATATAGGCAAGTTTCTGGGCGATGCGGAGCACGTGGCCGAAGTACTGCGCAAGGTCCGCTGGCACAGTGCCGATCATGGCAAACCCGCCGGGTATCCCGGCAGCGGCTGAGAGCGCGGTGACCTTTGCTGTTTCGTACCCGATCGAGTCGTTGGCTGCCGATGTGATGACTCCGAATGGAATGCCCGCGGCCGCTGGGCTCTCGGCGATCGCCCTCTCGATCTGTTCTTCGGAACAATGCCGCTTTAGCGCGGCACGCAGGTAGGAGGCCCTGTTGATGCGCACGCCTGGCAATCTTGCCGCAGCGTCGAGTAACTGTGTGAACTTTGATCCAGCATTTTCAATCTCTTTGTTCTCGGCCATGGGCCTAAGCGTAGCTTCGGCCTCCGTCAGGCTTGAGGATCAACGCGCAGTCAATCGAGGCAGTCTGCGGCCTTGACGACACTGCGAGAGAGCGCCCATATGGGCGGCGATGACACGAGTGGCTCCGCGAGTCCTCCACAGTCGGGGTGGAGGTTCAACGGCCGCTGCCATGGCTCCACGAGGAGTTGTTCATCGATGTTGAGCACGATGATGCTCGGGTCCGATTGAGCCGCGAGTACAGCTGCGCAACGAAGCTCTCAAACCTACAGCGACCTCGAGTGGTCCGATAGTGCCGCTGTCGACGTCTACGCCGAAGGGGCCAAGCGAAAACTCGAACGTTGTCTTGTTGCTGGACCAACGAGCAACGCTCAGCTTCGAGTCGCCTTCAAAGAGTTCGGCGCTGAGCTTCGTCATTCCTCTGGTCGATTTGTTCTGCAGGCTCACTCTTACGCGCCCCCGTTTCTGGGCCTTGATCGTGCGCCGGGGATTGGCAGACTTGAAGCATGACAAATGCGGGACAGTCGGCAGCAAATGCTGCAGCAGAGGCAATGCGGCTAGGTAACGAAAGCCTTGCCAACCTCCAGCGTGTAGCACGAGAGCGCGCTGCAGCTGCACAGCGGAAGGAGGGCCTGGCAACACAGGGCCGCACAGCGCTTGCGTCTGAGGTGACCGCATCCGGAATTGAAGAGCTTGTGGATGCGATGAGCAAGAGTTTGGAACTTGCAGAACAGACGCGGCTCAGCGCGGAGCGAGCCGAAGTGCGTTCAGCTGAGTCTGAAAGGCGCACGCAAAGGCTGGCTGTCTGGACGCTGTGGTGCACAGTGGCCTCGCTGGCGTTTGCCGCGGCCGCCTTGGTCATCTCGCTTGTGAAGTAGGGAGCCACTCGTCCGCTTGCAACGTGTGCAGTGCGTTGCCGGCGTCGCGGTGTGTTCACACCGTGCCGACCGCTGCGTCGACCTTGAGGGTTGGTGCTGGCGAGCGGCTGACTGTTGGCGGCGACCCTCTAGGTTGACCGAATGGATTGGCAAGGATCAGCAGCAGTACTCGGACTTCCGCTTGCAGCAGGCGCCACAGTGTGGGCGAGCGGTCGTGGCTTCGTGTTCTCGAACGACTCGTCGCAACTCGCGCAGGCATGGCAGATGTATCCCGTGCCCAGAAGCTCGCGGACAGCTTCATCGAGGATGTGACTGAGGAGATCTATTTTTGGTATCTCAAGCCATTGCGGCTGCAAACAGTACGAATCATGCTCGCGGCTAGCCTTGTTTGACGCTGATCGGTGGGTTCGGCGAAAAAATCAGCGGTGTCGAATTCAGCACAATGCAGAGCACTGTGCTCTCCGTCCTATGCATGGGCACATCCTTGATCTTGCTTATCGCCGGTACGCTGGCAACCAGGAAAATGCAACGAATTGCAGGCTCTGCCGACACCCGCAAGTTTGTGGATGATGCTGTTGCCGCTGAAGGCCCTAATCGCGTGCTAATTCGATTCGGTAAGTGAGATTAAGACACGGGCGGAGTAAGAGCTCTGCGGCCGGGCCCGCGTGCTTTCGCCCCGGCGCCGGCCTGGACCAGGCCAGACATCAGATCCCGATCGAGGACCACCGCTCTGGGGCTGCTTCAGCGTCCACGCCTGTGGAATGATCCAGGGATGGACTTTGCCCGAATTGTCGTGATCATCCTCTACGCAGCGGGGCTCGTTTTGCCCGTGCTCGGCGCCTTCTTGTTGGTCCGACGCGCGAATCAAACTATCCGAGTTCAAGAGGCTGGGCTTGCAACAAGCGCGCGGTTGTTTGATGAATGGCTCGAAGAAGCGTCGCACTACGAGCTTGCGGGGAGCCGCAATGAGAAAGTAAACCGGCGTCGCAATGAGGTGAATGAGAAGTTTGATGCACTTTTCAAGGCTGAGGGGCTCATCACGCCGAATGGCCTCAATGCGGATCCGACTGGCGATCGTGCCGTTATTCGGGCGCTTCGATTCGCTGCCAAAGGGAATGGTGGGAACGCAATGATCGTCGGAATTGGCCTTGTTGCCTCGACGATCGCGAGCGTCTGGGCGCTGTACTTGCCCGCCGCCTAGCCATTCGAAGGTGAGCCGGTGTCAGGCACGGGCTGGGAGTCATTTTGGCGGCCGCTAGCATCGGGGCATGGATACTGCTGCTGTCGCACTCATCGCCGCCGGCATACCCGCGTTGGGTGCTGCCGTGACTTACGCCGCGGCAGAGTTTGTGAAGAGTGCCCATGCGCGCCGCGAGCGAGTTGCGCAGGCCGTGAGTCGGGTGCAGGATGCGCTCGAGCGTGTGCCTGTCGTTGAGGCGCGACCGGTGATCGTTCGGATGTATTCTCGGCCTGATATCGAGATCGCTAGCTCGGCCATGAGGCTGTTCGCGGTGCTCCCGCGAAAGGACAAACCGATGGTGTTTTGGCTTGCACTTCAGAGTGACGCGCTGGCGAGGGCAGACCGAACCGAGCGTGTGAGGGTCGCCGCCGCGACTAACTCGCGCTTGTTGTTCTGGCACTCGGATCGTCGCCGAGCGCGCCGATGGTTCAAGGACAACATTGAATTTGACCAGGACGGAAACTTGCAACTGGTTTCCTCGAAGTAGCCAAGTCATCTGTCGACTAGACACACGCCAACAGGGTCAGAAACGACCAGCTCCACACCCCGCGTCGACTTGCCCATCCCCACCGGCGTCGCTGGCGGTACCGGGTCCAGCGCGGCACCGTCAATAAACATGCTCTTGACGTGGCCGGCAAAGTCACCGCGGCTGAAGCACCAGCCGTCGACGACACGTTAGTACGCCATACCCACTTCACAGAGCGCTGCAGGTCGGTCAGGGGTTTGTCCGCAAGTGCGTCACACCGGAATACCCCACCATGGCTGGGTAGACGCTGCCACAATCACATCCAAATTGGGAGAAGGGGTCGGCGTCATGTCGTGACCTTAGCAGCGGGTCGGGGGTCTCCGTCCCGCCAAGCGCCGCAGCAGATCGACACCCGAACAGTTCGACACGTTCATGGTGATTGGATGCGTCTCGCTGCACTTGCGATATCGTGCGTTTATGACCATAGACAGCGCAGTCGGCACGAGTTCTGCAACGAAGATCGTGGTGACCGTCGACAATGTCGCTTCGAGCATCACGGCTGACGACCTGATCGAAATCATCAACGCGGTCGTTTTCGCTTTTGAGTTCAGCGCATCTACTGCGCAGGACGCCCTGAAGCAGGTCTACAACTCAAAGTCACCGAGCCGCGAAAGCCGATTCCGCGAATCAATTCGAGTTCGTCGTATGGGATATGGCAGTCCTGTTCAAATCGTCATTGATCTGAAGCCAGTCATCGACTTCTTGACTAATGGAGGCTACCTAATATTCCTCGGCGTTCTCGCAAAGATTTTTGTGGACGGAACGACGAGTTGGAAAAACCTTCAAGAAGTTACGAATACACGACGCAAAAACAAATTGCTGAGAGATCGTATGAAACGCGCTAGGAATGCCAATACGAGGATACTCGCCGAGCCCACTGGGGAGGAACTTAGGCGGCTCGCGGAGGAAGAAAAAGCAGCCATGCTGAAGCTGTTGGAGCCGCTAGTGCGAGAAGTATTGACGGACATGCCGACAGAAATGGAAGTTAGGGGCTCTCAAAGGGTATTGATTGAGGCTGAAGGGTTCGTTGTTCGCAACATCAACGCAGCGGCTAGAGCCGCCGAAGCACTCGAAGACAAGAACGTAAGTTACAAGCTTGAGTAGGCTCTACATTTCCTATCCGTTCATTGATATTCAGGGCAAGTATGGGCAACATCTATAGCTTCATCATCTAAAGAAATCCGGTGACAACCCGAGATATTTGCGAACCTCCTGCAACATGATTCTTCGCGACTCGAGTTGCCCAGCAATCCCCTTCGCGGCCACCTTGGCGCTTGGCTGGATACTCAGATTGACGTCAGACACGTATTGGAACACCGCCCTTGAAAGTGAAGCGGGCGCAATGATCGCTATCTCATTGGCCTTGTCGTACATTGAGGCCTTCTCGTCCGCGACTGCTTTGTTCGCCCGAGCCTTGGCCGGAACCGAATCATCGAAGCCTTCGCCGTCGAGTTCATAGTTATATTGAGCGAGATCGTACAAACGCGGTGAGTGGGCAAGAATGCCCGCAGTAAGGGTTCTCACTAGCTCGTGCCAGCGGATGTCCGCTTCTAGCTTCGCTTTTCTTTTGTCGTTGGCGCGGTTGAAAAGAAAACCTAAGACCGCACCACCAAGCAGGAAGGAGCCGGCCACCATGGGGACACCCCACCAAGGGGCTGGATCTGGAGTGATAGCGGCTGCTGCCCACAGAGCCGCGTCGATCATTTCTTGACCTCTTCGATGCCCAGATACTCTCGAGTCGCGTCCACCAGCACGGTAATGGCAGGACGTAGCTTTGCTCGGTATTCGTCCGCCTGATCATCACTGGCGAGCCGCAGCTGCGTACTGGCCTTTATGACTCCGAATAGCGCATCGGTGATCGTTCCTGGTGCGACCAGACTCAGACCACCCTGAAGCTCCAATAGGTTGTCATGCTCTTCTTGTGCTCGCGTCACGCTCAACGCGTAGAGGTGATCTGCTTCATCTTGATCATCAGGATCGGGTACGCTCACGAGACCTTCTCGGTCCGCAGACTCCTGGTGAATCGCCCGCGCTGACGTAACTGCTTCCGCCACAAATGTGCGCACCTCATCGTGCCACCTGATCGCGTTATCTCTCTTAGCCTTGAGTCGGTCTGCGCGCCCGGTGAAGAAGTAAGTAGCGTAGGCACCGACAGCCAGCGTGACGAACGGCAAGAGCGTTGCGATCCAGTCGAAAGACCCTGCGTCATTGTTGACGAGCTCAATAAGGATCGGAGTGGGAGAAGGTGAGGGAGTAGCCACATCGAGACTGTATCAGTGGGCATTACTCCGGTCTTTTGGCCAGAATCACCTAGCGTCATATTGGCGGCAAAAGGACACCCGCAATCCATGTCGAAGACTATTCGCAGCATCATTCAAGAACATCAATCTTCGTGAAGCGACGGAACTGCTGTCCGATGGACTTCCTGGTGTCGCCCAACTGCCAGTAGTGGGCACTGAGGGTTGCGTCCAAGGCGATGTCATCTACGTGGGCACGCTGAGTCGTGAACGCTGTGAGAGAGAGCCGTCGTCGACATTGTCGCTACGGCTACGTGCTCGCTCTGAAGCTAAGTGACTTAGGTCTTGCCGACCGGCCATTGAGTATGCGCGAATAGCGATCGCCATACGGGCACTGCCCCGTTACTTGATCGGTTGGACTCAGGGCGCCTTCATAGGGGTTTCTACGACGGTGCCCCAAAGTTTGGAGTCGTGAGGTGAGAGTCCGAGTTTTGTGTATTGCTGAATGTGGACTTATCGTCCCCGAATTCCTTTTAGTGAGATGTCTCCCCGTAGCTAATACGTCCTGCGACGGATTCAGCGACGCTGGCTCCTACCATCGCGATCAGCACCATTCCGAATAGCGCGGTTGAGGTCGACAATCGAACGCACGACGGGCGCCCACTTACCGTCCATGAGCACTGTGCGCGATCGGACCAGGCCGCTCAAGGCGGTGAGGACGTTGGCAATCGCCCGGGGTGATCCGCAAACCCGCCGGACGCACTCTGCGATGTCGTGGCCTTCATTGACGGTCCGGACGATCTGGACTGTCTTCACGACAGCACGATCGACAATTCGGACCTGAAATGCCTCCGGCTTACGAGCTCGTCTGTCGTCGTGCGCTGCTTTGCGGCAGCGAGGTCCGCAGAAGACACGCGGTCGCCCTGTGATCGCGGCCGGCGGCAGCGTCGCGCCGCACCGGATGCACAAGGTCGGAGGGATCCGTCGGGTGCTGGTCTTCTTCACGTCATTCACAGTCGAAAGGTGCGCCAAGCGGCCCCGTTTCGTCACCGACGAAACTGGCATGTCCTCTATCTGCAAGAGGCGTGGCAACTTAGCCGACGGGCACGAGGGTCGCTCGGGACCAATGTGCGCAGTCAAGCCGGTGCGGCGATCTGCCTGCCGGCCCATGGAGATCCCGGCCGACCAACGGTTGATCGAGGCTAAGACAGTCCAGCTGTGAGTGATTGGCCGGGCCGTGCCTATGGTGTAACGCGCATAGGCCTAGTGGGCACAACGACGCCTTAGTGCCGCAGCCAACCCACTCGGTTCAGGGTCCAGACTGAGAACTACCAATATTCAATACACCAAGCGACTGGATACAAGTGCCGACCAAAAGGATCTTCTTTAGCCACGCCTCGGAAGATAAGGCGACTGTTTTAGCCGTGCACTCCGAGCTCATCGCTCACTTTCCCGACCTCGACGCGTGGATCGACACGTATGAGATCGTTGGCGGCGACAGCTTGCTCGACAAGATCGCCGAAGGTATGGATAACGCCGACAAATTCTTCGTATTCCTCTCGCCAATCTCCGTTACTAAGCCGTGGGTTCAGCGGGAGCTAAACCGAGCGCTGACCCAGGAGATAAAAGGCACTAAACCCGACTACGTCGTCCCGGTACTTCTTGGCAATATCGACAGGGTCCCGCCCTTTTTGGAGGAGAAGAAGTACATCGACCTTCATCGCCAGACAGTCGCAGAGTGGACCGCCGAGATGAAGGCCTCGATCGACGGCAAGGACGCTTTACTCCGATTGGAACCGAACGCCAATTTAAGGGCGAAGTGGCACACCACGACTGGTAGGCCCAACGTCGGCGCCGTGACCTTCTCGGTCGCAAGCTGGGCGGAGAACCTCTCCTTTTACATGCGTACCACCGTCCCCGTCTTCACCTATGACCACGTTTGGATCAAGGGCGGTTTTCGCGGTGGCTTTACGGCTCACGACGCCCCGCTTTCTAACGAGGCTGGCGATCACTTCCTCGTCTATGCACTCGCTAACACGAGGTTGTCGCCGGGCGACGAGTTCCAGGTGCGGATGCGATTTCCCGCCGGTGTGAGTTTCAAGGATTCCTTCATCTCTGCGGGTTTGTGGGACGGGTCCGGGCCGTCGAACACCCTGATTTCGCAGGGCTCTGACTTTAGCGTCAGGCCGCCGGTCGACGGTCCCGACGAGGCGCCAGCCGCCTAGAAGCACGGGCACCCGCACGCCGGTCACGCGCACAGGACCGCGAGCTAGATCTCTCTGAGCGTCGTCTTTTGCTAGGCACCTCGGTCCATGAGGGATGTTCGGCGCTTCCCAACCGCCGCCAATGATCGCATTCCATTGCCTAAGAGTGGGGGCGTGCGGACTGGCGATGATCCAGGTCGTCGATCAGTTGAATGCTGGAGACGTATAGGTTGAAGATCCAGTTGAGATATTCATCGCCATATTCACTCTTCTGACGATCGTTGCGGTGCCGGATGGCGTAGTTATTAGCAATGTCAAAAAGGCTGGCCTCGTCTCCCCTCTGAAGGGATGATTTAAGCAGATCTCGGCGCCGTTCTAGTTGGCCGGCGAGCAGTCCAAGTGCTGCGACTTTTTGCGGTCGCCCAGCCGATCGAGCACGAAAGTCCCTCAATGCGTGAGCCACTTCGTCCGCAGGGTCATCTCGGCGCGATTCCAATTGCTTCTCGACAACTTTCTCAAGCGGCTGTGGAAGGACGCTCGTTAGTCGGCCTTGTTCGCCAGGATTTTTACTTAGTCGTACGTCAAGTCCGTGTGCCTCAAGTAATTCGTTGACCCGCCACCTATAGACAGCCGTTCCGGATTCCTTATTCCAGTCGGAATAGTGCGGTCCACAGCCCCCAAAAGGGTGAAGTTCTCCGGGTAGGCGGGGCCGGTATGCCTGGTCGTGGAAATACTCGATCAGGCTGAACAGCTTCTCGACCGGATAACTCGCGGCCTCGTCGGCTGGGATGGGCCAAGTGATCTTGAGTCGCACACTGCGGGAGATCTTTGTTCCAGCGGCGTCGCCACTCCAGTCACGATCATCAACACACTGTTTGGGAAGCACTCGTGGAAAGTATCCCAGATAGCTCATCTCCTCGATAAATGACGAGAAGCTGTCCACCGCTGACGTACCTGCTTCCTTCGTAACGGGATCGCTGTACCCATGCCGTTGAGCCCAATACTCCGGCTCTCCACGTTGATTGGCAATCTTCTCGTCAGCGAACAAAGCGGCGAGCCATTTCTCAATCCGAGGTCGAGAGGCAACGTCGCTCTGGGTGTCGAAAACATTCCGAACAGTCGCCATTGAGCGAAAGAAATTGTCCTGAGCATCGTCTTCTTCGAACGCTTCATTGACAAGTTGCCCCACGGCGCTCATTACCAAGCCCTCGTCCCCCAGGGCCAATAATCGTTCGGCTTCCCACTTGAAGAGTTCGCGCGGCCATCTCAAAGAGTATTCAGGTTCTAGCACTGGCATGCCCCATCTCGTAGGTCTCCTGTTTCACTTTGCTCGGCGCTGATAACGCTACTGGCCCGGCAATCCACCGACCGTCGACAACCCGACATTCAGGCGACGGGAATCTGATGGAAGTACCAGCAGCCCTTTCCATCGGAAGCACTTCTGGGCTGGGCGCGAAGGTAAGCGTGAACCGGATCTGCGACTGATTTTTGGAGCAAGAACAGCCTTGGGAAAGCATGCGGCAGCCGCCTGCCTTAGGTCGGGGCGCATCGGCTGCTGCACTCGTAAGTTCTTGGTGTGCCGCTAGCATCGGCGAGAAGCTCTCAAGCTGGGTGAGATTGGACACCAGGTCGATCGATTCGATGCCCCGACTGTTCAAGAAACCACGTCCTAGGCTGATGAGAGGGCAAAAACGGGTGATTCTCCCCCCTAAGCTAGAGACGATCTTGGAGGTGCCTTGGTTGGATTCATGCCTGTTCGAACGTCCACTTCGACCCATGAGGACGTTCGATGGACGATCGAAGACGAAGAGCATCTCGCTCGTGTTGTGGCGGTAGTAGCTTTGGGCCAAGCCAGGCACGCCGCTGAACTGATCTCTGCGCTCGATCCTATTGCGCCGGCATTCAACACCGAGCAGCTCCGGGATGCGGCGCTATCGAGCATCGTGATCCAGCCTGGCACTCAGGCGCAAGTGGATGCCCGACGTTGGCAAAGAGATGGTCTCCTCTTTGAAGTGATTTCTTGGGTCGCCTTGATCGAGACGCATTCCGGAAGTCAGTTCCTTGTTCGGGACCCTCACCTGGGTTCGACTACCCAAGGGTTGGATGGCCTGCTCCTGGAGCTTAACGCGACTCGAGATGAGGTGACGCGGACTGTGATCATTGAAGACAAGTGCTCCGAGAGGCCCAGACGCACCTTTCAATCGCTCGTAGTGCCCGCTTTTCTCGACCATCACAGCAACCGCCGAGCGCCGGATTTGGTCGCAACCGCCGCGAGCCTGCTCAGTCGTCTACCTGACCCGAGTCGAGCCGTCCAGCGTGCGTCCGCCGTCCTGGACATTGGCCGTCGGGGATACAGGGCGTCCCTCGCAATCGAAACCGGGTTCGATTCCTCTCCCAAGCGGCACAACCTGTTTAAGGGATATGACGCGTTGACCGGGATGATTCCGGCGAATCGTGAGGGCGGTGCGTTCGTCGTCGGAGCCGAGCTGCGCCCGTGGTTCGAACAATTCGCAGCTCGTGTCTGTCATGAGCTCGCTACCACCGAGTTGAGTGATGATGTTTGACAGCGAGTCTGAGGCGTTTCTTCGAAGCGCCCCGGCGATCGAGGGACTCGACCCTCAGGTGCTCCCAGAGCGGTTCACCGCTGCATACGCCCAGTTGATCGCGGCGAGGGTGCGCGGCGAAGCATCTGCACCTGCTCCGGACGGAGACACTTGGTCGCTATCCGGGATCGCTGATGTTTACGAATTGATCGCAGCAACTTCAAACGACTCTCGCGTGCGCGAGCCCGCGGCATTCGTAGCGGGTACTGCGCAACAGCTACTGGCGCAAGCGAGTCGACTCTCTCCGAATAGCACACGGGTCGCTTCGATCGTGAGTCGTGATGCGATGGCTCCCGAAGTAGCCGCTCCGCTTCTATTCTTGATATCCAAACAGTTCGCCGATGCGGCCGATGCCGCGACGAGCATCGTCCCTCCTCGGTTCGCGATCGACCCGTTTGGACGTCAGCTTCTTAGGAGCGTGAGCCTCCTCGCCCGTGGAAAGCTCGCAAGGGTGGTGGGACTTGAAGACGTAGATGCCGTTGCGTCTACGGACCTAGGCCGCCGGTCTGAAGAGACACTGAAGCTAGCCCTGCTTCGCGCCGTCAAAACGATGGCGGCCAGGCTACTCGGCGGTGAGGAGGATCCTCGCCCTGTGCTAACTCAAATTATCGACTTATGCGACGGACCGGCGCTGGCGGCAGGGCAAGCGGTCTCGACCTTCCCGGGTTATCAGCAAGCAGCGAGGTTGCTCTTGCTGGGGTTCAACGCGCTCGATGGCAACGCGCTCGTAAACGTGCCATCTCCACCGGGGACAGATGACCGATATTGGAGTTCTTGGGTTCGCCATCGGGCCACGACGGCACCCTTCGTCTGGCCAAACCACGAAGAAGCAATCGGGCGAGGATTTCAGAATCCGGGCGTCTCGGCAGTACTGGTTCTTCCTACTGGAGCGGGCAAGACAACCCTTGCGAGCATGAAAATTGCCGCTGCTATCGGGCAGTCTGCTCGGGTTCTGGTACTAGCACCCACTCATTCCCTCGTAGAACAGCTCACGGCGGACTTTTCGAGGATCTTTCCGGAGCTGGATACGACGCCCTCCGGTGATGTCGGATCCGCGTCGATCTCGGTTATGACTCCTGAACGTTGCCTGGCGCTGTTGTCATTCCAACCGAATTCGTTTGAGGACGTGTCGCTGATCGTTTTCGATGAGGCTCACCTGCTAAGTAACGAGTCGGGAACCCGACGATCCATGGACGCCATGTTGGCCGTTCTCATGTTGACACGTCTAGTACCCAACGCAGACCTGCTAATGCTTTCTGCAATGCTCCGAAACGGCTCGCAACTTGCCGGATGGATTGAGGAAATCACTGGACGACCTTGCCTTTTTTTCGAGCCGCTATGGAAGCCGAGTCGGCAAGCTCGGGGTGTCGTCATGTATCAATCGTCCGAGCTGGACTCTGCGCTTCAAGCTGCCACAACCGCGCATCTCGCGGAAGATGACCGCGTAGGCTCAAGGTCCGCGACAGTTCGATCAGTGGCCCAGGCTGAGTTGCAGTTGACGCCGTTCGGTCTGTTCGGCTTGGAGAACAACTGGCTCAACGAGACGACCGCAGACGTCACCATCCAGCAGATGATTAGCGGAAAGGTGAACATTGTTGGAAAGCTCAAAGGTCGCCGGGTTCTACCGACGCCGAGCGTGAACCGCGTAGCGGTCTCTATCGCTCACGCTGCCGCAATGAGTGGTCTCAAATCCATTGTCTTTGCCAATGTGAAAAGCCACACGATCTCAATGGCTAGGGATCTCCGGAGCATTCTTGCGGTCAACGCGACAGTATCGGATGCTGATCAAGAACTCTGGGATGACCTCGCGGTGGAGCTTGGAGGATTGGAACACTCTCTAAATGCTCCGGGTGGCGGGGTTGTATGCCACAACGGCCTGATGTTACGCGTAGAACGGATGTTGGCAGAGCGGTCCTTCAGACGACCAGACGGCGCTCAAATCATTGTCGCGACCCCGACGCTCGCTCAAGGAATGAACCTGCCCGCGGACATTGCAATCCTGGCGAGCGAGAAGCGAGCGGGAATGTCTCGTGGGCGAGAGCCACTCGCTGCACACGAACTGATGAATGCAGCCGCACGCGCTGGAAGAGCCGGACATGTTGCAAACGGTCTGGTCGTTCTCGTCTCCGAAACCGTGCTTACCTTCGAACCCGAATCTCCCTTGGGAGCGGACTTGATAGGACGCTTGAAGGCCATTTTACCAATCGATGATCGGAGTATCGAACTCTCGGACCCGCTTCAGTCCATCTTGGATCGTCTCACCACTGGAATGGTTGAGGACCCGGACGTCGAGTACTTACTCAATCGGCTTCGCCTCGAGAACCTACCCGATAGCGCGCTTTCTATCGGTTTTGTCGACCGCAGCCTCGCTGGCTTTCAGGCGAGGCACGCCGGGATTGAAGGGGCGTTTGCTCAACAGGTTCAACAGCTGAAATCGCTGTTGGAACGTCGGGCCGAAGAGTCCCCCCTCGATGAGAACTTAAGTGTCATTGCTGCTCAAACCGGTTTAACGGGGGAACTACTGCGAGAGCTGGAAACCGACCTTTTGGCTGCGCCTGACTGGCCCCAGTCAATTTCCGCGTGGGTGGCGCTAACATTCACCTGGTTGGCTGCCAGCGAACGCACTCGACGCCAACTGTTTGGCGGCGAAACAGGAGCACTCGCGCAGGCAGCCGGGCAATCGCTCGCACACGAGCTCACCCGGGAGGACCTGCTGCGGCTCGAGTCCGGAGTTCAGGCCTGGATATCAGGCGATCCACTCAATGCCATCGAACTCGCGCTTGGATCGGACGCCTCTGGAAAGAATGTGAACTGCCTACGCGCCCGAAACTTAGTGACGAAGGCTATCCCTCTTTCGATCACCTTTGCAGTCAGTGTTATCGCGCTCGTTGCAAAGGGAATCGACCGAGAACTAACACCCGAATGCGAGCTGTCATTGGATTGTGTGGTGACGGGCGTGCGGGAGGGATTCAATTCTCCTGCACTGATCGCCTTTGCTCATCTCGAAGGTCAACGTAGCCTACGAGTAGGCAGTCATCTGAGTCTCGCTGAACATCCGCATTTGTCGGCGCTCGAGAGTCGTGTTTCCAACTTGGAGAACTTACTGGCGCTCATGCAGATGTACCACACTCCGAGTTGACCGTTCTCGGACCTCAAAATGACCTTGCACACCTCCGGCAGCGTCGTGGCCGCCAGAGCGTCGACGGCTTCGGCGATGCCGCGCTGGGGCTGCAGGCTGGCGATCTATGCGAAGACCGATTCGTCGCCGAAAACAGCTTTCGCAGGGGCTGCGCGGCCCGTTATGGCGGCTGGGAGGGTTCAGCCGGCGTTGCACGGCCGTGTCCGTAGCCGGTTTCCGAAACTCGCTCTTTCTGGTCTCCCGATTCTCCGTAGCTTCCGGTTTCGAGAATGGAACGATTGCAAACGCTCGATCCTCGGCGCAAGATGGACGGTAGATCTTAGAAGGCCCGCGCGTTGCATCGACGACCTGATTCTCGGGCTTTTTGTAAAACTCCAGATGGAACGGTGGGGCCACCGTGGCACAACCGTGAACGGTGGTCATCTCTCGCCAACGCCGGTCGATGTGTGCGGCGGTTCAAACCGAGGATTCCCTGCGAAGCGGCATAACCCCAGATGGCACGGTGTGGCCGCGGCGGCATCACCGCGTACAGTCGCGATCCTACGAAACCTCGTTTGCGGACGACGGAGTGAGATTTGCTTCTGCAGCACAAAACCCCAGATAAGGCGGTGCCGCCACCGTGGCGGCACCGTGACAAGTCGGCATGTACCGCGAACGGCCGGTCAGGACAGCTGCGTCGATCGGGTCGCAGATTCTCTTCGAAGCAGTAAAAGACCAGATGGCACGGTGCTGCCGCATCGGCAGCACCGTGCTCAGCCTTCGTCCTTCGCGAACGCCCGATCGAGGAGCGCGGCGGTGGCCGGGTTCACCAGCTCACTGCGTTGGATGTAGTGCATCACCGTGACCCTGGTGTCCGTGTGACCGAGCAGCTCTGCGGCGAGTTCGATACTGGCGTTCGTGTTGACCGCAGTTGCTACCGTGCGGCGGAACATGTGCGGGGTCACCCCGTTGATTCCGGCGCCCTCGAGCACCTGTCGCAGTTGCCGGCGCACGTTCGCCGTCGTCAGCGGCGTGCCGTCCCGGGACTGGAACAGCAGGTCATCCAAGCCCATGCTCCCGACCTTGGCGAGCCGCCGGCGGACCGCGTCGGAGGTAAAGGTAGGAATGGCGACAACGCGCGTGGACTTGGCGGTTTTGGGGTGGTCCTGCCGGAAAGTCTGCTCCCCCTTTCGGCTGACGATCGTGCCGGCCAAGCGGATGGAGGGCACGGGGCTGGTCATGTCGACGTCCCGGCGGCGGATGGCGAGCACCTCGCCGATCCGGGCGGAGGTGCCGAGCATCACCTCGATGATCGCGCCGAGCTGGCCGTCAGGTTTGGGGCCGGACGTGTGGTTGACGGCGCTTTCCCACTGGGCGATCGCCGCGCGGATCACGTTGACCTCCGGGGCCATGAGCGCGGCGGGGATGTGCGGCTCGCGGTGCAGGCGGGCCACGTGGTCCATGGGGTTGCGCGGCAGGACCTCGTGCCGCACCGCCAGCTCGAGAGCGAGCCGCAGCACCACCCGGGCCTGCTTAGCGCGATTGTAGGAGATCTTCGCCAGCTGCTTGATGAACTTGTCGCAGCGAGCCACGCCGATCTCCCGCAGCGCCAGGTGATCGAAGGCGGGTGAGACGAGGGTGCGCATGTTGCGCTCGTAGAGGTTCCGGGTGGTCCGGGAGATCCGGTCCTCCAGGTCGATGTCCTCCAGCCAGTAAGTCACCAGGTCGCTGAACAGGCTGTCCGGCGTGAGCGACGTGTCGGCGGGTTGGAACAGGTCCCGGTCGGCGATCTTGGCCTTCAGTGCCCGTTCGGCGGCCTTGGCTGTGGCGCCGCTGGCCTGCACCAGACGCGCGTGACCGTCCCAGTCTCGATAGCGGGTTCGCGCTGCGAATCGGCCGGACGGTAGCTTGCGGGTGGTGATGTCACCGAAGGTGCCGATGGTCAACCGTTGCCGGGGCATCTCAGCTCACCGCCGATCGTGGCGCCTGGGCTCGCTGGTGGGCTCTCGCTGTTGGGCGATCCAGGCTCGCACATCGGAGATGGCGAACTTGAGGTGTTTGCCGAACCGGTACGCGCTGGGGCCTTTGCCGTGCACCCTCCAGTCGTAGACGGTGGAGATCGGGATGCCTAGGTAGGCGGCCAGTTCGTGGACGTCCATCAGGGGCTCCAGGCCCCAGTCGTCCGTGGAAGGAGAGGTTGGGTTCTCGTTGTGAATGCTCATACCCAGAAGGTGTGCACGAGAATCCCGGACGATCGGGAGGAACCGAAACCGACCTCAGTACCTCGCACGACAAGGCCGGCTCAGCGGCGGGAATGGGCTGAAAGTGATGACGTAGTGATGACACAATCAAATCTCTTAACCAAAAAAGTCCCGGAAACCCTTGAGTTTCCGGGACATTTGGTCGGGCTGACAGGATTTGAACCTGCGACCCCCTGACCCCCAGTCAGGTGCGCTACCAAGCTGCGCTACAGCCCGCCGTTTCCCGGTGGATTCCCGTGAGGGCATCTACCGGAGACAACTGGACTAGCTTACCGCGTCGGGAGAGTGCTCGCGTTCACTTTTGGAGGTTGGCGAGAGGTTGACAACGGCTGAGAGGGTTTTAGTGTCTACCGGAGACGGGGCACCGGATCTCGACAGGCTCGATCAGCGGGTGGGCGGGTTGGTCATCGAGAGGTCACGGGGTCTCGACAAGCGCGACCAGCGAGATGGGCGCGACCAGCGAGAAGGGCTCGATCGGCGGGTGCGTTGGGTGTCGAGAGGTTGCGAGGTCTCGACGAGCTCGACCACCGAACGGGGCTCGAGTAGCGAGACAAGCACAGGCGGGACAGCGACGATTCCCTGCTCACACATAGGTTGTCCATAGGAACGGTGCGTAGCGTGACGCGAGGTCGTTCTCGGCCGCACCCACAACGAAGGAAGTTATGTCCCAGAAAAGCTCAGGCCCCCTGTCCAAGTTCAACCTCGCCCTGGCTCTGCTGTGGCTGGTCGACGTGGTCGTGACCGTTGCGGGGTACCTGGTCCTCACTTCCTCGAACGCCACCCAGGCCGAGTTCTACACGTCGCAGTCCTCCGACTACGTCGCGTACTTCACGGCCCAGTCCGGCAGCAACCTGGGCGCCACCCTGCTCGGTGCCGGCGTGATCGGTTTCATCATCACCCTCGCCGCGCACGCCGTGTCCTGGTCGATCAGCAAGAACGCTGTGGTCACTTCGCCGGTGAACGCCACCGACGAGCCGGACTTCGACTTCGACGATGACACCGACTTCGACGCCGAGGAGACCGCCCCGGTGCAGGCGCGCGCTGCCGAGGCCGGCACCGTCACGGCCGCCGCCGGTACCGCTCCGGCCGACCTCACCCCGGCGGCCTCCGTGCCGGCCGATGAGCAGGCGCCCGCCGCTCCCGCCGAAACCGGCACGGGCGACGAGCCCACCGACGAGCCCAAGACCGCTCGCTAACACCTCCCGCGCGCAAGCGCACAGAGGAATGCCCGGGGGCGGTGCCCTAACAACCGCCCCCGGGCATATCTATGTTTGGGCCTCCCCCGCCCAAAAACCTACTCGGGAAGCGCGTCGAGGAGCTTCTTCACCTCGGCGTCGGAGAGCGCCGTCCACGGCGACCCGTCGGGGTTCCCCGCCGCGGCATCCGGGCTCTCGCCCTGGTTCCACCACTTGCTCTCGTACGGCACCCCGTCGAAGAGGATCTGGTCGCCCTTTTCGTAGATGGCGGTACCGTCCCAGTCGGGGTAGGTGCCGGCAGGCAGGGTGGGCTTGGGAATCGGGGTCTCCCCCGGCAGCACCGGGCCGATCAGCACCCACGGCGTCTCCCACTCGTTGAGCACCGGGTTGTCGGGCAGGTCGCCTCGGCTCCACCACTTGGTCTGGTACACGTTGCGGTGCCAGACCACCTTGGTGCCCTCGAGGTAGGAGGACTCCTCCGCCCAGATCGGGTACGGGCTGGTCGCCGGGTTGTCGACGACCGATTCGATCTGCTTGGCCTCGTCGGTGGTCACCGTCGCCGCCGCTTCGACCGGGCGACCGGTGAAGCCCTCGCCCAGCAGGTCCACGAACTTCGTGTCGCCCTGGTCGATGCCGCTGCAGGAGTCGGACACCCGGGTGACATCCGCGTAGTTGGACCCGCAGGTGATGTCCCGGTTCAGCGACCACACCGACATCCGGCCGATCTTCTGCTCCCGGGCGAAGGCGTTCAACGCGGTGGCGTCGTCGAGGCCGAAGACCTCCCCCGGCACGTCGTTCTGGCCGGCCATCGGGGTGATGCCGATCTTGCCCCACACGGTGGCAGCCGTCAGTTCGGTGCCGGCCCGCGAATACAGCGTGCCGATCTGCCGGTGCGCGGCCGTGACGGCGCGCACGGATGCTTCGGCCATGGTCTCGTCGGCGTCCCTGCTGCTGCCGTAGTTCATGGTCATCAGGTTCACCCCGGCCAGGTCCACGCCGCCGTCGAGCATGGCGCTGACCATGGTGGTGCCGTCTTCGGTGAGGCCGGAGGTGGCCACGGGCAGGGTCAGCCACACCGCGAGGTCGTCGCCGGCGGCGCGGCGGTCGGTCTGCAACTCGGCGATCGCAGCGGCGCGGCGCGTGGCGGCGGCCGTGTCGGTGAGGTTGTCCCCCTCGAGGTCGAGGTCGATGGTGGTGACCTCGTACCGGTCCAGCACGTCGGCGTAGGCGGTCACGAGAGCCGCCTTGTCGGTGCAGGAGGTGCCGAGCTCGGTGTTGAGCAGGCCGCCGAACGACACGACCACCTGGCCGCCGAGCTGCTTCACCCGGGCGAGCCGGCGGTCGAGGTCCAGCTCGTCCGACGCCTCGTCGAGGGTGTAGTGGGTGCCCCAGGTAGGGGTGCAGGCGTCGTCGGTGGCGGCGACGATGAAGGAGAGCACCACGTCGTTGCCGGCCTGGGCGGTCGAGGCCTCGAAGTCGTAGGTGGGGGTGGCAGTCACGTCGACGTAGCCGGCGAACCAGGGGTTGTAGGCCTCGGCCGCCTGCGCGGATCCCCACCACTGCACACCGAGGTAGCCGCCGGTGGAGAGCGCCACCACCAGCACGATGCCGAGGAACACCCGCACCACCGAGAGCCGGCGGCGCGGCGGGGCGACCCGGCCGGCGATTTCGGCCGGTTCGGCCATCAGCGGTACGGCGGGTGTGGTGTCAGGGGCGCTCATTTGAGGGCTCCCTGCTTGGCGGTCTTGGCCGCGGGCTGGCCCACGAACGGGCCGGTGATCACTTCCACGTCGCTCGGCAGTGCGCCCACCGCATGGCCGTGGTAGATCACGGCCCGCCAGTCCAACACGGGTTCGGCCGCCTGCGGCGGCACGGCTGCCGTGCGGGTGCTGCCGCGCGGGGGCCGTTCGATGAACATCCACTGGGTCAGGCCGAGCACCACGTCCACGACCGAGTTCCACAGGCCGATGTAGGCGAGAATCGCGAAGCTGGCCAGCAGGGCGTTGAATCCGGCGAACGCGGCGTTGCCCCAGTTCTCGTTCGAGACATCCCGCCACAGGGTGAGCGCGGAGAACGCGACGATCAGGAACGGCACCAGGACGAACATGATCGGCGAGGCGGTGCGGTTGCGCACCTTGGGGGTGCGGGCGAACGGGATCTTCTTGCTGGTCACCGCCTGCTCCAGCGACTTGAGCACCCCGGCGAGGTTCACCGGCAGCAGGATCAGGTTGAACCCGTAGATGCGGAAGATGTCGCTGAACTTGTAGCCGCAGGAGCGCAGGTCGCTGCCCATGGCGAGGAAGTACGGCAGCGCGGCGAGCACCACGACCGGGCTGAGCAGCCGGCTGTCGTACGGGTAGGCGAGCAGGAAGATCAGACCGAAGCTGGCCCAGGCGATGCTGCTCATGTAGTTCACCCGCAACGCCAGTTCGATCAGGCTGATCGGATGGCCCGCCCGGCGGCGTTCGCGCAGCTGGCGCCACAGCTTGGGCAGGATCAGCAGGCCGCCGTTGGCCCAGCGACGGCGTTGCACGATCAGCGACCCGAAGTCGGGCGGGGTGGCGCTGTAGCTGAGCCGTTCGGGGTAGTTCACCAGCGACCAACCGTGGGTGCCCAGGTCGATGCTGGACTCGGTGTCCTCGATCACGGTCCGGTCCTGCACATACCGGCGCACCTCGAAGCCGCCCACGGTTTCGACCTCCACGATGTCCTCGAGGGCCACCTTGCGGATCACCGCGTTGGCGCCCACCCAGAAGGTGGCGCCGTAGTGCGACATGCCCTGGTGCAGGATGTGCTGGATGTCGGTGGTGGCGCCGGCGAGCCGCTCGATGCGGGTGGGGGCGCCGCGGAACGAGGAGTACGGCGTCTGGGTGACGGCGACCCGGGCGTTGTCGGGCTGTTCGAGCAGGTAGACCAGGCGCAGGCAGTAGTCGCGCAGCAGCAACGAGTCGGCGTCGAGGGTGAGCAGGTACTCGGAGTCCCGCACCACGAAGTCGGCGGGTGCATCGTCGGCGACCGGGCGCAGGATGGTGCCGTCCGGTCCGCTCTCGCGCTGGAACCGGCGGCCCATCAGGCCGATGTAGGCGTTGAGGTTCATCGCCTTGTTGGCGTCGTGCGACAGCGACGAGTACAGCTTGCGTTCGAAGGTGTCCAGCTCGGCAGAGAAGGTCCAGACCAGGCGCCGGTGCAGTTCGAGCATCCGGGGGGCGGTGGGCGCGGTGCCCTCCTTGGCGGCGGCGCTGAGCGCGGCACCGGTGAGGGACAGCTCGGCGGCGAGCCCGCCGAGCACCTGCTCCACGAAGAACGTGTCGACGTGGTCGTTGATGGTCTCGGCGGAGGCCATCGCCTGCAGCCAGCGGGCGGCCCACTGGTAATTGTCGGCGAGGCGTTGCACGGCGCGGGTGCTGGGCTGGGGCACGCTGTCCAGCTCGAGCTCGCAAATGAGCAGCTCCTCGATGAACCGGGCCCGGGGTTCGGCCAGGGCCCGTTCGATGTCCCGGGCGATGCTGCGGGAGGTCTGCAGCTGCGCGGCCACCACCGGGTCGGTGGGGTGCGGCGGGTCATCCAGCAGCAGCACGATGCGCAGGTCGGGGTACTCCTGCAGTGCCGCCGACCAGAGGGTGGCCCGCACCACGCCGGGCTCCTCGCTGTAGGACGGCACCAGCACGGTCAGGGAGCCCTGGTGGGAGCTGAAGTGACTGTCCAGCTCGGCGCGGGGCACGCGTACGTGGTCGCGGAACCGTTGCAGCGCCCCCTGCCTGGCGATCAGGTACATCAGCGCGGAGAAGCTGAGGAAGGTCACCACGATCACGTAGGACACCGCCTCGGTGGTGAACCGGAAGCTTTCGGTGCCGTTGTTGAGGAACTGGCGCAGGATCGTGTAGATGATGTACGCGACCCAGGCGAGGACGGTGGCGATGATGGCCAGGCGGCCCCAGGTGATCTTGGAATCGCTGGGAATATCGTGCACGGTGGGCAGCGGTTGGGTGCTGCGTTCGGCACCGAATTGACGTTTGCGGGCAGGCGAAGCGAGGGACTTCGAAGGCACAGTGACTACATCCTTGGGTAGGGCCAGGGATCTCGGATCAACGGTCGCGAGTTTCGGGTTCTCGTAAGGACCAGGTATCAACGAAATGCGGGACACGGAAATGTCGGAAGGGCTACGGAGCGTAGCTCAGCGTGGCTCTAGGAAGCGGACGCTGAGGTGAATCGAGCGGGTGGTAGCGCACCGGTCGGGTGGTGCGACGGCTATCTGGCGGTATCACTTGGCGGGTATTCCGCCGGCTTCGGGGCCGGCGGGTGCAGCGGATGGTGCGGTGCTGGGCGGGGGCCTAGGCCCGAGACAAAGGAGGCACGTCTGAGTGGAGCACTGCTTTGTGGTTCACGAGCCGGGTGAAGCTCGTTGACGTGTCGGTGCCGGAAGAGCCGGGTGGAATCTGCCAGCAAGAAAAACCTAAAACAATATCGCCGGCCAGTGAAGCCCCTCGGTCGGGGGCACCTTCAACCTCTTGTTGGGGGTTGAAACCGCAGTTCCGCGCCAGCGCTGGGATCGGCCGGCTCGGATTGCACCTACCTGGTGCGGCTCTTGCGCCAACCTTGCGCAAACCTTGCGGCGCGAGGTGTCGTTCTGACACACAAAAGCCGTATGCCGGCATCCGAAGATGGCGGCATACGGCCTGGGTGACCGGCCGGTTGAACCGGCGGTCGGGTTAGCGCTTGCGCTTCTCGCGCACTCGCATGCTGATGTTGATCGGGCTGCCGGCGAAGCCGTAGACCTCGCGCAGGCGGCGCTGGATGAACCGGCGGTAGCCCGGGTCGAGGAACCCGGTGGTGAAGATCACGAAGGTCGGCGGGCGGCTGGAGGCCTGGGTGCCGAACAGGATGCGCGGCTGCTTGCCACTGCGCACCGGGTGCGGGTGCTCCGCGGCCAGTTCGGCGAGGAACGCGTTGAACTTGCCGGTGGCGACGCGGGTGTCCCACGACTCGAGCGCGAGCTCGAGGGCCGGAACCAGCTTCTCCATGTGGCGGCCGGTCTTGGCCGAGATGTTCACGCGCGGGGCCCAGGCCACGTGGGCCAGGTCCTGCTCGATCTCACGCTCCAGGTAGCGGCGACGGTCGTCGTCGATCTGGTCCCACTTGTTGAACGCGAGCACCAGCGCACGGCCGGACTCGAGCACCAGGTCGATGACGCGCACGTCCTGCTCGCTGATGACCTCGGTCACATCGATGAGCACAACGGCCACTTCGGCCTTTTCCAGCGCTGCGCTTGTGCGCAGCGACGCGTAGAAGTCGGCGCCCTGGGACAGGTGCACGCGACGGCGGATTCCGGCGGTGTCGACGAAGCGCCAGACCTTGCCGCCGAGCTCAACCTGCTCGTCGACCGGGTCGCGGGTGGTGCCGGCCAGCGAGTTGACGACAACCCGCTCTTCGCCGACGACCTTGTTCAGCAGGCTGGACTTGCCCACGTTCGGGCGGCCCAGGATGGCGACGCGACGCGGTCCGCCGACTTCCTGCTTGGCGACGTTGGAGATCTCGGGGAGCTCTTCCAGGATCGCGTCGAGCAGGTCGGCGACGCCGCGGCCGTGCAGCGCCGAGACCGGCCAGGGCTGGCCGAGGCCGAGCGCCCACAGGCTGGCCGCTTCGGGCTCCTGGCGGATGTCGTCGACCTTGTTGGCGATGAGGAAGACCGGCTTGCCGCTGCGACGGAGCAGCTTGACGACGGCCTCGTCGGTGGAGGTCGGGCCCACATTGGAGTCCACGACGAACATGACGACGTCGCACAGCTCGATGGCCAGCTCGGCCTGCATGGCGACGGATGCGTCGATGCCCTTGGCGTCGGGCTCCCAGCCGCCGGTGTCGACGAGGCTGAAGCGGCGTTCGTGCCATTCGCCCTTGTAGGTGACCCGGTCACGGGTCACGCCGGGGGTGTCCTCCACGACGGCCTCGCGGCGGCCCAGGATGCGGTTCACGAGCGCGGACTTGCCCACGTTGGGGCGGCCCACGATCGCGATGACCGGCAGGGCCGGCAGGTACGTGATGGCGTCGGGGTCCTCGGAGACGTGGTCGAGAACGTCGAAGTCCTCGTCATCGAGGTCGTATTCGTTCAGGCCGGTGCGCAACGCGGTGGCGCGCTGGGAGATCAGCGCGTCGTCCTCGTCGAGGTCGGTCAGGCGCGAAGCGATTTCCGGGTCGAGTTCGGGGATCGTCGTGTCGTCGAATTGATTAGTCATGCGAGTTCCTCGCGGTATTGATGACCTCTACAACCGCGTCAATGGTCTGGTCGAAGTCGAGATGGGTGGAGTCGACGGTGGTCACACCGTCTGCGGCGCTCATGAATTCCACTACCTGGGAGTCGGCACGATCCCTGGATCGCAGCTGTTCCGCCACGGTGTGGGCTGATTGGGTTGATATTTCCGCAGAGCGCCTAGTCATTCTAGCCTCTTCGGTCGCTGTGAGTAGAATGCGCACCTCGGCTTCGGGTGCCACGACGGTGGTGATGTCGCGGCCCTCGACCACCACGCCGGGCTGGGGAACGGCCCGGGCGATCGTGCGGAACAGCTCGGTGAGGTGGGTGCGCACCGCGGGCACCCGGGCGATGGCGCTCACCGCGGCGGAGATGGCCGGCTCGCGGATGGCGTCGGTGACGTCGGTCTGGCCCACCCGCACGAAGTAGGCATCCGGTTCGGTGCCGATCGTGTAGTCGAAGTCGGGCAGCAACGCGGCGACGGCGTCGGCGTTCTGCGGGTCGACCTCCTGGTCGATGACATGCCAGGCCAGCGCCCGGTAGGCGGCACCGGTGTCGAGGTAGCCGTAGCCGAGCTTGCGGGCCACGGCGCGGCTCACGCTGGACTTGCCGCTGCCGGCAGGCCCGTCAATGGCGACGAACAGGGGGAAGGAGTGCTTGCTCAAACGTCTAACCGACAATCCGCCAGCCGCGGGCGGCCAGCTCAGTGGTGAGGCGGCTGACCGCCTCGGGGAGGATGCTGATCTCGGCGAGCCCGATCTGGGCTCCCGGGGAGTGCTCGAGGCGCAGGTCCTCGAGGTTGACGCCGGCCTCGCCGATCTCGTTGAAGAGGCGGGCCAGCTGGCCGGGGGTGTCGTCCACCATCACGGTGAGGCTGGCGTAGCGGCGGTCCTGGCCGTGCTTGCCGGGCAACCGGGCCACGCCGGTGTTGCCGCCGGCGATCTCCTCGGCCACCTGACGGCGGGCGCCGGGGGCGGTGGGGTCGGCCAGGGCGCCGATGAACCGGTCCAGGTCGTCGCGGAGCGCCAGCAGGATCTGGCGCACCGGTTCCGGGTTGGCGCCGAGGATCTGCACCCACAGTTCGGGGTCGCTCGCGGCGACCCGGGTCACGTCGCGCAGGCCCTGGCCGGCGAGGTTGAGCGCGGAGCCGGGCGCGTCGGTGAGACGGCGGGCCATCAGGGTGCTCACCACCTGCGGCACGTGGGAGACCAGGGCGACGCCCTTGTCGTGCTCCTCGGGGGTCATCTCCACCAGAGTGGCGCCCAGGTCGAGGATCAGGTCGTCGAGCGCGGTGGCGCGCTGGTAACTGATGTCGTCGTGCGCGGCGACCACCCAGGGCCGGCCGATGAACAGGTCGGCGCGGCCGGCGAGCGGTCCGCCGCGTTCCCGGCCGGCCAGCGGGTGCGAGCCGATGTAGCGGGAGACGTCGGCGCCGCGCCGGAGCAGCTCGGTGAGCGGGGCCAGCTTGACGCTGGCCACATCCGTCACGATCGCGTCGGGGAAGGCCTCGAGTTCGCGGGCGACGATGTCGGCGGTGACATCCGGCGGCACACACACCACGATCAGCTGCGGGGCATCACCGGGCGTGGCGGCGCGGCCGGCGCCGTAGTCGATGGCCAGCGACAGGTTGGTCGGCGACGCGTCGGCGAGGATCACGTCGATCCCCCGGGCGCTCAGGCCCAGGCCGATGCTGGTTCCCAGGAGCCCGGCGCCGACAACACGCACCGGCCCGATCAGGCGAGACTCGACCACGTTCGGCTCCAAACTTGCGCGGTTGACAGGGTGAAACGGATGCTGGTGGGGCTACTTCTGCACCTCGGCGCGAGACACCGTGAGCAGCTGACCGAGTTCTACCTTAGTGAGGTCGCGCACCGCGCCGGCCCGCAGGGTGCCCAGCTGCAGCGGCCCGAACTGACGGCGCACCAGGTCCACGACGGGGTGGCCGACGGCGTCCATCATCCGGCGCACGATGCGGTTGCGGCCGGAGTGCAGGGTCAGCTCCACCAGGGTGAAGCCGTCGCCGGGAGGGCTGGTGAGGATACGGGCCTTGTCGGCGGCGATGGGGCCGTCCTCCAGCTCGATGCCGCTCTGCAGCTTGCCGATGGTCTGCGCCGAGACGCGGCCCTCGACCTTGGCGATGTAGGTCTTGGCCACACCGAAGGAGGGGTGCGCGAGCACGTGGGCGAGGTCACCGTCGTTGGTGAGGATCAGCAGGCCGCTGGTGGCGGCGTCGAGGCGGCCCACGTTGAACAGGCGTTCCTCGTAGCCTTCGGTGAACTGGCGCAGGTCCGGGCGGCCGCTTTCGTCCTGCATGGAGGAGACCACGCCGACGGGCTTGTTCAGCATCACGTAGCGACGGCTGGTGTCCAACTGAACGGCGATGTTGTCCACGGCGATCTTGTCGGTTTCGGGGTGCACCCGGCGGCCGAGTTCGGTGACGACCTTGCCGTTGACCCGCACCCGGCCGGAGCTGATCATTTCTTCGCTGACCCGGCGGGAGGCGACGCCGGCGGCGGAGAGCACCTTCTGCAGGCGGATGCCGTCGACGGCGGCCTCGGGGTTGGTGGCGAAGTCCGGGTTGGTGCTGCTGGTGTCGGTGTAGCCGTCGTTGTGGTCGGTCATGGTAGATCCTCGAATCCGTTCGCACCGTCGGCGAGCAACGGCGAAATTAGTGGCAACTCGTCGAGCGAATTGATTCCCAGCTGCACAAGCAGCAGGTCGGTGGTGGCGTAATTGATCGCGCCGGTCTCGCTATCGGTGAAGGCCTCGGTGATCAATCCGCGGCCCAGGAGGGTGCGCACGACCGAGTCGACGTTAACGGCCCTGATCGAGGCTACCGCGCCGCGGCTGATCGGTTGCTTGTAAGCGATCACCGCGAGGGTCTCCAGGGCCGCCTGCGAGAGCCGGCTGGGGTTCTGCGTGTAGACGAAATCGGCCACCACCGGGTCGTGCTCGGCGCGCACGTAGATACGCCAGCCGCCGGCCACTTCACGCAGTTCGAAGCCCCGCCGCACGGTGCCGTGCACGCCGTCGAAGTCGGCGACGAGCCGCAGGATGGCCTCGCGCACGTCGACCAGCGGATGCCCGACCGCGCTGGCCAGGTGCACCAGGCTCTGCGGCTCATCCGCCACCATCAAAATCGCCTCGAGCCGCCGCTCAATCGCCACGTCAGGCACGCTGGTCGCTCCCCCGCCGCTGGCCGAGCCTGGTTCGCTGGTCGAGCCGAGTTCGCTGGTCGAGCCTGTCGAGACCCCGAAAGCCTCTGTCTCTACCTCGGCAGTGCTGGCATCAAGCGTCATAGTCGCCTCCGAGGTTCGCAAGTTTGTCGTCCGACCAGCCCTCGGCGTCCCAGTGCAAACTGAGCTCGCCGAGCGGTTCCAGCTGGTCGAACGTGAGGGCGCCGTGCCGGTACAGCTCCAGCACGGCCAGAAAACGGGCGATCACAAGCCCCTTCTCGGCGCAGTCCACGATCAGCTCCCGAAACGTCAGGCTCGAGTTGGCCTTCAGCATCGCCACCACAATCGCCGCCTGCTCCCGGATGCTCACCAGCGGCGCGTGCAGATGCTCCAGCCCCACGGTCGGCAGCTCCCTGGGCGTCAGCGCGAGGGCGGCCAACGCGCCGAAGTCACCGAGCGACAACGTCCAGACCAGCTCGGGCGTCGTGGTGCGGTACTTCTCCTCCAGCCGCACCGAGCGCACGTGCCGGGTGGCCTCGTGGTCGAGGTGCTCGAGAAACCAGGCCGACGCGGTCTTGAACGCGCGGTACTGCAGCAGCCGGGCGAAGAGCAGGTCGCGGGCCTCGAGCAGCGCCACGTCCTCGGCATCCACCAGCTCGCCCTGCGGCAGCAGGCCCACCAGTTTGAGGTCGAGTAGCGTGGCCGCCACGACCAGGAACTCGGTGGCCTGGTCGAGCTCCTCCGCGGCATCCAGCCCGCGCAGGTAGGAGATGAACTCGTCGGTGACCCGGCTCAACGAGATCTCGGTGATGTCGAGTTCGTGCTTGCCGATCAGCGAGAGCAGCAGGTCGAACGGGCCCTCGAAGTTCTGCAGGGCCACGGAGAAGCCCGGCGCCGCGGTGCCGGCGTCGTCGAGCGAGTCGGTGCCGGCCGTGCCGGTTGTGGCCCTGGCGGTGGTCGCCAGGGCGGAGGCCGGAGCCGAAAGCCGCTTAGGCGACCGCGCCACGCTGGATCAGTTCCCGCGCCGCCTGCTTGTAGGCCTTGGCGGCGGCGTGTTCCGGCGCGAACTCGGTGATCGGGATGCCGGCGACACTGGCATCCGGGAACTTCACGGTACGGCCGATGACGGTGTCGAGCACCCGGTCGCCGAACGCGTCGACGACGCGCTCGAGGACCTCACGGGAGTGCAGGGTGCGGGAGTCGTACATGGTGGCCAGGATGCCGTCGAGTTCGATGGCCGGGTTGAGCCGGTCGCGCACCTTGTCGATGGTTTCGATGAGCAGGGCCACGCCGCGCAGGGCGAAGAACTCGCACTCCAGCGGGATGAGTACGCCGTGGCTGGCGGTGAGCGCGTTCACGGTGAGGATGCCCAGCGACGGCTGGCAGTCGATGAGGATCACGTCGTAGTCGTTGGAGACCTTGCGCAGCACCCGGGCCAGAATCTGTTCGCGGGCGACCTCGTTGACGAGGTGCACCTCCGCGGCGGAGAGGTCGATGTTGGCCGGGATGATGTCCAGGCCCTCCACCGAGGTCTGCTGGATGGCTTCGTGCGGGTCCTTGGAGCCGCTCAGGAGCAGGTCGTAGATGGTGGTGACGTCGTGGGTGGGCACGCCGAGACCGGCCGACAGGGCGCCCTGCGGGTCGAAGTCGATGGCGAGCACGCGGCGGCCGTAGCCGGCCAGGGCGGCACCCAGGTTGATGGTGGTCGTCGTCTTGCCGACGCCGCCCTTCTGGTTGCACAGCGAGACGATGCGGGCCGGGCCGTGGCTCTTCAGCGGCGCGGGTTCGTCGAACACCTGGATGGGGCGGCCGGTCGCACCGGTCGGCAGCTCTTCGAGTCCGGGAAGCTGCGTCCGGCTATCCGTCTTACGCGCCACTGGGCTGTCCTCGATCCGTCATGCAGTTCACTTGGTCGATTGTACCGAGCCGCCACGCCCGCCCCCGCCAAGATCCCCGGTGTGCCGTCACTCGCTGCCGCTACTCGCTGCCGCTCCCTCCCGTCGGTGGAGTCTGTCGAGACCCGGTGAGCCGGTCTCGAGGCACGTCACGAGGTCTCGACACGCTCGACCAACGACGGGGGTTCAACGGCTCAGCCGGCCTTCTCGTCGTCGGTGCCGGCGCGCACCCGCACCACGGTCTCCCAGCCGGCCACGAGCACGAGCACCGCGGTGGTCACAGCGCCCAGCTGCAGCGGGGTGAGCACGAATGCCGCCGCGAACGCCGCCAGCAGCGCCCCAAGGCCCACCAGGTACGACACGAGCAGCTCCCGCGCCACGACCAGCCGGAACAGCAGCATCCCCAGCACGTAGAGCAGCGGGCCGCCGACCAGCACCACCGCGCTCGACAGGGTCATCGCCGAGTGCGGATGCGAGAGCACTTCCTTGTCGGCCACCGAGGTGAGCACGATGCCGGCGATGATCACAGCGTGCACGTAGGTGTAGGCGAGCCGGGCGATCCGGCCGGGCTCGGCCGCCGCGGCGATCGCCTTCGCCCCGGCTCGTTCGCTGTGGTCGAAGTACAACCACCACATCGCCACGCTCGCGCCGAACGCGAGCAGCATGCCCAGGATGGTCTCCGCCGACGATTCCTTGTCGACGAACGCGAACCCGGTGACCAGCAGCGATTCGCCCAGGGCGATGATCACGAACAGGGCGCTGCGCTCGGCGATGTGGGGGCCGGAGAGGTCCCACTGGTCGACGCCGGAGGCGCCGAGCCCGGGCACCCGGAAGCCCACCCCGGCGGAGAGGTACTCGATGGCCAGGGCGATCAGCCAGAGCGGCAGCCGGTACTGCAGCGGCAACAGCGCCCCCACGATCCAGAACACGCTGGAGAGGGCCAGCCAGGCCAGGATCCGCACGAAGGTGCGCCGCAGCGCCGGGTCGTGCCGGGCCACGGCGAGCAGCATGAACAACGTGCGGCCCAATTGCAGCACCGAGTAGGCCAGCGCGAAGACGATGCCCCGGTCGCCGAACGATTCGTAGATCGAGACGCTCACCACGAAGCCCACCAGCGCCAGGACCAGCACGGCTCCGCGCACGGGCAGCTTGGCCGGGTCGAGCCAGTTGGTCACCCAGGTCGTGTACACCCACAGCCACCACAGCGCGAGCACGAGCATCGCCGACTCGAGGGCACCCTCCCAGGACTGATTCTCGTAGAGGTAGCGGGAGAGCTGGGTGAGCGCGAAGACGAAGATCAGGTCGAAGAACAGTTCCACGTAGGTGACGCGGTCGGCGCTCTCCGAGTCATCCCGCCGCAGCAGGTTGCGGCGGAAGCCGAAGCGGCCGGCCGGCGTCGCTGCCGGCGGTGTCGTAGAGGTGCGGGTCACTCCCCCATTGTCACGGATGCGGCCCGCGGAGCACACCCCTGCGTTGGTCGAGCCTGTCGAGACCCCGCGAGCAGGCCTCGAGGCACTTCCGGAGGTCTCGACAGGCTCGACCTGCGAAGGTGCGGCTCAGCGGGCGCGAGGGTGCGCCGTGGTGTACATGTCGCGCAGGGTGTCGATGGTCACGAGGGTGTAGATCTGGGTGGTGGCCACCGAGGAGTGGCCGAGCAGCTCCTGCACCACACGCACATCGGCGCCGCCCGAGAGCAGGTGGGTGGCGAAGGAGTGCCGCAGCGTGTGCGGCGACACCTCGATGCCCAGCTCGGCCCGTTCGGCGGCGGCGCGGATGATCAACCACGCGTTCTGCCGGCTCACCCGGTGTCCGCGCACGCCGAGGAACAGCGCCGGGGTGGCCTTGCCCCGCCCCGACAGCACCGGCCGGGCCCGCACCAGGTAGGCATCCACCGCGGCACGGGCGAAGCTGCCCACCGGCACGATGCGCTGTTTGTTGCCCTTGCCGGTGAGACGCACCACGTCGCCTTCGAGCATGTCGTCCACGTTGAGGTTCACCACCTCAGACACCCGCGCCCCGGTCGCGTAGAGCAGCTCCAACAGCGCCTTGTCGCGCAGCTGCGGCAGCGTGTCACCGTCGGTGGCGGCCAGCAGCTGGTTCACCTGCTCGATCGAGATGGCCTTGGGCAGCCGAAGGCCCAGCTTGGGCGGTTTCGTCTCGTGCGCCACGTCCACATCCACCACCGACTCCTCGAGCAGGAACCGGTGAAAACCGCGCACGGTGGAGAGGATGCGCGCGACCGACGCCGCGGTCAACGGTGATTCCACCCGGCCGCTGAGGAACTGCACGAACGCGCTCACCTGCGCCGCGGTGACGGTGCGCAGGTCGGTGACACCGGCATCCGTCAGCCAGCCGGCGTAGATCACCAGGTCGCGCCGGTAGGCGGCGACGGTGTTGGCACTCAGCCCGCGTTCAATCGAGACGTGCCGCAGATACGAGTGCACGGTCTCCTCGACGAACGCGGGGCCGGTCACACCGTGTGGTCCCAGTTGTTCGGATGCCGCGGCCAGGGCAGGTCCGCCGGCGCGAGCGACGCCCAGCCACGTGAGCGGGAGGCGGCGGCGGCCAGCACACCCACGACCAGCGACGGGTTCTGCACCCGGCGCTCCAGCGCGGCGTCGACGGCGTCGTCCAGGGACACCCAGCGGGTGACCATGTCGGCCTCCTCGTCGGTGCGCTCGAACGCCTCGGTGGCCGGCGACAGGCCGCGGGCCAGGTAGATGCGGATGACCTCGTTGCTGCCGCCCGGAGACGTGTAGAACTCGGTCAGCACGTTCCACTCGGATGCGACGACGTCTGTCTCCTCGGCCAGCTCACGCTGGGCGCCGAGAAGGGCGTGTTCGCCGTCGATGTCGAGCAGTCCGGCGGGCAGTTCCCACTCCCGCATCCGCACCGGGTGCCGGTACTGCTGGATCAGCAGCACCCGGTCCTGGTCGTCGAGGGCGAGAATGGCGACCGCACCGGGGTGGTCGACGTACTCACGCACGATTTCGGCACCGTTGTAGTCGAACGCGTCCTGGCGGATGTTCCACACGTGACCGTCGAAGCGCACCGCGCTCGAGGTGAGCGCGGTGGGTGCCGGCTCATCCTCGATGCGGGGCAGCAGCGCGTCGGCCTCGGCGCGCGCGGCGAGGGTCTTAGGCATCTTCCTTGACCTCGAACAGGCGGCTGGCCTGCTGGCGGTCCAGGGCCGCGCCGATCAGGCCGCGGAACAGCGGGTGCGCGTGGCTGGGGCGCGAGCGCAGTTCGGGGTGGGCCTGGGTGCCCACGTAGAACGGGTGCTCGGCGCGGGGCAGCTCCACATACTCCACCAGGTGGCCGTCGGGCGAGACGCCGGAGAACCACAGGCCGGCGTCGGCGATCTGCTGACGGTAGTTGTTGTTCACCTCGTAGCGGTGACGGTGACGCTCGGAGGCGACGGGGGCTCCGTACAGCTCCTCAACGATGGAACCGGAGGCGAGGTTGGCCGGGTACAGCCCCAGGCGCATGGTGCCGCCCAGGTCTCCGCCGGCGATGATCTCGACCTGCTCTTCCATGGTCGCGATCACGGGGAACTCGGTCTCCGGGTCGAACTCGCTCGACGAGGCGCCCTCGAGGCCGGCCTTGTTGCGGGCGTACTCGATGACCATGCACTGCAGGCCGAGGCACAGGCCGAGCACCGGGATGGCGTTCTCGCGGGCGAACTTGAGGGCGCCGAGCTTGCCCTCGATGCCGCGCACGCCGAATCCGCCAGGCACGCAGATGCCGTCGAGCTCGGAGAGCATCGCGGCGGCGCCTTCGGGGGTCTCGCAGGTGTCGGAGGCGATCCACTCGATCTTGACCTTGGTCTGCTGGGCGAAACCGCCGGCGCGCAGCGCTTCGGTCACCGAGAGGTAGGCGTCGGGCAGGTCGATGTACTTGCCGACCAGGCCGATGGTCACCTCGTGCTTGGGCTCGCGCACGGCGTCGAGCACTCGCTGCCAGGCGGTCCAGTCCACGTCCTTCACCGGCAGGTTCAGGGCGTCGGTGATGTACTTGTCCAGGCCCTGCTCGTGCAGCACGGCGGGGATCTCGTAGATGCTGGGCACGTCTTTGCAGTTCACCACGGCGTCTTCGTCCACGTCGCACATCAGCGCGATCTTGCGCTTGTTCGACTCGGACACGGTCCGGTCGCTGCGCAGGACCAGGGCATCCGGCTGGATACCCAGCGAGCGCAACGCGGCGACGGAGTGCTGGGTGGGCTTGGTCTTCTGCTCACCGGAGGCGGCCATGAACGGCACCAGCGACACGTGCACGAAGAAGACGTTCTTGCGGCCGAGTTCGTGGCGCACCTGGCGGGCGGCCTCGATGAACGGCTGCGACTCGATGTCGCCGACCGTGCCGCCGACCTCGGTGATGATCACGTCGGGGCGGGGCTCATCGCTGGCCTGCAGGCGCATCCGTCGCTTGATCTCGTCGGTGATGTGCGGGATGACCTGCACGGTGTCGCCGAGGTACTCGCCGCGGCGTTCGCGGGCGATGACCTGCGAGTAGACCTGACCGGTGGTGACGTTCGCCGCCTGGGTGAGGTTGATGTCGAGGAAGCGCTCGTAGTGGCCGATGTCGAGGTCGGTCTCGGAGCCGTCGTCGGTGACGAAGACTTCGCCGTGCTGGAACGGGTTCATCGTTCCAGGGTCGACGTTGAGGTAGGGGTCGAGTTTCTGCATCACAACGCGCAGTCCGCGAGCGGTGAGCAGGTTGCCGAGGCTTGCCGCCGTCAGGCCTTTACCCAATGAAGAAACGACACCACCGGTCACAAAAATGTGCTTCGTAATGTCGTCTGATTTGTCCGCGTTTATATTGTTCACCACGGGCTTCGATCCTATCACCTAGCGGGGGCCTCTCCGTTGGAGCTGGTTGAGTGGGCAAGTTCGATGAGCTCGCGAGCGTGCTCGAGGCCGCTGGCGGAATCGGGCAGACCGGAGAGCAGGCGGGCCATCTCGGCGGCGCGATCGTCGCCGGTGAGCTGGCGCACGCTGCTCGCGGTGACCGATCCGTGGCTGTCCTTGACCACGCTGAGGTGGTTGCCGGCGAAGGCGGCCACTTGGGCGAGGTGGGTGACCACGATCACCTGCGCGGTTTCGGCCAGCCGGGCGAGTCGCCGGCCGATCTCGATCGCGGCTGCTCCGCCCACACCGGCGTCGACCTCGTCGAACACGAAGGTGGGCACGGGGTCGGTGGCGTTGATGACGACCTCGATGGCCAGCATCACCCGCGACAGCTCGCCGCCGGATGCGCCGCGCGCCAACGCCCGCGGCTCAGCGCCGGCGTGGGGCTGCAACATGATCCGCACCAGGTCGAGTCCGGTCACCGAGACCTCGTCGAGCCGGTCGATCTCCACCACGAGGCGGGCGTCGGGCATGGCCAGCGCGGCCAGTTCGGTGGTGACGGCGGCGCCGAGTGCGGCGGCCGCGGCGGTGCGGATGCCGGTGACGGCCTCGGCGAGGCGCTGCACAAGGTCCCGGTCGGCGACGGTGTCCGCGCGCAGCGCGTCGATCCGGTCGGAGTCGCTATCTAGTTCGAGCAGCCGGCTGCTGCCGGTGTCGAGGAAGTCAATGGCCTCGTCCAGGCCGCCGACGAATTTGCGGGACAGCACGCTCAGTTCGGCGCGGCGGTCCTGCACCACTTCGAGTTCCCTGGCGCCGTCGGCGTCCAGGCCCGCGAGGTAGCTGGAGAGCTGCGCGGCGATGTCGGCGACGAGGAATCCGGCGTTGGCGAGGGCCTCGGCCAGCGGCGGCAGGGTCGGGTCGTGCTCGGCGGCGCGCTCCAGCTGGCGGCGGGCGGACTCGAGCAGGGCGACGACGTCGGGCGACTCATCGCCGGATTCCTCGGCCGAGAGCAGTTCCCGCGACGACGCGGCGGCCAGGCGGAGTTCTTCGAGGTTGCCGAGCCGTTCGGCGCGGCTGGTGAGTTCGTCGTCTTCGCCGCGCTGCGGGGCGGCGAGTTCGATCTCGGCGATCCGCAGGCGCAGGTCTTCAGCTTCCCGGGCCCGGCGGTCCTGCTCGGCGATGAGCAGGTCGAGTTCGGCCTGGTTGGCGTGCCAGCGGTGGTAGACGTGTTGGAAGGCGCTCAGGGCCTCGGTGAGGTCGGTGCCGGCGAAGCGGTCCAGCGCGTCGCGCTGGGCGGCGGTGGAACGCAGGCGCACCTGGTCGGACTGGCCGTGCACCACGACGAGGTCGCCGCCGAGGTCGCCGAGCACCCCGGCGGGGGCGCTGCGGCCGCCGACGACGGCGCGGCTGCGGCCCTCGGCCGAGACCGAGCGGCTGAGCAGCAGTTCGGGGCCGTCCAGGTCTCCCCCGGCATCCCGCACCCGCTGGGCGACGGCGCCGTCGGGCGCGATCAGCCAGCGGCCCTCGACCCAGCTCTGGGCTTGGCCGGCCCGCACGGTGCCCGGGTCGGCGCGTTCGCCCAGCAGCAGGCCCAGGGCGGTGACGACCATGGTCTTGCCCGCGCCGGTCTCGCCGGTGATGGCGGTGAAGCCGGGTCCGAGCGGGAGGGTGGCCTCCTTGATCACGCCGAGGTCCCTGATGACGAGTTCTTCGATCATGCGGTCATCACTCGTGTCCGACCGGGCCGCGCCAGCCCGTGATGGGCAGGTTGAACTTGTTCACCAGCCGGTCGGTGAACGGTCCGCTGTGCAGCCGGGCAAGGCGCACCGGAACCGGTGAGCGTCGCACGATCACGCGGGCGCCCGGCGGCAGGTCGGAGACCCGGCGGCCGTCGGCGCAGAGCACCGCGGTGCTGTCGCCGCGGGCGAGGACCTCCACAGCGAGTGAGGAGTCCGGTCCCACCACGAGCGGGCGGGCGAACAGGGCGTGTGCGCTCAGCGGCACGAGCAGCAGGGCGTCCAGGCTCGGCCACACGATGGGGCCGCCGGCGGAGAACGAGTAGGCGGTGGACCCGGTGGGGGTGGACAGCACCACGCCGTCGCAGCCGAAGGCGGAGAGCGGACGGCCGTCGACCTCGATGATGACCTCGATCATCCGTTGCCGGCTGGCCTTTTCAACGGTGGCCTCGTTGAGCGCCCAGGTTTCGTAGACCACCTCGTGGTCCACCTTCACCCGCACCGAGAGCGTCATGCGCTCCTCCACGAGGTAGTCGCGCAGCAGGGCGCGGCGCACGGCCTCGCCCAGGTCGTCGCGCTCGCTTTCGGCGAGGAACCCGACGTGGCCCAGGTTGATACCCAGCAGCGGGGCGGAGCAGCCGCGCACGATCTCGGCGGCACGCAGGATGGTGCCGTCGCCGCCGAGCACGATCACGAGTTCGAGGTCGGTGGCCTGCACGGTTTCGCCGAGTACGGCGGTGCTGCCGTTCAGCTGTGGGCAGGACGCCAGCAGGTCGGCGCGCTCCTCGGCGGCTAGCACCGGCACGGCGCCGGCGGCGATGAGCTGCTCACACACCGTGGCCGCGGCCTGGAGGGAGTCCTGGCGGCCGGTGTGCGCGACGACGAGGATGTGCCTGGGTGTTGCGGTCATGCTCGTCACGCTCCCACCAGGACGGTTATCCGATCGATCCATTCTGTCGGATTGGTGCCGGTTCCACGTCTCAACCACACGAGATATTCGTGGTTGCCCGCGGCGCCGGCGATCGGCGACGCGATCAGCCCGTTCACGCCCAGGCCCAGGTCCCAGGCCGCCCAGAGCACGCCGGACACGGCGTCGGCGCGGAGGCCGGCGTTGTGCACGACACCCTCGCGGATGCCGCCCCGGCCCACCTCGAATTGCGGCTTGATCAGCAGCACGAAGTCGGCGCCTTCGGCGGCGGTGGCCACAAGGGCGGGCAGCACCGTGGTGAGGGAGATGAACGAGAGGTCGCCGACGACGAGGTCGGGGCGCTCGGTGACGCCGGACGCGGCCGCGATGGACTCCGCGGTGGCGTAGCGCAGGTTGCAGCCCTCGACGAGGGTAACTCGCGGGTCGGCCTTGATGGTCGGCGACAGCTGGCCGTGGCCCACATCCACCGCGATGACCCGGCCGATGCCGCGTTCGAGCAGCACCTGGCTGAAGCCGCCGGTGGAGGCGCCGGCATCCATCGCGGTGCGGCCGGTGATCGGCAGCTCGAACGCGTCGAGTGCGGCGACGAGCTTGTGCGCGCCGCGGCTCACGTAGTGGTCGGTGGGTGCCACGGCGATGACCTGGTTGGGGCGCACCTTGGCGGATGCCTTGACCACCGCGGTGCCGTCCACGGTGACCAAGCCCTCGGCGATGAGCCGGGCGGCGACGGTGCGGGAGCGCACCAGACCGCGGTCGGACAGGGCGGAGTCCAGGCGCTGCTCCCCCGTGGGCGACATCAGGGGTTCAGCGGCGGGCGCCGGCGGTGTGGTGATCGGCACGCTGGTCGGCTGTGGCGCCGGCCGCTCTGGAGTGTGCTCGTGCTGGGTCCCCATCTCGGGGTCTGGCTGTTCCGTGCTCGTGGTGGTCATTCGGCCTTCGATCGGGGCACGTCGCCACCTTCGAGGTGGTCGCGCAGACTGTCGTGCAGCTGGACGTATGCCGTGGCCCGGTCCTCGAGCGGCAGGGCCTCGACGGCCGCGAGGCGGGCATCGAGCTCACCGTCCAGCACGGGCGGTGCGGGTGCGTCTCCGGTGGGCGCCGGCGCAGACGGCGTGGGGCGCGGCCCCGGACGAGCCGGGGTCGGCACGCTGGGCGGCCCGACCGCATCTACTCCGTCTGCACTCACGCTTCCTAGGCTACCGTCCGAGATACAGACTCTCCGGAACGTTGAGGCCGTAGATCGGTCGTCCGGATGCCCAGATCACCGCGCAGGCGGCCCGCAGCAGGTTGATGCCGTCGTCGCCCACGGCCATGATCTGAACGTCGGCGCCGTGGATGCGCACGCTCGCGCCGTCGACGGTCGCCTGGGACTTGTCCTTGGAGAACACCGTCACCGGGTAGGGCTCGTGCAGCTGGCGCAGGTCCTCCAGGATGAACGTGGGTCGCTCGGCGGGGCCGGCCGCCAGGGCCTGCTTGGCCTTGTCGATGCCGGTGAGTACCAGCACCGACGGCATGCCGGCGCGGTTGGCGCCGAGAATGTCGGTGTCGAGCCGGTCGCCGATGAACAGCGGCGCGGTGGCCTCGAAGCGTTTGACGGCTTCCTGGAAGATCGGGATCTCCGGCTTGCCGGCCACCAGCGGCAGGCGGCCGACGGCGGTGTGCACCGCCGACACCAGGGTGCCGTTGCCCGGCGCGATGCCGCGGGCCTGCGGAATGGTCCAGTCGGTGTTCGTCGCGATCCACGGGATGCCCGGGTAGTCGCCGTCGGGGGTGACGCCGGCGTTCAGCGCGAAGCAGGCCTCGGCCAGCTGGGTCCAGCCCACGTCGGGCGCGAAGCCCTGCACCACGGCGGCCGGGGAGTCCTCGGCGGAGCGGGTGACCGTGAAGCCATGCTTCTGCAGTTCGTCGACGAGCCCGTCGCCGCCCACGACCAGGATCCGCGAGCCGGCCGGCACCTGGTCCACGAGTAGCCGCATGGCTGCCTGGGGCGAGGTGACGACGTCGGACGGCGCCACTGTGAGACCGAGGTCGGTCAGGTGGCCGGCCACGGACGCATCCGTGCGTGAGGCGTTGTTGGTGATGTAGCCCACCCGGATGCTCTCGGCGGCCTTGTTGAGGCCGTCAATCGCGTACGGGATGGCGTGCGGTCCGGCGTACACGACGCCGTCGAGGTCAGCCAGGACGACGTCGATGCCGGCCAGCGGTGTGGCCGGCTCAGTCAACGGGCGTCGTTTCAGGATCTTCGTCCACGCCCTCGGCGCCGTCGGTGGATTCGTCATCGGCTGAAGCAGCGTCCTCGGTCTCGGTGATGGTGATGGTGTCGTCGGCGGTCTCGAGCTCGTCGGGCACATCGGCGTTGTCGGCCTCGGCGTCGTCAGCCTCGGCGGCTGCTTCGTCGGTGCTGACCTCATCGGTCTCGTCGTCGGTGTCGTCCTCGTCTTCATCGAACTCTTCGTCGTCAAGTTCCACGATCTCGATGGTCTCGTCGACGTCGCCGTTCAGGGCGGCGTCGGCACGGGAGGCCCGTTCGTTCCAGACGTCGGCCTCGTCGGTGCGGCCGAGTTCTTCAAGCACCTCGGCGTAGGCGGCGAACAGCTCGGAGCTGTAGGAGAACGCGGTCTTCGGGTCGAGCTGGGCGATCTCGAGCTCGCTCAGCGCGGCTTCGGTCTCCCCCAGGTCCAGGCGGGCACCGGACATCGCAATGGCCAGGGCCACCTGCACGCCGGCCGGCAGGGTTGAGCGGTCCACGGAGCGGCCGAGCTCGAGGGCGCGGTCGGGGCGGCCCACGCCGCGTTCGCTGTCGACCATCAGGGGCAGCTGGGCGTTGGAGCCCGAGATGCGGCGGTAGGTGCGCAGTTCCCGCAGCGCCAGAGCGAAGTCGCCGGTGGCGTAGGCGGTGATGGCGAGGCTCTCGCGCACCACGGCGATGCGGCCGGCACGACGTGCGGCGCTCATCACGTGACGGTGGGCCAGTTCGGGGTCGTCTTCGATGACCCGGGCGGCCATCGCCAGGTGACGGCCAACGGCCTCGGCGTTGTCCTTGGTGAGGGTCTTGAGCTCGTTGCGCGCGATGCGGTCCAGGTCCTCAGACGTGATGTCGTCGGGCAGCTCGGGGTCGTCGTGACGCGGGCGCACCGAACGCAGCTCGCGCTGCATGCGCTGCTCTTCGGTCATCTCCTCTTCGACGACGCGGGCATCGCGGTCATTGCGGGCGGGGGCGCCGTCGCGGGTCCACAGTTTCTTGCCGGCGTCGCGCGGGGCACCTGCGCGGGTCGGCGAACCGCCGCGGGCGCTGTCCTTCAGCCACGGCTTGTTCTCCGTGTCGCGCTGGGGGCGATCAGAGTTGCCCTTGTATGCCGGACGATCGCTGTTGCCTTTGTACGCGGGACGATCGCCATCTCGCTGGGGACGATCGGAGTTGCCCTTGTACGCCGGACGGTCGCTGTTGCCCTTGTATGCGGGGCGGTCACCGTCACGCTGGGGACGATCGGAATTGCCCTTGTACGCGGGACGGTCCGAGTTGTACGCCGGGCGGTCGCTGTTGCCCTTGTACGCGGGACGGTCACCGTCACGCTGAGGACGGTCAGAGTTGCCCTTGTACGCCGGACGGTCGCTGTTGCCCTTGTACGCGGGACGATCGCCATCGCGCTGCGGACGATCGGAGTTGCCCTTGTACGCGGGACGGTCCGAGTTGTACGCCGGACGGTCGCTGTTGCCACGGTACGGAGGACGATCGCCATCGCGCTGGGGACGGTCGTTGTTGCCCTGGTACCCGGGGCGGTCGCTGTTCCCGCGGTACGGCGCACGCTCCCCGCCCTGCGGACGGTCAGAGTTGCCCCGGTAGGGAGGACGATCGCCATCGCGCTGGGGACGGTCCGAGTTGCCCTTGTACGCGGGACGGTCCGAGTTGTACGCCGGACGGTCGCTGTTGCCACGGTACGGAGGACGGTCGCCATCACGCTGGGGACGGTCGTTGTTGCCCTGGTAACCCGGGCGGTCGCCGTTGCCGCGGTACGGCGCACGCTCCCCGCCCTGCGGACGGTCAGAGTTGCCCCGGTACGGAGGACGATCACCATCACGCTGCGGACGGTCGTTGTTCCCACGGTAGGGAGGACGCTCACCATCGCGCGCCGGACGGTCGGAGTTGCCCCGGTACGGCGGACGCTCACCATCGCGCGCGGGACGGTCGGAGTTGCCCCGATACGGCGGACGCTCGCCGCCCTGCTGCGGACGGTCGTTGCCGCCGGTGTTGCCCCGGTGCGGCGGACGTGCGCCGTCCTGGCGGGGCCGGTCCGACCCTCCGCGACCACCCTGGTAGCCGCCGGTTCGACGATCGCCGCTCCCGTTGTCGCGTGCGTCGTTCCCGTTGCGTTCCGTGGGGGTCACTGTTTATCTCCTGTAGGTGTGGCTATACGTACCGGACTACTTCTCCAGCGTACGTTAACGTCAAAATGGCCACCCGAATGGGTGGCCATTTGACTAAGTTAAGTCCGGCGGTGTCCTACTCTCCCACAGGGTCCCCCCTGCAGTACCATCGGCGCAAAGAGTCTTAGCTTCCGGGTTCGGAATGTGACCGGGCGTTTCCCTCTTGCTATGGCCGCCGAAACAATGTGCGATGCGCCGGCACCGGAGTGCCGACCATCAAGTCGTTTCGAACCATCAAGCTTCGATCCCTCAAGTCTACACAACAACGCGCTCCCGCGCCTCCCCAGGCCTGACCCAAGCTCCCCAAATATCGCACCCCCAGAACCCCACTTCCCCCTCCCGCGAACTGTGACTTAAGCACCGAAATCCCGCGTTTTTAGGTGCTTTTCTCACGGTTCGCGGATGCCCTCCCCGCGCATGCTCGGCCCGGTGCAGGCGGGGGTGGGGGTTAAACGCAGAAAAGCCACCCCGGTGGGGTGGCTTTTCTGTGTGTTTCTAAGTTAAGTCCGGCGGTGTCCTACTCTCCCACAGGGTCCCCCCTGCAGTACCATCGGCGCAAAGAGTCTTAGCTTCCGGGTTCGGAATGTGACCGGGCGTTTCCCTCTTGCTATAGCCGCCGAAACACCTGGTGATGGTGAATCGAATCTATATTTTTAGTTATAGACCCCCCTCGTGGAGGGCGTTGTTCTCGACCGTACATCGAGAACCACATAGTGGACGCATAGCAGCTTATTCAAACTGAGTGTTATCAAATTATCGGCTTATTAGTACCGGTCAGCTCCAAGAGTCTT
>NZ_SOHM01000027.1 GCF_004403945.1 Cryobacterium lactosi | reverse complement strand
GGACGGCTTGAGGCCGACGAGCCCGCAGGCGGCGGCCGGGATGCGCACCGAACCGCCGCCGTCGCTGCCGGGGGCGAACGGCAGCATCCGGGCCGCTACGGCCACGGCGGCGCCGCCGCTGGAGCCGCCGGCGCCCAGCGCGGGGTTCCAGGGGTTGCGGGCGGGGGCGCCGGCCACCGGCTCGGTGTAGGAGGGGAGGCCGAATTCGGGGGTGGCGGTCTTGCCCAGGCTCACGCCGCCGGCGGTGTCGAGGGCCTGCACGAGCAGGTCGCTGGTCTCGGGGATGTTGTGCAGCATCAGCCGGGAGCCGAGCCGGGCGGGCACGCCGGCGCGTTGCTGCAGGTCTTTGTCGCCGAACGGCAGCCCCCACAGCGGTGCGGTCTTGGGCACCTGGGTCTCTATGAACCGGGCGCGGGCCCTGGCGTTCTGGGCGGTCACCGTGACGAAGGCACCGAGGCCGGGGTCCAGCCGGTCGATCCGGGCCAGGTAGTGCTCGGTGAGCTCGGTGGGGCTGATCTCGCCCTGCTGCAGCGAGCGCCATTGTTCGAGGGCAGTCAGTTCGAAGAGGTCGGCCATCCCCCGAGCCTAGCCAGTGCCCATCTGGCTACAGTGTTGCCATGACTGCGTGGCTGGTGCGGCATCCGTTGAATGCCGGCTGGCTGTGGGTGGGCTTCTGGTTCGCGGTGATCCTGGCGCAGGAGCTAGTCGGGGCGCCCACCTGGAGCCGGTGGCCGGCCATCGTGCTCGCGGCACTGCCCACCCTGACCGCCACCCTGTTCGTGCTCGCCGCCACCCCGCGCAGCCATCTGCAGCCGGTGCGGGAGAGCGTGTTGGCACACTTCGTGGTGCGGTTCCTGGCGCTGATCGCCGCGTTCATCGTGTGGGGCGTCTCGTTGGCGCTGGGCGCTTCGATCGAGGCGGCGATCCAGGAGGCCGGCGACCATGAGGAACGGGCCGTCACCGGGCTGGGTTTCACCCTCCTGCTCGCCCTGGTGCCGGTGGTCGTCGCGGTGCTCTGGCTGGCGTTGGTCGTGCGTTGCGCCTGGTTCCTGCGCCGGTTGCGCGGCTGGCGCCAGGTCCCGACCCGAACCAGCGGCCAGCGTGATGTCCCGGCGGAGTTCCTGCAGGGGCGGCCGGGGTTGCGCACCCTGGCTATCGGGCTCGCCCACCCCGGATTGCTGTTGGTCGGCGGTGCCGGGTCGTCGCTGCTGGTGTTCACTCTGGGCAGGGTGGACCTCACTCTGCTGACCTGATGCTGGCGCTGAAAACCCCGGCCCGGGTAGCCTCGAAGAATGACCCGCACCACCGTTGCCGCGCAGTACAACCCGATGGGCACGACGGCCCTGATCACCGGAGCATCCAGCGGGCTCGGGGTGGGGTTCGCCCACGAGCTCGCCCGACGCGGCGCCGACCTCGTGCTCACGGCCCGGCGACTCGAGCGACTCGAAGACCTCGCGGTGGATCTGGCCGAGAAGTACGGCACCGTGTCCACGGTGATCCCGCTCGATCTGGCCGAACCGGGGGCCATCCCCGAGCTGGTGCGCGACCTGACCGAACGCGATATCCGGGTGGCCACCCTGATCAACAACGCCGGCTTCGGCCACTTCGGCACCCTGGTGGATGCGCCGGGCGACCGGGTGCACGACCAGGTCGCCGTGAACGTGGCGGCGCTGACCGATCTCACCCACGCGCTGCTGCCCGGCCTGCAATCCGCGGCGCTCGCGCATCCGCACGGCGCGGCACTGGTGAACGTGGCCAGCACGGCGGCGTTCCAGCCGGTGCCGCGGCTGGCGGTGTACGCCGCCGCCAAGGCCTACGTGCTCAGCCTCACCGAGGCGCTCTGGTACGAGACCAGGGCCACCGGCCTCAAGGTCACCGCACTCTGCCCCGGCCCCACCGAAACCGAGTTCTACGCCGTCGCCCGGCGGTCGCCCGGCGGGCCGCGTCGGCTGATGAGCGTGGACGAGGTGATGGCTGCGGCGTTCGCGGCCCTCGACGCGCCCCGCACTCCCCCGCACGTGGTCGCGGGCACCCAGAACCGGATCACGGCCTGGCTGGCCGGTTCGGCGCCGCGGCGGGCCGTCGTGACCGTCACCGGGCGGCTGTCGCGGCGCTGAGCCTGAGGACTACTTCAGGCTCTTCTGCAGCAGCACGGTGCCGAGCCAGCGCTCGAACTTGAAGCCGACCTTGCCCATTCGGCCGATCTCCTCGAAGCCGAAGTCCTGGTGCAGCTTGATCGAGGCCTCCGCCCCCTGGTCGGCGATCACGGCGATGATCTCCTTGAGGCCGGCGGCCTTCGAACGTTCGATCAGTTCGGCCAGCAGCACCCGGCCCAGGCCCTTGCCTGTAGACGCGGCGCCGAGGTAGATCGAGTTCTCGACCGTGAACCTGTAGGCCTTCTTCTGCTTCCACGGGCTCACCAGGGCGTAGCCGAGCAGCTGGCCGGCCGGTGACTCGGCCACGATGAACGGCATGCCGAGCTTGGCCAGGTAGTGGAACTTGTCGCGCCACTCGGCCAGCGTCATGGCGTCCTCGTCGAAGGTGACGGTGCTGTTGGCGACGTAGTAGTTGTAGATCTCCTGAATGTCAGGCAGGTCGGTCTCCACGGCGTCCCGAAGCGCGAACTCGAACGGAGCCTCGGGGGCCGGTGCCGGCGTCAGGTGACGCGGCAACCGTCGACGCGGCTGGTATTCCTCTTCAAGCACCGGTGGTGTCCTCTCGTAACGCTGTTCAGATTACCGTCAGTGACCAGTCCACGGGCGCAGCTCCCTGCTCCGCCAGCAGCGTGTTCGCCCGGCTGAACGGGCGCGAGCCGGTGAAGCCTCGCCGCGCCGACAGCGGGCTCGGATGCGCCGAGACGATCGTGGGTGTTCGCCCGAGCAGTGGGCGCAGGGTTTCGGCGTCCTTGCCCCAGAGGATGGCGACCAGCGGGGTGCCGCGGGCGGCGAGTGCCCGGATGGCCTGTTCGGTCACGGCCTCCCAACCGTGCCGCCGGTGGGAGCCGGCCGCGCCGGCCCGCACGGTGAGCACCCGGTTGAGCAGCAGCACGCCGTGCCGGGTCCACGGGCTGAGGTCGCCGTTCGGCGGTGCCGGCAGGGCGAGGTCGGCCTGCAGTTCGGTGAAGATGTTGGCCAGGCTCCGTGGAACCGGGCGCACATCCGGCGCCACCGAGAACGCCAGGCCCACCGGATTCCCGGGGGTCGGGTACGGGTCCTGGCCCACGATGAGCACCCGCACGTCGTCGAACGGCTGCCGGAACGCGCGCAGGATGTTCTCCGGCGCGGGAAGCACCTGCTCGCCGGCCGCGGCCGCCGCACGCGCGAAGGCGAGCGGGGCCGCGAACGGGGCGACGGTGCTGACGTCGACGGTGCTGACAGCGTCGGCGGCAGGGCCGGTCACGGGCACACCGAACGCTCGCGCCCAGCCGGGCTCGATCAGTGCCGGTTCGGTCATTCGGCTCGTGGACTCGCGATGTCGATCAGGAGCCGAAGGTGCTCACCAGCACCCCGCCCTCTGACTCGCTGACGGTCCAGACGCTGCCGGTACCGGCCACGCCCAGGGTGCCCTGGCCCACGATCAGCACGGTGCCCTCGTCCACGGCGAGGCCGCCGCGGATCAGGCCGGCCTCGGTGGCGGCGACCATGCGGCCCAGCGTGCCCCACTGGGCGGCGTGCACGTCCACGGTCACGTCGAGCAGGCCGATGCCGTTCTCGATGGTGATCTCGTCGAGTTCCTCCGAGGCGCCCTGCGGGCTGACCGGAACGCCGCCGATCTGCCAGCCGCCGAGAACCGCGCGCTCGGCCGCGATCATGGCGCCGGCTGAGTAGCCGAGGTACGGGATGCCGGCGGCCACCTGGCGGCGGATCTCCCCGGCGATGGGGGCGACGGCCGTGAGGTACGCGGGGGTGAGGCCGCCGCCGATCACGATGCCGTCGACATCCGCCACCGCGAGCAGGGCGGCCTCGTCGGCCAGGCCGAGCACGGTCAGATGCGGGTCGATGGGCCCGACGGCGCCGAGGGCCGCGACGAGTTTGGCAGCGTGGTCGTCGCCGTCGCCGTTCCGCACCACGATGATCGCCAGGCGCGGCTCGTCGCGGCCGGCCGCCGTTGCGCGCAGCGCGGCCTCGGCCAGGAACGGGCCGTAGACCACGGCGTCGCTGTCAGTGTCGTTCTCGGCAGCCCAGCCGCCGCCGACGAGGTGGATGCTCATGCGTCCACGACCGAGGTCAGCGGGGTGGCGGTCACGGGCGGCAGTGACGACCAGGGGAAGACGATCCAGCCGTCGGTCTCGCGCCAGGTGAAGTCGGGCACGTGCACGGTGCGCGGCTTGGTGTACAGGGTGGCGGAGCGCACCTCACCGGCCGATTCCTTCAGGATGCCGACAACAAGGGCCAGGGTGTGGCCGGAGTCGGAGACGTCGTCGACGAGCAGCACCCGCAGGCCGGCGAGCGCGGGGGCGTCGAGCATCGGCCCGCTCAGCACGGGCTCCGGCAGGCGCTCGTCGATGCCGGTGTAGAACTCCACGTTGATGGAGCCGCAGTTCTTGGTGCCGAGGGCGTAGGAGATCGCCCCGGCCAGCAGCAGGCCGCCGCGGGCGATGGCGATGACAACGTCGGGCTGGAAGCCGCTGGCCAGCACAGTAGAGGCCAGCGACCTGGACGCGTCGGCGAATTCGGTCCACTCCAGCACCTCGCGGGGCGGATCGACAGGCGGATCGACGGTGGCGGGGGTCTCGGTGTGCTGGTCCTGTTGCATTTGTCAATGGTAGAACCTCGCGCGCCCGACGTGCGCGGACCAAGGGCCCGGTTCCGCGGCGGGCACCCGGGTAGCGGAGAATTGACCCATGATCACACTGCAGCAGGATGCCGACGGCTTCGTCCGCATGAACCGGCACTTCCCCAGCAAGACCCCCATCGCGATTCTCTTCACCGACGGAAGCACCGGCGAGTACACCGGCGCCCGGCTGAACGAGCTGTACGACGCGGCCCTGGCCACCTTCCGCGCCGAGAACCGCCTCGACGCCAAGGGATTCTCCCGCGCCCCGGCTAAGACCGTGCACCCCACCAACAACGTGGAGTTCGTGCCCGTCGCCGCCGGGATGGCCCCGTAGCGAGCTGATGAGCGTCCTGCCGTACAGCGCCGAGGTGGAGATCGTGCTGCTGCTGGCGTCCCCCGTGCACCGGTACGAGGGGCGCCCGGCCGACGGGCCGCTGCCGGCGGTGGGCGAGGAGAGCCGTGCCGGCATCGAGGTGCGGGCGGGCCTGGGCATCGTGGGCGACCGGCACTTCGGCCGTCGAGCGCACGTGCAGGCGTCGGTCACGGTGATGAACGCCGAGGTACTCGACCGGGTCGCCGCCGAGCTGGCGCTGGCGCACCCGCTGGATCCGGTCGCCACCCGGCGCAACATCCTGCTGCGCGGCGTGGATGTCGACGCTCTGCGCGGGGCGACCTTCTCGCTCGACAGCGGCGACGGTCCCGTCGAGTTCCGGGCGCACCGGCCGGCGAACCCCTGCGCGTGGATGGATGTGGTGCTGGCCCCCGGCGCCCATCGGGCCCTGCGTGGGCGCGGGGGCCTGCGCTGCGAACCGTTGACCGACGGGATGCTGCGGCTCGGTGCGGCCACGATGCGGAGCAGCGTCCAGCCGGTGGTTACGGGTGCCGCACGCCCTGACCGGCCAGCACGGCCCGGTAGCCCTCCCGGTAGCTCGGATAGGCGAAGCTGAATCCGGTCTCCAGGATGCGCCGGTTGCTCACCCGCTTGTCGCCGCCACGCTTGCTGCCGGTCTCGATGATCTCGGGCACGGGTAGGCCGAGTTCGCCGGCGAGGAAGGTCAGCACCTCCACGACCGGTACCGGTGTCGAATCGACGCCGAGATAGAGCCGGTCCGGCCCCTTGGCGCGACAGACCAGGTGCACGATCATCGCGGCGGCGTCGTCACGGTGGATCCGATTGCTCAGCCGGCCGCGCTCGGCCACACTCGCGCGGCCCGAACGCACCTGATCGATCAGGCGCTCCCGGCCGGGGCCGTAGATGCCGCCGAGGCGCAGCACGACAGCCGACGGGATCCGGCTGCGCAGCAGCTGCTCGGCCTCGGCCAGGATTGAGTCGGTGCCCGGCCCCGGGTGCGCGGGGGTGTCCTCGTCGACGGTACTGCCGTCGTCCACGTCGTAGACCGCTGTGGAGGACACCATCAGGAACCGGCGCGGGGTCACCCGCGCGGCGTCCAGAGCGTCGAGCAGGTTGGCCAGGCCGGTCACATAGGCGGCCCGGTAGATCGCCGGGTCCGGGTTGCCCGCGGCCACGGTCACGATCACGACGTCGGTGTCCGGCGGCACGTCGGGCCGCTCTCGGCTGAGGTCCACGGACTGCCCGTTCAACGCGGCCGGGAGCACTCCGGCGTTGCGGCGGAGGCCCACCACCTGCTGGCCGAGCGCGCTCAGGCGGAGGCCCACCTCGGTGCCGAGGTCGCCGCATCCGGCAATCAGTACTGTCATGCCTCCAGTATGGAGCTGCCGGCGCGGCTCAGAGCACCTCGCCCGCCGCGGCCGGTGGAACGTGTCGCTCCGGCGTTCCGGTGTAGAACGACAGCGGTCGGATCAGCGCGTTCGCGGCCAGCTGTTCCATAATGTGGGCGGTCCAGCCGGTCACGCGGGCCGCGACGAAGATCGGCGTGAAGCTGGCGGTGTCGAATCCCATCAGGTGGTACGCCGGGCCGGCCGGGTAGTCCAGGTTCGGCAGGATGCCGGTTCGCGCGCTCATGCCGTCGGCCAACGCGTCGTACAGGGCGAGCAGGTCGGGCCGGTCGTAGTGCTCGATGAGGGTGAGCAGGGCCGTGTGCATGGTGGGCACCCGGGAGTCGCCGTGCTTGTAGACCCGGTGGCCGAAGCCCATCACCTTGCGCTTGTGCGCGAGGGTGTCGTCGAGCCAGAGCCCGGCGCGCTCGGCCGCCCCGTCGCCCAGGCCGATCTCGCCGAAGATGTGCATCACGGCCTCGTTCGCGCCGCCGTGCAGCGGCCCCTTGAGCGCCCCGATCGCCCCGGTCACGGCCGAGTAGAGGTCGGAGAGCGTGGAGGTGATCACCCGGGCCGTGAAGGTTGACGCGTTGAAGGAGTGCTCGGCGTACATGATCATCGACACGTCGAAGGCCTCGACGACCTCGACCTCCTGCACCTCGCCGAAGGTCATGTAGAGGAAGTTCGCCGAGTAGCCCAGGTCGTCGCGCGGTTCGACGAGGTCGAGGCCGTGCCGGCGACGCTGGTCGTAGGAGACGATGGCGGGCAGCTGAGCGAACAACCGCAGCGACTTGGCCAGGTTCGCCTCCACCGAGGAGTCCGGGGTGCTGAGGTCGTTGGCGCCGATCACGCTCACCGCGGTGCGCACCACGTCCATCGGGTCGGCGGAGGTCGGGATTTCATCGATCACCCGCCGCACCGAGTGGTCAAGGCGCCGCAGCGACCGCTCCGCGCTCTCGAATTCGGCCAGCTGCTCATCGTCGGGTAGCTCACCGTTCCAGAGCAGGTAGGCGACCTCTTCGAAGCTCTTCTGCGCGGCCAATTCCTGCACCGGGTAGCCGCGGTAGAGCAGCGAGTTGGAGTCGGGGTTGACCCTGGACACCGCCGTCGTGTCGGCCACCACCCCGGCCAGGCCGCGGTGGATCTCCGGCCCGGCCTGCTGGTGCACCACGGGCGGGTTGATGGGCTGGTTGATGGTCATTTCGCTCCTTTGCGTCCTGAAGTTGCCGTGCTGGTACTGCGGGTGTGGTGCTGCTGGTGTGGTGCTGGGCTAGCCGTCGTGACCGCTCAGAGTGAAGTTGAAAATCCCCGAATCGAAGCGATTGTAAGCCTCGTAGTCCAGCAGCTGATAGAGCTCCGCGCGGGTTTGCATCTGCGGCAGCGCACTGGTCAGCGAGCCCTCGGCGATGATGGTGTCCAGGCCCCGTTCGGCCGCGCCCATTGCCAGGCGCAAGAGCGAGACCGGGAAGATCACCAGGTTGATCCCGACGCCTTCGAGCTGGTCCACCCGGAACAGTTCGCTCTTGCCGAATTCGGTCATGTTCGCCAGGATCGGCACGTCCACCGCGGCCCGGATGGCTTCGAACTCGGCCAGGGTGCCCATGGCCTCGGGGAAGATCGCGTCCGCGCCGGCGTCCGCCAGGGCCTTCGCCCGGTCGATCGCGGCATCCAGCCCGTCGACGGCGCGGATGTCGGTGCGCGCCATGATGAGCAGGTTCGCATCACGCCGGGCGTCGACGGCGGCGCGGATGCGCTTGAGGGCGGTGTCGGTGTCGACCACCTGCTTGCCATCGAGGTGCCCGCAGCGCTTGGGGTTCACCTGGTCCTCGATGTGCAGGCCGGCCACGCCGGCGTCTTCGAGGGTCTGCACGGTGCGGGCTACGTTCATCGGCTCGCCGAAGCCCGTGTCGGCGTCAACCAGGGTGGGCAGGTCGGTCATCCGGGAGATCTGCTGGCTGCGGCCGGCGACCTCGGTGAGGGTGGTCAGGCCGATGTCGGGCAGGCCGAGGTCGGCGGCGAGCACGGCGCCGGAGATGTAGACGCCCTCGAACCCCTTGGCCTGGATCAGCTTGGCGGAGAGCGGGTTGAAGGCACCGGGGAAGCGCAGCAGGCTGCCGCCGGCGAGGTCGGCGCGGAGCTGGGCGCGCTTGGCGGCGGGGGTGAGTCCGGAGTAGAGCATCAGAAGATTCCGTTCAGGCTGGGCAGGTGGTCGAACAGGCCGGGCCTGGCCACCAGGGTGAGCGTGCCGAGTTCGGCGCCGGAGAGCTCGGGCAACCGCTGGGCGAGGTCGAGGAACCGTTCGATCTCGTGTTCCTCCAGGGCAGCACCGGCGAGCAGCCGGAACTTGGCGACGTAGTCCTCCCGCCCGAACGGGCGGGCGCCGAGCGGATGCGCATCCGCCACGGCCAGTTCGTCGACCAGACGGGTGCCGTCGGCCAGCAGGATCTCCACCCGGCCGCCGAAGGCTTTCTCGGCGGGGTCTGTGGAGTGGTAGCGGCGGGTCCACTCGGCGTCTTCGCTGGTGGTCACGGTGTTCCACAGGGCCACGGTGTCGGCTCGTCTGGCCCGCTCCGGCCGGTAGGAGTCTTCGTGGTGCCAGGCGCCGTCCTGCAGCGCCACGGTGAAGATGTACGGCACCGAATGGTCCAGGGTCTCCCGGCTGGCCCGCGGGTCGTACTTCTGCGGGTCGTTGGCGCCGGAACCGATGACGTTGTGGGTGTGGTGCGAGGTGTGGATGACGATCGACCGGATCGCGCCGGGCACCAGGATCTCGGGGTGCTCGCGGTGGAGCTTCCGGGCCAGGTCGATGAGGGCCTGGGCCTGGTATTCGGCGGAGTGCTCCTTGGTGAAGCTGTCCAGGATGGCGCGCTTGGGCTCGCCGCCGGCCGGCAGCGACACCTCGTAGCCGGCATCCGGTCCGTCGAGCAGCCAGGCGATGACACCGTCCTCGCCCTCGTAGATCGGCGTCGGGCTGGTCTGGCCGCGCATGGCCCGGTCCACGGCCTCGACGGCCATCTTCCCGGCGAAGGCCGGCGCGAACGCCTTCCAGCTGGAGATCTCTCCCTTGCGGGACTGCCGGGTGGCTGTGGTGGTGTGCAGGGCCTGGCCGATGGCCTGGAAGATCGTGTCGGGGTCCAGGCCGAGCAGGGTGCCGATACCGGCGGCGGCCGACGGGCCCAGGTGGGCGACGTGGTCGATCTTGTGCTTGTGCAGGCTGATCGAGCGGGCCAGGTCGATCTGCACCTCGTAGCCGGTGGCGATGCCGCGCACCAGTTCGCGCCCGGTGAGGCCGCGGGCCGCGGCGAGGTGCTGGGCCACCGCCACGATCGGCGGGATGTTGTCGCCCGGGTGGGAGTACTCGGCGGCCAGGAAGGTGTCGTGGTAGTCGAGCTCCCGCACGGCCACGCCGTTGGCCCAGGCCGCCCACTCCGGTGAGACCTTGCGCCCGCTGACCGGTCCGAACACGGTGGCGCCGTCGCCGCCGGCCGAACGGGGATGCGCCAGCGCCTGCGAGCGGGCCGCCGCGACAGGGTCGCGGGTGAGCGAGGCGGCGGCCACGGCGGCGTTGTCGATCACCCGGTTGATGATCATCTCGGTGACGGCGTCGTCGACGGGGACCGGGTCGGCCGCGCAGGCGGCGATCTTCCATGCCAATTGCTCGGTACGGGCGGGGCTGCTCTCGCTGGGGTGCACGCGCACGTGGGTTGTCTGCACGGGATGGTCCTTTCGAATCGGGGAGGTCAGGAAGTCGTCTCGGTCGCCGCAAGCACCGCGAGCACGCTCGCGAGGCTGAGGTGCAGGTGTACGTGGGTGGCGTGCGCGGCGAGCGCCGCATCCCCGCCGATGATCGCGTCGAGGATCAAGAGGTGTTCGGCCGCGGCGGCCCGCAACCGCACCGGGTTGCCCCTGGCCACCCGACGGATGCGGGCCAGGTGGGTGCGCACGGTGTCGAGGGCGCCGACGAGGAAGGAGTTGTCGACGGCGGCGTCGATGGCGGCATCGAACTCGTCGATCAGGGCGTAGTACTCGTGGATCCCGTTCTCACCGGCCTCGAGCAGGGCGGGAGCGGCGACGAACCTCTCCCTCATCGTGGCGAATGCGGAGCGGTCGGCACTGCGGGCGGCCAGGGTCGCGGCGCGCTCCTCCAGGGCCTCGCGCAGCTCGTAGAGATCGTTGATGGAATCGACCGACATCTCGGTCACCGAGAAGCCCCTGCCGCTGCGGCCGGCGACGAGGCCGTCCGCCACGAGCCGTGCCACGGCCGAGCGGAGCGGGGTGCGCGACACGCCGAGCCTGGCAGCCTGTTCCACCTCGAGCAGCACGGTACCGGCCGGCAGTGTGCCGTCCAGGATCTCATCGCGCAGCACCCGGTAGGCCCGGTCGCTCGCCCGCTCCGGCGCGGACTTCACGGTCTCTGTATACACAAGCGCATTCTATTCCCCTACTGGACAGTTTGTGCAAGACTAACCGCACCTTGTGTATACATGAGAGCTTCGATGGAGAGGTTCGCACCATGACCGAACGCACCGGCACCACTCTCTACCGCGATGTCTGGCGGCGCAGCATCGACGAGCGCGAAGGCTTCTGGCTGGATGCCGCCCGCCAGATCGACTGGGTCAGAGCGCCATCCGCGGCGCTGACGCAACACTCCCCCACCGACTACAGCTGGTTCGCCGACGGCACCCTCAACACCAGCTACAACGCCCTCGACCGGCACGTGCTCGCCGGTCGCGGCGACCACACCGCGCTGATCTACGACTCGGCGATGACCGGCACCAAGGCGCGGATCAGCTACAGCCAGCTGCTCGACCGGGTGGCCAGGTTCGCCGGGGTGCTGCGGGCCAGCGGCGTGGGCAAGGGCGACCGGGTCGTCGTCTACCTGCCGATGATCCCCGAAGCCGTCGTGGCCATGCTCGCCTGCGCCAGGATCGGGGCGGTGCACTCGGTGGTCTTCGGCGGCTTCGCGGCCAGCGAGCTCGCCGTGCGGATCGACGACGCGCGACCCACGGTGATCGTGACCGCGTCCGGCGGTCTGGAACCGGGCAAGACCGTGCCCTACCTCCCGCTGGTGAACAAGGCCCTCCAGCTGAGCGCCGGCTCGGTCCACACGGTGATCGTGCGGCACCGGGACGCGATCGACGGCTCGGCCGCTGACTACGCCGACGACACGTCCGTGCGCTGGCTGGACTGGGCGGCGGCCGAGGCCACGGCGACACCGGCAGAGCCGGTCACCGTGAGCAGCTCAGACCCGCTCTACATCCTCTACACCTCCGGTACCACCGGAAACCCGAAGGGCATCATCCGCGACAACGGCGGCCATGCCGTGGCCTTGACCTGGTCGATGCGCGGGATCTACGACATCGGCCCCGACGACGTGTTCTGGGCCGCGTCGGACGTGGGCTGGGTGGTCGGCCACTCCTACATCGTCTACGCGCCGCTGCTCGCCGGGGCCACCACGGTCATCTACGAGGGCAAGCCGATCGGCACCCCGGATGCCGGCGCCTTCTGGCGGGTGGTGTCGGAGTACCGGGTGAACGTGCTGTTCACCGCGCCAACGGCGATCCGGGCGATCCGCCGGGTCGACCCCGAGCTGGCCGAGCTGGAACGCTACGACGTGTCCAGTCTCACCGCCCTGTTCCTGGCCGGCGAGCGCCTGGACCCGGAGACCTTCCACTGGGTCAACGACGGCCTGCACTGCCCGGTGGTGGACCACTGGTGGCAGACCGAGACCGGCTGGGCCATCTGCGCCAACCCGCGCGGCATCCAGGAGCTGCCCACCAAACCCGGCTCCACCGCTGTGCCGGTGCCCGGCTACGACATCGCCATCCTGGACTCGAAGGGGCAGCCGATCACCAAGCCGGGCAAGGACGGCAACATCGCCATCCGGCTGCCGCTGCCGCCCGGCTCCCTGCTGGGCATCTGGGGTGGCGCGGATCGTTTCGCCGCCGCCTACCTCACGGCCTTCCCCGGCTACTACGCCACCGGCGACTCCGGGCACCTCGATGCGGACGGATACCTCTATGTGATGGGCCGCACCGACGATGTGATCAACGTCGCCGGCCATCGGCTCTCCACCGGCTCCCTCGAGGAGGTGCTCACCCGGCATCCCGCCGTCGCGGAGTGCGCGGTGCTCGGCGTGCACGACGCGCTGAAGGGCCAGCGGGCCGCCGGTTTCGTCACCCTCAAGGCCGGCTGGGTCGTCGAGCACGACCTGCTCACGGCCGAGCTGGTCAACCTGGTGCGGGAGCACATCGGCCCGGTGGCGGCGTTCCGTGACGTCACCATCCTGGACAGACTGCCGAAGACCCGATCGGGCAAGATCCTGCGCAAGACCATCCGCCAGATCGTCGACGGCGAGCCCTACAAGATCCCGCCGACCATCGAAGACCCCACCGTGCTCGACGCCCTCGTGCGCGCCGTGCATCCGGTGCCCGCCATCCCCATCCAGTTCACCGGAGCAAAGGAGCCCCAATGAAGGAATCACTGAAAGACACCAGGCCGGAGGGTTCGATCGACTATGTCGCCTTCGAGACCTCCGAACGCTTCGTCAACTTGCAGCGCCGGCGCCGGAGGTTCGTGGTTCCGCTGGCCGTGTTCTTCCTCCTCTGGTACTTCGCGTTCGTGCTGGTGGCCGCGTACCTGCCCGACGTGATGGCGATCAAGGTCGCCGGCAGCATCAACCTGGGCCTGGTGCTCGGCCTGGGCCAGTTCGTCACGACGTTCGCCATCACCATCTGGTACGTCGCATTCTCCAACCGCGTTCTCGACCCGCTCGGCGCCGAGCTGCGCGCCGAGCTCGAGCAGAAGGCCGCCGCATGAGCGCCCTGGGCATCACTGCAGCTGGCGTCGCAGCCGCGGTCGAACAGGCCGAGACCAATCCGGTCCTGAACATCTCGATCTTCCTGGCCTTCGTGGCCGTCACCCTGGTGATCGTGATCCGGGCGGGCCGCAACAACCGCACCGCCGCCGACTACTACACCGGCGGCAGGTCCTTCACCGGTCCGCAGAACGGTTTCGCGATTGCCGGCGACTACCTCTCGGCGGCGTCGTTCCTCGGCATCGTCGGCGCCATCGCGGTGAACGGCTACGACGGGTTCCTCTACTCGATCGGCTTCCTGGTGGCCTGGCTGGTGGCCCTGCTGCTGGTGGCCGAGCTGATGCGCAACACCGGCAAATTCACCATGGCGGATGTGCTCTCCTTCCGGTTGGCCCAACGGCCGGTGCGCGTCGCCGCGGCGACCACCACCCTGGCGGTGTGCTTCTTCTACCTGCTCGCCCAGATGGCCGGCGCCGGCGGGCTCGTGTCGCTGCTGCTCGGCATCAACGACAAGCTCGGCCAGTCCATCGTGGTCACAGTCGTCGGCGGCCTGATGATCATGTATGTGCTGATCGGCGGCATGAAGGGCACCACATGGGTGCAGATCGTCAAGGCGTTCCTGCTCATCATCGGGGCAGGCGCCATGACGGTGTGGGTCCTGGTGATCAACGGGTTCAACCTGTCCACGCTGCTCGATGCGGCCGTCGCGAACGCCGCGGTCACCCCGGCCGATTCGATCCTCGCGCCCGGCCTGCAGTACGGGCACAACCCGCTGGACTTCATCTCGCTGGCCATCGCGCTGGTGCTCGGCACCGCGGGACTGCCGCACGTGCTGATGCGCTTCTACACGGTGCCCAGCGCCAAGGAGGCCCGCCGCTCTGTGGTCTGGGCGATCTTCCTGATCGGGGCGTTCTACCTGTTCACCCTGGTGCTCGGCTTCGGTGCCGCGGCCCTGGTGGGCGCCGACACCATCCTCGCCTCCCCCGGCGGGGTCAATTCGGCTGCGCCGCTGCTGTCGCTGGCGCTCGGTGGCCCGCTGCTGCTCGGCTTCATCTCGGCGATCGCGTTCGCGACGATCCTCGCCGTGGTGGCCGGTCTCACCATCACCGCGGCCACCTCGTTCGCGCACGACATCTACGCGAGCGTCATCAAGAAGGGCAAGGGCAACCCCGACGGCGAAGTCAAGATCGCCCGGCGCACCGTCGTGGTGATCGGCATCCTCGCGATCGCCGGCGGCATCGGCGTGCAGGGACAGAACATCGCATTCCTGGTGGCCCTGGCCTTCGCCGTCGCGGCGAGCGCCAACCTGCCCACGATCCTGTACTCGCTGTTCTGGCGCGGCTTCACCACCCGCGGTGCCCTGTGGAGCATGTACGGCGGTCTGGGGTCGGCGATCCTGCTGATCGTGTTCTCGCCGGTGTTCTCCGGCACGCCCACCTCGATGTTCGGTGAGGGTGTGGACTTCGCGCTCTACCCGCTGAACAACCCGGGCATCGTCTCGATCCCGCTGGGCTTCTTCCTCGGCTGGCTCGGTTCGGTCACGAGCACCAAGCGGGAAGACCCGAAGCTGGCCGCCGAGATGGCGGTGCGCTCCCTCACCGGGTTCGGGGCCGAGAAGGCCAGCGAGCACTAACCGCCCGCCCTCACCCCACCCGTGGCCGAACTGTGGCCGAAACGGACGATTGCGCCCGGTACGCCGGGCGCAATTTTCCGTTCGGGGAACAGTTGCGCGGGTTAGGCGCGCGGGGTGAGCGGGCCGCGGGCGACCAGGTGCGGGGCGGCCTGCGCGACCGGCTTGACCACAAGCAGGTCCACGTTCACGTGGGCCGGCATTTCCACGGCGGCCACGACGGTGGCGGCGATGTCCTCGGCCACGAGCGGATGCGGCACATTCGCGTAAGCGGCCTTCGCCTTCTCGGCGTCGCCGCCGAAGCGCACCAGGCCGAATTCCTCGGTCTGGACCATGCCGGGAGCGATCTCGATCACCCGGATCGGCTCGCCGTTCAGCTCGAGCCGCAGCACCTCGGTCATGGCGTGCGCGGCGAACTTGGCGGCGTTGTAGCCGCCGCCGCCGGCGTATGCGGTGTGCCCGGCGATGGAGGTGATGTTGACGATGTCGGCGGATGCGGCGGCCGAGCTTCCTGCAGCGGCCGCGGCATCCGTTTCGGTGGCGATCGAGGCGCGCAGCAACGGCAGCAGGGCACTGGTGACCCGCTTCACCGCGAGCACGTTGATCTCGAACATCCAGGCCCAGTCGTCGATCGAGCCGGCCTCGACCGAGTCGAGCCCCTTGGCGCCGCCGGCGTTGTTGACCAGGGCGTTCACCGGGCCGGATGCGGCGAGGAAGTCCCGCAGAGCGTCCACCTCGGCCTGCACGGTGAGGTCGGCGACGAACACGGCGGCGCCGGTCTCCGCGGCGAGCGCGGCGAGCCGGTCGGCGCGGCGGGCCACCCCCACCACATCCCAGCCGTGCTCACGGAACAGCCGCACGGTGGCCGCTCCGATTCCGCTGCTCGCACCGGTGACCACAACTCTTTTTTTGCCCATTGCCCCATTCTGCCCGGAGAATGGACCCGATGAGTTCGCCGACTGAGACACCAGCCCCACCTGGCCCGCACAAGCACAAGCGCCGCGTGCCGTTGTGGGACAACGCCCGCTGGATCGCGATCACCCTGATGGTGATCGGTCACGCCATCCTCAAGCTGATCGGCGAATCCGACCCGGCCTACGGTGTCTACCTCTTCATCTACGCCTTCCACGTTCCGGTGTTCGTCGCCGTCAGCGGCTATTTCGCCAAGTCCGGTCCGCCGGGTCCGCGCCAGATGCACCGGCTGATCACCGACGTGGTCTTCCCGTACCTGATCTTCCAGAGCCTTTGGACGCTGGTCAGCTGGGCGCTCAGCGGCACCCTCAAGGTGGACTACTCCGCCCCAGCCTGGACGCTGTGGTTCCTGATCGCCCTGACGATCTGGCGCGTGGTGCTGCCGTACCTGGTGCTGATGCGTTACCCGCTGCTGATCAGCATCGCAATCTCGGTGGGCGCCGGCTATGTCGGCGACATCGACAGCACCTTCTCGCTCTCGCGCACTCTGGGGCTGTTGCCGTTCTTCGTGTTCGGCTGGAAGCTGCGCCAGTGGCCGCTCACGGCCAGGTGGATGCACCTGCACCCGGCCGCGGTCTGGCGTTGGCGCTCCGGCGCGATCGCCCTGTTCGGCGCCCTCGCCCTGGCCATCACGGTGAACATCGTCGGGGTGCGGGACCTTCGGCTGCGCAGCTTCACCCTGTACGACGAGGCCTACTGGCAGTTCGGCTATGACCAGTTCTGGGCCGGGGTCATCCGGCTGGGTCTGATGATGGCGTCCTTCGCTTTCATCCTGGCCTTCCTCATGCTGATGCCGCGCCGGGCCACCTGGTTCACGCCGCTGGGCGCCGCCACCATGTACATCTACCTGCTGCATTCCTTCCTGCTCTACCCGCTGCGCGAGACCGGGGTGCTCGACGGTCCCCAACCGCCGTGGATGCTACCGGCCGTGATCCTGCTGGCCATCGGCATCTCGGTGCTGCTGTCGCTGCCCGTCGTGAAACGTATTTTCAGGCCGCTGGTGGAGCCGAGGCTGCGCTGGTTGTTCAGGCAGGAGCCGTCCACCCACACGGGCACCATCGTGCTGCCCCACGACAGATGACGTTGTGTTTCGCTGGTCGTTGTCGCCGGGACGTACCCTGCCTATGGTTGCAGCAGAGCAGCGGGGCATCTGATTCCGCGCACCTTCGATTCCTCGGGCTTGCCGGCTCGAGCACGAACAGGGAGACCGAACCATGAGTGATTCCGCCGACTGGAAGTTCGAAACCAAGCAGGTCCACTCCGGGGCCCGCCCTGACCCTGTGACCAACGCCAGGGCCACACCGATCTACCAGACCACCTCGTACGTCTTCAACAACGCCGAACATGCCCAGAACCTGTTCGCGCTGGCCGAATTCGGCAACATCTACACCCGCATCCAGAACCCGACCCAGGCCGTGGTCGAGGAGCGCGTCGCCGCCCTCGAAGGCGGCACCGGCGCCCTGCTGGTGGCCTCCGGCCAGGCGGCCTCGACCTTCGCGGTGCTCAACATCGCCCAGGCCGGCGACCACATCGTGTCGTCCAGTTCCATCTACGGCGGCACGTACAACCTCTTCAAGTACACCCTGGCGAAGCTCGGCATCGAGACCACCTTCGTCGAAGACCAGGACGACGCCGCCGCGTGGGCCAGGGCGGTGCGGCCGAACACCAAGTTGTTCTTCGCCGAGACCATCGGCAACCCCAAGATCAACGTGCTCGACATCGCGCTGGTCGCCGACGTGGCGCACGCCAACGGGGTGCCGTTGATCGTGGACAACACCATCGCCACGCCCTACCTGATCCGCCCGTTCGAGCACGGCGCCGACATCGTCGTGCATTCGGCCACCAAGTTCCTCGGCGGCCACGGCACCATCATCGGAGGCGTCGTCGTCGACGGCGGCCGGTTCGAGTGGTCGGCCAACGTGGAGAAGTTCCCCGGGCTCACCGAACCCGACCCGTCCTACCACGGCGCCAGCTACACCACCGCGGTCGGCGACGCCCTCGCCTTCATCATCAAGGCCCGGGTGCAGTTGTTGCGCGACCTGGGCAGCGCGATCGCCCCCGCGAGCGCCTGGCAACTCATCCAGGGCATCGAGACGCTGAGCCTCCGCATCGAACGGCACGTGTCGAACGCGCAGGCCATCGCGGAGTTCCTCGAGAATCACCCCGACATCGCCTCGGTCAACTACGCCGGGCTGCCGTCCAGCCCCTGGTACGCGACCGCGAACAAGTACGCCCCGCTCGGCGTCGGCGCGGTGCTCTCGTTCGAGCTCAAGGGCGGGGTGGATGCCGGACGGGCGCTGGTGGACAACCTCAGCCTGTTCAGCCACCTGGCGAACATCGGCGACGTGCGCTCGCTGGTGATCCACCCGGCGTCGACCACGCACGCGCAGCTCACCCCGGAGCAGCAGCTCACCGCTGGCGTGACACCGGGCCTGGTGCGCCTGTCGCTCGGCATCGAGAACGTCGTCGACCTGCAGGCCGACCTTGAAGCCGGCCTGGCCGCCGCGCGTGCCGTGGTCACGGCGTCCCGCGCGAACGCGTAGGCCGTTCCCGGCCCGCATGACGTAACATTCGGCGGCCACGGCCGAACATGGCCACAATGGAGCCGTATGGAATGGCAATACTCCGCGGACACCGTCCCGTCCAGCCTCGTCACCGACGCGCAGGCGCGCTCCCTGCTGGGCAAGCCGCCCGTGACGGGCGCCTGGCGCGACGGTGACCCGGTGGGCGGCCGCCGGTTCGTCGACATCGGCGCCCTCGACCTCGAGGTCGGCGGACGCCTGCCCGCGGTGCGGATCGCCTACGAGTCCTGGGGCGAATTGAACCCGGCCGGTGACAACGCGGTGCTGGTGCTGCATGCGCTCACCGGCGACAGCCACGTCATCGGCGCCCCGGGGCCCGGGCATCCCACCGCCGGCTGGTGGAGCGGCGTCGTCGGCCCCGGCCTCGCGATCGACACCGACCGCTGGTTCGTGGTGGCGCCGAACATGCTCGGCGGCTGCCAGGGCAGCACCGGCCCGGCCTCCCTCGCGCCGGACGGCTCGGAGTGGGGACCCCGGTTCCCGTACCTGACCATCCGCGACCAGGTGGCTGCGCAGGTGGCCTTCAGCGACCGCCTGGGCATCAACACCTGGGCCGCCGTCATCGGCGGCTCCATGGGCGGCATGCACGTGCTGGAATGGGGCATCGACCACCCCGGCCGGGTGGACCGGCTCGGTATCCTCGCCGCGCCGCCGATCACGACGGCCGACCAGATCGCACTGAACTCGGTGCAGATCGAGGCGATCCGCACCGACCCGCTGTTCCGCGCCGGCGACTACTACGATGCCGAGGCCGGTGACGGCCCGAGCCGGGGCCTGGCCCTGGCCAGACGGATGGCCCTGCTCAATTACCGCAGCCCGTCAGAGCTCAACGTCCGCTTCGAGCGCAGCTGGCAGAGCGACATCACCCCGCTGGGCGCCCGCGGCCGGTTCGCCGTGGAGTCCTACCTGGACTTCCACGGCAACAAGTTCACCCGCAGGTTCGACGCGAACAGTTACATCACCCTGGTCGAGGCGATGAACTCGCACGATATCGGCCGCGGCCGGGGTGGCGTGACGGCGGCCCTGGCCCGGATCACGGCGCGCACCCTCGTCGTGGGCATCGACAGCGACAGGTTGTTCCCGCTCGACGGCCAGCGGATCATCGCGGCCGGGCTCGGCCGCGGCGGCGAACCCGTCGTCCTCGAGTCCGGCTACGGCCACGACGGTTTCCTGATCGAGAACGCGGCCGTCGGCGCGTCACTGCGGAGCCTGCTGAACTGAGCCGGAGGGTTGACAGTCCCCTGGTTCGGGAGAACTGTGACTGCCATGAAACCAGGACCGCTCATCATGCTGCTGATCGGCACGATCCTTGCGCTGATCGGCCTGGGAATGACGATCACCGGCACCGTCGCTGCCGTCGCCGCCGGCGTGCAGGGCGAGAACGGTTACTTCTCGACCCGCACCGTCCCCCTGGTCGCGGACTCCTACGCGCTGACCAGCCCACCGGTCGGACCGGTCACGACCACGGGAACACCCCCGCCGTTGAACCTCGACGTCGCCCGCATCCGCTTGGTCGCGACGGGCGCCAACGACGACCCCGTGTTCCTCGGGATCGCACCGCAGGCCGATGTCGACGACTACCTGGCCAACGTGGCGCACACCGAGGTGCGCGGCATCGAGTCCACGCCGTTCCGCGCGCGTTACGGCGACATCGCCGGGACCGAGCGCCCCGAACCGCCCACGGATCAGGATTTCTGGACCGTCAGCGCGTCCGGGCCCGGCAGCCAGGAGATCACCTGGCCGGTGCAGCCGGGGTCCTGGGCCGTCGTGGTGATGAACGAGGACGGCAGCAGCCCCGTCGCCGTCCAGGTCAGCGCGGGTGTGCGCTCAGGGCTCCTGGCGCCCGCCGCTCTCACCCTGCTGTTGATCGGCATCCTGACCCTGGTGATCGGCCTGGTCCTGGTGATCCTCGGCGTGATCGGCCTCGGCCGGAACGGGCCGGCGCCGTCCAGCCGCACCGACACGGCAAGACCGCCCGGGGCAACGACCGGCCAGCCCGCCGCCGATCCCGACCGGCCGGGCGCAGACTATCCGGCCCGCCTGAACGGATGGCTCGACCCCGGCGTCTCCAGGGCGCTCTGGCTGGTGAAGTGGATCCTGGTCATCCCGCACCTCGTCGTGCTCTTCTTCCTCTGGTTCGGGCTGTGGATCGGCACCATCGTGGCCGGGTTCGCGATCCTGTTCACCGGGCGGTACCCGCGGTCGATCTTCAACTACAGCGTGGGCGTGCTGCGCTGGAACTGGCGGGTGAGTTTCTACGCGTACTCAGCGCTCGGCACCGACAGGTACCCGCCGTTCACCCTCGCGGCCACCGACTACCCTGCCGACCTCGAGGTGGACTATCCGGAGCGCCTGTCGCACGGTCTGGTGCTGGTGAAGTGGTGGCTGCTCGTGATCCCGCACCTGTTCATCGTGGCGATCATCACCGGCGGAAGCTGGGGCTGGTCCGCGAACGGGATGAACGGCTGGGGCGCCGCCGCAGGCACCGGCTTTTCGCTCGTGGGCATCCTGGTGCTCATCGCCGCCGTGATCCTGCTCTTCAGCGGACGTTACCGGCGCGGAATCTTCGACCTCGTGCTCGGCCTCAACCGCTGGCTGTACCGGGTGATCGTCTACATCGCCCTGATGCGTGACGAGTACCCACCGTTCCGGCTCGACCAGGGCCCCATCGACCCCGGCTCGGTGGCCCTGCGCCCCGTCTCATCCGGCCCCGCCCAGACCGGTTCCCTCGTCGCTCCCGATGACGGTCGATAGGGCGTTCCCCGGCCCTCGGCACACGAGCGGCCCCGACCGGGCCGACAGGTTCCTGCGCAACTGGCTGCTCTGGGTCAGCCTCGGCGAGACCGTCGGTTTCCTCGCCCCGGCTCTGGCGCAGCTGGCCTTCGGCGGTTCGGCCGTGGTGGCACCCGCGTTGATCCTGGCCGGCGCGATCGAGGGCACAGTGCTCGGGTGGACGCAGTCGACGGTGCTCCGCAGCCGGCTGCCGGCGCTGTCCAGGCAGCGCTGGGTGGGCGCAACGGCGATCGGCGCCGCGGCGGCGTGGTTCGTCGGGCTGTTACCGGCCGAGTGGGCCGACGTCTGGCAGCGCTGGCCGGCGGCCGGGCAGGCCGCCGCCGCCGCCGTGGTCGCCACCGTCCTGATCTGCGCGCTCGGCTACGCCCAGTGGTTCGAATTGCGCCGGCACCTCAGGGGCGCCGGATGGTGGGTCCTCGGCAGCGCCGCCGCCTGGTGCGCCGGCCTGGCCGTCTTCTTCGCCGTCGCCACCCCGCTGTGGCAGCCGGGCCAATCCGAGGGCCTCATCCTGCTCATCGGGGTCCTCGCGGGCGCACTGATGGCGCTCACTATGGCCCTGGTGAGCGGCCTGGTTTTGCATTTGCTTCTGCGTCAGAAAGAAAGTCCTAGTCAACAGGCGTAAACCAGCGCCCGGGCCGATAGGGTGACCTGTAGAGCACTCATGAGGAGTACTGCATCCATGCCACGCATAGCCAGAGAGCGCGATCGAGTCCTTCGGCGGTCCGCCCGGGCGACCGGGCTGACCGGCTCGGTGATGTCTCTGGCCTACCTGGCCGTGCCGGGCGGGCTCGATGCCCCGGTGATCCTGCTCTCCGCGACCCTGATCCTCCTGATGATCGGCTGCCAGTACGTTCTCGGCCAGAGCGGCGCCCTGCGCTGGGTGCTGTGCATAGTGCTGCTCGGCAATGCCGTGATCCTCGTGATCGGGCTGACCACCCGGGTTGATGTGGGCCTCACCGCCGTCGAGGAGGCGCTGATCGGCACCCTCGCCGCCGCCGCGATCAGCTGTGTCGCCCCGGTGCTCGTCGTTGGTCCGCAGCGCCAGCTGGTGCTCTTCGGGTCGTTCGGCGTGACCGTTGCCGGGGTCGCGCTGGTCACCATCACCGCCGGCGGATCGGTGCTCCCCCTGGCCCTGACCGTGTGCGGGTGGACCGCGCTGTCGCTGGGCGGCTGGTGGATCGCGCAGAGTGTGCCGCGAGTGCTGCAGCGGGTCGCGGCCATCGGGCGGGCGCACCAGGCCGAACGTCACGCCAGCGAGCTCGAGGCGCAACGCCGGCAGGGCGCCAGGCTGCTGCACGACACCGTGCTGGCCACCCTGACCCTCCTCGCCCATTCGGGCGTGGGGGTCAGTCCAGCCGCCCTCCGCCAGCAATCGGGCGACGACGCCCGCCTGCTCCGTCAGCTGCGCCTGGGCGCCCTGCCCACCCCCAGCCGGTCCGGGGTGTACACCCTTGAGCCGGCCAACACGTCGATGCTCGGCAGCACCCTCGAGTCGGTGAAGCAACGGTTCGGCCGGATGGGACTCGAGGTCGACTGGCACGGCAGCGGCCAGGTGCTGCTGCCCAGTGACGTGCTCGATTCATTCCTCCTCGCTCTCGGCGAGTGCCTCGAAAACGTGCGCAGGCACTCCGGCGTCACCCGTGCCGACGTCACGATCTCCGACGACGACACGACGGTGCGCGCCATGGTGACGGATGCCGGCCGGGGGTTCGACCTCAGCGCCGTCGGTACCGAACGGCTCGGTTTCGCCGAGTCCGTCGTCGCGCGGCTACGGGATGTCGGCGGCAACGCCCGGCTGTTCTCCTCCCCGGGCTCCGGCACCACTGTCGTCCTCGAGGTGCCCAAATGACCACGCCGCCCACCCCAGCCACCGTCGGCCCCGCCGGCGGTTCCTCGTCGGCCAGGGCCTACCGACAACTGCTCGAAGAGCAGCGCGACGAACGTCGCCGCACCTTCCGCAGACCACAACGCACCGTCGACACCACCAGGGCCAACCGCACCGATCTGGGCAGCCGGCACCTCGGTTTCGGCATCTCCCTGGGCGGCGGCGTCGTGGCCATGTTCCTGCTCTGGCGGTTCACCATGCAGTGGGACGACTACCCGAACCCGGTGCCGACGCTGGCGGCCTGGATCGTTCTGCTGCTCGCCACCGTCGCCACCCTGGCCCTGGTCAACCGGATGCCGGACCGGATGCCCACCTGGCTGTTCCTGGCCGCTCTCGCCGCCGGTGAGGTCGTCGTCGGGCTCGACCTGGCCGGCTACGGCCACGGCGGCGCCGGCGGCACCTACCCCACCGCGGCGGCCGCTGTCGGGGCGCTCTTCGCCGTTCTGGTGTCGGTGCGGCGCGGCCGTGAGATCGTGGCAGCCACCCTGGTCCTCGGCGCCGTGATCGCGGCAGGGTCGGTCACCGCGGGACGCACCGATCCCGAGGTCGTGGCCACCGCCATCCTCACCATCGGCCTGTGCATGTTCCCCCCATTGCTGGGGGTGTCGATAGTGCGGGGCTTCCGCCGCATGGTGCAGCGCGAGCTGGACCTGGTGCTCGTGCAGAGCACGATCAGCCAGCCGTCCTCCGCGGTCGGCATGCTCGCCTCCGAGGAACTGGCCCGCATCGACCTGGACGCCGAGACGCTGCTCGACGACGTCGCGACGGGGCGCACAGCACTGCCGCTGAGCACAGCGAAGTCAGCCGCGGCGGCGTCCCTGGCCACCCAGCTGCGCCTGCACCTCATCGAGGGCCGCCGGGAGACCTGGCTGCACCACGCGCTCACGGAGTCGGAGTTCCTCGGTCCCGCCGTCAACCTGGACGACCCCGCCGGGCTGGCCGGCCAGCTCTCCCCCATGCAACGGGATGCCCTGCTCCTGGCGATTTGGCTTCTGATCAGCGACACCGAAGGCGCTGAGCCGACGGTTTCGCTCGTTTTCGGGCCCTTTGGCCGTACTCATGGCCACGTTATCGGTGAGATGCTTCGATTTCCGATCAAAATGATCATCGAGGGGGTCCCCCGGCGACGGGTGGACCCGGAGACGTGGCAAGCTATCCGAGTAGTGGGCCCTCACATCGATTCGGTGCGAAGTGGGCAGCTCCACGTCGACATCGAATGCAGTATTGACAATCCTGCGGACGCGTAGCCGTGCACTATGCACGGAAGCGCCCCGACAGGGCAACATGCAACAGGAGGCAGCAGTGACGAACGCAGCAGTGACGCTCATCGAAAACCCCATCCGGTTGGCCCTGGTCGACGACCACCGGATGCTCCTGGGGGCGTTGACCGAATGGATCAGAGGCGCGGCCGACGACATCAACATGGTGGCCGCGGTGACCACCTGGCCGGAGCTCCTCACCCACCCGGAGTTCCCCGTGGATGTGGTTCTGCTCGACCTGGACCTCAAGGACAACATTCCGGTCTCGCTCAAGATATCGACCCTGAAGACGGCCGGGGTGAAGACCGTGCTGATGAGCACCTACTCCGAACCCGCCCTGGTGCGCGAGGCCCTCGCCGCCGGCGCCCTGGGTTACCTCGTCAAAACCGAGGAAGCCAGCACCATCGTCGAGGCGATCCATGCCGCTCACGTCGGGGAGTCCTATATCTCGGCCGAACTCGACCTCGCCCTGCACGCGGGGTCCGCCGGCAGCTCGCCGCGGCTGAGCGCGCAGGAACGCCGGGTGATGGCGCTGTACGGCGCCGGTGAGCCCGTGAAGGCCGTCGCCCACCAGCTCGGCATCTCCGAGGAGACCGCGAAGTCCTACCTCAAGCGGATCCGCGAGAAGTACCGTCTGGCCGGATTCGATGTCGGCACGAAGGTGGCGTTGCGGAAGCGCGCCATCCACGACGGCATCCTGCTGCAGTCCGACTGAGACGGCACCGCCGGGTCACCGGCGGACCACCGTCGGGTCGGCGCGGCGCTCAGTCCGTGCCGACCACCGCGATCAGCGAGGTGCCGTATGGCACATGCTGGCCGCGCTTCCGGCGTGACCGGTCGATCGCGAAGGTGACCACGGCGAGCGCCAGGCCCACCACGCTCAGGCCGAAGCCGACCCAGATCGGGGCAAGGTAGCCCAGGCCGCCGGCGATGACGATGCCGCCCAGGAACGCGCCGAGCGCGTTGCCGAGGTTGAGCGCCGAGTGGTTGAGGGCTGCGGCAATGGACTGGCTGTCATGCGCCACATCCATCAGCCGGGTCTGGATGGTCGGCGACAGCGCCGCGGCCGAGGCGCCGACCAGGAACACCCCGACCAGCAGGCCGGCCAGGTGCTGCGCCGAGAAGGCCAGCAACAGCAACGCCGCGAGCATCACGCCGAAGAACGAGTACATGCTGCGCCGCACACTGCGGTCGGCGAACACGCCGCCGGCGAAGTTGCCCACCGTCATGCCCAACCCCACCACCACGAGCACGAGCGGAACCGCGAGCGCCGGCAGAGCGGTGACCTCGATCACCAGCGGCGCCACGTAGGTGTACACGGCGAACAGGCCGCCGAACCCGACGGCTCCGATCAGCAGCGCGAACCAGACCTGCAACCGGCCGAAGGCGCGCAGTTCGTTGCGCATGGTGGCGCCGGGATTGCCGGCCTGGAACGGCACGGCGACGATCACGGCGACGAACGTCACCGCGAAGAGCGCGGCCACGGCGATGTAGGCGACCCGCCAGCCGGCAACCTGGCCGAGCCAGGTGATCGACGGCACCCCGATGACATTGGCGATGGTGAGGCCGGACAGCACTATCGCGACCCCGCGGGCCCGCTTGCCCGGGCCCATCAGCTCGGCGGCGACCAGGGACGCGATACCGAAATAGGCACCGTGCGGCAGCGCGGCGACGAACCTGGCCACGAGCACCAGGCCGAAGGTGGGCAGCAGTGCCGAGGCGATCGTGGCGAGAGTGAAACAGGCCAGCAGCACGAGCAGCAGCTGCTTGCGCGGCCACCGGGCCGCGGCCGCCGCGATCGTGGGCGCCCCGACGACGACGCCAAGCGCGTACGCGGAGATGAGCCAGCCCACCTGGGCGTTGGCGGCATCCGGCGACGAGGCGTAGAGACCGGGCAGCAGGTCGGCGGCCAGATTGGGCAGCAGCCCCATGGCCACGAACTCGGTGGCGCCGATCGCGAAACCGCCGAGGGCGAGGGCCAGGAGGGCGAGGCGAACGCGAGCCGGCGACAGGCGCGTCGCATCGTCGGTAACTGAGGGCATCCCCCCAGAATACGGGCCGGTCGGGTCGGCCGTGTTACGCACCGGCAGAATACGGGCCGGTCGGGTCGGTGCGTGTTACGCACCGGCCGGCCGGGATGTCAGGCCGCGTCGCCGGCCTCGCCCATGGCCTTTTCTAGGCGGTCCAGCTTGGCGGTCAGCTCACCCGAGTAACCGGGCCGGATGTCTGCCTTGAGCACCAGCGACACTCGGGAGCCGAATGCTCCCACGGCATCCGTCGCCGCCTTGACCACGGCGAAGACCTCGTCCCAGTCGCCTTCGATGGTGGTGAACATCGAGTCGGTGTGGTTGGGCAGGCCGGACTCCCGCACCACGCGCACGGCGGCGGCGACGGCGTCGTGCACCGAATCGGTCGGGCCGCCGGAGGGGGCGACGGAGAAGGCGACAAGCATGGTTACTCCTTGAGGATCGACCGGTGCGTGAGCGCACCGGGTGCGGCGTGAGGGGTCTCTGACAGTGTTGCCGCTGACGTGCCGAGCCGCCAGATGCGGCGCACCATCCAGCCAAGCAGAACCAGCTCGAGCAGGTTCCGCAGCGACAGGATCAGCACCATCACCGGGGTGGTGGCGAGCAGGTCGTTGTAGAAGTACGGGTAGACGATCTGGGTGAGCGCCGCCATCCCGAGGGCCACCAGCGCCGGGCCCCGCCAGTCTCGCGGGGCGGCGACCAGGCCGAGGATCAGCGGCGCGGCCAACCAGATCATGAACTGCGGCGAACCCACCTTGTTCACCGCGATCAGGGTGAGCACCAGGGCGAGCAGCAGCGGGGGGAAGAGCAGGTCGGCCGCGGCGCCCGCCCGTTGGGCGCGCCAGCCGAGCAGCAGCACCGCGGCGACGCAGAGAGCCAGCAGCGGGGTCAGCACCGCGGCGGCCACGTCGGTGCCTGCGCCGATCACCTGGTAGGTCAGGATCTGCTGGTCGTAGTAGACGAGGGTGCCGGGGATACCCAGGGCCGACTGCCACAACCACCACGAGGCGACCGGCGCTTCGATCTGGATACCCCGGTTGGTCTGCTCGGTCACAAAGCTGAGAATGGTGAGCCCGCTGCCGGCGGCGAGGGCCACCCCGATGATCAGCGCGGAGGTGCCGGCGAAGGCCGCCAGCACCTGCCACCGCCGCTTCGAGGCGACCACCAGCGCGATGATCGCCGCGACCGGCCAGACCTTGACCCAGGTGGCCACGGTCAGCAGCAGCGCACCCCAGACCGGCCGGCTGCCGAGCCACAGCAAGCCCATGATGGCCAGCGGTGCGGTCACCGAGTCGATCCTGGCCAGCGCGACCGGGCCGAGCAACAGCAGGAACCCAAGCCACCACCAGGCGGCCGTGGCCGCCGCACGACTGGGTCGGCGCCCGATCAGCACACCGAAGGCGACCCCGTTGACGAGGCTCACCAGGCCGAGCCAGGTGAGCGCGTAGAGCGGGGCACCGAAGACCAGTGCGGCAAGGATCGGGGCCAGGGCCACGATCGGGTAGACGAAGTCGGTGTCGATGCCCAGCCTGACGGCACCGGATACCGTGGACTCGGCCCAGCCCAGGTACACCCGTTCCACGTCGCCTAGCGGCCAGCCGATGCCGCTGAGGTTGAGCAGGATGAGAATCGTGTGCACCACGGCGAAGCCGCACCACAGTGTCACCGGGCGCAGTGCAACCGGGCGCGGGGCAACGGGGCGACGCGGGGATTCGGGCACGCTCCACTGTGGCACAGCGTCCTGGTTGCTCGGCACGCTGGTCAGGCCAGCAGAGCGGCGATTGTCGCCGGAACGGCCGCGGCGATGTCCAGGGCGAGAATCGGGCCGCCGCCGGACGCCCGGTGCGCGGCCGCGCCGTGCAGGAACGCGGCCGTGGCGGCGAGCGCGGCGAGCGCGTCAGCATCCGCGTCGATGCGGGCGGCGTTGGTGGCCAGCAGGGCGCCGAGGATGCCGGCCAGCACGTCGCCGGAGCCCGCCGTCGCCAGCCAGGCCGGTGCGCCGGACACCGTCAGCCGAATACCGGATGCCGACGCGACGTAGGTAGTGCTGCCCTTCAGCAGCACCGTCACACCGAGCAGGCCGGCGGCACGAACCGCCCACTCGCCCGGCTCGGCCGCGATGTCCGCCACGGCCACGGTCTCCCCCGAGCGGGCCAGCAGCCCGGCCAGCTCCCGGTAGTGCGGGGTGATCACCCTGGCTCCGGTGCCGGCCCCGACCAGGTCGAGCGCGCCGGCGTCCAGGAGTGTCGGCAGGCCCTGCCGGAGGGCCTTCTGCAGTTGCTTGCCGGTCTCGGCGCTGCGGCTGTCGGCGTCCATCCCCGAGCCGAGCAGCCAGGCCTGCACCCGGCCGTCGGCGGTCACGACCTCGGGGCGGCGCTGCAGCACCAGGGCGCCGACCTTGCGGGGCCCCAGGTAACGCAGCATGCCCACCCCGGTGCGGCTCGCGGCCTCGACGCCGAGCACCGCGGCACCTGGATACTCGGTGGACCCGGTGCGCACGCCCAAGACCCCCCGGCTGTACTTGTCATCGGTCGCCTGCGGCACCGCGATCCAGTCGCGCGCCTGGGCGGCCTCCCATTCCAGCCATCGTCGTGGTTTCGCCATGCCCTCACGATAGGTTGTTTCGGTGTCCGATATCAGAGCAGCACTCTCCCCCGCCGCACCCGATTCCGCCCAGACGGTTTCACTCTTCGACCCGATCAGCCTGCGCGGGGTCACCATCCGCAACCGGCTCTGGGTCGCACCCATGTGCCAGTACTCGGTCGACGGCCGCGACGGCGTGCCCACCGATTGGCACCTGGTGCACCTGGGTTCGATGGCCGCAGGCGGCGCCGGCCTGATCGTCACCGAGGCCTCCGCGGTGAGCCCGGAGGGCCGTATCACCGACCGGGACACCGGCATCTGGAACGACGCTCAGACGAGCGCGTGGGCTCGCATCGTCGACTACCTGCACCGCCAGGGCGCCACCGCGGGCATCCAGCTCGCCCACGCGGGCCGCAAGGCGTCCACCTGGCCGGCCTGGGGCACCCCTGAACGCGGCAGCGTGCCCGCCGATCAGGGCGGCTGGCCGGCGCTGGCGCCGTCGGCCGTCCCCTTTCCCGGTTATGCGGAGCCGGTTGCGCTGGATGCGGCCGGGATCGACACCGTCGTCGCCGACTTCGCCGCCGCCGCCCGCCGCGCCCTGACCGCCGGCTTCGACGTGCTCGAACTGCACGCGGCCCACGGCTACCTGCTGCACCAGTTCCTCTCGCCGCTGAGCAACCTGCGCACCGACGAGTTCGGCGGGTCGCTGGAGAACCGCGCCCGACTGTTGCTGCGGGTCGTCGAGGCCGTGCGGGCCGAGGTCGGCGAGAGCGTTCCGTTGCTGGTGCGGTTCTCCGCCACCGACTACGCGGTGGACGGCTGGACCGTTGACGAGACCGCTGTCGTCGCCGGGTGGGCCGCCCGGGCCGGTGCCGACTTCTTCGACGTGTCCTCAGGCGGCAATGTCACCGGTGTGCAGATTCCGCTGGCACCGGGCTACCAGGTGCCGTTGGCACGGTTCGTGAAAGACCACGCTGCCGTGCCGGTCAACGCCGTCGGGCTGATCACAACGGCCGGGCAGGCGAACGACATCATCGCCTCGGGGGCGGCGGATGCGGTGATGCTCGGCCGGGAGTTCCTCCGCGACCCGCACTTCGCGCTCCGTGCCGCCCACGAGTTGGGAGCGCACCTGGACTATTGGCCCGGCCCGTACCTGCGGGCCACCTGGCCGGAGGCCTGACCGGCCCCCTAGCGTTCCTGTGCGACGCAGAGGATGTTGCCCTCTGAATCCTTGAACCAGGCCGCGCGTTCCGCACCGGTGGTGGCGATCCCGTCTTCGGTCTTCAGCCCGGGCAGGTCGTACTCCTCGAACACCACCCCGGCCTGGCGCAGCCTGGCCACCTCGGCCTGCACGTCGGGGGTCACCCAGAGCAGCGCGGTGTTCTTGGCCGTTCCGGCGTTCTCGGTTTCATACACCAGCACGGCCGCGCCGGCGGGGGTGCGGTAGCGCAATTCGCCCTCGCGCTCCTCGGCCGGCTCGAGGCCCAACTTGTCCTTGTAGAAGGACTTCGCCCGCGTCAGATCCTTGGCCGGAAGGACCGCGGCGGCTTCCAATTGACTCAACATGAGACACCTCATTCCCTTTCTGCCGAACAGGGTACGCCGGGCCGTGCCCACCAGCGAGGCCCAGGCCCGGCGTACCATGAAAGTGGAGCCCGCCGCCCGGTGTATTCCCCGCCGAACACCACCCAGAGGACTGCGCCCCCATGATCCACCCGACGGAACCGGCCGACATCCGTTTGATCGCCTCCGACATGGATGGCACCCTGCTCGATGCCGACGGGGCCGTCCCTGCGAACTTCTGGCCGTTGCTGGAGCGCATCCTGGCGGCCGGGATCCTGTTCTCCCCGGCGAGCGGGCGGCAGTACCAGACCCTGCAGGCCGTCTTCGGGGACCGTGACGGCCTGGTCTATATCGCCGAGAACGGCACGAACGTCGTGCGCGACGGTGTCAGCATCGCCCGGCAACCCGTCGTCGGCTCGATCATCGCGCCGATCGTCGGGTGGGTGCGGGCCCAGGCCGCCGCAGGGGCCGACCTCGGCATCGTCGTGTGCGGCGCCCGAAGCGCCTACATCGAACGCACCGACGAGGACTTCGTGGCCCAGGTGCGCCCGTACTACGCGGCGCTGACCACGGTCGACGACGTCACGGTCGCCGCCGACGGCGATGACGTGCTCAAGCTGGCGATCTTCGACGCCGGCCGCGCCGAAACCCGCACCGGACCGGCCGTGCTCGCTCTGGACCTGCCCGCCGACGTTGTCATCTCCGGCAGCAACTGGGTCGACATCATGCGTCCGGGCGCGAACAAGGGCCAGGCGCTCATCCACCTGCAGCAGCACCTGGGCATCAGCCGGGACCAGACCATGGCATTCGGCGATTTCCTGAACGACGCCGAGATGCTCGACGCCGCCTGGCACTCCTATGCCGTCGCCAACGCCCACCCGAGCATCCGCGCCCGGGCCAGGCATCAGGCCCCGTCGAACCTGGACGAGGGTGTCATCACCAGCATCCTCGCGGCGCTGCCGGCGCTGGCACCGGCCTAGCCGACCTCGCGACAAGAGCTGCGTCGACGCTTACGCCGCGCCGAAACCCGCCGATAGTGCATTGGAGGGGCACACCATGACGGATGCGGAGCCGCGCGAGACCGCGAGCACGACGATCGGCCTGCTCCTGCACTATGTGCGTGAGCGCGGCGGCGAGGGTGCCGTCACCGAGGTGCTTGCCCGGGCGGGCGTGCTGCAGGATGCCCCGACGCTCAAGAAGACGTCGACCTGGCTCAGTTACGCCACCCGCATCCGGCTGTTCGAGGCCGCAACCGCGGTGCTCGGCGACCCGAACACCATGTTCGCGGTGGGAACCGGCGCGGTGCGCGGTGGCACCCAACCCGTGCTCGTGCAGTTGCTGGGCGTGTTCGCCTCACCCGGGGCGGTCTTCCGCCAGATGCCGAGCATGGTGCCGAAATTCACCACGACGTCCACGATGGATGCCGTCCAGGTGGGCAAGACCAGCGCGACAGTACGGTACCGGCTCCACGACGGCTATCTCCCGTCCCGGCTCGACTGCCAATACGCCCAGGGACTGTTGTCGTCAGTGCCGGCCATCTTCGGGCTCGCCCTCGCCCACCTCAGTCACCCGCGGTGCCAGTCGGACGGCTACCCGGCGTGCGAATACCTGCTGACCTGGTCGACGCGAGTGCGCTGGTGGTCGTGGCGCACACGAAGTCGTTTGGCGGACGCATCCCTCAATGTTCTGCGCGACAAGGTGAGAGAGGTGCAACTGGCCGCGGCCGACCTCGTGAACAGCGACGACGTCGATGAGGTGCTGGACCGGATCGTCGATCGCGCCGCCTCCGCGGTGCTCGCGCCGGCCTACCTCCTCATCGTCGAACCGGCCGGTGGTGGCGCGCCGATGGTGCGCCAGCGAGGACTCAGCGACGAACGTGCTGCCGATCTCGTGGCTCGGATGCTGCGCGGAGAGCTACTGGGCGAGCGGGCGCTTGTCGTCGTCGACATCGCCTCCAACCGCAAGATCCACGGGCACCTGGCCGCGGTGTTCGCGGAGGGACACAACGCGATGCTCGGAGATCGCGCTCTCCTCGATGCCTACGCCGGTCACGCGGCGGCGGCCCTGGACCTCTTCACGGCGCTCGAGGAGTCCCGTCGGGAGGGGCGGCGCACGGCCGCGTTGCTCAACCTGGCTCAGCGGTTGGCGACCAGCGACAGCGTGGAGGCGATCGCGGAGGTCGTCGCCTCGGCCGTGCCGACGATCGTCGGCAGTGACGCGGCATCCGTTCTCCTCTGGGACCCCGACCTGGGCGAGCTGAGGCCGGTCGCGGCCTCAGGGCGCCGGGCAGATTATCGCGAACTGTTCCTCGGCACCACCTTTCCGGTTGTCCAGACGCCGGAACTGCTCGGCGTTCTCACGAAGCAGGAGCGCGTTCTGATCACCGCTGACGGGGCCAGCCCGGTGCTGGCGGAGCAGCTTCGTTCGATAGGCGTGCACAGCGTTGTCGTTGTGCCGCTCCTCGCCGGGGACGTGCTCATGGGAGTCGCTACGGCAAGCTGGACTGCGCCGGTGCCTGCCGAGGTCCTGGCCGAGGCCGGCGCCCTGATCGATGGGGTCAGTCACCAGGGTGAAACGGCCATGCAGAGGGCCCAGCTGCTCGAGACCGTGCGGCACCAATCCCAGCATGATGCCCTGACGGGCCTGCCCAACCGGGCCCTTTTCACTCAGCTGCTCGATACCGAACTGGCGCAGTGCCAGCCCGACGTGTACACGGCGGTGCTGTTCTGCGACCTGGACAACTTCAAACGCGTCAATGACCGCCTTGGGCACCGTGCCGGAGACGAATTGCTGCGGCAGGTCGCGGCTCGCCTGCGCAGCGAGATCCGCAGCAATGACACCATCGGCCGCCTCGGCGGCGACGAGTTCGCGGTGCTGCTCACCGATCTCGACGGGGAAGAGTACGCCGTCGAGCTGGCCCGCCGTGTTGTCAACTGCCTGAATCCGCCTTTCCACCTCGCCGGTCAGCACGTGCGCATCTCCGCAAGCGTGGGAGTGTCCTCGCACCGTGGCCCTGGCGGGCACGGCGAGCATCTCCTCGACGCGGCCGACGCGGGGATGTATGACGCCAAGCGAACGGGCCGGAACCAAATCGCGGTCGCCCGCGCCGACCTGCCGGGCAGCGCGTCATCCGAAACGGAATCACCGGAGAACTCCGACACCTCGCTGCTGGTCGAGCTGGCCCGCGCCGTCGAGGCGAATGAGCTGAGGCTGCACTACCAACCCGTCGTGGACATCTCCCGCTTCGGGGACGAAACTGTGGTGGGCGCGGAAGCCCTCCTTCGCTGGAAGCACCCGCGGCTGGGCGTTTTGGCCCCTGGCGCGTTCCTCCCTCTGGCACAGGAACGGGGACTCGTCATCGAGATGGACCTGTGGGTGATCGCAACCGCCTGCCATGCCGTGGTCGAATGGCCGCAGCAGGGCGGTCGCGCCCTGGGCATCGCCGTCAATCTCGACGCGGCCACCCTCCTGGACTCCAGACTCGTGCCGACTGTTCGCGCAGCCCTGAACCGGAACGCCCTCGCACCGGAGCGGCTCACCCTCGAGGTGGTGGAGAGCCGGTCCCTCTTCGATCTCCCCGGCATCGTGGAGCGCCTGGTGGAGCTGCGCCGCCTGGGCGTCCGCATATCCTTGGACGACTTCGGCACCGGCTTCTCGACCCTCACGTGGCTCAACACGCTGCCCGTCGACCAGATCAAGATCGACCGCAGCTTCATCAAGAACCTTCCCGATGCCTCTTCCGTATCCCTCGTGCAGGGGATTCTGGCGCTGGCTTCACAGCTTGACGTGGAGGTGATCGCCGAGGGGGTGGAGACGACGGAACAGCTCGACAGTCTCCGCTCCGCCGGTGCCCTGCTCGCCCAGGGCTACCTGCTGGGCCGCCCGAGCGAGACCTGGAACCCGGCGACAGGCGCGGGCGCGGGGACACAGACCTAGAGTCTCCTGGTGGCGTCCTGCACTTCGCCCACGAGCTCCTCGATGATGTCTTCAAGGAAGAGCACCCCGGTGGTGTCGCCGGTCGCGGTGAACGTGCGGGCCAGGTGCGCTCCGGAGCGCCGCATGGTGGCGAGGGCATCCTCCAGGTCGGTGTCCTCGAAGATCGACACCAGTTGCCGGATGAGCTTGGCCGGGATCGGGTCCGTGTAACCGTTTGTGCCGCTCTCGACGGGGTCCACGTTGAGGCCGAGCACGTCCTTCAGGTGGATGTACCCGGCCGGTTCGCCGCCGGCATTGTCGAGGACGTATCGGGAGAAACCGTGCCGGGTGACGGCCTTCTCCACGTCGGCGGGCGTGGCCGATTCGGGCAGGCTGACCAGCTGGTCAAGCGGCACCGCGATGTCCCTGGCCTTGCGGGTGGTGAACTCGAACGCCGCGGTGAGGGCCCCCGAATCGTCGGTGAGCACACCCTCCCTGGTGGACTGCGTGACGATGGTGGCGACCTCGTCGAGCGTGTAGGTGCTCGTCGCCTCGTGTTTGGGCGCCACTCCGAACAGGCGCAGCACCCCATTCGCCGTGGAGTTCAAGGCCACGATGACGGGCTTGACGAGCCGGCCGAAGAACACCAGCGGCGGGGCCAGGATCAGCACGGCCTGGTCGGGAATCGAGAAGGAGAGGTTCTTGGGCACCATCTCGCCGAACACGACGTGCAGGTACGACACGATCAGGAGCGCGATGACGAACGCGATCGTGCCGATCACCTCCTCGGGGAGCCCCGTGAGCTTCAACGGGATCTCCAGCAGGTGGTGGATCGCCGGCTCCGACACATTCAGGATCAGCAGCGAGCACACGGTGATGCCCAACTGCGAGGTCGCCAGCATCAAGGTGGCATGCTCCATCGCCCACAGCGCCGTCTTGGCACTGCGCTTGCCGGCTTCTGCGAGGGGTTCGATCTGGGAGCGCCGTGCGGAGATCACGGCGAATTCCGCCGCCACGAAGAACGCGTTGCCGAGCAGCAGCACGAACAGCCAGCCGATTCCGGCCCAGTCGCTCATCGGCCGCCCTCCCGCTTGGTCTGGGTGGAAGTGGTCACTGCTGCCTTCTGGATGGTGCGCACGGCACCGGTCGCGGGTGCGCCGGGCTCGACGGGATCGGGGGTGTAGCGCAGGCGGTCGATGCGGCGGCCGTCCAGCCGCTCCACCCGCAGCTCGCCGGTGCTGATACGCACGAGGTCTCCCACGACGGGCAGTCGGCCGAGTTCGCTCATCACGAAGCCCGCGACGGTCTCGTACGGGCCGTCCTCAGGCACGACCAGGCCGGCGCGCTCGTGGAGTTCGTCCGGTCGCAACATGCCGGGGAAGGTCAGGGAGCCGGTCCCGCGCACGATGCCGGCCCTGGTGCGGTCGTGCTCGTCGGCGACCTCGCCGACGAGTTCTTCCACCAGGTCCTCCAGGGTCACGACACCGGCGGTTCCGCCGTACTCGTCGACCACGACGGCCATCTGGAACCCGCGGCCGCGCAGCTCGCTGAGCAAGCCGTCCAGTTTCATGGTCTCCGGCACCCGCAGGGCCTCAGACTGCAGGGCCGACACCGGCACATCCGCGCGTCGTTTGCGGGGCACGGCAACGGCCTGCTTGACGTGCACGATGCCCACGACGTCGTCGGCGCTCTCGTCGATGACCGGGAAACGGGAGTAGCCGGTCTGGCGGGTGAGGTCGATGACGGCCTGGGCGCTGGCGTTGCGCTGGATACTGGCCAGGCGGGGCCTGGGCGTCATCACGTCGGAGGCGGTGTGCCCGGAGAACAGCAGGGTGCGGTGCAGCAGGGTGGCGGTGTCTTCTTCGAGCAGTCCCGCGCTGGCGGACCGGCGCACCAGCGAGGAGAGTTCCTCGGCGGTGCGGGCCCCGGAGATCTCTTCCTTGGGCTCGATGCCCACGGCACGGAGCAGCCCGTTGGCGCTCTCGTTCAGCACCGTCACCGCGGGCCTGAACACAGTGGTGAACACAGTCTGGAACGGGATGACGACTTTGGCGGTGTGGATCGGCAGGGCCAGGGCGAAGTTCTTGGGCACCAGCTCACCGATGATCATCGAGATCAGGGTGGCGAGCACGATGGCGATGGTGGATCCCACTACCGGAACCACGGCGGCAGGGATGCCGGCCAGGCCCAACACCGGTGCGAGCAGGGAACTGATCGCCGGCTCCATCGCATACCCGGTGAGCAGCGTCGTCAGGGTGATGCCCAGCTGGGCGCTGGAGAGGTGCGTCGAGGTGATCTTGAGAGCGGCGATCGTCATCGCCAGGCGGGTCTCGCCGCGGCCCTGGCGCGCCTCGAGCTCGGAGCGGTCGAGATTGACCAGCGCGAATTCGCTGGCCACGAACAAGCCCGTGCCCAGGGTCAGGATCAGGCCGATCCCGAGCATGATCCACTCATACACGGGCAGCACCGCCGCGGGTCACGGGCGAGGGTTTATGGTCGGGTGAATTCGCAGAAGGGGGGTCGTCCATTAGAGGGTCAACTATACCGGCAGTGCCTGTGCGATTTCACGTGAGAGTCACCAGGAAACCACTAGCGCCTTGCCCTCTTCGTAGCCTGCTGCGGACTGGATTCCGACCTTCGCCCTGTCATGGAATTCGGCCACGCTGGCCGCCCCCGCGTAGGTGAACGAACTGCGCACACCCGACGTGATCATGTCGAGCAGGTCTTCAACCGAGGGGCGCAGCGGGTCGAGGTAGATCTTCGACGACGAGATGCCCTCGGCGAACAGGGTCTTGCGGGCCAGCTCGTAGGCGTCGAGCCTGTCGAAACGCTCGCGCACGGCCTTCGTTGATGCCATGCCCCAGCTTTCCTTGTAGAGGGCGCCGGATGCGTCGGTGTCCAGCGTGCCCGGCGCTTCGATGGTGCCGGCGAACCAGGAGCCGATCATCACCGACGCGGCCCCCGCGGCGAGCGCGAGCGCCACGTCGCGCGGGTAGCGCACCCCGCCATCCGCCCAGACGTGCGCACCGAGCTTGCCCGCGGCCTCTGCGGTCTCGAGCACGGCGGAGAACTGCGGGCGGCCGACGGCGGTCATCATTCGGGTGGTGCACATGGCGCCGGGGCCCACGCCCACCTTGATGATGTTCGCTCCGGCGCCCACGAGGTGCTCGACGGCGTCGGCGGTGACCACGTTGCCGGCCACGATCGGGATGCCGAGTTTGAGGGCCGACACGGTCTTCAGGGCACGGAGCATGCCGTCCTGGTGGCCGTGCGCGGTGTCGAGCACGAGGACGTCCACCCCGGCGGCGGCCAGGGCCTGCGCCTTGGCGGCGACGTCGCCGTTGATGCCGACGGCGGCCGCGACCAGAAGCCGGCCCGAGCTGTCGACCGCGGGCTGGTACAGGGTGGCGCGCAGGGCGCTCTTGCGACTCAGGGTGCCGATCAGTTTGCCGCGGCGGAGCACGGGCGCGAAGTCGAGATCGGCGGCGGTCATCACGTCGAACGCCCGGCGGGGCCCGTCGATGTCCTCGGCGTCGAGCGACGCGAGCGGACCGTGCAGGAGGTCGCCCAGGCGCGCATCCGGCAGCGCAGACCCGAGCCTGGCCGCGTCGATGCAACCCAGGTAGGCGTCGTGCTCGTCGTTGATGACCAGGCCCTGGCCCTCCACCGGGGGAACCTGGCGCAGCGCGTCGGCCACCGTGGCGTCCGGCGCGAACACGAACGGGGTGTCGAACTGCACGGGCTGGGACTTGACCCAGCGGATGGCCGCGTCCAGATCCTGGAGGTGCATGTCCTGCGGCAACACGCCGAGGCCGCCACGCCGGGCGAGCGATGCCGCCAGGCGGGGTCCGGTGACCGAGTTCATGTTCGCCGAGACGATCGGGATCGTGGCCGCTGTGCCGTCGCCCGGTGCGAGTGATACGTCCAGGCGGCTGTTGATCGCCGACTGGCTGGGCACCAGGAAGACATCGGAATAGGTCAAGTCGTGGCGGGGTACCGCTCCATAGAACTGCATGTTTTTAACGCTAGTCCCCGCAAAGCCGTACCGGTGCAGTACCTCGATGGGATTAGTCTTGATATCAACACACTGACCCGGCGGTTGTGATCGCCATGGACAATCAGAATCAACGAAGAGAGTGGGCGATCAGCTGTGTCGAACCAGTTGACCGGCGGTGGGTCCGAAGAAACGGCCTCTGCTGAATTCGGAGCCAACGAATGGCTCGTAGACGAATTTTACGAACGTTACCTCATCGACAAGAACTCGGTGGATCAGTCGTGGTGGCCGATCCTGGACAGCTACCACCAGACGGCGACGGCGTTGAAGCAGGCTGAGGGCGCCGCCCCTGCGGCCGACGGTGCCGCTGCTGCGGCCGCCCCCGCTGCCGCCGAGGTGCCGCCGCTGGCGGAGGAGCCCGCGACCCCGACGGCCGAAGCGCACCCGATCACCGCACCGATCCCCGTACTTGGCGGCCCGCGCACGGCCCGCACCACGTCGATCGCCCCGAAGCCTGAACCGGTTCCGGCCGACGCTCCGATCACCAACCCACAGCCGGTGATCTCCGATGCGGCCCCCGTGGTTCCGCAGGACATCGTCACTCCCCTGCGCGGCATGGCCAAGAGTCTGGCGGCCAACATGGCCACCAGCCTCACAGTGCCCACAGCCACGAGCGTGCGCACCATCCCGGCCAAGCTGCTGATCGACAACCGCATCGTGATCAACAACCACATGAAGCGGGCCCGCGGCGGCAAGGTGTCGTTCACCCACCTGATCGGCTGGGCGCTGATCCGGGCGCTGAAGATGTTCCCGAGCCAGAACGTCTACTACGACGAGGTCGAGGGTAAGCCGTCGGTGATCGCCCCGGCACACGTGGGCCTGGGCATCGCGATCGACCTGCCCAAGCCCGACGGCACCCGGTCTCTGATGGTCCCGGCCATCAAGCGGGCCGACACCATGACCTTCGGCGAGTACCTCACCTCCTACGAGGACCTCGTCGGCCGTGCCCGCAAGGGCAAGCTCACCGCAGACGACTTCTCCGGCGCCACGGTGTCGCTGACCAACCCCGGCGGCATCGGCACCGTGCACTCGGTGCCGCGGCTGATGAAGGGCCAGGGTTGCATCATCGGCGCCGGCGCGCTGGACTACCCGGCCGAATTCATGGGCGCGAGCGTCAAGACCCTCACCGGCCTGGCCATCTCCAAGACCATCACCCTGACCAGCACCTATGACCACCGGGTCATCCAGGGCGCCGGCTCCGGCGAGTTCCTCAAGATCGTGCACGAGCTGCTCATCGGCCAGCACAACTTCTACGAAGACATCTTCGCGGCGATGCGCATCCCGTACGACCCCATCCACTGGGCCCCCGACATCAGCGTCGACCTGGCCAGCGCCGTGGACAAGACCGCCCGCGTGCAGGAACTGATCAACGCCTACCGAGTGCGTGGCCACCTGATGGCCGACATCGACCCGCTCGAGTACCAGCAGCGCACCCACCCGGACCTCGACATCGCCAGCCACGGACTCACGTTCTGGGACCTGGACCGCGAGTTCATCACCGGTGGCTTCGGCACCAAGCGCACCATGCTGCTGCGCGACATCCTTGGCGTGCTCCGCGACTCGTACTGCCGCACGACGGGCATCGAGTACATGCACATCCAGGACCCGGCCCAACGCAAGTGGGTGCAGGAGAAGATGGAGAAGACCTACGTCAAGCCCACCCACGACGAGCAGATGCGTATCCTCGGCAAGCTCAACGAGGCCGAGGCGTTCGAAACCTTCCTGCAGACCAAGTACGTCGGCCAGAAGCGTTTCAGCCTCGAGGGCGGCGAGTCCACCATCGCCCTGCTCGACGCGATCCTGCAGGGTTCCGCGGATGCCGGCCTCGATGAGGTCTGCATCGGCATGGCGCACCGCGGCCGGTTGAACGTGCTCACCAACATCGCCGGTAAGACCTACGGCCAGATCTTCCGCGAATTCGAGGGCACCCAGGACCCGCGCAGCGTGCAGGGCTCCGGTGACGTCAAGTACCACCTCGGAACCGAGGGCACCTTCCGCGGCACCAACGGCGAGGAGGTGGCCGTGTACCTGGCCGCCAACCCGTCCCACCTCGAGGCCGTCGACGGCGTGCTCGAGGGAATCGTGCGCGCCAAGCAGGACCGGAAGCCCATCGGCACCTTCTCGACCCTGCCCGTGCTGGTGCACGGCGACGCCGCCATGGCCGGCCAGGGCGTGGTGCTCGAGACACTTCAGATGTCCCAGCTGCGCGGCTACCGCACCGGCGGCACCATCCACCTCGTCGTCAACAACCAGGTCGGCTTCACCACGCCTCCCGGTGAGGGCCGCACCTCGGTGTACTCCACCGACGTGGCCAAGACCATCCAGGCGCCGATCTTCCACGTCAACGGCGACGACCCTGAGGCCGTCGTGCGGGTCGCCGAACTGGCGTTCGCGTACCGGCAGGAATTCAAGCGCGACGTTGTCATCGACCTGGTCTGCTACCGCCGACGCGGCCACAACGAGGGCGACGACCCCTCGATGACGCAGCCGCTGATGTACAACCTGATCGAGGCCAAGCGCAGCGTGCGCAAGCTCTACACCGAGGCCCTTGTCGGTCGTGGTGACATCACCCAGGCCGAGTTCGAGGCCGCGCACGCCGACTTCCAGGACCGCCTGGAGCGGGCGTTCATGGAGACCCACGCCGCCCAGACCTCGTCGATCCCGATCATCACCGGCGACGCGGCCGCGGCCGCCAACCGGGGCCTCTCCGGTTCCGGCGTGACGGACGACGCCGTCGGCGAACCCGAGACCACCGGGGTTCCCGAAAGCATCGTGCACCTGATCGGCGACACCTTCAACAACAAGCCGGCCGGGTTCACTGTGCACAACAAGCTGCAGCAGCTGTTGCAGAAACGCCTGGACATGAGCCGCAACGGCAACATCGACTGGAGCTTCGGCGAGCTGCTCGCACTCGGATCGGTGCTGCTCGAGGGCACCCCGGTGCGTTTCGCCGGCCAGGATGCCCGCCGCGGCACCTTCGTGCAGCGCCACGCCGTGCTGCACGACAGGGTCAACGGCCAGGAATGGTTGCCGCTGGCGAACCTGAGCGAGAACCAGGCCAGGTTCTGGATCTACGACACCCTGCTCAGCGAATACGCGGCCATGGGTTTCGAGTACGGCTACTCCGTGGAGCGGGCCGATGCTCTGGTGCTCTGGGAGGCCCAGTTCGGCGACTTCGCGAACGGCGCCCAGACCATCATCGACGAGTTCATCTCCTCGGCCGAGCAGAAGTGGGGCCAGCGCTCCAGCGTCGTGCTCCTGCTTCCGCACGGTTACGAGGGCCAGGGCCCCGACCACTCGTCCGCCCGGATCGAGCGGTACCTGCAGATGTGCGCCGAGAACAACATGACCGTCGCCCGTCCGTCCACGCCCGCGTCGTACTTCCACCTGCTGCGCCGCCAGGCGTACATGCGCCCGCGGCGTCCGCTGATCGTCTTCACACCCAAGTCGATGCTGCGCCTGCGTGGGGCGACCAGCCCGGTCGCCGACTTCACCAGCGGCCGGTTCGAACCGGTCATCGACGACGCGCGGATCCAGGACAAGGCCGCCGTCAAGCGGGTGCTGTTCATGGCCGGCAAGCTCTACTACGACCTTTTGGCCGACCTCGAGAAGAACCCGAACCCCGAGATCGCGCTGGTCCGCCTCGAGCAGTTCTATCCGCTGCCCGGTGCCGAGCTCAAGCAGGTCGCCGAGCAGTACCCGAACGCCGAACTGGCCTGGGTGCAGGACGAGCCGGAGAACCAGGGCGCCTGGCCGTTCTTCTACCTGCAGACCAACAAGCTCGGCACCCGGCCGATCCGCCTGTTCTCCCGGGCCGCCTCGGCGTCCCCGGCCGCCGGTTCGGCCAAGCGCCACGCCGCCGAGCAGTCCGAGCTGATCACGAACGCCCTCACCCTCTAGCGCGTCCCCGCGAACTGTGAGCTAAGCACCCAAAATCCGCGGATTTTGGGGCTTTTCTCACAGTTCGCGAGGGTGTCAGGGCTTGGCGAGTTTGCTCGGCCACCAGATCTTCGGGCCGATGTCGTGGGCCAGCGCCGGGACCAGCAGCGACCGCACCACGAAGGTGTCCAGCAGCACCCCGAACGCCACGATGAACGCCAGCTGGGCCAGGAACAGGATCGGCAGCACACCGAGCGCGGCGAACGTCGCGGCCAGGACCAGGCCGGCCGAGGTGATCACCCCGCCGGTCGCGACGAGTCCGCGCAGGATGCCGGTGCGAGTGCCGAACCGGATCGATTCCTCCCGCACCCTCGTCATCAGGAAGATGTTGTAGTCGATGCCGAGCGCGACCAGGAAGACGAACCCGTAGAGCGGGACCACCGGGTCGGCGCCCGGGAAGCCCAGCACTCCGTCGAACACCCAGGCGGACACCCCGAGCGCGGCGGCGAACGAGAGCACAACGGTGGCCACCAACAGCACCGGGGCCAGGATCGACCGCAGCAGCAGCATCAGGATGACCAGGATGACCCCGAGGATGATCGGGATGATCAGGTTGCGGTCGTGGATCGCGGTGTCGGTGGTGTCGACGGCGATGGCCGTCGTCCCGCCGACCAGGACGGTTCCGGGGACGTCGTCGAGGGAGACCCTGAGCTCACGCACCGTCGTCTCGGCGGGGGCGGAGTCGCCCGCGTCGGTGAGGGTGGCCTGCAGCAGGATGTCGCCGTCGATCACGGTCGGCTCTCCGGCCGGGGTGCCGGGAGGGCCGAAGGCCTGCACGCCGTCCGTGGTGACCGGCAACGAACCGCTGACCGAGTCCGTGGAGAGCACCGTGACGGAGTCGACCCCGTCGTTGGCGAGCAGCACATCGGTCATCGCCTGCAGTTCGGACTCCGGCCCGATCACGACAGCCGGGGTCCCGGAGCCGCCGGGGAAGTGCTCCCCCACCACGGCCTGGCCGTCCCTGGCCTCGGAGGTCCCGAGCACGAATTCGCTCTGCGAGACGCCGTCGGCCTTGAACTGCAGCGCCCCGATCGACGCGATCGCCAGCAGCACGGTGCAGGCGATCCAGATGATCCTGGCCCGCCGGCTCACGAGCCGGGCCAGCCACGGCCAGACGCCCTTGGCGTTCGTGCCATCCAGGCCGGGGTGGGCGGAGCCGAGCTTCGGGCGCACCGGCCAGAAGGCGGCACGACCGGCCCACAGCATCAGGGCTGGCAGCAGGGTCAGAGCGGCGAGGAGCGCGAATGCGATCCCGATTGCCGCAACGGGTCCGAGCGCCTTGTTCGAGTTGAGGTCGCTGAACAGCAGGCAGAGCAGGCCCACGATCACGGTGCCGCCGGCGGCGAGGATCGGTTCGAAGGAGCCGCGCAGGGCGACGAGGGTCGCATCCCACTTCTTGGCGTTGTCCCGCAACGCCTCGCGGAACCTGGCCACGTAAAGCAACGAGTAGTCCGTCGCGGCGCCGATCACCAGGATGAACAGGATGCCCTGAGTCTGCCCGGTCAGGATCAGCACGTCGGCGCTGGCCAGGGCCACCACCACGAGAACTGAAGCGCAGAGGGCGGCGAGGCTGGTGAACAGCACGATCAGGGGCAGCAGGGGCGACCTGTAGACGATCACCAGGATCACCAGGACGGCGGCGAGCGCCGTGAGCAGCAGGATGCCGTCGATGCCGGCGAACGCACCCGTCAGGTCCGCGATCAATCCGGCGGGCCCGGTCACGTAGGTGTCGACGCCGTCGATCGGGTTGTCGGCCAGATAGGCGCGGATCGACTCGACGGTGTCGGCGGGTTTGATCTGGGTGTCCAGGGTGAGAATGGCCTCGGCGGCCTCGCCGTCCTCCGAGAAGATCGCCGGCGACACACTGTCGGTCACCACACCGTCCAGCTGGGCCAGTTCGGTGATCTGGGCGCTGATGGCGCTCTGGTCGGCCTCGGTGAGCCCACCGACACGCTCGTAGACCAGTACCCCGGGCAGGACGTCGTCGCCGCGGAACTCGGCCTGCAGCGCCTGCACCTTGGTCGCGTCGGCGCTGGCGGGCAACTGCTGCACCTGGTCATTGGTCGACACGTCGCTGATCCGGCCGAACGAGGCCCCGCCGGCACCGAACATGACGAACCAGACCAGGATCAGAATCGTGGGGATCAGGATGCGCAACCACAGCGGCACCCGGCTTCCGGAGCCGGATCGGGCCTTGGGGAGTCCGGTGTCTGGGTGCGGTCCGGGGTCAGTTGTCTTCATCACAGTCCCGACACTAGGCCGGGCCGCGCGACGCAGTCGTCGTCCGAAAGTTTGAAGATACGCCGAAAGGCGGCACCCGCACCCGAAGGTGCGGCGTGCCGCCTTTCGCGGAAGGGAATCCCGGCGGGATTACGCCTTGCGACGGCCTACGGCGAAGCCGTAGATCAGGAGAACGATGATGGATCCACCGATGGCCAGCAGCCAGGTCTGGATGGAGAAGAAGTCTTCCAGCGGTGCGCCGAAGAGCGCGCTACCGAGGAACCCGCCGAGCAGTGCGCCGACAACGCCGAGCAGAAGCGTGATGAACCATCCGCCGCCCTGGTTGCCCGGGAGGATCAGCTTGGCGATGGCGCCCGCAAGGAGGCCGAGAAGAAGGAATCCGAAGAACCCCATGGAGTGTCTCATTTCTGTTGGTGTGGGTACTGCTGGTGTTTCGGAGCTGGCTGTGCAGTCCGACCTGGCTCTGGCGAGCCTGGCTTGATTACGCGGCCGGGACCCTAGGCGACGTCATTGTCGTCGGGCTCCTCGGCCACGTAAATATCTGTGATGGTCACGTTCACTGTCGATACCGCGATTCCGACCAGGCCTTCGATGGCACCGGTCACGGTGGCACGGATCTGATCGGCCAGGGCCGTCAGGGGCACCGGGTAGCCGGCGACGAGGGTGATGTCGACGGCGACGTCTGCGTCGCCCGTCGTCACCGAGATGCCCGGGTTGACGTCGGCGTTGCCGACGGCGTCGAGGATCGCCCCCAGCGCCCTGGTCGGCACGGTGCCCAAGGAGTGCACGCCGGGGATCTCCCGCACGGCGAGGCCGGCGACCTTGGCGATGACGGCGTCCTTGATGGTCGTGACGCCCTCCCCTACCCGGTCCCCTGCGCCGTCGGTGACCTCTGCGGCGTTCGCCGGCAGGGTGGTCGCCGCGTTCGGCAGTGAGGGGGTGTTGCTGGACATCTGGGGGTCTCCTTGATCAACCGCGATGAGGGCAGAATCTGCATCGTCTTAGTTACGACGCGACCAACCGCGGATTCGTCACGAAATTGGCAGGAAAGATTTGCGCCGCCGAAGATCTACACTGATCTGGTCCCACCCGTTCCCGAGACTGGAGACGCCATGAGCACCACCACAAAGCCCACCGAGGAACTGGCCGCCGTCGTCGTGCAGGTTCCCGGCGTCGACGAGTTGTACCCGGCAGCGCCCATCCTGACCACCGTCGTTCACCAGGTGGTCGGTGCGCTCACGGCCAGGCCGACGAGTCCGGAGCTGATCACGCTCACCGAGACCGATGAGGGCCTCACGGCATCGGTCGCCATCGGGATCTCGGACGCCGACGCGGCGACGGAAGTCTGTCGCAGGGTCTACGACACCATCGAGGAGTACTTCGTCGCGTCCGGCGACCCTGCCGTGACGTCGATCGAAGTGAAAGTGGCGCGAATCGGCTAGTGAGCCGACTGGATGGCGCGCAGCCGCTGCAGCACCTGGTCGCGCAGGTCCTCAGGTGCGGTCTCCTTGCAGGCGCGCTGCATCACGTCGGTGAGGGTGCGGCCCACGTGGTGCTCGCTCCGGCAGTCCGGGCAGTGCTCGAGGTGCTCCCGGATATCGAGGGCGTCCTCCTTGCGGAGTTCGTTGTGCAGATACTCTTCGAGTTCGGCCTTGGCCTTCTCGCAACCGCAATCGGTCATTTTCCTGTGCTCCCGGATGTCTTCTTGATCGGTGCGCTCTGACCTGTGCCGAGGCCACGCTCGAGGGCGTAGCCGGCCAGGAGCTCGCGCAACAGTCGGCGGCCACGGTGAAGGCGGCTCATCACCGTACCGATGGGTGTTTTCATGATTTCGGCGATCTCCTGGTAGGAGAAGCCTTCGACGTCGGCGAAGTACACCGCAAGGCGGAAGTCCTCCGGGATCGATTGGAGGGCGTCCTTGACGGCACTGTCAGGCAGGTGGTCGATCGCTTCAGCTTCTGCGGAGCGGCTCGACGTGGCCGTCGTGGATTCCGCGCCGCCCAGCTGCCAGTCCTCGAGATCGTCGATGGTGCCCTGGTAGGGCTCGCGCTGCTTCTTGCGATAGGTGTTGATGAAGGTGTTCGTGAGGATCCGGTACAGCCACGCCTTGAGGTTGGTGCCCTGCTCGAACTGCTTGAACGACGCGAACGCCTTGACGAAGGTTTCCTGCACGAGGTCCTGGGCGTCTGAGGGGTTGCGCGTCATCCGCATCGCCGCTGCGTACAGCTGGTCGATGAACGGCATGGCCTGTGCTTCGAACAGGTCCCGCATGTCAGTCGTATCTGTTGTCATCACGGGCAATTCTAAGCGATCGACCTCCACGGCTGCCGCGAGGGCGGGTGCCGCGAGAACGGGTGCTGCGAGGTTACGCTCCATGAGCATGGCTGCTGCCAACTGCTGACCTCCTGGGTGCGATCCTGTAAATCGGTATTCCCGACTATTCTGATAACCGATGTTGATCTCGAGATATTCCAAGCCGGAGTTCGATCCCTACGGCGATAGCTCGCCCGAAGAGACGGATGCCCTCTGGGCGGCTCCCGTCGCGCCCGGGGCGCTGACCGCCACCCTGTCGCTGCCCGGCTCCAAGTCGCTGACCAACCGCGAACTCGTCCTGGCGGCCCTGGCCGACTCTCCCTCGCTGCTCCGCTCCCCGCTGCACTCGCGTGACAGCGACCTCATGGTCGCCGCGCTCCAGCAGCTCGGCACGACAATCGAGTCCGTCGACGGCGACGGCGAATACGGCTCCGACCTGCGCATCACGCCGGGTGAGCTGTTCGGGTCCACCACCATCGACTGCGGCCTGGCCGGCACGGTGATGCGGTTCCTGCCGCCCGTCGCCGCGCTGGCGCTGGGCCCCACCACCTTCGACGGCGATGCCGGCGCACGGCGTCGCCCGATGGCGACCACGATCAGCTCGCTCAGAGCCCTCGGCGCCGACATCAACGACGACGGCCGCGGCGCGCTGCCGTTCACCGTGCACGGCACCGGCGGCCTGGACGGCGGCGAGATCACCATCGACGCGTCCTCCTCCAGCCAGTTCGTCTCCGGGCTGCTGCTCGCCGCGCCCCGCTTCGCGAACGGCCTGCGCCTGCGTCACTCCGGCGAACGGCTGCCGAGCCTGCCGCACATCGAGATGACGATCCACACCCTCGCCCAGCGCGGCGTCACCGTCACCAGCCCAGAGGTCGGCGTCTGGAACGTCGCGCCAGGCCCGATCCTCGGCACCGAGGTCGACATCGAACCCGACCTCTCCAACGCCGCACCGTTCCTCGCCGCGGCGCTGGTCGCCGGCGGCAGCGTGACCATCACGGGCTGGCCCGCCGTGACTACCCAGGTCGGTGCGCACCTGGCCGAGCTGCTTCCGCTCTTCGGCGCCACCGTCACCCTCGATGGCGACAGGCTCACCGTCACGGGCACGGGCCGCATCACCGGTGTCGACCTCGACCTGTCCACCGGCGGCGAACTGGCCCCCACCCTGGTCGGCCTCGCCGCCCTGGCCGACTCGCCGAGCACCATCACCGGTATCGGTCACATCCGCCACCACGAGACCGATCGGCTCGCTGCCCTGGCCACGGAGATCAACAACCTCGGCGGCCACGTCACCGAGCTGCCGGACGGCCTGGCCATCGAGCCGCGGCCGCTGCACGGCGGCACCTGGCACAGCTACGACGACCACCGGATGGCCACCACCGGTGCCCTGCTTGGGCTTGTCGTGCCCGGCGTCGAGGTGGAGAACATCGGCACCACCGCCAAGACCCTGCCCCAGTTCGCCGAACTGTGGCACTCTCTGGTGTCCGGCACGGTCACCCAGTGATGGGCACAGCGTGACGTGGTGGTCGAGCCCGGACGACGATGAGCCGGAGTTCGACGAGTCCAGTGTGCGCATCCGCCCGGGCCGCAAGGGCACCAAGCCGCGCACCAAGACCCGCCCGGAGCACGGCGACGCGCTGACCGGGCGCATCCTGTCGGTCGACCGCGGCCGGTACACGGTGATGCTCGACGAGAACGAGCCCACCGAACGCCGGGTCACCGCCGCGCGCGCCAGCGAGCTGCGCAAACACGCCGTCGTCACCGGCGACCGCGTCGACATCGTCGGTGACACCACCGGCGCTGAGGGCAGCCTGTCCCGCATCGTGCGTATCGTGCGCCGCGAGACCCTGCTCCGCCGCAGCGCCGACGACACGGATGCCGTGGAGCGCGTGATCGTCGCCAACGCCGACCAGATGCTCATCGTCGTGGCCGCCGCGAACCCCGAGCCGCGCATCCGCCTCGTGGACCGCTACCTCGTCGCCGCCTACGACGCCGGGGTCTCCCCCATCCTCTGCATCACCAAGACCGACCTGGCCGACCCGGCCGAGTTCCTGAACAACTTCGCCGGGCTGGACCTGCCGGTGTTCCAGAGCCGCGACGACGCCATGCCGCTCGAGGCCATCTCCGCCGCGCTGGTCGGTCACGACACCGTCTTCGTCGGCCACTCCGGGGTCGGCAAGTCCACCCTGGTGAACGCCCTGGTGCCCGACGCTCACCGCGCCGTCGGTGTGGTGAACACCGTCACCGGGCGCGGCCGGCACACCTCGTCGTCGACGATCTCGCTGCGGCTCGAAACGGATGCCGGCCGCGGCTGGGTCATCGACACCCCCGGCGTGCGCTCCTTCGGCCTGGGCCACATCAACACCGACAACATCCTGCGCGCCTTCACCGACCTGGCCGCCATCGCCGAGAAGTGCCCGCGCGGGTGCACCCACCTGCCCTCCTCGCCCGACTGCGCCATCAACGAGGCCGTGGCCGCCGGAACCCTGGGCGACACCGGGAAGGCGCGCCTGGACTCCCTCCAGCGTCTCCTGGCGACCTTCGCTGCCGCGCCGGCGCACCGGCCGGGCGAGAACTGACCGGGTAGCGTGGGGGAATGACTGATTCCCTCCGGCTCGCGGCCGGCGACACGGCGCCCGACTTCACCCTCACCGACCAGACCGGCAACCCGGTCAGCCTGGCCTCCTTCCGCGGCCGGAAGGTCGTGGTGTACTTCTATCCGGCCGCCATGACGCCCGGCTGCACCACCCAGGCCTGCGACTTCCGGGACAGCCTCGGCTCGCTCGGGGCGGCCGGCTACCAGGTGCTCGGGGTGTCCAAGGACACCCAGGCCAAGCTCGCCCAGTTCGCCGAGAACGACCACCTCACTTTCCCGCTGCTCAGCGACGAGGACCTCGCCGTGCACCGCGCCTACGGCGCCTGGGGCGAGAAGAACCTGTACGGCAAGATCGTCACGGGCGTGCTGCGCTCGACGTTCGTGCTCGACGAGGCCGGACAGATCACCCTGGCCCTCTACAACGTGAAGGCCACCGGGCACGTGGCCAGCCTGCGCAAGAAGCTCGGGATCTAGCGGGGGTCGCCGGGCCGGGTGGCCTCGAGCACGCTGCGCGTGAAAAGCAGCACGATCACGAGCACCGACGGGACCAGGAGCGCCCAGCCGAGGTCCGGCCGGGCGTAGAAGCCCTGGAAGCAGCCGATGGCGATGAAAACCTGCACCAGCTGCCAGGTCACGGCGGCGGCCCTGATCCAGGACCGACCCCGGAGGGTCGCCACCGTTATGGTGGACACCCAGGCGGCCGCGACGACGGTGAGCACGAGAATGGCCACGGCGCTCGCGAACGAGGTCGGCTGGTCGGTCAGCAGCTCCAGGATCAGCCAGACGACGACCCCCCAGAGGAGGGCCGCTTCGGCGGCCAGGAGCAGCACCAGGGTGATGAGCGCGCGGGACCGGCGGGCGGGCCTGGGCTCGTCCAGGCCGTCCTGGCTGGGGTCGAACGGTTGTCTCACAGCGATATCCCATACAAAACTATTGATTTGACCTCCCTATTATGGGACCATATTTGAGGCCCGGTTGACGCTCACAGGGTGGTGAGCAGATCTCTTCGCAGATCCGACCTTCCTGAAACCTGGCCTTCCCCGCATCTTCGGCCGATCGGCCAGGCATCCCCCCGCAATAAAGGAGCACCCCTATGGATTGGCGCGATAAAGCAGCCTGCCTTACCGCCGACCCGGAACTTTTCTTCCCGGTTGGCAACACTGGTCCCGCAGTAGACCAGATCGAGAAGGCCAAGTCCGTGTGCGCCCGCTGCAACGTCACGGAAGTTTGCCTTCAGTACGCACTCGAAACCGGGCAGGACTCCGGAGTCTGGGGCGGTCTGAGCGAAGACGAGCGCCGGGCCCTCAAGCGCCGCGCCGCCCGCGCCCGCCGCGCTTCCTAGAGACGTTCTCTCTCGCTTTTCGAAACGGGCGAGCAGCCTTGGCTGCTCGCCCGTTTTGCTGTGTGGGGGCGGCTTGGTCCGGTGCTGATCAGTCGAATTCCATGAAACGCAACGGAATCTCGATGGTGACCTCTGTACCGCTGTCCATCATGGTGTGCCAGTCGATCGTGCCGCTGAGCTCACCCTGAATCAGGGTGCGCACGATCTGGGTGCCGAGCCCCGACCCGACCTTGCCCTCGGGCATGCCGGACCCGTTGTCGCGGACCCGCACCGTGAGGGTCTCCTCGTTGCGCTCGGCCTCGATGGCGACCTCGCCCTCCCGGCCGGCGAGCCCGTGCTCGACGGCGTTCGTGACAAGCTCGGTCAGCGCCAAGGCCAGCGGCGTCGCGTAGGCGCTGGGCAGGATGCCGAAACTGCCCGATGAAGTGGGGTGCGCGGTGGTGTTGTGCGCGGATGCCACCTCGGCGATCAGCAGCAGAACCCGGTCGAACACGGTGTCGAAGTCCACGTTCTGGCTGAGGCCTGAAGACAGAGTGTCGTGCACCACGGCGATGGCCGCCACACGGCGCATGGCCTGATTCAGGGCCTCGCGTGCGGTGTCGGAGTGGGTGCGCCGCGCCTGGATCCGCAGCAGCGATGCCACGGTCTGCAGGTTGTTCTTCACCCGGTGGTGGATCTCCCGGATGGTGGCATCCTTGGTGATCAGCTCGCGCTCCTGGTGCCGCAGCTCGGTGACGTCGCGGGAGAGCACGATGGCGCCGATGCGTTCACCGCGGTTGCGGATGGGGATCGCGCGCAGCGACACCGTCACCCCGCGGGCCTCGATGTCGGTGCGCCACGGTGCCCGGCCGGTCACGACGAGGGGCAGCGACTCGTCGACGACGGCCTTGCCGCTGAGCAGGCTCGTGGTGACTTCGGCGAGCGACTCGCCCTCGAGTTCGTCGGCGAAGCCCATCCGGTTGAACGCCGACAACGCGTTGGGGCTGGCGAAGGTGGTGACACCGTCCAGGTCCAGCCGGATCAGGCCATCCGATGCGCGGGGTGCGCCGCGCCGCGGGCCGGTCGGGGCGCCCAGGTCGGGGAAGTCGCCGGAGGCGATCATGGCGAACAGGTCGTTCGCGCAGTCGTTGAAGGTCAGCTCCTGCCGGCCGGGGGTGCGCGTCTCGCTGAGGTTGGTGTGCCGGGTGAGAACGGCGATGGGTTCGGGGGTGATCTCGGCACCGCTGGAGCTGATGCGCCGGCGCACCGGGATGGCCCGAACCCGGGTGGGGGTCTCTTCGTACCAGTCCGGCGCCGTGGTGTCGATGATCTTGGCGGTGTCGAAGGCCTCGGTGACCTGCTTGCGCCATTCGGCCTTGATCTCCTGGCCCACGAAGTCGCGGTAGAACAGGGTCGCGGCGCTGGACGGCCTGGCGTGGGCGACGGCGACGAAGCTGCCGCCGAGAGTGGGCACCCACACGACGATGTCGGCGAAGGCGAGGTCGGCCAGCAGCTGGCCGTCGGCGACGAGCATGTGCAGCCAGTCGACGTCCTCCGCACTATTGCGGCCCTGGGCAAGTACGAGATCACTGAGCGTCGACACGTGACCAGCCTACGGCCGCGGCGGGCCCGCTGGTGCCGCGGCTCCGGATGCGCCATGCTCGCGATATGACCTCTGTGGTTCCTGCCCACGAATCCGACCTGCCTCAGGCTCCCCCCGCCCGGCGGGACCCGGCGCTGCTGGTCGTCGTCGGCCTGATCGCCCTGCTCGTCGCGGTCGCTCTGATCGTTGTTTTCACCCGGGGCGAGCCGGCCCAACTCGACCCCGACACGCCCGGCGGGGTGGTGCAGAGGTATTCGGCGGCGGTCCTGGACGGCGATGAGACGGTCGCGGCCGGCTACCTGAGCGCGGCCGCGCTGACCGGTTGCGACCGCACCACGGCGGTCGACCCGTCGGCCACCGACGATATCCGGATCACGCTCGTCGAAACCACCGAACGCGACGCGAGCGCCGATGTGCAGGTGCTGATCGTCACGACCTACGGCAGCGGCCCGTTCGGGTCGTCCGAGTATGAATCGGAGGAGGCCTTCGATCTGGTGAAGGTCGACGGGGACTGGCTCGTCAACGAGGCGCCGTGGCAATTGGCCGTCTGCCCGCCGAGCGGAGACACGCTGTGACCGCGGCGCCTCCGATCGCACCGGCGCGGGCATCCGTAGCACCGATCGTGCGCCGGATCGTGACGTACACGATCCTGTTCGTGCTGGTGGTCCTCACGGCGACCGGGGCCGCCGACCTGGTCGGTCGCGTGTTCGACCTGTTCGGCGACGAGGCGCTCGCGGGCAGCGGCACCGGCGGACTCGCGGTATCGCTGACGTTCACCCTGATCGCCGGGCCACTGGCCGGGGTCCTCGGCTGGTTCTGCTGGCGTCGTCTGGCCGATCCGACCGAGCGGGACTCGTTGGCTTGGGCGCTGTACGTGGTCGGTATGAGCACGGTCGCTCTGGTCGTCTGGACCACGGCATCGCTGACCGCGATCGCCTCCACCATCACGGCAGAGACGTTGGCCGCGGAGGCGGCGACGGGCCTGGTGTGGGCCGGGGTCTGGGCCGGGCACTGGTTCGTGCTGCGCCGGACCGACCGGCGACCCACCCGGCTGCCCGGCACCGCCGCTCTGCTGGGCGGCACCTTCGGCCTTCTCCTGGGTGCCGGCGGCGGGATGGCTGCGCTCACGGCGGTCGTCGACGAGGCGCTTACGGTGGTCACGGAGGGTGCCGCAGCGTCTCTGGGGTCGCCCTGGTGGTCCGGTGCTCTGCAAGCGCTGGTCTGGGCCGCAGGCGGCGCCGTGGTCTGGGCGTGGTTGTGGCTGCGGGGTGGCGGTATCACCGCCCGCACCGGCCTCGCCGCCGTGGTGGTGGTGGGCGTTGCTGTGCTGGGCGGGGCCCTCCTGACGCTGGGCGGAACCGGCACGGTGCTGTTCGTGCTGCTGCGGCTGGTCGTGGACCGGTCCGACGGCGTGCCGGTCCTGATCGAGCCGGTGGCCCCGGCGATCGCCGCGGCTCTCGTGGGCAGCCTGATCTGGGTGTACCACCGCGGGGTGGTGCGCGCGCGGAGCCGGGCCGTCCGTCAGGCGAGCACCCTGGTGACCAGTGGGATCGCTCTGATCTTCGCGGCCAGCGGGATCGGCGTCATCGTGAACGCCCTGCTGGCCACCCTCACCACGCCGCTGGCCGGGTCCGACCCCCGCACCGTGCTGCTGGCCGGCATCAGTGCGCTGCTGGTCGGCGCTCCGCTGTGGTGGGCCACCTGGAAGCCGGGGACCACGCCGGCGCCGGACCGGCGCGGCTGGGCCGACCGCAGCGTCTACCTCGTGGTGGTGTTCGGCATCAGCGCTGTCACTCTGCTGATCACGCTCCTGGTGATCGGCTTCCGGCTCTTCGACACGATCCTCGCCGGCGACCCCGGGCTGCTGGACCGCATCCGCGCCCCGCTGGGGTTGCTCGTGGCCACCGGGCTGGTGGCGGCGTACCACTTCAGCGTCTGGCGACGCGACCGGGCGGAGATCGCCGCTGTCGCACCCGTCGCTGTGCCCGCCGCTGTGCCCGCCGATGTGCCCGCCGCTGCCCGGCCTGCCGGCGCGGCGCGGGCGATCGGCGAGGTGGTACTGGTCATGGGCCCGGGTGCGGCGCCGGTGGTTGATCACCTGCACCAGCTCACCGGGGCACCCGTCGAGTACTGGCAGCGCTCCAGCACGACCACGGTGTTGCCGGATCCCGGCCAGGTCGTGCGGGCCCTGGCCGGTGTCGGCGGCGACCGGGTGCTGGTCATCGTGGGCGAGGACGGCGCCGTCACCGTGATCGGACTCGTTCCGGCTCAGGTGGCCTGAACCGGTCGTCGCCAGTCGAATGCGCGTCGCCACTGACGCCGGGGGTGGGCATCCGGCGCCGGCAGCAGTTCGTCGCGCACGAAGCCGAGGATGCCCAGCCGTGCCGGCGACCGCGGCGACGCATCCCGCAGGGTGCGGCCGGTCAGCACCGCGGAATCGACACCGGCCTGGTCGTGCGGCACGAGGACGGCCGCGTCGATGCCGCCGAACCGGCGCAGCGCACTGCTCACCTGGCCGGCGGGCGCCGGGCCGACGGCGCTGGCGCGGACCCGGTTCATCACGACATGCACCCGATCGGTGGTGATCACCTCGGTGAGGTCGCCCCAGGCCCGCAGGAACCTGGCCAGGCCGACCGGGTCGGCCAGTCCGCAGGCCACGACCCGGTCGGCGATGCCCAGCGCGGCCAGGGTCGCCGCATTGCGGCGGGGCGCGAACAGATCGCTCGAGATCTCCTCATCGCTCTCCAGGCTGAATCCGGTGTCGAGCACCACGTAATCAGCCCAACGTTGCAGGGCCGTGATCGTGTCGCTGACCCGCCCGGCCGATAACTCCGGCCACCTCGACGGTCGCCCGATTCCGGTCAGCACCCAGAACGCACCCCGCGGCGAGTTGTAACGGTGGGCGATCCGTTCAAGCTCCGCCGTGGTCAGGTTGCCTGACCCGCTCAACCGGCAGGCGGCGGCGAAGCCGGGCGCTTCGTCCAGAAGGCCGAGGCTCGGCGCGATCGAACCGCTGTAGGTGTCCACGTCAGCGAGCACCACGGTGTGTCCGGCGGCCGCAATCTCCGCGGCGATGTTGATCGCCAAGGTGGTGCGGCCCGGCGCCCCGGCCGGACCCCAGACCGCAATGACCGTCCCCGTTCCGGTGAGCCCGGCTCCGGGCTCGTCCGGCGCGGACGCGGCGGCGGCCTGGAACGCCTCGACCTCGGCGGGCTGCGGCGGGCCCGCCCGCCGCGGCTCCTTCGCACGCCGCCCAGGCCGTGACCGCTTGGCCGCGACGGGAGGCGCGGCGTCGGCCGGCGGGTCGTCGTCGATGCGCAGGGGAATGTCACCGCCCAGCGTCAGCACCCTGTCGATGTCGGTCCAGGGGGCGTCAGCGTCGACGACCTCGTGCAGACCCAGTTCGGCCGCGTAGCGGCGTTCGGCATCGGTGGCGGCGAGGGCGACGACGCGGATGCCGTTCGCGTCGCTGACCGCGAGCAGCCCGGCGGTCAGGGTGCCTGCGGTTGCTCCCACGATCAGTGCGTCAGGGGAATGCCGCTCGATCGCGGCCAGCAGTTCGCGCACCGTCGCCGGTCGGGCGACGATGACATGCCCGTGCTCGATGATGTCGGCGAGCAGCCTGTCTTCGGTGTCCCTGTCCAGGGCGAGAGCGATGAGCGACACCGTCAGCCTCCGATCGGGGCGTTCACGGCCACGAGCGAGAGCGCGTCGTCGTTGGCGATCGCCTCGAGAACGGCCGCGACCTTGTCCTTGGGCACCAGAACTTCCACTGCCCGGCCGCCGCCGGACTGGATCAAACCGGTCGGCTCCAGGATGCGGACGATGGCGGCGCGACCGACGAGCACGGTCGGAGGGCCGAACACCCCGCTTTCGACCTCACCCGCTGACCACACATCCACGACCGAGCCCGCCTCCAGTCCGGCCGAGAGCCTCCCCCGCAGTTCGAGGACCAGACTCGTCACGCCCTCGCCCGCCCGGGAACCGACGGCGGCGGCCGGGACCAGCTCGCCGGCCGTGACGGTGCGGGTCACCAGCAGGCCGTCGGCCGGGAGCCGGGCTGGGGTGAGGTAGAGCTCCCCGGCGGCCCCGAGCCGCACATCGGTCTCAACAAGGTCGGCGGCATCCAGGCGGTCACCGACGGCCAGCGACACCCGCGCCGCGTACACTGCGACGGTCCGGTCGCTGCCGGCCACGACGACGCTGACCCCGACGATGGAGGCCACGACGAGGACCAGGCCCACTCCGAACCGCGGGTCGAACCAGAACCGGGTTCTCGTGGGGGTCGCGGGCCTGCCGGAGCCGGCCGGCTGTCCTCGTCTCATGCGCGCACCTCGTCCGCTGTCCGTGTCGTCCACTCGGGCTGGCTACCATCGTGACGGGCACGGCCGGCGCGCGCTGAAGTTATCCACAGGGCATCCGGTGGCCGGGCGGGAATCCCCAACACGACGGATAATCGTTCGCATGAGCGATCCCGTCTCCTCCGCATCCGTGGGCCGATTCCTGACCCTCGCCGACACTGCCCAGATCCTGAACCTCTCCATCCCCGCCGCCCTGGATCTGGTGCGCTCCGGCGAGTTGCCCGCCATCCGCATCGGCGCCACTGGCGCCTGGCGGGTGGAGCGGGTCGTCCTCGAGTCCTACATCGAAGCGAAGTACGAGGAGGCGCGCCGGCTGTCGCTCTGGGAGCAATCCGACTTCGCGAACATCCCGGAGCTGTCGGCGGGCCGGATCCTGCGTCCGGATGCGACTGCAGACCCCAACGGGCCGGACGACGGCCAAGCCTGACCCGCTCAGTCCAAGCGCACCAGATGGATCTGGTTCAGCGGCACGATCCGGTATTGCTGCACCTCACCGGCCCGCCTGAGGGTCCCTGCCGCGTGCACCGCCAGGTCCACGTGGTCGCGCCCCACCCGGTCGATGGTCCCGGTGACCGGCCCCACCCCGGTCAAGATCTCCAGGCTCTTCCGCCGACGGCACAGGTCGCGCAGCACAAACGGCAGGCCGATGCGGTCCACCAGCCTGGCCTGCACCCCGCTCTCCGGCGCCAGCGACTCCGCGACCTGGTCGTGTTGCAGGACTATCGCACCGATGGCCGCGAACGGGAGGATGCACTGGGGTGTGCCGGTGCCGGCCTCGAGCAGGTCGGCGGCCAGCCAGTCCCGGCCGAACGTCGTCGGCCGTAGCGTGAGCGTCTGGCCGTCGACCAGCACCACCCGGAGCACCCGTGAGGACGCCGGGCCGTTCACCACGCCGGTGAGCCGCTGCCGGAGCGCCAGCCGGCCCAGACGCAATCGTTCCTCCTCGGCGCGCAGCTCGAGGTCCTCGGCGTTCAACTCGTTCTCGAGTTGACCTTCGAGGTCGTCGAACAGGTTGTCCCAGCGCACACCCCGACGGTAGTCGGCCCCCGGGCCCCGACGCTGACGTTATCCACAGCCGCCGTGACAAGCCTAGACAGACCGGTTTTCGGGTGGTTGAGTGTCCGCCAAGACCTCGGCAGCCTCGGGGTCGATCCGGTGTTCCACCCGCTCGACAGCCACGCCGTCCCGCTCTCTTCGCCGACACCACGGATCCATGCATCTGGAGCAACCCATGAGCGATCCACTTGCCGTGCCAGACCCGCGCCGCTCTCCACCTGTGAACGGGCCGGATCACCACGAGGCCCCGCCGGGCGCCGCCGCCGACGGGGTCGAACCCGCCGAGGGGTATCAGGCCGACGACTTCTTCGACCACCAGCCGAGTTCCCGTGCCACGCTGCCCGATCCGGAACCGCTGCTGATCAACCTGACCCGGTGTGTCATCGAGGTGCTGGCCGGCGCCAGGGAGCTGGACCAGCTGGCCCGGTGGGTGAGCGATGACGTCTACCGGCACCTGCTCAAACGGGTGGTGCTCTCGGCCAGGGCACGCGCGGTGAAGGGACAGCGCGCCCAGCGACCCGCCATCACGATCGGCCGGGTGAGTATCAACGAGCCCAGGGACGGCATCATCGAGGCCGTCGTGATTGTGCACAGCAAGGTTCGGGTGCGCGCCGTCGCCGTGCGTCTGGAGGGACTGGACAACCGCTGGCGGGCCAGCGCCATCAACGTGCTCTGAACGGATGTCCAGAGCAGGTCAACGACGCCGGCCCGCCGGTTCGCTCTCGTGCGTGGTGTCTACTTCTTCTTGCCCTGGGTGCGACGCTCGGCGCGGTTGTTGGCCGCCGGCTTGTCGGACTCGGGGCGCTGGCCGAAGGCGCCGCGCTGCGGCGGGCCGGTCGGTGCGGCCGGTTCGGCGTCGGCGGGCGCGGCGGTGACGGCCGCACGGCGGGCACGGTCGGTTGCGGCCTGCTGGATCTGGCCACGCTGGTTGCGCACCTCGACTCCACCGGAGTCGCTCGGAGCGGTGAAGCTCAGCTTCTCCTCCGACGACTCGGCCGGCGGGGTCAGCCCCTTGGCCGCGACGATCGGCGCGTCGACGGCGCCGGCCGGCTGGGACACCTCGACCTCGAGGTTGAACAGGAAGCCGACGGTCTCTTCGCGGATCTGGCCCATCATCTGCTGGAACATGGCGAAGCCCTCACGCTGGTACTCGACCAGCGGGTCACGCTGCGCCATCGCGCGCAGGCCGATACCGTCCTTGAGGTAGTCCATCTCGTAGAGGTGCTCGCGCCAGCGACGGTCGATGACCGAGAGCACGACGCGGCGTTCCAGTTCGCGCATCGCGGGTGAGCCGAGCGATTCCTCGCGGCGGGAGTAGGCGACCTTGGCGTCGGAGATGATCTCCCGGCGCATGAAGTCGCGGTTGATCTTGCCCTTGTTGCCCGCCTCGGAGATGACCTCGTCGATGGTGAGGCCCACCGGGTAGAGCGTCTTCAGTTCGGTCCACAGCGCGTCGAAGTCCCAGTCGTCGCCGTTTCCCTCTCCGGTATGCACGTCAAGCACCTCGTCGATGACGTCTTCGAGGAACCTCTGGGTGCGTTCGTGCAGGTCGTCACCCTCGAGGATGTGGCGGCGGTCGCCGTAGATCGCCTCGCGCTGGCGGTTGAGCACGTCGTCGTACTTGAGGACGTTCTTGCGGATCTCGGCGTTGCGGCCCTCGACCTGTGACTGGGCGCTGCGGATGGCCCGGCTGACGACCTTGGACTCGATGGCCATGTCGTCGGGGACGCCCTGGCGGCCCATCAGGCTCTCGGCGGCACCGGCGTTGAACAGGCGCATCAGGTCGTCGGTGAGCGAGAGGTAGAACCGGCTCTCGCCCGGGTCGCCCTGGCGGCCACTGCGTCCGCGCAGCTGGTTGTCGATGCGGCGCGACTCGTGGCGTTCGGTGCCGAGCACGTACAGTCCGCCGGCGGCGATGACCTTGTCGGCTTCCTCCGACACCTCGGCCTTGACGGCGGCGAAGACGTCGTCCCATTCCTTCTCGTACTCGTCCGGGGTCTCCACCGGGCTCAGGCCCTTCGCGTTCATCGCGGCGACGGCGAGGAACTCGGCGTTGCCGCCGAGCATCACGTCGGTGCCACGGCCGGCCATGTTGGTGGCAACGGTGACCGAGCCCAGGCGCCCGGCCTGGGCGACGATGGCAGCCTCACGGGCGTGGTTCTTGGCGTTCAGGACCTCGTGGCGAACACCCTTCTTCGCCAGCAGTCGGGAGAGGTACTCGCTCTTCTCGACGCTGGTGGTGCCCACCAGCACCGGCTGCCCGTTGGCGTGGCGTTCGACGATGTCTTCGACGACCTGGCCGAACTTGGCCTCTTCGTTCTTGTAGATCAGGTCGGACTGGTCGATGCGCTGCATCGGCTTGTTCGTGGGGATCGCGACGACGCCGAGCTTGTAGGTGCTCATGAATTCGGCGGCTTCGGTCTCGGCGGTTCCGGTCATGCCGGAGATCTTCGAGTACAGGCGGAAGTAGTTCTGCAGGGTCACCGTGGCCAGGGTCTGGTTCTCGGCCTTGACCGCCACGCCCTCCTTGGCCTCGATCGCCTGGTGGATGCCCTCGTTGTAGCGGCGGCCCATCAGGATCCGGCCGGTGTGCTCGTCGACGATCAGCACCTCGCCGTTCATGACGACGTAGTCCTTGTCCTTCTTGAACAGGGCGTTGGCCTTGATGGCGTTGTTCAGGAACGAGATCAGCGGGGTGTTCGCGGACTCGTAGAGGTTGTCGATGCCGAGGTAGTCCTCGACCTTTTCGATGCCGGGTTCGAGCACACCGACGGTGCGCTTCTTCTCGTCGACCTCGAAGTCCTCGTCGACGACGAGGCGCTTGGCCAGGCTGGCGAACTCGGTGAACCAGCGGTTCGCCTCCCCCGACGCGGGGCCGGAGATGATCAGCGGGGTGCGGGCCTCGTCGATGAGGATCGAGTCGACCTCGTCGACGATGGCGAAGTAGTGACCGCGCTGCACCATGTCGGTGGCCTGCCACGCCATGTTGTCGCGCAGGTAGTCGAAGCCGAACTCGTTGTTCGTGCCGTAGGTGATGTCGCAGGCGTACATCTCACGACGCTGCGCGGGGGTCTGGCCGGAGACGATGCATCCGGTGGTCATGCCCAGCGCACGGAAGACCCGGCCCATCAGCTCACTTTGGTAGCTGGCCAGGTAGTCGTTCACCGTGATCACGTGCACACCGCGGCTGGTGATGGCGTTCAGGTACGCGGCGGTGGTGGCGACCAGGGTCTTGCCCTCACCGGTCTTCATCTCGGCGATGTTGCCGAGGTGCAGGGCGGCGCCGCCCATGAGCTGCACGTCGAAGTGGCGCAGACCCAGGGTGCGGGTCGAGGCCTCGCGCACCGCCGCGAACGCCTCGGGCAGCAAGTCGTCCAGCGACTCACCGCCCGAGTAGCGCTCACGCAACTGCACGGTTTCGTTCTTCAGCTCCTCATCACTGAGGGTGCTGAAGTCGTCCTCCAGCGCATTGATGGCCTTTGCATAGCTCTCGAGCCGACGCAGAATGCGCCCCTCGCCAACACGAAGAACTTTTTCCAGTATTCCGGCCACGAATGCACTCCACTAGTCGTCACGGCGTGGGTGAACACGCCTGTCGTCCGGTCGGACGCACGTAGCGCCGACCTAGCCGGCAACTATAGCAATGCTAGTTGGTCAGGAGCTGGACTCGCTGGACACCGCGGCAAGCACCCTGCCCTGCTCGGAGTTCGGATCCAGCTCGATGACGCCGTAGTCCCAGCCCTTGCGCCGGTAGACCACGCTGGGCCGGTGGGATTCGGCGTCCTGGAACAGGTAGAAATCGTGGCCGACCAGCTCCATGAAGTAGAGGGCGTCGTCCACCGTCATGGGTGCGGCGGAGAAGACCTTGCGCCGGATGACCACCGGGCTGTAGACCTCTTCGACCTCTTCGGCCGCCTCGGCCTCGTCGGATACCACCTGGATCGCCCCGGTGCGCACGCGCTCGAGGGTCTCGCCGTCGGCCGGGACGATGTCGATCACGGCGAAGCCGGTGGACGAGGCATCGTGCAGCGACGTGGGACGGTGGGCCCCGCCGCGGTGTACCTTGCGGCGGTCCTTGGCCCGGCGCACCCGCTCGAGGAGCCGGCCGAGTGCGATGTCGAAGGCTGCGTACTTGTCGCCACCTTCGGCTTCGGCCCGAACGACGGGCCCCTTGCCGATGAGCGTGAGTTCAACGCGGTCGTTACCGGCGGCGCCGCTCTTCTCGGTGTGACGACTGACCTTGATTTCCAGGGCGAGGGCCTTGTCGGCGAGGCCGGCGATCTTCTCGGCCTTCTCCGTCGCATAATCCCGGAAGCGATCAGTGATCCCCAGGTTCCGTCCAACAATGTTAGTTTCCATGACGACCTCCAGATCTGGCGAACCGCCCCTGATCCGGGCGATTGGTACGCGCCTTTGGCACCAACCGTAGTCGTGCCGGCTGGATAAGTCACAGTATTTGTCAATCAGTTTCCCGTGAACGGTAGATGTCGGGATGGCGCCGGCGAGTTTGGGCGACTGTGGCCGCCCCGACCACGTCGCCGCCGGCCTGCCGAATGGCACGCCGCGCCTCCAGAAGAGTGGCTCCGGTTGTGACGATGTCATCGACGAGCACGATCCGGCTCCCCACGAGAGACCGGGTGGCACGCAACGAGCCGTTGCGGTTGTCCAGCCGCTGTTGCCGGCCCAGCCCGACCTGGTCCGCCACGGTTCCGCAGGGCCGGAGGGCCGCTGTCGCGCGCAGGCCCGCCCGGCGCAGCAGCAGGTCGACGGGGTTGAACCCCCGCGTCCGCCAGGCCCGGCGGGAGGACGGCACCGTGACCAGCAGGATGCCTCCGCCTGCCGGCTCCGCAGGTGCGGCCGGCTGGGCGGCCCTCACGGCCGCAGCCACGGCCAGGCGAAGCGCCGCGGCGAGCGCCGGCGCGGCATCCGTTCGGCCCCCGTCCTTGTACGCGACCAACACCCGGCCCACCACGTCGGAGTAGTCCAGTGCCGACCAGACCGTGAGGTCTTCACGGAACGCGGCCGTCGGCGTGCCCGTGAGGGCGCCGGTGCAGGCGGTGCAGAGCGCCCGGTCCGCGCGGCCACAGCCGCTGCACTCGGTGGGCATGAGCACCGCCCACGCATCGAGGATGGCGGCGCGCGCGGCCGCGCGCACCGCCTGCCCCGCCGGTCGGCCCCTGATCATCCCGCCAGTGTCGCGCGCTCGCGCCATCCAGCCGGCCCGGCCGGCACTCCTGTGCGCCGGCGCCGACGGGACCGGGGTGTGGAGGAGCGGTGTCAGCCGCCGGTGCCCTGCTGGGTCGCCACGAGCGTGACGCCGTCGATGCGTTCCTGCCAGCCGATGCCGCGCTGCACCAGAAGCGAGCCGTCCACCGACAGAGCCCGCAGGTCCCGCAGCAGGTTGCTCCCCGTGATGGTGCTGATCCCCGCCGACGATTCGAGCTGAACACTGGCGCCACCGATCTCGTGGGCGGTTATGCGGGCCTCGCCGTCCGGCTGCAGGCTCAGGTACGCCACCGTCGCCTGGTCGATCCAGGTGGCGTCGACCGGGGTCCCGGTGCCTGCGGCCAACGGCACAGGGTCGCCCAGGCCGACCGGGGCGCCGTTCTCCCGCAGCACCGCGGCCACCACCAGGCGTAGTTCGCCGGCCGCGCGCAGCAGCGCGATCACCCGGGTGCCGTCCCGGGAGACTTTCAGCGCCGCGATCGCCGACGCATCCTGCCAGGGCGTCGGAACGGCCTGCGCGGTGCCCTGGGTGTTGTACACGAAGAGCTCGTTCGGCCGGTCCCCCGGCACCGACCAGACATACCCCGAGCCGTCGATGGACGGTGCGATGAGGTTCAGCCGGGGATCCAGTTGCCTGGCGTCCTCGCCCACCCTGACCCCGTAGACCCCGGAGCCGGTGAGGACCGCCGCCGCCGTCTGCGAGGGCGACAGGGTGACCGCGCTGGGGCTGAGCGCGGCGATGGACTCCGACAGTCCGGAGAGCAGGCTGATGGTCTTCCCGGTCGCGGCGAGGAAGCCGAATTCACCGTCCCGCAACACCAGGGCCCGTGCATCCACCCGGGGGTTCACCTCGGGCTCGTTGGCGCCGAGCGCGGCAATGTCCTGCGAGTTCCGGTTGATCGTGATCGTGACGGTGAGACCGCTCGGCAGACTGTTCTCCAGCTGGCTCTTCATCCGCTGCAGGGCCACCCTGTCGGCGTTCAACGCCTCGCTGTTCAGGTCCACCTTGGCGTCCCTGGCCACAACGGTGACGGCGTCGGCGGTGAGGGCGGTGCCCTCGGGGAAGGCCGATGTCACCGCGCCGGCGAGCCACTCGCTGGGTCCGCTGAGCACACCGTTGACGATCTTGGTCGGCATGGATGCACCGCGCGGGTACCAGCGCACGTCGGGCACCAGGAACTGGTAATCCGGGTCGAAGAAGTACAGCGACTGCGCGCTGAAGACGTCCTCGAACGTGGCCTGGTCGAGCACGGTGCCGTTGGGGGCCGCGCTGATCCGCCATTCGCCGTCCACCTGTGCGAATTCGTAGCGGAGCTGCACGTTCGCGGACGCGGCATCCTCGTGGTACTCGCCGATCGAGTTGACCTCGGCCACCGGCCGCACCGACACGAGCATCGCGGTCTCGTCGACGGGCGCGACAATGCGGCCGGAGCCGTCTTCCACGGTGACACCGCTGTCGGATTTCCAGGTGTCGCTGAAATCGGCCGTCAGGAATTCCCTGGCGATCTCGTAGTTGTTGTCCGGGCTCGTGGCGGCCCCGATGAACCCGGTCAGGATCTCCTCCATCGAGGCCCCGTCGCGTGGCCGGTCGGGAAGGAAGACCGGGGCCGGGTTCTCGCCGGCCACCACGTCCTGCCCGGCCTGCACGGCGCCGTCGCGCGGGATGCTCGAGCACCCGCCGAGCAGCACGGTCAGCGCGGTGACGACGGCGAGGAGCCTACCCGGGCTACGCATGGTGGTCTCTTCTCGGTTCGGCATGCTGCGACACGAACCCGGCCGACTCGGCATCCGCCGGCGGCAGGGGGTTGGGCGACACGGTCAACGTGGCGCCAATGGTGCGGGGCAGGGTCAACCGGAAGCAGGATCCAGCGCCGGGGCTGGACCAGACCTGCAGCCAGCCATGGTGCGCTGCGGCGTCTTCGAGGGAGATCGCCAAGCCGAGCCCGGTGCCGCCGATGGTGCGCTTGCGGGATGGGTCCGCACGCCAGAACCTGTCGAAAACGTGACTGATCTCGGCCTGGGTCATGCCCATCCCGTAGTCCCGCACCGACAGCGCCACCGCCGACTCGTTGCTGTCCACCGACACGACGACCGGTTTGCCCTCGCCGTGTTCGATGGCGTTTCCGATGAGGTTGTTGACGATTCGGCGCACCCGGCGGGGATCCATCTCGGCGGCCAGGTGCCCGCCTGGCGCGACCAGCCTGAGGTCGCTGCCCTTGGAGTCACCGAGCGAGCGCATACCGTCGATCACGTCCTCCGCCAGGTGGACGAGGTTGGTGGGTTCGGACTCGAGCTGCACGGAGCCGGCGTCGTACCGGCTGATCTCGAGCAGGTCGGCGAGGAGCAGCTCGAAGCGTTCCACCTGAGTGTGCAGCAGCTCCGCGGTGCGCTCGGTGGCCGGCGGGAACGTGGCCCGCTGGTCGTAGAGGAGATCACCGGCCAGTCGGATGGTGGTCAGGGGGGTGCGGAGCTCGTGGGAGACGTCGGAAACAAAACGTTGCTGCACCTCGGACAGGTCGGCGAGTTCCTTGATCTGGCTTTGCAGGCTGTCGGCCATGCCGTTGAACGACCGGGCCAGGGTTGCGATCACGTCCTCACCCTTTTCCGGGATGCGTACGCCCAGGTCGCCGGAGGCCAGCTTCTGACTGGTCTCCGCCGCGACCTGGATCGGTGAGACGACGAAGCGCACGACGATCCAGGTGACCGCGCCGATCAGCACGATCAGGGCCAACCCGGCACCGCCCAAGGTGCGCTGCACGAACAGCAGTGTCGATTCGGCATCGGCGAGGCTGTAGCCGATGTACAGCTCGTACTTGCCCGCAACGGGGACGGTGATCTGTGAGCCGACGACGATGCCGGGAATGGACGAGCCGTCGTCGGAGGCCAGCGTCACCGACTGCCAGAACTGCCCGTCGGCATCGTCCTGCACGGTTTTCCGCAGATCCGATGAAATGACGGCGGTGTTGGTCCCGAACGTGGACGAGTCCTGGGGTGCGACGGTGGACGATTCCTGCCCCGGCACCCTGAAAACCGCAACCAGCCGGCTCGACGACGCCGCGGAGATCGACGTGCGAGCGGACTCCAACAGGGTCTGCACCTGCACCCTGTCCGCGGCATCCGAGGAGTCCAGGATGCCCTGGGCGGCCGCGGTTGCCCGGTTGGAATCGACCAGCACCTGGGTCAACCGGGACTGGAACAGGTCGTTTCCCACGCTCACCGACATGTACACGCCGACCAGCCCGATGGCGGCGCCGGACGCCACCACGGTGATGGCGACGGTGCGGAACTGCAGGGAGGAGCGCCAGCTGCGCCGCAGTCGCCGGGTCAGGCGACGCCACGATCCCCACGACCGCCAGTCCACCCTGTCCATATCGAACCGCGCCGCCACCGTGTCCCTAGCCGGCCGCGCCGGCGCGGTAACCGACACCGCGCACCGTCATCACGATGCGGGGGTTGTCAGGGTCGTCCTCGACCTTGGCGCGCAAACGCTGCACGTGCACATTGACCAACCGGGTGTCGGCCTTGTAGTGATAACCCCAGACCTGTTCGAGGAGCATCTCCCGGGTGAAGACCTGCGCGGGCTTGGAGGCCAGCGCCAGCAGCAGGTCGAACTCCAGCGGGGTGAGGTTGATGCTCTGGTCGCCGCGTTTGACCTCGTGGCCGGCCGCGTCCACGATGAGGTCGCCGATCTGCAAGTTGGCAGGAGTCTCCACCGGGACCGGGCGCAGCCTCGTGCGAATCCGGGCCACCAGTTCCTTGGGGTTGAACGGCTTGACCATGTAGTCGTCCGCGCCGGACTCCAGCCCTTTGACCACATCGGTCGTGTCGGACTTCGCCGTCAGCATGATGATGGGGGTGCCGGACTCGGCCCGGATCAAGCTGCAGACCTCGATGCCGTCCAGGCCGGGCAGCATGAGATCCAGGAGGACCAGGTCGGGGACGACGCTGTGGAACGCGTCGAGCGCCTGCGCTCCATCAGCGCAGAAGTGCGGCTCGAAGCCTTCGCCCTGCAGCACGATGCCGATCATCTCAGCGAGTGCGGGGTCATCGTCGACAACCAGAATGCGTGAGTTCATTGATCCGTTTTCCGCCCGGTCACCGGCAATAACGCGCACGACACGGGCAATCTCTGGCACAAGAGTAGTCGACACGGCTCCGAGATGGCGCACAGGCCACACAGTGCAGTCCGGGTATGCCAGCATGGAGGCGTGACGGACCCTGACTGGCACCCCCCGACCAACTCCCCCGACGTGCCTCGCTACGGCGAATACGCCCAGGGAGGCACGCCCGGCGCTCCCCCGCCGGCCCCGGTCGGCGGCTACACGCCCGGCCCGCCGCCCGCCTGGACCCCGCCGCCCAAGCCCGGCCTGATCCCGCTGCGCCCGCTCGGATTCGGCACCCTGCTGGGCGCGCCCTTCCAGGTCTTGCGACGCAACCCCAAGGCCACCTTCGGCAGTGCCCTGATCGTGCAGGGCGCCACGCTCCTGATCACCCTCCTGGTCGTCGGCGTGGTGAGCTTCTTCGCCCTCAGCCGGGTCGCGTCTGCGCCGATCGACGAACAGGATGCCGTCGAGGCCGGCGCGATACTCACCATCGTGCTGTCCGCCCTCGTGCCGGTGGCCCTGGCCATCGTCGCATCCGCCCTTCTGCAGGGTGTGATTGTGCTCGAGGTCTCCCGGGCGACGCTGGGCGAGAAACTACGCCTCGGCACGCTGTGGCGCAGGGTGGGCCGCCGGGTGTGGCCGCTGGTCGGTTGGACCCTGCTGCTCAGCGGGGCGCTGCTGGTCGGCGTGCTGCTCATCGGCGGGCTGGTGTTCGTGTGTGTGCTCCTCGGCGGCGGCTGGATCGCGCTGGCCGTGATCGTCGGAGTCTTCGGCGGGCTGGGGCTCGTCGCACTCGGGGCCTGGGTCAGCACCAAGACGGCCGTCGTTCCGAGCCTGATCGTGCTGGAACGGCTGAGCATCCGGCAATCGATCCGGCGCTCGTGGTCGCTGACCGGCGGATTCTTCTGGCGCACCCTGGGCGTGTTGCTGCTCATCTCGGTGATCGTGAACGTGGTCGCGCAGGTGATCACCACCCCGCTGTCGATCCTGTTCAGTGTGGTGCTCAGCCTGATCGACCCGAACGCCGCCTTCGAGTCCTACATCCCGGCCGGCGTGCTCTACATCCTCACCCTGCTGATCGGTCTGGTCATCGGCGCCGTCACCGCGGTCGTGCAATCGGCCGCCGTCGCCCTGATCTACATCGACCTGCGGATGCGTAAGGAAGGCCTCGACCTCGAACTGCAGCGGTTCGTCGAGGCCGCCCCGGGCACCGAGGCGACCGATCCCTACCTCGCCCACACCGCGCCAGCCGCCGCCGACGCTGCAACCCGCCCCGGCCCGGGGTCGCCCTGGGCATGATCGCGGGGTGGGGGCTGGTTCGGCCGGCGATGGGAATCCCGGTGGATCCCAGCGCGCCCGACGCGCAGCAATGGCTGCGCGACGAGTTAGCCAAGGCGCCGTACCAGGCAGCCCAGCCGACCTGGTTCGACCGACTTTCCCAGGCCATCCTGGACTGGTTCTCGTCCCTCACCTTCGGCGGCGACGGCAGCAACGGCTGGATCCCGCTGATCGCCACGGTGATCGGCATCGCCCTGCTGGTCGCCGCGATCCTCGTGTTCGGGCTGCCCCGGCGAGCCCGTCGCCGCAAGAGCGCTGCCGGGTTGTTCACCACCGACGATCGCCGCACCGCAGACCAGCTCCGCACATCCGCCGCCGCCGCGGCATCTGCCGGCGACTGGACCCTCGCCAGCGAGGAAGCCTTCCGGGCCATCGCGCAGGGTCTGGCGGAGCGCACCGTCCTGCGGCCGACGCCGGGAACGACGGCGCACAGCGTCGCAGAACTCGCTGCCGCGGCGTTCCCGGATGAACGGGCCCGGCTGCGGAGCGGTGCGAACGTGTTCGAGAGCGTGCGGTACCTCGGCGGCACGGGAACCGAGCAGGGCTACACCGACCTGGTCGCCCTCGACGCCGATCTGCGGGCCGCCCGGCCCCGTGCAGTGACGCCGGTGGCCCCGTGAGCCGGGTGTCGAGCACGCCCACGATTCGCGTGGCTCTGCGGCGTTCCTCGTTCTGGGTCATCGCCGGAGTCGGCGCCCTGCTGGTCGCCGTTATCGGTTTCTTCGTCGCCGGGGCGGGGGGCAGCGCCGGTCCGCGGCTCGGGGCCGAGAACCCGGCGCCGGCCGGCGCGATGGCCGTCGTCGAGGTGCTCCGGCAGCAGGGCGTGACCGTAGTACCCGTCGACACCCTCGACGAGGCCGACGCCGCGATCGCCAAGGTGGGGACGGCCACCCTGTTCGTCTCCGACGAGTCCGGCTACCTCAGCTCGGAGCAGCTCGGCCGGCTGGGCACACTGGCCTCCCAGACCGTCATCGCGGACCCGGACTTCCTCGCCCTGCAGGCCCTGGCTCCCGAGGTCGGCTTCGGCGGAGTGTCAACGGCGGATGCCCTCACCGCCCAGTGCACGGTTGCCGCCGCCGAGCGCGCGGGGACGATCTCGCCCGGCGGTAAGACCCTCGGTCTGCCAGCCGGCACGGCCGGTTACACGGGCTGCTTCCCCGGCGACAACAACACCTACTCGGTGATCGAACGGGTCGCCGACGCGGGCACCATCACCCTGGTCGCCGACACCGCGGTGTTCGCCAACGACGAAATCGCCACCTACGGCAACGCCGCCCTGGCCCTCAATCTCCTCGGCAGCACCGACACCCTGGTCTGGTACCTGCCGACCCTGGCGGACGTGCCCGTCACCGGCCCGCCCTCCCTCGGGGCGCTCACACCGGGCTGGGTCACGCCGGTGATGCTCCTGCTGGCGGCCGTGAGCATCGCCGCCATGGTCTGGCGCGGGCGCCGGTTCGGACCGCTGGTCGCCGAGAACCTGCCCGTCGTCGTGCGGGCCAACGAAACCATGGAGGGCCGCGCCCGTCTTTACGCCAGAGGCAACGCGCGGCTGCGCGCCATTGACGCGATCCGGATCGGTGCGGTGGGCCGGATGGCGCAGGCCGCCGGATTGCCCAGGAGCGCCCCGCTCGACCAGGTGATCCGCACCGTCGCCTCGCTCACTTCCCGACCGCCGGACCAGGTGCACGCCGTGCTCGTCGGGGAGGTTCCGGGCAGCGACGCCGCCATGATGGCACTCTCCGACGCCGTCGACGAGTTGGAACGCGCCACCAGCCTCGCTGCGCGCCCGCCAGGTACCGGGCCCTCCCCCACCGCTCCCCCGTCAACCGGAAGAATGGAACCATGACCAGTCACGCCTCGACATCCGCCGAGATCAGCCCAGCCGACGGCTCGACCGACAGCCTGCGCCGGGCCCTCGCCCAGGTGCGCACCGAGGTGGGCAAGGCCGTCGTCGGGCAGGACGGCGCCGTCACCGGGTTGATCATCGCCCTCCTTTCCCGCGGCCATGTGCTCCTGGAGGGTGTCCCCGGGGTGGCCAAGACCCTGCTGGTGCGGTCCCTGAGCCACGCCCTGAGCCTGGACACCAAGCGGGTGCAGTTCACCCCGGACCTGATGCCTGGCGACGTGACCGGGTCGCTCATCTACGACGCGAAGGCCGGGGAGTTCGAGTTCCGCAACGGGCCCGTCTTCACCAACATCCTGCTCGCTGACGAGATCAACCGCACCCCACCCAAGACCCAGTCCGCCCTGCTGGAGGCCATGGAAGAGCGCCAGGTCAGCGTGGACGGGCTGTCCCTGCCGCTGCCGGAGCCGTTCATCGTGGCCGCAACAATGAACCCCATCGAATACGAGGGCACCTACACTCTGCCCGAGGCTCAGCTGGACCGGTTCCTGCTGAAGCTTGTGCTCGACATTCCCGAGCGCGACGTCGAGCTCGAGGTGCTGCGCCGGCACGCGACCGGTTTCAGTCCGCGCGACCTCACCGCGGCCGGGGTCACCCCGGTGCTCGGCGCCGCCGAACTCGCCGCCGCCCAGGCATCCGTCGCTGCCGTCGGTGCGAGCCCCGACGTCTTGGCGTACATCGTCGACCTGGCCAGGGCCACCCGGCACAGCCCGTCGGCCAAGCTGGGCGTGAGTCCCCGGGGCACCACCGCCCTGCTCGCCGCGGCCAAGGCCTGGGCCTGGCTCAGCGGCTACGAGTCGATCACACCCGACCACGTGCAGGCCATGGTGCTGCCGGTCTGGCGGCACCGCATCCAGTTGCGCCCGGAGGCCGAGCTCGAAGGGATCACCGTCGACACGATCCTGCACGGTGTGCTGCAGCAGGTCCAGGTTCCGATCTAATCCGATGACTCGCACCCGATGACACTGACCGGACGATTCGTCCTCCTCGTCGCCCTCGGCGTCGTGCCCATTGTGCTGCTCGGCGGGACCACCGCCACCGCTGTGGCCGTACTGGCTGCCTGGTTGCTGCTCGCCCTGACGCTCGGGAGCATCGACCTGGCCCTCGCCGCGTCACCGCGGCGGCTGAGCATGGAGCGTGTGCTGCCGGCCAGGGTGCGGCTGGGTGAAGCTGTGACCAGCGAGCTCTATGTCAGCAACGAGGGTTCCCGCCGGCTGCGCGGCGTGGTGCGGGATGCGTGGCAGCCGTCGGCCGGCGCGGGCAACAACCGCACCGCGGTGCTCCTGCCCCCGGGGGAACGACGCCTGGTCGAGCTGACGCTCATACCCACCCGGCGCGGCGAACGCACCGCGTCCCATGTGACTGTGCGCTCGATGGGCCCGCTGGGCCTGTGGGCCAGGCAGGCCACACTCACCGCACCCGCACGCATCCGGGTGCTGCCGCCGTTCCACTCCCGCAAGCACCTGCCGAGCCGGATCAGCCGGCTCAAGGAGCTTGACGGCAGAACAAGCGTGCTGGTGCGCGGCCAGGGCACCGAGTTCGACTCCCTGCGCGAGTACGTGCGCGGCGACGATGTCCGGTCCATCGACTGGCGTGCCACGGCCCGCCGCAACGACGTCGTGGTGCGCACCTGGCGACCCGAACGCGACCGCCGCATCGTCATCGTCATCGACACCGGCCGCACCTCTGCCGCCCGCGTCGCCGACGAGCCGCGGCTGGACACCGCGTTCGAGGCCGCGTTGCTCCTGGCCGCATTGGCCTCCAGGGCCGGCGACCGGGTTGACTTCCTGGCCTGGGACCGCCGGGTGCGGGCGAGGGTGCAGGGCGCGTCGGGAGCGGAACTGCTCAGCCGCATGGTGGACGGCATGGCGCTGATCGAGCCGGAGCTCATCGAGATGGACTGGACGGCGTTGCCCGGGCAGATCCGCGCGATCACCGGCCAGCACGCCCTGGTGGTCCTGCTCACCCCGATGGATGCGCCCGGGGCGTCGACCGGGCTGCTGTCGGTACTGGGCCAGCTGACCGCCAGGCACACGGTGCTGGTGGCGTCGGTGACGGACCCGACGGTCGTCGGGCTGACCCGCAAGCGCAGCACCCGCGAAGACGTGTACCGGGCCGCGTCGGCGGAACGCACCCTGTTGGACCAGACGAGGGTGGCGGCCGCGGTGCGCCAACTCGGCGCCGACGTGGTCACCGGCGCCCCGGACGAGCTGCCACCGGCGTTGGCCGATCGGTACATCGCGCTCAAGGCGGCGGGTCGGCTCTAGCCGGACCGCCAGGCTCAGCCGGCGAAGACCCGGGCGCTGCCGGCTTCGAACTCGGCCAGGTCGCCGGTCTCGCCCGCGCGCACGGCTCGTCCGCCAAGCACCAGCATGTAGGCGAGGAAAGCGAGCAGGGCCGCGGCGCCGATGCCGATCTTCACCGGCCACGGCCAGGGCGCCGGGGTCACGAACCCCTCGAGGATGCCGGAGACCAGCAGCACGAACACCAACCCGATCGCCACCGTGAACAAGGCCCTGGCATCCTCGGCCAACGCCTGGCCGCGGGTCCGGGCGCCCGGCGCGATCCAGGCCCAGAAGATCCGGAGTCCGGCCGCCGCCGCCACGAAGATCGCCGTCAGCTCGAGGAGACCGTGCGGGGCGATGTAGAGGAAGAAGGTGTCGCCCTGGTCGTACGCGAACATCACGGCCGCGGTGACGCCGAGGTTCTGGGCGTTCTGCAGCACGATGTAGGGCACGTAGACGCCCAGGATGCCGAAGGCAACGCACTGTGCCGCGATCCAGGCGTTGTTGGTCCACACCCGCCCGGCGAAGGAGGCTGCCGGATTCTCGGAGTAATACGACACGAAGCCCTGGTTCGCGAGCTGCTCGAGCTCGGCGGGGGACCCGAAATTGGCCAGCACGTCGGGATTGTTCGTGGCCCAGATCGCGTACAACGACGCGACGACGACGGTGACCACGGCCACCGCCAGGGTCAACCAGCGCAGCCGGTACAGCGCGGCCGGCAGCTGGATGAGGAAGAACCGCGGTATCTGGGCGAGCACATTCGTGCCCGCTCCGGTGAAGCGCAGCCTGGCGCGAGACAGGAGCACCGAGAGCCGGTCACCCTGCATCGTCGACCCGGCCGCGGTCTTGATGACAGACAACTGGGTGGCCCCGGCCTGATAGGCCTGGATCAGTTCATCTGACTGGGCTCCGCTGAGCTGCCGCCGGTGGCCGAGTTCGGCCAGGCGGTCCCATTCGGCGCGGTGCGCCGCTGAATACGCGTCAAGATCCATCTGCTTCAATAGTAGACATGGCGGAGCCTTGGAAAGCAGCCGATCACGGCGAAGATTCCCTGATCGAGCGCGAACTGGTGACCGGCGAGGCCGTTGCCCTGGATGTGCGGCCGGCCAGCGTGATCCTGCGCGGCGCCGGGACGATGATCGACTGGGTCGCGTATATCGGCTTTTTCCTCCTGATGGCCCTCCTGGTTTCAGTGCTGTTCGGCGACGGCATCGACGAGGCCCTCGCCCAGGCGCTGGCCATTTCCGGCCTGGTTTTCTCGCTGCTGATCGTGCCGATGCTGGTCGAGACCCTGTCGCACGGACGCTCGTTGGGACGCTGGGCAGTCGGCGCACGCATCGTCCGCGACGACGGCGGGGCCACGGGGCTGCGGCATTCCTTCATCCGCGCTCTGATGGGCGTGATCGAGATCTTCCTCACCTTCGGCGGCCTCGCGGTCACGTGTGCGCTGCTCAACTCGCGCTCCAAACGGCTCGGCGACCTCCTGGCCGGCACCTACAGCCAGCATGAGCGTGTTCCCAGGTTCACCGAGCCCAGCTTCGTGCTGCCTGGCGTCCTGGCGTCCTGGGCCGAGACCGTGGACGTCGCCCGCCTGCCCGACCGGCTGTCCCGACGGGTGGCGCAGTTCCTCAGGCAGGCGCACCAACTCTCCCCGGACACCCGGGTACGGCTGGCGGAGAGCCTCGCCGCCGAGGTGGCACCGTTCGTGTCCCCGCTGCCGGCGGTGCCGCCGGAGTACCTGCTCATCGGCGTCGCAGAGGTGCGGCGCAACCGGGAGTACACCGGTCACCTCCTCGAGCGCGGACGCCTCGACAAGCTGGCCCCCGTCCTCACGGGCCACCCCCATGACTTCCCCGACCGCTGACCCGCCCCGCTCCCCCGCCGTCTCGCGAACCGTGAGTTGAGCACCTGACCACGCGTTTTTCGGTGCTCTTCTCACAGTTCGCGAATGGATGCAGGGCGCCCAAGCTACGCGGCTCCGTGGTGTGCCGGTCCGGAGACATGGTCTGCGGGTCGTTCCCGTCGCGGTGGTCGAGCTCGTCGAGGCCTAGCCACGGGAGCGCGGCGTCACGCCGGCGGCATGCGTCCGCGACGTCGTCTGGCGGGGTCTCGACACGCTCGACCAGCGGGAAGGGTGAGTCCCGGAGGTCGTCTCGCGGGGTCTCGACAAGCTCGACCAGCGTGGTGGGTGGTCTCGCGAACNTCCCACGCCCTTGGTGGCCGGCGGCGGGGGTGGGGGGGGGGTTAAACGCAGAAAAGCCACCCCGGTGGGGTGGCTTCTCTGTTTAAGTTAAGTCCGGCGGTGTCCTACTCTCCCACAGGGTCCCCCCTGCAGTACCATCGGCGCAAAGAGTCTTAGCTTCCGGGTTCGGAATGTGACCGGGCGTTTCCCTCTTGCTATAGCCGCCGAAACACCTGGTGATGGTGAATCGAATCTATATTTTTAGTTATAGAACACTCCCATGAGGAGTGTGTTTGTTCTCGACCGTACATCGAGAACCACATAGTGGACGCATAGCAGCTTATTCAAACTGAGTGTTATCAAATTATCGGCTTATTAGTACCGGTCAGCTCC
>NZ_SOHM01000029.1 GCF_004403945.1 Cryobacterium lactosi | reverse complement strand
AGCCCAGGCCGGGCAGCCTGCCCGCCGCGGCGGCACCCCAGCGCACGGTCGGCCGACCGGGCGCGGCGGCTTCGGCCGGCGCCGGCCGGGGCGGGAAGGCATCCGCCCAAACCGCCGCCCAAACCGCTGCTCAAACAGCCGGTCACGCCGCAGACGGCAGCGGCGCCAGCGTGCGCGCCTTCGACTTCGCCGACCGCAGCACCTGGCCCCGCGCCCTCGCCGGCGTGGACCGGGTGTTCCTGCTCGTGCCGCCGACGATCGCTGATGTGGGTCGCACCCTGATTCCGTTCATCGACCACGCGATGGAGGAGGGCGGCGTGCAGCAGATCGTGTTCCTGTCGGCCCCGGGTGTGCAATTCGCCCCCCGGTCGCCGCATCACGTGGTGGAGCAGTACCTCAAGCGCACCCGCACGCCGCACACGATCCTGCGGCCCAACGTGCTCATGCAGACCCTGTCAACTCTGTACCGCGACGACATCCGTCTGCGCGGCGAGATCGTGCTGCCGGCCGGCGGTGCCGCCGTGGCGTTCGTCGACGCCGGCGACGTGGGCCGGGTGGCCGCCAGAGTGCTCACCGAACCGGGTCACCTCGGCAAGTCGTATTCCCTCGCGGGGGAGCAGGCGCTGAGCTATGCGCAGGTGGCCGAGATCCTCACCGAGGTGCTGGACCGGCCCGTGCGGTACACGGCCACGACCGAGGCGGAGTTCGCCGGGTCGGCCGCGAAACAGGGGGCCACGGCGCCGGACATCGCCGCGCAGGCGAGCTGGTACAAGGCGGCGCGCCGCCGCCTGACCGCGCTGCCGAACCGCAGCATCCGCCGGCTCACCGGGGAGGGCGCGACCACGCTGCGCGAGTTCGTCGAGGACCACCGCCAGAGCTGGCTCTGACCCCGAACTGGGGTGCACCGCCAGCTTGGTCGGCCGGGCCGGTGTTGATACGGTCAGTCGGGGTCGCCGACCCCCACACCCACTGACCGAGACGGATGCGCCATGCCACGTGCTCCGATCCCGGCCGTGCGCCGATGATCGTGCTCGCCGCCGCCATCCTGCTCTGCGCGGTGCTGCCGTTCGCGCTGTCCTTCGTCGCCGACACCATTGTGCTGGTGGTGCGGCGCGGCCGGGCCGGCCTGCCGGCCCTGGTCAGTGTCGTCGCACTGTCCCTGGCGAGCGCCGGGGCCGGGCTGCTGTTGCTGTACCTGGGCCAGGCGGTCGACACGGCCCCCGCCGAGTGGGAGCGGGCCGTGTCGCTCGGCCGGGGCCTGCTGCTGGTGTGCGTGCCGTTGGCCGTGACCGGGATGCTGCTGCGGCTGTGGATCGCAGCGCTGCCCCGCCGGCGCCGCGACCCCGAGGTCTGAGACCCGCCTTACGCGGTGGGGGCGCCGTCGACCTTGACCACGGCGAAGCTCGCGTCGAGCTCGACGTCGACGTCCTGGCCGTTCTCGAGGGTGATTTCGACCTCGTAGGCGTGGTCGAAGTCATCGCTCCGCTCAACCTCGGTGATGGTGCCGACGGTGCCGGCGGGCAGGGTCGCGAGCGCGGCGGCCGAGGCGGCGTCCCGGTCGGCGGCGGAGAGAGCGCCGAGGTCGGAGTCATCGGTGCCTGAGGTGCCGGAGTCGTCGGTGCCGCTGCCGGTGGTCGGTGCCGCGCTGGCGGCACCCGTGGGCAGGCCGTCGACCCAGAGCACGGCGAACGACTTGTCGAGCGCCACGTCCACATCGGTTCCGTCGGCGAGGGTGACTTCCACCTCATAGGCGTAGGCGTCGTCATCGCTGCCGGCATCGCTGCCGGTGACAGTTCCGCTGCCGGCGGCATCCAGTGCGGCGGCGCTGGCCTTGTCAAGGGTGCTGCCGGTGAGCGGGCCGTCGTTGTCGAACGGGTCGGCGATGGCCAAGCCCGCGCCGCCCACGATGAGAACGGCGGCAACGGCAGCGCCGGTGATCCAGATGGTCTTCTTCTTCACGGTATGTCCCTTGTTTGAGCGGTGCCACTGTGGCCAATGACCCCACTGTGTCAAGGTACCGCTGAACCCACGCTGAAGCCCGCTGAAGGCGCCTTCAGAAACGCTGGTCAGGCCTCATCTACGGCGGGTAGACGTACCTCGAACCTTGCACCGCCGAGACTGCTCTCGACAACGCGTACGGTGCCACCTTGCGCCTGCACGCTCTCCCGCACGATCGCCAGGCCCAGTCCGGTGCCGCCGGATGCCCGTGCCCGGGACTCGTCCAGCCGCACGAAGCGCTCGAACACCCGGTCGCGCTCGCCGTGCGGCACCCCGTGGCCGTCGTCCTCCACGACCAGCAGCGCCTGCCCGTCGACGACGCTGAGCGCGAGGCTCACCCGTCCGGAGGCGTGTTGGGCGGCGTTGTCGACGAGGTTGCGCACCACCTGGCCGAGCAGGTTCTGGTCGCCGTGCACCCGGGCCGGGCCCACCCCGGTGCTGTCGATGCTCAGCGCCATGGTGTCGCGCAGTCGGCGAGCCTCGGCGAGCATCAGGTCGTCCAGGTCCACGGCGGTGCCGGTGCTGTCGATCGAACTTTCGGTCACCCGCGCCAGCAGGAGCATGCCCGCCACGAGGCGCTCGAGCCGGTCCCCTTCGTCGAGCACGGCCTCGGACAGGTCGTCGAGGTTGACCCGGTCGGGATGCGCCTGGGCCACCTCGGCGTATTGGCGGAGCGACGCGAGCGGGGAGCGCAGCTCGTGCGAGGCATCCGAGACGAACTGGCGTTGGGCGCGCTGGGAGGTGTCCAGCCGGTCGAGCATGCCGTTCATGGTGTGCGCCAACCGGCCGATCTCGTCGTTGCGGCCGTGGTCGGCGATGCGGCGGTCGAGGTTGGTGGCGGTGACGGTGTCGACCTCGCGGCGCATCCGTTCGACGGGGGCCAGCGCCCGGCCCACCACGATCCAGGTGAGCAGGGCGACGATCCCGGTGAGCAGCGGCACGGCGCCGACCAGCAGCACGGCCACCGCCGCGACGGCCTCGTCGGTGTTCTCCAACGAACGGCCGGCCAGGATGGTGGTGTCGTCATGGTCGTCGGCCGCGACGAGATAGTCGGTGTCTTCGCCCGGCACCCGCACGATCTGGGTGTCACCGCCGTGCGGCACGGTGAGCAACCGACCATCGAGGGCCTCGCTGCCGGCGACGAGGACGCCGGAGGAGTCGGTGATCTGGAAGAGCACGTCATCGTCGTCGGCGTCGAGGGCGGCCGCGCCGGTGCCGGTGTCCAGCTCGGTCTCGATCTGCTCGAGGTCGCGTTCGACGGCCGTGCCCACCTCATCGAGCAACACGCCGCGGAGCGCGAGCACGAAGACGAGTGCGCCCACCACCAGGGTGACGGCCACGATCGCGGTGGACACGAGGGTGATCCGGCCGCGCAGCGACCGGGTGCGCCGCTCAGCCACCGTCTGCCGCCAGGCGGTAGCCGGCCCCACGCAGGGTCTCGATCGCGTTCCGGTCGAACGGCCGGTCCACCTTGTTGCGCAGGTGCCGCACGTACACCTCCACGATGTTGGGGTCGCCCTCGAAGTCGAAGTCCCAGACGTTGTCGAGCACGTCGCGCTTGCTCACCACGCTGCCCAGGTTGCGCATCAGGTACTCCAGCACCGCGAACTCCCGGGCGGTGACGTCAACGGATGCGCCGGCCCGGCTCACCGCGCGGGTCGCCGGGTCCAGGTGCAGGTCGCCGGCCCGCAGCACGGTGGGCCTGGCGCTGGTGCCGCGGCGGATGAGGGCGCGCATCCGGGCCAGCAGCACGGCTGAGGAGAACGGTTTGGTGAGGTAGTCGTCGGCGCCGGTGTCCAGGGCTTCGATCTGGTCCCAATCGCCGTCCTTGGCGGTGAGCATCAGGATCGGGGTCCAGTTCTCCTCGGCGCGCAGGGTCTCGCAGACCCGGTAGCCGCTCTGTCCAGGCAGCATGATGTCGAGCAGGATGACCACGTACTCGTTCTCGCGGGCCAACCAGAGGCCGTCCGGACCGGTGCCGGCGATGTCGACAGCGAAGCCCTCGGCCTCGAGGCCGCGCTTGAGTCCGGTCGCCAGGCGCACCTCGTCTTCCACCACCAGGACTCGCATCCGGCCCCCTCGTCAATCTGGCGGCCACGCGGCCGCCGGTGCCAGTCTGGCCGACCCCGCTGAAGGCAAGCTGAAACTGCCGTTCGATGTAGACGCAGCCGCCGACGGTTCCTCGCTACTGGTACGAAAAGCGCAGGTCAACGGCCGGATACTTTTGGGCAGCGCTAGGGTATTGGCATGACGATAGCAGCGGGGTCTCTTGTCCACATCGAAAATTTCCGGATGGATTTCGCCGGCACCACGGTTATCGAGGACCTCTCCTTCGACGTGATGCGCGGCGAGACGTTCGGGTTCCTCGGCTCAAACGGCTCCGGCAAGACCACCACGCTGCGCGCCCTGCTGGGCATCTACATCCCGACCGGCGGCATCCTCCACATCGACGGGCGCCCGTTCACGCCGGAGGCCGGCATTCGGCTGGGCTACCTCCCGGAAGAGCGGGGACTGTACAAGAAGGAGTCCGTTCTCGCCGTGATGACCTACTTCGGGGAGCTCAAGGGGCTGAGCAAGAAGGCCGCGGCGGCCTGGTCGATGAAGTATCTCGAGCGGGTGGGTCTGGGCGACAAGGCCAAGGTGCGGGTGGACAAGCTCTCCGGCGGCCAGCAGCAGAAGGTCCAGCTGGGCGTGACGATCATGAACGACCCGGAGCTGCTGATCCTGGATGAGCCGACGAAGGGCTTCGACCCGGTGAACCGGCGACTGCTGATGGACATCATCGAGGAGCAGAAGAAGGCCGGCGCCACGGTGCTGATGGTGACGCACCAGATGGAGGAGGTCGAGCGGCTCTGCGACCGGGTGATCCTGTTGAAGGGCGGCCGGGCGGAGGCCTACGGCACGATCCCCGAGGTGCAGAACCAGTACGGCGGCACGATGATCCGGGTCGCCTACTCCGGCGAGATCCCCGCGTCGGCGCACTACGAGATCAGTTTGCGCGACCGCAACTACGCCGAACTCACCCTCCTCGACACCGTCGACGAGGCACTCATCCTGCGCGACCTGGTCGACGCCGGCGTTCTCATCAGAAGCTTCACCACCAGCAAACTCTCGCTCGAGGAGATCTTCGTGAGCGTGTACGGCGACCAGAACGAAATGGCAGGTGCCTGAGATGGCTCAGCACAATCTCCGCACGGTCATCGCATTCGAGGTGGGCCGTACCCTCGGCAAGAAGAAGTTCTGGATCATCACGCTCCTGGTGCCGATCGCGATCGGCATCGTCGTGGGCCTGGTGACCCTGGGCAACACGTCGTCGATGAACACCATCGACGCCCAGTCAGACGCGTCGATCACGTTCACCTACAGCGACGCATCCGGTTATGTCGACCCGGCCGTCGCCACAACCTTGGGCGGCACGGCGGTGACGGATGATGCGGCGGCGATTGCCGACGTGAAGGCGGGCGAGGAAGACGCCCACTTTGTGTACCCGGCGAACCCGGCCACAACACCCACCCAGGTGTACGGGGTCGACAAGGGTCTGTTCGGCAACGGTGCGTACGAGGGTGTCGCGACCCAGGTGCTGATCAGTAGCGCGCAGGACCAGATCGGAGATCCCGCTCTGACGACGTTGGCCCAGGGCGATGTGTCGGTGAACGCCATCACCTACACCAACGGGGAGGAAGCGGCCGGGTTCCTGGGCGTGGTCCCGCCGCTGATCTTCCTGGGATTGTTCTTCCTGACCTTCACCCTGCTCTCCAATCAGATGCTCACCAGCACGCTCGAGGAGAAGGAGAACCGGGTCACCGAGATGATCCTCACCACCCTGAACCCGACCGCGCTGATCAGCGGAAAGATCATCTCGGTCTTCATCGTGGGCTTCGTGCAGGTGATGGTGTTCCTGCTGCCGGTTCTGGTCGGCTACCTGTTCTTTCGCACCTCGTTGAACCTGCCGGAGGTGGACCTGTCCAGCTTCAGCTTCGATCCCGCGAAGATGATCGTGGGCGCTCTGCTGGCCGTGGGCGGGTTCGCCCTGTTCACGGGCACGGCCGTTGCCATCGGGGCGGTCATGCCCAACGCGAAGGATGCCGGCGGCTGGTTCACGGCGCTCATCATTCTGATGATCGTGCCGCTCTATTCGGTCTCGCTGGTGCTTTCGGACCCGCACAGTCTTGTCGTTCAACTGTTCACCTACTTCCCGTACTCGGCGCCGATCACCGCGATGCTCCGCAACGCGTTCGGCTCGCTGTCGGGATGGGAGGCGGCCATCGTCATCACGGAACTCTTCCTCCTCAGCGCGGTCGTGTTGCAACTCGCGGTGCGGCTGTTCCGGTACGGGTCCATCGAGTACACCAACCGGGTGTCGTTCAAGACCGTGTTCGCCGGGCGTAAGGCGAAGAGCCTGGCCCTCCGCTGAGCTGGCGCCCGGCGCGAATCAGTTTCCGGCGGGGGCTGTGAGGAGCCGGGCGAGCACGTCGAGCGCCCGGCCGAGCTCCAGATCGGTCGGCGAACCGTAGCCGAGCACCAGGCCGTGCTGGCCCCGGTCCCGCACCGTGTAGTCGGCCAGGGACGCGACCCGCACCCCGCGCGCGGCGGCCTGCGTGATCAGAGCGGATGCATCCGCCGCGGTGCGCACCACAACGTGCAGCCCGCCGTCGAGGCCGGCCAGTCGCACGCCGGGCAGCGCGCCGAGCGTGCTGATTACCAGGGCGCGGCGGTGCGCGTACTCGCGGCGCACCCGGGTGACGTTGCGGGCCAGGCCGCCGCTGTCGAGGTAGTGGGCGAGGGCCGCCTGCTGCACGCCGGAAACCGACGGCCCGAGGTCGTCGCGCACCTCGCGGAGGGCCGTGCCGAGGTTGCCGGTGGCGATGATGTAGCCGCAGCGGATCCACGGGGTGACGGTCTTGGAGAAGCTGCCGACCAGCGCCACTCGCCCCGACGTGTCGAGGGTGGCCAGAGCGGGCAGCGGCGCGGCGCCGAAGCGGAACTCGCTGTCGTAGTCGTCCTCGATCACCACGGCATCCGCAGCGTGCGCCCAATCGAGCAGGTCAAGCCGGCCCTGCACCGAGAGGCTGCTGCCCAGCGGATACTGATGGCTCGGGGTGACCAGAACGGCATGCGGGGCCGGCACCAGCGCGGCGAGCTCGGCCAGGTCGATGCCGTTTGGGTCGGTGCGCACGGGAAGGAGCTGCGCGCCCACCCGGCGCAGCACCCGCCGGGCGGTGGGGTAGCCGGGGTCTTCCACGGCAATGAGTGGGGTTACCGTTCGGATGGTTGCAGCCGGCTCGGTGCCGGTGCCGCTGCCCGCGGTCTCGCCGCCGGCCAGCGCCCCGAGGGCAAACCCGATGCTTGCCAGGGCGTCGCTGGTGCCGGCCGTGACGATCACGTCGTCGGGGCGGCAGGCCAGTCCCCGCGCCCGCCGCACGTGGTCGGCGATCGCGGTGCGCAGTTCGAGGGTGCCGCTGGCGGGCGGCGAGTCGCTGCGCCCGGACGCGGTGACGGCGGCGCGCCAGGCCGCCGTCCAGGCCGGGTCGACGAGAGTTCGGGTCGACGGATGCCCGGGGGCCAGGTCGATCAACGGCAGGGGAGTGGAGCCTGGAGTTGCACTCGCGGGGCTCTGGTTGCTCGCGATCGGTCGGTTGCTCGCCGGGCTCTGGGCGCTCGCCGATGTCCCGGCCCGGCCGCGGGAGTGGTGGCCGCGTGTGCCGTCGACGGCCCCGGCGAGCGCATCGGACCGTTCCACCATCACCCGGGTCGCCGAGCCCGGACTCGCCAGCAGGTAGCCCTCGCCGGCGAGCTGGTCGTAGGCTGCGACGACGGTGCCGCGCGACACCCGCAACGAAGCGGCGAGGGCGCGGGTCGAGGGGAGCGCCTCGTCGTGCCGCAGGACCCCGCCGAGGATCGCCAGGCGCAGGGCCGAGGCGAGCTGCGCCGCGAGGGGAAGCTCCGATGTGCGGTCGAGCAGGATCGGCAGCTCGTGTGCGTTCACGGGGTTCCTCTCTTGGTGCCCGGCGGCGGGCGGGGCGGCATCCGGTCTCTCGCAGCGGATCGGCGGCGTTCTACCCGAAGCGGTTCGACGGCGCTGAACCCAAACCGGTCTAGTCAAACACGCCACAACTGGTCTTGTTTGTGATCCACTCTGGGCTCGATCCTAGTAGCATGCCCCACTCCACACAGCCCCAGAACGACGGGACCACCGTGCTGCCCATCACCACCCGCACCCGCATCACCCGCGCCCCCGAACGCCAACGCACCGACCGGGCCGAGCTGCACGGCATCCTGGACGACGCCCTCGTCGCCCACGTCGCGATCGTGCGCGACGGCCTGCCGCTGGTGCTGCCGATGGGCTTCGGCCGTGGCGGTGACGCCATCTACCTGCACGGCTCCACCGGCAGCGGCATCTTTCGCGCCATGGCATCCGGCGCCCCGATCTCGGTCACGGTGACGCACCTGGACGGACTCGTCTACGCCCGCTCGCTGTTCGACAGCTCGATGAATTACCGCAGCGCCGTCGTGTTCGGCGTGCCGACGGTGGTTGCCGCCGCCGACAAGGAGGAGGCCATGCGCGTTGTCTCCGATCACCTGATGCCGGGCCGCTGGGACGAGGTGCGCGACATGACCAAGCGGGAGCTCGCCGCGACGCTCGTGCTGCGGCTGTCGTTGGCCGAGGCGAGCGTGAAGGTGCGCGCCCACGGGGCATCCGAGGCCGCGGATGACGGCGACGACCGCTCGATCTGGGCGGGGGTGCTGCCGCTGCGACTGGCGGCCCTGGCGCCGGAGACCTCCGCGCTGACCCCGCCCGGCACCGCGGTGTCCGCCGCGGCGCTGGCCTACGCGGCCCGTCTATCCCGCTGACCGAGCGTGCGCGCGCTTGTTCTCGCAGCTTCACCGCAACTGTTCCCCGTGCGGACTTCTGCGCCCGGCACGCCGGACGCAAAAGTCCGCTTCGGCAACAGTTGCCGTGGTCGGGCAGCCGTGGGTGCCGGGCCCGGCAATTGACGATCGTTGGATGTCTCGCCATACTGAATACATCGACATCCGTCTATATCAACCAGGGGTGGGACCGCACATGACCGAGAAGACCGCCACAGAGAAGACCGCCACGGAGAAAACCGCGATCACCGAGCAAGTGCGCGAGCGATACGCCGAGCAGGCGCTGCAGGTCACCGACGTGAGCAGCGGATCCTGCTGCGGCACCCCGCTGGAGACCAGCGACGTGTTCGGCTCGGTGCTGTACACCGGTGCCGAGCACACCGAGGTGCCCGACGAGGCGATGCTGGCCAGCATCGGCTGCGGAAACCCCACCGCGGTCGCCGACCTGCGGCCCGGCGAGAGCGTGCTCGACCTCGGCTCCGGCGGCGGCATCGACGTGCTGCTCTCGGCCCGGCGGGTGGGCCCCACCGGCTTCGCCTACGGCCTGGACATGACCGACGAGATGCTGGCCCTGGCCCGCGCAAACGCCGCCAAAGCCGGCGCCACGAACGTCGAGTTCCTCAAGGGTTTCATCGAAGAGATCCCGTTGGCGGATGCCACGGTCAACGTGATCATCTCCAACTGCGTGATCAACCTCTCGGCCGACAAGAACGCCGTCGTGCGCGAGATGTTCCGGGTGCTCACGCCGGGCGGCCGGCTCGGGCTCGCCGATGTCGTGGCCGAGAACCAGCTCACCGAGAGCGAGCGCATCGAGCGGGGCTCCTATGCGGGCTGCATCGCCGGGGCGCTGTCGGATGCGGAGTACCGGGTGGCGCTGGCCGCGACCGGGTTCACCGACGTGAGCGTGGAGTTCACCCACGAGGTGGCCCCGCAGATGCACGGCGCCATCATCAAGGCCGTCAAGCCGAGCTGATCCGCGGGTCGAGGCGCGGCGCGGGGGCCGCGGGCATCCGGAGCCTGCAGTAAAGGCGGACTTTTCTGGTGAGGTGCGGCGTGTTGTGCCGCGCGAGACGGCGTTTCGCGAATTTCTCCGCCTTTACGCACCGGCCCCAGCGGCTACTCCGAGCCGGGCAGCCCCAGGAACTCGATCGCGGCATCCCGGAACGCCCGGGAGGTGGGCGCGTTGAAGTGGTTGCGGCCGGGGATCTCGAAGAACGAGGCGCGCGGGGTGGCCTCGGCCAGCGCGCGGGAGGCCTCGAGGATGCGGTCCTCGCTGCCGGTGGCGAAGAGCACCCGCTGCTCGGGCGCGTTCGCCGCGTGCGGCTGGGGGCCGTCGCGCATCCCCTCGACGAGGGCGATCAACGCCTCAAGGTCGTTGTCGCGGATGGCGCCGGCCATCTTGAGGTAGGCGGCGGTGAGGGCATCCGTGACCGGCGTGCCGCCCCGCACGAACGCGCGCGCCTGGTCGACCCGGAACCGGGTGAGCGGGTCGCCGTCGGGGATGCCGCCGAAGACGGCGCGGTCGATGCGGGTGGGCATGAAGCGCGCGGCGTGCCAGCCGACCCGGGCGCCGAGCGAGTAGCCCACGTAGTCCACCTCGTCGAGCATGAAGGTGTCGAGCACTGTGAGCACGTCGGTGACGAGCAGGTCCATCGAGTAGGCGTCGGAGGAGTGCGGCTTGTCGCTTTGGCCGTGGCCGCGCTGGTCGATCGCGATCACGTGGTAGCCCTCGCGCACCAGGTCGCGGATCCAGCCGGTGGCGTGGAAGTTGGCCAGCGCGCTCGAGGCGAAGCCGTGCACCGCGAGCACGGTGGGGGCATCGGGGTCGCCGAATTCGTAGGTGGCGATCTGCACGTTGTCGGGGGAGATGACAGTGCGGGCGGGCGGGGCTGGGGGAGTATGCATCGGTTCTATTCGACCACACGGGCGGATGCCACGGCGCCCGGCCGCTGTCGGCGCCGGGGCGCATCCTTTGAGCGCCATTCCGGTGCCCTGCCGGCCTGGCCACGGTCGACCGGCGAATCTCACCCCGTAGGATTCGGGATCGGGGGTGTGTCATGAAGAGAATCGCAGCGATGAGTGGCCTGGCGGGCGTGCTGGTGCTTCTGGCTGGTTGCACGGCAGGGGTCGGCGTCTTGGAGCCCTCCGCTCCAGCGCCGGAGTCTTCCGAGGCAGACACCGCCGTGGGCAGTGCCGCCACCTCGGCACCGATCGGGACGATCGGGACCGGCACGTTCACCTCCGACGACGGTACGACGGGCACGGTGAGCTTCGACTCCGACGGCGGACTCCTCACGCTGAGCCTGCACGATCTGGTTCTGCCCGCGCAGAGCCAGGTGGGTGTGATGGTGGCCGTTCAGCCGATTCCCGCCGGGCAGACCTGCTTCGACAGCGGACCGCGCCTGAACTTCGGCCCTGCTGAGGCGGGCACCAGCGCCCAGGAGGGGCAACTTCTGCGCTTCTACGGAGGCGACCCCACCGGCATCGATCAGGTCATCCTCACGACACCATACGGCTTGGACGTGAAGGGGGATTGCCTCGCCACCATCGTCGCCCGTGCCGACATCGAGTGGACCTTCGCCCCGCTGCGCCCCGATCTGCGTGTGACCGATTCCGGCGAGACCGGCGGAGCCCGGGGTGCAGTCGAGACCGTCGACGGCGCATCCGTCGCCTATACCGTCGCACCGGGCGATCTCATCGAGGAAGTCGCCGCCCGGCTGGGCCTCACGGTCGATGACATCGGCTACCTCAACACTGTGCGGCTGCCCGATCCCGAGCAGGCCACCCTGCATGACGGCGAACGGCTCAACCTCCTCGTCGCCGAGCGCTGACCAGCGAGGGCATAACTCCTGCAATTCCCGGTGCTCGAGGCAACGGATGCCGGAATCACGCGGAGGGTCGCGGGCGCTGGGAATTCCAGCAGGAGTTATGCGCCCAGCGGGATGCGGGCGCCTACAGGTGGTCGTGCTCGGCGTGCGCCCGGGGCACGACCGGCACCGCGAGCGCTGGGAAAACCGCGGCGGCCGCGAAGGTGAGCGGGTAGCCGACCACGCCGATCAGGGCGCCCATCAGGGGCCCCACCAGCGATGCCGCGATGAACTGGCCGGTGTTCTGCACCCCGAGCGCCTTGCCCGACCAGCCCGGCCCGGCCATCTCGGCCACCGACGTGAACGCGAGCCCGTTCGGCGCCACGGTGCAGGTGGTCGCGAGCACGAACACCACGGCGGCGGCGCCCCAGTGCGCGGCATCCACCGCGGCCAGCACCAGCAGCACACTCGCCACGCTCACCGCCACCCAGCGCAGCGGCCGCACCCGGCTGCCCACCCGGTCGCTGACCACACCGATCACGATGCGCCCGACCGCGCCCACGAACTGCGCGGCGCCCACCAGCACCCCGGCGGTGAGGGCATCCCAGCCCTGATCGCTGACCAGCCAGACCAGGCCGAACGTCGAGATGGTGAACTGCGGCACGACCAGCAAAACGGATGCCGCGTGGATGCGCCAGAGGAATCCGCTGGAGCGGTACGGATTGGTGACCGCACCAGCCACGGACCCGGCGCGCGGGGCGACCCGGGGCGGGTTGGCCAGGCCGAGCGCACAGGCCACGGCCAGCACCGCGGTGAGCGCGAACGGCACGACGAGGGCCGCGCCCACCCCGGCATCCGCCGCGATCACCGGGATGGTCACGGCCGCGATGGTGACGCCGAGCGGCTGCGACATCTGCCGGATGCCCATGGCCAGGCCGCGCTTGTGCTTGGGGAACCAGCCCACCACGATGCGTCCGCTGGCGGAGTTGGTGCTGGCCGAGGCCATGCCGCCGAGCAGCAGGAACAGACCGAGCATGAGGTAGCCCTCGGCGAGGATCGCGCCGCCGGCCGCGAGCGCGGTGAGCAGCAGGCCGCCGGCGATCACCCACTTCTCGCCGATGCGGTCGGCCAGGGCTCCCCAGAGGATGAGGGTGAGCACCATGCCGAAGGTGGGGATGGCGGCGAGCAGGCCGGCCTGGGCGAGGGAGAGGCCGCGCTCGGTGTGGAGCAGTGGGATGAGGAATGCGGGGGCGCTGACGAAGACCGTGCCCGCGGTCTGCGCGGCCACGCCGAGGGCGAGCACGACCCAGGCGCGGGCGCTGATGGTCGGTGTCGTGGCGGTGGCCATGGTGTCTCCTCGGGGTACCTGCTAATCTTCTGGTACACCGCCGTGGTATACCAAATCGGACACCGGGGGTGGCTCGGGCGAAACCCCTCCGCGAGCCGTGAGAAAAGCCCCAGAATTACGAGATTTGTGGGGCTTAACTCACAGTTCGCGAGATGGTGGGGACGCCCGACGGAAGGGACCGACGATGACGAATGTGCTCGCCTCGCAGACCGTGCTGCTCTACGACCGGCTGCGGGCCGCCATCCTCTCGCTCGATCTGGCACCGGGGGAGCGGCTGACCGAGCGCGGCCTCGAGGCCAGCTTCGACGCATCCCGCACCCCGGTGCGGGCGGCGCTCGGCCGGCTCGACGCGGAGGGGCTCGTGCAGCGCGTTGGGCGGGGCTGGATCGTCTCGCCGATCGACCTGGCCGAGATCGGTGCACTCGCCGAGCTTCGGGAGGCTGTGGAAGGGGCGGCGGTGCGCCTGGCCGTCCAGCGCGCCACGGATGCCCAGATCGCCGCCGTTGCCGCGCTGCTTGAAGCCGCCGGGCCGGGCGACCTCGCCGGCGACGCCGAGCAGGGCGTGCGCGCCGGCGGTGACTTCCACGAACAGCTGGCCCGGCTCTCGGGCAACCCCGCCATGGTCGACACCGTGCGCGGCGCCCTGACCCGCCTCGCCCGCACCCGCTGGCTCGAGGTGCGCACCCCGGCCGCCCGCGCTCAGGCCTGGCAGGAGCACCGCGCGGTGCTCGACGCGCTCGATGCCCGCGACGCCGACACCGCCGCCCAGCTGCTCACCGGCCACATCCGCGGCACCAACGACCGCCTGCTCACCGCGCTCGCCGCCGACACCCGCCGCCTGCGCGGCCACGGCCTGGCCATCCTCCCGGACACCCCTCCCACAGCTCCCCGCTGACCGCCCCGGTTCGCTCAGAACTGTTGCCGAAACGGACTTTTGCGCCCGGCGCGCCGGACGCAGATGTCCGTACGGGCAACAGTTGTGCGTTGCGGCGCGGGATAGTCGCGCGCCGCACGCGCGCACGCGCATCCGCTGTGCGCCGACACCCACAATGGGGGTGCCGCCAGGGCCGCCCTGCTGGGTAATCTCAAATCACCGAACGTGGTGGGCGCCCCGCCCGCACCGCTCCCTGGATGGCCTGACGCCCGCGAAGCGACGCACCTCCGTGTGGCGGTCCCGGCGCGACCATCCCTTCCACGCGGTCTCCCTGGCGCAGCCGCGTCTGGGCGCGTCCGAAGGAGCAACGTGACCCTGCATCCCCCCGCCATGCGCAACCGCATCGCCGCTCAGCTGGTCATCGAGCACCTCCTCTCCCGCCAGACCGCGGTGCCCCCGCGCACCCGGGTCGCCCGGCTGTTCGGCCAGTCGCCGCTCTGCCCCGAGAGCGTGAGCTGGTATCTCGGCGCGCAGGGCGAGATCACGGTCGGCAAGATGCTCGCCACCCTGCCACCGGACTGGACCGCCTTCCACGCGGTGCCGATCGGCAAGAACGACACCGACATCGACCACATCCTGGTGGGCCCCGGCGGCATCTTCACCATCAACACCAAACACCACTGCGGCAAGCACATCTGGGTGGGCACCCGCACGGTCACCGTCTCCGGCCACAAGAAGGCCTACCTGCCCGCCGCCGAGCACGAGGCCGAACGCGTCACCACCGTGCTGCGCGAGCGGATGCCGCTGGTCGCGCCGGTGCAACCGGTGATCGCTCTCGTCGACCCCAAACAGATCACCTTCCGCGACAAACCCGTGCAGGTGAAGGTGCTCGACGCCCGCACCCTGCGTCGGTGGCTGCTCAAGCTGCAGCCGGTGCTCAGCGACGACGAGATCGCCGAGGCCGTCGTGATCCTGGACAGCCCGGCCACCTGGCGCCAGCACCCCAGCCCGGCCCCCGCCGATGTGATGACCCGCTTCGCCGCGCTCGACGGCCAGGTGCGCCGGGCCCGCATCCGCCGGGTGGCCTGGGCGACGGTCGGCGCGTTCGCGCTGGTCGCGAGCATCGCCGGCGGCGCGGCGCTCCTGGGCCAGGCACTGCTCGGCGTCTGATCCGAGCCGCGTCAGTCCAGCTTCCGCCAGCTGCTCACCGCGGCGGCGGTCAGCGCGCCCACGATGTACGCCACCAGGTCGAGGGTGCTGAATGTGGTGCCCAGCAGGTACCGGCTCGGCGGGAACACCTCGGCCAGGGCGTCGGGCAGACCGGTGAGCTGCAGGAGCTCGATGGCCACGCAGAACAGCACCGCGATGAGGGCGATGTGCCAGCTGGAGCGGCGCACCAGGATGAAGGACACGACGAGGTAGACCAGCACCGCGTAGAGCGCGTCACCGACGAAATCGGCGACGACGCCCCTGATGGCGAAGTGCACGAGCAGCCCGGTGATCACGATCAGGGCGGCGATCGCGGCCAGGAGCATCCGGCGGTGGCGAAAGCCGTACTCGCGAGTGGCCTGGGCGGCCGTGAACTCGCGCAGGGCCTCCGACTGCTCGTCGTCCAGGCCGGAATCCGGCTGCAGGCTGGCCCGGTAAGACACCCGGTACTTCCGATCCATACGCTGACCGTACCGTGTGGGGCAGCCCCGGCAAAACTGTCAATGCGTAAGAACTGGTCTTCGGCGAGCGGCTCCGGATGCCCGCCGCGCGCTAGCCTGACCTCATGACCACCGTGAAGAAGTCGATGCTGCCGCCAATGGTCGCGGCCGTGTCCGTCGCCGCCCTGTTCCTGGTGCTGGCGTTGGTGGTGAACGGCACCTTCCCGGTGCCGATCGCCGCGGCCATCGCGCTGGTTCTGGGCGCCGGAACGTTTCTGTCGATGCGCCCGCGCCGGTAGCCCACGGCACCCCTCGCCAGTGTCGGCGGCCGCTGCTAGCGTGCTTGCATGACCACCACTACTGGGCTGGGCGCGCCCGTTCCGCCCGTGATCGGTTGTGTGTTCGTGGGCACCAGCCTCGACGGTTTCATCGCCAGGGAGAACGGCGAGTTCGACTGGCTCGTCGCCGCCGGCGACGCCCTGGGCGAGACCGGCTACGACGAGTTCTTCGCCTCCGTCGACGCGATGGTCGTGGGCCGCGCCACCTTCGACACCGTGAGCGGCTTCGCCGACTGGCCCTACGCCGGCAAACGGGTGCTGGTGCTCAGCCGCACCCTGGTGCGCAGCTTCGATGCCGAGTCCACGCCCGACACCACCGCGCACGCCACGCTCGACGACGTGGTCGCCACCCTCGTTGCCGAGGGCCGCCGCCGGGTATACGTCGACGGCGGACGCACCATCCAGAGCTTTCTGCGGGCCGGGCTGATCCGGGAGCTCACCATCACCCGCGCCCCGGTTCTGATCGGCACGGGCATCCCGTTGTTCGGACCGCTCGATGCGGATGTGCACCTGCGGCACGTGGGCTCGCGCGAGTTGGGCGCGGGGTTCACGCAGTCCAGCTACGAGGTTTTGGCCGACGACTAGCCTCGCGAACCGTGAGAAAGGCCCCGAAAACTCGCGTTTTGTGGTGCTTTTCTCACAGTTCGCGGAGGAGGGGAGCGGCGCGGCGGGCCAGCCAGTCGGCCAGCTCGGCCTGGGGAACCGCCCGGCAGTAGAGGTGCCCCTGCGCCGCATCGGTGCCGATCAGGGCGAGCATCTCCTGCTGGTCCAGCCGCTCCACACCCTCGGCGATGGTGGCGATGCCCAGCTTCGAGCTCATCTGCACGATCGCCTCCACCACGGTGCGATCCACCGGGTTGCTCAGCGCCCCGGTCACAAAACTCGCGTCGAGCTTGACCACCGAGATCGGCAGCGACCGCAACGTCGACAGCGAGGAGTAGCCGGTGCCGAAGTCGTCGATTCCCACCTGCACCCCGTGTGTGACCAGCGTCTTCAACCGCTCCACGGCCGCAAGCGACTCCAGCACCACGGTTTCGGTGAGCTCGAGCACCAGCCGTTTGGCGGGCAGCCCGCTGTCGGCCAGGCACCAGAGCACCGACTCCACAAAGTGATCGCTCTCCAACTCCAGGGCCGAGATGTTCACGTGCACCGTCATCGGCACTCCCGGTCGGGCGGCCGGCCAGGTCACCGCATCCGTGCAGGCGCGCCGCAGCACAAACGCGCCGATGGCCAGGATGGCGCCGCTGGACTCGGCCAGCGGAATGAACTCTTCCGGCAGCAGCAGGCCGCGCTCCGGATGCCGCCACCGCACCAGCGCCTCGGCGCCGGTGCAGTGCAGGTTGGTGAGCGACACGATCGGCTGGTAGTGCACCTCGAGCTGCCCGCCGCCGGCCGCCCGGCCCAGCAGCCGTTCGAACGACACCAGCGTCGACTCGCCCTGCAGCAGCCCCGGCTTGAACAGCTGCACCTGGCCCTTGCCGTTGGCCTTGGCGGCGTACATGGCCACGTCGGCCTGGTGCACGAGTTCGTCGAGGTCGGCGCCGGGCACGGCCGTGGCCACCCCCACGCTGGCGCCCACCCGGCAGGGCCGCCCGCTCACGATGATCGGCGCGGCCAGCGACCCCACCATGCGTTGCGCGATCGCCTCGGCCGCGGCATCCGTGGTGCCCGTGAGCACCACCGCGAATTCGTCGCCGCCGAGCCGGGCCACGATGTCTTGCGGCCGGGTGCAGTGCCGCAGCCGCTCGGCCACCTCGGCGAGCACGGCGTCGCCGGCACGGTGGCCCATCTGGTCGTTGACGTCCTTGAAGTCGTCGAGGTCGAGGAACAACACGTGCAGCGCCTCGGTCGTGTCGGTGCGGGCGAGCTGGGCGCCGAGCTGGGTGGTGAACGAGAGCCGGTTGTCGAGTCCGGTGAGGGCGTCGTACTGCGCCTGCGCCGTGAGCTGCCGGTGTGAGTGGCTGTTGCGCAACGCCAGATTCACCTGGTTGACCAGGCTGCGCACCGACAGGATGGTGCCGTCGGGGATGCGCTTCGGCGCGCCGACAAGCAGCCAGGCGTCCTCTTCCTGCTCGGTGAGCGGCACGCACTCCCAGACCAGGACGGCCCCGGCCGCGTCGTTGAGCCCGCCCGGGTGCAGGATGTGCGCCTCGGCGCCGTTGCTGTGCAGCACGTCGCCGGGCAGGGCGGTGGGCGAGTCGACGAAATCGCCCGTGTGGGCGCCGACCTGCAGCACCTGGCCGTCACGTACGACCTTGAGCACCCGCAGCCCCGGCGTGGACGAGCCGAGCTCGTTCGCGGTGGTCCAGGCGAGGGTGCGGATCTGGGTGGCGTCGGTCATGCCGAGCAGCTTGGCGCCGGTTTCGGTGAGGGCCTTGTCGCGTTCGATGGCCCAGTCGTTGGCCTGCAGCCCGGTGCGCAGTTGCTCCGCGACGACGATGACCAGCAGCATGATCGAGATCGTGGCGGCTTGACGGGCCCAGTCAGGCGCGGTGGGATGCCCGGGTGTCAGCTGCCAGAGAACCGTGAAGATCAGCACCGCAACTGTGTAGAGCGCCCCGCGCGCCGCTGACCGCCACGGCGTGCCGTAGAGGGTGCGCAGCCAGGCTGCCGCGAAGAAGAGCGGGGCCGCCGCCAGAGGCACCGGCCCGGCCAGGGCGAACGCGGTGAGAGCGAGCGCATCGAGCACCTCGAGGGCGAACGGCACCCGCTGCCGCACCAGGCCATAGAGCCACGAGCCGCAGAGTGCCGCCGCTGCTCCGGACGCCAGCAGCAGGTCCAGCCGGCTTGAGGTGACGTTGGGGATGATGCCCGGCAGGCTGAACAGCAACGACAGCAGTGCCAGCCAGGTGAAAAGCCACCGGGTGCCCTCGAGTACGCCCGCGGGCCGGTGCAGCAGCGCGGAACCGACCACGGCCATCCTGCCACCGACTCTGTTCACGGTAGATCGTTCCCCGACTGCGACCATCTCACTGCTTTCCTTTGATCGTGTCGGAGCATCCGCTGGTGGCCGCAACGACACATACGTTGAACGTACCAGTGAGCAGCCTTCACTCCTGACGGATGCGCGTGTCGCGGCTGGGCGCTCGCGGTCACCCGGTGGTGTTGATCGTTTGCAGACATCCGGCCTTTGTTTGCGCAGCGGAGTGGGGATGTTTGCGAACGAGCGTGCGTCAGTAGTCCATGCGAATCCAGTCGGTGATCGGAGCGAACTCGTAGTCGGTCCGAGCCGAGAGCGGCCGATCCGTGACGACCTCCGTGAAAACGGTGACATCGCCGAGGCTGGCGAACTTCCGCACCGCACCCACCGCCAAATCGATCACCATCGTCGACCGGAACGCCGGGTCGTTGACGTGCTCGAAAGTGAGCAGGATCGAATGCCCGCCGATTCGCTGCGCGAGCATCGGGAAGAAGCTCTCCCGCCCGCGACCCCACATCGGCAGCGCCGCGGGGTGCAGGAGCTGAACCTGCTGCGGCATCGACCGGGCAAAGGGCATGGGAATTGGAGGGTCGGGTTCCGCGACCGCGATGCCGTCTCGGAACCACCGTGCGCTGCCGGACTCCGTGACGAGATGCCAGGCCTCGGCGCCGGCATCCAACTCGGCCACGAATTGTGACAGGGATGCAGCGGACTGGCTGACGCCCCGCGCCCACACTGACCGGTGGGTGGTCAGCCGCACGACCTCGGCGAGCACGCTCGGGCTGTCGGCCGGCGTCAGGATCGTGTCGAACTCCACGGTCAGCGTGCCGCGAGGGTGGTGAGCAGCGCGGCGGGCAGCGCGGGGTCGGGCACGGTCACCGCGAACAGGGTGCCGTTCTGCCGCTCCACCACGATGCCGGGGCCGCTCGTGAGCACGATGGCCGAGCGGCCGGGCAGGATGCGGTAGCCCCAGCCGCCCCACTCGCCCGGGCGGATGGTTTCGGCCCGCGCCGACGCGACCTGGTCGAGGGCGATCTGCTTGATCGGCAGCCGCAACAGGCTCGAGACGACCCGCAGCCCGCGCCGATCCACGCTGACCCGCAGTCGCGCGAAGGTGAGGCAGATGCCCGCCGTGAGGAGCAGGGTGAAGACCCCGCCCGCGCCCGCTCCGTTTTCGAGCACGCTGAAGACCGCCAGCGCGACCGCGCCGACGGCCAGGCCGCCCGCTAGCCAGAGGAACATCGGCACTGTCATGGTGGTGAACCAGGCGCCGGACTCGGTCGCGCCCAGCGGCACCGTCGCCGGGTCTGCGGTGGTGGGTTCGCGGTGCTGCGGCCGGCGCGGCGACAGTGCGAAGGGGATCAGTCCGTAGCCCATGGCCAGCGCCGCGAGCAGCGGCCAGGCGCCGGCATCCGGTTCGGCGGAGCCGGTGGCGATCACCAGGCCGGCGGTCACCAACCAGACGCCGGCGGCCAGACCGGCGGCGCAGCCGGCTGCCAGCACCAGGCCGCGCCGGATGTCGGCCGCGGCGTCGGAAACGGCGATGAGCCCGGCGATTGCGCCGAGCAGTGCGATGGCCCCGGTGATTCCGATCATGATCTCGGTCCCGGCGGTCGAGGTGACCTCGGCACCGTTCCATTGCTTGGGCAGCATCGCCGGCAGCCGGTCGTACCAGAGCGTGGCCGTCACCGACACGGCGATGACCGGCAGCCAGAGCGTCGCGGCGGCGAACCGTTCCCGCCCGGTGGCGTGCGGGGCATGCGGGGCGTGCGCGGCCTCGGGGGTGATGGTCTGGTTCGGCATGGCTCAGCCTCTCGTCTGGATCAGGGTGAGGACGTCGGGCAGGGCGACCCCCAGTTTGCGCGCCTCGGCGAGCAGTGCGTCGGCGAGCTCGACGAGGTGCACCGTGCCGGCGCCCGCATCCGCTCGCACCGATGCGCCACGGCCCTGCCGCATCTCGAGGATCCCGTCGTCCCGCAGCTGGGCGTAGGCGCGCAGCACTGTGTGCATGTTGATGTCGAGCGCGCGGGCCAGCTCCCGGGCCGATGGCAGCCGGGTGCCCGGCGCGATCGTGCCGTCGGCAACTCCCGCTCGCACCTGCACGGCGAGCTGCTCGGCAATCGACACCGTCGAGGCCGGATCCACACGAAACAACATGTTTGTAATGTTAGTAGAACAATGCTGCTGTGTCGAGAGGGCGGGCGGATGTTGAGAGGGGCTGCGCCCCCGGCACCCCCGCCGCCCCCGCCGCGGCCGGGCGGCGCTAGGAGGGCACGATGTTGCTGACCGCGACGAGCAGGTTGACGATCACGAAGGGCGCGATCTGCACAATCAGCACCCCGGCGCCGAGGAGGAACCCCAGCAGCGACAGCGTCGTGCCGCGCAGCAAGTCGTCGCGTTTCAGGTCACGCCGGGCGGCCCCGGCGAGCAGGATCGCGATCCCGCCCAGGATCATGTTGAACGGTGCGGGCAGGAACACCGCGAGGAGTCCGGCGGGGAAGGCGAGAACCGCCTTGCCGGAATAGCGGGGCGCGGGGGCCTTCTCCTTCACGACCGGGGTGATCTCGACTGCCATGGTGCTGACGCTACTGCCTCGGGGGTGTTGGGGCCAGCGATGCCGGGCCGGGCCAGTCCACCCCGGTCAGCCCCGGTCGCAAGCGGTGGCACCCCACCTTGTAGATTCAGCACATGGACATCTCCAGCTTCAGCATCTTCTCCGCGGTCTACGTGATCTTCGTTGCCGGGGTGATCGCGCTTCTGGTGCTCCTCTTTCTTGTGCTGCTCGCGGCTCTCCGCGCGCTCAAGACCTACGTGCGGGTGCAGGAGCTGAAGATCGACCTGATGCTGGCCGAGGACGAGGAGCCGCACCAGCTCGACTGATCGTGCCGGTCGGGCCGCAGCGGTCGCCTCGCCGAGCCGCGCCCGCAGGGTGAGTCGGGCCCGGGCGACGGGCCCCGCGGATGCCCGCTTCGCCTTATGCGGGGTAGGCGCCGTTATGCCCCTGGCGCGCCACCCGCCTAACGGCGCCTACCCCGCATACCTCGAAGCGGCCCTGGCGCGTGGCCCGCAAAGCGGCGCCTGACCCGCGTAGCTCGGGCGGGACTCGGCGTGTGGCCCGGGCATCCGCGCGGTGGGCAAGGGAAGCCTGTGTCGCGTTCTGCGGGGTAGGCGCCGCTATGCCCCTGGCGCGCCACCCGCCTAACAGCGCCTACCCCGCATAGCTCGAGTGGATGGCCGTGGTGCGACTCGGAGGGTGGGTCACCGGGTCTCGACAAGCTCGACCAGCGGAGGGGAGCTCGACCAGCGGAGGGGAGCTCGACCAGCGGGATGGGGCCGGGTCTCGACAAGCTCGACCAGCGGAGGGGAGCTCGACCAGCGGGAGGGGGCCGGGTCTCGACAAGCTCGACCAGCGCGACAAGCTCGACCGGCGCGACAAGCTCGACCAGCGCAACAGGCTCGACCAGCGGAGGGGGCCGACCAGCGGGGCGGTGCACCCCCGAGACGAGACCCTAGGCCGGCACGCTCACGTTGTGGCGCCCGATCGGGAGCATCATCGGGCGGCCGGAGGTGGGATCGAGGAGCACCCGGCTCGAGAGCCCGAAGACCGCCTGCACGGTGTCTTCGGTGAGCACCTCGTGCGGGTCGCCGACGGCGTGCACTCGGCCATCCGCCAGGGCGATCAGGTGGTCGGCGTAGCGGGCGGCGAGGTTGAGGTCGTGCAGCACCATCACGATGGTGGTGCCGCGGGAGCGGTTGAGGTCGGTGAGCAGGTCGAGCACCTCCACCTGGTGGCTCACGTCGAGGAACGTCGTCGGCTCGTCGAGCAGCAGCAGGTCGGTCTGCTGGGCCAGGGCCATCGCGATCCAGACCCGTTGCCGCTGCCCGCCGGAGAGCTCGTCCACCGACCGGTCGGCCAGCGAGGCGGTGTCGGTGGCGTCCAGCGCCGCCGCGACGGCCTCGTCATCCTCAGCGCTCCAGCGGGAGAACATCCGCTGGTGCGGGTTGCGGCCGCGGCCAACCAGGTCGGCCACCGTGATGCCCTCGGGCGCGATCGGTGACTGGGGCAGCAGGCCCAGCGTGCGGGCCAGCTCCTTGGCGGGCATCCGGTGCACCTGCTTGCCGTCGAGTAGCACCTGGCCGGACCGCGGCACGAGCAGCCGCGACATCGAGCGCAACAGGGTGGACTTGCCGCAGGCGTTCGCGCCCACGATCGCGGTGATGCGTCCGGCGGGCAGCACCAGGTCGAGGCCATCGATCACGGTTCGGTCGCCGTAGCCGAGGGTGAGGTCCTGCACCGCAAGGGTATGAGTGTGTGTCACAGGGAGCCTCCGGCGCGGTTGGTGCGGATGATGAGGTAGATCAGATACGGCGCGCCCAGCACACCGGTGATGACACCCACCGGCAGCCGGGTGCCGAAGGCGAACTGGCCGAGGAAGTCGCCCACGAGCACCAGCAGCGCGCCTACGAGCGCGGCCGGCACGAGCAGCGACACCCCCGGGCCCACGATGCGGGCGGCGATGGGGCCGGCGAGGAACGCGACGAACGCGATCGGCCCGGCCGCGGCGGTAGCGAACGCGATGAGACCGACGGCGGCGATGATCAGAATCAACCGGGAGCGCTCCACGCGCACCCCCAGAGCGGATGCCGTGTCGTCGCCCAGCTGACTCATCGACAGGTTGCGGGACTGGCCGAGCAGCACCGGCGCGAGCAGCACCAGCGCGACCAGCACCGGCACGGTCTGCGCCCAGGAGACGCCGTTGAGGTTGCCGGTGAGCCAACGGGTGGCCTCCTGCAGGTCCCACATCGCTGCCCGGGAGAGCACGTAGGCGGTGAGGCTGTCGAGCATCGCGGCGATGCCGATGCCGATCAGGATGAGCCGGGTGCCGAGCACGCCGCCCTTGAACGACAGGGTGTAGATCAGCAGCGCCACGCCCAGGCCGGCGCCGATGGCCAGCGCCGACACCGCGGTGCCGCTGATCGACAGGCTCACGATGGCGAACGCGGCCGCGGCGCTGGCGCCGGAGCTGATGCCGATGATGTCGGGGCTGGCCAGGGGATTGCGCAGCATGGTCTGGAAGGTCACGCCGCCAAGGCCGAAGCACAGCCCGGCCAGCACGGCCAGGGTGGCCCGCGGCAGCCGCAGCCGGCCCACGGTGAAGCTGGCGCCGGGCACATCCTGGCCCAGGATGACGCCGATCACCTCGGCCGGGGAGTAGAAGGTCTGGCCAACCAGCAGGCTCACGGCGTAGCCGAGCACGATGAGCGCAGCGAGCACGCCGATCACCCAACGGCGACGGGCGGTGCGGCGCACCCGGCCTCGGGCCACGACCTGCGCGGTCGACAGCGGCGGCGCATCCGGCCCGGTCTGCACGGCGGTCTGAACACTCTCGAGTGTCACAGTTCCCGCACCTTCCGGCGGCGCACAATATAGATGAAGAACGGGGCGCCGATCAGGGCGGTGATGATGCCCACATCGATCTCGCTGGGCCGGGCCACGATGCGGCCGAGCACGTCGGCGCCGGTGAGCAGCGCCGCGCCGAGCACGGCGGAGAACGGCAGCAGCCAGCGGTGGTCCACGCCCACGATCAGGCGGCAGGCGTGTGGAACGACCAGGCCGACGAAGCCGATCGGGCCGGCCACGGCGGTGACGGCGCCGCAGAGCACGACGGCGCCGATCGCCGCGGCGGCGCGGGCGATGGCCACGCGTTCGCCGAGGCCGGCGGCGAGGTCGTCGCCGAGGGCGAGCGAGTTGAGCGACCGGGCCGAGAGCAGGCTCACGATCAGGCCCACCAGGAGGAACGGCGCCACGACCCGGATGCTCTCCAGGGTGACTCCGCCCACGCCGCCGATCTGCCAGGAGCGCACGCCCTCGGCGATGTCGTTGCGGGGGAGCACCACCGCGGTGACGAACGAGGCCAGCGCCGCCGAGGTGGCCGCCCCTGCGAGGGCGAGCTTGAGCGGGGTGGAGCCGCCGCGGCCGAGCGACCCGATCGTGTACACGAACACGGCGGTGGCCCCGGCGCCGGCAATGGCCACCCAGATCATGCCGCTGGCGCTGGTCAGACCGAAGTACGCCATGCCGCACACCACGGCGAGGGATGCGCCCACGTTGACTCCGAGGATGCCCGGGTCGGCCAGCGGGTTGCGGGTGACGCCCTGCATCACCGCGCCGGAGAGGCCCAGGGCCGCGCCGGCGACCACGGCGAGCAGGGTACGCGGAATGCGGGTGGCCACGGCGGCCGGGCCGAAACCGTCGACCGAGCCGCCGAGCGCGGCCATGATCTCGGCCCAGCTCACCTCGCGGGAGCCGATCATCACCGAGGCCAGCATCAGACCGGCCAGCGCCCCGAGGGAGACCAGTAACCACAACGACCGAAGCCGCTTCGGGCGTCGCACGATGGCGACGCTCGAAGCGGCTGGGGTCAGCGTGGTGGAAGTGGTCACTTCGAGTTGGCGGCCGCGGCTGCGAGCAGCTTGGTGTAGTCGCCGAGCACGTAGGAGATCGACAGCGCGGTGGGGTTCGCCGCGGTGCCCATCGGGCCGGAGCCGGAGAGCGCCACGATGGACTTGTTGGCCACCGCGGGGATCTGGGACAGCAGCGGGTCGCCCTCGAGGGTGGCGATCAGTTCGTCGCCGCCGTAGGTGACGATCACGTCGACGTCGTTGAAGGCATCCGCCTGCTCGGCGCTCTGCGTGAGGGAGTACTCCTCGGTGGCCTCGGATGCCTCGACGATGCTCGGCGCGCTGACCATCCCGAGGTCGTCGAAGAACATGGTGCGGGTGTCGTGCGTGGTGTAGAAGCTCACCTGGCTGAGGTCGGCCTCGTCGACGTGGGTGAGGAACATGACCGAGGTGTCGGCCAGTTCCGGGTATCCGGCGGCGGTGTCGGCGATCTCCTGCTCGAGTTCGGCGATGAGGTCGGCGCCCTCGGCGGCCATGCCCATGCCGAGCGCGTTCTGGGTGATGGTGTCTTGCCAGGAGGTGCCCCAGGCGACCTCGGGGTAGGCCACGACCGGAGCGATCTGGCTCAGCGTGTCGTAGTCCTCCTGGGTGAGGCCGGAGTAGCCGGCCAGGATCACGTCGGGGTTGGTGTCGGCCACACCCTCGAAGTCGATGCCGGCGGTCTCGTCGAAGAGCACCGGGGTCTCGGCGCCGAGCTCGTCGAGCTTGTCTTTCACCCAGGGCAGCAGGCCGTCGGTGTCGTCGTCACCCCAGGTGACGCCGGCCATGCCCACCGGCACCACGCCGAGCGCCAGCGGCACTTCCTGGTTTTCCCAGGCGACCGTGGCGATGCGCTCGGGCTTGGTCTCGATCACGGTCTCGCCGAAAGCGTGCTCGATGGTGATCGGGGTGAAGTCGCCGGATGCGGCGGTGTCGGTCTCTGCTGCGGGGGAGGTGGAGCAGGCGGCCAGGCCGAGCGTGAGCGCGGCGGCGGCCGAGACGGCAATGAGAGTGGATGCGCGGGGCATGGTTTTCCTCGTGATCGTGATGCAGGGGGTCAGGGACGGACCGGCGGCCGCTGTGATGCCGCACCCGCGGCCGCGCGCAGGGGTCCAGTCCGGCACGGTCGTAAGGGTTGCCTAACCTTACCAGTGGGCTGTGTCCTGGCCGCAAGTCGGCTCATCCAGGTGCCCGCACCTCGTTGGTCGAGCCTGTCGAGACCCCCTGCCAAACCGACACCCTAGCCCTCTTCCCTGAGCCGGTCCCAGCCAGTCTTGAGAAACCGTTTTATATCGATTTATCAGGATATTCAATCCGCACCACTGATGCGCTCCACCCTCAAATGCCCTAACCTGTTGCGTGTCAACACCAGCCATTTCGGGGGGACCGCAGTGAAGAAACTCACCATGATTTTGTCGTGCGCAAGCATCGCCGCCGCCATGGCCATGGCCAACGGGATGGCCGCAACGGCAGCGCCGATCGCCGCACCGGCACCATCCGTATCGACGAACGGATCGGTCATGACCACCGATGCGATGTGGGACCTGTGTATGGGATTGCCCACCGAGGCAGGCCGAACCGATTGCCTTGCCGACCGGATCGTGGACACCCGAGTCACCGCGGCAGAACTCCGCTGTTACACGGCCGCTGGTGTCGCCGCCGTCGAAACCGGCCCCGGCGCCCTGATCAGCACCAGGGATTCCCGCACCATCGCCGGCGCCGCTGGCGTGCCCGCGGTGTTCACCTGCATCAAGTCATTCGTCTGAGGCCACCATGACAAATAGAGCTTTCTGGTTGGTCGCCGCGCTGCTTACCGCGGCCTTGGCGATCGTCCTGTTCACCAGCGACCTGGACTTCTGGGTCGACGGCATCATCTTCGTCGTCTATGGGGCGTCGATGGGTGTGGCTTACAAGTCTTTGGGCGCCCGGGACTGATCCCCGACGCTGCGGGAGCGAGCCTTAGTACCTCGTGTCCGGCATTCCTGCTGGGTGATGACGGAGAGGTCTTGGCGGAACGTCGCCAACAGTCCGGAGTGAAGCCGCTGGAGCGCATGAGCGCGCTTCAGCCGGTGATGAAATCGACTGCCGCCGAGATCTCCAAGAAGCTCGGCTAGGGCGACCTCTCTGCACAGGTGCCAGAGCAGTGCCTCGGGTTGCTCAGTGCACCCCCTGTGGCTGGATGCGCCAGCTATAGGGGGCGCATCCAGCCACACGAGGTGCAGCGAAGCTGATGGTGCCCTACTTCGGTGCCGCCCCGATCGACCAGATCCGGGTGGGAGGCGTGCCGGTCACGCGTAGTCGCCCACGATGCGCGCCGTGAACGCCCACGGGTTGTGGCTGGCCGCGGTGCAGCGCCTGGCTCGCATAGCTCTGGAATTACCTAGGCACCGAGTGCCGGGCTCTAGGAGAAGAGTGCGACGACGCCGCTTCGCGACGCATCCCATAGACGTAGCTCACGGAGCCGAATCGACAGGTCTCTGCTCGCGGTCCTGGCGGGACTTGACCAGCAGCACCACGCCGAGTCCAAGCCACCAGAGCATTGATAGCGGGATCAGTGCCAACGAGCCAAGCCAGAAAACCTCGGGCACGTCGATGCTTGCGGCCATCAGGATTGGACCAGCGATGACCACCACGAGCCGGAGGCCGGTGACGACTCCCAGGACGCAAATCCAGATCGGCAGGGCGCGGGAACGTGCCCCAGCGATACTGATGCCCACGCTCCAGACACTGAGCGTGAGGAGGCTCGCTTGGGCGAAGCCGTGGATTCCCACCGTCTGAATGGTGAGGTAGGTGGACTCACCCCAGCTGCTATTCATATCGTCGATATAGAGCAACGGCCCCACCGACGTGCGCAAGACCCCGTGCATGAAGAGGAACGCGGCCGACATGATTCCGAGTGCGCTCAGGCTTCGGCGGGTGAGACTGCTTGTGCGTGGGGCCAGCGCATCTGAGACGGCGAAACTCGCCACGACGAATGCGATTGCCATCGCGAAAAGTACGACCCCGGCAAGGGCATAAAACTGCGGGTACTGACGCAGATAGTCGAGGCTCACTGCGGGGTTGTCGGTGTCATCGAACCCGAGAACCGGTGGCAGGAGCTCGAGCGTGAACCAGGTGATGCCGCCGAGCCCGGCAATGACCGCCGCCAGTCCACCGGCGCGCAAGACTGCCCGATTCGTGTTCCCGGCCGCGGCCCCCGCCGACGCGGTCCCGTTGTTCTCTTCGCTGGTTGCACGCATGGTGCACTCCTCCGAGTGGCTCCGCGCCGGCAGTCATGGCGAGCCGATCACGGTGTCGCGATACCGGAATCGTACTCGCACACCAGGCGTCCCGCAGGGTCGCACACGAGTGCCTCGGGTTGCTCAGTGCACCCCTTGTGGCTGGATGCGCCAGCTATAGGGGGCGCATCCAGCCACACGGGGCGCAGCGAAGCGGATGGTGCCCTACTTCGGCGCCGCCCCGATCGACCAGATCCGGGTGGGAGGCGTGCCGTTCACGGCGTAGTCGCCCACGATCCGCGCCTTGAACACCCACGGGTTGTGGCTGGCTGCGGTGCGGGCGTTGCGCCAGTGCCGGTCGAGGTTCTTCGTTGTGGAGACCCCGGATGCGGCCAGGGCGTCGAAGATGTCGCTGGTGGCGCGGGTTGCCAGCGACACCAGCACCACCTGAGCCTGGGCCGTTGCCAGCTCTGCGAGGTCATTGAGCCGTTCCTCCTCCGCCAGATCCCCGAGGAACGCACCCTCGTACGCCCCCTGCAGCGCCCAGGCCGCCTTCTCCACGATCGCCTCGGCGGCGAACGCCTGAGCCGACACCTCACCCACGACCTGCAGAATCTGCGGGTCGGTGGCGAAGGACTGCGTGTTGCCGTGCGAGAAGATGCGGGTGCGTGCCTTCACCTCGGCAGCGATCTCCTGTTCGGCAGCCTTGACCGTGCCGGCCAGCACCGCCAGCAGCACCGCCTGGTAGAACGCGGTCTGGTACTTGAACCGGGTGTCGAAATCGATCACGTCCGCTTCGGCCACGACGGCATCCACGAAGGTACTGGTGCCGCTGCCGGTGGTGCGCTGGCCGAAACCGTCCCAGTCGTCGCTGTGCGTGACCCCGGTCTGGTGGGCGTTGACGACGGCGATCACGTTCTTGCCGGTATCACCCACCTGGGCGAACGTGTCGATCCAATCCGCGAAGATGCTGCCGGTGGAGTAGTACTTGGTGCCGTTCACGACCAGCTCGCCGGGCGCGCCGTTCGGCGCCGGACGCACCCGGGTGATGACGTCGCCCACGGTGACGCTGCCCACCTCGGTCCAGGAGTTGCCCACGATCTCGCCCCGCACGAACCGGGCCAGCCACACGTCGCGCTGATCGCCGGATGCCACGAGGCGGTCTTCGACAAAGGCGAAATGGCCGCGCAGCACCTGCGCGATGTTCGAATCCGCCGCGGCCAGCTCTGTCAGCAGCCGGAACAACTGCGGCAGGCTGGCGCCCAGCCCACCATCGGCGACGGGCACCCGCAGGGCCCCGAAACCGGCCGCCGTGAGCTCGGTGATCTGCTCGTGCGGCAGCTGATGGTCCTGCTCGCGCGCGGATGCGCCGGCGGCGATCCGAGCGAAGATGGGCCGGAATCGCGCGGCCAGGCTGGCGTAATCGACGGTGGGCACTAGGGAGGAAGCGAGGGTGGTCATGCACAGGACACTAGGTCAGGGGCTCCTCTCCTCGCACGGAGATGACGGTTCGTGTCTGGCGGTGCCCGCCGTTTCCCGGCTCATTTCTCCCAGGCGTCAACCAACGGCAGGCCGCGGGAGGCTCGTTCCTCGTTGAGTAGCTCCTGAATGAGTTGGAGCTTGGTGGCTGTGTAGGCCATGCCGCTCATCCCGGATGCCGCCAGACTGACCTTCAGTTCTCCGTACCGCCGACGAGCGGTCGCATCATGTTGAAGCTTGTCTCGAAAGACTCTCTGGTGACTGGTCGGCCAGGCGGTTGCGGTGAACACGTGCAGAATCTCCGTCCGACCGGTGCTGTCTCCCCGGGTGTAGACCGCATGGGTTTTCGGTCCCGATCGGTGCAGCCGGTAGCCGAGACCCTCGATGAACGGTTCAAGCGAGAAAGGGTCAACTCCCGCAGGTGTCCGGGCGGCGAGATCGATCACCGGCTTGGCGGCGAGTCCCGGGATGGCGGTGCTCCCGACGTGCTCGATCGCCGTGATTCGAAAGGTCAGAGCACGCTCGAGCAGCTCAGCTTGCTGCCGGAAACGCTTCGGCCACTCGGGGCTGTACGGTTCGACGGTGATCACAATCCCACCCTAGTCAAGGGCGCCGGGGCCCCCAGAGCGGGGCCTCGGGCATCCGCTCTGCCCAGAACCGCGGCTGACCGCACACGGTGTTCAGTCGGTTCGAGAAGCCGCCGACTGAATAGCCTGTGCGAGGTCGCCGGGACGGCTCCACATCGGCCAATGGCCGGTCGGGAGATCCATGACGTCGAGGTGCTCGAGGTTCGCGACTTCGGCGAACATGGGATGGCCGGCTCGGGCCAGCTCCAGCATCTGCGCGCTCGGGAGCGAGCAGCAAATCAGGGTGGTCGGCACCGTGCGCCGCGCGTCGTTCGTGAGCTCGACGCTCTGACGAAGCACGGGGCCGGGCTCCGGCACCGCCCGGGCCCGGAAACGCTCGAGGACCTCTGCGCTCAGGCCTTCGAGGCTCGCCTGCTGGCCGAGGACGTCGAAGGGCGGCAGCGGAAGCTCCTGCACCCCCTCCGGGAGGTCGGGGGCGTAGATGCTTCCCGGTGCCACTGGACCGGAGTCGACCCACACCACCCGATGGACAAGCTCGGGGTGCCGGTCGAGCACGAGGCTGACGGGGGCGTTTGCGCCGCTGTGAGCGACGATGATCGCGGGCTGATCCTCGGACTCCCTGAGCCGGGTGATGACGTCCAGGATCGCCGAGGCCTGATCGTCGAGAGTCTTCGCCGCACGCTCGGGGTCGTCCCCGTCGAGACCGGGCAGCGTCATCGCGATCGCCGGAGAGGGGTTCAGGTGGTCAAGGACTTCATCCCACGCCCAAGCACCGAGCCAGTGGCCGGCGATGAGAACGAGGGGGGAACTGCTCGGTGTAGTTGTCATGTCACTACTCTCGTAGGCGCTACGGGCAGGTGTGTGTCACTATTTATGTCATGAATTTGCTGCGGGTAGAACGGTGAAGCGAACAGAGCGACTCCACGCGTTGTCCGAGATGCTACGCCGCAACGGATCGCGCGGCTGCTCCGCCGAACGGCTGGCGCGAGAGTTCGAAGTGTCGGTGCGCACGGTCAAGCGAGACCTCGCTGCCCTCGAGAGCAGCGGTGCGCCGCTCTGGTCGCGCCCCGGTCCGGGCGGCGGTTACGGGATGGCCGTGGGCGCGTCGCTGCCGCCGGTCAGCCTGTCCCCGGCGCAGGCCGTGGCGCTGATGGCAGCCGTGTCTGCTGCGTCCGATGCCCCCTACGCCGATCTGGCCGCAGCCGGCGTGCAGAAAATCCTGGACGTCCTCGATCCCCGAACTCGAGCTCGGGCAGACGCGTTGGCCCGCCGGGTCTGGGTCAACACGCCGCCCTCCTCGTCACGAGCAATCAGGTCGGCATTGGAGGAGGCGATGGCCGAGCAGCGAGTCCTCCGTCTTCGCTACACAGCGAGAGACGGGACCACGACCACGCGTGACGTCGAACCCGTGCTCTTCGCCTCCACGAACGGCCAGTGGTACCTGGTTGGGTGGTGCCGGCTGCGCGATGCCATGCGGTGGTTCATCGTGTCGAGCATCGAGCGGGCCGGCGTCACCAAGATGGCCTGCGGCGACCACACCATCCAGGAGGTCGGTGAACCCCCGGCGAACGCCAGACCGGTGTACGAGCGGGGCTGAGCGACGAGGGAGCGCCTGGGGGCGCCTCAGCTGTCGACCCAATGCGCGACGGCGACGATCACAGCGATCACGGCGCAGCAGGCGCGCACGGTGTTCGCCGCGGTCCAGCGGCGGCTGTACTCCGCCCAGAAGGGAGCACCGTGCCGCTCGAGCCGCCGGTTGAGCGGAACGTTCACGGCCACGGTCACGACGGTGCTCGCCAGTGACGCCCCCGCTATGGCGAGTTCAACACCGGCACCGCGGGGCACGGCCGCAACCGCCAGACCGATGGCGGCCAGTGCTGCGGATGCGAAGATCAGGATGAACGGTCCACGTTCGGCCCTCCGATTGATCTGAACCATCGTTGCGGTGGCCCTTGGATCGCCGAGTCGATTCAGTGCGGGCATGACCATGGTCGAGAACGCCGCGTACACGCCGCTGAGCAGCCCCGCCCCCACGACGGCAACAATCTGGATCACGACGATGAGAGTAGTCATGACCTCAGTACACCCGCATGAAGCTGGACGCGGAATGGGTCAGACTACGTATTCCCTTTGTCAGCGTCTATTCTTGTGCAATGGATCCGTTGACACATTTCCTGGACGGCCCGCGTGCAACGGGTGCTTTCGCTCTCTCCATGCAGATGAGTTCCCCATGGGCCATCCGTGTGCGTGACAACGCGGCCCTCACCGTGCTCGCTGTGACGCGAGGGCAGGCTCGGGTCGACGGAGTGCTGCTTGCGGCCGGTGACGTCGCCCTGATTCGCGGGCCCGAGCCGTATGCCGTGACCGACGCCGCTGCCAGCCCGCCCTCGATCGAGATCGGCCCCGGTCAGGTCTGCACCACCCTGGATGGCCGTGACCTGCGGGATGAGCTGCGGCACGGCATCCGGCGATGGGGCAACACGGCGAACGGTGAGACCTCGCTTCTTGTCGGCACCTACGAACGAACCGACGCGGCCGGCGGACTCGTCTCCCGGGCCCTGCCTCGAGTCGCCATCGTGCCGCACGACCGTGCCGACGGCTCTCTCGTGGGTCTGCTCGAACGCGAGATCGAGAACGATGATCCGGCGGCCCAGGTAGTCGTGGACCGGCTTCTCGACGTGCTTGTGGTCAGTACGATCCGGAGCTGGGTCAACGACCCCGACCGCGCCGGGAAGGTAACCTGGCTCACCTGCGCCGACCCACTGGTGGCACGGGCTCTCGAGTACCTGCATGCGGAGCCCGCAGCACCGTGGACCGTGGAGACCCTCGCTCGCCAGGTGAACACCTCCCGTGCCTCGCTGGCCGCCCGGTTTCGAACCGGTGTCGGCGAACCGCCCATGACCTACCTCACCCGCTGGCGCCTCATCCTCGCCGGCGACCTGCTGCATTCCCCCGAGTACACGGTTTCGGAAGTCGCTCGCAGCGTCGGGTACACGAATGCGTACGCCTTCAGCACCGCCTTCAAGCGCCAGGTCGGGGCGACCCCGTCGGAGTTCCGGCAACGCCGACCGGTGCTCTCGCACCCGGACGCGGCGCCCAACCTGAGCCTTGCCGAACATGCCGGGCGTCCACCAGAGTGGAACCGCAGGCACCCGTCGACCGAGGAGCATCCTTCATGAGCACAGCACCGGGACCGATCGATCTCGAGTTCACCGCACCCATCGGGATCGAGATCAAGGGCGACACCTGGTCGTGCGTGGAGGTGCCCGGCTCGGTGGAGTTCTTCGGCACCGGCAAGGCCATCAAGGTGGTCTCCACCGTGGATGCCCAACCGCTCACCGTCGCCCTCATGCCCACCGGATCGGGCGGGCACATGCTCTCGATCAGCGCCAAGTTGCGCAAGAAACTCGGCAAGGAGATCGGGGACGAGGTCACCGTGCGCCTGACCGAGCGACTCAGCTGAGCCGCCGAACGGCCCCCAGCGCGCGGGCACGCAGCTCGTCGATCAGGGTGTTGCCGAATTTTCCCGTCGGATCCCACGCGGTCACGAGGGCGCCCCACTCGGCGAGCCGTGGATAGAGCGGCGCGAGATCGGCGGGGGAGACGTGATGGTGCTTTCCCCAGTGCGGGCGGGCGCCCAGCGGCAGCAGGATCGCCTCGATGTCGGGCAGCACGGCATCCACGGCGTCGGGTTCGTTGCGCCAGGTGAAATGCACACCCACCGAGTCGCGGCCGTAGGCGGGGGAGAGCCAGAGGTCGTCGCCGGCCATGGTGCGGATCTCCGACACGGCCAGGGGCCCGTCGAGGCGCTCGCCGATGCCGCGGAGCGCGGTCAGCGCCTCGACGATGCGCTCGCGCGGCACCAGGTACTCGCTCTGAATCTCGTCACCGAGGCTCGGGGTGGCATCGAGACGAAAGTGGTAGAGCCTCTCCGACCACGGGCCCACGACGCCGCCGAAGGGCGTCATGTTCGACGACTCTGTGTCGAAGAGAGACACGGGTGCGGCAGCGGCGCCGAGATGCGCGGCATCCACCTCGGCGGGTTCTCCGTTGACAACGCGGGTTTTCAGCCACAGCTGGTCGACGCTCGACGCCGCCCAGTGGGTCATGAGGCTGACGCTGTACGCCGCCCCCATCACCGCGTCGAAGTCGCTCAGCACCGTTTCCCAGGGCAGATCGACGAAGGCATCCTGACGGATGTCGAACGTGGGCTGGATGTCGAGGCTCACCCGGGTGATGACTCCGAAAGCACCCAGTCCCACCACCATGCCGTCAAAGCCAGGGTCGCCGCGGCGCACCGTGCGCAGCTCCCCGTGGGCGGTGACGAGCTGCAGGGCCGCCACGGCGCTGGAGAGATTGCGGTGCACGTCTCCCGATCCGTGCGTTCCCGTGGAGATCGCGCCGGCGACCGAGATGTGCGGCAGGGAGCCGGTGTTGTGCAGCGCGTAGCCGTGGCGCTGCAGAAACTCGGCGGCCACTCCGTAGGGTGTGGCCGCGTCGACCATGACGGTCATGGCCACCGGGTCGATGACGGGCTCACCGACCAGGGCGCCCAGGTGCACGAGAGCGCCCGTCGTATCGGGCAGTGAATTGAAGGAGTGCCGCGTGCCGAGGCCACGTATCCGTTCAGTCGAGGCCACAAGCTGCTGCAGCTCGGCGATGCTGGTGGGCTCCACGAGCCGCAACGCCCGGTAGTCGTAGGTTCCCGACCAGTTGCGCCCTGCGGGGGAGGAGTGCTGCCGGGCGGCGCCGCTTGTCGTGCTCACTGGTGCAGGAAATCTGTGCGGGCCTGCACGGCCTCGGGCTCCAGGACAAGCTTGACCACCGCGGCGCCGGTGGCGTGCACGATGAGTTCGCCGGCGGTCTGTTCCCACTCGGCCGGTGCGCTCTGGCCGAGCACCGTGACCTTCGTGATCCGGCGGCTGAGCAGCCCGGCACCCCGGCCGAACGAGCGGATGCGCAGCACTCCATCTGCCGGCGCGGCCAGCGGAATCGCGTAGACAGAGTCCCCGGTGACATGCGCGCTCGCCGTGAACCTGAAGTCGGCGCCGGTGAACTCGGCCGCATCGCCGTCCACGAAAGATCCGACGGCCACCTCGGTGGGGCCTTCCCCGGCGATCACCCACGGCCTGGTGCCGTAAATCGCCTCCCCGTTCCGCGCGAGCCAGGCGCCGATCGAGCGCAGGAGGGTCTGCTCGGCCTCGGGGATGGTGCCGTCGGGCTTGGGGCCGATGTTGAGCAGCAGCACGCCGTTCTTCGACACGACATCCGCCAGCTCGGCGATGAGGTCGTCGACGGTCTTGTATTCGTGGTTGCGCACCCACGACCACGCCGACTTGGAGACTGAGGTGTCGTTCTGCCACACCTCCGGGCGGATATCGCCCATAGTGCCCCGCTCGATGTCGTACACGGCGGAACCGGGAGCGAAGGCATCCCACTTGTAATTGATCACGACCTCGCGGCCCCAGGAGGCGGCCCGGTTGTAGTAATACGCGGCCAGCTGGGCCAGGTAGGGCTTGAAGGCGGGCTGCTCGATCCACCAGTCGAACCACAACACCTGCGGGCGGTACCGGTCGATGATCTCCACGGTGCGGAGGAGCCAGTCCTCGAGAAAACGCTCGTTGGGCGCGGTCTCCTCACGCTGGGCGGGCCCGTAGAAGTCCTGGAACTCCGGGTGGAGCACGTCCGAGTCGAACTTGGTGCCGCCGTTCATGAAGAACCAGTGCTCGGCGCGATGCGACGACGCCCCCCGCACCATCCAGGCCCGGTCGGTGGCCGCGGAGAGCTCGCCGAACACGTCCCGTTTCGGGCCCATCTGCGCGGCGCTCCACCGGGACCGGTGCGTGTCGTACATGGCGAAACCGTCATGATGCTCGGCGACGGGAACCACGAACTGGGCACCGGCCTGCCGGAACAGTTCGGCCCACGCGTCGGGGTCGAAGTCGTCCATGGTGAACGCGGGGATGAAGTCCTTGTAGCCGAAGTCGCGGTGCGGGCCGTACACCTCCGCGTGGTGGGCGAATTCCTCGGTGCCCTCGCGATACATGTTGCGGGAGTACCACTCGTTGTTGAAGGCAGGCACCGAGTAGACACCCCAGTGGATGAAGATGCCGAACTTGGCGTCTTCGTACCACCGTGGCGGTCGATAGCCGCGCAACGAATCCCAGTCATCGGCGAAGGGGCCCGCGTCGATCACCGCGCGAACGCCGGCCAGAGCTGCGCTGTTGTCCGACACATCAATCGGATCGGGAAGCGTCGACGGATCGAGCGGACGCGGTGCATCGGTCATGGGAGTTTGCTTTCTCAAGAGAAGAACGAAACGATACTGATTTGCCGTGCTGGCGATGCTAGCTTCAACCCCATTGGAGTGTCAATGCTCTCCATGGGCACCGTTGACGCGGCACGAGCCCGCCCGTAGCCTGTACACGAAATGATTCGACTAGATTGTCGCGGAGACGCGACAGCACGAGCGGAGACGACTGTGACACACGCTCTCGACGCGCACGCGGAGCGCCCCTCAGCGCAGACCGGTGCCCGGCGGCGCCTCGCTGGCGGTGCCGGCATCCCCGTCATAGGGGCAGGCACTTTCGGTTCGGACCGTTACGACGCCGAGACCGTGGCGGCCGGCGTCGAGCACGCTCTGCGCGCCGGATTCCGATTGCTGGACTGCGCCAGCGTCTACGGAAACGAGCCGCTGGTGGGCGAGGCGATCCGAGACGTGCTCGGGTCGACCGAGCTGACGCGGGCGGACCTGTTCGTCATGTCGAAAATCTGGAACGACGCGCACGAGCCGGCGGATGCCGTGGATTCGGTGCTCACGTCGATCGATGACCTCGGTGTCGGGTACCTCGACGCCGTCTTCGTGCACTGGCCGTTTCCCAATCACCACGCGCCGCTGGCTGCCACCGATGCGCGGGATGCCTCGGCCCGGCCCTACATCCATGCCGAATTCATGCGCACCTGGGCGGCGTTGGAGAGTCTCGTGGACCGCGGACTCGTGCGCCACCTGGGCACCTCGAACGTCACCATCGCCAAGCTGAGCCGTATTGTGCGGGATGCCCGCATCCAGCCGGCGTTGAACGAGATGGAACTGCACCCGTGTTTCCAGCAACCCGAACTCTTCCGCCTCTGCCTGGACCACAACATCCAACCCATCGGATACTCCCCGCTGGGTTCACCATCACGGCCGGTGCGTGACCGCACCGACACGGATGTCTCCGACGTGGATCACCCTGTTGTCGTGAGCATCGCGGCCGACCATGGTGTGCACCCCGCCGCCATCTGCCTGGCGTGGGCGGTCAACCGGGGTCACATCCCGATCCCGTTCGCGGTGAAGTCGGCGCAGATCGAGGCGAATCTGCGTGCGGCGGAGATCCGTCTCACCCCGCACGAACTCGAGGAGCTTCGAGGTGTCGAGCGCAACAGCCGCCTCATCAAAGGTCAGGTCTTTCTCTGGCCGGGCAGCGCCGATTGGCTCGACCTGTGGGACGTCGACGGCACCATTCCCGGCTGGGGTGGCTACGGCACCCCGGAGGCCGAGGGCTGACGTGGCCACCTACAAGGACATTCAGGCGATGACCGGGCTCTCGCTGTCGACCATTTCCAAGCACTACAACGGGTTGCCTGTGCGGGAGAAGAACCGGCTGGCGATCGAGTCCGCCGCGGCGACCCTGGGGTTCCGGCTGAACGGGTTCGCCCGAAGCCTCCGGTCTCGCCGGTCGCTCACCGTCGGCGTCCTGTTGCCGGCCCTGGACAACGACTTCCACCTCACGATCATCGCCGGCGTCGAGGCGGCGCTGAGGTCCGATGGCATCAGCATTCTCGTGTGTTCCAGCCGACCGGCTCCCGGTGAGGCGGTGGATTTCCTGATGAGCAAGATGGTGGATGGCATCATCGCGGTGCCGACGTCATCCGATGTCGAGGCGCTGCGGCTGGTGGCCGCGCAGGGCGTGCCCGTCGTGGCCATCGACTGGATTGCCCCCGAGCTGGACACCGACAGGGTCGTGCTCGACAACGTTGCCGCCGGTGCCGCCGTGGCCCGTCACCTCGCGGACTACGGACATCAGCGGGTAGCCCTGGTGGGCGGTGACCCGATGATCTCCACGATGCGCGACCGGGCCGACGGTTTTCGTCGAGCCCTGGCGACTCGCGGTATCAGCATCGCCGACGAGTACATCAGCTCTGGGCCGCTGACTGCAGAGAACGGACAGGCCGCCACCGAGAAACTGCTGGCCTTGCCCGAGCGCCCGACCGCACTCTTCGCCGCCAACTACGAGTTGACGCTCGGGATGTTGATCGCCGTGAACGAATCGGGCCTGCGGGTACCCGACGATATTTCCCTGGTCGGCTTCGACAGCCTCGAACTGGCCCGGGCCGTGCGCCCGCGTCTCACCGTGTACAAGCAGCCGACGCTGGAGATCGCTGACGAAGCAGCCCGTCTCATCCGTGCGCGGCTCGACGGCAGTGCGTCAGCGACTCACGGCACCAGCAGCCTCACCGGCCGGCTCATCGTCGGAGCATCCGTGGCGGCGTTGCACTGAGCACGTAGCTGACGCGCCTAGTCAGCAGGCAGCAGAGTCGGCAGGATTGTCGCGTACCGCGCATGCGCAGCGGGTGTAACGGCTGAGGAGCGCGCCTCTCCCGGCGCGTCGCCCGGCCTAAGGTGTCTAGGCGCCGGCCAATAGAGCGAAATATCCCGGAACATGCTGCGATTGGCCGTTGGCGTTCATGGGAGTCACTTCGATGTGTGCCGGCCCGTCGGCGATCAAGTGCCAGTCCGAGTCCGGGAAGGTGTTGTGCCGTTCCTGCGTACCAAAATGTCCGGGGCGGGGCAGGTTTTCCAGGGCCCTTTGCAACTGCCGTGGCATGCTTCGCCGGGTAGCGCCCAGCTCTTGCAGGTAGGCGAGACTGCTTCCGGGGAAGTTGGTTTCGGCTAGGAATACCCGGCCGGTGTTCCCGACAACGGTGCGTAGGTTGGTAGCCAGGTTGGCTTGCTGGTCTGGTTTTAGCACATGAAAAACTCCGCGAACAAAAACGTTGGCAGGCCCCACTGACTCCAGCAGGTGCTCTCCAGCACCAGTTTCCGTTGCATCCATAGCCAGGAACTCAACGTTGTGGAGGCCTGCGGCTTCCCGCCTCGCTAGCGCGATGGCGCCGACGGATACATCAATGCCGATAGCCCTCGGGAAAAGACCAGCAAGCCAGCGGGTATTGGTTCCGTTGCCACATCCAACGTCGATGACGGGAAGAGCCGGATTGAAATGGCCCAGGACGGCGTCGGTGTACTGCTCGAGCTCGGTCTGGGATCCGGAGTCCCACAGCACGTCTCCCGAACGGCCGGTGGTGCGGATTCCGCGCCAGTACCCGTCCCACGCCGCTGACGGGTCCTTCGGTGCCCGGGAGGTGAGGCGTACTACCGATGGAACAAGTAGCATCTGCTCCCAAAGCTTTGACATGCTCTCACTCTACTGACGGTGCGCGAGACTCCTGAGCCGTCCCAGAACCATCTCGGGCGGTAGCGGGCGGTCATAGAAATAGCCTTGTCCGTATAGGCAACCCATCGTCTGCAGGAGAGTCGCCTGTTCGGCGGTCTCAATGCCTTCGACGATCGCCTTCAGGCCCGCCGAGTAGATCAGCTGGAGAATGGCAGCAACGAATTTTTGCTGCTGTGGGTCCGATGCCATGTCCTGAATCAGGGAACGGTCGACTTTGACCGTGTCTGCTGGAAGCGTTCGGAGATAACTGATGGACGAATAGCCGGTGCCGAAGTCATCAATTTGCAGCCCGACACCGAGATCTCGCAGCTCGCCCAAGACCTGTTCTTCCGCCGTTCCCTTCGACATCAAGACGGTCTCGGTGATCTCCAGAACCAATCGCGGGGGAGCCACATGATTCTTAGCGAGCGTCTCCCTGACATCTTCCAGCAGGTCACCGCGCAGCAGTTCGGCGGCGGAAAGATTGATGTGCAGGCAGAAGTCGGTGAGCTCAGGCTCGGTTTCGCTCCAGCGTCGCAACTGGGCGACTCCTTCGTGAAGCACCCAGCGTCCTAGTTCCAGGATCAGGCCGGTTTCTTCCGCGATGGGAATGAAGCTATCCGGCATGATGAGTCCGCGCACCGGATGGTGCCACCGAAGGAGGGCTTCGAAACCTATGACTGTTCCTGAGGCCAGTTCAACCACCGGCTGGTAACTCAGCGCCAGCTCGCCGCCGGCGACGGCGTTACGAAGCTCGGCTGTGATGCGTGAGCGTTCACGGACAGCGTCGAGCATGTCGGGCTGGAACAGCTGGATGTTGTTGCGGCCATGCGCCTTCGCCTGGTACATGGCGATGTCAGCATCCCGAATCAGCGACTCAGCCGGATGGCCCGGCGTGCCGATGCGCACCCCGATGCTGGCCATCGCCCAGACGGTTTCGGTTCCAACCTGCACGCTGTCCTGAAGCTGCGCCGACGCCCGGTGCGCAATATTCAGGACTTCCTCTTCCGTCGCTCCGATGACGAGGATGGCGAACTCATCCCCACCCAGACGTGCCACGGTATCGACGGCCCGTACGGCGCACTTGAGGCGCCGGGCAACCTCGATCAGTACTGCGTCACCGGCCCCATGGCCCAGAGCGTCATTGACGGCTTTGAAGGAATCCACGTCCAGCACCAGCACAGCCGGGGGTTTTCCACTGTCCGTGCTGGCCAGGATTGCCTCGTTGATTCGCTCGTTGAGCAGGGTCCTATTCGCAAGGCCCGTCAAGTCGTCGGTCTTTGCCATCTGTTCCAGCTCGGCCTGAGTTTGCCGCAGCATGGCGGTACGGTCAGAAACCTGCTGTTCCAGATTCGAGTAGATGTAACTGAGTTCCTCGGCGAGGAGGTTGACGCCGGTGATCACAGCGTCGATGTCATCCCTCAAGTCAGACGGCTCTATCCGCGCGTCCAGGTCGCCGGCAGCCAACCGGACAACACCCTCCACCAACTGCTGCAATCGAGGGTCTTCGGCGTCGTCTCCCGAGCTCATGTCACCCAAAGACGCACTCTGCGCAGCGCTTCTGCACGCCTAGACACCGGCAGTAAGCCATTTCATGGCTTCGCTGCGCGAGGTAAAGAATTTAGTCGGACACGGCGGAATGTGCACACCGAGAAAGAAATTCGCCAAGACTCGGTCAACAGGTGATTTGCCCAGAAGAGCAATGCGCGAGGCGCTGCAGGGAATAGACCACACGGCCCTGGCCTCTCGGCTCACCGACCCGACCGCTGCCATATCGACGAGCATGCCCCGCCGTTCGTTCCCGCACGCGTCGTTGACTTTCGCCATCGCGACGTGTGCATCTTCGACCTCAATGTGAGCCCCGGGCTGCCAGCGCAGATGGAGAATTCCATCGACCGTTTCGAGAGTCTCTTTTGCGCCGTCTGCAGCGACCGGATCCATTGCAACGTCCTCCCCCCGGGCACGCAGCCGAACCGTTCAGCCACTCCTCAAAGCTACTCGTGTTCAGGTGCGTATCAAATCAATCCCCGACCAATATTCACGCCGGCGCCCGCCCATCTGCTAAATCCATTCAGCACGTCTAAGGTGGAAGCCGAAGCCGGCAGAGAGCGTCCGCAAATTGTCGCCCCACGAACCCCGAAGAGGCATCCCATTGCAGAGAAGCGGGTCACCCTGGCCGACGTTGCCCGGCGCGCCGGACTCTCGTCCTCCGCGGCATCCATGATCCTCAACGGCCGACCCGGCACCCGGCTCTCCGAAGACGCGCACCGGCGGGTGCACGACGCGGCGCTGCAACTCGGCTACCGCCCGAATGTGGCCGCGAGGTCGCTCCGCACCGACCGCACGGCCACCATCGGTTTCATCTCCGATGTGGTCGCCACCACTCGCTTCGCCAGCGGGCTCATCCGGGGTGCCCTTGCCGCCGCCGAAGAAGCCGGCCACGTGGTCTTCGTGCTGGAAACCGGTGGCGATCCCGACCGGGAGGCCCAGGCCGTGCGCGCCATGTTGGACCGGCAGGTCGACGGGCTAATCTTCGCGTCCATGCAGGCCCGGGAGGTCACGGTGCCGGAGGTCCCGAGAGGGATCCCCGTCATCATGCTCAACGCCACCAACGCCCTTCACGCCAACTCGGTGCTTCCCGACGAAGAGGCCGGCGGCGCCGACGCGGTGCGGTTGCTCCTCGAGCAGGGGCTCGGCGATGCCATCGTGCTCCTGGGACGAAACACCGAGATCGAGCACGACACCGTCAAGTCGTCCACGATCGCGAGGCGGATGCTCGGCATCCGCAGCGAGATGCGCGCGCACGGTTTCTCGTTTCTGGAGGAGATCCCGAGCCCGAGCTGGGAGCCCGGCGACGGCTACGCCGCCACGACCGCCCTGCTCGAGCGACGCGACGACGTGCGCGCCCTGCTCTGCATGAACGACCGGCTCGCCTTCGGCGCGTACCAAGCGATTGCCGAGACGTCGCTCAACATCCCGGAGAACATCTCGATCGCGTCATTCGACGACGACGAGATCGCCGGGTATCTGCGGCCGGGACTGACCACCGTGGCGCTGCCCCACGAGGCGATGGGCCGCGCCGCCGTGCAGGTGCTGCTCACATCCCGGCCCGCCGGACCGCTGCTGGTGCCCATGCCCGTCAGGGCGCGTGGCTCCATTCGACACCACCAGACATCCCCGATTTCACCAAACCCGGCACCCACGCACCAAACACCCACGCTCGAGACAACGGAGTAACCATGCGCAACCACGTGCAACTCATCGCCTACGCCGACCGCCTCGGCGGCAACCTGGCCGGCCTGCAGAGCCTGCTCGACACAGACCTGAAGGGTGTCTTCGGCGGGGTGCACATCCTGCCGTTTTTCACCCCGTTCGACGGGGTGGACGCCGGGTTCGATCCCATCGACCACACCGAGGTCGACCCGCGGCTGGGCTCCTGGGACAACGTGCGCGCCCTCGCCCAGAGCCACGACGTCGTCGTGGACGTCATCGTCAACCACGTCTCCGCCGACTCGGCGCAGTTCCGCGACGTGATCGCCAACGGGCGCGCGTCGCGCTGGTTCGAGATGTTCCTCACCATGGATAAGGTCTTCCCCGACGGCGCCCGGGAAAGCGATCTCCTCGGCGTGTACCGCCCGCGGCCGGGCCTGCCGCTGACCCAGATGACCCTCGGAGCCGAACCACACCTGGTCTGGACGACGTTCACCCCGCAGCAGATCGACGTGGATGTGCGCTCCGAGCTCACCCGGGACTACCTGCGCTCGATCCTCGACGCCCTCGCCGCCGCCGGGGTCACCCTGATCCGCATGGACGCCGTGGGCTACGCCGTGAAGACCCCGGGCACCACGAGTTTCATGACGCCGGAGACCTTCGCCTTCATCGATGAGCTGCGGGTCGAGGCCGCCGAGCGGGGCATGCAGACCCTCGTGGAGGTGCACTCCTACTACAAGCGCCAGGTGGAGATCGCGGCGCTCGTGGACTGCGTCTACGACTTCGCCCTGCCGCCGCTGGTGTTGCACGCCGCGCATTCGGGCGACCACGAACCGCTCCTGCGTTGGCTCGAGGTGCGCCCGACGAACGCCGTCACGGTGCTCGACACCCACGACGGCATCGGCATCGTGGATGTCGGCTCCGACCCCGACACCGGCGAGGCCGGCCTGCTCACCGACCCGCAGCTGGATGCTCTCGTAGAGTCGATCCACAACGCCACCGGCGGCACCAGCCGGCTCGCCACCGGGGCGGCGGCGTCGAATCTGGACCTGTACCAGGTGAACTCCACCTTCTTTGATGCCCTGGGCAGCGACGACCGCCGCTACCTGGCCGCGCGCGCAGTGCAGTACTTCACCCCGGGGATTCCCCAGGTTTATTACGTGGGCGCGTTCGCCGGCGGCAACGACACCGAGCTGCTGGAGCGGTCCGGCGTGGGCCGGGACATCAACCGTCACCGGTACACCCCGGAGGGGGTGCAGGAGAACCTGCAGCGTCCCGTGGTGGTGGCGGGCTTCGAACTCGCCCGATTCCGCAACACCTTCGACGTGTTCAACGGGTCATTCACGGCTGCCCGCGACGCGCTGACCAACGGTCTCATTCTGTCCTGGACCGACGGACCCCGGTCGGCGACGCTGACGGTGAACCTGCGGTCGGGCGACGTCACACTGGCCTGGTCGGACGGCGAGCAGACCGGCCAGGTCGACGATCTGCTCACGGCGGGCGCCTGGGCACCGAAGGCGAAAGGCGGCGCGTAGCGCATCCGCTTGGGGGCGGCGCGCCGCGGCGACCTGGTCGAGCCGAAGTTGCCGCAGCGGTAACCGGAGCAGGGACGAGGTGCATCGAAGCGCCCGCCCGGAGCCGGGCGCCCAGGAGCGTTGTCAGCCCTAATCTGCCGGGAGGAGAGTCGGCAGGATTGTCGCGTACCGGAGCAGGAACGTGCGCTCGTCGAGTTTCTTGCGGCGGAGCCATCCGGTGACTTCGTTGTTGTGTTTGCTCGCGTTGCAGGACGGGCAGGCGGGCACCACATTCTCGAGGGTGTACCGGCCACCTCGGGAAATCGGCATGATGCAGTCACGCTGCAGGGCAGTGCTCTCGGCTTGGCAATAGGCACACCCACCCCAGGCGGCGAGCAAGTCGGCCCACTCCGAGGCGGTGAGATCGTTGTCGACGCGGGCGAGCCGCCCTTTCCGTCGCTTCGCGTACCGCGCACGCGCAGCGGGTGAAACGGCTGAGAACTTGCGGCGAGGGGGCACGACTTAAAGGTACTTGGGCTCGGTGGCTCCCGGAGTTTCCTGCTCTAGACGAGCGTCGAGATCCGCCAAAGAGTCCACGCGGTCGACGCGATGCTCACCACGAGGCCGGCGATCGCCGTGCCTCGGCCGGTCCGCTGCACCCCGGCACCTTCGAGCTCGCCGGACTTGGCGAGGCCAATGGCCGAGAAGATGATTCCCAGCACGCTCGGAATCGCCACCGGATTAATGAGGCAGGAGATAAGGGCCATAACCAGACCGGTGTACGCCATCGAGTTGTTTCGACGAATCTCCCGGTCCCTCTCCTTGCGTGTCGCCTGTGGGGTATACAGCGGCGCCGAGTTGTGACTGGCCATTGGCACGTATGTTGACTTTGCGCTTGCTGGCCCGCCCGTGTTCCCGTAGACGGGTGCAGAGGGCGGAACAGGGACGGGTTCTGCGGTTCGTCTCTGAGCTGACCATTCTGTGCCTGTCCACCAGCGCAAGAGAGCTCCATCTTCAGGGTCTCGGTACCAACCGGATTCAGGCAAAGTCAATGGGATTCCCGTCGCGTGGGTGCGTCAGTCGACGCAACTCAACGGTAGGAGCGCGGGGGTCGTGCTCGCCAACCCCAGTGTGGGGTGCCCCTATCGAGCTAGCAAGCACAGCTTGTGGCTGGGCCAACGGCCTCGAATGGACCGCCCGGCAGGCCAAAATCAGCCTGACCGCGCGGTACGTGCCGGCCGTAGGCAGTGCAGCAGCTCGGCGTGATTCAGTTCTCGCGCTTGGCGAGGCCGTCGAGCCTCAGCGTCGAGGACTCGTCCCGGTGGCTGCCGTCCGTGCCCACATGCTTATCGGGGACCGCGCCGTCTGCGCCTTTTTTCAGTACTCCATAGAGCGCCATGGCGTGCCCGCGTCCGACGCCGTAGTCGTCACTGAGCCAGGCGATCACCTCGCCGGCCTTGGTAGTCGAATCGAAGCCGCGGGCGCTGGCTTCGTCGAGCAGTTCCTGTGGCGTCTTGCCCGTCTTCGTTTCGATCGCGTCGAGGTAGGCCTGGTATGACATTGCCGTTCCCTTCCGAGCCGACGGTGTCGTCTCGTGTGGTCTCGTTAGAACTCTAGCCGCCGACCTGCCGACGCTCGAGAGGCGTGGACTCAGCGGTTCACTCTGGGAGATCCGAGCCTTGCGAACATCGCTACCAGCACTGGAGAGCGGACAGAGCGCGTGGGCGCTGTGAACCGACGCCGCCATCACCCGATTGCTCCGATAAACATCCTTGGGTCCGCAGCGAAGCGCGATTTCCTTGTTCCGGATGCTCATCCAGCGCAGCCGGAACTTTTCCAAGCGCATCGGCAGACGGGCGGCGATCGCGAGAGCGAGATCCCCCGCACCGCGCGAGTCATCGGCAAGTGCTCAGACCTGAAGACCAACCTGCTCAGGCGCAAGCCGGCTCCAGCTGAGTGAAACGAACGGTTCTCCGACCTTCCGAAGACCGTCGAGCATCGCTTCCGTGCTGGTACCACCGAATCGGGGAGTCACCCAAGTCGTTCCGTCGTCTATGACGCCGAGATCGAACCATCGGTGTGAGGAACTCCGGTTCGGGTGTTCGCGAACGAATGCGTCTTCAACGGATTCGTCCGGGGCCGGGTGTACACCCAGCCATCGTGCCGGTTGCGTCGCAGACTGAATGTCCACGAGGGGCACACCCGCGGCGAAGAGTGTCTGCATCGCGGACTTCACTGCAGACTGTTTGCTCACGTTGAGAAACTGTTCCCCGTTGATTTGCAAGTTATACCGCGTGAAATCTCGCCCTGCCGCGATCACGCCTGTTGCCGCCGCCCCTTTTTGCCGCTGCTGAATCTGGAAGACCTTGGCTTCAGGCAGCGGGATGATTTGTTGGACATCGAGCAAGACATCAGCGCCCAGGCGGTATGCGACAAGACGGAAGCAGGAGATATCTGTGTTGTAGTTCTCGTTGAGCCAGAGAACCGTGCTTGTTATCTCGGTGCTGAAGTCGGCAGACACGAGGATAATCCGCACGTGATTGGGCAGCTCGTCAGTCGGTTCGATGAGCCAATTAAGGATTGTCTCTCTGGCCTCGGTCAGCGGAAGGCTCTGGGCGTCAGCGAATGTCTCCACGAGATGATCCAGCGTCACGGTGGACACCATTGCTGCATAGCGCAACGACTGCAGCTCCATGTGGCCGCCGTCCTCGGTGCGCTTCAGTTCAATAACGACCAATGTGCCCATGCGGTCGATCGCAAGGATGTCAATGCGTCGACGCGAGTCCTTGAACAGACTGTATTCCTCGGTGATAACGAGTAGGTCCTCGCTGATCACGTCAATCCGCTGCATCAGCAGGCGCTGCAAATCCTCTCGCTCGCGAATCTGCTCGGCAGCCAAAGTGGTGCGAAGCAGTGGTTCGATTTTGGCGGCTGAGTAGCGGTAGAGAGGCATGCGCCAAGTGTGGCGGAAGTGGAGAGAGGAACACCAGCAGCCCCGGTACCGAAAGGCGCCCCAACTTACGAATCCGGGGCAACACGGATGCCAATCCGAGGAGCGAATCGGTAGTCTCGAGCTACCTCCCCCACGGTGGTGGAGAGCAGCAAGGACATCATGGGTCAGCAGTTCGATGCGAGCGAAATCGAAGCGCTCAAGTACTACGTCTACGTCTATACAGACCCTCGCAACGACCGCCCGTTCTACATCGGCAAGGGCTACGGCAATCGGGCCTTCGCCCACCTCACCGAAGATTCGGACAGCGCAAAGGTCGCCCGCATTCGCGAGATCCGCAAGGAGGGCCACGAACCGAACATTGAAGTTCTGGCTTTCGGCCTCGACGAGACGACGGCATTCAAAGTTGAAGCGGCCGCCATCGATCTGATCGGATTCGAGAACCTGACCAACCGGGTCGTCGGCCATGGGGCCAAGCGCTTTGGGCGCATGGGAATGGACGAGGTACACGGGAAGCTGTCGTCAAAACCCATCGAGGTCTTCGACGACGACTGCGTTCTCATCCGCATCAACGACAGCTATGCGGACTCCGCGAAACAGACAGCGATGGATCTTTACGATGCGACCCGCGGCATCTGGCGGATGAGTCTTGCGAGTGCGAAGAAGGCCAAGTACGCACTCGCCATCTATGGGGGAGTGGTGCGCGAGGTTTATCAGATCGCCGCCTGGCTGCCCGCCGAGGCGACGATGTACGTGGACCAGGACCGCAATTACTCGCCGACGGACCGATTCGAGTTCGTAGGGCGCATCGCCGGTGACGAGGTTCGCAACCGCTATCGGTGGAAGTCTGTTGCGCATTTCTTCAAGCGCGGTGCCGCGAACCCCATCATGTACGTCGGCCCGCACCGCAACCCAGCGGTCGCAGCGGAGGCGACCGTCGACGTCTCCGCGTCGCCGACCCTCGCGATTGATGACACTGTCATCGTGGCGGCGCGCTCGGCCTACGGTGAGTACCTCGATGCAGCGGCTTACATCTGCCAGCCCGAGCGGTATTTTCGGGACAGCGTCACACACCTGGGCTTCTACGCGGCTCAAGAGATCAAGCCGGAGATCGCCGAGATCTTGTACGTGGAGGAGTCCGTGATCTTCTCCGCTGACGAAGCAGAGAGCCGATTGGGTTCCGCGCATCCGGACGTGCGGAAGGTCGGCGAACTCATTAGGGATCTGCTGTCGAGCGGCGGAAGGGACGCGGGGGAGGCCTACAAGGTGATGTTGCTCTCGCCTTCTGGCGAGGAGCGCACCGTGCACCTGCCGGCGCCGATCCGCAACGACAAGGTGACGGCCACGGGGAAGCCCTGGGGCTGGACGCTCGGGCAGCGCTACACGAGTCTTAACGCGCTGCGTCGCGGGCCCAGCACAACGTCTCAGCTCGAATCAGCCGGCGACGAGTTGAGCTAGACAACCCCGATCAGTGCGCTGCCAGCCACCAGAGCACAATCGCAGCCGCACCAAACGGCACCAGGACCGGAATCATCCGCCTGCCCAAGTCCGCCCAATACAAACGACGGCGAAGGAGTGCATCCATCACTGACACGCCGTCGTGCAGAGCCTCGAAGGCCAAGTTGATGGCGACGCCGTCCTCTGCCGGTAGCGGTTTCTTGTGCCAGGTTCCGGGTAAGACCGCTGCGGCCACGATGCTCTCAACCTGCTCGACGCTGAAGACCGGTCTTGTTGACAGAGTCCTCAGTAGCAGCCGCTCGCTGATGATGTGCAACACAACGCTCCCTCCATCGGGCGGTCGCTTTGTCACGATGCCTCGCACACCGACGAGCGCGATGACAGAGGTGACGGGCACGGTCATCCCGCTGGCAGCCGAGAGCAGGGCCGCGGCTCGTTCTGCTTCATGGGAAGCATTGCGAATATAGGGCACCTTATGACCATCCACCCGCATGCCCCTGCCGCCGATCCATACCGACTTGCCCGGGTGGTGCTTCGTGTTGATGGTGAAGACGCCGGCTTGACCAATGACGATGTGATCGATGTCGCTCGTTCCAGCCCCGACTGGCACCGAATGCAGCACAGTCCATTCCGGGCCGAGTTCAGCGAGCACCCTCCCCACTTGGCGCTCGCCGATCGCTCCGGTGTACCAGGGCCGGGCTTCTTCGCAGAGTCGAATCATTCCCGGTCGCGGTGGCGGAAGCTGGGCGCTGCTTTCCTGCGAGCCGAGCACCATAGCCATCAGTCCTTGCCCGGGCACGCGGCTGCGCAGATCAGTCATGGATGTTCCCCCATCGCCGGCGCGATCACGCCACTCTTGATCCTTCAGGAACGCGCCGAACAGCACCAACCCCCAAGAGGGGCTTCGGCGGCGGTGCCGTCCGTGACTGCAATCGTTACCCGGTGCGCGCCCGCTACAACCACTTCCGCCGCTTGAAGATCCCCCACAGCCCCAACCCCATCACTCCCATCGCCGCGACCGCCACCGGGTAGCCGAACTCCCAGTGCAGCTCCGGCATGGTGTCGAAGTTCATCCCATAGATGGTGCCCACCAGCGTCGGTGCGAACAGGATCGCCGCCCAGGAGGAGATCTTCTTCACCTCCTCGTTCTGTGCCAGGCTCACCTCCGACAACCGGCGGGTTTCCTCGTTCTGTGCCAGGCCGGCCTCCGAGATGCGGCGCATCTCGTCGTTCTGTTGCTGGGTCACCAGGGTGGCGTGCACGGTGAGCGCGTTCTCCAGCAGCGCCCGGAACGAGTCGGCCTGCTCGGTGACCCGCAGCACGTGGTCGAGCACGTCCCGGAACGAGCGCTGTAGCTCCACGTCCACCTGGTACTTCTCCGAGCCGCGCAGCAGCGCCTCGAGCATCCCGCGCAGCGGCCGGGTGGCGCGCTGGAAGTCGATCACCTCGCTGAGCAGTTCGTAGATGCGCCGGGACACCGACGGGTCGCCGCCGAAGAGCTGGTTCTCGATCTCGTCGATGTCGTTCTCCAGCCCGGCGACGACGGGGGAGTACGCATCCACCACCTCGTCGAGCACGGCGTGCAGCACGGCTTCGGGCCCGAGCGCGAGCAGGGCCGGGTTCGACTCCATCCGCCGGCGCACGTTGGCCAGGTCGGGGTTCTCGGCGTGCCGCACGGTCACGACGAAGCCAGGCCCGATGAAGACGTTCACCTCACCGAACTCCACCCGCTCCTCGGCGTCGAGGTACCAGGCCGGCCGCAGCACCACGAAGAGGGTGTCGCCGAACCGCTCCAGCTTGGCCCGCTGGTGACCCTTGAGTGCGTCTTCCACGGCCAGCGGATGCAGCGAAAACTCGTCGGCGACGCTGCGGATCTCGTCCGCGTCGGGCCGGTACAGCCCAATCCAGGCCATCCCGGCGCATTCGCGTAACTGCTGGTAGGTCTCGTCGAGGCTCTGCGGGCTGGAGGTGCGCTGCCCGGTCACGTAGATGCCGTTGTCGATGAGTGCCATGGTCGTACTCCGTCGTTCGGTCGACGAGAGCGTGTGAGCAAGCCCGAGGCGGCCACGGGGGCGTCAGGAATCGACGGCACACCAAAGGCCACCTCGTAAAGGAGGTTCAGTAGCGCGCCACCCCCGGCGCGACGCCCGACCTAGAAGGTGAGGGCGAAAACGACAACCGCGGAGGGAGTGGAGCGCGGACTATCACCAGCCATGGCTACTCACCCGCCTTCGATCGAAGATTGTCGTGGCCCTGCCTGGGCCTCGGATACCGTACCACTCCGCAACGAACGACGTTGTTCCCGGAAGCGCTCTTCGTCGTCGACTCAGTCCGCGACGGGCGGCATCCGTCTAGGCGGGAACGCGAGCGAGGATCGCCCCATGAGGCCGGTGCCCCGGCCCCGTGCGCGTATGGGCCTCAACGATGTCGAAGCGAGCGGAACGCAGCTCGTCGCTCAGCGCGTCGACGGGCCAGCGATACGCGGTCGTGATGGCGTGCTCGAACTCTTCGAGAACCGGTCCTTCGAAGAAGCCGAGCAGGAGCTCCCCGTTCGGGCGCAGCACCCGGGCGAACTCGGCAAGAGCGTGCCGGAGGGAGCCCGGCTCATGGTGAATAAGCGAGTACCAGGCCAGAACGCCCGCAACCGTGCCAGCTGGTTCCGGAAACGCGGCGATGTCGCCGACCGTGAAAGACACGTGGGGATGGGCCTGCCGGGCGTGATCAATGAAGCCCGGCACCAGGTCGACGCCCCGAATGTCCACTCCACGCTCGGCGAGATACCCCGTCCAGTGCCCGGGGCCGCAGCCGGCATCGATCACCGGGCCCTCGAGCCGGTCGGCCCACCCGGTGACCAGCTGCAGATCCGCTGGATGCACCGCCGTCATCGAGCCCAGGTGCTCTGCGTACTCCACCGCACGGCGGGCATACGCGGTCGTGATCTCGAGTGCCATGCGTCCGAGCCTAGGATCTCCCACGCCCGGTGTCCGGCCGTGTCAGCTCGCCTTGCGTCGTCTCCGGAGCGCCGCGGGCGCCGCGGCGGGCAGCAGTTCGGCCAACAGCGGCATCGACTCGAAGCGTCCCCGCTCCACGTGGGCCGCAGTGAGGAGCTCGGCGACGTCGGCCTGCCCGGCGACGATGGCGTCGACGATTTCGCGGTGTTCGACCCACATCGCCGTGGTGTCACGCTGGGGAGTGAGACGGAAGAGCCACCGAACGCGCCCGCTCATGAGTTTCGTCACGCGCTGCAACAGGGCGTGATCGGCGAGGGTGATGATCTCCTCGTGCAGGTCGGAGTTGACTGTTGACGGTGGGGCGCCGTCGTCGAGAGCATCCAGCGCCGTGAGCGGAGCGATGGCGCCACGGGCGGTGCGGAGCGCGGCGAGCATCGGCCCGACGTCGGCGCCCGCAGCGGCCCGTCGTGCGGCGAATGCCGACGCCATCGGTTCGAGTTGACGGCGCAGATCGAAGAGTTCGACGGCGTCAGTGAGTGTGAGCGCGTGCACGACCGCTCCACGCCGCGGTTGGGTGCTGATGAACCCCTCGGACTCGAGGATCGGCAGCGCTTCGCGGACAGGAATGCGCGACACCTGGAGGCGCTCGGCGATCTCGCGCTCATTGAGCTTCGACCCCATCGTCAGCTCGCCCGTGATGATCTGCTCACGCAGCACATTCGCGATACGTGCTGGGGTCTGTTCGAGGCTCATGGTCACCATTCTGGCACGTCCGCTACCGCGCATTTGGAATACCAAACAGGGTGTTTAGGGCGAAACAAAACGCAAAAAATGCCATTTGGTATGCGAAAGTGACGCTGACGTAAGAAGTATGTGACGAGCGTGTTACACCAGCCCATGCCGGGCAGACCGTCACCTAGCGTCATTGACGTGCTCCTATTCATCGCCCGCCGATTGGCCCTCGCCGTCGCCACAGTGCTCGCCGTGGTGACCATCGCCTTCGTGCTCGGCCGTGCCACCGGCGAACCCGGTGCGCTGCTCCTGCCCGACAACGCGACCCAGGCCGACGTCCAAGCGCTCAATTCCTCGCTCGGCTTCGACCGCCCCCTCCTCGTGCAGTACCTCGACACCCTCGTCGGCCTCGTCACCGGCGACTTCGGTGATTCCTACCGGCTGCGCGAATCCGCACTCGGTCTCGTTCTCCAGCGCGTGCCCGCCACGATCGAACTCGCGTTCTGGGCCTTCCTGATCGGCCTCGCCCTCGCGGTCGTCGCGGCCCTGACCATCCAGCTCACCGGCAGTCGGGTCCTGCGGGCGATCGTCGGCTGGGCCGGCGCCATCCGCCAATCGGTGCCCGACTTCTTCTTCGCCCTTCTCCTGGTGCTGGTGTTCTCCGTTCTGCTCGGCGCCCTCCCGTCGCTGGGCCGCACGAGCTACGCCAGCCTGGTGCTGCCAGTCGCCACCCTGGCCACCGGTCAGTTCGTCATGTACCTTCGGCTGCTGGATGCCGCGCTGAGCGAGCAAGCCGGGCAAGACTACGTGCGCACCGCTATCGCCCAGGGCCAACGCCGCTCCACCGTGTTGTTCACCCGGATGCTGCCCAACGCGATCGTGCCGGTGCTCGGCATGGCCGGCCTCAACCTCGGCGGTCTGCTCGGCGGCACCGTGGTCGTCGAGGTCGTCTTCGCGTGGCCCGGCCTCGGCAAGCTCCTCACGGACGCGGTCAGCCAGCGTGACTTCCCGATCGTGCAGGCGGGCCTGGTCTTCGTGGCCCTCGCCTTCGTGATCGTCAACACCGCGGTGGACGTGCTCGTGCGCCGCATCGACACCAGGACGGCGGCCGCATGACCACCTCACTCACCCTGGCCACCGCCCCCGTCGTGCGACGGTGGCGGCCCCGCCCCGGCGCCGCCGTGGGCGCGCTGATGCTCGGCACGGTGCTGTTGCTCACCGCCATCGTGCCGCTGCTGCCCGGCTTCGACCCGATGGGCCAAGACCTGCGGGCGGCCCTGCGGCCGCCCTTCGCCGACCCGGCGCATCCGCTCGGCACCGATGCGCTCGGCCGCGACCTGCTCAGCCGCCTCGCGCTCGCCTCGGCCGTGACCCTGGGCATGACCGTGGTGATCGTGATCATGAATGCCGTGCTGGGCAGCCTGATCGGCATCCTCGCCGGGTACTACGGCGGCCGCCTCGAGGCGCTCATCACCCTGGTGAGCAACGTGACCCTGGCCATGCCGGTCGTGCTGCTGCTCATCGCTATCTGCGCGGTGCTGCGACCCAGCGCCGGCCTGACGATCCTGGTGCTCGGCTGCACCTGGTGGGTCGGCTACGCCCGGGTCACCCGCAACATCGCCGCGGCGCTGCGCCGACAGGACTTCGTGGTCTCCCCGCTCACCCAGGGCGGCGACTCGGTGTGGGTGCTCACCCGGCACATCGTGCCCAATGTGTGGCCGCACACCCTCATCATCGCGGCGACCGACGTGGCCACGATCGTGCTCATCACCTCGTCACTCGAGTACCTCGGTCTCGGCGTGCAACCGCCCGTGCCCAGCTGGGGTTCGATGATCTTCGACGGCCAGCGTCATCTCGCCGGTGACCCGTGGCTGGCGCTGCTGCCCGGCCTGGTGATGCTGCTCGCCGTGGGCGGCGTGCAGTTTCTGAGCCAGCAGTTCACGGCCGAGACCCGCGGCGGCCTGCTGCGAAAGGGAGGAATGCGATGAGCACCGTTCTACGTATCGAGAACTTACGCATCGAGACCGACGGTGACACGCCCCGCACCCTCGTCGACGGCGTCTCGCTGCAAGTCGACCGTGGGGAGTCCCTCGGCGTGGTGGGGGAGTCCGGGTCGGGTAAGAGCCTCACCGTGCTCGCCGCCCTCGGCCTGCTGCCCGTCGGCACTCGCGTCACCGGCGGCCGCATCGTTATCGACGACCGCGTGCTCGTCGACGTCGAAGCGGATGTCTGGGCCGGCGAGCGCGAGCTCCGCGCCCTCCGCGGACGCACCGCCGCCATGGTCTTCCAGGACCCGATGTCCTCCCTCGACCCGCTACGCGCCGTCGGCGCCCAGGTGGCCTCGGCCGTGCGGGTGCACGCCCCCCGCCTCAGCCGGCGGGCCGCCCGCGAGCGCGCCATCGACCTGCTCACCTCGGTCGGTGTGCGCGACGCCGCCGAACGCGCCGCCACCCGCCCCCACCAGTGGTCGGGCGGCATGCGTCAACGCGCCATGATCGCCATGGCCATCGCGCACGACCCGCTGCTCCTGATCGCCGACGAGCCCACGACCGCGCTCGACGTGACCGTGCAGGCGCAGGTCATGGACCTCCTCGCCGAGGTGCGCGACCGCACCGGCTCGGCTCTCGTGCTGATCACCCACGATCTCGGCCTCGTCGCCGAGAACAGCGACCGACTCACCGTCATGCACCACGGCCGGGTCGTCGAGACCGGCGCCACCCGCGCGGTCCTCGCGGCCCCGGCCGAGGACTACACCAGACGACTCATGGCAGCGATGCCCGCCGAGCAGGAACGAGCGACCCCCGCGGTGCGCACCGGCGAAGCGGATGCGCTGGTCGCCGAGAACATCGTCGTCGACTACCGCGTGTCCGGCCGCAAGACCCCGGTACGAGCCGTCGACGGGGTCTCCGTGCGCATCGCCGCAGGTGAGACCGTGGCGGTGGTCGGGGAATCCGGTTGCGGCAAGTCCTCGCTCGCCAAAGCCGTGCTCGGCATCCAGCCTGCCGCAGCCGGCACAGTCGTGGTCGGGGGAGTGCCGGTACGCTCCGAACTCGCGGCCCGCACCGCCGCGGAGCGCGAGCTCGCCCAGATCGTCTTCCAAGACCCGTACTCGGCCCTCGACCCGCGCCTGACCGTGCACGAGCTCGTGGCAGAACCGTTGCGCATCCGCCGCGCCTACAACCGTGCGACGGTCGGGACGCTGCTCGCCGACGTCGGCCTCGACGAGTCCTACGCCAAGCGACTGCCCGGCCAGCTCTCCGGCGGCCAACGGCAGCGGGTGGGCATCGCCCGCGCTCTCGCCCTGCGGCCCCGCCTGCTGGTGCTCGACGAACCCGTCTCCGCGCTCGACGTCTCCATCCAGGCCCAGGTGCTCACCCTCCTCGACACCCTGCAACGCGAGCACGGCCTCGGCTACCTCTTCATCTCGCACGACCTCGGCGTGGTGCGCAGCATCGCCGACCGGGTGATCGTCATGCAGCACGGCCGGGTCGTGGAGGAGGCGCCGACGGCGCAGATCTTCAGCGACCCGCAGCATCCGTTCACCCGCCAACTGCTCGCCGCGGTACCGCGCCTCGACGGGCCGCGCCGCACCGCGCGCCCGGCCGCCGCGTAACCCCACAGCCACCCTTCGTCCCCTTTGTGTCACCCACCGAAATGAGGATCCCCATGCCCACATCCACCTTCCGCCGCCGGATGCTCAGCATCGGCGCGCTCGCCGCCACCGGAACCCTGCTGCTCTCCGGGTGCGCCGGCGGCTTCGACGAGGGCGGTGACGCCGGCTCGGGCGACACCCCGACGCGCATCGTCGCCGCGATCCCCACCGACCCCACCTCGATGGACCCGATCAAGTCCGGCGCCCTGGTGGTGCTGTCGGTGTTCTTCCACACCTTCGACCAGCTCGTCACGATCACCGCCGACGGTGAACTCGCCCCCAAGCTCGCCACCGAGTGGACCCCCAACGACGACCTCACCCAGTGGGACTTCACCCTGCAGGAGGGCGTCACCGCCAGCAATGGTGAGGCCATCACCGCCGAGGACGTGGCGTTCTCGTACCAGACCATCCTCGCCGACCCCACCGGCGAGAACTTCGCCTACCTCAGTTCGGTCGCCTCGGTCGAAGCCGTTGACGACCTCACGGTGCGCTTCATTCTCAAGTCGCCGTTCTCGGCGTTCCCGCGCAACACCTCGTTGATCTCGATCGTGCCCGCCGACACCTACCAGGAGATGGGAGCCGACGCGTTCGCGCAGGCCCCGATCGGCTCGGGACCGTACGTCTTCGACAAGATCCAGACCGGCGTCTCCTACGACCTGGTGCGCAACGACGACTACTGGGGCGCGGCACCGGCGATCGAATCGATCTCGCTGCAGCCGGTCTCCTCCGACGAGTCCCGGGTCAACGGCGTGCTCTCCGGCAGCCTCGACGTGGCTCCCATCGGCCCGACCCAGGTGGAGTCGGTGGAGAGCCAGGACTCCGCCCAGGTGTTCTCCGCACTCTCCAACGGTGTCGTCTTCCTCGGCGTCAACTCCACCAGCGGCGTGCTGACGGATGCGCGCATCCGCGAAGCCATCGGCCTCGCTATCGACAAGGAGGCCATCACCGAGGGCCTGCTCTCCGGGCTCGCCGAGCCCGCCAGCACGACCCTCGCCCCGGCCGTGGAGGGCTACAGCGACGAGGTGACCGACCCGGGCTACGACCCCGACCGGGCCCGCGAGCTGCTCGCCGAGGCCGGGTACGCCGGGGAGCCGATCCCGTTCGACTACGCCACCGACGGTCGCATCCCGCTCTCCGCGGATGTGGCCCAGACCATCCAGGCTTCCCTCGAGGATGTTGGCTTCACGGTCGACCTGCGCGGAGCCGACCAGCAGGCACACACTCTCAAGGTGCGCGGCCGGGAGATGGAGGGGATCTACCTGAACACCTGGGCGCCTTCCACCGTGGACGGCGATCTGCCGCTCACCGACCTGTACGAGCCGGCCGGGAACAACAACTACGCGCAGGACCCGCGCACCGCCGAACTGGCCGCCGAGCAGCGCGGTGTGGAGGGCGAGAGCCGCCTCGACGTGTTCACGGAACTGCTCAGCTACAGCAACGAGCAGGGCTACTACGTGCCGCTCTACGTGCCGATGAACAACTACGCTGCCGACCCCGACCTCGACTGGACGCCCCGCGCCGACGGCCTGTTCGACTTCACCCAGACGAGCTTCAAGTGAGTCGCGCTCTGATCACCGACGCACGCCCCTGGGGCGGCGCCGCGGCCGACATCCGGCTGGTCGACGGCGTCATCGCCGAGGTCCACCCGCCCGGCACCGCTCCGCAGGCCGGCGAGACGTTGATCGAGGGGCGGGGTCGCATCCTGCTGCCGTCGTTCGCCGACGTGCACGTGCACCTCGACTCCACCCGCCTCGGCTTGCCGTTCCGCGAACACACGGGTGTGCCGGGGGTGTGGGGCATGATGCTCAACGACCGGGCCAATTGGCGTGGTGCGGAGACGTCCATGGCCGAGCGCACCACCGAAACCCTGGGCCGTATGGTCGCGCACGGCACCACGAGCGTGCGCAGCTACGCCCAGGTCGACGTGGATGCGGGCCTCGAACGGTTGCAGGGTGTGCTTGCGGCCAAGGAGGCACACCAGGATCGCGCCACGGTGGAGGTGATCGCGTTCCCGCAGGCCGGACTGCTGCGCGAGGAGGGCTCCTTCGAGCTGCTCGAAGAGGCCATGCGCCAGGGCGCCGACGTGGTCGGGGGGATCGACCCCTGCCTGCTCGATCGTGACCCCGCGAAGCATCTCGACTTGGTCTTCGGGCTGGCCGAACGCTTCGACGCTCCCATCGACATCCACCTGCACGAGCCGGATCAGCTGGCGAAGTTCTCGGCCGAACTCATTGTGGAGCGCACCCGCGCGCTCGGTATGACCGGCCGGGTCACCATCTCGCATGGCTACGGGCTCGGCCAGTTGCCGCACGCCCAGTTGGTGCCCCTGCTCGAGCAGTTCGCCGAACTCGACATCGCCTGGGCGACGATCGCCCCCGCGACGCCGTTGCCGACGCTGCTGATCGCCGAACACGGCATCCGTCTGGGACTCGGTGAGGACGGTCAGCGGGACTACTGGTCGCCGTACGGCAACGGCGACATGCTCGACCGCACGTGGCAGATGGCCTTCACGAACAACTTCCGTCGTGACGAAGACATCGAGCATTGCGTGGCGGTGGCCACCATCGGCGGGCGTTCGGTGCTTGGCACCGCCCCGGCACTGCGGGGGCACCTCGACCGACCGGGAGTTGCCGTCGGCGACCCCGCCGACCTGCAGCTCATCACCGGCGAGACCGTCACCAGCGCGGTGATGGATCGGCTGCCCGACCGCACTGTGCTGTTCCGCGGCACGGTCGTGGCCGACGGCCTCGAACTCACGGCTGCCGCATGATCGTGCTCACCGCGTCGCAACTCGAAGCCCTCGTCGACCGACCGGCCACCGAGCGGGCCGTGGCGCAGATCTTCACCGACATCGCCCGGGGCGCGGCCAACCAGCCGCCGCCCACCTCCATGGGCACCAACGCGGGCACCGGTCGCTACGTGCTCATGGCCGCGCTGTCGGACACCACCGGCACCGCCGCGGTCAAGCTCCTCGCCGACGTGCCCGACAACTCCGCCCGGGGCCTGCCGACCCAGCGCTCGATGATCGTGGTGCTCGACCGCGAGAACGGCGCCCCGGTGGCCCTGCTGCACGGCGGGGTGCCCACCCGGGTGCGCACCGCTGCGGCCAGCGCTGTTGCGACCCGTGCCCTGGCCCGCGAGGACAGCCGGGTGCTCGGCCTCGTGGGCGCGGGCGGGCTCGCCCGCGAGCACGTCGAGGCTCTGCGGGGGGTGCGGGACTGGAACCGGCTCGTCATCTGGTCGCGCACCCCGGTGCGCGCGGCAGCCCTCGCCGACTCTCTCGAGTGGGACGGCGCCATCGAGGTGGTGGAAGAGTGCGCGTCGGTCTTTGCCCAAGCGGATGCGATCTGCACGCTCACCCCGTCCGTCACCCCAATCGTCCGCGGGGACTGGCTCCGCCCCGGCCAGCACCTCAACGTCGTCGGCGCCCGCCCCAGGCCCGACGAACGCGAGGTCGACTCGGCCACGATGGCCCGGGCTTCGGTCTGGGTCGACGACATGGCCACGGCCGAGACCAAATCGGGCGACCTCATGCTGGCAGTGGGGGAGGGAGCTCTCACCCTCGATGACGTGGTCGGAACCGTCGGCCAAGTGCTCGCGGGCCTGCGCCCGGGCCGCACGAGCGCCGAACAGATCACCCTGTTCGACTCGGTGGGCATCGGAGCGCAAGACCTCGCGATCGCCGATCTGCTTGTGCACGAGGCGCGGGCACGCGGCGTTGGTGTGGAGCTCGATCTGAACGGTTGAGGTGCGGCTCAGCGACGGCTGAGGCCTTGCCCGGTTCGTCTCCTATGACATGCCTGCACCAGGCGAGAGCAGCCGGTATGCCGAGCGCCTGTCGCGATCAGTCGAGCGCGACAGAGCCCAGTGCGGGGAAATCGGGCGGCGTGTAGTCACTAACGGTGAGCGAGAGGCGGGAGTGGTCGTCGATGACGGCGTGGACGTAATCGAATCCGATGCGGACCTTCTTGTGGTTGTGGGCCACGGTCGCTTCTCGGCCGAGCGCGCGCCAGCCGCCGCCGTCCGGGATGCGGCCCAATTTCTTCACGTCGGTATGGACCAGCTCGCCTGGCCGATCGCGCTCGTACTGGTTCGTGCTCGCCCGGGAGGAGCGGGTTGTCTCGCCGGTGATCGGGTCCAGCCAGGACAGTGGTGGGAAGCCGTCGCGGGTCAGGATCCGCGATACCGTCACCGGGGAACCTTCGTGACGGCTGGGATCCGCAGCGGACCATCGCGATCCAGGAGACGGGCGACCACGACAGCGGCTTCGTGTCGGCGCTGGTCTTCCTCGGGCTGGTGCGCGGTCGAGACCACCGGTTATGAAGCCCAGTCGTCCCTTCGGCACGGTGGCGATTGAGCCACCGATTCGCGCACTGCCGGGAGATGCCGAGTTCCTTGGCGACGTGCGAGACCGGGCGGCCATCAACGACGACCCGTTCGATCAGCAGTGACCTTCCATGAAGGGTCAAACGGGTATTAGCGTGGGGCATGAGAACCTCCGCGTTCGTGGCGACTTAGACATCTCCACTAGAACCGGAGGTTCTCCCTTTTTTCAACCCCTACTGTCACCAACCTGTCGGCTCAGTACAACTAGCCAACCGGCACGCCAGTCACCGCATCGGGTATGACCAGAGGGGTCTTGCTGGTGAAGGTAGCGCACCGTTGCCTGGTCGCCTGTCAACGGTGAGCATTGCGCAAATGCGCGCACAAGAAGGTCGACTCGCTGGCCCCGACAGGTTCGATGACTTGGCAGTGCCGAACGCGCAGGTTGGAACGAAAGCGGTGTGAGCGGGGACGTCTGCGGCAGCCCGTGGACTAGAACCTCGAAATGGGGGTGGTCCCTTAGCGGCCGTAGGCGTTTCCGGCAGTCAAGCGCGACCATAATCGGAGGGCGGGTCCACGGGATTGACTCGAGTCAATGGGGGAGTCTGTGGTCGAGAGTCATGCACCATTCCGCGGTTCCAGGCGGAGCAAGGCTGTGGCAGTGACGAGGACGAAACCTGTGTCGACTCCCGTCACTGATTCAAGACGAGCAATTGTCAACCGGGCTCTTCGTATTTCGGCATTTGCTGTTGCTGGTTCGATCCTGCTCTATGGTGCCGAGCTCTTCTCCGCGGTCCAAATCCCCAATATCCCTGTTCCAGCTCTCGGCATCGAACCTGAAGAAGCTCTGCTCGCGGTCTCGGTCTTTGCCCTTGTTGTGGTGGGCATCGTGCTTTCAGACAAGCGGCCTGTATTTCGATCGTCACTTGTGGATGCGGAGTTCGCAGCCTCGACGGCTTCGTTGCACAAGGCTCAAGCGGCTGCGCTGATCTTGTCAGAGACGCTCGTAGGGGTGTCTGTCCTAATCGCCTTCATAGGTGCTTCGGCGCTCATCCGAGGTATTCAGGTCTATTTCACCTCGAAGGCCACTCCATTTGACGGACTAATACTCGCGTTAGTTGTCGCTGGCATTGCCTGGGTCTTTGTGCTGATTGCGGCCGCTAATACAAGATCGCCCGCCGAGGCCATGGCGATGGCGACTTACGAAGAAGAAACCTATGATGTGGCAGCCAACCACCGAGGTGTATGGCAAACGCGGTGGCTCCGTCACGCCACGTCCTCGTCGCCGATGGGTATTCTGACCGATACGAACCTGGCGCAGATCTTGAGGAGCGTTCGGGCCGCCTCATGGAAGTTTGTAGGTTTATTTCTTGCGTACACCACAGCAGTGTTCCTTGCCTTCTTTGTCGTGTACTTGACCGTCAGTACCAACCCCTATTGGAGCGTCCTCTCAAGTGTTCCCGGCCTCTTCGCGAGAGCCTTAGGTGCAGCCTGCATCGTTGGCACCATCGGAGCCACAGCCTGCTTCCCGGTGCAGAGAGCCTTCGTTGCTGGTCGCAATGCGCGATGGCGAAGGTCCGTAGCCTTGCTTATAGGGAGTCTGGCGTGTGTGATGGCGTCGACTATGTTTATTCAATTGGCGTACGGGCTGCTGTCAGCAAGTATCGTTTCGTTGCTTCATGTCCTGTCGCTGATCATCGTTTGGATTCTTCACAACAGATCCGAACGCGCAAGTGTGACCATGTCTCAAGTGGGAAGAACAACAGTCGACTCCGGATTGGCTGGCCAAACGAGCATCTACCTAGCCGTGCGAGAAGAGCTGCGAGATTTCCCTATGCCCCGTCGCCAAGAACAGCGAAGTCCTTCGCATTCGCGTGTCTTGGTATTGCCTTGGCAGAGGCCAACAACCTCAGAGCAGCGCACGAATCGGTGATTCGAATGCAGGTCCCTATCGACCCGACCATGCGCGCTTAAAGCCACTTCCGCCGCTTGGAGATCCCTTACAGCCCGAACCCCATCAGCGCCACCGCTGCCACGGCGGAAGGATCCCCGTACGCCCAGTTCAGTTTCGGCATGTGGTCGAAGTTCATGCCGCAAATAGTGCCCGCCAGGGCCGGCGCGAACAGGATCGCCGCCCGTGAGGAGTCTTCCTCGCTTCTTCGTTCTGCGCCAGCCGCGCATCAAAGGCCACCTAGCGAAGGAGGCACAGCAGCGCGCCACTCCCAGCGCGACGCCCGGCCTAGAAGGTCAGGGCGAAAATGACACCCGCGGAGGGCGTGGAGCTCGGACTGCACCCGCCGTGGCCGCTCACCCGCCTTCGACCGAAGTGTCGTGGCCCTGCCTGGACCTCGGATTCCAAACCTCCACGAAGCAACCACCCACTATCCGCTGTCGCTGATACCGCCGCACAGGTCTTGACCGCAGATTCGCCATCCAGACGAGGCTTGCCGGAGTGTGCGTGGTCGGATCCGGCGCTGAGGTGCGCTCTCATCTGCAAAGATGCTGACAGCGCCATAATTCAAGCAGTGTCTGTAGGCCCGGCGTCTATGCGATTCGTGTTCGGGAAGCTGCTGGGGGCAAATGAATGAGTTGGACGCTTGTCGACATGGGAATGGCCTATCGGAAGGCAAAGCTCGACCTGTACTACACGACCAGTCCCTCCGTAACGGCCATTGCTGACTACGAGGCGAATCTTGAGGCTAACCTACGGGCGCTTCGGAAGAGGATCAACGGCAAGTCGGCTGATTGGGTCAAGGAACCCGATTTCCTCGGCGGCTATGTATATCTGCCTACGACCGTGAAGGTGGTCACCCGATCCGAGGACGACGACGAGCTCATGGTGTCAGCCCCGGCTGATCTATGGAGACAAATCCGGGACAGGATGGCCACCGAGGCACCAACCAATCGCCCAACCGCGGAATTTCGACTAACCGCAAAATGCAGCATTGACCTACACGTGCTTTCGACACTCTGGATGATGAAAGTTGGTCACAAATTTGACGACTCGCTGACCGTTTCTGCCTACGGAAATCGGTTGCGCAGGCAAGCAAACGGCGGTCTGAATGAGCTGTCGCTTGGTTCCTTTTCTCCCTACATGGCGCCCTTTCGGACTTGGCGAGACGAAGGTCTGTCTTCGATGCGCAAGGCACTATCGGAGGACAAAAGGATAGTCGCCATCACGGCGGATGTGAGTTCCTTCTATCATGAGCTCGATCCCCGGTTCATGCAGGACTCTGCATTTGTGTCTGGCGTTTTGGGGCTAGAGCTAACGGGACCAGAAGAGAAGTTGAATGGACTCTTCATTGAGGCTATTCGCGCCTGGGCGGCATTGACACCCCTCAGGCGAGGGCTTCCGGTTGGCCTGCCGGCGTCAGCGGTGATTGCGAATATGGCCCTCATCGAACTTGATCGGGCCATGGAGCGCGAAGTCGTTCCACTGTATTACGGGCGATACGTTGATGACATCATGCTTGTTATGGAGAACGGCAAAGGTTTCTCTACGCCGACAGAGCTGTGGAATTGGCTATTCAGCCGTTCCAATGGGAGGCTCACTCGCGATTCCGGCGAGACCGAGGGCGTTCGATACAGCGCGCCATACCTGGGTGATAGCCGGATTCTTTTCGCTAATAACAAGAACAAGATCTTCCTATTGCATGGAGTCTCAGGCAGAGTAATGGTTGAATCCATTGCGCGCCAGATTCATCAACGGGCAAGTGAATGGCGCTCCCTCCCGAATCTCCCTGAGCATGCAACCGCCGTAGCCACAGAAATGGTCACCGCGACGCAGATTGACGGCGAGGGCGCCGACAACCTCAGAAAAACAGACTCCCTAACGATGCGCCGCGCAGGATTCGCGCTGCAGCTCCGTGACTTGGAGGCCTATGAGCGGGATCTTGAGCCGGAAGCTTGGCGCGAACACCGACTCGCCTTCTACGAGGCCTTTCTTGAGCACGTTCTCGTTCTCCCGAATTTCTTTGAGTTGGCCGCATACCTCACTCGAGTGATCAGATTAGCGACGGCGTGTAAGGACTTCGAAAAGCTGGCGGAAATCGTCCTTGCAGTAACTGATGTGATCGAAAGCGTGCGGAGCGACTGCCACGTCCACGTGAAGTCCAAACCAACACGCGAGTTGCAGACCTCAATGGTCCTCCGTAAGTGGAGTGGATATGTTCGTGAATCGATCTATGAAGCCGTTGTATCGGCGTTCCCCTCGCTATTGTCCCCGTCCGAAGTGATCCGGTGGGATGCAGCAGTTGCGTCGCTAGACCCTTTGACTGTGGGTCATTTTCGACTCGACGTTGATGCCCTAATGGTGGGGCATGACCGTCTGTTTGCTCACGACCTTGCCTATTCTCCGCTGAGGTTTGCGTTTTTGCCCCCAGAAATTGTACGCGGGCTGGCGAGTGTGCCGACAGATTTGCCACAGGTGCCTATTTCGCTAATGCCCTTAGTTGTACGCCGCGGGCTCAAATCGATTATCGGGTGGATAGGCCTTCAGATGATCCCGATTGGTTTGGCGTTTCCTACACGGCCGTTCAGCCTTGCCGAGCTGTTCATCGTGGCACCGCGGCCATTTGCGCTGGACTCGCAGAAGGAGATCAGCGGAGCGATGCTGGCGCTGCGGGGGTTCTCCCTTGTCAGCAGGTTGCCTTATCTCGACGGGCCCACGAACCCCAGTTTGGTCCTGCAGTCCCAAGATCCCTCGAGCATGAAGCGCATTGCACTTGGGAGCTGGAAAACGACAGACGGGAGCTGGGTGGCTTCAGTCATGCGGCACGTTGATCCAGATCAAGATCGCTATCGGCGACTAAATACCTTGATCAACGAAGCTATTTCTCAATCAGGAGAGATCGATTACTTGATCTTGCCAGAACTGGCCATACCGGCAAATTGGTTCATGCGAATCGCGCAAAAACTGCAGGCGAAGGGTATCTCGCTGATTGCTGGGGTGGAGTATCTCCATTATGGCGATGGGGGTATTCGCAACCAGGTTTGGGCCGCACTTGGCCACGACGGATTGGGCTTTCCGTCGATGACGATCTACAGGCAGGACAAACAAAGACTCGCCCTCCACGAAGAGCAGCAACTTCATCGGCTTGCCGGTTTGACACTCGACCCGACGTCGATCGAGCAGCCTCTGACAGTAATCGACCATGGTGGTTTCAGCTTCGCGATATTGGTCTGCAGCGAGCTCACCAACATCGACTACAGGGCACAACTGCGTGGGCGAATCGACGCATTGTTCGTGCCAGAGTGGAATAGGGACACGACGACATTTGAGGCATTGATTGAGTCTGCGGCACTCGACATCCATGCCTATATCGTTCAGTGCAACGACAGGGAGTACGGCGATAGCCGCATCCGCGCGCCGTACCGCGACGCGTGGAAACGCGACATAGTAAAGATCAAGGGCGGTGTCCGCGACTACATCGTTACGGGAGACATCGACGTCGGCTCCCTTCGACAGTTCCAGTCCAGCTACCGTTCGCCTGACGGGCCCTTCAAACCAGTACCTGACGGATTCTTCATGGCGCCCGGAAGAAGGTCGCTTCCAGCTCGGGATTGAACCTGTCCGAAGCTTCAGGGCGAGTGCGCGGTTATCCTCCGTTGAGTAAATTACGCCGCACCTCCATGTGCGGGCCAAGGACAAGGTGATGGTGCACGGAGTACCCGTCACCCGGCCCGCGACCCGCGCCCGCCCGCCGCTGGACTTCTGAGGCCACGGTGCACGTATGGTCGAATTGCATTGGTGCCCTTGGATCCTCTTGAGCCTTGCAAGCGTCTGCGACCGGCTGATGTCGTCAAGTCAGGCCGTTCTGAATGAGTTCGGAGGCTCCGACGGCCAGAACACGGGCCGGCTTGACCCCTGAAATGGGGGTCTTCATCGCGCCGATCGGGGGCGGTGTAGTCCGGGAGCGATTCGGCTCAGCGCCAGACTGAGCATGCGAGGTATTTCGCTTCCGAAATGGCATCGCTGGCGAACGGAGCGAACGATGAGCAACGAAATTCAGCTGATTAGTGATGGTGACGGTATAGCCGTCATCGGCGAGCCACTGGCTGTGGAGTCTTTCCTCCAGTCGGAGGGGCTTTCATCGCAGGAACTCACGCTGCAACGGTTCAAACCGACCTTGTTCGCAGCGGCCGGGGCCGCTCAAGCGGGGTCTGAGATTGCCGCCAATTCAGCCCGGTGGGTGAAGCTGACCAAGGAATCCGCTCAGCTGGCCACGAAGTTTCCTCTGGTGAAGAACTCCGCGACGGGTCTGAAGACTGGCGTTCTCCGCGGGGACAAGGGCCAGTTCGTGAAGATCCTCGAATTCTCCAAAGGACCTGGTGCTGTGCTCACCAACCCAGCGATGCTCGCCGGCGCTGCGGGTCTCATGGCCCAGCTTGCGATGCAGCAGGCCATGGATGAGATTACCGACTACCTCGCCGTCATCGATGAGAAGGTCGACGATCTGCTCCGCGCCCAGAAGGATGCGGTGCTGGCGGACATGATCGGAGTGGACTTTATGGTCGAAGAGGCCATGACGGTGCGAAAGCAGGTGGGCCGAGTCTCCGACGTCACGTGGTCGAAGGTCCAAGGCACGTTGGTGACAGTCGCGCGAACCCAGGCCTTCGCACTCCGTCAACTGGATGCGGTTGCAGAGAAGTTGGAGAACAAAGCCAAGATCGGCGATGTCGCCAAGACCTCCAAGGATGCCGAGTCCACGGTTCCGGAGTGGCTCGCCGTGCTCGCTCGGTGCTTCAAACTGCAGGATGCGCTGGCTGTGCTCGAGCTGGACCGAGTGCTCGACGCGGCGCCGGACGAACTGGATCAACATCGTCTCGGCTTGAGGGCTGCCCGGCAGAACCGGCTGGAACTCATCGCGCGGAGCACCGGGCATCTGATTGACCGAATGGATGCGGCCGCGGGAACGGCCAAGACGAAGGTGCTGCTTCACCCGGCCACGTCCCGGGCAGTGGTCGATTCGAGCAACCTTGTGGCGATCGGCGTTGTTGGTTTCCAGGGAGCGCTCGGGATCGAGCGCACACGAGAGTTAGTGGAGGCGAGACGATGGGTTGATGCGGCCACTGATGTGAGAGACAAGATGCTCGAGACGGGTGCGGAGGGTGTGGGCGCCGCAAGAGGAATGGGTAACGAGACTATCGGCCGCGCTCGTTCGGCAACGGACAAGCTCTCCATAAAAATCGCTGCGGGTGCCCTTCGCCGCCGCGAGAACGAAGACGAGCGCGCCTGAACGCGACCCGTTCTTGATGTGAGCGAAGCAGGGCGGCGCATGCTGCTAAAGCGCACCCGACCTCGCCTTGCCCGGCGTGCCGGCGCGTTGAGGGCGCCCCCAAAGGTGGGACGTGCTGCCGGCACCCGCCGCGTGCGGCTCAGATACAGTTACTAAGCAACACACAACAACGCACCTTTGGTTTTGATGGTCGCGTGAGCGGCGGGGGCGTCGGAACGGAGGTGCCAGCGATGGCACATGCAACGCTTGAGAATTCCGAGCCGCTCGCTGAACAAGTCGGTCATTCCGGTCTCGCGGTAGCGCCCGGCTCCATCGTCATCGTCCGCGACGCCGAATGGCTGGTTACGAGCACCGAGGAAACGACCTCCGGCACGCTCATCCGTTGCCAAGGACTCTCCGAACTCGTCCGCGACTCCACGGCGGCCTTCTACAGCGGCATCGACACGATCGTTCCGCTTGACCCCGAGCAGGCCACTGTCGTCGGCGACGATTCCGCGGGCTACCGCACCGCAAAGCTCTGGCTCGAAGCCACCCTGCGCAAGTCGCCGGTGCCGCTTAACGCTCCAGAGCTCACCGTCTCGACTCGGATGCTCGCCGACCCACTCGCGTACCAGCAGGCCGCCGTGCGGAAGGCTTTGGATCCCGAGAATCTGCGTCCGCGCATACTCATCGCTGACGCGGTCGGCCTGGGGAAGACACTCGAAATCGGCATGATCCTCTCCGAGCTCGTTCGTCGCGGTCGCGGTGAACGAATCCTGATCGTCACGCCACGCCACGTGCTCGAGCAAATGCAGCATGAGATGTGGACGCGATTCGCGCTTCCGTTCGTGCGCCTCGACTCCGTCGGCATCCAACGCGTGCGCCAAAAACTCCCTGCCACTCGCAACCCCTTCAGCCTCTACAAGCGCGCCATCATCTCGATCGACACGCTCAAGCAGGAGAAATACCGCAGCCACCTGGCGAAGTACAAATGGGATGCCGTGGTGATCGACGAGTCGCACAACATCACCGGCAAGACCCTCAACAACCGTCTCGCGCGCGTCCTCGCGCCAAACACCGAAGCCCTGATCTTGGCAAGTGCCACTCCGCACAACGGCAACAAGGAATCCTTCGCCGAACTCATCCGCCTGCTCGAACCCACCGCTGTGACCCCGGACGGCGAGATCATCGAGTCCGAGGTGAAACGTCTCATCATCCGACGGCACCGCCATAGTGAAGAGGTCGCGCGCGAAGTCGGCGCCGACTGGGCAGAGCGGATGCCGCCTCAGCACTTCCTCGTCGATGCCTCACCCGCCGAGAACGCGGCAGCCGATGAGCTCGCGAACGTCTGGCTCCACCCCGAAAATGGTTCTTCTCCGTACTCGGGCGACAACGGCAGCCTCTTTCCCTGGACGCTCGCAAAGGCATTCCTGTCGTCACCCGCCGCACTCAAGGAATCGGTCAAGGAACGGCTAAGGAAGGTAACCCCGCCTGCCGACGGGGGCCAGGCCAGAGAGCGCGAAGCTCTCGCGTACCTCTCCGACCTGTCGGATGCGGCCCTCTCCGCGCCCTCGGCCAAGTACATGAGGCTCGTCGAGTACCTCAAATCGATCGATGTCAGCCGCAAGGGCACTGAGCGCGCCGTCGTCTTCTCGGAACGCGTCGCCACCCTGCACTGGCTCCGCGCCAAGCTGCTCACCGACCTCAAGCTCAAAGACGACCAGATTCGAGTCCTTCACGGCGGCCTGACCGACGTTGAGCAGCAGGAAATCGTTGAGAGCTTCAAGCAGTCCTCATCCCCGATCCGCGTGCTCATCACCGGCGATGTCGCTTCCGAGGGCGTCAACCTACACTCCCAGTGCCACGAGCTGATTCACTTTGACATTCCGTGGAGCCTCATCCGCATCGAGCAGCGCAACGGTCGCATCGACCGGTACGGCCAGAAGAAACGCCCGCAGATCACGACCCTGCTGCTCGACCCCTCAAACGACAAGTTCGCCGGGGACATCCGCGTGCTGAAGCGCGTGCTCGAGCGCGAGCATGAAGCTCACAGCGCCCTCGGCGACGCCGCATCGCTCATGGGCAAGTACGACGCCAAGGTCGAAGAGGACGAAATCCGCAAGGTGCTCGCCGGCAAGAAGAACCTCGATGAGGCGGTACCCACTCCCGATCACGTGATCGACAACGGCGACAGTATCGGCGCTCTGCTGGCGCGACTTGCCGCCGGTCAGGGTTCGACACAGCCGAGCGCCGCGGCATCCGGTGCGACGGATGCCGGTAGTGGCCTCTTCGCCGACGACACAGCCTTCCTCCGCGAAGCGCTTCAGGCGACCTTCGCCACTCCCGCAGCATCCGTCGCCGACAACGGTGTGAACTGGCACGAATACCCGAACCACGGCTTGGTCTCACTCTCGCCCACCCGTGACCTCGCCCAGCGCCTCGAGGTGCTACCGCAGAGCTACCTACGTGATCGCAATGTCATCGACGAGCTCAAGCTGGTCGTCTCCCCTCAGCGAGGCAAGGCGCTGTTGCAGGATGCTCGGGACAACAAGGCCAGCACGTCACTGTGGCCCGAGGCGCACTACCTCGGCCCGTTGCATCCCGTGCTGGAGTGGGCCAGTGACCGTGCCCTGTCGAACCTGGGACGCAACCAGGTGTTCGCCGTGCGCGGTGACGTGGACGCGCCCACCGTGCTGCTGTTCGCCACACTCACGAACCGTCGTGGTCAGGTGGTCGCCAGCTCATACATCACGGCTCAGATTCCCGACCCCTCAAACCCGGAGTTTGTGCTGCCGACCGCCCACGGTACCGCCCACGAGGCTCTTGAAACCATCGGGTTCACCGGTGCAAAGGCGATCAACCACGGCCCGGTCACGGTAGACAGCCTGCAACGGCTCATCGCGCCGGCCGTTCGCGCCGCCCGAGCCCTCGCGGACCAATTCTCGGATGCTTCGGCGACCTCCATCGAGCAACGTATCGATCGCTGGTCGAGCCGCGTTGACCGGTGGGAGGAAGACGCCAACGCACTCATACAGGTCAAGGACTTGAAGTTGCGCCGCGTAACCGTGGAGCAGGAGCGGTTGATGGCCGAGTCGATGAAGCCACACCAGCAGTTGGTGCGCCCACTGCTCGTTGTGGTTCCACAAGATTTCACAGATGAGAACGGCACGGGGGAGTAACGCATGTCAGATGAAGCGATCATCATCGGTGAGGGCTGGCTGAGCGACCACTTCTTTACGACGGATGCGAAGGCCCAGTCGTTCCAAGCTCGTGCGCTGGCGCGTCGCAAGGAATGGGACGAGCAGGATGCGGAGGGCACCCCGTCGGTGCGGGCCCGGTTCACCGCGATGCGCGCCCAGCTCGAGACACGCCTGGCGGCACTCCCGCCAGGCTATGGCGACCTGGCCATTCGTGACGAGATCTACGGTCCTCTGATCACAGTGCTCGGATTCACCGGCGGCGGCTATCACTTCGACCGGAACGGACCGCTGCTGCGCGTAACCCAGCCCGGCCTCGTCGACGGTTCACCGTTCGTGGTCATCGAGGCCCGCCCTGTCGACACACTCGAAGACCTGCTCGCTCGGGATGCCGACACCTTGCTGGTTCCGTTCGAGGTTGACGACAACGACAAGCACGCGATCTCCTCGGTCGCGCGGCTGCTCTCCACCATCTTTGTCGAGGATGACGGGCCCATCTTCGCTCTGGTCCTCGCCGGGAAGTGGCTCCTCGTCGCAGAGCGGGAGCGGTGGGCAGAGGGACGCTACCTCGCTGTCGACCTGCAACTGGTGGTCGCCCGCAACGATGCAAAAAAGGGTGGCGAGATTGATCGTGCGCTCACCTGCGTGTCGGCCGAGTCGCTGGCCCCTGATGCGGAGGGTGACATCTGGTGGTCCCAGGTGCTCGAAGAGTCGATCAAGCACACGGTCGGTGTCTCTCAGGACCTGCGTGAGGGCGTGCGGCTGTCAATCGAGATCATCGCGAACGATGTGGTAGCGCGGCGCCGCCGGAAGGGCCTGGAACCGCTGCCCGGTAGCGAGGCTCAGACGCTCGCGAAGCAGTCGCTGCGATTCCTGTACCGAATCTTGTTTCTGCTCTACGCCGAGGCCTCGCCAGAACTCAACGTTCTGCCCGTCGGAGCGAGCGAATACGAGGAGGGCTACAGCCTCGACCGCCTCCGCGAACTGACCCTCGTCAAGCTCGCCACCGAACAGGGCGAGAACGGCACTCATCTCTATGAGTCCCTGGCGGTGCTCTTTCGCCTCGTAGATCGGGGACATGGCGTTACGAACCGGTCGCTGGCCGAGCCTATCGAGACCCCCTCCGAAGCGTCCGACCTCCGCGACGGCCTGGTCTTCAACAGCCTGCGCGCTGACCTCTTCCTCCCCAAGGCGACTGCCCACATCGACGAGGTGAAGCTGAGCGACGCCAAGCTCCAGGAGGTTCTCGCTCACCTGCTGCTGAGCAAGGAACAGAAGGGCCGCGACCGCGGCTTCATTAGCTACGCAGACCTGGGGATTAACCAGCTCGGCGCCGTCTACGAAGGTCTCATGTCGTACACGGGCTTCTTTGCCGAGACCGAGCTCTACGAGGTGGCCAAAGACGGCAACGCCGACAAGGGCTCCTGGGTCGTGCCCGTCGAACGCTCACAAAGCATCGAGCCCAAGGACTTCGTGCAGGAAACGCACCCCATCACGGGTGAGACGCGCGCCCGAATTCACCCGCAGGGAAGCTTCGTCTTCCGGCTAGCCGGCCGGGAGCGCCAGCAGTCAGCCTCCTACTACACACCCGAAGTGCTCACTCGGTTTACAGTCTCGCAGGCGCTCGAAGAACTCCTGGACCAGAACGGCATAACCACGACGGCCGCCGAGATTCTCGAACTCACCGTTTGTGAGCCGGCGCTCGGCTCCGGTGCATTCGCCCTCGAGGCAGTGCGGCAGCTGGCCGATCAGTATCTGCGCCGCCGGCAGGCCGAACTGGGCGAAAAGACTGATCCGGATGCCTACCCGCGGGAACTGCAGAAGGTGAAGGCCTCGATCGCCCTTCACCAGGTCTATGGCGTCGACCTCAATGGAACTGCCGTTGAGCTTGCGGAGATCTCGCTCTGGCTCGACACCATGTCTGAGGACTTGCAAGCCCCTTGGTTCGGGCTCCACCTCAAGCGTGGTAACTCTCTTATCGGTTCTCGCCGTGCGGTCTACAGCCGCGACCAAGTGAACTCCAAGGCGTGGCTCAAGGCCGTGCCGCGCGACGTGCCGGTGTCGGACCTCGCGACCGACCTTCGCGAGGGCAAGATCGCCTCGGGTATCGCTGGATCCATCCACCATTTCCTCCTTCCGGCCGAGGGCTGGGGCAGCGCAGTCGAGGCCAAGGAGGCTAAGGAACTTGCGCCCGAGGCGCTTGCCGCCCTCAAGGCATGGCGTCGTCAGATCGCGGCCAAGCCGACGAAGAAGCAGCTCGACCAGCTCGTGAATCTGTCGTACCGAGTGGAGACGCTCTGGCAGTTCGCCCTCCGCCGTCTCGAGATTGCCGAGCGCGAGATTCGCCGCCAAATTCCACTTTGGGGAGCTGTCTCCGCTGCGGTCGAGCCTGGCGAGACCTCACCTCACGTGAGTCGTGAAGAAATCGAGCGCAAACTCGCTGACGCCAACGGCGCCTATCAGCGTCTTCGCCGTGTGATGGACGCGTGGAACTCCCTCTGGTTCTGGCCGCTCACGGATACCCTCACGCAGGGTGCTCAGCCACCGAGTCTGGACGTGTGGATCGCCGGTCTCACGGCCCTTCTTGGCACTCACTTCGAGGTTAAGGCCAAGCTTGCCGCTCAGGGTCAGACGACGCTTGGCCTCTCGAACCAGTGGTCTGAGCTTGGCGCGGCAGAGGACAATGAGCTCGCGTTCGCCATGGTGGCGCCAATTGAGGAGGCAATCGGCGCCTACCCTTGGCTCGCCGTTTCCGAACGCATAGCCGCCCAGCAGGGATTCTTTCACTGGGAGCTGGACTTCGCCACGGTTTTCGCGGGGGGCGGTTTCGACCTTCAGGTGGGAAATCCGCCGTGGGTGCGGCCTCGATCCGACGTGGACGCCCTACTTGCTGAAGGCGACCCTTGGTGGCAGCTCACGGTGAAGCCAACTCAGGCTCAGATCGCTGTGAAGCGAAACGAGACGCTTGCGCACGTCGGGGTGGCAAATCTCGTGATCGACGGAACCAGCGAAATTGCGGTAATTGCGGCTTTTGCAGGATCACCTACTGAGTACCCGCACGTCACAAAAATGCAGCCAAACCTCTATCTGTGCTTCATAGAACAGGCGTGGAGGCACCGAAGCGAGCGAGGCGCCAGCGCACTAATTCACCCCGAGACGCATTTCACAGACGAAAAGGCAGGTCTCTTCCGTGCATCGGCCTATTCGCGGCTGCGCCGGCACTGGCATTTCCTAAACGAGAGAATTCTCTTCGAGATTGACGACAAGGCATCGTTTGGAATTCATGTCTATGGGCATGAGGCAGCCGCTCCCAAATTCGAGATGGCGGCCTATCTGTACCACCCCGACGTAGTCGACCGTTCATACCTCCACAACGGGTCCGGTGAGGAACCCGGTCTAAAAGATCGCGAGGGGAACTGGGACGTGCGTCCCCACCGAAATCGCATCACAACGGTGACCGACGACACTCTTCAGACTTGGCACGCCTTGCTTGAGGGAGACGATGTTCCGGTTCGGCAGGCACGAATGGTTTATGCCGTCAATCGAGAAACTGCAGCTGTGCTCGAGAAGCTCTCGCATAGCCGTCGAATCGGTGATCTGGGACTCGAGTTCTCCGCAGGCTGGCACGAGAAGAGTGATCGCACGAAGGGATACTTCGATGTCGCGTGGGGCGTAGCTCCTTCTTGGGGCGAGGCGATTCTCCAAGGGCCTCACATGTTTGTGGCAACGCCTTTCAATAAGTCGCCCAACGAGACGATGCTCCACAATCAGGACTGGTCAGCGACCGACCTTGAAACACTAGAATTCGACGCACTTCCGGTCACTTCCTACAAGCCTGCAGTAGATCCCGAGAAGTTCGCCGCCGCTTATACGCACTGGGGTGCCAACCGAGAGCCTGCCCGCGCCCACTACCGTGTCGCATGGAGAAACATGGCCGCGAGTAAGAATGAGCGGACGCTAATCCCAACAATCATTCCGCCTGGGGCGACGCATGTGAACGCGGTCATGAGCGCGGGCGCGTCATCGGCCGCCGGTCTCATTCAAGCAACCGCGTCGCTGGAGTCCCTCATCAACGACTTCGCGGTGCGCGCGACGGACCCATCCACCGTGAACCGTGGGGTGGTGACGAAACTGTCGATGGTGAGTAGTGACCATTTGCTCTTTTCAAGCATTGCGCTCAGGGTGCTCCGCCAGAATGCGCTTACCGGCGCATACGCGCGCCTTTGGTCCGAAGGATTCGATCCTGGGTTCCTGAATGAGTGCTGGGCGGGCGGCCTTGAGTATCCGAACCGACCCTTAATGGGAGAAGTCGAAGGCGTCTGGACCTCGCGAACGCCAATACGCCGAGCGTCTGACCGTCGGCAGCTGCTTGTCGAGGTCGACGCACTGGTCGCGCTCATGCTGGGGGTGACCGCAGATGAGTTGTGCACGGTCTATCGAACGCAGTTCGCAGTGTTGTACGGCTACGATCGCAATGTTTCCTTCTATGATTTTAACGGTCGCCTGGTGCCTAATTCGGTGCTCTCCGTATGGCGTTCAAGGGGGGAGCGCATCGATCACGAAGCGCGCACCAAGACCAACGCCGCTGGAAACACATATACGTACGAATTGCCGTTTATCACGCTCGACCGTGAGGCGGACATGCGGCAGGCGTACACGCACTTCGAGAAGATCCTGGCGGAGCGCTCGTGAGCGAACTGCTCCCGACCCTTCAGGCGGAGGATGTGCGGGACGGACTCGTCGACTACCTCTCCACCACGTTTGCCCTCGCCGATGAGGACGCTCGCGTGGCGCTCGATCGCTTTCTGCGGCATCCGGAGCGGGGGATCTTCAAGGGCCCTTACGTGCGGCTGCGCCTGCCGTTCAAGCCCGCGGAGGGCGGCTGGCGTTCGACACTCGACTGGTACGAAGGCTTCCCGCCCTACGGGCACCAGGCCGCGGCCTTTGCACGGCTCAGCAGCGCGGACCTGAGCGCTGAAAAACCTCGCCCGCTGCCGACGCTCGTCACCACCGGAACTGGCTCCGGTAAGACGGAGGCCTTCCTCCACCCGATCCTTGACCACGTGTTGCGCGCCAAGCGCGAGGGCGTCGAGGGAATCAAGGCGCTTATCCTCTACCCGATGAACGCCCTCGCCAACGACCAGGCCCGCCGCCTGACCGAGCTCATCACCACCAGCCCTGCGCTGGGCGGGGTGCGCGCCGCCCTTTACACCGGGCAGAGCGGACCCACTCGCAGTACCGTCACCGCCGACGGGCTCATCACCGACCGCGCGGCGATGCACGCCGAGGCCCCCGACATCTTGCTCACCAACTACAAGATGCTCGACCAGCTGCTGCTGCGCCCCGCCGATCAGGCCCTCTGGAAGCAGAGCGCAAGCAGCCTGCGCTATCTCGTGCTCGACGAGTTCCATACCTACGATGGAGCTCAGGGCACCGACGTCGCCATGTTGCTGCGCCGGCTGGGCCTCGCCCTCAAGCGCAACTGGCCCGACGCCCATCCAGACATCGATGACGCGGCTAGGGCTCGTCCGCTCGGGCTCATCACCCCCATCGCCACGTCCGCCACCCTCGGCGACAAAGGCGACCCCACGCTCATGGTCGACTTCGCCAACACCGTCTTCGGCGACGACTTCGATGACGAGAGCATCATCACCGAAACCCGCCTGAGCCTCGAAGACTGGTCAGCGGGGGCTCAAGAAAGTCTCGCCGACCGTGGCCTCCAACATCGACCTGTGGACGCTGCCCTCGTCACCGAACTGATCGATGCAGTCGCCGCGCTGGGCGAACAACACCGCGACGCCGAGACCCTCGCTGCGACGGTCTTTGCCACCCTGTACTCAGAAGGAAGCAAACCGAATGCGGCGGAGGCGTTCGCCGACGCCACCCCCGAGCTGATGCTCGCGGCTGCCCAGGGGCATCCGTTCATCCTTGACCTCTGCGAGGCCGCGAGCGATGCGGTGTCGATCGACACGCTGGCCGTGGCGTTGTTTCCCGCCGGACTCAGAACTACCGAGAGCATCGAGCAACGAGATGCTGCCCGCGAAAGTTTCCTGGTCGCAGTGATCGCTGCGCTGAGCCACGTACGAGCTGTGGCTGGCCGCTCGGCGGCCTCGGTGGATCTGCACTTGTGGGTTCGCGCGCTCACCCGGCTCGACCGATACGCCGGCCCCACGGTCGGATACGACTGGTCTGACGACGGCGGCATCGAAGAGCGCGAGAACGACGACCCGTTCAGCGTGGAAGGACGCGCGAAATTCCCCGCCATCTACTGTCGGCACTGTGGGCGCAGTGGCTGGGGCGTGCAGCTCGGCCCTGTTGGGTTCGACCTCGATCACAGCGACATCGACATCCGTCGTAATCATGCCAACAGCTCAGCGCGATTTCGGGCACTCATTTATGCGCCGCGGGAAGCCGACCAGCAGGAGCAGGCGGCTGCTGATGATGAGTCGAAGACGGAGGGACTGTTCTGGTTCGACGTGCAGCAACGCCACCTCAGCCTCGAGCCGCCCCACGACGAGGAGGCCGTGCAGGCCGTTACTGACGTTCTCCCTGTTCTCACGCTGATGGGTGACGACGCCGACGAGGCCTCGCACAACGACGTCTGCCCGAACTGCCAGAAGGCCGACGGCATCCGCTTCCTCGGTAGCGCGATCTCGACGCTGCTCTCGGTGAGCATCAACACCATCTTCGGCGATCGGCATTTGGACGCCACCGAGAAGAAGGCGCTTGTCTTCACCGACAGCGTGCAGGATGCCGCCCATCGCGCCGGATTCGTGCAGAGCCGATCGCACGTTTTCAGCTTGCGAAATGCCATCCGGGACGCCATCGGCGAGGGGGTCTCGACCCTCGACGACGTTGCCGAGGAGCTCCTGCGTCGCGCAGGTGACGACAATTTCCTGCGCTACCGCCTGCTGGCGCCTGACGTCGTTGACCGAGATTCCTTCTCGTCATTCTGGATCGAGGATAGCGCTCGAAACGTGCCTGCAAGAACGATGAGACTGGTGCGAAAGCGCCTCAAGTTCGACCTGGCCATGGAATTCGGGCTGCAATCCCGGGTCGGTCGCACTCTCGAGCTGACTGGCTCTGTGGCTGCCGAGGTCGATGCGGGCCCGGAGACGCGACTCGAGGCCATCGGTCGCGCAACGGTGCGTGACTTCGAGACCGCGGGCTTCGTAGACGAGGACAGTGACGGCGAGGTCGCAACGGTAGACGTCGTGCGCTGGGTTCGTGGCGTGCTCGAGCGCATGCGCGAGCGCGGTTCGATTGAGCACGAGTGGTTCCGCAAATACATCGAGAACAACGGCGAGCGTTGGCATGTTTGGGGCGGTCGGCCCCGTGGCGAAGGCATGCCCGCCTTCCCCAAAGATCGCGAAGCGCCTGCCTACCCGCGGGTCGGCTCCGCGGCTGCCTTGAAGGGTGCCCGCGACTCCAATCTCGACCAGGCGACCTCGTCGCAGGGCTGGTACGCCGTCTGGGCACGCAAGGTGCTCGGCGTCACGGCCTCTGACGGTGCCAAGCTCACGAAGCTGCTCTTCGTCGAATTAGAGAAGAGCGGGATCATTCTCAGCGCCCCGATCGGGGCCAGCGGTGCGATCGCTTATCAGCTGAGCCCCAGCCGGATCCTCGTTGCCCCCATTGCTCTCGTTGAGCTGGAAGCCGCGCGCAACTTGCTCGAGTGCGACACGTGTCAGACCCCGGTGCCGGGAACGGCCACCGTCGTCGACCAGCTTGGCGGCGGGCCGTGCATGGTGGCGCGTTGCCGCGGCACCCTTCGGCCCGTTGCCGGTAAGGCGAACTACTACCGCGGGCAGTACAACGACGGCGAAATTCGCCGGGTGGTCGCCCGTGAGCACACCAGCATGCTCAAAGACGAGGTGCGCCTCGAATACGAGGACGGGTTCAAGGCCGCGATTGAGAGGCCGGATGCGCCCAACGTGCTCGTGGCTACGCCCACACTAGAAATGGGTATAGACATCGGGGACCTCTCGACGGTCTTCCTAGCTGGGCTACCGAGATCGGTCGCCTCTTACCTGCAGCGTGTGGGGCGGGCGGGGCGTCTGACTGGGAACGCGCTCACGATGGCTTTCGTCGTCGGCCGTGGCGAGCAGCTGCCGAAGCTGGGCGATCCGCTCTCCGTGATCAATGGAGAGGTGCGCCCGCCGGCCACCTACCTGAACGCAGAAGAGATTCTGCGACGCCAGTACATTGCATCCATCGTTGACCGCCTGGCCGCGGAGGGGCTGATCCCTGGCGTCGCTCACGCCCGTGACGTGCTCGCCAAGACCGAAGGAACCGCGTTCCTGGCGACCGTAATCGACGATGCCGAAGCCAACGCGATTGATCGCCTCGAGGCCTTTCTCGCAACCTTCGACCACCTCAGCGAATGGGCAGTCGAGACACTTCGCAGTTGGTCGATGCCCGGCGTCGAGCCGCGCACTAGCGGAATCGCAAGCACGCTGATCGCGTCCAGCGCTCGCTGGAACGGTGAGATCGAGAACCTGCGGCTGCGCAAGAAGGCAATCGTGGAATCGCTGCCCGAGTTGGAGGCGGCTGCCGGTCACCCGGCCGCGAGCGAAGACGACAAGGTCGCATTTAGAGCGGCCAAGGCATCGCTGGGAATGGTCATCCGTCAATCGAGCGATCTGTACGACGAGCATTGGGTCGGCGCACTCGAGCGCTTTGGTGTGCTGCCCAACTACACCCTGCTCGACGACAGTGTGAGGCTCGACGTCGCACTGAGCTGGATCGACCCCGATAGCCAGGAGTTCCAGCACGACGCCATCACCTACGAGCGCGGCGCCGGAATCGCGATCAACGAACTCGCGCCGGGGGCGACCTTCTACGCCCAGGGTGTCGAGATCTTCATCGACGCCGTGGATCTGGGCAGTGAAGGCTCCCGGGTGCAGACCTGGGTGTTCTGCCCTGACTGCGGGTACGCCCGCGACGTCATGGTGCCGATGGATGGCGACGCAGCAAAGGGGGCGGCAAGCTGCCCGCGCTGCGGGAGCAAAGGCATCGCCGACGCCAACCAGAAGTTCGACGTCGCAGAGCTGGAACAGGTCTCGGCCGAGGTGCGCCGGGACGAGTCCACCATCAGCGACCGGCGTGATGAGCGGCAGCGCGAGCGATTCACCGTGCAGATCGCAGCCGACATCGACCCGGCCAACGTTGCGCGCCAGTGGTTCGTTGAAGGAACCAACTTCGGAGTGAAATATCTGCGAGAGCTGACCATCCGTTGGGTCAACTTGGGAAAGGTAGCGGGTGCGGGGGTACCACGGATGGTCGCGGGGGAGGAACACTCCCCGCCGCTGTTCCGCGTATGCGGGGCCTGCGGCAAGCTCGATCAGAAGGGTGACGTCAACACCGCTCGGGAGCATCGCCCATGGTGTCGCTACCGCAAGTCCAAGGACGAGCACGCACGGCAGCTCGCCCTCAGCCGCACACTGACGACGCAGGGCGTCGTGCTGCGGCTGCCCAGCGCAGTGACGGTTGGTGACGGCCTTGGCCTGCCAAGCCTCTCGGCGGCGGTGCAGTTGGGCCTGAGGGAGGTCATTGGCGGCGACCCCGACCACTTGAGACTCGTCACCATCGTGGAACCCGTGCTGGGCGACGAGGTCAACAATATTGCCCTGCTCATTCACGATGCCGTGCCTGGCGGTACCGGGTACCTCGCGGACCTGGCCGACCAGGGCAACGTCCGAGACATTCTCGAGCGGGCCTGGCGAATCGTGGCCGACTGCCCCTGTCAACACGAAGGCAGAAACGCCTGCCATCGGTGTCTGCTTCCCTTCGCGCCGGGCGGAGATCTCGGTCGCGTCTCACGCGCCAGCGCTGAACGGCACTTGCGTACGATTCTGGGTGTCGATGAGCACGGCGATGCTGCTCCCTGGATCGTGACCCAAATCGATCCAGGGTCACAGGACCCGGAGTCGATCCTCGAACAGTGGTTCCGCAAAGTGTTCATGGACCGGGCGCGCGCCCTCGGCGCCACGATCAAGGAGATTCCCGGCGCCTGGGGCAACACCATTCGACTGACGCTGCCGGGCAGCAAGCATCAGTGGGCGCTTACCCCGCAGCCCTTGATCGGGAAGACCCGACCAGACTTCGTGTTGGAGGCCGTCGGCGGCGGAGCAACTCCTCTGGCGATTTACACAGACGGTCGAGCGTTTCACGCGACGACCGCCCACAACCGGATCGCCGATGACGCTTCAAAGCGGCGGTACCTGCGAGCGCAGGGCTACGGTGTGATGGCGATCACCTGGGATGACATCAAGCGAGCGGACCAGGGAACCGCAGAGCCGGCTGCATCGTGGTTCGACCGGGACCTGGCGGCATCCATGGTCAACCAGTTTGGTTTGTCACCAAGCGCGCTAGACCACGTGACGGCCAACCCGATAACTCAGCTCATGGACTGGTTGCAGGATCCTGCTGCGGCTCAGGACCGGTGGAGGCGGGTGGCTCATGCATTGCCGATGCTCACCTTGCCAGGATCGTTCGTCGAAGCTGTTGTTTCAGCGGAAGCGCTGGTCGGGCGCGCAGCGGACGTACTGAATGGTGCCGTGCCTGCATCATCCAACCTGCCGTACGCATGGCAACTGGTGCGCGAGTCTGTGGTGATGGCTTCCAGATACTCCGGAAGCGGAGATGCCACCGAGGTCGTGGTTATGCTCGACGACCGACCGAGCGCCTTGGCGCATACGAACTACGCGGATGCGTGGCGACTGTGGCTGCGACTCTCGAACCTGCTCGGTGCGGCCGACGTGACACGGCTTGGCGAGATCATGGCGATGTCCGAGGTGCACGACTACGCGCCGCAATTTGGCGCGGTCGACATTGTGGTCAACGCTGCTCTCTCAGCCGAGTGGGCAGCGGCGCTTGAATTCGCTGACGGCGACGAGCGAGACCTGTTGTCACAACTTGCTGTCTGGCCGGATATGGGAGTACCCACAATCGGTATAGAGGTTGCTGACGGCATCCCCGTTGGTATCGCTTGGGAAATCGAACAGGTCGCGGTGGCGCTCGGGCTCGAAGATGGGGACCGCGCCGAACTTGAAGCAGCCGGCTGGGTCATTGTCGAACCGAATATTGAAGCTGTCGTAGCAGCATTGGGAACTGGAAAGTAGCTCGCTCATGCCACAGATTGTGATGTCCAAGCTCAAGGGGCAGAAGCTCGACAAGATCGTGCAGTCGAAGTCCTTCGCCTTCCTGCAGAAATTGGCTACAGACGACACCTCCCCGGGGCTACATATTGAGCCAATGCAGAAGGCCGCGGATGCGCGCGCACGCACTGGGCGAGTCGATCAGTTCTGGCGGGCCGTGTTGTTCAAACTCGATCAGAAGAACGGCGAGTCGATCTACGTCTACGACGGCACGTGGCCGCACGACGAAGCGATCGAGCGTGCGCGAACGCGAGTGTTGCACTTCAACCCGATTAACGGCATCACGGAGATCATCGAAGAAGGGATGCCGGCGGCTGGCGACCAGCCTACGAATCCTTTGCAGGCCGGTCCGAAACCGGACAAGCCTGCCGAGTCGTTTCTCGCGACGCACGGGTACCTCCTGACGGATCTGACTATGACGCTCGGTTTCGATGAGCTTGCTGCGCGGAGAATCTTCGCTGCCACGAGTGAAGACGAGCTGTTGCAGATGTCGGAGAGCCTCGCGAACCAATGGCAAATTGATGCGGTGCTTGGGCTAGCCGTGGGCGACACGGTAGAGAAGATTCGGGTGGCCCTTGGGTTCACCACTGAACAAGCAGAGCCCGAAGAGGAGACTCCACCAACAGCTGACGAGACAGAAGATGAGCGAATCGCGAAGGGCCTGCAGCACCCGGCCGCACGGATGCAGTTTGCGTTCATTGAGAACGACGAAGAATTGAGGCGGGTTATCGAAGGCGGAGACTTCGGCGCCTGGCGAATCTTCCTGCACCCGGAACAGCGCACATACGTTGAGAAAGATTTCAATGGCGCGTTCCGTTTGTCGGGCGGCGCAGGCACAGGAAAGACCGTGGTGCTCTTGCACCGGGCACACCGGTTGGCTGAGACGAACCCCGCCTCCCGGGTCGTGCTCACTACGTTCACGAAGGCCCTTTCGTCTGCTCTAGAGAGCGATCTCGAACGGCTTGACCCGAAGACCCCGTGGGCCAAAGGTCTGGGCAAGCCGGGTGTGCTTGTGCGCGGCATCGATGCGCTCGCCGTTGCCGTTCGTGACACCGCCGGTGCGCAGTTCGGAAAGGCTGCGGAGCATGTCTTTGGAGTGCCGATCGAACCCCGTGGGGCGCTCGTCGGCACCGATGCCGGTTGGCGCGAAGCGATCGATGACGCTGGGGCGGACCTGCCAGAGCAGCTGCAGAACGCGTCGTTCTTTGAGGGCGAGTACCTCCAAGTGATTCTGCCAAACCGGGTGACTAGCAAGGAAAAGTACTTCAAGGTGCGTCGGCCCGGTAGAGGCATCGCGCTCGATCGTCGCAAACGTGCGGAGGTGTGGGCCGTGGTCGATCAATACCGACAATCCGCCCGACACATGGGCACGCTGAGCTTCGCGGAGGTCTCCGCAATTGCGGCTGCATATCTGGAACACTCCAACCCAGAACGCCTTGCGGACCACGTACTCGTTGATGAGGGCCAAGACCTCACGCCACTGCACTGGCAGTTGCTGCGCGCATTGGCAGGTGAAGGCAAGAACGACCTCTTCATCGCGGAGGATACGCATCAACGCATTTACGGCCATCCGGTGGTGCTGTCGCGATATGGCATCAAGATCACGGGCCGCTCGCGTCGGCTGAAGCTGAACTACCGCACTACCCAACAGAACCTGCGTTTCGCGCTTGGCGTGCTGGAAGGAGGCGAATTCGTTGACAGCGACGGGAACGACGAGAACGAGCACGGGTACCGCTCGTCGCGGAGCGGGCCGTCCCCGCGCGTGATCTCATCCACCACGGCCGATGGGCAGTACGACAAGGTCGCTGAGGTGCTCAAGGGCTGGCTCGCTGATGAAGACATCACGCCCGAAACGGTGGCGGTTTTGGCTCGATCTCGCAACCAGGGGCTCAAGCTCAAGGAACAGCTTGCCGATCGCGGAGTAACGGCAGCGTTCACCGAGCCAGGCGCCGGCTTTGTTGGCCATCCACTCGTATTGACGATGCACAAGGCGAAAGGCATGGAGTTCTCTCGCGTGCTGTTGTTCGATGTCTCGGAGGGGTCGATTCCGAACGCCTGGGCGCTCAAGGGCGTCGCTCCAGAGGAGCTGGAGGACGCGATGTTGCGGGAGCGTTCGTTGCTCTACGTAGCGGCCAGCCGTGCGCGGGACGAGCTTGTAATCTCGTGGGCTGGCAAGGCCTCGCCGCTGCTTCATGGATCGACTGATCAGACACTAAAATCCCTTGGAGACAACTGACGTGGCGAGTTATACCAGGAATTTCTCTCCGCTTGCCGGAAGCTCATGGCCGCCTATGTTCAGTCGATACTGCGAAGGGCTTTAGAGACTGAAAACGCCGTTACCGCTAGGCCGACGCTGAAGCTTCGAAAATGTGGAGTTGCATCCCTCTATGCGGACGGCTGTAGCACACGCATGTCGCTCGACAGGCCACGCGTGCCCAGCCAAAGGGCCCGGTGGTAGCCGGCATTCGAAGCTTCGACGACGTGGTGTTTGCGAAAGGAAAGGCTGGCAATCGGCGTCATCGTTCGTGTCTCAATGGCCTCCATATCGTCGGTGAGAACGAGTCCTCCCAGATCAAACTGGGAGTGGTGGTTTGGGCAGAGGCACAAGATGTTCGTCAGAGCATCATCGCCCAGATGGGGTCGCCCCAACGGTCTGACATGAGCACCCTCGGCGTAGAACGAGTTGTTCGAGGTTGGGATTGCTTGGTCGCAGACCTGACACGAATAGTCGTAGAGCTTCTTGACCTCACGCGCCAACTGCGAATCTCGAATCCGACGTGACACGAACGTTGTAGCGAATTCCGGGTCAGGCAGATTCAACGATCGCGGTTCAATAGGGACCTGTTCATCGATCCTCTCGAGCCGGAACCGAATGATTTGGAAGCCGTCCCGCCCCTGTTCCATCCACCATTGGGTAACCAAGTAGAGACCCGAATAGACAAAACCCGCCGGCGGGGCAAACGCTGAACTCTTGTGCTTTCCTCGCACGACACGAACCGGCAGAGCTACGGCATGACTCGTGATGAGACCAGCATTTCCGGTTGCCTCTCGAGACTGATCCGCGATCTGACGAGAACTATTCGGGTCTTTGCCGCCATGGCCGGTGTAGATGATGTAATCGCCGTTGTCTTCGTCGTCGACATACCCGCCAGATATGACGATCGAGTCGGAGCCCTCTAACTTGGTTCCGCTGATGCCGGCCTGCGGCGGGCGGTGGACGAGTGCTTCGTGGAGCGCGCGACGGTCGATGAAGAACTGGCCGACCTTGACCCCGGCCGGTGTCCCAAAGAATTTAGCCATCTTCAATACCCCTCAGCGTCACTCTATTGGCGACATCCAAAGAATGTCCAGGCTGGGATGACTTTCTGGTCCGCGGCCCAGATGGATGCAGAAATGGCATTACTCCCTGTTCGGCGGGAGCAGCCTAGGCCCGGCGGAAGATCTAGGCCCGCTTCCCGACGAGCCCCGCAGGTAAGTAACCGCTTCGATGTGCCGGCCGAGCATATGCGGATGACGTCACCGACGAGACTTGTCCTTGTTGAGTGGCTCGCCGAGGATTGCCCGGAGCGACCGCAATGGCCCGAAAGGAGGGTGTCGGTGGCCAGCTTATTCATCTTGTCGTGGTCATGGTTCAGGTACAGCAGCAACCAGCGTAGTGAGCTCCACTCCGTCGACAGATGCCTCCGGCACGACCACAAGGTGTTGCACCAACATCGCCCAGCCGCGATCAGCGCGACGCGTGATTGATTAGGTGGGCTCACTGGGGAGTGACCAGCGGCCCGGAACTGTTATCTTGCCGGATGACGCTCGGCGAGATGACAGCTGTGGTCTGCGGGTCGCGCTTGCGGGGGACCGGAGCGGCTTCTCGCCAGATCAGTAGTTGTCGACGGAGCCGATTGCGGTGGCGCCAGCGAGTAACGCCGCGCTGCCAGAGACGCCGAGTCGGGCTGCACCGGCCTCAACCATCGCGAGCGCGTCTTCGAAGCTGCGCACCCCGCCCGCCGCCTTCACCTGGGCGCGCTCGCCCACGGTCTGTTTCATCAGCCGCACCGCGTGCACAGAGGCGCCACCGGCGGAGTGGAAGCCGGTGGAGGTTTTGACGAAGTCGGCACCCGCGGCCACGGCGGCGTTGCAGACGGCAACGATCTCGGCATCTGTCAGCGCAGCGGACTCGATGATCACCTTGAGCAGCTTCGGGGCGGGGACGCTGGCGCGCACGGCCGCGATGTCGGCCTGCACGTCGGCGAAGCGGCCGGCCTTGGCGGCGCCGATGTCGATGACCATGTCGATCTCGTCGGCGCCCTGATTGATGGCGAGAGCGGCCTCGGCGGCCTTGATGCTGCTGAGGTGCTTGCCGCTGGGGAAGCCGCAGACGACGGCGATCTTGAGGTCGGCGCCGGCGGGGATGGTGAGCGGCAGCATCGAGGGAGAGACGCAGACCGAGTAGGTGCCCAGCTCGATGGCTTCGGCGATGAGGGCGGTGACGTCGTCGGCGGTGGCCTCGGGCTTGAGCAGGGTGTGGTCGATCATGCGGGCCACGGTGGCGGCGTTAGGGGAGAGGGAAGTCATGGGTGCGTCCTTAGTTGGTGATCAGTTCGGGGGTGCCGTGCGCCGTGGTGCGGTCGCCGGCAGTGCTGGTGAGGGTGTCGTGCGCGGCGGCGATGACCGCGTCGAGGTGGATGCCGCGAAGGCGCAGCACCTCGGGGCCGCTGCCCGACTCGCCGAACTCCTCGACCGAAACCACCTGGCCGTCTATTCCCACCCAGCGGTACCAGGCGTCGCCGCGGCCGGCCTCGACGGCGACCCGGGCGCGCAGGGCAGCCGGCAGCACCGACTCGCGGTACTCGGCGGTCTGCTCGGCGAACCACTCAACGCAGGGCATCGAGATTACTCGGGCGTTGATGCCCTCGTCGGCGAGCTGGGTGGCGGCGTCGATGGCGAGGTGCACCTCGCTGCCGGTGGCGAGGATCGCCAGGTCGGTGCCGTCGCCGTGCTGCCAGCGCACGTAGCCACCGGCCGTCACCCCGGCCTGGGTGAGGGCGGTGCTGGTCAGCACGGGCAGGTCTTGCCGGCTGAGGATGAGGGCGACCGGGCGGTCGGGCGAGGCGAGGATGCGGCGCCAGGCGGCGACGACCTCGACGGAGTCGGCGGGGCGCACGACGTCGAGGCCTGGCACGGTGCGCAGCGACCCGATCTGCTCCACCGGCTGGTGGGTGGGGCCATCTTCGCCCACGGCGACGGAATCGTGGGTGTAGACGTACACCGCGCCGAGGCCCATCAGTGCGGCCAGGCGGATGCTCGGGCGCATGTAGTCGCTGAACACCAGGTAGGTGGAGGCGAACGGGCGCCACGGACCCTGCAGGGCGATGCCGCTGAGGATGGCGGCCATGGCGTGCTCGCGGATGCCGAACCGGATGAACTCGCCGGCCGGGTTGGCGGCGGAGAACCTGTCGCCGTCCACCTCCACTGTGGTGGAGCCAGCGAGGTCGGCGGAGCCGCCCCAGAGCGGGGCCTGGCCCTGTAGGGCGCGGAGCACGGCGCCGTTGGTCTTGCGGGTGGCGATCTTGTCGCCGGGCTCGCCGAGCTTCACGGTGTCGAGGGCGGCGGTGGAGAATTCGCCGCCGCGGAAGGCTCGCCAGCGGGCGGCGGCCTCGGGCTCCCGGGTGGCCCAGGTGGCGAGGTCGGCCTCCCAGGTGGTGTGCATCCGCTCGCCGCGGGTGAGCGCGCCGCGGGTGTGCTCGAGGGTCTCGGGGGAGACGAGGTCGTGAAGCGGTGCGTCGGGCGCGAACCCCAGCGTGGTCTTCACCAGGGCGAGCTCGTCGGCGCCGAAGCCGCCGGAGTGCGCGGCGGAGGTGCCGCTGAACTTAGTCGACGGGGCGCCGATCACGGTGCGCAGGGCCACGAGGGTGGGCCGGCCGGTGCGCTCGGCTGCCTCGCGCAGGGTGGCCTCGAGGGCATCGAGGTCGGTGGGGGTGTCGATCTCGAGCACCCGCCATCCGTAGGCCCGGTAGCGGGCTCGCACGTCTTCGCTGAAGGTCTCGTCAGTGCCGGAGTCGATGGTGATGTGATTGTCGTCCCAGATCAGCACGAGGTTGTCGAGGCCGAGGGTGCCGGCCAGGCTGCTCGCCTCACCGGAGACGCCCTCCTGCAGGCAACCGTCGCCGGCGAGTACCCAGGTGGTGTGGTCGAGCAGGGCGGAGCCGGGGGTGAACATGGCGCTCTCGTGCCGGGCGGCCATGGCCATGCCCACCGCGGAGGCGACGCCCTGGCCGAGCGGGCCGGTGCTCATCTCCACGCCCACGGTGTGGTGCACCTCGGGGTGACCTGGGGTCTTCGAGCCCAGGGTGCGGCTCTTGGCCAGGTCGTCGAGGGTGAGGCCGTAGCCGGTGAGGAACAGCTGGGTGTAGAGCAAAAGGCTCGCGTGACCGGCCGAAAGAACGAAGCGGTCGCGGGCGGGCCAGTCGGGGTGGGCGGGGGAGTGCCGCAGCACTCGGGAGAACAACACGTGGGACACTGGTGCCAATGCCATGGCGGTGCCGCCGTGTCCATGTCCTTTGGCCTGCACCACGTGGGCGGCCAGGGCCTGGGCGCTTGCGACGGCGCGGGCGTCGAGTGCGGCGGACGTCGTCTGTGACGGGAACTTCTTCGTTTCGGTAGCCATGCGAGATACTTTGGTATACAAATGTACTTAAGTCAAACAGTTGGTTTTGCACCACCCGCAGGCCGGGCGGATGCGTTCGAAGGATGGGAATTCCATGGCACACGCTCTGTCCACCGGCTCGGGTGTGGTGCTTGACCTCATCCGCTCCGGCCGTGCCACCACCCGCACCGACCTCATCGAGCAGCTCGGCTGGTCGCGCATCACCCTGGCCCGCCGGCTCGACGAACTGCTGCACGCCTCCATCGTGATGAGCGTGGGGCAGCTCGACTCCCGCGGCGGCCGCCCGCCCGAAGAATTCGCCGTGAACCCGGATGTCGGCCTACTGCTGGCCGTGGACATCGGCGGTTCGCACACCCGTCTGGCCATCACCGACCTGGTCTCCACCATCCTCAGTGAAGATGAGGCCGACATCGGTCTGAGCGAGGGGCCGGCGGAGATCTTCGAGTGGGCCGGCCAGGTGTTCGACCACATGCTCGACCGGCTCGGCAAGACCCGCGCCGACGTGGTGGGCATCGGCGTGGGTGTGCCCGGCCCGGTCGACTTCGTCACCGGGCGGCTCGCCAGCCCGCAGGTGGACACCCAGTGGAACGACGTGCTGGTGAAGGAGTACTTCGCCGGCCGTTACGACCACGCCGTCTTCGCCGTGGACCGGGACGTGAACATCATGGCGCTCGCCGAGGCCCGCCGCGGCTGGACCGAGTACCGCGATGTGGTGGTGCTCAAGGCCGGCATCGGCGTGGGCTTGGCGTTCGTGCTCGACGGCTCGATCTACCACGGCTCCCGCGGCGGTGCCGGCGAGCTCAGCGCCGTGCGCGCCGGCGGGGACCGCACCGTGCGGCTGGAGTCGATCGCCAGCGGGGCGGTCATTCGCAGCGAGCTACTCAGCCTGGGTCGCCGGGTGCGCACCAGTAGCGACATCGTGGGCCTGGCCAACGACGGCGACGCCGCCGTGCTGCGCCTGCTCGCCGAGACCGGCACCGAGATCGGCCAGAGCCTCGCCCACGTGGTGGGGCTGCTCAACCCGCAGGCCGTGGTGGTCGGCGGCAACCTTGCGCAGGCAGGCGAGCTGTTCCTTGGCGCGATTCGGGAGGCGATCTTCGCCGGCGCGCGCGACTTCGCCCTCCAGGGGTTGGTGGTGGAGAAGTCCCGGCTCGGCCACATCGCCGGTGTCACCGGTGCGTCGCTCATCGCGCAGGACGCGCTCTTCGAGGCTGACCGCATCAGTCGGCTCACCCGCGGCGGCGGCATCGGCGTCTCGCTGCACACGCAGCCGGCCTGAGCTGGCCCGTCACTGTTCCGGCCCGGCGGCGGCACTGATGGCCGCGCGGTTTGGCGCGCCCGCTGGCGGCGACCCCGGCGAGGCATCCGAATTTACTTTGGTGCACTTGTAGACAAAAGGTCGCTTAGGCTTATACAGTCAAGCCAGTCGCCCTCGCGGGCCGGCTGCACCGGAAACAACAAAGGAGTTCATTCGTGGCACTGAACCTGGCCGAAGCCCTCTCGTCGATCGAGACCCAGGCGGAGGCCGCCGACTGGCGGGCCGCCATCCGTCTCGCGGGCGCGGGACTCGTGGCCGGCGGCGCCACCACGGATGCCTACACCGACGAGATGATCGACGCCGTCGAGAAGCACGGCCCCTACATCGTCATCGCCCCGGGCGTCGCCCTCGCGCACTCCCGCCCGTCGCCCGCGGTTCTCACCGGGGGACTGAGCTGGGTTAGCCTGGCCACCCCGGTGGAGTTCGGCAACAAGGCCAACGACCCCGTCACCCTCGTGATCGGCCTGGCCGCCAAGGACCACGACGCGCACCTCCAGGTAATGCGCTCGCTCGCCGGGGTGCTCTCCGACGGCCCCGCGATGAAGCGCCTGGTCGTGGCCAAGACCGCCGACGAGGTGCGCGCCGTGCTCGGCGACCTCGCCGCTGCTGCCGCGTAACGCGGCCCCCACACAACCGCTTTCTCACACTCGTCTCACCCAATCGAAAGGCACCCCATGAAGATCGTCGCCGTCTGTGGAATGGGCATTGGAACCTCAGTGCTGCTCAAAATGAACGCCGAGAAGGTTCTCGCCAAGCTCGGCATCGATGCGGATGTTGAAGCCGCCGACATGGGCGTGGCCCGTGGCGCCGCGCAGACCGCCGAGATCGTGCTCACCTCGGAGGAACTGGCCGAGGAGCTCGGCGACGTGCCCGCCGAGGTCATCATCATCAACAACTTCTTCGATCTCGAGGAGATCACCGAGAAGCTCACCGCCGCCGTCGAGTAACCCCGTCACCGTCTCACTCTCACAGAATTAGGAGCTCCCACAATGGAGTGGCTAGTCGTCGTACTGAATTTCATCGGGCAGCAGATTCTCAACGTGCCCGCGTATCTGATCGGCATCATCACCGCGATCGGGCTGATGGCGCTCAAGCGCAACTCCGGGCAGGTGATCGGCGGTGCCCTCAAGGCGGCTCTCGGCTTCCTGATCCTCGGCGCCGGCGCCAACGTGGTGGTGGGCTCGCTCGACCCGCTGGGCAACCTGATTCTCGCGGTGACCGGTGCCCAGGGCGTCATCCCCACCAACGAGGTCATCACCGCCATTGCGCAGGACGAATTCGGTGCGCAGAGCGCCTACGTGCTCACGCTCGGCTTCCTGGTGATGCTCGCGCTGGCCCGGTTCACTCCTCTTAAATATGTGTTCCTCACGGGGCACCACATGGTCTTCATGGCCACCATGCTCACCGTGGTGCTCTCGGTCGGTTTCGGCGCCGGCCAGAGCTGGCTCGTCGTGCTCATCGGTGCGCTGCTGCTCGGCGTGATCATGGTCGTGATGCCCGCGTTCGTGCACCCATGGACCAAGAAGATCACCGGCAACGACACCATCGCGATCGGCCACTTCGGCACCCTCGGCTACATCGCCGCCGGCGCCGCCGGCCAGGTCGTGGGCCGCAACAGCAAGTCCACCGAAGACATCAAGTTTCCGCAGGGCCTGAAGTTCCTGCGCGACTCGATGGTGGCCACGTCACTGTCGATGGTGCTCATCTACATGGTCTTCGCCATCTGGGGCCTCATCGCCCTGCCGCTGCAGGAGGCGCTCGACATCTTCGGGTCCGCCGACGCCGGCGCGTTCATCATGGCGGCGTTCTCGCAGGCATTGCAGTTCGGTGTAGGCGTCGCAGTTATCCTCTACGGTGTGCGCACCGTGCTTGGTGAACTCGTTCCCGCGTTCCAGGGCATCGCCGAGAAGGTCGTCCCCGGAGCCCGCCCGGCGCTCGACATCCCCATCGTGTTCCCGTTCGGCGCCAACGCCGTGCTGATCGGCTTTCTGAGTTCCTTCGCCGGTGGCCTCATCGCCCTCGGTGTACTGGCGGTGTGGCTGAACCCGGTCTTCGGTCTCGCGCTGATCCTGCCCGGCATGGTGCCGCACTTCTTCACCGGTGGTGGCGCCGGTGTCTACGGCAACGCGACCGGCGGACGCCTGGGCGCGATGATCGGCGGTTTCGTCAACGGCGTGATCATCACCATCCTGCCCGCCATTCTGCTGCTGGTGCTTGGCGACTTCGGCTTCGCCAACAGCACCTTCGGCGACGCGGACTTCGGCTGGTTCGGCACCCTCGTGGGTGTGAGCGTCGGCGTGGGCGGCGGCCTCGCGGTCATCCTCGCGATCCTCATCGCCGTGGTGCTCGTCAGCGTCGCGATCGTCTACCAGATCCGCGTTGTGGACAAGGGTTGGGTGCCCGGAGCCAAGCGTGACGTCTGGATCGCCGCGGAGAAGGCGGCCGAGAAGGCTGTGCTCGACGCCGAGAAGGCGGAGCGCAAGGCCGCGAAGGAAGCGGCTGCTGACGCCGTGTAGTTTCGATTCGTTTGTCTCGCCAGAGGGCGGCTCCGCGGTGCGGGGCCGCCCTCCGGCGTGAAGCGGAGCGCGCCCGTGGCCATCCCGCATGCACGACACCGGCGCACAGAGTGCCCCGAGGAGAACCCGGGGCACTCGTGATCCGTCGTTATCGCGCCAGGAACTCCAGAACTGCCGCGTTCCACTCATCGGCGTGGCTCACGGTCACCCCGTGCGGAGCGCCCTCGATCACGACGAGCTCCGATCCCGCGATGGCCGCATGGGTGCGCGCGCCGGATCCTTCGAAGGGCACGGTGCCGTCGCCGTCTCCGTGGATGACCAGAGTCGGCACTGTGACCCGGTCGAGATCGTTGCGGAAGTCGGTGTTGGCGAAGGATGCCATAGCCTCCAACGCCGCCGTCTTCGAGGCCTGCTTCGCCAGGGTGATTGCTTCCTGCCGGTCGTCCTCGGAGACCTTGAGCACACCATCCACCGAGAAGAACTGCGTCGTGAAGTCGTCATAGAACGCATCCGAGTCGGCCGTCAACTGTGCCGTCATTTCGTCGGCCTGCTTCTTGGGCAGCGGGCCGTCGGGGTTGTCGTCGGTGGTCAACAGGTATGGCGGCACCGCTGAGGCGAACACCACACTGCGGATGCGCTCAGACCCGTACTTGGTGAACCAGCGGGCGACCTCGCCGCCGCCCATGCTGAAGCCCACCAGGGTGACGTCGGTGAGGTCGAGCTCTTCAATGAGCGTGTGCAGGTCGGAGGTGAGGGTGTCGTAGTCGTACCCGGTCTTGGGCTTGTCGCTGCGCCCGAAACCGCGCCGGTCGTAGGTGATGACCCGGTAGCCGGCGTCGACGAGGGCGGGCACCTGCTTCTTCCAGGACTCGCCCGACAGGGGCCAGCCGTGGATCAGGACGATGGGGCGACCGGGGCCGCCGAAGTCGTCGACGTGCAGGTCGGTGTTCTTGAACAGTCCGTGATGGGCGGTGATCTCAACCATGAGGTGGTGCCTTCCTGGAAGCCGCGGGTGCGGCTCGTCCTCTGAGGGTTCGCAGTCGGGCGGGGTCGGGATTGGTTCTTGGCCGCGCTACCCGGCCGTCTGTGCGTTGCGTGCTGCAAGCTCGGCGAATGCCTGGGTGAGTTCCGGCGGGCCGACCACGTCGATGGCCGTGTCGAAGCGGCCGAGGGAAGCCGCGAGGGCGATCCACGACCAGGATCCCGCGGTGTACCGGCACCGGTCGGGGCCAAGGACTTCGACCGTGCCGTCGCCGGCGAACGGCAGCACCTCGGACGCGGGCCGGTGCAGCACGACCGTGCCGGTGCACGGCCAGGCGTTGACCTGGTCTGATCCCTTGAAGCGGGCGGACAGGTAATCGCGCGGGTCGCCGCCGGGGATGTCCCGCGGGGTGAACCGGGGCCCGGTGGGGCTGCGCGGGGCGATGCGGTCGGCGCGGAAGATGCGCCAGTCGGTGAGGTCGAGGTCCCACGCCACTAGGTACCAGCGCGACTGCGAACTGAGGAGCGCGTGCGGCTCCACCCGACGCGGGGGTTGCGGCTCCGTGGTCTCGTCGCCGGGCTCGCCAGTGCGCGTTGTGTAGTCGAACCGGAGCACCTCTCGGGCGCGGACGGCCGAGGAGATCGCGATGAGCACATCAGGGGAGACCTGGGTGGCAGAAGCGTCGCCGGCACGAGGAACACTGCTGAACTCCACGGCGTGCAAACGGTGACGCAGCCGCGACGGCATCACCTGCCGGATGGTGGTGAGCGCGCGCAGGGCCGCCTCTTCGATGCCTGCTCCGGTGGCGGTCGCGGCCTGCAGTGCGACGGTCATAGCCACGACCTGATCATCGTCGAACAGGAGCGGAGGCAACTCGCTGCCGGCGTCGAGCCGATAGCCGCCATCCGGCCCCATCGTGGCCTGGATGCTGTAACCCATCTCCCGGAGGCGATCGACGTCGCGGCGCACGGTGCGGTGACTGATCTCCAGCCGCTCGGCGAGAACGGCGCCCGGCCAGTCGCGTCTGGTCTGCAGAAGTGACAGCAGATTCAGCAGCCGAGCCGTGGTCGTCGTCATGCCCTCAGACTACGTCGAATGTAGGACCGAAACTGGCCTATATGGCTGAGAGTGTGGATGTTGTCGGGGAGACGCCCGGCGACCACACCCTAGGAGCAGACATGAGCATCACGACCACCACCCACCTCAACTTCCGCGGCGACGCCCGCGCCGCGCTCGAGTTTTACCAGTCCGTCTTCGGCGGCGCGCTGACCATCGCGACGTACGGCGACTTCGGCATGCCCGCGGATGTCCCGGGCGCCGACAACGTCGTCTTCGGCCAGGTGGAGAGCACCGGCGGCTTCCGCGTCATGGCCTACGACATTCCGGGGCAGACCGGCGGGTCTGCGGCCAACGTGGGCGCCACCCGCCGGGAGAACGGTGCCACCCTCACCGACCAGCCGTTCTTTGTCTCGGTGCGCGGTGAGACCCTCGAGGAGGTGCAGGGCTACTGGGCCGCGCTCTCCGCCGGTGCGGTGGTGGTGGAGCCGCTCGCGGCATCCGCGTGGAGCCCCGGATTCGGCATGCTCACCGACAGCTTCGGGGTGACCTGGATCCTGGACGTGGCTGCCGCCTAAAACGCGGCGTAACGCCCGGCGGGTGCGGTGTGCGGTGCGGTACCGCACCCGCCCGTACGGCCCCGGCCGGATGCCGCCCAGCCGACAACCGGCGACGGTAGAACAACGGCGGCGACCCTGCCGCCGCAACACAGCCCACCTACACGCCGTCGCGAACCCGGGTGACGCCGACGAACAGTTCCCGCCGGTCGCGCTCGTCGCGTTCGATCTGGGAATCGGTTAGATATCCCGTTCGCGCCCGGAATCGCCCCTGTTCTGGGGTGCCCGCAATGCACCACCGCACGGACCGGGCGCTCCGGCCTCGGTAAGGTCAACGAGGGCCAGTCAACGGGGGATTGACGGAAGTATCACGGCCTGCGCCGCGCGATCCATCGCCGCGACCGTGCCCCCAGCATCCCGCCGCATCATCGTGCGGATGCCGACCTTCACGCGGCCATTTCGGCCGCTCCCGAAAGGACCCCCATGACCGCGTCGACAGATCCGCCCGAACCGCTGCACGTTCAGGGCGCCACGCCTCCGGGGTGGTACAACGACGGGTCCGGTATTCAGCGTTGGTGGAATGGATCGTCGTGGACCGAGCAAGTGGCACCTACGCCTCGCGGTGGCACCGGGCAGAAGCGATTCGGGTGGTTCAAGCCGACCCGCAGTACCTGGATCGTCGGCGCGGTGCTGCTCCTTATGCTGCTCTCGACGGCGATATCGGGTGGAATTCCGGCGGTCTTCGGCCTCGTCGGTGTCGTCGGATTCTTCACCGCGTTGTACGCGGTCATCACTGGGCGGCGCTCCTGGGCGTCGATTCCGACCCGCAAGATCGCGGCGATCACTCTGGCCGCCAGCCTCGTCGCGGCGTTCTTCGGTGGTGTCACTGACACTGCGCTCAACGGCTCCGAGCTCGTCAGCGCTGACTCGACACCGGTCGCCGAAGCGACGCCCAGCATCAAGCCGACACCAACCCCAACCGCGACGCCGACACCGGCGCCGACGTTCTCCGCGGAATCTGCCGCCGATCCCGCAACCGTGCTGGCGCCCGATGAGGATGCCTCGGTCGTCGTGGCAAGCACTGACGTCACGAACACCACGGCGCTGGCCCTGCTGGCCACCGTGGCGGTCAAGGGTAAGGCCCCGAAAACCGGCTACGACCGCACGGGCATGTTCGGCTCGGCCTGGCTCGATGTCGACCGAAACGGATGCGACACTCGAAACGACATCCTCGCGCGCGACCTGACCGAGGTCACCAAGTCGGGCACGTGCAAGGTGCTCACGGGCAGTCTGGTTTCTCCGTTCACCGCGGCACGAGTCGCCTTCGTGCGCGGCCAGGATACATCCGCCCTCGTGCAGATCGACCACGTTGTCGCCTTGTCGAACGCCTGGCAAACCGGCGCCCAACAGCTGAGTCAGGCGCAGCGCGTCTCGCTTGCCAACGACCCGATCAACCTGCTCGCCGTGGACGGCCGTTCGAACGCCCAGAAGGGCGACGGTGACACCGCCACCTGGCTTCCCTCGAACAAGACGTTCCGGTGCGGGTACGTTGCCCGCCAGGTGTCGGTCAAGGCAACCTACGGTTTGTGGGTGACCCAGGCCGAGCACGACTCGATCGCAACTGTGCTCAGCTCGTGCAGTGAGGAAATGGCGGTCACCTCGTCGTTCGCTCCGCTGCCCGCGCCGCCCGTTGTCGTGGCCCCCGAGCCCGTGGCCGCACCGGTAGTGGAGCCAGAACCCGAACCCGTGGCCGAGGCGCCGGCGCCCGAACCCGAGCCCGTCGCACCGGCCCCTGCACCCGAGGTGTACTACAAGAACTGCGATGCCGTGCGCGCTGCTGGAGCCGCACCCATTTATGCCGGCACCCCCGGTTATGCGAGCCACCTGGACCGTGACAAGGACGGGATCGGCTGCGACACCTAAGCCGACGTCTCCAGTGTGCCGGGGCGGCGGGGCGGCTGACGGTCGGAGGCTGCGTGCGATCCCACCGGTGAGGACCGCCGTGCGAGAGCACGCGACCGCCGCTTGACACTGCCCCAAGGGCATAGCTTCTAATCGGTCTCGGGCGATAACGCGCGCGATCAACATCTAGGAGTGACCATGACCACTGCAACATCCCAGACGTACACGAAACCAACACGGCGGACGGCACCGGGCTGGCCAGAGCTCCTTGCCGGAGGGGCGGCATACATCGGGTGCCTAGCGCTGGTGTATCTGCTGCTCCCGCTTGTCGAGAACGATGCCGTAGCGGGGGTCGTCGGGTTCGTCGTCTCTGGCGCCATGGGGATGGTCGCGCTGGCGGTCGCAGCACTCGTGCGCATTCGCGGACTCGCCGCGTTCGGCATCCGCCGCGCCAAGGCACGTCATCTCCTTGCCGGGGCGGGACTCGGTCTCGTCGCGTTCATCCTCGGCGGGATCGCCTCCGCCATCTACTCCACCCTGAGTGGCGACGCCCAGAATGTGCAGTCGGACTACCAGGCAGGTGCCGCGGCGGGCCTTCTGGGGCTGGTCTTGACGGTGATCGCCGGCTCGATCATCACTCCGATCGGTGAAGAGGCCTTCTTCCGCGGTGTGGTCGCCAATTCACTGTTCAACCGATTTCCCGCGTGGCTCGCAGTCATTGCGAGTGCCACGATTTTCGCCGTCGCGCATGGCTTCAACACAGTGCTGCCCGTGGCGTTCGTCGTCGGTGTTCTCACCGCTCTTCTCTTTCGGCGCACCGGATCCATCTGGCCGGGGGTCGTGCTGCACGGCGTCAACAATGTGACGGCGACGATCATCGCACCGCTCGCGATCGCGGCTGCGACAAGCTGACGGGGGAACTCATCCGCTGGGCTGACGGCGGAGTGACCAGCGAAGGACGCGGCCCCGGGCATGCCCCGGGTTGACTGGAGTACCAGCCACAACCCCAGGAGTTCCATGACCGCGTTGCCCATGCTCGCTCCCGCCCGCGTCACCCCGACGGTGCGCCCATCGGGCGGCCGCATCGTGGCTCTCGATGCCGCTGCAGTGGCTGGCCAGCTGGTGGTGGCTGCGCCGGTTCAGGTTCGGGCCGGCGGAGTGGGTGTGGCGCACGGTGACCTGGTGGACGCCGCAACCGCTGCGCGGGGAACGATTCGCCGCGCGGTAGGTGGGGCAACCGCAAGCCAGTGGCAGGACGGATGCGCATGCTCGGTTCAGGAGGACGGCGGTATGCGGGCAAGGCGCCGCTCTGCGGGTGGCGCGCCACCCGCGAAACGGCGCGGCGCCCGCGGATCGCAGCTACGGCCATCCCGTCTGCAGAATCTCAGATCTCCGCGTCGGTGCGGATGCCGAGCACGGCCTCGTTGGTCGGGTCGGTCGGGAGCGGGCGGAAGCCCAGCCGCGAATAGAACGCCCTCGCCCCGAGGTTGTTGATGTCGACGCCGAGGTGCACTCCCGGCACGTCACGTTCCCGCAGCGCGGCGAGCAGCGTGCGCAGAAGGACTCGGCCCAAGCCCTGGCCCTGGAGCTGGGGGAGCAGGTCGATGTGTAGGTGTGCCGGAAAGAGTTCGGTTCCCGGAGTGATCATCGAATTCGGGTTGTGGCCGCGTGCGACCATCTTCTGATGAGCGGTCACCGCCGGTTCGACGAGGGGATAGCGAGCGTCGAATCGGGGCAGCCAGTCCTCGCGGTACCGCTCGACGAACGAGCTCGTATTCGCGGTTCCCACAAGGTAGCCGGAGACCCGGTCGCCGGTGTCCACCACGTACGCGAGTTCCGGTTCGAGCGTCGCGTACGGGGCGGCGAAGATGTCACCGAGAAGGTTGTCCGATTCGTACTGACCCGTCGCGTCGCCGCCGGACGCTCCAGTGCGCACGCAGATCTCGTAGAGGTCGGTGAGGTCCCTCGGTTCGTAGGGGCGTATCCGGTTCACCCGTTGAGTCTGTGCCCCAGGGAGGGAGCGGGTCAATGAAAGCTGACAAATTATGAACCCGGCACAACTGGTAAACACTTGCCATTCATGGGTCGTTTGTTGCCGCGCGCCGCAAGTGTTGTGTCCGCATTTAGGAGGACATACAGATTCCCGCGCACCCCCTAACGTGGGGGCAGGAATTCGTTTTGGGGAGATAAAAAATGGGCAGAGTCGCTCACGATATTCGGGGACCACAGGGGCTGACGATGCGGCGCCCTCGATCGGGGTGAGTCGGATGCCCGCCGCATCCGCTGGTGTACAGCACACAAACACGAGGCGAACAGTCGCTCGAACGGTCAGGGGCCGGTTTCACACCGCCCTAGCGTGAAGTGACGATTGCCATACGCAGATACGGCCGGTGAGCGCCCGTGGCGCCCTCGCGGCCTGGAAAAGGACGAACACAATTGCACAAGCGCACCTTCAAGACGGCCTCCGTTGCCACCCTTATTCTCAGCACCATGGTGCTGGCGTCATGTGCCTCGGCGGATGCCGGCTCCGAAGCGGGCGGCGACGCCGACGGCACCCTGATCGTCTACACGAACTCCAACGGGGACGGCCGGGGCGAATGGGTCACCGCGCAGGCCAAGGAAGCGGGCATCGACATTGAGATCGTGGGCCTGGGCGGCGCCGACCTGGCCAACCGCATCGTGGCCGAGAAGAACAACCCGGTGGGCGACGTCGTGTTCGGCCTGAACAACATGTTCTTCGAAACCCTCAAAGACGAAGAGGCCGTCAGCGCCTACGAGCCGTCGTGGTCGGCCGAGGTCGACCAGGAGTCCGGTGACCCGAAGGACGGCGTGTTCTGGCCGCTCGTGGAGCAGGCCATCGTCACGGTGTACGACACCAACAAGATCCCCGCCGCGGATGCCCCCACCGAGGTGGCCGACCTGTGGGAGGACTCCGCCTACGAGGCCCGCTACGAAGTGAACACCGCCCTCGGCCAGGCCACCCCGCAGCTGGTTCTCGCCGGCCTGCTGGCACCGTACCTCGACGAAGACGGCGACCTCGGTGTCTCCGACAAGGGCTGGGACCAGGTGCAGGAGTACTACGCACACGGCTCGCCCGCCGAGGAGGGCACCGACCTGTACGCCCGCATGGCCCGTGGTGACGTCGACTTCGGCGTGCTGCCCTCCAGCGGCATCACCAGCCGGGACGCCGAGTACGGCACCACGACCGGCGTGATCAGCCCGGCGGATGGCGTGCCTTACGTGACCGAGCAGATCGCCGTGATCGCCGGCACCCCGCGTGAGGCCGCGGCCGAGAAGTTCATCGACTGGTTCGGCAGCGCCGAGACCCAGGGTGCGTTCGCGGCCGAGTTCGCGTCGTACCCGGTGAACGAGAAGGCTCGCGCCGAGGCGCTGCCCGAGGTGGTGGAGCTGATCGAGTCGCTGCCCAAGCAGGACATCGACTACGCGCTCACCCGCGAGAACATCGGCTCCTGGGTGGAGAAGACCGAGCTCGAGTACCTGCCGTAACCCGCAGTCGCACTCCGCTCATCAATCGCCGGCACCCGAGGCCGCCGTTACCCGTCGATACCGCACGAGAGAGCATCACCATGATCAGGTTCGAGAACATCGAGGTCACCTTCGGTGAGCAGGTCGCCATTCCGCAGCTGAACCTCCAGGTGGAGCAGGGTGAGTTCTTCACCCTGCTCGGCCCGTCGGGCTGCGGCAAGACCACAGCGCTGCGCACCCTGGCGGGGTTCATCGAGCCCAGCGCGGGGGAGATCTACATCGACGGCAAGGCGGCCAGCAAGCTGCCCAGCGAGAAGCGCAGCGTGGGCATGGTGTTCCAGAACTACGCGCTGTTCCCCAGCATGAGCGTGCGGGAGAACATCGCCTTCGGCCTCAAGGTGCGGAAGACCGGCAAGGTCGAAACCGACCGGCTGGTCGACGAGATCGCCGCGCAGGTGGAGCTCACCCCGGAGCAGCTGGCCAAGAACGTCTCGGAGCTGTCCGGCGGTCAGCAGCAGCGGGTGGCCATCGCCCGGGCCCTGGTGCTCAAGCCGCGCATCCTGCTGCTGGACGAACCGCTTTCCAACCTCGACGCCAAGCTGCGTGTGCAACTGCGCGAGCAGCTGAAGAACCTGCAACGGGAGCTGGGCATCACCACGGTCTACGTGACCCACGACCAGGAGGAAGCCCTCACCATGAGCGACCGGATCGCCGTGTTCAACCACGGTGTAGTGGAGCAGGTGGGCACCCCGGAGGAGATCTACAACCGCTCGGCCACCGAGTTCGTCGCCACGTTCGTGGGTGCCACGAACCGGCTCTCCGGCGAGTTCCTGCAGCACCTGCGGGGCAGCGGCGGGGAGTTCCTCGCCGCCGAGAAGAGCTCCTACCTGCGGCTGGAGAAGGTGGGGTTGCAGCCGCCGGCGCGCGGCGCATCCATTCGGCTGGACGGCGTGATCGCCGACCGGGTCTACCAGGGCTCGCACAGCACCTACACGATCGACAGCAACGGCAGCCGGCTGCGCGCGCTGGTGCCCGAGAACGGGGCGCTGCCGCTCGCGCCCGGTGCAAAGGCGCAGCTCTACATCGACCCGTCGTCGATCCTGCAGTACTAGGGGCAACGGATGCGTAACTCCTCCTGGCGGGCGATGCTCCGCTCCCCACTCGTCGTCGTCGTGCTCGTGGTGCTGGTCTGGTTCGTGGCCACCTTCCTCGTGCTGCCCAACGCCACCCTGCTGATCAGCACGTTCTTTCCCGACGGGAAGATCAGCTTTCGGGCGCTGGAGAAACTGGTCAGCTCCGAACGGGCGTTGAACAGCCTGTGGCACAGCTTCGCGCTCGCTGCGACCCTGGCGGTGACGGTGAACGTGGTGGGCATCTTCATCGTGCTGGTCACCGACTACTTCAAGATCCGCGGCTCCCGGGTGCTCTGGCTCGGCTACGCCACCACCCTGATCTACGGCGGCATCGTGCTGGCCGCCGGGTACAACTTCATCTACGGCAAGTACGGTTTCATCACCAACGCGGTGCGCAACGTGTTCCCCGACATCGACCCGAACTGGTTCTCCGGCTACTTCGCGGTGGTCGTGGTGATGACCCTGGCCACCACCACGAACCACATGCTGTTCCTGGGCTCGTCGCTGGCGAAGATCGACTACCAGACCATCGAAGCCGCCCGCAATATGGGCGCGTCGACCTGGCGCATCCTCTGGCGCATCGTGCTGCCGGCGCTCCGCCCGATGATCTTCGCCGTCACCGTGCTCACCTTCCTCACCGGGCTCGGCGCGTTGACCGCGCCCCTGGTGCTCGGCGGCACCGACTTCCAGACCATCGCTCCGATGATCCTCACCTTCTCCAAGAGCAGCGGATCGCGCGACCTGGCCGCGCTGCTGGCGATCATCCTGGGCCTGGCCACGATCGTGCTGCTGGCGATGATGAACCGGGTGGAGAAAAGCGGCACCTACTTCTCGGTGGCCAAGGTGGCCACCCCGCTGCAGAAGCAGCCGATCCGCAACCCGGTGGCGAACGTGCTCGTGCACGTGGTCGCGTATATGTTGTTCGTGATCTACGCGCTACCGGTGCTGTTGATCGTGCTGTTCTCCTTTCTCGAGGCCAACGCGATCAGCACCGGCACCATCACCTGGGACGCGTTCACGCTAGCCAACTACGCCACCGTGTTCGGCACTCCCGCGGTGCTGAAACCGTTCGTGGTGAGCGTGGTCTACAGCGCTTTGGCGTCGCTGATCGTGGTGCTGGGCATGCTGTTCGTCGCCCGGGTGTTCCAGAAACACCGCAACCCCATGACATCGCTGCTGGAGTACCTGCTGCACATCCCGTGGATCCTGCCGACGATCCTCATTGCGCTGGCGCTGGTGATGACCTTCGACCGGCCCAATCCGCTGATCGGCGGGCAGGTGCTCACTGGCACCACGATGCTGCTGCTGGTGGCGTACGTGATCATCAAGATCCCCTTCACGCTGCGGCTGCTCAAGGCGGCGTTCGCGTCGGTGCCCGAATCGCTCGAGGATGCCGCGCGCATCCTCGGCGCGGGCCCGCTGTTCACCCTGCGCACCGTACTGGTGCCGCTGGTGCTGCCCACCGCCGCGGCCATCACCGCGCTCAACTTCAACAGTCTGCTGGATGACTACGACGCGGCCGTGTTCCTCTACCACCCGCTCTACGAACCGCTCGGGCTTGCGATTCGGGCCAGCACCGAGGGGGAGAACAACCTCGACGCCATGTCGATCACCTTCGTGTACACGGTGCTGTTGATGATCATCATGGGGTTCACCATGTGGTTGGTCTACGGGCGTGGGGGAGCGTCCCGGCGGCGGCGCAGGTCGCGCCCCGGTCGGCCGCGGGGTGGCGCGGGGGCGGCGGCCGTGCCGGTGCCGATGCCCGTGCCCGTGCCTGTCGCTGCCGCGGCCGTGACGGTGGCAGCTGTGCCTGCTGCTGTGCCTGCTGCGGCGCCTGGTTCGCAACCGTAGCGACGCTGGTCTGCGCGGCCGTGCGCTGAGCGGGTGGTGCGGTGGCCTATCGCAGGTGCCCGGGCCCCGGCTACCGTGCAGGCGTGCACGAGACATCGGATGCGGCGGTGACGGAGGACCGTCGGCGCCGCGACGTACCCACCGGGGTGATCATGGTGGGCATGGCCGCCATCGCCTGGTGGCCGGCGTTCACCCTGGGCGCCTGGGGCGAGATCTTCTTCGACGACATCCTGGCGCTCTGGGCCGCATCCGCTGCCGCCCTGGTCTTCGTGCTCGTCGAACGTCGCCCCCTGCGCGGCAGGCTCGCCCGAGCGGGTCTGTTGCTGCTGCCCTCGGTCTGGCTGCTACTGAGCTTTGTCGCCCATGACACCGTGACCGATGTGGGCATCGCCCTGCTGGACCTGGCGGCGTTCGCGGCCGTGATCGTGGGCATCCCGTTCACCCTGTGGGTGCTCGTGCGCATCGTGTGGCCCGACTTCGCGGCCGGCACCCCGCTGCGGTCGAAGTGGCTCATCGCCGTGGTCGTGCTCGGCATCGTCATCGCGTCGTACGTGCTGGGCGCGAACCAGGCCCGGTTTCTCACCTGTGAGGACTTCGCGATCAGCGGTAACTCGCCGCCGACCGGGTGCAGCCCGGCGAACGGCCGGTGAGCGCGGGGGCGTTGCCAGCGGGGTTCTTCTCACCCGGGAAGCGGGCGGTCGGGGCCGCCGCGGCCCATCCGTCTCGGCGGCCGAAGTGAGGTTTACTCTTGACTCGGCAGAACTTAACCGGTTTAGTTGAGCCATGACGTACAACGAAGTCCGATCAAGCTCCTATCCATGCACCCACTCCCGGGCGGGCCGGTTCGCCCTGGCCGCGACCCTGTCGGTCGCCCTCGTCGGCACCGGCGCGCTGGGGATCGCCCCGGCCTCGGCGGTCGCCCCCACTGTGGGCAGCGGCCCGGCGACGCTGCCGGCGGCCGACGCATCCGCCCCGCTGACCAACCTCAGCCACCTCAATTTTCTACTGGCTGAGGTGCCGCTGCCCGTGCTCGCCGGACACACCACCTACCAGGCCGCGGAGAACCCGGTGGTGGAGGCGCCGTGGACCTACGCCGACAAGAACGACGACGGCAGCTACACGCCCATCGGCGGCGGCGACCTCGACCCGGCCACCGGGAACTACACGCAGGGCGCCTTCAACGCCGACGACACCTCCCGCGCGGCCGTGGTCTACCTGCGGCACTGGCAGCAGACCGGCGACACCACGAGCCGCGACCACGCCTTCCAGACCCTGCGCTCGCTCACCTACCTGCAGACCACCGAGGGACCCAACGCCGGCAATGTGGTGCTCTGGCAGCAGGCCGACGGCAGCCTGAACCCCAGCGCCGAACCGGTGGAGCTGCCCGACCCGAGCGACTCGGCCGAGTCCTACTGGCTGGCCCGCACGGTGTGGGCGCTCGGCGAGGGTTACGCCGCGTTCAAGGATGACGACCCCGAGTTCGCAGCGTTCCTGCAGGAGCGCATGGAGCTGAGCCTGGCCGCGGTGAACGCCGGGTCGCTCGGCGACTACGGCAGCTTCGACGTCGCCGACGGCGATGAGGTGCCGGCCTGGCTGATCGCCGACGGGGCGGATGCCTCGGCCGAGGCCGTGCTCGGCCTCGCCGCGTACCTACAGGCCGGGGCCACCGGGCCCACCGCCGACACCGCCAAGACCGCGCTGGCCCAGCTCAGCGAGGGCATCGCGGCGATGTCCACCGTGGAGGGCGCCAGCGGCGACTGGCCGTTCGGAGCGATCATGCCGTGGACCAAGTCGCCCAGCCTCTGGCACGCCTGGGGCGGGCTGGCCCCCGCTGCGGCCGCGGTCGCATCCGAGGTGCTCGACGACCCGGCCCTGCTCGCCGCCGCGGTGCAGGACACCGCCCAGTTCACCCCGCAGCTGCTCGCCGCGGGCGGACCGGACAACGCCTGGTCGCCGACCCCCGGTGAGGCGCAGATCGCCTACGGCGTCGACTCCCGGCTGCAGAGCCTGGTCGCCACCGCCGACGCCGCGGATGCCCCGGGGCTGCTGAACGTGGCCGCGATCACCGCCGGCTGGTACTTCGGCGCCAACCGCAGCGGACTGCCGGCGTACGACCCGGCCACGGGCACCGCGATCGACGGCATCGAGCGGGACGGCCGGGTGAACACCAACTCCGGTGCCGAGTCGACCATCCACGCGCTGTTCTCGATGCTCACCCTCGACGCGCATCCCGAGCTCAAGGCGGCCGCCCTGGGCGTGAGCGCCACGGTGGGCACGCACGGGCTGAGCGTGGTCGAGGCCGAGTCCGGCGCTCTGACGGGCGGCACCGTCGTCACGCCGCAGTCTGCGTGGACCGGTGAGGCCAACTGGTCCGGCGGCGCCTACGTGGACCTGGCCGCGGGCGGCACGCTGCGCATCACGGTGCCGGCCGATGACCAGGCCCGCCGGGTGCATCCGATCGTGAACCAGGTCGTCGACCCGTCGGGCACGACCACCTGGACCACGGGCAGGGAACGTGCGGGCAAGGGTAAGTCGGCAGTGCTCGGCACCACCGCCAACGGCGGCGCCGGCGAGCAGGGCGTCACCGAGGCGCCCGGTCAGCTGTTGCCGTTGCCGCTGACCAGCACCCTGCCGGGCCGTTCGACCGAGGTCGTCGGCTCGACGGATGCCGCGGTGCAGCTGGACGCCCTGCTGATCCAGCCGCTGATCTCCACGGTCACGGTGACCGGTCCAGCCGGCGACTCGACGCTGTTCGTGAGCGCCGACACGGCCGACTCCGAGCGCCGCATCGACGTGCCGCGCGGCAAGCAGCTCGTGCAGCAGGCGTTCGACGCCACCGGGCAGCCGGTCGCTGATTCGCAGCGCGGCAAGGGTGACAAGCGCGCCGGCAAGGTGTTCATCGCCGCCGGCGGGTTCACCCAGGTGTGGTTCGAGGCGCGGAAGTAGCTCGGCCACGAGGGGGTGCCCTGGCGCGCGCGTCGGGGCACCCCCTCGTTTTCGTTTTCGCCGAGGGTCTTTCCGTGTGCCGGGTCGATATGCGGGGTAGGCGCCGCTATGCGGGTGGCGCGCCACCCGCATAGCGGCGCTTCACCCGCACGGAGGCATTTCGTAACGCTGGCGATTCCCGCGGCGCAACGAGGTGCTCATCGACTTCGAGAGGTCGCAGGGTCGTGACCGGTGTTGCCGCGCGAATGGTTTCGGCAGGCGTGGTGGACGGCTGCCATCATGCTCGGGGTGCGCACCTGCCGGTCCTGCGCCGGGCGAGCGGGGTTCGCTAGTTCCGATTCAGTAGTGGTGCCGAGCGGCGATGATGACGATCTCGTTCTGTTCCACCGCATAGACCAGCCGATGCTCGTCGGAGATTCGACGGGACCAGTAGCCGGCGAGCTGATGCTTGAGGGCTTCGGGTTTGCCGATGCCGGTGAACGGGGTGCGCTGCACGTCGGCAATGAGCTTGTTGATGCGCTTCACCATCGCCCGGTCGGTGGTGACCCAGTATTGGTAGTCGTCCCAGCCGGCATCCGTGAAAGCGATTATCACTCGGCGAGCGCGCGTGCGCTCGCTGAGCCGGCCCGGTGCTGCGCGATGCTCTCGAGCAGATGCGCCGCGTTGGCGGGGGAGCGCAGTAGGTAAGCGGTTTCTTCGAGCGCCTCGTAGTCGGCCAGCGACATCAGAATCGCGCTGCCCTTCTTGGAGACGATTTCGATGGGCATGTGGTCCTCATTGACCTTCTCGATCAACGGGAACAACTGAGCCCTCGCTTGCGATGCCGTGATTGCCATCTCTCCACCCTTCAACTGGTACTGAATATCGTACCACTACCAATCTTGGATTCCGCTGGGGTGCTGGTGCGGCTGTTGCACGGCTGTGGCGCGCCTAGTCGACGCCGGTGTGGTGCCGGCCGATGCTGTGGCTGGTTGGCGGGTGTAGTTCGGCTCCCTGTGCGGGTCCATTTCGACACCCACTGTCGGTGGCTTCTGACACCGTGGTGTTGAGCCGGTCGGAGGGTCGTTTCGGTCGGTGAACCAATGATGCTCTCGCAACAGCGGTGAGATCAGCTGGAGGCCAGATAGCAGAGAGATATCCATGACAGAGAAAAGCCCGACGCGCTCGCTCCAAGAAACCATCGTGGAGACGGCAATCATCAGCGCTACTTTTCTGGCAATGGCCGGGCTCGTGGTGATGACGTCGGCAGGGGGCCTGTACGGCGGCCAACTCGCCTGGGAAATTGCGGTTGGCGCGGGAGAGCTACTGTTCAACGAGCTGGGGTGGGTGATGAGTACCTACATCACAGTTCTGTTGGGTTTCTACGCAGTATCCATTGGCGGTCAAATACTGGGGGACCAGGATTCGGCCGACGCCACCCGACGCGTGATGGGCTTCGTCGCAGAACTTATGGCAGCGGCAACAGTATGTTTGCTGGCTTTCATAGCCGCCTACTGCTGGCAAGAGCCCAGTCGTTGGGCGGTGTTCATCGTCCTCATCCCAGCGGTCTCAATCATTTTGTTTTTGGCGCTGCACCTCGGAACATTTCTGGTGGTCAAGTGGGACTTCCAGATCATTCATGCGGCGAGAGCTAAAGAGCAGGCCGAGGAAGGGCTGGCTGGCCTTCTGAATCGATCAACGAAGAACTTCTGGGTCGTTTTGATAGTAAATCTGGTTGTCATCGCCGGGGTTGCCTTTGCGGTCATACTGCCCCTAGAGCCAATGGACTGGACGAGCACCGTTCAGATCGTGCTGTTCTATCTGGCAATACCAAGCGTTCTGTTGGCGGCTGACATCCTTGCACTGCACAGTGCGTGGACGTCCAGTGATCGCATTGAGCGTGCCGCTATCGGGGTTGTCATGCCCACCTTTGCGTACGTAATAGTCGCTCTCCTGTTCTTCCTCCCGGCGACGACGCTAGGCATGCCACTTCACATGAATGTTTCACTTGCGATCTTGATTGTTGGAACCGTGGTGACGTCTTTCTGGCCGTTCAGGCTCTCCCACAAATGGTTCGTTAATTGGTCGATGAGAGGCGCAGTCGCCAACTTGGCATACAGGTCGTTGGAGAAGAGTCGGGTGCAGGCAAACGCGAAATACCGGAAGCTGTGCGCGGCACGCGCCGAGCCTGAGCCGGGCATTGATACGACCCGCATCCACCGATTGCTGCATGCGTGGAAAGTGCCGGCAGACAACAGTTGAGAGGAACCGACTGCTGCGAAGAACTGAGGATCGCAGCGCGAGAGCAGGACGTCGCTGGAGGCCTTCACATACGTGCGCGGACAGGGGTGCCGCAGACAGGAGTACCGTCAAGAGATGACCGAGCAGCAGCCTTATGACGTGGTGCGGAGCTTCGACGACTTCGAGGTGCGCCGCTACCCCGAGCACGTTCTGGCCGAAGTCGTTGTGACCGGGCCATTCGAGGATGCCGGCAATCGTGCCTTCCGGTACCTGTTCAACTACATCAGCGGTGAGAACGTGTTCCGAACGAAGGTGGCGATGACGGCCCCCGTGGTTCAGGATGCCGCCTCGACCCGGATCGCGATGACGGCTCCGGTTGTGCAACGGCCTGGTGACGCAACCGACGGCAGCCATCGGGTCGCGTTCGTGTTGCCCGCCGGGCTCACCGAAGACACCGCTCCGCGCCCGACCAGCCCGCAGGTGCACCTGCGCACTGTTCCAGAGAGCCTGGTGGCGGCCATCCGATACCGTGGGCGCTGGACCGAGGATGGCTACCGCCAGCACCTGGAGGAACTTCGAGCGGCGGTCGCCGCGGCCGGGCTCACGGCGACGGGTGAGCCGCGGTTCGCTCGGTTCGACCCGCCGTTCAAGCCCGCGTTCCTGCGGCGCAACGAAGTGCTGCTGGACCTCGGCGCCTGACAGCTAGTGGTGAACGGCCTTGTCGATCTTCTTCGCGTTGCGTTTGGCCAACTTCTGCAGCTTGCCGCGGGCCTTCTTCGACTCGGGGGAGTGCCACACCTGGAGGGCGCTGTCGCGAAGCTGAGTAGATCGCTTGCGGCCGGACCTGGTGCCCAGGAGGTAGAAGAGGAGCGCGATGCCGGCGACGAGGAGAAGGCGCGGGACGGTCATGGCGGCCTGCTTTCTGGGGAGTCGGTGTGGTGCGGGCGCGCGGAGCGGTTGTGGGTGCGGGCGTCACCCGCGCAGTGAGTGTAGCTCCGTCTCCGCCCGGTGTTGCGGCTCGGGTGCGGCGCTACGACCGCGTGAGGCACCCGCTCCGCCCGTTTTGCGGCCGTTCGAGGCGCTGTGACCGTGTGAGGCACCCGCTCCGCCCGTTTTTGCGGCCGTGCGAGGCGATATGCGGGTCAGGCGCCGCTAGGCGGGTGGCGCGCCACCCGCCTACCGGCGCCTGACCCGCGCAACGCTCGTAGGCGGCGCGGCCCGACCCGAGTAACCCGCAAATCGGCGCGGCTTGACCCGTGTAACCCTCGAAGGCGGCGCGTGACCCGAGTAACCCCCGAAAGCGGCGCGGAGGGCCCGCGCGAGCCGAGCAGTGCCACCCGACGGAGGACACCGGGAAACATTCCACCCGCGCCGGTGTTGCCCCATATATGAAAGCCATTGTGTACAGCCAGACCGGTGACCCGTCCGTGCTCCAGCTCGTGGATCGGCCGGTGACCGACCCCGGCGCCGGCGAGGTGCGGGTGCGACTCGTAGTCGCGGGGGTGAACCCCACCGACTGGAAGTCGCGTCGCGGCTCCGCTCCGGGCGACAAACTGCCCTTTGACGATGTGGTGCCCGGCCAGGACGGCGCCGGCATCGTGGATGCGGTCGGCGCGGGCGTAGAGAATGTGGCGGTCGGCGATCGGGTGTGGCTGGCGCTCGCGGCATACCAGCGGGCGAACAGTGGGTCCGCGCAGGAGCAGGCCGTGCTGCCCGCGGAGCGTGTCTTCAAGCTGCCGGCGAATGCGAGCTTCGACCAGGGCGCGAGCATGGGCGTGCCGGCGATCACGGCACACCGTGCGCTGACCGTGGCCGAGGACGGTCCGCGGCGGCTGCACCCGGGAGCGCTGGCCGGCAAGGTGGTGCTCGTGGCCGGTGGGGCCGGTGCGGTCGGGCATGCCGCGATTCAGCTGGCCCGGTGGGCCGGGGCATCCGTCATCACGACCGTGAGTTCACCGGTCAAGGCGGCGCTGGCCACCGCGGCCGGGGCGCAGCACGTGCTCACCTACACCGACGATGACATCGTTGATCAGATCCGGGCGATCGCCCCGGACGGAGTGGACCTGATCGTGGAGGTCGCGCCCGCCCAGAACTCCGAGCTCGACCTGGCCGTCATCCGCAACCGCGGGTCGATCGCGGTTTACGCCAACAACGGCGGCGACCAGATGACCCTCGATGTGCGGAAGCATTTCAGTCTCAACGTGCGCTACCAGTTTGTGCTGCTCTACACCGTGGGCATGGAGGCGATCCGGGCCGCGGCCGAGGACATCAACGCGGCCCTCGCCGATGGTGCGCTCGCCGTGGGGGAGGACGCCGGGCTGCCGCTGCACCGCACCGACCTTGCGCACACGGCGGACGCCCATGCGCTGGTGGAGAGCGGTGTGGTGGGCAAGGTGCTGATCGACGTGTCGGCCGGGGCGTAGGGGGCGATTGGAGGCCCGGGCCTGCGCTGGATTGTCGCCGGTGCGCCGGGTATGGCCGGGTGCGCCCCGTGTGGCTGGATGCGCCAGCTATAGCTGGTGCACTGGGCCACACGGGGCGCAGCGAGGTCCTCGGGCGCGGCGAGGTGTGGTGAGTTCCTGGCGAGCGTCACCGAGAAGCCGCAACCGCGCAACCCGCACCGGGCAACCCGCACCGCGCAACCCGCACCGCGCAACCCGTACCGGGCAAGCCCTCCGGGACCCACCGGGCAACCAGTACCGAGCAACCCCTCCGGTACCGCACCGAGCAACACACGGCCCGGGCCGCATCCCGCAAGATAGAAGGCATGGCCCATCGTCAACGCACCCCCGCCGAGCCGGACGCCGCCGGTGACCGGGGCGACAAGACCTGCGCGTCGTGCGGGCGGCGCATCCAGTGGCGGGCCAAGTGGGCCAAGAACTGGGATGCGGTGAAGTACTGCTCCGACGCGTGCCGCTCCCACCGCATCGACGACACCGACCTGCGCCTAGAGGAGACCATCGCAACCCTGCTCGCCGCCCGGGCGCAGGATGCGACGATCTGCCCGTCCGACGCGGCTCGGGCGATCGGCGGGGAGGAGTGGCGCGACCTGATGGAGCCCTCCCGCCGGGCTGCTCGGCGCATGGTCGCCCGCGGGGACCTGGAGATCACGCAAGGCGGCTCCGTGGTGGACCCGTCGACCGCCAAGGGGCCGATTCGGCTGCGGCGGCCGCGGTAGGGCGCACCCGGCAGCACGCCCCGCTCTACCGGGCACATCTGGCCACACCATCAACCGGCGGATGCCCCGCAATTACGGGCATCCACGGCTCGTGGCTGGAAAATTGCAGGAGTTGCGCGCGGCCGGGGCTATGACTGGGATCGGCGGGGTGCCGGAGGCGTGCGACCGGGTTGTGAGACTTCACAGAAACCCGCAGGGTATGTGAGACTAGGCGACTTCTCTTGTCCGTTTACGCGGCATCCGCCTGCCTGCAGGCCGGAAACACGATCTAAAGGACACAATGTCAGACCAGACTTTTCAGCTCATAGCGATTGTTTTGTACTTCATCGGGATGCTCGCCATCGGCTATTTCGCCTTCCGTCAAACCAAAGATCTTGACGACTACATGCTCGCCGGCCGGGGCCTGAAGCCCGGCACCGCGGCCCTCAGCGCCGGCGCCTCCGACATGTCGGGCTGGCTGCTACTCGGCCTCCCCGGCGCCATCTACGTGTCCGGTCTGGTGGAGGCGTGGATCGCCATCGGCCTGACCATCGGCGCCTGGCTGAACTGGAAGTTCGTGGCCCCCCGGCTGCGCTCGTACACGGCCGTGTCGAACAACTCGATCACCATCCCGAGCTTCTTCGAGAACCGGCTCAAAGACTCGTCCCGGCTGCTGCGTGTGGTCTCCGGCGTGATCATTCTGGTGTTCTTCACGTTCTACGTCTCCTCCGGCATGGTCGCCGGCGGGGTGTTCTTCGAGAACTCGTTCGGCTCCACCTTCCTCGCCGGCATGCTCATCGTCGCCGGCGTCACCCTGCTCTACACGCTCTTCGGCGGCTTCCTCGGCGCCACCCTCACCGACGTGGCGCAGGGCCTGCTCATGCTCGCCGCTCTGGTCGTGGTGCCCCTGGTGGCCCTCAACGAAACCGGCGGCCTCGGCGCCACCATCGACTCCATCCGCGAGGTCAACCCCGACCTGCTCTCCTTCACCGCCGGCGGCTCGGTGCTCGGCGTCATCTCGGCCGCCGCGTGGGGCCTGGGCTACGTGGGCCAGCCGCACATCCTGGTGCGCTTCATGGCGCTGCGCAGCCCCAAGGATGCCAAGGCCGGCCGTCGCATCGGCATCGGCTGGATGATCCTCACCGCGCTCGGCGCCGTCGCCACCGCGCTGATCGGCATCGCGTACTTCCAGCAGAACCCCGACCTCACCCTGAACAACCCCGAGACGGTGTTCCTGCTGCTCTCGCAGATCCTGTTCCACCCGTTCTTGGCCGGCCTGGTGCTCGCCGCGGTGCTCGCCGCCATCATGAGCACCATCTCGTCGCAGCTGATCGTGTGCTCGTCGGCGCTGGTGGAGGACCTCTACAAGATCGTGGGCAAGAAGGATGCGTCGCCCAAGCAGATGGTGATGCTCGGCCGGCTCGGCGTGCTGCTGGTGGCCCTCGTGGCCGGGGTGATTGCGCTGAACCGCGATGCCACCATCCTGGAGCTCGTCGGTTTCGCCTGGGCCGGCTTCGGTGCCGCGTTCGGCCCCGTGGTGCTGCTTTCGCTGTACTGGAAGAAGCTCTCCACCTGGGGCGCCCTGGCCGGCATGGTGACCGGCGCCGTCGTGGTGTTCATCTGGGGCAACTCCCCGCTGAGCGCCACCATGTACGAGATCGTGCCCGGCTTCGCCGCCAGCCTGCTCGTGGCCGTGGTGGTGTCCTTCGCCACCTACAAGCCGTCGGTCGAGATCGACACCGAGTTCGACGCCGCCGTGGCGCAGGCTCGGCAGGACTACACGGAGCCCGAGAAGGCCACCGTCTAGTTCAGCAGCCGGGCGGCCCTAGCCGGGTTGCGGATGCGACGGGCTGCGCGGGTCAGGCGCCGCTAGGCGGGTGGCGCGCCACCCGCGCAGCGGCGCCTTGCCCGCGCACCGCGAGACAGTGAGCCCGGCGGCCGCCGGGTCAGAGCAACGAACGCTTCGTCCACTCCACGAACAGGGCGAACGCCGGCGTCGCGAACACCGCGAATACGATGACGTTCACGACCACGCTGCCCCAGAATGCCCGGCGGAAGCTGGCCTTCTGCGTCTTGTGCCGCAGCATCTGCTGGGCCACGATGGCGCCCGGCCAGCCGCCCACGATGCCCAACCCGAGCAATGTCCGCTCCGGTACCCGCCGCCGGTCGGCCCGGGCGGCGGATTTGTCGGCCGCATAAACGACGAAGCTGACGATGCTGGCAACGAGGTAGACGCCGGCCACCCAGAGGGGGATCGGCCACAACGCGTTCACCACGAGGTAGCCGAGGGCGAAGAGCAGGATCGGCAGGTAGTGCACCGCGGTGGGACTGCGACGGGAGGTGCCGCGCCCTGCCGGCGCAGGCATCCGCCCCGCCGGGCGTGCTCGAGGGTCGCGCGCAGATCGGGTAGCCATGGATCGAGCGTAACGGCCGCCGCGACCGGACCCTGTCCTGAGACGAAGACGGGCCGGGATGCGCGCAAAAAGTTGCGCGCATCCCGGCCCGGTGTTGTGCAGCGAGCGCGGTTAGACCCGCGTGGCTCGGCTCTGCGTCAGCAGCGCGTCGAGCGAGAACCTGCCGGCGCCGGCGAGAACGAAGGCCACGGCGCTGGCGCCCAGCACGAGGGTGAACTCGTAGCCGCCCTCGGTGACGAAGATGCCGGCGGACAGGTGCACGAGAACGGTGGCCACGAGCATGTTCACGGCCAGCGCGGCGCCGATCAGCCGGGTCGCGAGGCCCAGCACGAGCAGCGCGCCGCCGATCAACTCGAGCAGCCCCACCAGCGGCCCGACCACCTCGGCGAGGGGCACGCCCATGTCGGCGAAGGATCCGCTCGTTCCAGCGAAGCCAAACACGAAGACCTTCTGGGCACCGTGGGCGATGAACACCGCGCCGACCGCCAGACGCAGAACGAGCAGGGCGAGCGACGGCGAGGCGGGCCAGGCGAATCGCGTCGAGCGGGTGGTGGACGTGGAGACTGTTGCGCTGTTCGACATAGGGTTCCTTTCGAGAACGATGGAGGTCGTGAGCGGATGGCGCGGCCGAAGGCCGGCACGGCTGTGCGGTCGACAGTGCGTCTCCGCTGCGTTGCCACGGGGCCTTGTGACGGCCCGCAGGGGTGGGCCAACCCTCGGTGACGGCGATGCTGCTGATGCAGCGGCAACGTCACTCCCGGGCACAGATGCATGGTTGCATCTGCAAACGAACGTAACGAACATCCCGGGCATCCACAAACCTGGGCACGTCAGAAACGCCGGTGGTGAACACTTTTTGGTCGGCAGCGCCGACTGCCCTTGCCGACTGGGCCGGACTGGGTATCAATCGGTAACAACGGTGCGGTTGGCGCCGGGACGACGAGGTCGGGAGCTGCACATGGTGGGAAAAGGCACACAGGATGCGTCGAAAGGCCGCGGCGGCGCGGAGCAGCGCAAGGCCGCGTCGACGCAGGGCGGCCCGATCGATCGACCGGAGCGGATCCGCAACGTGGCCCTGGTCGGCCGCTCCGGTGCGGGCAAGACCATACTCGCCGAGGCGCTGCTCGCGGCTACCGGCGCCATCACCCGGCTGGGCTCGATCGAGGCCGGCAACACGGTGAGCGACGCCGACCCGTCCGAGATCCACCAGCAACGCTCGGTCACGCTCGCGGTGCTGCCGCTGACCGTGGGCGAGATCAAGGTGAACCTGCTCGACACCCCGGGTTACGCTGACTTCATCGGCGAGATGCGCGCCGGGCTGCGGGCGGCGGATGCGGCGGTGTTCGTGGTCTCGGCCGTGGACGGCGTCGACGCCTCGACCACCGCGCTCTGGGCGGAGTGCGAGCGGATCGGGATGCCGCGGGCCGTCGTGATCAGCCGGGTCGACCATCCGCGGGCCGGCTACGACGCCGTGCTCACGGCCTGCCGGGAGAGCTTTGGCGCGGGGGTGCTGCCGCTGTATGTGCCGGTGCACAGCGGCGGGGTCGTCACCGGGTTGCTCGGCCTGCTGACCGGCACGGTGTCGGATGCCGTCGCGGGCGCCGCGCAACGACCGGCGACCGAGGCCGAACTCGTGGATTCCGACGCGGCGCGGGCCACCCTGATCGAGGGCATCATCGCCGAGAGCGAGGACGAAACCCTGCTGGACCGTTACCTCGGCGGCGAGACCATCGCCAGGGACACCCTCACCGCCGACCTGGAGATCGCCGTGGCCCGCGGCAGTTTCTACCCGGTGCTGGCGACCTCCGCCGAGACCGGGGTGGGCCTGGCCGAGCTGCTCGAGCTGCTCACCGGCGCGTTCCCCAGCCCGGTGGAGCGGGCGCTGCCCACGGTGACCGACCTGGACGGCAACCCGGCGGGGCCGCTGGCCTGTGACCCGGCCGGCCCGCTGGTGGGCGAGGTGGTGCGCACCACCATCGACTCGTTCCTGGGCCGGGTCTGCCTGGTGCGGATCTTCTCCGGCACGCTGCGGGAGGACTCCATCGTGCACATCGGCGGGCACGGGCTCACCGAGCGCGGCCACCTCGATCACGACAGCGACGAACGCATCACCCACCTGCAGTCCCCGCTCGGTGCGACGCTGCATCCGGTGCCGTTCTGCGTGGCGGGTGACATCTGCGCGCTCACCCGGCTCACCGACGCGGAGACCGGCGACACCGTGTCCGACAAGGAGAACCCGCTGCTGGTGGCGGCGTGGGAGATGCCGGAGCCGCTGATGCCGGTGGCGGTGCGCGGCGAAACGCACAGCGACGACGACGCGTTGGCGAAGAACCTTGGCAAGATCGTGGCCGTCGACCCGACGCTGCGGGTGGAGCGCAACAGCGAAACCCACCAGCTGGTGCTCTGGTGCATGGGGGAGGCGCACGCCGAGGTGGTGCTGGACCGGCTGCGCGCCCAGGGCGTGAAGCTGGAGACTGTGGAGGTGATCACGCCATTGCGGGAAACCTTCGCCCGCCCGGCCGCCGCCCGGGGCCGGTACGTCAAGCAGTCCGGCGGGCACGGCCAGTTCGGCATCTGCGAGATCGAGGTGGAGCCGCTGCCACGCGGGGCAGGCTTCGAATTCGTGAACAGGATCGTCGGCGGTGTCATCCCCGGCCACTACGTCGCCTCGGTGGAGAAAGGCGTGCGGGCCCAGATGGAGCGGGGCGTCTCGGCGGGATTCCCCGTAGTGGACATCCGGGTGACCCTGGTGGGCGGCAAGACGCACAGCGTCGATTCGTCGGATGCCGCGTTCCAGGCCGCTGGGGCACTGGCGTTGCGGGAGGCCGCCGCGGCCAGCCGCATCCAGTTACTGGAGCCGGTCTCGATGGTGACGATCAGCGTGCCGGATGCCTACGTGGGCCCGGTGATGACCGACCTGTCCACCCGCCGCGGCCATATGACCGGCACCACCGCGGTTGCCGACGAGCGCACCGAGATCAGCGCCGAGATTCCGGATGCCGAGCTGCTGCGGTACGCGATCGAGCTCCGGGCGCTCACCGCGGGCAGCGGCTGGTTCCGGCGCGGCTACCTGCGGCACGAACCGGTGCCGGCCAACCTGGTGCCGGCGGGGGCGAGCGTGTAGAAGCGCCTGGTGACCCGGCTCCCGGATGCGGCGCTGAGCGCGGTCGTCCTGGAAGCCGGGGTTCCAGGACTTGGGCGGCTCAGGCTTGGGGTGCCCGGGCGCGGCTGGCCCGGTCGGCCAGGACGACCGCGAGTACGCCGAGGAGCACGGCGCTGCCCATCCGGAGCAGGCCGTCGAGGCTGAGCAGAACCACGGTGACGAGCATCGGGTCGATGCTGGTGCCGCCGGCGACGAGCTGGGAGAGCAGCCAGGAGGCGGTCACCGCGCCGACGCACCAAGCCGGCACCCAGTTCCACGGGGCAGACACCATGCCGGCGCGACCGATCTGCACCACGGCGATGATCGCCAGCAGGAACTGCACCGCAGCATCCGCGTAGGCGAAGACCAGCAGCCCGGTTGTGGCGCTGCCGTCGCTCAGGGCGGTCGCCAGGGTGTCCTGCAACACCTCGCCCAGCAGCAGCCACACGGCCAGGCCGGCCAGGGCGATCGTGCCGAGCGGGCGCCTGGCGGTGACGCTGCCCGCGCCGCCGCGGAGGCCGAAGGCGAACACCAGCAGGGCCGCCGAGAACAGGGCGGTGCGTAGGATGCCGGAGCCGGGAACGAAGCCGGGTTGTAGCGACGCGCCCACCACGACCGATGCCAACAGCAAGGCTCCACCGGAGAACCAGGTGCGGGTGGTGCCGGAGTGAACACGGGCGAGTGTCTGGGAGTCGGCCATGGGCCGAGCCTAGCTACATCGTCAGCGGGGATCAATACCCGGTTTCATCTGGGATTACCTGCACGGCCGACCTGATTGCAGGTCAGTGGCTGTCGGCGATGTCCCACGCGGCGTAGCGGTACTCGCCGCGCTGCACACGATCCCAGAGCAGGCGAGGCACCGCCATCACACCACCGGTCGTGAACGGCGCGAACTCGATGCTGGCGGTCCAGCTGCGGCCATCCTGCGCTCGTACCTCGGTCTCGAGGGTGTGTGGCGCCTCGGCCGGCACCACGTGCTCCTCCACCCGCCCGGTCACCGCGGCGTCGAGGAACTCGCGCACGATGGCGGCATCGGCACGGGTGGCCGGGAAGCTCCAGCGGCCGTCACCGACCTGCACGGTGATGCCGTCGTTGCCCGGGGCGCTGCTGCGGGTCCAGCTGATCGCGGCGGCATCCGTGCGACCGGGTTGCAGAGTGACGGCCGACTTGTCGGTGGCGCGGATGGCGACAGCCAGGTGGGCATAACGGTTCTGGGCGTCGTCGGCGAGGGCCTCGAGCAGCACGCCGACCTCGTCGGTCATCCGCTGCCGGCCGACAGTCGCCGCGTTCCTTTTCCGGCTGAGCTGGGTGGTGGCGTCGGCGCCCTGTCGGTGGGTCGGTAAGGGCGTGCCGTCGGGCACATCGAGGAGCACCCGGAACTCGCTGCATTCACCTTCAGCGGGAAAATCGACACTGGTGAGCGGCTGCATCGACGGCCGGGACAGATCAGAGGTGGAGGTGCCGATCATGCCCGGCATCGGGATGCGCGGATAGCTGACGCCGGTGATGGCGGCCACGGTGCCGGTGACGGCCCAGTGCGGCACGTCGGCCGGGGTCTGATCGTGCTCGTCGGACACAAACCGGCTCGGCGCACCGGACTCGGGTGCCACGGCGTGCAGGTGCCAGGTGGCCTGGCCGCCCACCGCGAACGGCGTGCCACAGCAATTGTGTTCCCAGCGCACAATGTCGACCTCGATCTGCATGCCTCCACCCTAGGCACCCCGGCGTGCGGATGTCGCGGGGCCCGGCCGGGACCACCCCTAGGATCGCAGCATGGGGACCTCGATCTATCGTTACCGTGCCGCCGCAGTGCTGATGCTCGTGCACGGTGGGCTCATGGAACTCGGCGTGTTCTTCGCGCTGTTCCCGCTGCTGGCTCTCGGTGTCGATTTTGATGCGATCGGCCAGTACTTCTCGTTCAACGTCCCGTTTTTCCAGGACCACCTCGTTGACATGATGCTGCTCAGTGGGGTGTTCGGCGCCATCCGCATCATCGGGGCGATCGGTGTGCTCCGCAACCGGCTCTGGGGGCTGGTGTTGTCGGTCATCAACTGTGTGGTCACCATGGTGCTGATGGTCTTCATGCTGCCCGCGGGACTCGTTGATGGGGTTCTCGCCGGGGCCGCGCTGGTGCTGCTGCTGACCGCGTACTTCGGCACGCGGCAGCTCGAGCCGCGAAGCTGAGGTCGGGCCGGGGGTAGGTGCCGGGGGCCGTGGCACGGCGGCGAATTCGAGCTATGCGGGGGAGGCGCCGCTATGCGGGTGGCGTGCCACCCGCATAGCGGCGCGTGCCCCGCAGATTGCGGGCCTGCGCGGATGCGCCACCGTCATCGGGGTCAGGTATCGTCGTTCGCTGCACCGGATCCGGCCTGCCAGATCACCCGGAGCACGTCGATGACGTCGTCGGCCTCGGCGCCGGCAACATCCGCCTCGGCCACCAGATCGCGGATGCGGCGCACGACGGAGCGGGGCAGCACCGCGGCCGACTCGGCGACCCGGGTGCCGGCAGCGGTGCGGGTGACGACCAGGCCGTCGCGCTCGAGGAGTTTGTAGGCCTTCGCTGCGGTGCCGGGCGCGACGCCGAGGTCACTCGCGGTCTGGCGCACGGTGGGCAGGCGCTCGCCGGCGCCGAGCTGGCCGGACACAATGAGGCCCCGGAACTGGCGGTAGATGTCCAGAGCCGGACTCGCCTCATCCGTCACGGGTTGGATCGGGCCGGCGCTCATCGCACGGTCTCGGGCTGGGCGCTGGGCTGGGGGCGCAGGCCGTGGCCCTCCGGCGTCGGTCGGTGAAGCAACCGGATGGCGACGAACAGCAGCAGCACGAATCCGGTGATCTCCAGCGCCGGAGCCAGGTAGCGGGCAACGGCGGCGAACTCCGCGTATTTCCAGACCATGTCGTAGATGGTGTCGTCGTTCCCGATGGTCAACTGTGACAGGGAGCCGGACCGGCCGATGAACCGGAACGCGCCGCCCAGGGCGAGCAGGACGGCGGCCGTGGCGATGGACACGGCGCCGGAGGCAACCTGGATGCGTGCAAGGCGCTCAGCGGTTACGGTTTCGGGTCGAAGGTAGGGGCGCATGGCGTTACGGCGCAGGGTGGCCCAGGTGACCACAGCGAGGGCGGCGAGGCAAATGAGCACCGGAACGCCGAAGTCCCAGCCATAGAACCAGGGGCGCAGGGGTTCGATCTCGGTGTTGGGCACCGGGATCTCCAGGTAGATGAAGCGTCCGCGGTCGTCGGACGAGGAGGCCAGGCCGGCCGCAACAGTGGTGCCGAGCAGGGCGATGAAGGCCGCGCTCGCACCAATGAGGACGGCGCGGGGGCTGAAGCTCAGCCAGGTGCGGCGGGTGGTGGGCACCACCGGACGCTCCGGTTGGTGGGCGCCTTTGAGCACGATGAGTGCCAGCGTCATGGCCAGGCAGAGGACCGCGGCGAAGATCGGGGTGGCGTATTGCCACCACTCGACGATGTCGCTGAGGTTCAGCAGATAGCCGCGCACGATGTTCTCGACCGCGAACACCAGGATCACGGCGATCGCGCTGATGCCGAGGGCGCGGTGCTCGGGGCGGTAACGGGCTGTGACTGGGGCCGTGGGCGAGGCCGTGCCCCCGGCCCGGTTGTGGAGCCGGGGCACGAAGAGGGTGCCGGCGATGATGAGCGCGGCGAGGACCAAGGAGAACAGCGGCAACGTGAACGCCGCCGCCGCCAGGTCGATCGGGCTGGGCAACGCGAGGACGTGCTGCGACATGTTGGCCTCTTTCGATTGTTGTGTCACATGTCTAACACAACTTGTAGCATCCTGCGAGTACAACTTGGCCAATGGGCTGCCGAACTCGAGCTATGCGGGGGAGGCGCCGCTATGCGGGTGGCGTGCCACCCGCATAGCGGCGCGTGCCCCGCAGACCTCCGTCGGGCGCGGATGCAGCGCCCGTCGCCGGGTCTCGCCGGGCTCGACCAGCGGTGTGGCCGGGCCCGTCATCGACGGTTACCGGGTCTCGACGGGCTCGACCACCGACGCGACGGGCTCGACCAGCGGTGTGGCCGGGCCCGTCGGCGACCGTCATCGGCGCGAGACGGCCTCCACCAACGGGGTGGCGCCGTGCAGGGTGACCTCGCCGACGACGGCGGGCACGATCGGGGTGGAGAGCACCTCGCCGGTGGCCGGATCGGGGTCGAGGCCGAGCACGGTGCCGAGCACCGAGATGGCGGCCGCGGCCGACCAGGCCTGCGGGCGGCAGGCGGCCGGGTAGGCGCCGGCCGCGGTGACAACGGATGCGGCGTCGCCGGAGTGCAGCTCGGGCATCCGGTAGTCGAAGGATTCGGCCGCGGCGAGCAGGCCGGTGATCAGCTCGCCCGCCTCGGCGCCGAATCCGTCGCGGCCGAGGCCCGCGATCGCGATGGCGGTGTCGTGGGTCCAGACCGAGCCGCCGTGGTAGCTCACCGGCCAGTAGCCGGCCGAGTCGGTGGACATGGTGCGAAGCCCATAGCCGGAGTTGAGCTCGGGGGAGACCAGCCGGGCGGCGACGAGGGCGGACTCCTCGGCGGAGAGCAGGCCGGTGCCGAGCAGGTGGCCGATGTTGCTGGTCACGGTGTCGACCGGGCGTTTGAACGCGTCCAGTGCCACGGCGGGGTAGCGGCCCTCGGGGGAGTCGATCCAGAAGGATTCGCGGAACCGGGTCTTGAGCTTCTCGGCCCAGGCCCGCCAGGCGTCGCCGCCGGGCCGGTTGAACGCGTCGAGCAGGTCGGCGCCGCCGATGGCGGCCTGGTAGGCATAGGCCTGCACCTCGCAGAGCGCGATGGGACCGTCGGCGAGGCTGCCGTCGCGCCACTGGATGGAGTCGCCGGAGTCCTTCCAACCCTGGTTGGCCAGGCCGTGGCCGGTGCTGTCGACGTACTCGAGGAACCCGTCGCCGTCGCTGTCGCCGAAGTCACGCATCCAGGACAGGGCCGCCTCGAGGTGCGGCAGCAGGGCCTCGACCTCGGTGTCGGCCAGGCCCCAGCGGTGCGCGTCGGCGAGCAGGCAGATCCACAGCGGGGTGGCGTCGACGGTGCCGTAGTACAGCGGCGGCAGCGACACGTCTTCGCCGGGGATGGTGAACGCGGCCGGCCGCAGCTCGTGCATGATCTTGCCCGGCTGTTCGGCGGTCTCGTCGTTGTTCTCGGTGCCCTGCAGCTCGGCGAGGATCCGCAGCGTGGAGCCGGCGAGCTCGGTGCCCAGCGGCAGCAGGAACCGGGCGGCCCAGATCGAGTCCCGACCGAACAGGGTGAAGAACCACGGGGCGCCGGCGGCGAGGAACGGGTCGTTCGGGCGCGCCGTGGTGGCCATCCGCAGGCCGGAGAGGTCCTCCAGAGCCTTCTGCACCCAGCGGCCCAGCCGGGCGTCGCCGGACTGCACCGACACGCCGGCCCACTCGGGCAGCCCGGGGGCTGCCTGCACGACGGTGGCGGAGTGGTCGATGTCGACGGTCCACGTGACGGTGACGCTGCCGCGGGCCGGCACGGTGACCGCCCAGTTGGCGCCGATTTCGGTGGGCTGGCCGTGGTCGCCGACGGGGTCGGCCGAGTGGCGGCCGAGCGCCGCGGCATCCGTGCACAGCACGCCGTCGCCGCTCAGCTGCACGAGCGCCGCCACGGTAGGGGTGGCCAGACGGATGCCCGCGGCCGTGGTCTGCACGTCGACCACGGGGATCTCGGTCAGTTCTGCCGCCGGGAACGCGGCCCGGTCTGCCGCACTGGCCAGCCCGGCCTTGACGGTCTGCATGTCGGCGAAGTCGGCCGACAGGCGCACCGACACGGTGGTGTCGACCGGCTCGGCCAGCCCGGACTCGATGGTGATCTGCTCGGTGAGGCGCCCAGCGGTGACCGTGCGGGTGACGTGCAGCCGCAGCCGTGGGTCGGCGGTGCGGTCGTCGAGGTGCCGGAGCAGGGCGTTGAACGTCATCTCGCCGGCGTCGCGGGTAGCCGATCCGATCGGCTCGCCGGTGGCGCCGCCGACCAGCAGGGTCCACCCGGAGAGGATGCGGGTGTCGGCGTGGTACAGACCGTGGATCGGCAGGCTCGTGCGCCCGTCGGAGCCTGACCACGCCTGGGTGGGCGCGGCCAGAACGATGGCGGAATCATGGAGCAGAGGCTGGACGGGGTGGGAAAGCATGAGTGAGGTACGACTCCAGTGGTGTTGTGGTGCGGGTCGGGGAGACGGGGGAGGAGCGGCTACTCCTTCACAGCCCCGTCGGTGGTGTTCATGATGCGTTTCTGGAAGATGAAGAACATCACGGCCACCGGGATGGTCATGATCGCCGCCGCGGCGAGCTTGAGCGGGTACTGGGTGCCCTGACTCAGCTGCCCGGAGGCCAGCGACGCGACGCCCTTGGTGAGCGTGGTCAGTTCCGGCGATTGGGTAGCCACGATGAAGTGCGACAACTCGTTCCAGGAGCCCTGGAACGACAGGATGATGATGGTCACCAGCGCCGGCCGGGCCATCGGCAGCACGATCGACCAGAACACCCGGAAGGTGCCGGCCCCGTCGATGCGGGCCTGCTCCTCCACGCTGGCGGGGATCGACTCGAAGAAGTTCTTCATGATGAACACCCCCGCGGCGTCGGTGAGCAGCGGCACGATCATGGCCACGTAGGTGTCGTAGATGCCCAGCTGGTTGATCACCAGGAACTTGGGAATCAGCAGCACCACACCGGGCACGCTCATCACGGCGATGAGCAGCGCGAAGATCACGTTGCGGCCGCGGAAGTGCAGCCGGGCCAGGGCGTAACCGGCCAGGGAGTTGAAGAACACCCGGCCGAGGGTGACGAAGACCGTGACGATGGCGGAGTTCTGGAACCAGACCGGAAAGTCCGAGTTGAGGAACAACCTCTGGTAGGCGGCCGAGGACCAGGTCTCCGGGATCAGCGCCATCGGGTTCGAGGCGGCGTCGGCATCCGTTTTGAAGGAGGTGGCGACCTGGATCAGGAACGGGGCGATGTAGATGATCGCGAGCACGATCAGCATGGCGTAGAGCAGGGACCGGCCGGCAATCAATCGGGTGGGCAGCTGCTCGCGGCCGAGCGACTTGAGCCGCTGGGAGGGCGACTGGGTGCGCACGCGGGTTCTCACGGTGGTGCTCATTTGGAACCTCCGGCGGGGGTCTGCAGGTAGGGGCGCATGCGCCGGGCCGAGACCTTGCGTTCGGCAAGCAGCCACCGTTGGAACAGGGTGAAGAACACGATGATGACGAACAGGATGAACGCGATCGCGGCGCCCTGGCCCCAGGCCTGATTGGTGAAGGCGGTCTGGTACGAGAGATACGCCGGGGTGAGCGTGGTCTTGCCCGGCCCGCCCTGGGTGCCGGTATAGATCTGGTCGAAGACCTGCCAGGCGCCGATCAGGCCGAGGGTGAGCACAGTGAACAGGGTCGGCCGCAGCTGGGGGAGGGTGACCCGCCAGAACCGCTGCCACCCGTTGGCGCCGTCCATCATCGCGGCCTCCACGACCTCGCCGCTGAGGTTCTGCAGCGCGGCGATGAACAGCAGCATGAACGTGCCGCTGGTGGTGAACACGGCCATCAGAATGAAGGCACTCATGGCAACGGATGGCCCGGCGAGCCATTCCCAGAAGGAAATGCCGAGGAAGGTATTGCCGGTCAGCGCGGCCGGGCCGGTCTCGACACCGAACGCGCCGAGGATGTTGTGCAACACGCCGCTCGGGTCGTTGAACCAGTTCGGTCCGTTGACCCCGATGAAGGAGAGGAGCTTGTTGACGGCGCCGGTGGAGCTGAACAGGAACAGCCAGAGCACGGTGATGGCGACGGAGCTGGTGACCGACGGGAAGTAGAACGCGGTGCGGAAGAAGCCGCGGCCGCGCAGAATCTGCCGGTTCACCAGCACCGCCAGGAACAGCGACAGCATGGTCTGGATGGGCACGACCAGGAGGACGTACCAGGCGTTGTTGCGAAGCGCGGTGCCGAAGTCCTGTTCGGCCAGGCCACCGCCCCCGAGCAGGGCTGAGTAGTTGTCGACGCCCACGAACGACACGGAAGCTGAGAAGGGGCTACCGCGCCCGTTCCAGTCGGAGAAGCTGACCCAGAGGGCCATCAGTACCGGAATGACCAGGAACATGCCCAGCAGGACGATCATCGGGGCTGTGAAGAGCCACCCCGAGGCGGCCTCGCCGCCCCGGATGCTGGAGCGGCGAGACGTGCGAACAGGCGTCGACATGGCGGACTACTTCAGCAGTGCTTCGAGGTTCTTCTGCACGGAGTCCAGGATCGCCTGGGCGTCGCCGGTCTTCAGCGACTCGAGCTGCGCGTTCAGGTCGCTCACGACATCCGCGGAACCCTGCACGTTGGGCACGCCCTTGGCGTAGTCAGCGCCGTCGAGGAAGGCCACCAGGGTGGGGTTGGCGCTCTTCCACTCCTCAGCGGCGGACTGGATGGACGGCATCGGGCCGAACTCCTCGGAGAAGGTGAGCTGGGCGTCCTTGCTGGTGAGCTGCTCGACCAGGTCGAGAGCGGCAGCCTGGTTGGGGCTGTCGGCGGCGATACCCCAGCAGTTGGTGAACTGGAGGGTGCCCTTGCCCTCAGGACCTGCCGGGAGTTCGGCGACCGTGTAGTTCACGTCGGGGAAGTCGTTCTTCATCGCGCCCGTGATCCAGTTGCCCTCGATGGTCATCGCGGACAGCTGCTTGCCGAACGCCTCGCCGCCCCAGCCGGCGCCGATTTCGGCGGCGTAGCTCATCACGCCGTCGTTCAGCAGCGTCTGTGCGTACTCGAGACCGGCGACGTTCTCGGCGCTATTGGCGGTCACCTCGGTGCTGTCCTCGTTCATCAGGCTGCCACCGGCCTGCGCCATGAACGCACCCAGGCGGGCGTACTCGCCACCGATGGCGAGCCCCACCTGGCTGTCGGTGGTGAGGGCCGTGCTCACTGTCGCGAGCTCCTCCCAGGTGGTGGGGATGTCGGCATCCGTGAGCCCGGCTGCAGCCCACAGGTCGGTGTTGATGAGCAGCTGCAGGGTGGAGAAGTCCTTCGGGGCGCAGTAGAACTCGCCCTCGTAGGTGAAGGAGTTGACCAGGCTGGGGTAGAAGTCGTCTTTGTTGGCCAGCTCGTCGCCGTAGGCGAGCAGTGAGCCGTTCGACGCGTAGCCGGCGAGGGCATCCGTGGAGAGGTAGAAGACGTCGGCGGGCTTCTGCGCGGCGAAGCCCTGGGCGAGCTGCTGGTTGAGGTCGCTGGCGACGCTGACCTTGGCGTCGGTGCCGGATTCGTCGGACCAGGCGGCCACGGCGGCGTTGACGGATGCGGTCTCGGCGTCGCCGCTGGAGCCGATCAGGATGTTGAGTCCCTGGGAGGAGTCGCTGGTGAGTTCGCCGCCGGCATCAGCGGAGTCGCCGCCGAAACCGGATCCGGAACCGCACGCGCTGAGGGTGAGGGCGCCGACCACGGTGAGTCCTGCGCCGATCAGCCAGCGGGAGTTGCGTCGTTGCATCTTGGTGCTCCTTCTGTCGCGCATCGGTGCGCTTTGCTTGTGTAGTGGTCACAGTAGCTGATTTTATTTGATCGATCAAATGTTTTTTGGATCGATCTAATCCAGTGCGGTTTTTGTGGGGGCAAACGCGGTATTCTGTGGGGGATCGGTGTTGGATCGATCCATTCTGGGGGTGGGGAGGGAAACCATGGCGTCAATGCCCACGGTGACGGATGTCGCCCTCGCGGCCGGTGTCTCCCGCCAGACCGTTTCCAACGTGATGAACTCGCCCGGCATCGTGCGCGCCGACACCCGGGAGCGGGTGCAGGCCGCGATCGCCCAGCTGGGTTACCGTCCGCACGCGTCGGCCCGGCGGCTGCGCACCCGGCGCAGTTCCACGATCGGCATCCGTCTGGATCCCATGATCGACGGGATCTCCGGGTCGGTGCTGGACCGGTTTCTGCACGCCCTCACCGAGCAGGCCGACAAGCAGGGGCTGCGCGTGCTGCTGTTCACCGCCACCAGCCCCGAAGACGAGATCACCCAGCTGCAGCGGCTGAACGACGGCGCCGACGTGGACGGTTTTGTGCTCACCTCCACCTTCGCCGGCGACCCGCGCACGAAGTGGCTGATCGAGAACGGGATCTCTTTCGTGACGTTCGGGCGGCCGTGGGGCACCAACGACATGAACGACCCGCAGCACCTGTGGGTGGATGTGGACGGCTGGGCGGGGCTGCACGAGGCGACTCGGGCGGCGCAGGATGGGGGCGCCCGGCGCATCGGCTACATCGGCTGGCCGAGCCCGTCGGGCACCGGTGAGGACCGCCGGCGCGGCTGGCGCGATGCGATGCTCGAGCGCGGCGACGTGACCGAGGACGACCTGGCACTGCTGGAGGTGGTGTGCGAGGACGGCGTCGCCCAGGGCACCGCGGCCATGCAGGAGCTGCGCCGCACCGCGGGCACACTCGATGCGGTCCTCTGCGCCAGCGACTCCCTCGCCCTGGGCGCCATGATCGCCAACCCCGAGCGGGTACCGGTCACGGGGTACGACAACACGCCGGTCGCCGCGGCGATCGGCCTCTCCAGCGTCGACCAGTCGGTGGACGAAGTCGCCGCCGGGGTGCTCGAGCTGCTCACCGGCGAGTTCAGCGGGCACGTGCAGGGCGCTCCGGAGTCGGACGAGCCCCGGCACCGGATGGTCAAGCCGCGGCTGGTGGTGCGGGAGTTCGCCGCGATCCCGATGGATGTGCCGGGCCGCGCGACAGCGTAGCTACCGGAACAGGTCGTCGTAAGCCGCGAGCGGCACCAGCCGCTGGGCGAGCAAGATTGTGTCCTCCGTCACGAGGGCGTCGGCCTGGAGCCTGGTCACGGCGAGGTACTCCGCCGGCCCGATGTCGTCCCAGTCCAGCTCGGTCGCGATCTTCCAGGCGGTCGACCTGGATACCCGGTCGGCCAGTAGGCGGATCTTCAGCCCGGCCAGCGCGTCGAGTTGCTGCCGCGCCACGGCGTCGTCGAGTCGGCCGGCGCGCACCTCGCGGTATAGCAGGGACAGAACCTGCGAGCGCAGCCCGGAGGGCGCCACCAGTTGGTGGTGCGGAGCCGGAGGCACGGCGCTCCGGATCAGGCGGAGGGCGACTGCTGGGTCAATGGTGAACCGTGTCATGGGTCGATCGTGCCAGGAGAACTGGCTCCGGGCCAGGGCATCCCGGCACCAGCACGCCACAACCGCTCCCACCCTCGCCCCGCAGCACGCTCCCCGCTGCATCCTCCCGGCGTCATTTCCGGCGTGTTTTGGACACCAGGGTGGAAGTGGCGATGGCGGTCACCACCAGGCCCGCGCCGATCAGTATCCCCGTTCCCAGGGCCCACAGCCCCGGGGCGGTGGCCAGGGGTTTCCAGAGCGCCACACCGACCGCGAGAAAGACCACCCCCGCGATGAGAACGAACGACCCAACCCCGCTCCAGAGTCGAAGGGTGCGCACCGACACGGAGTACCTCCTGACAGTTCCGACCCGAACCCGCAACCATCCGCTCATTCGCGGGTGATTGATAGTCGGCGGAAGTGACGACTTGTGCACCAACGCCGCCCACCGGTACCGTGCAGCTACGTCGGCACCTCGCCGCCGCTCACCGGCCCGGCCCCGAATGCGGCCACCTGCGCTACCGTCGAAGTGATTCACCTTTGATCACCTTCGAGGGGTTGCCATGACGCTCACAGCCGCACAGTCCAGCCCCGATCCCGAGCCGGACGAACCCGTTGTTGGAGGCGCGGATTCCCCGGCGGCCGGCAGCCTCGAGGCCGCGATCGCGCTGGCCCGGGCGGCGCACTCCGGGCAGGTGGACAAGCTCGGTGGGGACTACATCGACCATCCGCTGGGCGTGATGGGCTTGGTGCACACGGTGCCGGAGAAGATCGTGGCGGTGCTGCACGACGTGGTGGAGGACACATCCGTGACCCTCGACGACCTGCGTGCGCAGGGCTATGCGGAGCCGCTGGTGCGGGCCGTGGATGCGTTGACCAAACGTGCCGGCGAATCTCTCGCCGACTCGATGGCCCGGGTGGCCGCCGACCCGCTGGCGCTGATCGTGAAGCACGCCGACCTCGCCCACAACGCGAACCCGGCACGCCAGGCCGCGCTGCCGGCGGAAACCAGCGAGCGGCTCACCGCGAAATACGAGGAGTCGGCGCGCCTGCTCGGCACCACACTGGCTGCGGTGCTCGACCGCTGAGCGTGACCCGGCTGTGTCGGGGCTGCCTGATAGCGTCGCGGGCATGACCAGTCACTCGATCAGCCTCGGCGCGTTCAACCTTGAAGCCCAGGACCCGGCCGCGCTCGCCGGATTCTGGGCAGCCGTCACCGGAGCCACCCCGTCGCCCGGCGGCGAGAGTGTCTACCTGCCGCCGGCCGGGCCCGGCGGATTCGCGATGTTCTTTCAACCGTTGACCGCGCCCCGGCCCGCCCACCAGGCCTCGCACCTCGACCTGACCGTGCCGTGGGGGTCACGGCAGGCCGAGGTCGACCGTCTTGTCGGCCTCGGTGCCGGGTACAAGTGGGACGTTCTGGATGAGTACCCACACGTACAGTGGACCACCCTGGCGGATCCCGAGGGCAATCTGTTCTGCGTGGCGGAGCATCCGCCGGCGGACCGGCCCGAAGCGGAGCGCTAGCCGGGTCGGCTACCGGCGCTTGCCCAGCAGTGCGCCGAGGCCGGTCAGCGCAGCGACGGCCACGGAGCCGAGCGTGATGACCAGGGCAGGGTTGCGCTTGTAGGCCTTGGCGAGCTTGTCGAACGTGTCAGTGGCGAACGTCTGCGCCGAGCTGACGACGGCGTTGGTGTCGATGTCGCGGAAGGCCGCCGTGGCGGTGGCGACGGTGTCGTCGATGGCGTGGCGCGCCTGGTCGGCGAGGTCGCCGGCCTTGCTGGCGGTGTCTTCGGCGAGGTCGCGGGCCTTGTCGGCGGTGTCTTCGGCGAGGTTGCCGGCGTTTTCCTCGGCGAGGTTGCGGGCGTGCTGTGCGGTGTTGTCAGTCATGGGTTTCCTTTCGAGGTGGAGCGGTGGGAAGTTAGCGCTGCACGGCCTTGGTGAGCTTGTTCGCGTTCTTGTGCGCGAGCTTCTTGGTGCTACGGCGGGCCTTCTTCACGGTCGGGTCGTTCCAGGCCTTCTTGGCGTTGCGGCGGATCTGCTTGTACCGGCCGCGCCCGGCCTTGGCGCCGATGAGGTAGAAGGCGAAGGCGATTACGGCGGCAATGAGGAGTCGAAGAGCGGTCATGGTGGCCTGCTTTCTGTCGGGGGAGTCGGCGGCGGGGCGCGCATCGGCCGGGGCCGAGCGGCCACGACGCCGGAGCGAGTGATCGCCCTACCTATGAGTGGGGCGAAACGGGCAATTCGTCACGGAATCGCCACTTCTTCCTCCCGCGCACTCCCGGAATGGCGGTGCGGTCGCGGGCATCCGCCTCATGCGGGTCAGGCGCCGGTGCGCGGGTGGCGCGCCACCGGCGCAGCGGCGCGTTGCCCGCATACCGCGAATTCGGCGGTCCTGAGCGTTCGGCACGAGCCGATTCGGGGTGCCTGCGTGCGGAGCCGAACGCGGGTCAGGCTCGACCAGGCGGAGCCGTCAGAGCAGAATGGCAGCATCCGACGAAGGGAACCGTTGTGGCCAAAACCGGCAAGACCGGCAAAACCGGCACCAAGAAGTCCGCTCCCGCCTGGACCGACGAATCCAGGCACCTGCTCATGGTCGGGCCCGGGTTCGACCTCGGCGCGATCGACCCCCGTTCGACGCCCGGCTTCACCGGCAACAAAACGGATGGTCAGGCAGCCGGCGCCGCGGCCGCGAACGAGCTCTCGCATCTGCAAGAGATGCTCTTCGCCGACAGCCGGACGGGCGGCAAGCGCAAGCTCCTGCTCATCCTGCAGGGCATGGACACCTCAGGCAAGGGCGGCATCGTGCGCCACGTGGTCGGTGCCGTCGATCCGCAGGGCGTGAGCCATGTGGCGTTCAAGGCGCCCACCCCGGCCGAGCTGCGGCACGACTTCCTCTGGCGCATCCGCCGAGAGCTGCCCACCGCCGGCCTGATCGGCGTCTTCGACCGGTCGCACTACGAAGATGTGCTGATCGGCCGGGTCAAGCAACTCGCCCCGCCCGAGGAGATCGATCAGCGGTATGAGCTGATCAACGCGTTCGAGCAGGAGGTCGTCGACGACGACACCACCGTGATCAAGGTGATGCTGCACATCAGCGCCGAGGAGCAGAAGAAGCGCCTGCTCGAGCGGCTCGACCGGCCCGACAAGTTCTGGAAATTCCACCCGAGCGACATCGACGACCGGCTGCTCTGGCCCGCCTATCAGGCCGCGTACCAGACCGCCCTCGAGCGCACCTCTACGGCGGCCGCGCCCTGGCATGTTGTGCCCGCCGACCGCAAGTGGTTCGCCCGCCTCGCGGTGCGGGAGCTGCTGCTGAAGGCGCTGAAGGACCTGGAGCTCACCTGGCCGCCCGCCGACTTCGACGTGCCGGCCGAGCGCGCCCGCCTGGCCCTGTCCTGAGGGCGCCGTGGCGGTGCTGAGTGCGGGCATCCTGCTCTACCGGTTGACGGATGCCGCGGAGCCGGAGGTCTGGATCGCGCACATGGGTGGCCCGTTCTGGGCGCGCAAGGATGCCGCATCCTGGTCGATTCCCAAAGGGGAGTACCCGCTCGGGGCAGACCCGTTCGACGCTGCCCGGCGGGAATTCGAGGAGGAGATCGGGGTGCCGGCACCCGAGGCGGACTACGTGCTCCTGGGCGAGTTCCGGCAGCCGTCGGGCAAGGTCGTGACTGTGTTCGCGGCCGAGGTCGACCTGGTCGTGCACCAGGTGGTGAGCAACACCTTCGAGCTGGAGTGGCCCAAGGGGTCCGGCCGGTTCCGGGAGTTTCCCGAGGTGGACGACGCCCGCTGGGTGGGGCTCGCGGAGGCCCGGGCGAAGCTGGTGCGTGGGCAGGTCCCCGTGCTGGAAGCCCTGGCGGAGCTGTTGCGCGCGGAAGGGCGGCTGGCGCGGTAGTGCGCGGGTGGAAGTCCCGGCAGGTGAGGCTGGACGGGGCTGCGCGCGGGCTCCCCGGGCTTTATGCGGGGTAGGCGCCGTTATGCGGGTGGCGCGCCAGCGGCGTAGCGGCGCCTTCCCCGCAGATCGCGGCATCNGCGGCGTAGCGGCGCCTTCCCCGCAGATCGCGGCATCCGGCCCGCCGAGCCCGCCGAGCCCACCGAGCCGCCGAGCCACGCTCAGCGGGCCGCCAGCCGGGGCCGCCGGGCGGCGACCTCCGCGCCGGCGTGGGCCGGCATCCGCCACGCCTCGACAGCTGGGAGCAGGAGCAGCAGGGCCAGCACCGCAAACGCCCAGCGGTAGCCGAGCTCGGTCGCGCCAGGGTCGACCAGGGTCGCGCCGGCGGTGGTGGCCCGCACGATCAGCGCGGCCATCGCGATGCCCAGGCCCACGGCCACCTGCTGCAGGGTGGACGCCAGAGTGTTCGCGCCCGAGGTGAGCGCCGCCGGTACATCGGCGAACTGCACCGAGTTGTAGCCGCTGAAGCCGATAGACCTGAACACCCCACTTGCGAACAGCAGCACCGCGATCACGGCGATCGGGGTGCCCGGGTCGACGAACGCACACAGAACGAACACCACCGCTCCGCAGAGGTTGCTGCCCATGATCACCGTGCGAAAGCCGAACCGGCGGATCAGCGGGCTCGTCGCCGGCTTGATGGCGACGTTGCCCAGGAACACGGCCATCACCAGCAGCCCGGCCTGCGACGCGCTCCAGCCGAACCCGGTCTGGAAGAGCAACACGAACAGGAACGGGGCGGCACCGATCAGCAGCCGGTAAACCAGCCCGCCGACGTTGCCCACCCGGAAGGTGGGGATGCTCAGCGCGGTCAGGTCGAGCAGCGGATGCTTCGCCCGCCGCAACCGCAGCACCGCGCCCACGCCCACCAGGGCCGCCAGCGCGAGCAGCCCGCCGGCCAGCCACCAGTTCGTCGGGGCCGCCCCGACCTGTTCCATGCCGAGTACCAGCGCGGCCAGGGCCACGCCCACCAGGGTGAAGCCGGCCCAGTCCAGTCGGTGCCGGTGCGTCGGGTCGATCGCCGGCACCACCCGCAGGGCCACCACGAACGCGACGAGTCCGATCGGGATGTTGACCAGGAAGATCCACTGCCAGCCCACGGTATCGGCGAGCACCCCGCCGAGCACGGGCGCGAGCACCGGCGCCAGCAGGGCGGGCCAGGTGAGGTACGCCATCGCATCCAGCAGGTCACGCTTCTCGACTGCGCGCAGCACCGCCAACCGTCCGACCGGCACCATCATCGCGCCGCCGATTCCCTGCAGCACCCGCATCACGACGAGCATCGGCAACGAGGTGCTCAATGCGCAGAGGGCGGATGCCACGGTGAAGATCACGATCGCCAACGCGAAGATGCGCCGGGTGCCGAACCGGTCGGCCAGCCATCCGCTGACCGGAACGCCGATGGCCAGGGTGAGCAGGTACGCGGTCATGGCGATGTTGATGTCCACGGCGTTCACGCCCAGGTCGCGGGCCATGGCCGGCGCGGCGGTCTGGATGATGGTGCCGTCGAGGTTCTCCATGAAGAAGGTGCCGGCGACGAGAAGGGCGAGGGGGCGGTTGAGGGTCGCCGATCTGGTCATGGACTCATTCTGCCGTGGTGGGGCAGGGATCCAGCCGCGCGCCCCTCCGCCGGCGGTGTCAGAGCCTGCGGATAGCGCACGTCGGTGAGGCCGAACGTCCCGGCCGGGGCGGAGCTGTCGCGGGCGCGAAGAGTACCCTTGGAACAATGACCAGCATGACGGAACCTGATTCACAGATCCAACGGGACGACCACCGGTTCTTCGGACAGCCTCGAGCGCTGGCGAGCATCTTCGGTGTGGAGATGTGGGAACGGTTCTCCTTCTACGGGATGCAAGGCATCCTGCTGCTCTATTTGTACTACTCGGCGGCGGATGGCGGCCTCGGGATTCCGCAGGCCACCGCGGCGGGCATCGTCGGCGCGTACGGCGGCGCGGTGTACCTCTCCACGATCCTGGGCGCCTGGATCGCCGACCGGCTGGCCGGCTCCGAGCGGGTGCTCTACGCCAGCGCGTTCATCATCATGTTCGGCCACATCGGGCTGGCCCTGATCCCCGGCGTGGCCGGCGTGGTCGTGGGCCTGATCCTGATCGCGTTGGGCAGCGGTGGCCTCAAGGCCAACGCGACATCGGTGGTCGGGGCGCTGTACCGCAAGGAAGATCCCCGCCGGGATGCCGGTTTCTCGCTGTTCTACCTGGGCATCAATCTGGGTGCGTTCTTCGGCCCGATCCTCACCGGGCTTCTCCAGTCGACCGTCGGCTTCCACTACGGATTCGGCCTCGCCGCCGTCGGAATGGCGATCGGCCTGACCCAGTACTCCTTCGGGCGCAAGCGGCTGCCCGCCTCGTCCCACGAGATTCCCGATCCGCTGCCGCGCAGCCGGTATATGCCGTACGGGCTGATGGCGGCCGGGGTCGTCGTGATCCTCGTGGTGCTGGTGATCCTCGGAGTGATCACCGCCACGAACCTGGTGACCATCGTGATCGGGGTGACGATCGTCGCATCCGTGGGGTACTTCGTGGTGATCCTGGGCAACCGCAACATCTCGGCGGTGGAGCGGAAGCGTGTGTACGCGTTCATCCCCCTTTTCATTGCGAGCGTGGCGTTCTGGTCGCTCTACCAGCAGCAGTTCACCGTCGTGACGATCTACTCAGACCTGCGCCTGGACCGGGGCTTCTTCGGGTGGGAGATGCCGGTGTCGTGGGTGCAGTCGATCAACCCGATCTTCATCATCGTGCTGTCCGGGGTGTTCGCCGCGCTGTGGACCCGATGGGGCACCAAGCAGCCGTCGACGCCGGTGAAGTTCGCCTTCGGCACCGGCATCATGGGCATGGCGTTCCTTCTGTTCCTGCCGTTCGCCGGGGGCGGGGCGAATTCGACTCCGCTGCTGGCCATGATCGGCATCCTGTTCGTGTTCACCGTCGCCGAGCTGCTGCTGTCGCCCGTGGGGCTGTCGGTGTCGACCAAGCTCGCTCCCGAGCTGTTCAAAACCCAGATGGTCGCGCTGTTCTTCCTGTCCGTCGCCCTCGGCACCGCGATTTCCGGTGTTCTCGCCGAGTGGTATGCGACGGCGCCCGAACAGTTGTACTTCGGGGTGTTGGGCGGTATCGCGATCGTGCTCGCCATCATCCTGGGTCTGTTCGCCCGGCCGATCCTGCGCCTGATGAGCGGCGTGCGCTAGAACCTCGGGGTGCCCGCGTGCGGGTGATGCGGGGGTGCGGATGCTGCGGGGTTGCGGTGCGGGGGCACAGCGCCAATGCTGGCGTGCGCGTGCGCGTGCGCGTGCGGGTGCCGCGCCGCTATGCGGGTGCTGCGCCGCTATGCGGGTGCTGCGCCGCTATGCGGGTGCTGCGCCGCTATGCGGGTGCTGCGCCGCTATGCGGGGGTTGCGCACCTGTGGCGCGGGCCCCGCATAGCGGCGTGTGCCCCGCGCTTCGGCGTCATGCGGGCCACGCGCCGGTGTGCGGGTGGCGCGCCACCCGCCTACCGGCGCCTGCCCCGCATACCTCCGCATACCTCGGCGGACCTTCGTGTACCTCGGCCGGCACCGCGACGGATGCCCGCATGAGCTGCCGTCAGTGCCGGGTGAACCCCGGTTGTTCAGCCGAAGCGGTCCTCGTCGAACAGGCCGACACCATCCGCCATGCTCCACGCTGCGGCGAACGGCATCAGCGATTCGATGCGCACGGCGCGCACACCCTCGGCGGTTGGCAGCAGCACGCGGATGCCCGGGTGGTAGTCGAAGAGAACCTGCCGGTCTCGCCCGCAGGGCCCGACCACTCCGCGGCCATGGTTGCCGACGGCGACGATCGTGGTGATGTCTCGCGCACCGTTGGCCCGCGCCGTGCCCAGGGCGACCAATTCGGCGCAGGGACCGCCGGTGAAGTGGAAGAGGTTCACGCCGGCGAACATCCGGCCGTCGGCGTTCAGGACGGCCGCGCCCATGGTGTGCGCGCCGTCTTCGTCCGGCCCGGCATCCGTGTTGGCATCGATGACCTCCCGGGCCAGCTCGATGAGCAACAGGTCACTCCCGGTCGGTAATTCGAGATCAGTGGCTGCGGGCATGGGGCCATCCTACGGAGTGGGTCGACGCCTCTGCGCCCTGGAACGACCGATAGCGCGCCCACGCGGCGACTGGCGCCCCCACGGTTGTGGGAGTCTAGGCGGATGGGGGATCAACCGTCGGCCTGCCGACTCTGCTTATCCGGGCTGGGGCGCTGCAGGTGAGCGCACGCGGCGCTATCGGGTCGATGATGGCGGCGACGCTGGTGTCCCGGGCGCTCGGTTTCGTCAAGTCGATCCTGCTGGTGGCGGCCATCGGCGGCAGCAGCGTCGCCGTCGGCGGTCAGACCTTCGAGATCGCGAATTCGGCGCCCACCTACCTGTTCGCCCTGATCGCCGGCGGGGTGCTCGGCGCGGTGCTCGTTCCGCAGCTGGTGCGCAACCTGCAGAACGGACCGGCCGGTCAGGCCGACACCGACCGGTTGCTCACAGTCGTTCTAGTGGGCGGCGCCGCGGCGACGGTCATCCTCACCCTGGCCGCCCCCGGTATCGTATGGGCCTATGCCACGACCCTGTCGCCCCAATGGCATGGTCTGGCCACGGCGATGGCGTACTGGTGCCTGCCACAGGTGTTCTTCCTGATCGCCTTCGCCGTGCTCTCCCAGGTGCTGAACGCGCGCGGTGTCTTCGGTGCCCCGGCCTGGGCGCCGGCGGCCGCCAATCTCGTGGGCATCGGGGGAATCGTGGTGTTCCTGGCCCTGCTGCCGTCGGGGCTGGGTGGCGTGGATGAATGGGACGCGCAGATGGTGGCGGTCCTCAGCGGATCTGCCACGCTGGCCATCGCCATTCAGGCCATTCTGCTCGTCATCCCGCTCCGGCGGATCGGGTTCCGATTCCGGTTCCGCTGGGGCTTCGGCGGGCTGGGACGGATGTCGACGTTGGCCGGCTGGACGCTTCTCGGCGTCATCGCCGGCCAGGCGGCCTATCTGGTCACCTCCAACGTCGCAAGCGGTGCCGGCCAGACCCTGCACCGGATGGGAATGGACGGGCCCAGTCTGAACTCGTTCTCGGTCGCCTACCTGCTGATGCTCCTGCCACACGGCATCGTCACCGTGTCGTTGACCACGGCGCTCTACACGCGCATGAGCGGATTCGCCGCCCGGAATGACGTCGGCCAAACGGCCGCGCTGTCCGGTGCTGCGGCGCAGCCGGTCGCGTACGTCTCCATCGCCGCGGCGGCGGTCTTCGTCGCGCTGGGGCCACTGATCACCACGGTGTTGTTCGGCGGCCCGATCATCGGAGCGGTGCTGCAGGTCTTGGCGGTCGGGCTCATCGGCTTCAGCCAGGCGTACGTGCTCAATCGCACATCGTTTGCGCTGCAGGACGCCCGCGGCCCGTTCGTCACCCAACTCGTCATTGCCGGCCTGTCCGCCACCGGGGCTGCGGCGGCCGCGCTCGTCCTCCCGCCGGAATTCGTGGTTATCGGCATCGCAGCCGGCATTTCGCTTGCGAATCTCGTCGGCTGGCAGACCGCCCACCTCGCGCTCCAGCGCACCTTCCGGGCCCGCGGACACGTACCGGTGAGCCGCCCAGGCGGAGCTCTCGGGTATCTGCGCCTGGTCGGTGCCGCGGTCGCCGGCTCCGCAACCGGGCTGGCGCTGCTCACCCTCGTGGGCACCCCCACAGGCTTCGCCGCTCAGCTCGGCCTCCTCACCGCCGCCGGTGCGGCCATTGCGACGGTGTTCGTATCGGTCAGTTGGCTCCTCGGCGACCGCACCCTGGGCAACCTGCGCCGCTGGTGACCTGGACCGCCCGCGAACCCCAGTGCCCCTGAAGTGCCCCGACCGGTCAGGCCAGCCGGTCGACCAGGCGCTGCAGGCTCTGCTGCAGACCGAGGAAGCCGGCCTCATTGATTTCGACGGTGGCCTCGTCCAGGTAGACATCCCGGCGGAGCTCGAGCATGACCGAGCTGACCCTCGCATCCGTTCGGTAGTGCTTCAGCGGCACGTAGGAACCGGCGAAGGGGGTGTTGGCGGCCGATTCGAGACCGGCGAAACTCTCGGTCACCGTTCGCAGCAGCGGGGCGGATGCGTGGAACGGGTCGGATCCGATGCACAGCGGCGCGCGGGCAGCACCGCCGTGCAGCTCGTAGGGAAGTTCCCGCTGCGGGTACGAGTGCACGTCGATGATCACGGCCCGGCCGTGCTGCGCCAGGGTGGCGTCGACGAGGTTGGTGAACCGGCGCGAATAGCCGGCGAAGTACTCCAGCAGCGACGCCTCATCGGCGGCGGACACCCGGCGGATCTCTTGCCCGCGGGAGCCGTGGGTGTAGAGCACGCCCATGCCGACGGCATTCATCTCCTCGGTCTCGTCGGGGAACCGCTCCACGTCGACCGCGAACCTGGACATCGAGTTGATGACGGCGCTGGCGCCGGTGATCGCCGCGACGAGGGTGTCCGTGTGGTGATCGGTCATGGCATCCTTCTCGACCTCCAGCTCCGGCGGGGAGATCAGGTACGAGCCCAGGTGTTCCGGCGGGATGATGCGCCCGCCGTGCGGGGCGTGCAGAATCACCGGCGTGCCGGCCGAGTTGTCGATGACCTGAAAGTATGTGGTCGGGGGTTCTGTGATCATCCGGATGCGGCGGGCACGTCTCAGCCGGGCCAGGGCGCCGGGCGACCGAAGAGGTAGCCCTGGCCGTGCTGCCAACCCTGGGCGCGCAACGTCGCCTCCTGCTCCTCGGTCTCGATGCCCTCGGCCACCCCGGTGAGGCCGAGGTGGGCGACCAGGCCGGCCAGCCCCGCGGCCAGCGCGCCGGAGCCGCGGGCGCCGGCATTGTGCGCGCCATCAGCAGTGGACCCGCCGGCGCCACCATCAGCGGCAGCACCATCACCAGAAGCACCGTCAGACCCCAACCGACCCACCGCTCCCGGTGCAGCAAGGTCGGCGACGAAGCTGGCGTCGAGCTTGAGGCCGGTGACCGGCAGGTCGCGCAGCACCGCGATCGAGGAGAACCCGGTGCCGAAGTCGTCCACGTGCAGGCCGATGCCCCGGTCGCGGAGCGCCGCCACGCTGCCCGCCGTGTGCGCCCGCAGCGACATCACCGCGGTCTCGGTGACCTCCACGACCAGCCGGGACGGGTCAACGCCGTGAATGTCCACGATGCCCAGGAACTTCTCGGCCCACTCGTCGTGGGCCAGCTCCACGGCCGACACGTTCACGCTGATCGTGCCGGGGGCATCCGGATGCGCGGCCAGCACGGCGCAGACCTGGTCGAGCACGCACCGGCCGATGCCTACGATGAGGCCGGACTCCTCGGCGACGGCCAGGAAATCCTGCGGCGACAGCAGCCCGCGTTGCGGGTGCTGCCAGCGCACGAGCGCCTCGTGGCCGACGACCGTGCGATCGAAAAGGGCCACCAGCGGTTGGTAGTGCACCACGAAGTCGCCGGCGAGCAGCGACATCCGGATCTCGTCTTCGATGGTGAGCCGGGTCATGGCCTGGGAGTGCATGGTGGCGTCGAAGAACTGCCAGCGGGCCCGGCCGCTGCGCTTGGCTTGGAACAGGGCAGAGTCGGTGTCACGGAGCAGGCTGGCGGCGGTGGAGTCCGGCATGGACAGCGCGATGCCGATCGACACCGTCGGCATGATGCGGTGCCCCTCGATGGTGAGTTCGGTGCCGAGGGCGGCGGCGATGCGCTCGGCCACCCGCTCCACCTCGGTGGGGTCGCGCCCATCGGGGACGACGACCACGAACTCGTCGCCGCCGAACCGGCCGACCCGGTCCTGGGAACGCATCGCCCCCATCATCCGCTCGGCGATCTCGGCGAGCACCTCATCGCCGGCCGCGTGGCCGAGCGAGTCGTTGACGAGCTTGAAGTTGTCGAGGTCGATGAACAGCACCCCCACCACACCCTGGGAACGCTGGGCCTGCTCGAGGTCCAGTTCGAGCGCGTTGAGGATCCAGGCCCGGTTGTGCATGCCGGTGAGCTTGTCCGTGAAGGCGTGAAAACGCAGCTCCTCACGGGCCTCGTGCTCGGCGGTGACGTCCTCGAGCTGCACCACCAGGCGTTCGGGGGCGTTCGCGGCGTCCCGGATCACCGACGCGGTGCGGCGCGCCCAGATGATGGCGCCATCCGCGCGCACCAGCCGCAATTCCATCGTCTGCGAGGAGCCCCCGCCCGTGACCGAGGCGGCCCGGGACTGGTGCAGGGCACGCAGGTCGTCGGGGTGCACGAGTTCATCGGCGTGGCGGCTCAACAGCCAGGCCTCGTCGCGTTGCAGCAGACGGCAGAGTGCCGCATTGATCACCTGGATGCGTCCGGTCAGGTCACACAGGATCATTCCCGTCGACGAAGACGTCAGCACCGCCTTGAACATCTGCTCGGAGGCCTCAAGCGCCCGCTGGGCAAGGGTCTCCTCGTGCACGTCCCGCAGCGACACGACCCGGCCGATCAGGTCGCCGTTAGCGTCGCGCATCTCCCGGATCGACGCCGAGATCCAGCGGTGCACGCCGTTCTTGCGCTGCACCTGGAACGGGGCGAGCTGGAGCATGCCGTCGGTGAACGCGTCCCGGGTGTCCAGGACCTCGGCCATGTTGTCGGGGTGCACCAGGTAGGTCGACAGCTGCCCGACCAGGGCATCCGGGCTCCAGCCGAGCAGTTCCTGCGCCGACGGCGAGACCCAGGCGATCCGGTCGTCCGGGCCGACCATGAGAACGACATCGGAGGCGTTCTCGGCCAGGAGCCGGTAGCGGCGCTCGGACTCCTGCACGGCCAGGGCCGCCAGGTGCTGATCGGTCACATCGCGCAGCAGCACCGAGATGCCCTCGCCGACGGGGGAGACCCGCACGTCGTACCAGCGCTGCCGGACGGGGTCCTCTGACTGCACGTTCGCCAGTCCCTGCGCACGGCCGCTGTCGAGAACCTCCGCGCAGAGCAGCGCCAGCCGATCGCCGATCGCGCTCGGCAGCTGTTCGAGCAGGGAGCTGCCGAGGAGCTGGTCCCGGGTGGCCTGCTGGAATTCGCAGGCGGCCGGGTTGGCCTCGGTGACCAGCAGGTCGACGACGGCGCCGTGCGGGTCGCGGGCGGCCGTGACCACGACGTACGGGTCGGCGAGGCTGTCCAGGGAGGCGCGCAGAATGGCCCGCTCGGACTCGGTGGCCCGTTCGGCGTCAACGAGCGCGTCGATGCTGGTGAAGCCGTGCACACCGCCGATGACGGCACCGTCGCGGTCGAGGATGGGGCCTGAGGAGATGACGAACCACCGGTAGGTTCCGTCGGCGCAGAGCAGGCGGCACCGGCCCTGGCTGCGCTCGCCCTCGAGGAGACGACGCATCAACTCGCGAGACCTGGTCTCGTCGTCCGGATGTTCGAAGTCCCGGCTGACCCGGCCGATCACGGCCGCCATCGGCCACCCGGTCGCCGCGGAGACCGACGGGGACGCCCACTCGATAACGCCCCGCGTCGCCGTGCGCAGGACGAAGTCGGTGACGTTGTCGCCGAGGTCGCGGTAGCCGGCGAACACCCGGTCCGTCGCCGCACGTCCGCGGGGAGTCTCGGTCACATCGGTGAACACGACCATCTCGGCCATCGGCGTGCCGTCAGCGTGCACGGCCGCGGTTCTGCTGACGCTCAGCCAGGCCAGACGATCGGTGGTGTTGTGGATGCTGGGCAGCGCCACTCCCACGATGTGATCGCCGAGGCCGAGCCCGCCGTGCGTGGTGAGCGAGCCGGGTTCCCGGTCGAAGTGGATCGGCAGGCCGCGCTCGTCGATGGGCTGCCAGTGCGCACCCTCTGCGACGGTGGCCAGCAACTGCTCCCAGGTGAGGTGCAGCAGGCGCGCCGCGGTGGTGTTGGCGCCGATCACCCGGCCGTGGGGATCTCGGATGACCGCGCCGCTGCCGGCGGGCACCACCGGGAGGTGCCCGTCCAGGCCGGCCGGCATTCCGGTGGGCCAGCGCAGTGCGTCGTCGTGGCCGTGGGCGTCCGGCACCGGGGAACTCCCGGCCAGCGGGCCGCCAACGTGGGTGCCGTCGACGGTGGATCCCCGCGCCATCGTGCCCCTGCCTGCGAGCCTGAGGGATCGCGAATCTGTGATCGGTAGTCGAATAGTACCGGATGCCCATAACGGCCCCGGTGTCCTCGCCCTGCCGTGCCCGACGTCGCGCGGCCGTGCCCGGCGTCGCCGTGCGGGCACGGCGCCGTTAGGCGGGTGGCGCGCCAGGGGCATAGCGGCGCCTGCCCCGCCTAACGCCGCAGGCTACAGCTCGCCCGTGGCGAGCCACACCGTCGTGTCCGGCGGCAGGTCGTCGCCGACCGGGCCGCTGGCGAGCAGGATGCGGCCGGCCGGGAGGGGCGCCGCGACCTCGCCGAAGTTGGTCACACACAGCCATCCGCCCGGGCGTTCGAACTGCACGACGTCCGCGGCTCCGGCCGCACGCCAGGTCAGCTGTTCGGCCGACTGCAGCACACGCCGTGCGGCCAGCGCGCTCCGGTAGAAGGCCAGGGTCGATGCCGGGTCCACGGACTGCACCTCGGCCGCGTACTCGGAGAACCAGGCAGGTTGCGGCAGGTGGGCGCCGCCCGGACCGAAGCCGAAGGAGGGCCCGGTGGCCGTCCACGGCAGCGGCACCCGGCAGCCGTCGCGGCCCTTCTCCTTGCCGGCGGAGCGGAAGAATGCGGGGTCCTGCAGCGCGTCGGCGGGCAGGTCGGCCACCTCGGGCAGGCCGAGCTCCTCGCCCTGGTACAGGTACGCCGAGCCGGGCAGCGCCAGTGCCAGCAGCGTGACGGCCCGGGCCCGGCGCAGGCCCTGCTCGGTGTCGGGTGCCGGCGACGTTCCGCCGGTGAACAGCCAGTCCTGCTGGGCTGTGCCGGCCGGCAGGGCATACCGGGACGCGTGCCGCACTACATCGTGGTTGGAGAACACCCAGGTCGACGACGCTCCGGACTGCTCGGCCTCGCGCAGGTTGTCCTCGATGATGCTGCGGAACTCGGCCGCGTTCCACTCGGCCTTGAGCAGGTCGAAGTTGAACGCCTGGCCCAGACCCTCGGGGCTGGCATAGCGGGCGCGACGCTCCGCCGGCACCCACGCCTCCGCCACGGCGGTGCGGGGCGGGTCGTAGCTGTTGAACAGCTCACGCCATTCCGCGTAGATCTCGTGCACCTCGTTGCGGTCGAACAGACGGTGCGACCCGTCGACGGGCATGGCGGCCTGCAGCTCGGCGTGGCTGGGCAGCGGCTCGGTGAGGTCCTTGGTCAGGGCGTGCGCCACGTCGATGCGGAACCCGTCCACACCCCGATCGGCCCAGAACGCCAGGGTGCGCAGGAAGTCGTCGCGCACCTCCCGGTTGTCCCAGTTGAAGTCGGGCTGTTCGCGGGCGAAGAGGTGCAGGTACCACTGGCCGTCGGCAACCCGGGTCCAGGCCGGTCCGCCGAAGATCGATTCCCAGTCGGTGGGCGGCAAAGCGCCGTCGGGTCCGGTGCCGTCACGGAAGATGTAGCGCGCCCGCTCGGCCGATCCGCGTGGAGCGGCGAGGGCCAGGGCGAACCAGGCGTGCAGGTTCGAGGAGTGGTTCGGCACGATGTCCACGACCACCTTGATGCCGGCCGCGTGCAGCGCCGCGGCCATCTCGTCGAACTCGGAGAGGGTGCCGATCCGCGGGTCGACGTTGCGGTAGTCGTCCACGTCATAGCCGCCGTCGGCCAGGGCGGACGGGTAGAACGGGCTCAGCCACACCGCATCCACCCCGAGCTCCCTGAGGTAGTCGATGCGGGAGATCACGCCGGCGAGGTCGCCGATGCCGTCGCCGTTGGCGTCGGCGAAGCTGCGCGGGTAGATCTGATAGACCACGGCCTGGCGCCACCAGTTGGCGTCGAGGCTCCGGTCGCTCTGGCTGGTCTGGGATTCGAGGAGGGTCATACGGTCTCGCTTTCTGCTATCGAATGAGAATCGAACAAATGGATGGTCACTTGACGGCTCCGCGCATCACGCCGGAGAGCACCCAGCGCTGCGCGAGCACGTAGACGATCAGCGTGGGCGCCAACGCCATCAGGTAGGACGCGAAGGCCAGGTTGTAGTCGGTGTTGAATTCGCCCTGGAACAGGTTCTGCACCACGGGCAGGGTCTGCAGGGTCGGGTCGGCGATGATCATCTGCGGCAGCAGGAAGTCGTTCCAGGCGCCGAGGAACGCGAAGATCGCGACCGTGGCGTTCATCGGGCCCAGCAGTGGCACGATGATCCGCCAGAATACCTGCCAGGTGGACGCGCCGTCGAGGCGGGCCGATTCCTCGATCTCGACCGGGATCGAGCGGATGAAGGCTATGTAGAGCAGTGAGAAGAAGGAGATTCCGCCCAGAACGTGCAGCAGGATCACCCCGACCGGGTTGTCGAGGCCGAGCACCGCGGTCTGTTTGATCAGCGGCAGGATCAGCACCGGGAACGGGATGAACAACGCCGACAGCAGGTAGACGTAGGACGCCCGGAAGAACCGGCGTTCCCAGTTACGGGCGATCGCGTAGGCCACCATCGAACTGGCCAGCACGGCGCCGATCACGCTGAAAACCGTGACCAAGGCGGTGGACATCAGGGCCCGGCCGAAGCCGACCGTGACCCAGGCCGCGGGGAAGTTGGCGAATTCGACCGGGTTCGGCGTTTCCAGGCCCGTTCCACCGGTCTGGGACGGCCCCTTGAGCGCCATCACGACAGTGAAGTAGAGCGGGATGAGGATCGTCAACGCGGCCACAAGAAGCACGATGGTGAGCGGCCAGTTGACCTTGTAGCTCTCCTTGGGCGCCTTCAGGGCGCGCCTGGACGGGGGAGCGGTGGCATCCGTCGGCTGCACCGGAGGGTGGGCGATGGTGGTCGGTACGGTCATCAGAGGGACACTCCCCGGCGCTGGATGATGCGGAGTTGGAACAGGGAGATGGCCACAGTGATGATGAAGAACACCACGGCGTTGGCCATCTGGTAGGCGTAGTCGCCGCCGGTGAAGCCCGAGAAGATCTTCATCGCCACCGACTGGGTGGCCGTGCCCGGCCCGCCGCCGGTGAGGGCCACGATGATCTCGTAGGCGCCCAGGTATCCCTTGAAGCCCAGGATGACGTTGATCACCAGGTAGCCCAGGATCAGCGGCAGGGTGATGCTGGCGAATTTGCGGAATCCGCCGGCACCGTCAAGCTCGGCGGCCTCGTGCACCTCGCCGGGGATGGACTGTAGGCCGGCCAGGTAGATGATCGTGACCCCGGGAGCCGCCTGCCAGACGGTGACGAACACGACGGCGATCCAGGCGAACCTCTCGTCGGAGAGGATGCTCGAGGCGAGCGGGGTGAAGCCGAGGCTGTCGGCCAGCGCCGGGATGGTGTTGGAGAACAGGTAGTTGAACACGTAGGCCACGACCAGGCCGGAGAGCACCATGGGGATGAAGAACAGGGTGCGCATTCCGGTGCGCCACTTGATCTTCGCGTTCAGCGCGAGCGCCAGCGCCAGGGAGAGCACGTTCACCACCAGGGTGGACACCAGGGCGAAGAAGAAGGTGAACAGGTAGGCCTGCAGGATGGTGGGGTCCTTGAACATGTTCACGTAGTTCAGGGCGCCGATGAACTTCCAGTCGCCGTAGCCGGCGTAGTTCGTGAAGCTGAACAGCACCCCGGTGAGGGCGGGGAACACGATGAACAGGCTGAACAGTGCCAGCACCGGCACGAGCATGACCAGGTAGGTGCGGTCGAGGCGGGCGTGCCGCCGGGGCGGGGCGGCGGCCGGCGCGGGACCGGCGTCCCGAGGCGGGGCCTCGAGCAGAGTGGGTAGCGTCACAGAAGACTCCTTCGTCTCAGGGCTGGTCAGTTGGTGGTGGTGGGCACGAGCCGGTCGGCCACGCGCTGGGTGTCTTCGTCGAGGTTCCGCAGCAAACCCTCTCCGTTGCCGGTGCCGGCGAAATACTGGATGTAGTTCTGGGCGGGAACGGCCGGGGGCATGTAGGTGACCGCGCCCTGGTAGTAGCGACCGGCCTTGAAGAGCGGGTCGAGGCCGGCGATCTGCGGGTTGGCCTGCGCCGGCGCATCCGTCAACGGCGAGAACGCCGCATGGTCGGTGTTGAACGCCTCAACCACCTCGGGCTGCATCAGGAACTCGACGAACCTGCGGGCCTCGGCTGGATGCTCCGTAGTGCGCAGGATGGACAGGGCCGAGTCCACGTTGACGCGAGCCTTGGTGTCGGCCGGGTCGTTCGTCATCGGCAGGGCGAAGGTGCCGATCTGCATGTCGGGGTTGATGCCGTTGATCTCGGACAGCGCCCACGGGCCCTGGAAGTACATCGCGGCCTCACCCTTGGCGAAGGCGGCGTTGCCGTCGGGGTACGACCGGGTGGCGGCGCCCTTCTGGGTGTAGGAGAGGATGGTTTTCATCTTCTCGACGGCCGGCGCGAAGGTCTTCGTATAGGACCGTGTGACCGGGGCGGCGCCGTCTTCGGGCGGAGCGTAGAACGCGGCCACATCCACCAGCCCGCCGGTGGTGTAGTCGAACAGGCCCTGCGCCAGGGTCCAGCTGTCCTTGTAGGTGCCGTAGACCGGGGTGACGCCGTTTGCCGCGAAGACCTCGCAGGCGGCGACGAATTCGTCCCAGGTGGTGGGGACCTCCACCCCGAACTGGGCGAAGATGGCCTCGTTGTAGATCACCCCGGCGCCGGCGAGGGAGAACGGCAGGGCGCTGACCTCGGTGCCGTTGTACTGTCCCCAGGAATTGACCAGCTCTTGCGCGGACGGGTCGACCCGGTCGGCCGCCTCCAGGTCGGACAGGTCGGCGTAGATGCCCTTGGCGGCGAAGTCGGCCGAGGCATAAGCCCAGCCGCGGGTGGTGACGTCCGGCGGGGTGCCGCGAATCAGGCCGGGCACCAGCGCGGCCTCGCTGTTGCCCTGGACGACGCGGATGTCGGGATTCTCCTCCTCGAATCGCTGCACCAGGTCGGCGAAGTACTCCACGGCCTCCGGCTTGTTCTGCATGAACTGGATCGTCACGACGTCGGAGCCGGCGGTGGCGCATCCGCTCAGCGCCAGGCCGGAAGCCAGCGTCACGGCCAGCACGGCGGCCGTGCGGCGGCGCAGCGCGGTGCGCCGGCGCCGAGGCGTTGCCGCACGGCTGTGGGGTGCAGTTGGTGAGGGGTCAGGCAGCATTCGAGCTCCTTTGCTCATTTATATAGATCAAATATTTAATGCCTGATGTATTATGCCTACATGCCCGTTGAAAGGTCAAGCGATGAGTCCTGACGTCTCGTCGTCACCGCAGGTGCTGCGCCGGGCCAACCGTCTTGCCCTTCTCGACCGGCTGCGGCGGAATGGGGCGATGACCGGCACCGACCTGATGAACGCCACCGGGCTCACCCGCGCGACAGTCCACGGCGTGTGCGACGACCTGATCGATTTGGGCTGGGTGATCGTGGTGGAGGCCGGCCCCGACGCCGGCCCGGTGCCGAAGGGCCGTCCGGCCCGGGTGTATGAGTTCAACGCCCGCGGCGGCGTGGTGTTGGGCATCGACATGGGCTACCACCGGGTCACGGTGTTGGTCACCGACATGCGTGGCGAGACCCTGGCCCAGCAGGTTGAGCGCTTCGACGAGTCCGACACCTCGGCGCCCACCCGCATCGACACCATCGACAGGTGTGCGCGGCGCGCTCTGGCCGCCGCAGCGACCGATACCGGCGCCGTGCTGGCGGTAGGGGTGGGCGTGGCTGCGCCCGTCGACGCGCTGGGGCGCACGGTGCCGGGGAACGAATTCTGGACGATCATGAACGTTGACATCGGCCACGCCTTCGGTGAACGCTACGGCTGGCCGGTTGTGGTGGACAACGACGCGAACCTCGCCGCCCTCGCCGAGCGCTGGCGAGGGCACTGCACCGGCTCAGAAGACTTCGCGGTGATCCTGGCCGGGGAACGACTGGGTTCCGGGCTCGTGGTGGGCGGCCGGGTGCTGCACGGCAGCCAGGGCGCCGCCGGGGAGATGGCCTACCTCGCGTCGACCGAGGGGGTCGGCGGCGCCGAGGGCATCGCGATGCTCGCCGTCGAGTGGGGCGCCGCGGAGGTGCAGCGGTCGGTGGCCGCCTCGGAGACTGACCGGGGCATCCTGGTTCGGCTGAGCGGAGGGCTGCCGTCGGCGGTGACCGCCGAGATGGTCTTCGAGGCGGCCAAGGCGGGGGATGCGGCGGCGCTGGCCATCCTGGACCGGCTCGGCGAGCGGTTCGCGCGGGTCATCGCCACCCTGTCCACGCTGGTGAACCCCGAAATCGTGGTGCTCGCCGGTGCGATCGCCGAGGCTAGCCGGGCGCTGATCCCCACCATCGAGCAGCACCTGCCGTTGCACACATTGATGCCGCCGCGGATTTTCGCCTCCGCCCTGGGCAGCGAGATCGTGTCCATCGGTGCCGTGCGCACTGCACTGGACCACACCGAGGTGCACGCGCTGGACCTGTCCTTGGCGGCGGCGACGGTGCCCGCGGGCTCGACCGTGCCGGCCGGGCGGGTCTGACCGTGTGGCGGCGGTGGGGGCGTTCGCCGAGCCGGAAACCGTCGCGCGGGCACGGCGCCGTGAGGCGGGTGGCGCGCCAGGGGCAGAGCGGCGCCTGCCCCGCCTGACGCCGAGGTGCGGCTCGCGGGCACCGCTCGAGCAGCCGCACCCCTTGAACGGCAGCGGGCACGCGGCTACGGTCTCAGCGTGCACGTCCGACGAAGGAGGCCCCATGGCTGCCACAGCCCTGCCGTCCAGCGGCGATAACCCCGACGATCGCGGCACTCGAGCGAGCGCGGCGAAGATCTGCGACGCCCGCGGCATGGCCGAGATCCATAGGATGTTCCGGGCCGGGTTCGGTGAGAGCCCGGCGCTGGTGGGCGGGGTCGCCGACGGAGACGCGGAACAGGCCGACATCGTCGGTGACTACCTGGCGATGCTCTCCACCGGGCTACACGCGCATCACGAGGGTGAGGACACCATGCTCTGGGGCCGCCTGGAGCGGCGCGCCCCGTCGTGTGCGGCCCATGTCGCACGCATGAAGGAGCAGCACGCGGCCATGCTCGTGCAGCTCGAACGGCTCGATGCGAGCCTGCCGGGCTGGCGGGCGAGCGGCCGGGCGGCGGATGCCGCATCCGTTGCCACCGCGCTCGCCGGCATCAACGCGGCGCTCGCCGTGCACCTGCCCGACGAGGAGGGCAACATCGTTCCGGTGATCGAGACCGTCATCACGCCCAAGGAGGTTGATGCGCTCTCCGAGCACGGTCGCAAGGCCACCCCCAAAGGCAAGATGTTCATTCAGCTGGGCACGATTCTCGCCGCACAACCGGATGGCGGGGCGGACTGGCAACGCGAACACCTGCCCGCTCCGGTGCGCCTGCTCTGGCGGCTCGTGGGCAAGTCGCGTTACGAGCGGTACCGGGCGGCGCTGGTCAAGTAGGCGCTGGCGGAGTCGGTGCTGGTGGCGTCAGCGGCCGGGGCTACCAGCCGGACGCGGCAGGGAACAGGATCTGCAGCAGGTACGGCCAGAGCAGCGTGAGGGCCAGCGCCACGGGGACCAGGACGACCACGAGCACGCCCAGCGCGAACGAGTAGCTGAGGATCACGGCCATCAGCTGCAACCCGACGAACGCCACGGGCTCACCGCGCACCTCGTGTACATCGTCGAAGATCGTCAGGCCGTCGTCGGCTGCGTTGTATGGCACCGCGTTGATCGGCGCTGCCGAGTGCTGCTCTGGCGCGTTGTGCTCTGTCGTGTTCATCTGTACCCCCGGGGTGAAGACTACCGGTGCATGAAGTGGTGCGGTCGGTTCGACAAGTGACCCGCGGCCGGGTGCGATGTTGCGCTTACGGTACCCCCGGCGTGGGTGCGGTGCAACGGGCGGATATAAGGTGCTGCCGGCGCCGGAAGGTCTAGCGGGCCCAGGATTCGCAGGCGTACCGTGGATCGGGAGGCGCCGGCGCTCGAGGAGGAGCTGAGATGGCCGTCAGGGAGACTTTCACCGCCGAGGAATGGCAGGCAGTGGGGGCCGCGCCGTTTCTGGTGGGCCTGTACCTGGTGGGGGCGTCACCGCAGGGGCCGATGGGCGTTCTGACGGAGATGTTGGCCGTGGAGAAGACCCTGACGATGGAGGCTCATCAGCCGGACGGGTTGCCCATCGTGAAGGAGATCGAGGCCGATCTGGAGGCGAAGGTGCTCACCCGCGACCTGGGGGTGATCGACGGCGCCGCCGACGAACAGGCCCGGGTGCTGGGCGAGTTGGCGCGGGCGTTGGCCCTGGTCGAGGCCCAAGCCCCTGCCCTGGACTCGGCGTTCCGGGCCTGGTTGTTCAGGGTGGCCGAGCATGTGGTGCGCCGGGCCGTCGAGAGCGCCCCGCCGGGAGCCGGGGGCACGCAGCTCACCCGGCACGAGGCCGCGGCGCTGCAGACCCTGGCCGGGATGCTCGGAGTGCCGCAGTGACCCGCATGCCGCGCCGTCCCCGGCGGTGACCCGCGCACGGGTATACCGTCGAGGCATGCGCAGGCCACCTTCGATCGACCGGGTGAGCGCCGACGATCTCATGTCGCTGGTCGCCGAACACGGCTCCACCCCGATGCAGGTCGGAGCGGTGCTGCTGCTCGACACGACGAACGGCCTCGATCCGCAGAGCGTGATCGAACAGCTCGGCCGGCGGGTCGCCTCGGTGCCCCGGCTGCGGCAGCGACTGGTGTCGGTGCCACTCGGATGCGGCCGGCCGATCTGGCAGGACGACGCCGGCTTCGACATCAGCCGGCACGTGAGGGTGGTCGAGCCCGATGCCGCCGGTGAGGAGGTCGTGCTCAGGCTGGCCGCCGACCGGCTGGGCACCCCGCTGCCGCGCGACCGGCCGCTCTGGGCGGCCATCCTGGTCACCGAGCCGGGCGCCGCCGAGGCCGCCCTGATCGTGGTCTTCCACCACGTGCTCACCGACGGGATCGGGGGACTGGCCGTATTGGGCGCTCTCGCCGACGGTGCGGTACCGGCCGACCGCGGCCCCTTTCCCCGGCCCCGGCCGACGACTCGCCGAATTGCCGCCGACATGGCTTGGCTGCGGCTGCGCGCCGTGGCCGAGCTGCCCCGCGGGGTGCTGCGCCTCGTCGCCGCGGCGCGACAGCTGCGCGGGGTGGGCCACACTCCGGTCGGCCCCGCCGGCACTGCCCGCTCGGGCCGGCTGCCCCGCAGCTCGCTCAACGTGCCGACGGGGCCGCGGCGCCGGTTCGTGAGCATCCGGGTGGACCTTGCGCAGGCCCTGGCCGTCGCCCGTGCCGACCAGGCCACCGTGAACGACCTGCTGTTGGTGGCCATCGCCGCGGCGCTACGCCGGCTGCTCGAGGGCCGCGGCGAGCGGCTCGACGAGGTCGTCGTGTCCGTGCCGTTCTCCGCCCGACAGCAGACCACCGCCGGGCAGCTCGGCAACCAGAGCGGCGTGATCCCGCTGCGGATTCCCACGGCGGGAGACGCCCGGTCCCGGCTTCGCCAGGTGTCGGCCTTCACCCGCACGGCCAGGCAGAGCGTGCGTGGCGCATCCACGGCCCTGATCGGCCCGCTGTTCAGGCTGTTGGCGCGGGTGGGGCTCTACCAGCGGTTCATCGAACAGCAACGGCTGATCCACACGTTCACGAGCAATCTGCGCGGGCCGGCAGTGCCAATGACGATCTTCGGCGCTCCGATCACGGCGATCCTGCCGCTGAGCGCGTCCACCGGCAACGTGACAATCGCCTTCGCGGCGCTGTCCTACGCGGGCACGCTGGCCATCACCGTGGTGGCCGACCCGGATGCCTGCCCCGATTTCGACGTCGTGCCGGCGGCGCTCGCCGCGGAGTTCAGGGCCCTGGGGCTCGACGTGCTCCGGGCCGGGGCCGGTTAGACGGTGCTGAGCTCGGTGAGCTTGGCGCGCACCTCGGCGTCGCTGGGCTCCACCATGTGGGTGTCGTCGGCGAACACGATCACAGGGATCTGGGTGCGGCCGCTGATGGCCTTGGCCCGGTCGGCACCGTCGGCCACGGTCTCCAGGTCCACGTAGTCGTATGCCACACCGAGGCCGTCGAGCAACTTCTTCGACCGGCGGCAATCGCGGCACCACTCGGCGCCGAACATAGTGATAGCGGCGGGCACGGCAGGCGCGGCGGGAGAGGTCATCCGTTGAGTTTAGGCGCGACGTGGCTGGGCGGATGCTGGGCGCCGCGGCCCGCACCGGCCCGCCCGGGCACCAGCGCAGAATAATCCCCTGGCCAGAGCCGATCTGTGCTTGACTCAGCCAACGAATTACCGAAGGAGCTCCCGATGAAGCGCCAGAGCATCGTCGTTCTCGGTCTGGTGCTCAGCGCCGGGCTGTGTGTCTGGTCCACCGGATACCTGATCGCCGTCGGCCTGCGCATGGACGCCCTGTCCGGCTTCGCCACTCCGGCCGAGATCTACCTGGGCGGCGGCGGACTGCTCGCCGGTGTGCTGGGTCTGGCGCTTTTCCTCGGCCTGGTGCTGCGGCCCGCCGCGCCGGTGGACGCCGGGATCCAGCCCGACGACGGGACGCGGTAGCGCGGTTACGAGGCGGTTGTCGGGGTGGCGCTGAGGTCCGCGTCATCGGCCGGAGCGGCATCTGCGGCCCTGCGGCGCACCCGGGTGGCCAGTACCGGCGCAAAGAACACCACGAGCAGGCCGGCCACTGGCACGAGCAGGAGCCCGTAGCGCAGCTGGGAGAGGTCGGCGATGGCGCCGATGATGGGCGGAGAGAACAGGAACCCCAGCCGCAGCAACCAGGCGACGATGGTGAGCCCGGTGCCGGCCCTGAAGCCGGGTAGCTCGTCGGCGGCGTGCATCGCGGCGGGGATGAGCGTGGCGACGCCGAAGCCGGCGAGGCCGAATCCGACGACGGTGCCCGGGATCGACGGGAAGGCCAGGGCGGTGCCCATGCCCAGGAACACGATCGCGCCGCCGGTGCGGGCCACGGCGCGCTGGCCGAACCTGTCGACCAGGCCGTCGCCGAGCAGTCGCCCGATGAACTGCATGCCCTGCAGGGCGATGAAGCCGAGGCCCGCCACAAGAGCGGATGCGCCGAGCGCGTCGGAAAGGTAGATGGCCGACCAGGACGCCCCGGCGTCTTCGACGACGGCGCCGGAGGCGGCGATCACCACGAGCGCGCCGAGCACCAGCCACTTGGCCCAGCGGCCGGCGGAGCGGGCGGGGGTGCCGGCGGTGTGCGGCGCCGGGGCGGCGGCCTCGGGCTCGAGGGGCTCGGGTCCGGCGAGCAGGAACCGGTAGCTGTACAGGGCGAACAGGCTGAAGGTGACGGCGGACACGATGAGATGCTGGCCGCGCGGAATGTCGAGCTGGGCGGCCGCGGCGCCGAGGAGCCCGCCGGTGACCGCGCCGATGCTCCAGACCGCGTGGAAGGAGTTGAGAATGGAGCGTTTGTAGAGCCGCTGCACACGCAGGCCGTGCGAGTTCTGGGCGACATCGGTGATGGAGTCCATCGCCCCGGCCAGGAAGATGCCGGCGGCCAGGGCCGCCCAGCTGGGCGCGATCCCCGCCAGGATCAGGCCGACCGCGGTGAGCATCGTCGAAACCACGGCCACCCGGGAGGAGCGGAACCGGCGGATGAGCATGCCGGCGGCGAGTCCGGCGATCAGGGCGCCGAGCGGGAACGCGGCCACGGCGAAGCCGAACTCGGCGTTGCTCAGCCCGAGCTCGGACTTGATCGCGGGATACCGGGGGATCAGATTGGCGAAGAGGGCGCCGTTCGTGAAGAACAGCACGGCCACGGCGAAACGGGCACGGCGCACGGCCACGTCGGGGCGTTCCACGGTACGAGCGGGAGGCGTCATTGCGTCAGCGAACCTTCTGATGGTGAGGTGATGGGTGGCCGTGGGGTGTCCGCTGGTGAGGCGGCCCGCAGACATCCCAGCTTGGCACGGATGCCCTCTCTCCCGCGAACTGTGAGAAAAGCCCCGAAATCGGGGATTTTTTGGTGCTTTTCTCTCAGTTCGCGGGGACGAGGGGCAGCTCGAAAATGGTTTCCAGGCCGTCCTCGTCGTCCCACTGCTCGCCCACCTCGACGAAACCGAACTGGGCGATGAGGGCGCGCGAGGGCAGGTTGTCCGGGCTGATGGTGGCCCGAACAACAGTGACGGACGGTTCGAGGTCGGCGCGGTGAAGCAGCGCGGTGAGCGCGGCGCGCGCGTAGCCCTGCCGGCGGTACGCGGCATCCACGGCGTAGCCCACCTCGACCATGCCGGTGGCGTCGGGAGCAGCGTGATAGCCGGATTGGCCGACGGCGAGACGCCGGGTGGGGTCGTAGATGACCCGGGTGATCCAGCTCGCATCCTCGGGCTTTGTGGCGAGCTGGCGGCTGCGGTACCGCCAGGTGCTGGCGCTGGCCGGTTCCACGAAGAACGGACTCAACTCCACCGCGGCCTGCTCATTGGCCAGGTCCAGGTCTTCCTCGGCGAGCGCGTCGATGGTGACCGCGCTCAGCTGCACGAGGTGCACCATCGGCTCAACAGTGGATGGCCACGGGGCGTCAAGCGGGGAATTCGGGATGATGGGTCCTTCGGGACGGTATCGGGTGAAGCCGAGGTGGGCGGGGGCACCTGGGTTGAGGCTACCGCGCACCGGGCTGAATCGCCGACGAGTGCCCGCCGGCTGCGGCCCCCGGCCGGGCCTTCCCCGGAACGGATGGGTTGCTTATGCTGGCAACGTCGTGCACCGGCCGCCGCCGACGGGTGGTCGGCGCCGGCAGTGGGAGGAGCGACCGGATGCGCGAACCGGTATGACCGATTTCGACGTTGAGCTTCTTGTTGTGGGAGCCGGCCCCACCGGGCTGGCCCTGGCCCTGCAGGCCGTCGACCACGGCGCCGTGGTCCGCGTCGTCGAGCGCAGACCGGCGCCGTTCCGGCCGTCGCGAGCCATGGTGATGCATCCGCGCACCCTCGAACTCTTGCGCCCCTTGGGGGTGACGGATGCCCTGCTCGCGCTCGGAATGACCTCACCCTCGATGCAGCTGCACCTGCGCACGCGGGTGGTGCCGGTGTCGATCGAGCACCTCGACCTGGCCGGCACCGCCTTCCCGCACCTGCTGCTGATCCGGCAGGCTGACGTGGAGGCTGTGCTGGCTTCGGCGCTCGCCGAGCGCGGGCTGGTGGTGGAACGCGGCATCGAGGTGGTGCGGCTGGCGCGGTTGAGCCAGGGCGGCGCCCGGGCGGTGCTCCGCAGAGCGGACGGCGGGCCGGATGAAGACGTGCTGTGCCGGTACCTGGCCGGCTGTGACGGACCGGGGAGCCTGGTGCGCCGGTCGGTGGGCGGTTTTCTCGGCGGCGACTACAACGAGGAAGTGGTGCTCGCCGACGTGGAGCTGGGGCCCGCCGGCGGCGGGTCGCGCCGGGTGGCTCCGGTGATGCTCGAGGCGGGGGTCGCGCATGTGGTCGTCGGGCGGCGCGGGCTGGTGTTCCTGTTCGACGTGGGCGAACGGGCCAGTTGGCGGATGCTCGCCACCCGGCGGGCGGGCGAGGACCGGCAGCCGTTCGGCCAACCGGGACCGCCCGTGCCGCAGGAGCAGTTGCAGGGGTTGGTCGACGAGGCCGGGCTGCCGACGCAGATCACGGAGGTGGCCTGGTCGGCCCAGGTGCGGCTGCAGCACCGGATCGCCAGCAGGTTCAGCCGCGGACCGCTGTTCGTCGCCGGCGACGCCGCCCACGTGCACTCGCCGGCGGGGGCGCAGGGTATGAACGCCGGCATCCACGACGCCGTGAACCTCGGTTGGAAGCTGGCTTTCGCCGCCGCGGCCGGCCGCCGGCTTGGCGCGGCAGCGGGCACGGATGACGGCGCCGGGCTAGCGGCCGCCCGGCCCGGCTCGGCGCTGCTGGACTCCTACGCCCTTGAGCGCCGCCCCGCCGACCGGGCCGTGCTGCGCCTGACGCACGCCATGTATTGGGCCGAGGCGAGCCTGCATCCGTTGGCCCAGCTCGGCCGGGCGGTGCTGGTGCCGGTGGTCGCCCCGCTGCTGCCCTGGCTCGTCCGGCAGCGCCGGCTCACCGCGGCCGGCGTGCGCACCCTCGCGCAGTTCCGGTTGCGCTACACGCACAGCCCGCTGTCGATGGACCTGCGTGCGTCGCTCACGCCGGTGCGCGGCGGGCTGGCCCGGCGCGGGTTGCGGCCGGGGTCGCGGGTGGCCGACACCCTGGTGCGCTGCGAGGGCCGCAGGGTGCGCCTGCACGCGTTGCTCGCGCGTCCGGGTGTGCACATCCTGCTGCAGGCGGACGCACGACCGGTGCCCGAACGGATGCTCGGTCCGCTGGTGCACAGCTACCGGCTCGACGACCGGCCCGGCACGGGCATGCTCGTCGTGCGGCCGGATGGCTACGCGGCGCTGCGGGCGCCGGTGCTCGACGAGGTGCACCTGGCGGCGTGGCTGCGCATGGTGGGGCTGCCCGTGCGCTGAGCGATCGACGGTCAGCTACGGACCGGTGCCTCGCAGGGTTCGAGCCGGAAGATCGGATGGTCGGCCGGGTCCGGCAGTTCGGCGAGGAACGGCTGCGCGCGCCGGCCCAGTTTCTCCAGATAGGCCGCGGCGACCTCGTCGTGCTCGAGCCCGCGCAGTTCGGTGGCCCGGTACGGGTGGCGCTGCCAGGCGATGCGGAGCTCGCAGCGCCCGGCGACCCGGAGGTTCTGCACCCATTGGGTCACGCCGCGACCGGCGATCACGTACCGGTAATCCTCATACCGAAACGGGGCCACGGGCGTGCTGATCTCCCGGCCGCTGATGCGTCCCCGCACGATGAGGGTGGGGGCTCCGCAGGCGCGGGCGACGGGGTTGACGACGTGCAACATGAAGCGGCTGGGCGGCAGGTATCCGCCACGGCGGGTGGGCGTGCTGGTCAAGGTGGGCCTCCCGATCGGTGTCGTCCGTGAGGTGGGCATCCGCCTCACGCCAGACACGGTACTGCCGCGGTCGTGCCTGCGAAAGGTGACCGTGCGGCGTGGCCCCGCCCCGCGCGAAACCGCCCGATCGGGGGTATAACTCCTACAGGGTTATGTGCCGACGGCGGTCAGCCGTGCGACGCGGCGAGGGGGCGGATCGGGCCGATGCTGGGGTCGTTCTCGCCGGGACCGGGCACGATGGCGATGTCCGCGGGGTCGATGACCCGGCCGTCGGGGGCCACGAAGGCGATCGTGGCGGCCTCACCGGTCAAGGCGTGCTGGTAGAGCCGGCTGGGTCCGTGGCCGGAGGGCCTGTAGTCGTTGCCCCACTGGGCGAGGGCGCCGAGCACCGGCAGCAGGGCGTCGCCGGCGGTGGTGAGGTGATAATCGAAGCGCTCCCGGGCGCCGGGCTCGCGATAGCCGCGGCGTTCGAGGACTCCCGCGTCCACGAGGGAGCCAAGCCTGGAGGTGAGGATGTCGGTGGGGATGCCGAGCACCCGCCGGAAGTCGCTGAACCGGGTGCGGCCGCGGAAGCACTCGCGCACGATCAGGATGGTCCACCGGTCGCCGAGCACCTGGATGGTGCGCGCGATCGAGCAGCGCAGGTCGTCACCGGAGCGTCTGGGCATCTCGTGCGCCGGGTGAGCATCGGAGGAGTCCGTTGTCATGCCCCCATCCTACATTGACTTGGATTACCCAACTCAGCCTGTTAGCGTAAACGGAACGGCAGCCGTTCGGCGGCCGGCCCCGCAACGGTGCGGGCGCATCCGTCACCTCGACGGCAGCCCTCGCTCCACCGGTGTGCGGCTCGGGGTTTGTCTTCGGTCTGGAGCCGCATGTCGTTGTCCCACCCCGCCACCCGGTTCTGGACGGCGGCCTCGGTGGCCATGCTCGCCCTCTGGGCCAGCGGTTCCCCCACAATGATCTATCCGCTCTATGCCCGGGACTGGGCCATGACGCCCGTGGCCACGACCACCCTGTTCGCGGTGTACCCGCTGGTGCTCGTGGTGGTTCTGCTGGTGTTCGGCGACCTCTCCGACCACATCGGCCGCCGCACGGCCCTGCTCGCCGGGGTGGCGGCGATGTTCGTGGGCTCCCTGCTCTTCGCCCTCGCGCCGGCCGAAGGCTGGCTGTTCGTCGCCCGGGCCTTTCAGGGAGTCGGCGTGGGGCTGGCGATCGCGCCGGCCAGCGCCGCCATGGTGGAGTTCAACACCCGCGGCGGCACGGCCAGAGCCAGCTCGGTGAACACGGCCGCCACAGCGGTGGGGCTGGCCGTGGCCACCATCATCGCCGGAGCCCTGGTGCAGTACGCCCCCAACCCGCGCCAGCTCAGCTACTGGGTGGTCGTGGTCGTTGCGGCGCTGGTCTTCCTGGCCGTGCTCGCCCTGCCCGGGCACACGGCCGGCGCCGAAACCTCCGGCAGGTGGCGTCCCCGGGCGATCCGGGTGCCGGTGGGTCTTCGAGGCGTGGTGACCGTATCCGCGCTTGCAATCACCACGGCCTTCGCTGTGGGAGCCGTGCTGCTCTCGCTCGGTGCGCAGATCTCGGTCGACCTCATCCACTCCGACAACGCCCTGGTGTCCGGACTGGTGCTCGCTATCACACCGGTCGTGATCGGCATCACCGCGCTGGCTGCCAGACGGATGCCCGCACGCCTCGCCATCGGCCTCGGCGGCCTGGCCATGGCTTCGGCGGTGGCGCTGCTGGTGCTCAGCGCGTCCACGGCGTCGCTGCCGGTGTTCGCTGTCACCTCGGTGTCGGCCGGGGTGGGCTACGGGCTACTGTTCCTCGGCGGGCTGGGCCTACTGAACCGGCATGCGCCCGCACACCACCGGGCGGGCACCATCTCGGTGGTGTACACAGTGGCCTACCTCCTGCAGGGGATCGTTGCCGTGCTGCTGGGTCTGGAGGCCACCGCGGTGGGCCTGCAGACGGCGCTCGGAGTTGCCGCACCGGTACTGATCGGGCTGGCGCTCGGCACCTCAGTGGTGTCGGCCCTGCTCGGCCGCAGTGCGGGGCGGGTCACCCTGCAGGAGGGGTAGCGCGCTCGGGTCGAACCGTCACGCGCGTGCGGCCACGGGTCCGGCCGGGGCGAGCCAAGCGCGAACGACGTCGACGGCCGCATCCCGTTTGCCCGCCAGGTCGGCGAGATCGGAGATGAGCAGGCTCGCCCGAATGTCGGAGTGCCAGGTGAGCAGCCCGTGCGGGTCGCCGGCGAAGGCGGATGCGGCAGCCCTGTCCTCGGTGGTCGTGGCGCCGCGGTGCAGCACCAGGCGCACGCCGTCCTTTCCCTGCGCGCTGATGGTGGCCTGATCGACACCGTCGACCACGTAGCTGGGGGAGTTCCACTTGATGTGCTCCCGCGCGCCGGGATCGGCCTCGTGCACGAGTTGCCGCAGCGCTTCGATCACCGGGAGACGCTCGGCGGGCTGGGCGGCGAGGAACTCCTCAACGGAGCGGTAACGGTCGACCATGACGGGAGCGTACCGCGCCCGGCGCCGGCGGCGCATCCGCTCGCACAATTGACGCGAGCGCAGCCAGACTGTAGACACGAGTGAAGGCCGGACCGGCCCGTGCGACCATCCGCCGGTCTGTCCGCAACACCTGGAGGACTCATGTCCGAAACGTTCAGCCTCATCCTTGGCATCATCCTGGTGGTCGCAGCCATCGCGATCTCCGTGTTCCTCTACTTCATCTCGCGGCGAAGCCGGTCGGCACCGTTGTCGGACCGGGAGCGGGCCGAGCAGGCCGCCCGCAGCGGCCCAGGGGCCGAAGATCCGCAACACCGGCCGGGGCGCAGGCCTGTGACACTCTCAACTTTCGCGACGAAGGGAAACGCATGAAATACGTACGCCTGGGCACCACCGGCCTCGAGGTGTCGGCGATCACGCTGGGCTGCATGAGTTTTGGCAACCCGATGCGCGGCAATCACGCCTGGACCCTGCCTGAGGAGACCAGCCGGCCGCTGATCCAGCAGGCGCTTGAGGCCGGCATCACCACCTTCGACACCGCCAACGTCTACTCCGACGGCAGCAGCGAGGAGATCCTGGGCCGGGCGCTGCGGGACTTCAGCATCAGGGACGAGTACGTGCTGGCCACCAAGGTGCACGGCCGGATGCGGCCGGGCCCGAACGGCGCCGGGCTCTCCCGCCGCGCCATCCTGGCCGAGATCGACCACAGTCTCACCCGGCTGGGCACCGATTACGTGGACCTGTACCAGATCCACCGCTGGGACCCACTGACGCCGATCGCGGAGACCATGGCGGCGCTGCACGACGTGGTCAAGGCCGGCAAGGCCCGCTACATCGGCGCCTCGTCGATGTACGCCTGGCAGTTCGCGAAGGCCCAGCACACCGCCGACCTGGCCGGCACCACCCGCTTCGTGTCGATGCAGGACCAGTACAACCTGCTCAACCGCGAGGAGGAACGCGAGATGCATCCGTTCTGCCTCGACCAGGGCGTCGGCGTGCTGCCGTGGAGCCCACTGGCGCGCGGCAAGCTCACCCGCGACTGGGACGACACCACCGCCCGCTCCGAAACCGACCTCTTCGGGCAGACCCTCTACAGACAGCAGGAGGAGGGCGACCGCGAGATCGCCGAGGCCGTCGCGCAGGTCGCCGCCGAGCGCGGGGTACCGCGTGCACAGGTGGCGCTGGCCTGGGTGCGGCAGCAGCCGGCCGTGACCTCGCCGATCGTCGGCGCCACCCGTGCGCACCACCTCGCGGATGCCGTCGCCTCCGTCGATCTCACCCTCACCGACGACGAACTCGCCCGGCTCGCCGCCCCGTATCGCCCGCACGCTCCCGAGGGGTTCTAGGCCGGGCCGCATCCGTTCGGGGCCTCCGGTCACCCGCCTTTCAGGGCAGGGGGGCGGATGTCGGTGGCTCGGTTTAGCCTGACGTCACGTACTCACTCACCCTCGTGCCGAGAATGCGGAGCAGATCATGAGGGTATTGGTAGCGACATCGGCAACCCAAGGTACGCGGGCCAGCGATTCAATCGGGTGCGTTGAGGGGGAGCTCGTCTGGCTGCGGGACGTGTGCCCGGCCAGCGCCGTTCTCGAGCGCCGCGTCGATTCTCTGAACGTGAGGGGGTCACTAGGCTCGGAGGCGTGACTCGTCTTCTGAAAGTCCTGTCCGGCCTGGTTATCGCCTCCGTGTTGGCGCTCGGCGCCCCGGTGGCGGCGATGGCTGTTGCGCCGGGCTCGGTGGGGGCCGTGCCTGCGGACACCTCGGACTTCAGCTTCGACCTGTATGCGGGGGAGTACTACCTCGACCGGGACGCGACCGGGCACTCCACGCTGCGCACCGTGGAGACCTTCGTGGCGGAGTTCCCCGATTTCGACCAGAACCGGGGCATCATCCGGGCGATCCCCAACGACTACGACGGCGTCCCGCTGAACACGACGGTGGAGTCGGTCACCGATGCCGAGGGTGAGCCGGTCTACTTCGAAGCCACGGTGAACGGCGGTTTCACCGAACTTGCGCTCGGCACTGACGAGTTCGTGCGCGGCAGCCAGACCTACGTCATCAGCTACACCCAGCAGAACGTCGTGCGCGCGTTCGCCGACACCAACGACGACGAGCTGTACTGGGACACCAACGGCACCGGCTTCGACCAACCGTTCGGTTCCGTTGCCGCCCGGGTGCACGTCGCCCCGGCCATCGCCCCTTTCCTCACCGGCAACAGTGCCTGTTACACCGGCGCGCAGGGCGAGAGCGGAGCCTGCCAGATCGTGCAGGAGGCCGACTCGGATGCCGCGTTGCCGGATGCTGCCACCCCGGAGGCCACCACCCCGGAGACCACCGAACCAGCTGCCGCCACGCCCGAGGACGCCGTGGGGCAGCTGTTCACCGCCGAGGCCGTCAACCTGGGCCCGGGCGAGAACCTCACCGTGGCCATCGGCTTCACGGCCGGCACCTTCGTGCAGGTCCCCGCGGAGGAGCAGCCCGCCCAGAACGCCCTCGACTCCCAGGCCGCCGCCGGCTTCCCGTTCCTGCTGCTCGGCATCGCCCTGCTCGGCGGCGTGTACGTGCTCGGGCGAATCTTCGTGCGTCCCCGCGAGCCCAAGGGCCGCGGCACCATCATCGCCCAGTACAGCGTTCCGGACGGCTACAACCTCCTCGAGGCCGCCGACCTCATCGGCCGAGGGCAGTCGGCCATGGCCGCGCAGATCGTGAGCTTCGCCGTGCGCGGTGTCGTGCGCATCCTGGACTACCCGGTGAGCGCCCAGGGCGGCGACTTCACCCTGCAGCTGCTCGGCACCGACGGCGTCGACGACCAGGAACTGGCCCTGCTCGCCACGCTCTTCCCAGGGCTGGCCGCGGGCTCCGTCTGCGAACTCGGCGTCACCAACGACGGGCTGGCCCGCGGGCTGGCCGCCGCGACGGCGGATGCGACCACCCGCAACCTCGCCCGTGGCTGGCGGGCCCGGCCGGCCCTGACCCGCGCCAGGGCCGGGCTGATCGCCGGCCTCGCCGCGCTCGCGGTGCTCGTCGTGGCGGTGCTCGTGCTCGCCGGCCCGCCTGCGGCGTGGTGGTTCCCGCTGCTGCTTGTCGTCGGCGCGGCCGTGCTCGTCGCCGTCGCGGCAGCCCGCCGCCCGGTGCTCCTCAGCGCGGCTGGGGTGGAGCGCCGTGATTACCTCACCGGGATGAAGGTCTACCTCGACCTGGCCGAGGCCGACAGGTTCCGCATGCTGCAGAGCCCGGAGGGCGCACTGCGCGTCACCGTGCCACGCAGCGTCCCCGGCTCGAAGCCCGCCGCAGCCGGCGCATCCGCCCCCGGCACCGTGGAACTGGTAAAGCTCTACGAGAAACTACTGCCGTATGCGGTGCTCTGGGGCGTCGAACGGGAGTGGGCGGCGGAGCTCGCCGTGTACTACGAGCAGGACGCCACCGCGCCGGGCTGGTTCGTATCGCAGAACGCGTTCAGCGGCATCTACCTGGCCTCGGCGCTCAACGGGATCGTCAACTCGGTGCATACGACCGAAACACCCACGCCCCCGCCGTCCACCTGGTCGGGCAGCGGCGGCGGAAGCTTCTCGGGCGGATCCTTCGGCGGCGGCTTCTCCGGCGGTGGTGGCGGCGGCGGTGGTGGCGGCGGCCGCTAGAGCAGCTTGACCATCTCGATCTCCATCGCGCTGGAGTCCAGAACGTACTGCACGCGGTGCCCGGTTTCCGTGAAGCCGCGGCGTAGGTAGGCCGCGCGGGCGCGGGAGTTGTCCTCGTGCACGTGCAGGGTCAGGCGGTCACCCTCGCCGCGGGCCCAATCCTGGATCGCGGCCAGCAAGGCGTCGAACACTCCGGCCTCGTGGCCGCGGTGATCCGGCGACACATAGACCCCCACCAGCAGCGCGCCGGTGGTCGCGTCCGGCACATACCCGCCCATGGTGCCCAGCCAGCGCCCCTCGGGGTCGACCGCGGCGAGGACGATGCCGTGTTCGGCGGTGCCGCGGGCGGCGCGCATCCGCCACTCACTGTCGGAGTGGCTGAGGGCATCCTGCAGGGTCTCGCCGAACGCGATCGGGGTGTCCCGCAGCATCTCGAGACGTAGCTCCCGCACCTCTCGCCAATCGTCCACCTGCGTGGCGCGGATGCGGAACCCCTCTGTAACCATTCGCCGAGCTTACCCAGTTGCCCGGCTCAGATCGTCGCGGCGGTCACGGTGCCGTCGTCGTGCATAACTCCCGCAATCCGCCGCCACCGTCGCCGGTGGCCCCGGAGTCACGCGGCGGTCAGGTCGCCGGCCGAGATCCAGCAGGAGTTATGCCACCCCGCGGGTGCTGATCGGGCGGGTGCTGGGGTAGCGGAACGAGAGCAGGTCGGGCAGGTCGAGCACCGAAGCGACCCGGCGGGTCTCCGGCACCCCGTCGCGCGGGTCGGCGGCCACGAGCACGGCCTCCATGCCGTGCGCCCGTGGACCGTCGAAGTCGGCGTCCCAGGTGTCGCCGACGAAGATCACGCGGGCCGGGTCGGCATCCGCCCGGTCGAGCGCTGCCTGGTAGATCGCCGTATGCGGCTTGCGAAAGCCCACCTCGAGCGAGGTCACGACATGGGAGATGAGGTCGGTGGCGCCCATGGCCGCCAGCTGGCGGGGCACGACGGATGCGCTGTGCGTGTTCGACACGATCGTCAGGGTGAAGGTCTGGCCCAGTTCCTTAAGGGTCTCGGCCATGCCGGGAATCAGCACCACTCCGCGCTCCCAGTCCGCCATGTTGCTCTGGGCGCCCTCGGCGATTTCGGTGGCATCGGGTTCGCGCCCGAGCAGTTGCGAGATGGCCCGGTGCGACAACTGCTCCATGGTGAATTCACGGTGGTCGGTGTCGGATTCAGTATTGAGCTGGTGGAAGGCATCCAGCCAGGCATCCGCGGTCTGCTGCTCGGTGCCGCGCGCGCCGAAGGCACGCATGCTCGCGTGTGTGTCGGCGTAGCCCTGTCCGGCACGGGAGTCCGCGTAGTTGACCAGGGTGCCGAAGAAGTCGAGGAACAGATGACGCATGATCACAGCTTGGCAGGGTGTGGGGTCGCGTCGGGGCAACGACCCGGTGTAGCTGGCGCAGGTTTCCTGCCGAGTCGGTCGGGGAGCGGCGCCGCTGTGCGGGAGCGAGGCGTTCGGCGGGTCTGGCGCCGCTGGGCGGGTGGCGCGCCAGGGGCATAGTGGCGCGTGCCCCGCACATCGCGCGCCGGGGCCGTTGTGCGGGTGGGGCGCCGCTGCGCGGGTTCAGCGCCGCTACGCGGGCTGGGCGCCGCTGGGCGGGTGGCGCGCCAGGGGCATAGTGGCGCGTGCCCCGCACATCGCCCTCCGGGCGCCGCCATGCATGGGGCCTCAGCAAGAACCGCGGATGAGGTCGGGAATACGTCGCCGCCGGGGAACGCTGCAGCAACCATGAAGAAGATCGGGTTCTTGTCTTTCGGCCACTATCAGGCGGTGCCGGGGTCGCTCGTGCGCACCGCGGCGGATGCCCTGCTGCAGACCGTCGAACTCGCGGTGGCGGCCGAGGAGCTCGGCGTGGACGGCGCGTCGGTGCGGGTGCACCACTTCGCCCCGCAGCTCGCATCGCCGTTCCCCTTGCTGGCCGCGATGGCCGCCCGCACCAGCCGCATCGAGTTGGGCACCGGCGTGATCGACATGCGCTACGAGAACCCCCTCTATATGGCCGAAGAGGCCGCGATCACCGACCTGATCAGCAACGGACGGCTGCAGCTCGGCCTCAGCCGCGGCTCGCCCGAGACTGCGCTGCGCGGCGCCGAAGCCTTCGGGCATGTGCCCGCACCCGGTACCAGCGACGCGGATGACGCCCGCGAGCGCACCGCACAGTTCCGCCGGGCCATCAGCGGGGCCGGCGTCGCCGCCGCGAACCCGCAGCTCACCGGACACAGCAACCTCCTCGCCATCCAGCCGCAGTCGCCCGGACTGGCCGAGCGCATCTGGTGGGGCTCGGGCACCCGGGCCACCGCGAAGTGGACCGGCGAGCAGGGCATGAACCTGATGAGTTCAACCCTGCTCACCGAAGACACCGGCGCCGACTTCGGTGACCTGCAGGCGGAGCAGATCGCGATCTTCCGGCAGGCGTGGGCGGATGCCGGTCACCCCGGCACCCCGCGGGTGTCGGTGAGTCGCAGCATCATGCCGCTGGTCACCGAGCAGGACCGGCGTTACTTCGGCCTCCGCGCCCAGGCCGACAACCGTGACCAGGTGGGCCACCTCGACGGCGGACTAGCCCGGTTCGGCAAAAGCTACATCGGCGAACCCGACGTTCTCGTCGAGCAGCTGGCCCAGGATGCCGCGGTGCACGCCGCCGATACCGTGCTGCTCACCGTGCCCAACCAACTCGGCGTGGACTACAACGCGCAGCTGCTCGATTCGGTGATGCGCCACGTGGCCCCCGGCCTCGGCTGGCGGTGATCCGCGCGGCTGTGAGCCGCCGATGAACACGCCTCGAAACCGTTATGGAAGCGCACAAAGGTGCGGTGAAAATCACCCGCGAAGCGGGGGTTAGCCGGAGCGTGCGTCGGCCCTGGCGGCCGCTGCGACGCTGCTAGGTTCGGGTATACGAGCAGTTTGGGGACTGAGCCGTGAACGCATCACGCGTACCGTCGAAGAACCTCCCGCCGAGTCGAGCGGGCGGTGCGCTCAGCCTGTCTGTCGACGCCCCGACCGAGCACGGTGACGCGCGATGACCGCGCCCGATGACCTGGTGGCCCCGCTCCCGGCCGGCGCCACGGTGCCGTCCGATCCGTCCGAAGCCGATGCCTTGCGTTCTGCCGCCGGCTTGTTGGCGGACGGCATCGCCGACCTGGGCGTGGCCGACGGTGGGCGTGACCTGGACCTGCCCGGCGGTTTTGTTGAAATCGCCGACCTGCCCGTGCCGGCCGGCGACGCCGAGCTGCACCAGCCGCCGCCCATGGACGGGTCCGCGTCTGCCCGTCGCCCCATGATCGACGCGATGCTCGACGAGTGCGCCCAGGCCAATCAGGACGGCCAGCATCACGCCGGGGCCGCCCAAGCCGAACTGGTGCTCGCCGACCCCTTCATCACCCCCGCCCAGGAGGCCCGCGCCCGGAAGCTGCTCTCCGGCCACCGGCTGCGGTTGGGCGAGTTCGAGGCATCCGTGCGGCACGGCCTGCTCGCGCTGGAATACCTCACCGCCAGCGGCGACCTGATCGGTCAGTCGAAGGTGCACTGCACCCTCGCCCTGGCCTTTCACGAGACGGCCCTGGAGGAACCCGCGCTCAGTCACGTGCTCGGCGCCCTGGCGGCCGCGCGGGCCAGCGGCAGTCGCACCGCGGAGTTCTGGGCGCTGTCGCGCTCGTCGATGGTGCACCAGGCCCTCGGCGACGCCGACCGAAGCATCGAACTTGGCCGGCAGGCGCTGGACCTGGCCGACACCCTGGACGACCCCGAGGCCGCGTTCGCGGCACGGAACAACCTGGGCGACAGCTACCTCGAAATCGCCCATGCGCAGCGCGCGAAGGGTGAAGACGCGTCGGTGGCGATGCACGACGGGATCGCCATCATCCGCGCGGCCATCGCGCTGGCGGTCGCCGAGCGGCACGCCTTCGACGAGACCATCGCCCGCACCAACCTGGTCGGGCTCTTGATCGAGCGCGGCGAATACGCCGAAGCGCGCCGGCAGGCCGGCCGGTCCAAGACCATCGCGATCACGAACGGCTACCGTAATCTCGCGGTCAACAACGACGCCCAGCTGGCCGAGGTCGCCAGGGCCGAGGGTCGCGTTGACCAGGCCTGCGCCATGATGGAAGCCCAGGTCGCCGACCCGTCGGTGGCCGAGGATGCGGCGCTGAAGGTGAAGCTGCACCGCGCGCTCTACCAGATGCACCAGGCCGCGGGCCGGTTCGATCGGGCCCTTGACCACCACGAACAGCTGCACGTGCTGATGCTCGGGCTCACCAGGCAGACCGCCGGGCTGCAGTCGCGGATGCTGATCAACTCGCTGGAGATCGAGCAGGCCAGGCACGAGGCGCAGCGCTCGCAGCTCGAGGCCGAGATGCAGCGGATCCGGGCCGAGGAACTCGACCAGCAGGCGCACTCGGACCCGCTCACCCGGCTGCCCAACCGGCGGGCCCTCGACCGGCAACTGCCCGAGATGATGTCGTCCGCCAGGGAGCGTTCCGAACCGCTCTGCGCGGTGATGGTGGACATGGACCACTTCAAGCAGGTCAACGACGAGTACGGCCACGCCGCCGGCGACCGGGTGCTCACCACCATGGCGACGATCCTCGGCAACACCACCCGCGACACCGACCTTGCGGTTCGGGTCGGCGGTGAGGAATTCCTGTTGGTGCTGGGGAACACCACGATCGACCAGGCCGTGCAAATCTGCGAGCGCCTGCTCGGCGAGGTGCGCAACCACCCCTGGGGCGTGGTCACCACGGGGCTGCACTGCACCGCCAGCGTGGGCGTCGCCCTGCTCAAGCCCGGCGAGAGTGTCTCGCGTTGGCTCGGTCGCGCCGACGCGGCCCTGTACGAGGCCAAGGCGTCCGGCCGCAACCGGGTCGAACTCGCCGCGTCACGGGCCTGAACCGCCCCGCGACGCATCGGCTCAGGGCAGCAGCACGATCTTGCCCACGTGAGCGGATGCTTCCAACCGGCGATGCGCATCCGCCGCGTCGGCGAAGGCGAACCGGCTGTCGATCACCGGCACGAAAGAGCCGGATTCTAGCCACGGCCACACCCGGGTGAACAGGTCGGCCATGATGGCCGCCTTCTCCACCGCAGGCCGGGCGCGCAGGGTGGTGCCCCAGAACCGGCCGCGTTTCTGCATCAGGTGGAACGGGTTGAAGACGGCGTCCTCGCCGCTCTGGTTGGCGATCACCATGATGGTGCCGCCCAGGGCCAGCGCCGCCACGTTCCGGGCCGCGTAGGAGCCGCCCATGATGTCCAGGATCACGTCGGCACCGTGCCCGTCGGTGGCGGCGAGCACCTCGGCCACAAAATCCTGTTCCCGGTAGTTGATCAGCACGTCCGCACCGAGCCGACCGCAGACCGCCAGCTTCTCGGCGGAGCCGGCGGTGACGATCACCCGGGCGCCGGCCAGCCGGGCCAGCTGGATGGCGGTGGTGCCGATGCCGCTGGCGCCGCCGTGCACGAGCAGGGTCTGGCCGGCCGTGAGGCCGGCGCCCATGAAGACGTTCGACCACACCGTGGCCAGCGCCTCCGGCAGCGCGGCGGCGTCGGCCAGGTCGACGTTGTCGGGAACGGGCAGGGCGAGGTCCTGGTGCACCACGGCCTCTGTCGCGTAGCCGCCGCCGGCCAGCAGCGCGCAGACCCTGTCGCCGACCGTGAAGCGGGTGACGGCGATCCCGGTCTCGGTGACGATGCCCGACACCTCCAGGCCGGGCCATTGCGGCGCACCCGCCGGCGACGGGTAGTGGCCCAGGCGCTGCTGCACATCGGCCCGGTTCACGCCGGCGCCGGCCACCTCGATCCGGATGTCGCCGGCGCTGACGACCAGGTCGGCAACGGTGTCGAGGGTGAGGGCGTCCGGGCCGCCTGGGGTGTGGACCACGAGTGCACGCATAGCGCCATCTTAGAAGCGTGCCCGGTGAGCTGCCCGGCAGGCCAGGGGCCTAACCGACGATCCAGTCCAGGCTCTGCCCGTGCGGGCCGCACCGGGCCACCGGCCGGCCGTCCAGCGACACCGTGAAGTCACCGGGCACGGGCGGCTGCGGCAGCAGGGCGTCCACCTGGGGCAGCACGCCCGCACCGTCCAGCGAGATCCAGTGTCCCAGGCCGGCCACCGTGCGCGCGAAGGCCGTGCGCTGTTCGGGCGCCAGGTAGACCAGGACCGCGGGACTGACGATGACCAGCGGCACCCCGGCCGGAGCGAGCGCCACCAGCTTCTCCAGGTCCACGACGGCGTCCCCGCGGGTGAGTAACGGTGGGTCCAGGCGAGCGATCGTCAGCGCCGCATCCAGCCGGTCGCGGCGCTCGGTCTGCTCGGGCCAGACCAGGGTCTGAAGCCAGACCACGTCGTCGGGGTCGTGCACGTCCAGTGGGTTCAGGTCGAGCCCGGCCCGCCAGACGATCTCCGGCGGATGCGTAGGCAGCGGCACCGGCCCGGTGGCGTCGGCGGTCAGCAGCACCGTGCTGGGGCCGTGCACCGGATCCACCCGGCGACCGGAGTAGTCGTAGCTGTACCGGTCGGGGTACAGGCAGAGCCCCGCGCTGGCGCCGACCTCGAGGAGGGCCAGCTCGGGGCCGATCCCGGCCAGGACCGGCATAATCGCCGTGAGCCGGCGCGGCTCGTTGGTCTGGGTGGAGCGCAGCAGGGCCTGGGCGGCCACGGCCGGCCAGTGCTCGACCAGCCAGGGGCGGAAGTCCCGATAGCCCGTCAGCGGCGCGCCGAGCAGCCGCGCGCAGGTGAACACCAGATTCGGCTGGCGTTTGGGCCGCGGCAGCGTGACGATCAGGCCCAGCACCTCCGCGTCGTTCTCGACACCATCGGCCCAAGCGGCGTAGAGCGCGGATTGCCCCGGAGTCTCGAGGAGCCGGAAACGCCGGTACCAGTCGGCGGTCTTCTCCAGGTCCAGGGCGCGCTGGTCGGCGCGCGGCCCGGAGGGATCAGACATCGGAGCGAAGGCGCTCCAGTAGCAGGGCGAACAGCAGGGTGGAACGCTGCTCGTCGTTGATGATGTCGATGAGTTCGATCACGGCGGCGCGATCGGCCTCTGGGGCGTTCGCGACGTCGACGTTGTTGATGTTCCCCAACGTTGTGATCAGGCGCTCGGCGCTGGTGGGCGCTCCGGCCGGAGCGGTCGGAATAGCTGAGTCGGCCTGCTGTGCTGCGTCTGAAGTGGGCATCGTTCAACGCTACCCCCATCATGCAATCGCCTGGCGCTGCGGCGCGCGACCGGAATGGCCCGCTGGCCGGGCAAAACGACGACGAATTGTCCCTCGATACAGACGCCGCACGACCCCTGTTCACATGGTTTTGGCAGGAAAAAGTGAGTTTTTGCCCAGAAACCTTCGGCAGGCTAGGCCGCTTGCCCGCGCCGGTCCGCCCGCGTGGGCCCATCGTTCCGTGAGCGTGCCGCCGCAGAGCGCACCCCCACCCCCGACCTGGAAGTTTATGCGCCCCGATAATTCTCAGAATTCCACGCCCGAAAACCCGAGCAGCACCAGCAGCATCAGCACCCTCAGCACCCGCGCCGAGCGGAAGACCCGCCGCTCCCGCAACAAGCGCCTCACCCTGATCGCCGGCGGCCTCGTGCTCGCCGGGGTCGTCGCCGGCACCGGCTTCACCGTGCAGTCGGCGGTCGCCGACCAGCAGCAGCAGGCCCAGCAGCAGCGCGATGAGCGTGCCGCCGCCAAGGCCGCCGCCATCAGCAAGACCCACCTCGCCGCATCCGTGGCCCTCGTCGACGCCGACACCGCGCTCGACGCCGCAGTGAACAAGGTGGATGCGTCCGCCCTGTCGAGCACCAGCAGCTCACTGGCCGGCTACATCTCGATGCCGCTCGGCGAGGTGAGCGAACTCACCGCGCAGGCCAAGGAGCAGTCCGCGGCCGTGCAGGCCGCCGCCGCCGAGGCCGACCGCGTCGCCGTCGAGGCCGCCGCCGCGCAGGCCGCCGCCGAAGCCCAGGCCGCTGCCG